>NZ_CP159330.1:0-1200000 GCF_045055805.1 Christiangramia sp. LLG6405-1 | reverse complement strand
ATTTACAGAGAATTTATAATAGGATTCATTTACATCGGGTCCAAGAACATTCAGTTTCATTCTCTTGCACTCTTCCATAAAGAACGTTACCTGTTTGATATCATTCATATTATTGGAAAGTACCGCTGCCATATATTCCGCAGGATAATGCGCTTTTAAATATGCGGTTTGATAGGCGATCCATGCGTAACAGGTAGAGTGAGACTTGTTAAAAGCATATGAAGCGAAGGCTTCCCAGTCTTTCCAGATCTTTTCCAACACCTCTGCTGGATGACCTTTGGCATTCCCGCCATCTATGAATTTAGGCTTTAATTGCGCCAGTAAAGCAACAAGTTTTTTACCCATCGCTTTACGTAACATATCGGCTTCACCTTTACTAAATCCTGCCAGCTTCTGCGAAAGCAGCATCACCTGCTCCTGATACACTGTGATTCCGTAAGTTTCCTCCAGGTATTCTTCCATTTCTGGAAGGTCATAGGAAATCTCTTCATCGCCGTGCTTCCTTGCAATGAAACTTGGAATATATTCCATAGGTCCCGGTCGGTACAAGGCGTTCATGGCGATAAGGTCATCAAAAACCGTTGGTTTCAAGGCCTGCATGTGTTTTTGCATACCCGGTGATTCATACTGGAAAATTCCAACTGTTTCTCCTCGCTGGAATAATTTGTAGGTTTCTTCATCATCAAGCGGAAAACTATCCGGGTCGAGGTCTATATCATGTCTTCCCTTTACGATCTTCACGGTATCCTTGATCAAAGTAAGGGTCTTCAGACCCAAAAAGTCCATTTTTAGCAGTCCGGCACTTTCAACGACCGAGTTATCAAACTGGGTAACATAAAGATCTGAATCTTTAGCCACAGAAACTGGCACATAATTGGTAATATCACCGGGAGTAATGATCACCCCGCAGGCGTGTATTCCTGTATTTCTAACTGAGCCTTCCAGGATTCTAGCCTGGTTTACTGTTTCTGCTTCCAGATCATCCCCTTCAGCAATATTTAGAAGCTCATTGATTTTTTCAATTTCATCTCCACGGAACTTAGAACGGATGGTCTTTTCATCCATGGCAAATAGTTTCCCCAGCTTGGTATTTGGAATAAGTTTCGCAATCCTGTCTGAATCCATAAGGGGAAGATCCAGCACCCTTGCGGTATCCCGTATGGAGGATTTTGCCGCCATAGTTCCGTAGGTAATGATCTGCGCCACCTGGTTCGCACCATATTTTTCGATCACATAATCCATCACCCGGCTTCGACCTTCATCATCAAAATCGATATCAATATCGGGCATACTCACACGATCAGGATTCAGGAATCTCTCAAAAAGTAGATCATACTTGATAGGATCGATATTGGTGATCCATAAACAATATGCTACTACAGATCCCGCGGCAGATCCACGTCCAGGTCCAACCGAAACTCCCATAGCCCGAGCAGCCCTGATAAAATCTTCTACAATAAGGAAGTAACCTGGATAACCGGTATTTTCAATTACCGAAAGCTCAAAGTTGAGTCGTTCTTCAATATCTGGAGTGATCTCTGGATATCTCTTTCGAGCTCCTTCAAAAGTAATATGCTTTAGAAAAGCGTTTTCACCTCTTTTCCCTCCATCTACAAGATCCTCTTCGCTCTGAAATTCTTCAGGAATTTCAAATGCCGGAAGTAAAACGTCTCTGGCCAATTCAAAAGGCTCAATTTTATCTACAATTTCCTGGATATTACTAATCGCATCTGGAAGATCCTTGAAAAGCCGCTTCATTTCATTTCCAGACTTGAAGTAGTATTCGGTATTTGGTAAGCCATAACGATAACCTCTTCCGCGGCCAATAGGCGTAGCTTGCTTTTCACCATCCTTTACACACAACAAGATATCGTGCGCATTGGCATCTTCCTGTTTCCAGTAATAGGTATTATTGGTAGCAATTAGTTTTACCTCGTGTTTTCTGGAAAATTCCACAAGCACGGGATTCACCCTGTTCTCATCATCCTGATCATGACGCATCAATTCGATGTAGAGATCATCTCCGAATTCTTGTTTCCACCATAACAAAGCTTCCTCAGCCTGTTTTTCACCAACATTCAGAATCTTACTGGGAACTTCACCGTATAGATTACCGGTTAGCACGATCAGATCCTCTTTGTATTCCTTAATTACTTCTTTGTCTATACGAGGTACATAATAAAAACCATCGGTATAGGCCTTGGAAGACATTTTTGCGAGGTTATGGTATCCCTTCTTATTCTTTGCAAGGATCACGACCTGATAACCATTGTCTTTTCTACTCTTATCTAAATGATTCTCACAAACAAAGAATTCACATCCTAATATGGCTTTCAATGGCTTTCTAAGCGCTTCTCCATTCTCTTCTGCCGAGGCATTATGATCTGCTACACCTTTGTTATAAGACCCCACTTCCTTCACGAAGTGAAAGGCACCCATCATGTTCGCGTGATCTGTTAGCGCAACCGCACTCATATCCTCTTCAGCAGCTGCAGCCACCAGATCAGGTATACTTATAGTCGATTGTAAAACTGAAAACTGTGAATGATTATGAAGATGCGCGAAACGTATCTCATCCAGCTTCTCTAAATTCTCCTGAATTTCTTCAGTCGAAATATCATCTGAAGGCTGTTGTTTTTCCAGCCTTTTTCTTATTCTATCTGAAGCTTTCTTTAAATTAATGTGCTTTAGACCTATAAGCTCTATACTCGCCGGATTCTCTTCGGAAAAGTTTTCGAAATAGCCTGCAGGAACATCGAGCTCATCCAGCGTATAAATTCTTTGCCTGATAAGTTCTAAAAAACACCGGGTAGTAGCTTCAACATCTGCAGTAGCGTTGTGCACTTCAGCAAAAGGTTCATTAAAAAGAAACTCATGTAGCTCGGTAAGAGTAGGTAATTTGAATTTACCACCACGACCTCCAGGTATTTCACAAAGTGCTGCGGTTTTCTCTGTACAGGTATCCAGAACTGGCATTTCCTGAAGGGAATTATCAAAGTTTCTTCTGATGAATTCCGCCCCCATGATATTCAGGTCAAAACCAACATTCTGGCCAACGATAAACTTAGATTTCTGAATGGCGATATTGAACTTCTCCAGCACCTCATCCAAAGAAATTCCCTGTTCCCGGGCCAGATCTGTAGATATACCGTGAATTCTTTCAGAATCATAGGGAATATCAAAACCCTCAGGTTGTATAAGATAATCCTGATTTTCAATAAGATTACCCATCTCATCATGCAACTGCCAGGCGATCTGTATACAGCGTGGCCAGTTATCAGAATCGGTTAAAGGGGCATCCCATCGCTTAGGTAAACCGGTGGTTTCAGTGTCAAAAATCAGGTACATTCCTTGGTATTTAGAGCCTTAAAAGAAGATATTCAAGCGGTTAGTTTTTGCCAACCTTCCGCGCTAAATTAATGAACTTTAGGCCTGATAAAAAACTTTGTTTTAAGGAATTATTAACCATAAAAAAAGCCTCACAAAATCCTGAAAATTCAGAAATTCTGTGAGGCCTGATACGAACACAAAAAACTACTACTACTTCAATCAAACATGGTTCGCATCATTAATTTTAATATAAGACCAGATTGGTTAATTTCTGATCTGATTTGTTTTTAGGCGATATCTTCTAAAGCCTTCACTTCATTAAGAGATGCTACAATAGCATTTTTTTGCTTCATTAGTACATTTCCAGTACTTGCAGGAACTTCAGAATCCTTAAGGATCTCTTCATATTCCTCTACAGCTGCTTTTTCTCCACGAATAGCTTCTTCAAGAACCGCTTCATCTTTATCACCAGATAAGCTAGCTTTTAAATTCATCCATCCACGGTGAAGATCACCTGCGATACTTGTTCCTTTATCCGGAGTTTCACCGAAGTTGCTGATCTCAGATTTTAATTCATGTCCAAAATCGTAACGTTCCTGTGCACGAGCAGAGAAAAAACTCTTTAATCGTTGGTTATTTACTTTTTCAGCTGCCAGTTTATATCCTTTCTCAGCATCATAATTCTTTTCTAGTAACTCATTAAGTTTCTTAGATACATTTTCTGAATAACTCATTGCTTTATTTTTTTTCATATTAGTTACCCAAAGATATGTTGAGAAAACCTCGATAACAACCTATTTAACAGGGTTTAGCACTAATTAACCTCTTTTAACAGCCACCATTATTTTTAACTAAAATAACTCCCAAAATGGCAGATTTCGAGACTTCAGCTGAGCATTTTAAAATCTAATGCTAAAGTGTTCAGAATTAGAAAAATGTAGTATCTTTGCAGCCTTATTAATAATCGGGGTCGAGAACCCCAAAATTTAATTTTTATGCCAGTAAAAATAAGATTACAAAGACACGGTAAAAAAGGAAAACCTTTTTTCTGGATCGTAGCAGCGGATACCCGCTCTAAAAGAGATGGTAAATTCCTTGACAAATTAGGGATCTACAATCCAAACACAAATCCTGCAACTATCGAATTAGATGTTGATGGAGCCGTAAAATGGTTGCAGAACGGTGCTCAGCCAACTGACACTGCTCGTGCAATTCTTTCTTACAAAGGAGCTTTACTTAAGAAACACCTTGCAGGTGGAGTTAAGAAAGGTGCTTTAACTGAAGAACAGGCTGAAGAGAAATTCAACGCCTGGATGGAAGAGAAAGAAGGAAAAGTTGACGCAAAGAAAGATTCTTTGACGAAAGCTCAGGAAGCTGAAAAAGCGAAAGCTTTAGAAGCTGAAAAAGAAGTAAACGCTAAACGTGACGCTGAAGCAAGAGAAGCTGCTGAAGCTGAAACGAAAGCGGCTGCTGAAGCTGAAGCTGCTGCAACTGCAGAAGCTACAGATGACGCAACTGTCGAAGCTGCTGAAGAAGAAGTGGGCGCTGCAACTGCAGAAGAAGCTAATACTGAAGACAAAAAAGACGCTTAAAACAGTAGACGATGACTAAGGAAGATTGTTTCTACCTGGGGCGCATCGTCGCAAAATTTAGTTTTAAGGGCGAAGTGCTTATTAAATTAGACACCGACGAACCTGAACTTTACACAGAAATGGAATCGGTTTTCGTTGAATACAACGAAAACCTGGTTCCATTTTTTATTGAAAGATCTTACCTCCACAAAAGTACTCTTCTAAGAGCCAAGATCGAAGATATCGATACCGAGCAGGATGCAGAAGACATGATTGGTGCAGAACTCTACCTGCCTCTTGAACAATTACCTCAGCTTCCCGACGATAAATTCTATTTCCATGAGATCATTGGTTTTGATGTTATCGATCAACAACACGGGAATATTGGAACGATCGTTTCCATCAACGATACTACAGCCCAGGCGCTGTTCGAAATTGATAAGGATGGCAAACAAATCCTGATTCCAATGAACGATGAGTTTATTGAAAAGGTAGATAAAAAGAATAAGGAGATCAAAGTTATCACCCCTGAAGGTCTGGTTGACCTTTACCTTAGCTAAGCATAGGTTTCATCCCATCCAAACGCCTCCAGTATTGGATTATAGACTATAGCTCCCTTTACAATATTAAGTCCCTTAGCAAGCAATGGATCATGATCACATGCCTTTTCCCAACCTGCATCTGCAAGTTTGAGAACATAAGGTAATGTGACATTTGTTAAAGCAAGCGTAGAAGTATAAGGCACCGCTCCGGGCATGTTAGCCACACAATAATGTACAATATCATCAATGATATAAGCAGGTTCCTCGTGCGTAGTCGGTCTCGTGGTTTCGATACAACCTCCCTGGTCCACCGCTACATCCACGATCACTGCCCCCGGCTGCATCGTTTTTAGCATATCTCTGGTAACCAGTTTTGGAGCCTTTGCACCTGTGATTAAGACACCACCAACCACTAGATCTGTAGTTTTCAAGTGTTTCCTAATATTATATTCGTTCGAGAATTCGGTAACCACGTGGCTAGGCATGATATCGTTCACGTATCTTAATTTGTTCATGTTCACATCAAGAACGGTTACTTGGGCACCTAATCCAGCAGCCATTTTCGCTGCCTGAATCCCGACCACACCTGCACCCAGCACAAGCACTTTACCTGGTGGAACACCCGGTACACCACCAAGTAACAAACCTTTACCCTGAACAGGTTTTTCAAGATATTTCGCTCCCTGTTGAATAGCCATCCTTCCTGCCACCTCACTCATAGGAGTTAATAATGGCAATGTACCATCCTTATCTTCTACCGTTTCATAAGCTATACACACAGATTTACTACGCATCATGGCTTCCGTAAGATTCTGGTTGGAAGCAAAATGGAAATATGTAAAAACTATCTGATCTTCTTTAATTAGACCATATTCCTGTTCGATCGGTTCCTTGACCTTTACGATCATATCGCCAGCACTGTAAACCCGGTCTATAGATGGAAGTATTGTAGCACCTGCAGCATGATAGTCTTTGTCATCAAAACCACTGGAATCACCAGCAGTTGATTGTACATAAACTTCATGACCTTTTTTCGAGAGTTCGAGTACCCCAGCAGGTGTCATGCCCACCCTGTTTTCATTGTTTTTGATCTCCTTCGGAATTCCAATTTTCATGGTAGATAAATTTGTTTCCGAAAAATAGTGAAGAAAATAAAAATAGGGGTGTAAAAAGTTATAAATTACATTTTACAACCCTATCTAATAATTTAAAGGGGGTTACATTACGATATTTACAATTTTACCCGGAACGACTATAACTTTCTTAGGGGTAGATCCGTCTAATTGATTTTTAGTCCTGTCATCGTTAAGAACATTCTTTTCAATTTCCTCTCTGGACATATCCATAGGTAATTCCATTGTAAATCTCATCTTACCATTAAAAGAAACTGGGTAGTTCTTCGTGCTCTCCACAAGAAACTTCTCTTCATACACCGGATACTCAGCAGTAGTAATAGATTCAGTATTACCAAGTTTTTCCCAAAGTTCTTCGGCAATATGAGGTGCGTATGGTGCGATAAGCACAGTTAAAGGCTCAAGCACCTCCCTTTGGTTACAGTTTTGAGCAGTAAGCTCATTTACACAGATCATAAATGTAGAAACCGAAGTATTGAAACTGAAGTCTTCAATATCCTCTGTTACTTTTTTAATGGTTTTATGTATTGTTTTTAAAGAATCCGCTGAAGCTTTATCGTTAGTAACAACGAACTGCTCTTCATCATGGAAAAGCTTCCAGAATTTCTTCAGAAAATTATGTACGCCGGTAATTCCCGCTGTATTCCATGGTTTTGCCTGTTCGAGCGGCCCCAGGAACATTTCATACATTCTTAGTGTATCTGCACCGTATCGCTCACAGATCTCATCTGGATTCACCACATTGTATTTAGACTTCGACATTTTCTCCACTTCCCTTCCAACAATATATCGTCCATCTTCCAGCACGAATTTAGCATCTGCAAATTCAGGTCTCCACTTTTTGAAACCTTCTACATCAAGTTCATCTGAGGAATTTACCAACGAAACATCTACATGAATTGGCTGCACGTTGTTTCCCTTGATCTGGGTGCTTGAAATGAATACATTCTCTCCTTCCAGCCTGTAAACAAACGCACTGGTTCCCAGGATCATTCCCTGGTTGATCAATTTCTTGAATGGTTCTTCTACGGTAAGTCTCCCACGATCACTTAAAAATTTGGTCCAGAATCTGGAATACAATAAGTGACCCGTAGCATGTTCGCTACCACCAATATAAAGATCCACATTTTCCCAGTACTGCTGTGCCTCTTCGGAAACAAAAGTATCAGGATTGCCGGCATCCATATATCTGAAAAGATACCAGCTACTTCCAGCCCATCCCGGCATGGTATTCAATTCCAACTGAAATACTGTGGAGTTGTTAATCTTATCATTAGAAACTACCTCATTTTTTTCAGCATCCCATGCCCAGTTAGTAGCATTTCCCAAAGGTGGTTCACCGGTTTCGGTAGGAAGATATTTCTCCACTTCTGGCAACCTTAATGGAAGGTGCTCCAGATCTATCATTTTTGGCAGTCCATTTACATAATAAACAGGAAATGGCTCTCCCCAATATCTCTGTCGGCTAAAGACGGCATCTCTAAGCCTGTAATTTGTCTTACCATAACCCTGACCTGTTTTTTCAAGCTCAAGAATTACACGGTTCAACGCTTCTTTATATTCCAGCCCGCTAAGAAAATCTGAGTTTGCGATCACTGTTCCTTCTTTCCCCGCATAAGCTTCCTGGGAAACATCTACATCTTCGAAAATATTAGTGATAGGGAGATCAAAATGTCTCGCAAAATCATGATCTCTTTGGTCTCCACAAGGAACGGCCATTACCGCCCCGGTTCCATATCCTGCCAGCACGTAATCACCGATCCAGATTGGAATTGGCTCTTTCGTAAATGGATGTTCAGCATACGCTCCGGTAAAAGCACCGCTAATGGTTTTTACATCGGCCATTCGCTCACGCTCACTCCTTTTTGCCGTCGCTTCAATATAAGCTACAACTTCTTCCTTGTGATCTTCAGTAGTGATCCTGGAAACGAGTTCATGCTCTGGAGCAAGTGTCATAAAATTGACTCCAAAAATGGTATCGGGTCTGGTGGTGAAAACTTCAAACTCTGTATCGCTGTTCATTACTTTAAAAGCAACCTGAGCACCTACAGATTTCCCGATCCAGTTACGCTGACTCTCCTTCAGACTTTCAGTCCAGTCAAGTTTATTGAGGTCCTGCAGCAATCTTTCAGCAAAAGCTGAAATTCTCATGCTCCATTGAGTCATTTTTTTACGAACTACCGGGTAGCCTCCTCTTTCAGAAACACCATTTACGATCTCATCATTAGCGAGAACGGTTCCCAGTTGCGGGCACCAGTTCACTTCAGTTTCAGCAAGGTAGGTAAGTCGGTACTTTAATAAAATTCGTTCTTTTTCATCTTCAGAATAACGATTCCATTCTTCCGCAGAAAATTCAGCAATATCAGCATCACAAGCAGCGTTGACCCTTGTATTCCCTTCCGAAGAAAATATATCCACCAATTCAGAAACCGGTCTGGACTTTTCAGCTTCCAGATCATACCAGCTCTCGAATAATTGGATAAAGATCCACTGTGTCCATTTATAATAATCTGGCTCACTGGTACGCACTTCACGACTCCAGTCAAATGAAAATCCGATCTTATCAAGTTGCTCCCGGTAACGGGCAATGTTATTTTGAGTTGTTAACGCAGGATGCTGACCCGTCTGGATCGCGTACTGCTCTGCCGGAAGCCCAAAACTATCATATCCCTGTGGATGCAATACGTTAAATCCCTTATGGCGCTTGTATCGGGCATAGATATCACTGGCAATATACCCTAATGGATGCCCTACATGCAAACCCGCTCCAGAGGGATAAGGAAACATATCCAGCACATAATATTTTGGTTTATCGGTATTGTTGGTGGCCTTGAAAGACTGGTTTTGCGCCCAGTATTTCTGCCATTTCTCCTCGATCTTATTAAAGTGGTAACTCATGTGATATCTGCTTAACTAAATTCTTATGAACAGCCCGGGAAAGTTCAAAACCCCGAAGCACAGGTGGCGGGATCTCTCCTACCATTTTTATACGGATGCAAAAATACAATTTTAAAGGACTTTTTTAGAGCTAACAAGGAACACTTAAAGTGTTTTTCTAGCCTGCTCTTCCATGGGCTTCAGGCATTCATAGATCATTTTATTCACCGGCGTTTTAATTCCCAGTCGCTCACCTTCCCGAACTATAAAACCATTAAAATTTTCGATTTCTGAAGGTTTTCCCTCCATAATATCTCTTTGAGTGGAAGCTGTAGTTCCTTGTGGCTGGTTTTCGATGATCTGGAAAGCTTTTTCAATATGCTCATCATTCAGCGGAATATCTTTGGCATTAGCAACTGATTTAATTTCTGCGGAAGTTTGTTTCATAAGGTCCAACAGGTATGAACTATTTCTAATCTTATCGATACTTACGCGTGTAAATCCGCCAATTCCACTGATGGTGCAGATAAAAAGAAACTTTTTCCAGATCTCCAGCTGAATATTTTCCGGATTAAGAAAATCAATCTTAGCTTCCGAAAATAAAGTACTAATCTTTGAAATCCGTTTAGATCTACTATTGTCTGCTTCCCCAAAAACGATCCTTGGCTCAAAAGAGGCGTGCTTGATCTTCCCGGGTTTTTCAATATAACTCACGATAAAACATAAACCCGCAATTACGTTTTCCTTTGGAAGTATTTCGGTGAGCTTTTCATAATTATCTGCTCCATTCTGTAATGGCAGCACGATCGTATCTCTGGAAATAATCTTTTTTAATTCTGAGGCGACCTCTGAAAGTTGCCAGCTTTTCACTCCCAATAATATAAGATCTGGAGTACCAACTTCATTAATATCATTGGTTACCAACTCGGGATGCACAGTAATATCTCCATTGATACTTTCCAGCTGCAAGCCAGATTCCTTGATCGCCCGCATGTGTTCTCCACGAGCAATAAAACTCACTTTGTTACCTGATTCTGCAAGTCTCGCTCCAAAGTAGCCGCCAACTCCACCTGCTCCATAAACTAAGATTTTCATAAACGTCTTTTGCCCAAATGTACTTATTTCGGTTTAACCTGAAGATCAGCAGGTTCAATCAATAAAACTTCACAACTTTATGCATCCAATATTTTCAAAAGTTTAAACGTTTTAAATATTGAGAAAGCTGAACTTTCTTATTTTTACAAAAAATCTGAAGTCACTATATGACCACATCTTTTGAAAGGTATCAAAAACGCCGACTCATATCCTCCTATTTCTCTGTTGTGATTAGTATTGCACTGGTTTTATTCCTTTTAGGAATGCTGGGACTTTTGGTTTTGAACACCAAGAAAGTGGCAGATCACTTTAAAGAACAGATAGCGCTTACCGTATATTTAAAAGATACCGCCAAGGAAGTAGAGATCGAACAATTGAAAAAGAGCCTGGCGATGGCAGATTACACCAAGACTACTACCTATGTAAGCAAGGAAGATGCTGCCGCTGCCCATAGCGAAGAAATAGGGGAAGACTTCATGGAATTTCTGGGTTATAATCCACTGCAGAATTCTATTGATGTCTATATGAATGCCGATTTCGTTTCTTCGGAACAGGTGGATGAAATTGCAGCAGATCTTACTTCCAAAAATTTTGTAGATGAGGTCATTTATGACAAACCGCTAATCGCCTTATTGAATGATAATGTTAAGAAAATTAGTCTGTGGGTATTGATTGCCAGTACGGTTTTCACTTTTATCGCCGTCCTATTAATTAACAGCAGCATCAGGCTGGCTGTGTATTCAAAACGATTTATCATCAAAACCATGCAAATGGTTGGTGCTACCAAAGGTTTTATACGCAGACCTTTTATCTGGCAAAGTGTAAAACTGGGGCTTATCGGGGCGATTCTCGCACTTATTGGAATGGCCGCAGTGCTATTCTATCTCAACAACAGTTTTCAGGAATTGAATCTTCTGGGAGATGTAAAAATGCTAGTGATACTATTCTCCGGAATTTTCCTGATGGGTATCGTTATTACCTGGATAAGCACATATTTCGCGACATCTCGTTTTCTGAATCTTAAAACAGACGAACTTTATTATTAGACCATGAAAAAAGAGAAAGAAATTCACCAGGGAGGAAGTTTTAATACCGGATTTGTTTTCGGAAAAAGAAACTATATGTTCATGTTCATTGGTCTTGCCGTGATCGCACTTGGCTTTATACTCATGTCTGGTGGTGGTAGCGAAAATCCGAACGAATTTAATGATGCTATTTATAATTTTCAACGTATAAGGCTTGCGCCAACCCTAGTGCTAATTGGCTTTGTGATCGAAGTCTACGCCATTCTGTTGAACCCACATAAAAAATAATCAAATTTGGATCTATTAGATGCGGTGATCCTCGGGATCATCCAGGGACTTACTGAATTTTTACCAGTTTCCTCAAGCGGACATTTAGAATTAGGAAAAGCAATTCTTGGGGATACTAGTGTACCAGAAGAATCACTATTATTTACGGTGGTACTCCATTTTGCTACCGCATTAAGCACCCTGGTCATTTTCAGAAAAGATGTTTTTGAAATTTTAAAAGGTCTTTTCAGTTTTAAATGGAACGAAGAAACCCAGTTTTCACTGAAGATCATAATTTCTATGCTTCCTGCTGTTATAGTAGGATTACTTTTTGAAGAACAACTTGAAGCGCTTTTTGGAGGAAATATATTGTTCGTTGGATTTATGCTTCTTGTGACTGCATTGCTTTTATGGCTTGCAGATAAAGCGAAAGATACCGGAAAAAAGGTAAGCTATTCTAATGCATTTGTAATTGGAGTAGCCCAGGCGATCGCTATGCTCCCAGGAATTTCAAGAAGTGGCGCCACTATTTCCACTTCTGTTTTGCTTGGAAACGACAAAACCAAAGCTGCAAGATTTTCATTCTTGATGGTAGTGCCTCTCATCTTCGGAAAGATCGCGAAAGATCTTTTAGGAGGAGAGTTAACTTCCAGTTCCACAGACCTGACAGCACTTGCAGTAGGTTTCATAGCGGCTTTTATCGCTGGATTGGTTGCCTGCACCTGGATGATCACTCTTGTTAAAAAAAGCAAGCTATCCTGGTTTGCCATTTATTGTTTTGTAGTGGGAATCGCAGCGATTATTTTTGCCTATGCTCAATAAACAATTTACTGCGGAAGAATTCAAAGCCGGACAGGTACTTCTTTTCGACAAACCATTGAACTGGACTTCTTTCCAGCTGGTGAACAAAGTAAGATGGCTCATTAGAAAAAGTTGTAATATCAAGAAAATCAAAGTTGGTCATGCTGGAACTTTAGATCCACTGGCTACCGGGCTTTTAATAATTTGCACAGGAAAGTTTACCAAAACCATTCCCGATCTACAGGGACAGATCAAAGAATATACGGGAACCGTTAGCCTTGGTGCCACAACACCTTCTTTTGATCTCGAAACCGAATTTGACGCAACTTTCGAAACTTCTCATATTACTGAAGAAAAGTTGCTGGAAACCTGTAAAAACTTTATTGGAAAGATCGAACAGACACCACCGGTTTTTTCAGCTTTGAAAAAGGATGGAAAGCGACTTTACGAATACGCCCGGGAAGGTGAGCATGTTGAAGTCGAAAAACGAGAGATCGAAATAAACGCTTTTGATATCGACTCTGGCAAATTTCCTGATATAGACTTCAGAGTAGTTTGTAGCAAAGGAACGTACATCCGTAGCCTGGCTCACGAATTTGGGATGGCTTTAGACAGTGGAGCACATCTTTCAGCATTGAGAAGAACCGGAATCGGAGAATATTCCGTAGAAAATGCCATGGATATCGAATCTTTCGAAAAATTCTTACCTTCACGGGAGAACATTTAAGATAGAGAAAACTCTAATCCCATGGATTTTTTCGACAAACACAAAGCTCTCATTATTACTTCCCTGCTATTTGCTGTGCTATTTCTGGCGTTGTACAATCTCAATATGGCCAACAAGCAAAAAGCAGCCGGAGAAATGCTCGTGGATCTTGAGCAATTTCAGAAGGAAAAGGCTCCGGAAGAGGAACCTGAAGAACAGGAAGCACAACCTCAGCAACAACGAAGAAACGTTCAGACCAACAAGGCCTATAATGAAGATAAGGAAGCTCGGGATGCAGACATGAAGAACAAGCTGGACGAAATTTTCCAGAAGAATAGTGCCAGCCAGGAAGCCGAGGAAAGCGAAGACACACAAGGCGTCGGAAACTACCAGGTTAATAAGAAAACTGCTGACAGGAAGAAAGATGCTTCCAACGGTGATGATTCCTCTGAAGAGAGCTCACAGAAATCGGCAGTGTATGATTATAGCAGTATTTCATTTTCCTTAAAGGGCCGTCGGGCAGTTAAGATTCCGAATCCTGTTTATACCTGTGACGTTGCAGGTAAGATCGTGATCAACATTAGTGTGGATGCTAACGGCTACGTACTCGAAACCAGCCTGAATAAAGGCAGTTCCACTTCAGATAATGAATGCCTTGTTGAAAGAGCGATGGAATATGCCGCAGGAGCAAGGTTTAGTAAGCTTGCTGGCAAGAATGAGCAGCCGGGAACCATCACATACTATTTTAAATCTTAGAATATGGCAGAATTAAAACGATGTGGTTGGTGTGAAGGAGATGCGCTCTATGAAGCTTATCATGACCAGGAATGGGGAGTTCCAGTTCTTGATGACCATAATTTATTTGAATTTCTCAGCCTTGAAACCTTTCAGGCGGGATTGAGCTGGATCACCGTATTAAGAAAAAGGCAGAATTTCAGGGAAGCATTTGATGATTTCGATTATCGAAAGATCGCTTTATATGATGAACCGAAGATCACAGAACTAATGGAAAATGCCGGAATCATCCGGAACCAGTTGAAAATTAGAGCCACCGTCAATAACGCACAACAATTCATCAAAATTCAGGATGAGTTTGGCAGTTTTAGTAGGTATATCTGGAACTTTGTCGATGGCACTCCAATACAGAATAAAGTAACGAATTATAAGGAAGCACCCGCGACTACGGCTATCAGCGACCAGTTATCAAAAGACCTGAAGAAACGCGGTTTTAAGTTTACCGGCTCAACAGTGATCTATGCACATATGCAGGCAACCGGAATGGTCAATGACCATGAAATTGATTGTTTTCGTTATGATGAGATCAGGAAACTTGGTGAAAAGATGAAAACTTAGAAACTATTAGTTGCTACTTTAGATAACTAAGAAACTCTTCTCTCGTGATCTCCTGTGCTCCCAGACTAGCAAGATGATCTGTATACACCTGGCAGTCTATTAGATGTACGTCTTCCTCCTGAAGCTTTTGAACCAGTTTTATAAACCCAAATTTAGAAGCGTTGCTCACATTCGCAAACATACTCTCCCCACAGAATATTTTTTTCTTCCGAAGATAAATTCCGTATAAACCTCCAACCAGATTATTATCATCCCATACTTCAGCTGAAATGGCTAATCCCATTCGATGTAAGTCGAGGTAAGATCTCTTAATCTCTGGAGTGATCCAGGTACCATCCTGACCTTTTCTGAAAACTTTTCCGCAGTGATCGATGACCGCCTCAAAATCCTGATTGAAAGTGACCTGAAATTTGTTTTTATTCAGGTAAGGACGCATACTTTTGGAAATCTTCAGCTCTTCAGGAAACAGCACCATTCTGGGATCTGGTGACCACCATAAAACAGGCTGCCCTTCACTATACCATGGAAAGATCCCTAAGTGATAGGCCTCCAGTATTCGATCAATACTGAGTTCCCGCGTGACTGCAAGAAAACCATCTTCATCTGCCAGCTCTACTGGAGGAAATTTTTGTCCCGGACCTATAAAATACACCTACTCAAAATTGTTTGATGAAATTAAAAAAGTCCGATGAAATAATCACCGGACTTTTAATTTTTATAAGACTTCTCCTTAGAAAGGCAGATCGTCGTAATCCTCTTCGTTCAAATCACTTGCTGGCTCGAACTGGTCTGGTGGTGGTACGTTACCTCCAGACGGCTGTTGAGCGGCAAGGTTCTCAATTCTCCAACCCTGTACAGAATTAAAGTATTTAGTTTCCCCTTGTGGGCTCACCCATTCTCTACCTCTAAGGTTGATACCAACCTTTACTGGCTGACCTACTTTAAAGGCATCCAGAAGACTACATTTATCCTGAACGAATTCGATCATGATATGTTGAGGATATTGCTCCTCTGTCGTCACAACCATTTCTCTCTTCTGAAACCCATTATTTCCGAAGGTCTTTGTATCTCCTATTAATTTGATTTTTCCCTGTACTTCCATTTTATCTCTATTTTGCTAATAATATTTTCCAGGCTTTCATCGGCTCATCCTGTTCAAGATACCGCTGTGCCTGTTTATGAATTTTTTCCTGATCCTTGCTTTCGACTAATTCAGCTACTTCAGCTTCCTGTTTCTTAAAATCCTGAATTTCGGCATCATCTGGCAAGGATTCTACATTTCCAAGTTTCCCAAGATCATTACCAGTTAGAACTTTACTGTTTCTGATCTCTTCTGGCATTGCATCTACACCAATTCCTAAAGTCGAAAGCGGCTTAGGAACTTCGAACATTCCTGTTCTGGCTCTCGAATACCAATTGCCACCCATACGGGCTACCTGGTCTATTTTATATTGATCAATATAACCGTTTTCATCAAGAACTTCTTCCTTCACATGGATCTTGACCACGTGACAGATCACAAGATTTCCCGCTCCACCTTCAGTTCCGGTTTCAATGATATCAACGATCTTGCATTCCATTTGAACCGGAGATTCTGCCACACGAAATGGCTTCACCAGATCAGATTTCAGCATTGTAAGCCCGGCTTTCTCGAACTCATTTACACCTTCCCCATACTCAGTACTTGAAAGCGACATTTGCTGAACAATGTCGTAATTTACAATATTGATCACCACCTCATCTACTTTTTTTGCATTCTCAAAAGTATGCTTGGTCGTATTGTCCCGTCCTCTTCTGGCAGGAGAGAAAATAAGAACCGGAGGATTTGCGCCAAAAACATTGAAAAAACTAAAAGGAGATAAATTTGGTTTCCCCTCCTCGTCAATGGTACTTGCAAAAGCAATAGGTCTTGGTCCAATAGACCCAAGTAAATACTGATGTAATTTACCTGTTCCTATATCTTTTGGCTCTATACTGAACATATACTTTATTTTCGCCAAAGATAAAGAAATGTAGAGGGAATGAAAAGCCAAAGCATTACAATAAAAATCATTTTAAAACGCTTATATTTATTCTATAAAGCCGTAGTAATACATGAATCTACCCGACGAACGCAGCTTTAATCGCTGGTTTATCATTCTTTCCTGTCTTGTGGTTACCGCGTTGGTCCTTTGGAACACCAGTATCTTTTTTCAACGGCTTAAGGAAGACGAAAGAGCTAAAATGAATATCTGGGCCCAGGCGCAGGAAGAACTAAGTGCCGCTCCTGAAGATGCTGATCTTAGCCTGATCCTTGAGATCCTGAATAACAATACCACGATCCCCATAATACACACCAATGAAGATGGAGCGATCGCCTACACTACGAATATTGACCCTGTGATCCTCGAAGATCGCGAAAGATTAGAAGGATATCTAATTGAGCTAAAAGAGGAAAATGACCCGATTGCCGTAGATCTTGGAGAAGGTCAAGTCCAGAATTTATACTACGGAAATTCACCCGCACTTAATAAACTTAAATATTACCCTATTGGGCTTACGCTTATAGGCTTTCTGTTTATTGGGGTCGTTTATTTTTTCTATACTACCACAAAGAATAGTGAACAGAACAAGTTGTGGGCGGGTATGGCCAAGGAAACTGCCCATCAAATCGGGACTCCGTTGAGCTCCTTAATCGGGTGGACTGAAATTTTAAAATCTGAAGATGTGGATCCTTCTTATATCAAGGAGATGGAAAAGGATATCGACCGCTTACAAACCATTACTGAAAGATTTTCAAAAATTGGCTCTGCACCAAATCTGAAGGAGATAAATATTGTAGAAGCTACCCGGGAAAGTTTTGACTATTTAAAATTGAGAAGTTCCAATCTAATTGATTTCAGCATTCAGACTCCAAGGCAACCAATCTGGGTTATGCTCAACGAACAACTGTATAGCTGGACCATAGAAAACCTGGTCAAGAATGCGATAGATGCCATGCGTGGAAAAGGAGAGCTTTTGATCGAGATCAAGCAGGACATGAAACAGGCACATATCTATATTACAGATACCGGGAAAGGCATCGACAAGAACAAATTTAAAGTGATCTTCGAGCCTGGACAAACCACAAAAAAACGTGGTTGGGGACTAGGTCTTTCCTTAGCCAGAAGAATCATAGAAGAGTATCACCAGGGTAAGATCAAGGTTGCTAGAAGTGAGATTGGAAAAGGCACCACTTTCCAGATAAGTCTTAAAAAGATCTAATACTCGAATATCTTTTCCCTTAACCAATCTGGAACCGGGAAAGTGCTGTTCTTATCAAAATCATAGCAGACTACAGTGTCCAGTCCTTCGGCACAGATCTGATCCTCATTGTTCAATATCAAGTGTCTTAAGGTGAAGCTGCTATTCCCTACCTTGTCTAGTTTGGTTAAAATTCGTGCAATTCCCGGATAGTGTAAAGGTCGCTTGAAATCACAATTCGTAGACACCAGCATGGTTCCCTTATTTGTTTTCTGATAGAACTCGTGGATACCGGTTGCTTCCCAGAAATTGACTCTACCACTTTGCATAATGCGCATGAACGTGATATTATTCACATGCTGATACATATCCAGATCGCTCCAGTCTATCCTGAGTTCCAGGCTCAGTTTATAATCTGCGATTTCTTTCACAGCTCTACGTTCGCATGAATTTTTTCTGCAAGTTCCTGAAATTCCTCTTCAGTCATTTTCACTTTGTTGGAGAAGTTCATTTCATCCATAGTATTTAAAGGAATAAGATGTACATGGGTATGTGGCACTTCAAGTCCAATAACGGCCATTCCCACTCTTTTGCAGGGAACGGTCTTTTCCAATGCAATCGCAACACTTCTGGAAAAACGCATTAATTCCTGGTAGATCTCTTCCTCAAGGTCCCAGATCTTATCCACTTCCTTCTTCGGAATGCAGAGCGTGTGACCTTTTCCATTTGGATTCACATCGAGAAATGCAAGAAACTGACTGTTCTCTGCTACTTTATAAGCTGGCACTTCTCCTCTAACGATTTTTGTAAATAAGGTTGACATAATATTAGTATGGTTGGTTTGCCTTAAAATTAAAAAATCCTTTTCTCAAATCTTAAAAATAAGATGAAAGAAAAGGATCATATTTTAACTGTAATGAACTGTTACTCTCTCCAGATCTCGATCACATCAAAGGTAACTGTACCGTTGGGCACCTGAATTTCAGCAGTATCGCCTACTTTTTTTCCAAGTAAACCTTTACCAATTGGAGAATCTACAGAGATCTTTCCAGATTTTAGATCGGCTTCGCTTTGTGCGACCAGCTTATAAGTCATCTCTGCTCCGTTGGTCTGGTTCTTAATTTTTACATGTGAGTGGACCAGCACTTTGGAAGTATCCAGTTGAGATTCATCGATCACTCGTGCGTTAGCCATAACTTCTTCCAGTTTGGAAATTTTCAATTCCAATAATCCCTGGGCTTCCTTGGCAGCATCATATTCTGCATTTTCACTAAGGTCTCCCTTATCTCTCGCTTCACCAATAGCATTTGAAGCCTTCGGTCTCTCAACATCTTTTAACTGGTTGAGCTCATCTCTAAGTTTTTTCAACCCTTCAGGGGTGTAATAAGATACTTTACTCATAACTTTATCGTTTTAAAATTCCGCGGAAATAACCCATGGTTAGATTCAGGAATTAATAGCTTAATGATCTGGTAATTTTTATGGTTCCACGACGTGGAAAAGCCCGGATCTACAAATTTTTAGTGCTCCGGGTTCAAACTATTGCATTATTAATTAAAAAAATCCCATGAATTACGGGATTTCTTTGAACAAATGTAAGAAATTTAATCTTTTGGAGCAATTATATTATTTTCGCCTCAATACAATTTATATGAAGAAACTACTGAGTCTATTGACTGTTTATGTACTACTTACAGCCTGTTCCGGGTCTGACGATTCTTTTAATAATAACCCGAATCTCGCCGATCTAAGTTTCAGGTTTCAGGTAAATTTATCCTTACCTGAATACAACAATCTGCAGTTTCCAGGAAACGCTTATGCGACCTACAATTATGGAGTAAAAGGAGTGGTTATTTACAATATCAACAACGATCAATATGTAGCTTTTGAACTAAGTGATCCAAACCACCCACCAAGATCCTGTTCTGCAATGACCCTGAATGGAGTGATCGCAACCTGTAATTGTGATGATAATTCTTATAATGTGATCACAGGACAACTTTCAGAAGGAGAAGGTGAATACGGTATGAAACCATATAGAGTAGAGAAATCTGGCAATATGCTGCAGATCTTTAACTAAAAAAAGCCTTCTCTTCAAACCCCTACAATTTGAAAAGAAGGCTGCAAAAATGCATTAAAGTTGATTTAGAACTTCAATGTAAGTCCAAGTAAGAAATTTGTTGTTGCCTGTGGATAATATCCAGCTCCGTCAAAAGTTTGCACTCCAGATGGATTAGTATCGCTGGAAATATCGTAGGTATAATAATATCCGTTAGACACATATTCCTCTCCAAATATATTATTTACCAGTCCTGTAAGTACGATCTCACGGAACATCCAGGCCTTGTCCCAAGTGTACTGAACATTAAAATCGTTCACAAAATAGCTGTCCAGTTTTGAATTTTCTGCTTCTACATTACTCATAAATTGCTCTCCAACATATTTAGAGAGAAATTTAAGTTCGAGCCCTTTAACCGGTGAATATTCCAGCATGTTCGCAGCGACGATCTCTGGAGAATATGAAATATCTGTATCTCCATAGGCTACCAGTTCTCCATCGAATGGAGAAACAAAGTCCACGTTCTTATTTCGGCTTAAGGAAATATTTGGTCGAATATTAAAGTTGTCTGTCACCCTAACTGTTGCATCTACCTCTAGTCCCAGTCGATAGGAATTTCCGCTATTCTGGCGAATAAATGCCCCAACATCATCAAGACCTCCGGTAAGCACCAGCTGGTTTTGATAATCCATATAATACAGGTTCGTGTTCAAAACAAAATTGGTGCTTTGATGTCTCCAACCAAGTTCAAAATCATTCAATTCTTCAGGTTCCGGATCTCCATTTTCATAATCGCCACGACTTGGCTCACGATGAGCACGTGCGTAGGATAGGTAGAACTGGTCACCTTCATTCAATTGATAGGTTAACCCAGCCTTCGGATTAAAGAAACTAAAGTTATCATCGTTTAAAAATCGAGTCTGGTCATCTAGAAGTCCGTCGGTTTCATAGTTCACGGTTCTTAACTGAAGATCTAAATAACCTCCAAGTTTTTCAGTAATCGCAAAGTTTGCTTTTCCGTAGATATTGAAGTCGGTTTTATCTGCCTGGTTGAAATAGTATGGTTCGTAAGGGTCATTATTACGAGCAAATCTGGTATAGATCACCTCGCCATAATGATCACCATCATATTTGTTCCATCCTCCACCAAGGGTAAGATCCCAATTGGTAGTCTCATAATTCACGCTAAAAACGGTTCCGTAGAAATGATTATCCAGCCATTTGGTCCCTACAAGATCTGAAGAGGTAATTTCCTCTCCATTAGACATGAATAAGGGAAGTCCGAATTCCTGTAGATCTGCATCTTCTTCATATTCCTCATAATATCCGCGACCGTAGGTATAGTGAAGTGCAAGGTTTGTAGACCAGTTAGACCCAAAATCCTGGTTCCATAGTAACTGGTAATGATCCTGTTTATAATTATCTGTCTGCCCGTCATAGAACTTCGTGTTTCCATCCTCATCGGTATAGATTCCTGCCGGATTAAATGTGCGGTCATTTTCAAGTGTTTCAGCATCGATACCATACCAGGCCTGATAGGTTCTTTCGCTACCACCAAAAGTAAGTGCTTTAATAAGTGTATTATCATCTACGAAAGATCCCTGTAGAAAGTATGATTTTAAATCACTACTTGCCCGGTCTATATAACCATCACTTCTAATTTTTGAAGCACGTCCTGTAAAACTGAAATGATCATTAATAAGACCAGTGCTAAATTTTACGGTATGCTTAAAAGTATTGTAAGAACCGATACTGTTCGCGATCTCTCCCTGAGCTTCTTCTTTATAAGCATCTGTAAGGATGTTAAGACTTGCCCCAAAAGCACCAGCTCCATTAGTTGATGTTCCCACACCACGCTGTAGCTGTAAATTTTCTACGGAAGAAGCAAAATCTCCCAGATTCACCCAGAAAGTTCCCTGGCTTTCAGAATCATTATAAGGCACCCCGTTGATGGATACATTCACCCTTGTGGCATCACTACCACGAACACGAATTCCCGTGTAGCCAACACCGTTCCCGGCATCGGTTGTGGTAACTACATTGGGCATATAGCTCATAAGTACCGGAATATCCTGTCCAAGATTCCTGTCGCCAATTTCTTCGTTGCTTAAATTGCTATAGGTAATTGGAGATTCATCGGTCACCCTCACAGAAGATAGAAATACTTCATCCAGAGATTCCTGCGCTCCGGCAAGATCAATATTTAAAGTCGAGTCTTCGGTTAGATTTACAGTTCTACTTCTTTGATTTCCGAAGGAGAAGATAAGCGTATAATTTCCTTCTGAAAGCTCAAGCTCATAATAACCATTTTCGTTGGTTAAAGTTCCAGAACCTGTACTTTGCAGATAAACTGAAGCTCCATCGATAGGATTTCCATTTTCAGTTACGATACCACTGAGTTTGTAATCCTGTGCGTAGGCCTGAAGAGAAATTGCCAGCAGCGCCACAAAAGATAATAAATGTTTCATTCGCAAAATTTTCTACGAATAAAAGGGGCAATTATTCTTTCCTGATTTAGTTATAAAATAAAAAATCCTGAGATCACCAATATGGTAATAACAGGAGTACATACATCGCACTTTCGTGCGTATCCCTTGGCAGCATTACCTGCCCAGGTTCATTGGGTATGATCTCAGCCCGTTAAGGCACCCCTTATGAGATTATGCCGCAAATGTAATATGCTTTTTTAGAAATGCAATACATTTGAAGAAAATTGGGAATAAAGATTTTTAAGTACACAGGAAGTTTATGCTAAATACGAAACGCTCTTTAACAGTTAAGGTTGTTGCAGGATATGTGATTGTTTCCATTCTCGCCGGGCTTGCTGTCTGGTATATTTATAACCAGGTGCTCACCTATTCTGAAATTGCCCAGACGAATACTGAAAATACACAGCAGCTCATCCTGGTATCTGAGATTTCCACCAACCTCAACGAATCTGAAAATACAAGCCGGCGTTTGATACAAACCGGGAATGAAGAAGAGCTACAACTTTACAATTCTCAAATTGACAGTATTAAATCCAAGATCAATGAACTGGAGAAAAGTTATACGCAACTTGATTTTGAAGACGAAGCAGATAGTATTTACCAACTTCTGGAACAAAAGACAGAAAACCTGAAGGAGCTGGTTGCTTTACGAGATACCGACAGGAATACCAATTATTACCGGAAAGCTCTTGGGGAACTTCGGAATATTGACCAGTCTTTCAAGGATTATAATTACGAGAACAGATTCAGGAATTTAAAATCTTATCAAAAAGATGTGCTGGTAAAGTGGCTGGAATATTCAAGAGAAGATAATGCCGAAAATATTACTACTCAGCGTCTGGATTCGCTGGTCAAATCTGTCAAGAGAGTATTAACCGACCTTGAATTTGCTAACCGACAGTTTCAAAATGAGGTGGTTCAGAAGGAAAATGAGTTGCTTAATAATGATATGATCCTGAATCAGCAATTACAGGGTTTGCTATCTAATTTAGAGAAAAGCGAACGAAAAAATTCATTGGAACGAGCAGAGACTTTTCAGAATATGCTGGACAAAACTTCCACGATCATTCTAATTGGGAGCTGTATTATTATCCTGATCATCCTTTATTTTATCATTAATATTATTGGTGATATTACCAGAAGTCAGCGATACAGGGTGCAACTGGAAGAGGCCAAGAATTTTGCAGAATCACTACTGGCCAGTAGAGAGCAGTTCATGGCTGCGATCACTCACGATCTTCGAAGCCCATTGACAACCGTCATGGGATATACAGATCTTATACAGAAAACCGATCTTGATGAAAAGCAAGCATATTATTTAAAGCAGATCAAAAAATCTTCAGAATTTATCCTGAGACTGGTCAATGATTTGCTGGATCTCTCGAAACTCGAAGCGGGAAAAATGCTGATAGAAAAACTAGCTTTCCACCCCGGCAAATTGATCGAGGATACTGTAAATAATATCATTCCTGCGGAAAGGACCAAAAATGTAAGTATTGAAATAGTTGTTGCTCCTGAAGCACAAATGCAGCTGGTTAGTGATCCTTTCAGAATTAAACAGATTCTGGCAAACCTGATTTCAAATGCCTGGAAATTTACGGAAGAAGGAAGCATTGTCATCTCTGCAAATCTCGTAAAACCTAAGAAGAACAAAGAAATTCTTGAATTAAGAGTCAAGGATTCCGGGATCGGAATCTCAAAAGAGAAACAGGATAGTATTTTCGAGGAATTCTCCCAGGAAGATAACAGTATTGAGAAGAAATTTGGCGGTACTGGTCTTGGACTTGCCATCACGAAAAGACTCGCGCATTTATTGGATGGTGACATCAGGGTGGAAAGCGAACCCGGGATGGGAAGTGAATTTATCATTGAAATTCCGGTCGAGAAATATCAGCCTTCAGTTAAGAAATCGAAGAAATCTTTAGAAAATAAAATTGAGAAGAATTATGCTGCTTCAGGACTAAAGGCGCTGGTAGTAGATGATGAACCTGGACAATTATCCCTTACCGTAGAACTATCCAGATCTATGGGTTTCGAAATAGATACTGCGGCAAATGGTAAGATCGCGCTTGAAAAGATCAGCCAGAAAGAATATGATCTTATTCTTACCGATATTCAAATGCCAGTTCTGGATGGTTTTGAACTTATTAAAACTATTCGCGATACCGATGAGATCATGCATTTGCCCGTTATCGCTTTATCGGGTCGTACAGATCTTGAGAAACAAGTCTATATGGATGCCGGTTTCGATGAAAAGTTACTGAAACCCTATAAATCCAGAACCTTAAAAGAAACGATCGCTGATGTGCTGGATCTGGAACATAAAGATCCAGTTTCCAGTAATGAACAAGGAAAATCTACAGAGCTACAGACAGGACTTTACGATCTTTCTGAGATTTATGAATTTGCTGGTAAAGACGATGCTGCCTTTAAAGAAATACTTCAGGCCTTTATCGAGGGAACCAAAGAAAGTATGGAACAATTGAAATCGGCATGGGAGAGTCAGAACGAGGATGAATTGGGCAAAACTGCTCATAGAATGTTACCAATGCTTAGACAAATGCAGGCACATACCATCACGCCAGAGTTACTAAAACTTGAAGAAAGGAAAAATATAGATAAAACTGAATTCGTAAGTCTTCAGGAAAAGCTTGAACAGCTATTAAACGATATCGAAGCGAAAATTAAAGTTTGATGCCGTACTGCTTCAGCTTATTATAAAGCGTCTTTCTATCTATAGAAAGCATTCTGGCGGCTTTACTTTTATTACCATCAGTTTTCTCAAGAGCATCAAGAATTAGTTGTTCTTCATTCTTATTCTTGAACAGACCGTAATCATTTTCCGTAGAACGACTGGAAGTTGCAATCTCATGAGGCAAAACTTTTAGCGGAATTAGATCTTCCTGGGTGAGCAATACAGCTCTTTTCACCATGTTCCGAAGTTCACGAAGGTTACCAGGCCAGTTGTAGTTCTTAAAAGCATCTATTGCTTTATCTGTAAAGCCAAGCACATTTTTCTCCAGGTCCTTGTTCGCCTCATCAAGAAAATGGTTCGCAAACAGCATCAAATCCTCTTTACGCTCGCGAAGTGCAGGAATTTTTATAGAAAACTCATTAAGTCTATGGTAAAGGTCTTCACGGAAATCACCTTCTTTTACTGCGTTCGATAAATCTTCATTGGTTGCAGTTACCACACGAATATCTACTTCTATTTCATTATTACTTCCCACAGGTTTTACACGTCGTTCCTGAAGCGCACGTAATAACTGTACCTGAAGTTCATAACTAAGATTTCCAATTTCATCAAGAAACAATGTCCCACCGTTAGCGGCTTCAAAGTGACCGGTTTTATCGTTTATCGCGCCGGTAAAGGAACCTTTGATATGACCAAAGAATTCACTGGAAGCTATCTCTTTAGGGATCGCTCCACAATCTACGGCGATAAATGGCGCATCACGTCTTTTACTTTCCAGATGGATGCTCTTTGCCACCTGCTCTTTTCCCGTACCACTTTCACCGGTGATCAAAACCGACATATTTGTTGGGGATACCAGTTCGACATAATCGGCAAGTCTTCGGGAAGGTTCACTAACGCCCTCTACAAGATCAAGTCTTTGTGTTGTTGAACTGGATTTGCTGGCTTTTTTTACGGGTTTCGCGGCAACTTCTTTTGGTGCTACCACCTTAGTGCGCAAGGCATTTTCTATGGTTTGTAATATAGATTCAGGTCGAAATGGCTTGGATACATAATCGAATGCACCTTCTTTCATAGCATTTACTGCCATACTGATTTCAGCATAACTCGTCATTACGATCACTTGAGTAGCAATGTCCTTAGCTTTAACTCTTTTCAAAATCTCAAGGCCATCATGATCTGGTAGACGAACATCTGTAAGTACAAGTTCAAAGTTGCTTTTTTCAATCTTATTGAATGCTTCTGCTGCAGAAAATACCAGCTCGACTTTATACTCCCTTTTCTCTAAAAAGGTTTTGAGCATAGTACCGAAGGCAACATCGTCTTCAACGACCAGAACTTTAGACATAGAATAGCTTTAGTGAGCTGCAAAGGTAAGAATCTTTAACTCATATGGTTTTAAAAGAAAGCATAAAAAAAGAGGCTTCGAAAAAGCCTCCTTAGGTAGCCTGCAAAATTAAAATTTTGCAAGTAACTGGTTTCCATTTAATCAGATCTGCGTCATGAACTTTTAAATTTATAGAAATGGATCTGGTGTTAGTTGTTATGGTTGTTGCAGCTAGGCTGCTACCATTTCTATAAATTTCAAGTTTTCAAACTTCATATAAGATCCAATATGCCTTGAGTTGGGTTCTCATTAATCAGACAAGTTCTATTTTTCAGTTTCATCTTCTTTAAGCCAGTTTCCATCAGAATCTATAAAAACTTGCTCTTGCTCACCTTTTACATCCAGGTTCAGTTTATAAACCTTGGCTTCATCATCTTTGGTCATCACCCAGGCTTCACTAGCTACTGCACCATTATAGTCGGTCAAAACAGCATCTTTGATATTCTGTGGTAATGAGATCACATCGATAGATTCAAATTCCGTAGTTTCCTGTTCCATTTCTACTTCGGTCTCTACTTCTGTCTCTTCATCCTGTGCATGTAGATTTCCTGTAGTAAAAAATAAAGCTGCAATGGTTGCTGTACTTAAAATAAACTTTTTCATAATGTTTGTTTTGTGGTTATGTAAAGAATAGAGTCAAAATCATACCAAATTGAATCAATTCTACGGAAGCGCCTGAGAACCAAATTATTCGAAGCATTACTTAATTTATTTCACACTTAATTATGTAGATATTCTGTGATTTTTAGGAAATGAGTGTAGAAAATCAGAGTCATTTTTCCAGTGGCACATAAATACAGAAAGGGCTCCCGAAGGAGCCCTTTCAATCCGAAAATCTAAATTATAAAACAAAATAAATTAAGTGTAACTCATTTTGTTCCCAATACTAACCTATTTACTTAATAGTAATAATTATACCAAAACTTGAAAACTCCATTCAACTCCCCTAAAACTCTTTGTATCAGTGACGTAAAAGATTAATAGACAAATTTAAGATGAATGCCAATTCCAAAAATTACGTGGAATCTACAGAACAACTGAGGATTTAATACCCACATTTACTTCAATGGATCTTTTCTATTCGCCTTGATCTCTGATCTCTTCTTTTTAGAGTGTAATCTTTTCAGTTTTGAAGCCCGGGATGGTTTTGTCTTCTTTCGAGGTTTCTGTCTTTTTAAAGCAGATTTTATTAATTCCATAAAATTATAAACTACGATCTCACGATTCGTATGCTGACTCCGGGAATCTTCACTCGACATCCTCAGGTAACCATCGCGATTGATCCTGTTTTCAAGCTTCCTTTGGATTCTCCCTTTTTCGGCTTCTGAAAGTCCGTTGGAATTCTCAACATGAAAACTAAGTTCCACTTTTGTAGACGTCTTATTAGCATGTTGCCCACCGGGACCAGAACTTCTTACCGCCTTGAACTCAAGCTCTGTTTCAATTTGATGTTGATCCATTAAGCTGGTTGATGAGAATCCTTCAGCAGGTCTGAAACCGTTTTCACAGGATTAAAAGTTTCCACAGGAACTTCTACAAAGATCGTATTCCAGCGTGCCATTCCACCATTCCACAAACCAGGTCTCTCTAAAGCCTTCAACTCCTTACCATCTTTCGTTTTATCTGCAATAAAACTCATGTCTTCATCTACATACTCATTAAGATCATAAGCTTCTCCTTTTTGGTCTTTAAGTCCGCAAACAATATCCACCGGATTAAAATGTGTAGCTTCACGCGCTGTTTTAGCCTGTTCGGGATTGTTATTATCGATCTGTGCTCCTTCAATTATTTGTAGAGAAGTATTCCCGTCACTATCTTTTACAAGAAACGGACCTCCACCTGGTTCACCTTCATTCTTTACCATCCCGCAAACACGCAGTGGTCTACGAAGTTTGTGCTTCAGGTTTTCCACGAACATATCGCCATCACTACCAGATTTTACAAATAATTCATCATTCAGAAATGTCTGGATCTCATCCAGTTTTTCATGCGATACATTTCCTTTGTCCAGAGTTTCAAGGTACTCATATACTTTAGTCTGAACCTTCAGCAGTTTTCCTCCCAGTAATTTCTTATGATCGGCTACCTGTTGAACTTTATCTTCAGTAACCACATTATCGATATTCTTTACAAATACGATATCTGCGTCTAACTGATTCATGTTTTCGATAAGCGCGCCATGGCCTCCGGGTCTAAAGAATAAGGTATCCTCCTTAGTTCTAAAAGGCTCAAATTCGCCTGTGACCGCAATGGTATCTGTTTTTGGATCCTGGTAAGAATACTGGATCTCGAATTTAACCCCTGTAGACTTTTCTACACGTTCTCCAACATCATTCCACTCAGCTTCAAACTTCTCGCGATCTCCTTCAGCTACCGTAAAATGAAGTCTGGCAACTCCATCTACAGCAATGTACTTTGCGGCTTCGAATAAATGTTCTTCAAAAGCCGTGGAAATATGAGTGTCGTATTTATGAAATGGAACCAGTCCTTTCGGGAGATTACTGAGAAAGAGACCATCTGAATCGAGAATCGTATGTACCAGAATGGAATGCTGATGATCGTGAGAGAGATCCTCATAGTCTGGATGGCTCATTTTCGCTTTGTTCACCGCATGTTTGTAGAATGGTAATTTATCCACGTGATTAAAAAATCTTTGAAGGTCTGCATCACCCTTTCTATCAAGATATTCTCTTAGCTCATCATTTTCCGGATCAAATTCTTCGGAAAAGTTATGCAAAGCCTTGAACATTCTGGAAGCTGCACCAGATGCAGGTACGAACTTAAGAATGCTGTATTTAGATTTTTCTGAATTGTAGAAATCTATCAATTCATGTTTTTCAGCAGCTTCGATCCTGCTAATTCCTTTTCCTACCGTAGCAGCTTCGGTTATATTCACTTTCAGGTTACCACGTTTAAAGATGGCAATCTGGTCTTCTACTTCATCTTTACTTATTCCTTTTTCCTTAATCTGAAGGTTATCTTTTTCGCTAAAATTCACTGGTTATGAGTTTTTAATAGTTGGTCAATTTTTTTAACTGCGGAATTTAATCGGGTTTGCCGATCACCTTTCAGAATCATATAAGGTTTTTGATATTCATCGAGCGTTTGCTGAAATCTCTGAAACATTCCCTCACGGTCGTGAGGTTTATCCCTTAGATCATCTGGCGTCCACGGAACATCAATATACGTTAAAAAGTAGAGAGCGTATTCGTTGTTTAACGCATGTTTAAGAAGTTGCGGATCTACGAAATTATCATAGTAAGCTTCAGAATATACCTTTATCTCCAGCAGATCGGTATCACATATTAGAAGCCTGTCTGCCTGTCCTGACTTCTCATTTTCCAATTCCATCTGTCCACGGGCGATAGGTAAGATATCCTGGGGCTCGCAAACTCTATGTTCGAGATCCCATACTTTCTGAAGGTATTTCCGCATAAATTCTGGCACCAGCGGTTCAGAATAGTATTTAGACAGATCTTCTGAAAGTGTAGTTTTCCCAGAAGATTCAGGGCCGAATAAGACTATTTTCAGGCAGGACGAAGGTCGTTGCGCAAGTTTTTCTTCCATGCTAGATAACCGTAAATGGCAATTATAGTAAATAAAAGATATTGTAAGCTGGTTAAAGTTAGCCCTTTATAAAAGTACAGCGGTACAGAAATAATATCTCCAATGATCCAGTAGATCCAGTTTTCGATTTTCTTTCGTGCCATAAGCCACATTCCTACAAAGAATATCGCAGTTGTGATCGTATCTACGTAAGCCGTCCAGTTATTCCATTTATCGAACCATTCATAGATCCCGAAAACAAAGAGCAGTGTTCCTGTGAATATTACTACCGAAAGTATTTTTTCTTTTCTGGTGGTAGAAGTAATTGGCGTAAAGTGATCATCATCTACTTTCCTCGTCCAAACATACCAGCCGTAAATACTCATGGAAAAGTAATAGGCGTTGATCATCATATCCCCAAGCAATTCCCATTGCCAGAGCAAGTACACGAAGATCATCGTGCTTACAATACCGGTTGGATAAACGAGTATATTATTTTGCTTGGAATACCAGACAGAAAGAAAACCAAAGATCACAGCAATGATCTCCAGAATTATAAAAAGCGTAGGATATTCTGAGTACTGACTAAACAGGTAATCAAAAATCGGCTGCATAGTCGGAGCGATCAGATTTTACAATTTTCACGTACATGAGTCCGCGGTCGATCGCTTCAAATGCATTTTTGATCTCTTTATTGAGCAGACCCATAACTTCATCATAATCACCATATACCTGAGTACTTAGAGGGTTTTCTTTTACGGTGAGTCCGGATTCACGCATTTTTTTGATAAAATTGATGATCGCCGGTTCGTAATCATCCTGAATTGGGGTTAGCGTAAGTTCTACTGAAATGTTCATAATAGCGGTTTGTATTCCAAAGTTAGCTATTATCTGAAGTTTACTGAATGGTCGGGAGCTTAAATTTGATCAACCCAGAACTTTTCTCAATCGGCCTGCCTTATAATCATATTTAAAAAACGGCACGTTTCGTTGTTGCACTGAGCCTGTCGAAATGCGGTCTTCTGAAGAAATGATAAATTAAATCCGGTATAATGAAACAAACTTAGATAATAGGGAATCTGCAGCAGGTTGTTGCACTGAGCCTGTCAAAGTACGCCTTCTGAAGAAATGAAAAATTTCATCCGGTACAATGAAACAAACTTTGATAATAGATAACCTGAAACAAGTTGTTGCACTGAGCCTGTCGAAGTGCTGTTTTCAGAATAAATAAGTATTATCAACTTATATTTAAAAAACTATTTTTCAAAAGCAGTTCCCATGACCACCATTGTCGCACCAGATTTATAAGCATTTTGCATTTGCTGCGGCGTGCGAATACCGCCACCAACAATTACGGGAATTTTGAGACTGGAAGACACAGCCTTAATCATTTCCGAAGAAACTGGATATTCAGCACCACTTCCTGCTTCCAGATAAATCAATTGTTTTCCTGAGTATTGTCCTGCCAGCGCGGTATTCACGACTAGCTTCACCTCTTTCTGATCAATAGGAATGGTTTTACTTACTTTTTGAACTGAAGTTTCCCTGCCACCATCAATAAGGATATAACCCGTAGGAATCACTTCAAGATCTGAACTTTTGATCTTCTCCACAGAACGCACCTGTTGCTCGATTAAAAATTCAGGATTTCTCCCCGAGATCAAGCTTAAAAAAAGCAACGCATCTGCTTCCGAAGAGATTTGAGAATAATCACCGGGGAAAAGTATCACCGGAAGCCTGCTCACCAACTTGATCGCTGAGACCACGGCACAGGTTCTCCCATGTTCTACCGTACTGCCTCCAACTAAAATATGGGTCGTTTCAGAAGGCAGGTTATGAAAAAAATCATCAACCTGTTTCTCATCAAATTTATCGGGATCTATCAGGATTGCAAGTAACTTTCTGTTCTCTACATAAGCTTGCTGTATATCCTGCAAATAGCTAAGCACTTCAGGCATTACTTATTGTTTCCAGTAGAAGAAAGCGCATAAACACAGGTGAAATTCTCAAATTCGAGGAAATCGATGTCATACCAGGAATCCAGTTCATGGTATCTTACATGCGCGGTAGTTTTCGAATCGTCAAAATCAAAGTCGGTCACATTGATATGCTGTAAAAAACCAACTCCAGGGCGAGCGATCAATTTGTAAACAGATTCCTTAGCACCCCAGACTATGGTAAGCTTCCGTATCAACGCCTCTTCATTCGCCAACGTGTGATATTCGTTAAGCGGAGTAAATTTGTTAGCGATCTTCAGGATCTTTTCCCGTTGCTTTTCAATATCGATACCCACGTCACGATTACTAATAATGATCGCGGTGAAATTGAACGAATGAGTAATGGAGATATACCTGTCATCACGAAGATGTGGTTTCCCTAGATCGTCATAATAAAGATCATGATCTGTATACCCTGCTTCGTCCATTAAATGTCTAATGCTCATGAATCCACGACGGTGAATTTCAGATTTCATACCGTCAACTCTTTTTTGACAATGTGCAGTAAGATCGATCCCGTTTGCCAGCCAATCAAAAGACTCTTCCACCTTCCAAATGAAGACTTTAGTACGTTCATCAACTGTTATTGTTTTATAAAGAGGCATATATTTTCTAAGCTTTTCCTTATTTTTGCGACATTAAAATTGCTAATATTCAAATATAATAATATGTCAACTAAAACAGTACCGTATACCGCCTATAAAGTCAAAGATATTGAGCTAGCCGAATATGGCCGCCTTGAAATTGAACTTGCTGAAGCTGAAATGCCGGGACTTATGGCATTGCGTAAAGAGTTTGGGGAATCCAAGCCTTTAAAAGGTGCCAGAATTGCGGGTTGTTTACATATGACGATCCAGACTGCAGTTCTTATCGAAACTTTGGTAGAACTAGGAGCAGATGTAACCTGGAGCTCATGTAATATATTTTCTACTCAGGATCATGCTGCTGCTGCTATTGCTGCTGCTGGTATTCCTGTTTACGCTTGGAAAGGAATGACTGAAGAGGAATTTAACTGGTGTATCGAACAAACACTTTTCTTCGGGGAAGATCGTAAGCCACTAAATATGATCCTTGATGATGGTGGAGATCTTACTAATATGGTCCTTGATGAATACCCTGAACTTGCTGGTGGAATTAAAGGACTTTCAGAAGAAACAACTACAGGAGTTCATAGACTTTACGAGAGAATGAAGAACGGAACATTGCCAATGCCGGCAATCAACGTAAACGATTCTGTAACCAAGTCAAAATTCGATAATAAGTACGGTTGTCGTGAGAGTGCTGTAGATGCGATTCGTCGTGCTACAGATGTGATGCTAGCTGGTAAAAGAGTTGTTGTTTGTGGATATGGTGATGTTGGAAAAGGAACAGCACAATCCTTTAAAGGTGCTGGTTCTATTGTAACTGTTACTGAAATTGATCCAATTTGTGCTTTACAGGCTGCAATGGATGGTTTTGAAGTGAAACAACTGGAAACTGTTCTTCCAAAAGCAGATATCGTAATCACTACTACCGGAAATAAAGACATCGTACGTGGAGAGCATTTCGAAGCGATGAAAGACAAAACTATTGTGGCGAATATTGGTCACTTTGATAACGAGATCGCTGTTGCCTGGTTAAATGAAAACCACGGAAGTTCTAAAGTAGAGATCAAACCACAGGTTGATAAATATACTATCGACGGGAAAGATATCATCCTTCTTGCTGAAGGTCGTTTGGTGAATTTAGGTTGTGCAACTGGACATCCTAGTTTTGTAATGAGCAATTCATTTACAAACCAGACCCTGGCACAGATGGAACTTTGGAATAACACAGATCAGTACAAGAACGAAGTTTATATGTTACCGAAGCATCTTGATGAAAAGGTTGCAAAGCTTCACCTTGAAAGAATTGGGGTTGAATTAACTGAACTTAAACAGGATCAGGCAGAATATATTGGTGTAACGGTAGAAGGACCTTACAAGCCAGAATACTACAGGTACTAGGAATTAATCACCTGTTGATTACAAAAGCCTCTGCTCTCGCAGAGGCTTTTTTTTTGTTAATTCAGTTCATAATTTAATTTCAGTTTAACAAGCCTGAGTTAAAAAGCCTAATCCTGAGTTAAAAGCTTCTTTTCAGAAAACCGAAGTTGGTAAGTTTCGTAAATATTACCGTAAACAATAATCAATAAAAAAGTTACTTATGAAAATTTTGAAAAAACCTTTATTATTTATAGCGATGAGCGCTATGCTAGGATTCACCTCTTGTTCAGACGATGATGATGACGTGACTGATGATATAGTTGAGATGGATTCTGCAATGTTATATGCTACCACACATTCTGGATCTGTAGTACGGTACAATCTTGATGATGGTACTTCTTACACAGTAAATACTTCTTCTACAGATGCAGAAGGAATTTTTTACGATGAAGATGACAGTTCTTTAATCGTAGCTTCCAGAGACCCTAAACAACTTCAGTATTACGGAGATGTTGATATGTGGGATGGATCTATGTCTACAGTATCTGCAGAGTTTATGAGCTCTAGTGATCTAATGAGCCCTAGAGATGTTGCTGTGAATGGTGACCTTATCGTAGTTGCAGATAATGCTGATGTTGATGGTGATGACACCACAGCAGATGGTAGATTTTACATCTATAGCAAAGAAGACAACGGTTTTACGTTAAGAAACACAGTAACCGTAGACTTTAAAGTTTGGGGTATCGAGTTTGTTGGAAATACATTGTATGCGATTGTAGATACTACAAACATGCTTGCTAGTTTCGACAACTTCCTGTCTAATAACACAGATGGAATGGTAAGCGCTACAAAAACAGTTATGGTAGAAGGAATCGTGAGAACTCATGGTTTAGACTATGATGGTGGAACGATGGTACTTACAGATATTGGTGATGCAGGATCAGATTCTGATGGTGGACTTCATGTAATTACTGACTTTGACAGTAAATTTAATAATACAATGGATGCTGCAACTTTAGCTCTTTCAGATCAAATGAGAATTTCTGGAGCAGCTACTTTATTGGGTAACCCGGTAAATGTTGCTTATGATGCAGATTCTGATATGATCTATGTTGCTGAACTTGCTAATGGTGGTGGTAGAGTACTAGCTTTTGATGATGCATCAAAAGCAAGCGGAAATGCAACTCCAGCTGTGAATAATATGCTTTCTGGAGTATCTGCAGTATATTTTGAAGACTAATTTAGTTTTTTAGTTTCAAAAGAAAAGCCCGGTCGTATGACCGGGCTTTTTGTTTTCAATTCCGAAAGATTATTCAGGAATCACTACCGCAGTTTCTTCAGAAAGTACATTCTGGCCTTTTAACCAGTCCTGGAAACCTGCTTCTCCCATACGGGCTTTCATTGCTTTAGTGCTTACAGCAGTACCTTCTACAGTCACTCCAGAAACGAAAGGATAGCTGGTGTATCTTACCACACCATCAATTAGCATGTCATACTCTGGCCCTGCTTCTTCCAGAGCTTCATCCATAGCATCTTTGATGTTCCATCCAATTCCTAGAAAATAAGATTTCTTACCCTCAGTTTTTACACCCTGAGCTCTGTCGATGTCAAGATTTACATTTTTAGAACTAATTACGGTAAAGTCAACCAGTCTAAAAGAGCAACTGGATAATGTCATTGCAGCGATGGCAATGATTAGTAAAGATTTAAACTTCATTTGGTTAGATTAAGTGTTTCCCCTACTCTCAGGATTTTCGGGTTCCTCCATACAAACGAAGATAGTATTTTTTATTTCACGTCTAAGAGTGAATTTTAAACTTTCTAAAAGCTCTTAATTTAAGGATAGATTAAATTTTTTCATCATTTTATAGATACACCGAAAAACCGGTTTGGTCGCTTTATCTGAGTCTGAATTATCAAATCTGAATTTTATAATCTTTGATCCAGGTTCTTCTGAAGAATTGCTAAAACCACTACCGTCCAGTACAAACCTGGTTTTTTCAGAAAAGATAAAATCTGTAGCATATTTTTTTATGAGTCCGCGTTTTCCTGAAGAACTTTTCATAATCCTGAGTATTAATGAATTATTAAGTTACGAAAAATTCATAATTGAAACCCTAAAAGTGCTATATATCGTTAGAATTGGCACAAAAGATCGATTAATGAAAAAAAATTTAACGATGAATCCAATTAAGAAAACTTAATAATGACAAATCTCTATGAACAAATTATCATACTACTGAGGCAATTTCAATATTGTAAAACTGAGAAATCAATTTTAGATAATTTTTTTTCATTTGAGATTAACTGCCAGCTCTATATCCCCATTCAATTTCAAAATTCCTATTTCTTTTTAACGCTCCCTCAACATCATAAACCAGATTAAATTTATAATTTTGGAATAATTCCTATTTAATGGATTTATTCCTATTATGAAATTAGAGAAATCAATTATACACCTTGATCTTGATACCTTTTTTGTTTCCGCAGAGAGGCGTCTGGATTCAAAATTGAATGACAAACCCCTTATCGTAGGTGGTCTGGGAGATCGTGGCGTGGTAGCAGCATGTAGTTATGAGACTCGCAAGTTTGGAGTACATTCCGGGATGTCTATGAAGGTGGCCAGGCAACTCTGCCCGCAGTCTATCGTGATCAAAGGGAATGCTTCCACATACACAAAATTCTCCCATGAGGTCACCGAAGTTATTCGTAGCAAAGTTCCTTCTTTTGAAAAGGCCAGCGTAGATGAATTCTATGCAGATCTTACAGGAATGGATCGATTTTTCGGGATCACCCAGTTTGCTAAAGAACTTCAGGAAACTATCAAAAAAGAAACTTATTTACCTATTTCCTTCGGACTTTCCACCAACAAAGTGGTTTCCAAGATCGCTACCGGCGAAGGCAAACCTTATGCCCAGAAAGTGATCGAAGCAGGTTCAGAAAAAACATTTCTTGCTCCGCTTGCAGTGAACAAGATCCCGATGATCGGGAATAAAACCTTTCAGAAATTATTAAATCTCGGCGTTCGCAGGATTGAGACAATTCAGAAGATGCCTGTAGAGGTTTTAGAGAGCGTTCTGGGTAAGAATGGCCGTACTATATGGAAACGTGCTCACGGGATCGATAATCCTCCTATAATTCCGTTTCACGAGCGCAAATCTATTTCAACTGAAAGAACCTTTAACCGGGATACTATCGATATGATCCGTTTGCATGGTACGCTGGTTGCCATGGCAGAAAGTCTTGCCTATCAGCTTCGCCGGGGAAATAAACTTGTCTCCACAGTGAGTGTAAAGATCAGGTATTCAGATTTTCAAACTTATAGCAAACAGGTAAGGATCCCGTATACCAGTGCAGATCATATTCTAATTCCTAAGGTCGAGGAGCTTTTTAAACAATTATACAGCAGGCGCTTGCTCATCAGGTTGATCGGTGTGAAATTTAGCGGACTCGTGGGCGGTCACTACCAGATCAATCTTTTTGATGATTCTGAAGATATGCTGAATCTCTACAATTCTCTGGATAAGATCAAAAATCGCTTTGGTGAACATGCGGTGATGCGTGCTGCTGCAATGGATGCGAAAACCATCGGCAGAATGAAGAATCCTTTTAACGGGGAGCCTCCTATCGTTCTTGCTCATAGAAAACAATAATGATGATCTATTCTGAAGTATAAAAAGATTAACTGATGTATTTAAACTGCCACACTTACTATTCACTGCGATATGGGACTTTTCCCATCAGGGAGTTGTGTGAGCTTACCTACTCCAACGATATCTGGCAGTTTGCTATTACAGATATCAATAATACTTCAGCCTGTCTCGAATTCTTGAGGCTTACCAATGGAACCAAAATCAAACCGGTTCTGGGAATTGACTTTAGAAATGCTGCCGAGCAACAATATATTGGACTGGCGAAAAACAATGCTGGCTTCCTTCAGCTAAACGATCATCTTTCAAATCACCTACATGAAAAGAAAGATTTTAAAACTGAAGCTCCGCAACTACCCGATTGTTTTATTATTTATCCCTTCGGAAAAGTGGTGGAACAAAAACGTAAAAATTTCAGAAGCAATGAGTATATAGGAGTGTCCAAAGAGGAGATCGGGAAATTAAGGTTTTCAGAATATAGAAATCTGAAGGATAAACTGGTTATTCTACAAACGGTAAGCTTTCGGAATAAAAAAGACTTTAATGCACATCGCTTACTCAGGGCGATCGACAATAATTTGCTGCTTAGCAAGCTTCCGGAAACAGAACAGGGAAAAGCTTCACATAAAATGTATCCCAAAAAAGAAATGGAAGCCGCTTTTGAAGATTTCCCTCATATTCTGGAGAATACACAACATATTATGGACGCCTGCAAGGTTCATTATGACTTCGGAAAGGGACAGAACCGAAATTTAAAAGTCTACCGAAATACGATTGAAGAAGATGCTGATATGATCCGGCGGCTCACCTACGAAAAACTTCCTGAGAAATACCCAAAAGCAAATCGGGAAGTTTATACGCGGGTTGAAAAAGAACTGGAGTCTATCATCAGGCTTGAGTTTGTTTCTTATTTTCTTATCAACCTGGGAATTGTGGACTATGCTCGTTCGCAGAATTATCCATTTGTAGGACGTGGGAGCGGTGCGAATTCGGTTGTTGCCTATATTCTTGGAATCACCAATGTAGACCCTATAGAACTCGATCTTTATTTTGAACGTTTTATAAATCCTAACCGAAAATCTCCGCCAGATTTTGACCTTGATTTTTCATGGAAAGACCGTAATGATATTACAGATTATATTTTTGGCACTTATAAGAATACTGCGCTTATGGGTACTTATGTTACTTTCAAACAGCGCGCGGTTGCCCGTGAACTCGGGAAGGTTTTTGGTTTGCCTAAAGAAAATATCGATAAGCTCGCTTCTGGTTTCTACACCTATTACAACCTGGATCATCTGGAGAAACTGGTGATCCGTTACAGCAAACTCATAGAAGGCTTTCCTAACTATTTGAGTGTTCATTCCGGCGGAATTTTAATCCTGGACGATTCGGTTCATAATTATGCTGCTACGTTTTTACCTCCCAAAGGCTTCCGAACGATGCAGATCGATATGAATATTGCTGAAGAAGTAGGCATTCATAAATTTGATATTCTTGCCCAACGCGGACTCTCAAAAATCACCGATACCATCGAGATCGTAAAACAGAATCAGCCAGACGCTAAATTAGAGGATATCGAAAATATCAAAGCTTTTAAGGAAGATCCTGCTATTAACGAATTGCTCACCACCGGCGATTGTATGGGTGTATTTTATGTGGAATCTCCTGCCATGCGAGGTTTACTTACAAAACTACAAACCCGGGATTACCTTAACCTGGTTGCAGCAAGTTCCGTAATTAGACCAGGAATTTCCAGCGCGGGAATGAAGGATGAATTTATTCTAAGACATCGTTTTCCTGAAAAAAGAAAGGAAGCTCACCCAGTAATGTACGAGATTATGCCCGACACTTATGGTGTGATGGTTTACCAGGAAGATGTAATGAAAGTCGCTTACCATTTTGCCGGTTTGAGCCTGGATGATGCAGATGTATTACGAAGAGGAATGAGTGGAAAAAAAACTTCCCGGGGGCAAATGGAAAAGATCGAGAATACCTTCCGAGAAAACTGTGATACTAAAGGCTACGAACCAAAACTGATCGACGAAGTCTGGGAACAGATCTCTTCCTTTGCCGGCTATGCATTCCCAAAGGGACACTCGGCTTCCTATGCTGTGGAAAGCTACCAGAGTTTGTACCTGAAGAAATATTTTCCGCTTGAATTTATGGTAGCAGCGATCAATAATGGAGGTGGTTTCTATGATTTGCAGACCTATATTCAGGAAATAAGACGATGGGGCGGCACGATTCACGCTCCGTGTATTAATAAAAGTGATCACCCCAATGTGATCTACGGAAAAAACGTCTATCTAGGTTTTGGATACATTAAAGAGCTGGAAATAAAAACTATACAGCAAATACTGGAAAACAGACAGTTCTTTGGAGAATTTAGTTCGCTGGATGATTTTATAGACCGTATCCAGATTTCTATTGAGCGACTTAGCTTATTACTGAAAATCAACGCCTTCCGGTTTACCGGCATGGACAAACACGAACTTTTATGGAAAGCCTATTTTAAACTGGACAGGAGTAAACCAAAAACGAATCAGCCGCTACTTTTTAAACCTAAGCATAAGGATTTTGAATTACCGGAATTTGAAGCTTCCAGAATGATCGAAGCTTACGACCAGATGGAACTTCTGGGATTTCCGCTATGCAGTCATTTTGAATTACTGAAAGATCCTCTAAAGCAGAATGTGGTGACAGCTTTGCAGTTAAAGGATCATATCGGGAAAAATATAGAGATCTATGGTAACCTGGTAAATTCTAAAAAAACCGGAACTTCAAATGGTAAATACATGTATTTTGGCACTTTCTATGATCCTGAGGGAGTAATTTTTGATGTGGTTCTTTTCCCTTCAGTAGCCGAAAAGTTTCCTATAAGATCTAAAGGAATCTACCTGTGTTATGGTGAGGTGGTTTCCAATCTTGGATATATCTCCATTAGCATCAAAACTCTCACCAGACAGGCTACGCAAACTGATCCAAGACTGGTGGGAACTAATTTTAAGTTTGCTGTGTAGAAATTTTGCTTAATACTGCTATATTCTTAGCCAGTAGCAATCAGATATGCTTCCGAAATAAGATGAAATTGAAATTTCAGAAAGGCAAAATTTAGTTCAAACTACGACAAGTTTTTGCTGTCGCCTGCCTGAGTTACTTCATACTTCTTCGCAATAGCATCCACACAGTTGATTCCGTCGATGGCTGCGGAAATGATTCCTCCAGCATAACCAGCTCCTTCTCCACAAGGATAAAATCCTTTTACTTCTAAATGCTCCAGTGTTTCCGGGTCACGCGGAATTAGAATTGGTGAAGAAGTCCTACTTTCTGGCGCGTGTAAAACAGCTTCGTTCGTATAATAACCTTTCAGTTTTTTTCCGAATTTCACAAAGGCTTTCCGCAGTCTTTTAGCAATTAGATCGGGCAACACTTTATTAAGATCAACACTTACTATTCCAGGCTGATAAGAAGTTTTCGGAAAATCTAAAGACACTCTTCCTTCTACAAAATCCTTCATACGTTGCGCTGGAACCTGCTGAGTTTTACCAGCCGCTTCCCAGCAATTTCTTTCCACCATCTTCTGAAAGTCAAGACAAACAAATGGATCATTTTCTATATAACCTGGCAGATCTGAAGGTTCTATACTTACAACTATTCCTGAATTCGAATATGGATTATTTCGTTTACTTGGACTCCAGCCATTAGTTACAACTTCTTCCTGTTCTGTAGCACACGGAGCAATAATACCTCCCGGACACATGCAGAAAGAATACACACCAAGTCCATCTACCTGCTCTACCAGACTGTACGAAGCTGGTGGTAAATAAGGATTTTCATCATCCCCGTGATACTGGATATGATCGATCAGTTTTTGCTGATGCTCAATTCGAACTCCCAGCGCGAAAGGCTTGGCTTCTATCTTTATATTTCGTTCATGCAGCAGGTAAAATATATCCCTGGCAGAATGTCCCGTTGCCAGAATCACCTCATCAAAATGTAGCCACTTCTCTTTATTGATCTCAATTGCTGTAATCTTATCACTCTCTAACTTTAGATCGGTTAGTTTAGAGTTAAAATGTACTTCTCCTCCAGCATCGACAATTGCTTCCCGCATAGCGGTGATGATCTTGGGTAATTTATTCGTTCCAATATGCGGATGTGCATCCACAAGAATATCAGGATCTGCTCCAAATTCCACGAACCACTCCAGGGCTTTCAATACATTTCCACGCTTCTTTGAGCGCGTATATAATTTCCCATCTGAGTACGTACCGGCGCCACCTTCTCCAAAACAGTAATTAGATTCTGGGTTTACGGTTTGCTCCTTATTAATCTTGGCAAGGTCGTGTCTTCTGGCTCTTACATCTTTCCCGCGTTCAAAAACCACAGGTTTCAATCCCGCTTCCACTGCTCGTAATGCTGCATACAATCCGGCAGGACCAGCCCCAATGATTGCTATTTTCTTAGCTTCGGAAACATCCTGAAGGGACAAAGATGATCTTTTACTTCTTTCTTCCCCGTGTTTCCAGATCTCGATCTGCAGATTAAGTTTCACCGGTTTTTTCCGGGCATCGATAGAACGCTTTCTAATTCTCCAGTCTCCAATATCATCCTTTCTGATATTCGATTTTTTAATTGCCCTGTTCAGAAGCAGATGATGATCTTCAAGTTCCCGGGGTAAAGCTGTAATTTGAACAAGTGTGCTCATAGACTCCAAAGATAGTATGTATTTTTTCTAAAACTGAATTTAAGTAGGGATTGAAAGTCTCGCAGTTTCCCGCTATATTCGAGAATCATATATTTGTGGAAAAAAGAATGTCTTTAAAAGAGTTGCTTCAGGAAAAAGGATACCATCGTATCAAATTAAAATACACTAAAACCAATCATTTCGAACTAAAAGCCAAGATCAATGATATTGAAGGTAATTTTATACTTGACACCGGCGCTTCCAGCACTTGTGTGGGTATAGATGCGATCGAACATTTTGATCTACTTTCGGAAGATAGTGATATTAAAGCGGCTGGTGCAGGAGCTACCAATATGTTAACCCAGGTTTCAGCAAAAAATATTGTACAAATTGGAGACTGGAAAAAGAAAAAGATCGACCTGGTACTTTTCGACCTGAAACACGTAAATGAGGCACTCGAAAATCATAAAGCTGAAAAGGTACAGGGCATCATAGGAGCCGATATTCTAAAAAAAGGCAAAGCAGTTATTGATTATAAAGGCAAGGCTCTGTTTTTAAAATAAGGGGAAAAACACCCTTTTTCTGAAAGTGATATCGCTCTATATTTGAAGTAATCTAACCAATAATCTTTACGTTATTAAACTTCGAATATCTTCACAACTGGTCTTTTACATTATGACAATTTTAGTTGTTGCCGTGCTGGGCTTGAATATATTCAGGTTGTTAGTTTTGTTCTAATTTCGTTAAAGTAAAAAGGGTACGCTAACGCGTACCCTTTTTTTATTTCTACCAGAGATTGTTACTACAATTCCAGTGATCTCTTGATATCTCCGTCCATCAATAGTTCTTCAGGATTTTCAAGTGCTTCTTTAACAGCTACAAGGAATCCAACAGACTCCTTACCATCAATGATTCTGTGATCGTACGACAATGCTACATACATAATTGGTCTGATTTCCACATGACCATCTATGGCAACAGGTCTTTCCACAATGTTGTGCATTCCAAGAATAGCAGACTGTGGAGGATTGATAATTGGAGTTGATAACATAGATCCAAATACTCCACCATTAGTAATAGTAAAAGTACCACCTGTCATTTCATCCACAGTGATCTTACCATCTCTGGCTTTGATCGCAAGTCTTTTCACTTCAGATTCTACCCCCCTGAAACTAAGATTTTCAGCATTTCTAATTACAGGAACAGTTAGTCCTTTAGGACCAGAAACCGCAATACTAATATCTTTGAAATCATAGCTTACCTGATAATCTCCATCGATCATAGAGTTTACTGCAGGATACTCATCCAACGCACGGATCACCGCAAGAGTAAAGAATGACATAAAGCCAAGACTCACTCCATGCTTCTCTTTAAATTCCTCTTTGTACTTCTTTCTAAGAGCGAAAATTGGAGACATATCTACTTCGTTAAAAGTAGTCAGCATCGCTGTATCGTTCTTAGCGCTTACCAGACGTTCCGCAAGTTTTCTACGGAACATTGACATTTTCTTACGCTCTTCTCCTCTGGTTCCTTTTCCAGGAGATCCCATAGAAGCTTTTGCCTCAACCGCATCCTCCTTAGTCACTCGACCATCTCTTCCAGAACCTTTTACATCCTTGCTATCAATCCCCTTTTCGTCAAGAATTTTCTTAGCTGCTGGTGAAGGAGTTCCAGTTGCATAGGTATCATCCTGCTTCTGGCTTGGAGTACTTGATTTTGAAGGATCTTCAGTTTTAGCAGCTGCTTTATCACTGTCTTTCTTATCTTCTGTACTTTCCTGGCGCTCTTTTTCTTCAGCTTCAGCAGACTTGTCGTCTTTACTTTCACTATCATCTTTGTCATCACTACCAGGCTTTGCAGCATCGGTATCGATTAGACAAACTACCTCTCCAACTCCTACGACATCTCCTTCTTCAGCTTTCAAAGTAATAATTCCACTAGCTTCTGCAGGAAGTTCCAGCGTTGCTTTGTCACTATCCACTTCGGCTACTGCCTGATCTTTTTCAACGTAATCACCATCTTCGACTAACCACTGAGCTATTTCAACTTCAGTAATCGATTCGCCGGGTGAAGGAACTTTCATTTCTAAGGCCATGATTGTAATTTATTTTGGTTCCTGAAATCAGGAAATTGGTTCTTATTATTAATCTTCTTTTAAATCTTTGTCGAATACGCTGGCAATCACTTTTTCATGACGCTTCTTAAATCTTACCGAGCTACCTGCAGCAGGTGCACCGTAGAATTTGCGACTACATACTCTAAACTGTCTTGCTTCTTCGAAATGCAGCAACATATGTCCATATGCTCCCATGTTTCTCGGCTCTTCCTGAGCCCAAACCACATCTTTAGCATTCTTATATTTGCTCATCATTTCTTTCATGATGCTCACCGGTAGTGGGAATAACTGTTCAATTCTCACAAGAGCAACATCATCACGGTCATTCTCTTCCTTAAACTTCAGCAGGTCATAGTAAAATTTACCGGTACAGAATACCAGGCTTTTTACTGAATCTGCTTTTGCATCTGGATCATCCAGAACTGGCTGGAATGAACCGTTTGCAAATTCTTCTTTTGTAGAGATCACTTTAGAATGACGTAGTAAACTTTTTGGAGTAAAAATGATCAGCGGTTTTCTGAATTTCGCCTTCATCTGCTTCCGAAGCATATGGAACATGTTCGCAGGAGTCGTAATATCTGCCACGTACATATTATCCTTCGCACAAAGCTGAAGGAATCTTTCCATTCTACCTGAAGAGTGCTCTGCTCCCTGCCCTTCATAACCGTGAGGTAATAACATTACCAAACCATTCTGAAGTTTCCATTTGTCTTCCGCAGCAGAAATATACTGATCGATCATGATCTGTGCACCATTCACAAAATCTCCAAATTGTGCTTCCCAGATCGTTAGTGTTGTTGGGCTTGCCATGGCGTAACCATAATCAAAACCAACTACTCCGTATTCTGACAACAGAGAATTATAGATAAAGAAATCTCCATCCTTGTCCTCTATATTGTTATGAAGAATGATCTCTTCCTCACTATCTTCAACTTTAACTACAGCATGACGGTGTGAAAACGTACCACGTTCCACATCCTGCCCGGTAATTCTAATATTATAACCTTCAGTCATTAGAGATCCATAAGCCAAATGCTCGGCCATAGACCAGTCCAGCTTATTATCTTCAAAGTACATTTGCTTTCGTCCATCGATGATCTTCTTGATCTTTCTCATGAACTTCTTGCCTTCCGGTAATTCTGAAACTGCCGTGGCAACCTTGTCAAGCTTTTCAAGATCGAAGGTCGTATCGATTTCCTTCATCATCTCATCCTCCTGAACATTCTCGAAACCTTCCCATTCATCCTGCATAAATGGAGTGATGCGGGTAGTTTCTTCCTTTCTGGAATCTTCAAGTTTCTCTTCAAGAGAAGCTTTGTACTCTTCTTCTAACTTCTTAAGGTAATTATCGTCGATTACACCGCTTTCCTTCAGCTTTTCAGCATAGATATCTCTGGCGTTCTCGTGTTTAGATATTGCTTTATATAGTTTAGGCTGAGTAAAACGCGGTTCATCACCTTCATTATGACCGTATTTTCTGTAACCCAGTAAATCTATAAATACATCTCTTTTAAACTTCATTCTGAAGTCTAAAGCGAATAATATCGAATGTACAACAGCCTCTGCATCATCTGCATTTACATGTAAAATGGGTGAAAGAGTTACTTTCCCTACATCTGTACAATAGGTTGAACTTCTCGCATCGAGGTAATTTGTAGTAAATCCAATCTGGTTATTTACTACGATATGTATGGTTCCCCCTGTCTGGTAACCTTCGAGATTAGCCATCTGTACTAATTCGTACACAAGTCCCTGACCTGCAATTGCAGCATCACCATGAACGAGGATCGGTAGAATTTTGGAGTTATCTCCATTATATCTTCGATCCATTTTTGCTCTCGAAATTCCTTCTACCACCGCGCCAACGGTTTCTAAGTGAGAAGGGTTTGGAGCTATATTGATATTGATATCTTTTCCACTATCTGTAGTGCGACAGGATGTCCAGCCCAGGTGATATTTAACATCACCATCGAATATGTCCTGTTCGTAATCCTTTCCATCAAACTCACTAAAGATATCTTTTGCGTTTTTTCCGAAGATATTGGTAAGGGTATTTAAACGACCACGGTGAGCCATTCCCATCACAAAATCTTCCACGCCAAATTCAGCAGCTTTTTCGATAAGTGCATCCAATGCCGGAATCAGACTTTCTCCACCTTCCAGTGAAAATCGTTTCTGCCCAACATATTTAGTATGTAAGAAGGTTTCAAAAGAGACCGCTTCGTTAAGCTTCTTCAGGATCTGCTTCTTGCGAGTAGCGTCAAAATCGGGATGGTTATCGTTTACATTCAAACGATTCTGGATCCATTCGATCTCTTCAGGTTTTCGAATATACATATACTCGATCCCAATAGAATCACAATACACCAGTTCAAGATGTTTGATGATCTCTTCGAGGCTTGAAGGTCCAATCCCGAGAATATCCCCTGCATTAAAATTGGTCTGCAGATCTTTTTTCTCAAGTCCGAAATTCTCTATATCAAGAGTTGGAACGTATTTTCTACGTTCTCTTACAGGGTTTGTTTTGGTGAATAAATGCCCTCTGGTACGATAGCCGTCAATTAATCGAATTACCTGAAATTCTTTAACTACGTGTGTCGGTATCTCACCTTCTGAAAAATCAACAGGAGCTTCGTCCAATACATCTTCAGAAACGCCATCTTGTTGCATTCCGAAGTCAAATCCTTGAAAAAAAGCCCTCCAACTGGGCTCTACACTATCAGGATATTTCAAATATTGATCGTAAAGTTCTGCGAAGTATGCAGTATGAGCGGCATTTAGAAATGAAAATTTTTCCATAAAATTGAAACAACAGTTTCTTTTGTTCTTAAAAACATTAGCAAAAATACAATATTTAAAAAAAACAGCTTGCAGGCATTATGATAATTCTCTATGAGATTATAAGAATTTTAACACCCTCTGAAATTCAATAATTTGGGAAATAGATTTCTCCGAAAATTGCAGATAATTTACTTTATACCTGTCTCTCCATAAGCATTTTACCAAAACTCTTCAGGGGTTTTTTCTTCTCTTCTGGCATATCTATCCTTTCCAGAACCTCGAAAGCCATATCTGTATATTTCTCAATTTCTTTTCTGGTAAGTTCTGCTGCACCACTACTTTCAAACAGGTTTTTAACTGCTTCGATCTTTCCAGTATTTTCCATAGGACTAATGGAATACAAGTGCTCCAGTTGCCTGGCTTCACCAGGACTTGCCAGCTCAAGACTTTTTAAATAGAGAAATGTCTTTTTGTTTTCGATAATGTCACCACCAGGTTGTTTACCAAAAGTGGCGGGATCCCCAAAAGCATCCAGGTAATCATCCTGAAGCTGAAAGGCAATACCAAGTAATCTTCCGTATTGATAGATCGCCGACTTGCAAGCAGCCGAAGTTTCAGCCACAATAGCTCCCATTTGCAAGGAAGCTCCAACCAGAACCGCAGTTTTGTATTCGATCATTAAAAGGTAATCCTCGATACTCACGTTATCTCGAGTCTCAAAGTCGATATCGTACTGCTGACCTTCACAAACTTCTATAGCTGTTTTAGTAAATAGTTTTGACAGCTCTTTAAAAACATCCCCTTCGTAGTTTTCGAATAACTGATATGCATTAATAAGCATCGCATCTCCAGAAAGGATTCCGGTATTGATATCCCATTTTTCATGCACTGTTTTTTTACCTCTTCGAATGGGCGCATCGTCCATAATATCATCATGAACAAGAGAGAAATTATGAAAAACCTCAATTGCCAGGGCGGCATCAAGGGCTTTTTTATGGTTGCAGTCAAAAATTTCAGCTGCCATTAGAACAAGGACAGGTCTTAAACGTTTACCTCCCTGCTCTAAAATATAAACCATTGGTTCGTAAAGATTTACCGGTTCCTTGACCTGTATCTTTTGATGAAGATAATCGACGATGGCCTCTCGGTATTCCGCAATGGTAAGCATGTATTGAAATTTTTGGGCTAAAATACCATAATTGAGCCTATTTCAAATTTTAAGCGAATGTTAAATAAACGTAAACCGAAGAAACTTTTTTTGTTTCTAAAGTTTCCTAGGCTTACTTTTGCACAAAATTTACATGAAGTGAGGGAGAAAATTTTAAATAGTGCCGCAGAGATGTTTCTGTCTTATGGTTTCAAAAGTGTAACCATGGATGACATTGCGGAAAGTATCGGGATCTCTAAGAAAACCATTTACGCGCATTTTTCTACCAAGAACAAACTGGTAGCAGCAGCAGGTTTACAGGTGATCCAGACGATGGGTTGCGGAATTGGCGCAATTCAGGGTAAAAATCAGAATCCGATCAAGGAAAATTACGAGATCAAACATTATATCGCGCAGAATTTGAAAGGAGAAAAGACCTCTCCTCATTTTCAGCTTCAGAAATATTATCCGAAAGTCTATGAGAGTCTTAAGGACAAGCAATATGAACTTTTGGAAACCTGCATGCAGGATAACCTCAACCGCGGAATTGAAAGTGGTTATTACCGTAAGGACATTAACGTGGATTTTATAAGCCGTATACATTTTGTTGGGCTTATGGGAATTAAGGATACAGATCTATTCGCTCCTGAAAAGTATTCGCAGCCGGCATTGATGGATCATTTCCTGGAATATCACCTGCGTGCAATATGTACCGCAAAAGGATTAAAAACTTTAGAAGATTTAATTGAGTTAGATGAAAAGTAGAATATCAATTTTAATTATGCTGGCCTTAAGCCTGCAAAGTTTCTCGCAGCAGGATACGATCCAGACCTATCAGTTTTCCCTTATGGAAGCGATAGAATTTGGACTGGAAAACAACTACCAGTCACAAATAGCACAAAAGGATGTGGAGATCGCTCTTCAGCAAAAATGGGAAATTATCGCCCAGGGATTACCGCAAATTAGTGCTGGAATAGATTACCAGAACTTCCTGAAACAACCGGTCACCTTGCTTCCGGCAAGTGCTTTTGATAATACGCAAAGCACAGTGAACATCGTCGAGGAATATTTCGACAATGTGAACAGGAATGATGTCCCTGTAAATTCTCCGGAAGGATTTATCCCAGTGCAGTTTGGAACTCAGCAAAGCGTAAATGCCACTGCTACCTGGAACCAGTTGATTTTCGATGGCTCCTATATAGTAGGAATTCAATCTGTAAAAACGCTGCTTCAAATTTCCAAAAATGCCAAGACCAAAACAGATCTTGAGATCAAGAAAGGTATTATTAATGCCTACGGAAATGTTTTACTGGCGGAAGAAAGTGTTGAGATTTTTGAGAAAAATCTCGGTAATGTTGAGAAGAACTTTAATGATACCCAGAAGATATTCGAAAACGGTCTAACAGAACAGGAGGATGTGGAGCAATTAGAAATTACCAAGCTCAACCTTGAAAATGATCTTGCCAGAAGCCGAAGAATGCTGGATATCGCCTACGATATGCTTAACATCAGTCTTGGAATTCCAGTGGAGAAAAATGTAGTAGCTACCGATGATCTAAATGAACTGGCGCTTAAATATTTCGATCTTTCCCTACTTTCTGAGACAATTCCGGTAGAAGAAAATATTGATTATCGCATCGCCAAGAATACGGCAGAAGCCGCAGATATCCAGGTGAAACTACAGCAGGCGAAAACGCTACCAACTTTAAGCGCCTTTGTGAATTACGGTTACCAGGGATTTAGTAATGACTTTACTTTTTTAAACGGAAATCAGGAATATTTTGGACAGTCCATATTAGGAGTGAGTCTTAATATTCCAATTTTCAGCAGCGGAATGCGAAGTGCGAAAACTCAGCAGCGAAAACTTGAGTATGAGCAGGCAATGCTTGATCTGGAACAAACCGAAAGCCAGGTAAAAAGTGATATCAACAGTGCTAAAAGTGAATACCAGTTTAGCCTTGATAATTATAAGAATGCTACTAAAAATCTCGAACTATCTGAAAGAATCGAAAACAAGAACCAGATCAAGTTCTTTGAAGGGATCGCCAGTAGTTTCGAGCTTAGTGAAGCGCAACGACAGTTATACACTGCACAGCAAAATTATTTACAAGCCATGTTACAGGTGATCACTGCAAAAGTGGAACTGGAAAACCTGTTAGATACCCGTACTTATACATCAGATAATTAGAAACAACTTCAGAAAATGAGAAAACTAGTATATATTTTATCGTTCAGTACTTTGCTAGCTGCCTGTGGTGGTGGTTCAGAAAAATCTACGGAAGAAATCCTGGAAAGCAATGATATAGAAACTATTCAGAAGAAAAGAGATGAGCTTACCGCTCAACAGTCTGAGCTGGAAACTGAAATTAAAAAACTTGATTCCAGGCTGAAGGAGATCAACCCAGAGAGAAATATTCCCCTGGTAACTTCCTTTGCTGTGGAAGCTCAACATTTTGATCATTTCCTTGAACTACAGGGAAGCGTGGAAACAAGAAAAAACGTCGTTTTGAATGCTGAAATGGGCGGAATTCTTCAGAAGATCTATGTAGAAGAAGGTCAGAAAGTTTCAAAAGGACAGACTCTGGCGAAGATAGATGATGGTGGATTAAGTCAGCAACTCGCTCAAATGGAAATTCAGCTAGACCTTGCCAAGACTACTTTTGAAAGACAGAAGCGTCTCTGGGAGCAGCAAATTGGTAGCGAAATTGAATATTTACAGGCAAAATCCAATTATGAAGGACAGGTAAACGCTGTTAAGCAAATGAAGAGTCAGCTTTCAAAATCTGTTGTAAGCGCACCTTTTTCTGGAACTATCGATGAGATCATTACCGAGCAGGGAAATGTGGTTTCACCCGGCCAGACGCAAATTCTAAGGATCGTAAATCTTGACGATATGTATATCAAGACAGATGTGCCAGAGAACTATATTACCAACGTAACCCAGGGAAAGCCGGTAGAAGTGACCTTCCCGGTGCTTGGAAAAACTGTTGATACCAAGGTAAAGCAAGTAGGTAGTTATATTAATCCTAATAACCGAACTTTTACTGCCGAGATCGATGTGCCAAATAAGGAGAAAGAGATCAAACCAAACCTTACGGCAAGAGTAAAGATCAACGATTACACTAGTGAAAACGCTATTCTGGTGCCGCAAAACATTCTTTCTGAAAATGCTGATGGAGAACAATATTTATATGTTTTAGATGAGGTGGAAGGTGAAAAAGCAGTCGCTAAAAGAGTGATCGTTAAAACCGGGAAATCTCAGGGAGATTCTATTGAAGTATTGGAAGGCCTGAAAGATGGTGACCTGATCATCGAAGATGGTGCACGTAGTGTGAAAGAGGGACAAACCGTCAAAATCATGAATTACTAAGCAATTATGGCGAAAGAAAAAAACAATCTGGATAAGGAGTTTGCGCTCTCGTCCTGGGCAATAAAGAACAAAACCACCATCTACGTGGCGATGGCTCTTATTCTGTTCTTCGGGATATCGGCTTATTTTAGTATGCCGCGGGAAAGTTTTCCTGAAGTAAAAGAAACGAAGATCTACGTTAGCTCGATATATCCCGGGAATACTGCGGAAGATATAGAGAAGTTGCTTACAAATCCTCTGGAAGATAAGTTAAAGACGGTAAGTAATGTCGTGGAAATCACCTCAACTTCACAGGAAGATTATTCTATGATCGTTATTGAATTTGACGAGGGAATTGCTGTGGAGCTTGCAAAGCAAAAGGTAAAAGATGAAATAGATTCTGAAACTTCAGGCGAAGACTGGCCAACATTTAATGGCGCCAAGGTAGAACCCAATGTTTTTGAATTGAGTCTTTCAGAAGAAATTCCAATTCTGAATATCAATATTTCCGGAGATTACCCGGTAATGAAGCTGAAGGAGTTTGGAGAATACCTACAGGATGAGATCGAAAATCTACCTGAAATTAAGAAAGTAGATATTCGTGGAGCTCAGGATAAAGAAATTGAAGTAGCTGTGGATATCTATAAAATGATGGCTTCCTCTGTTAGTTTCAATGATATTACCAGTGCTATCGCGAATGGAAATATGACCATGAGTGCGGGTAACTACGTAACCAGCGGACAGCGAAGAACCATTAGAATCCTTGGTGAAATCGAAGAACCTTCAGAATTGAACAATTTCGTTGTTAAGTCTGAAGATGGTGATGATGTCTACCTGAAAGATATTGCTGATATTACTTTTCAGGAAAAAGAAAAGACCACCTATGCCCGTGAGTTTGGTGAGCAGGTGGTAATGCTGGATGTAAAAAAGCGTTCAGGAAAGAATATGGTTGCTGCTGCAGAGCAGATAGAGCTTATTGTTGAAAAAGCAAAAGCTGAAGTATTTCCAACGAACCTGAATGTAAGTATAACTAATGATCAATCTTCAAAGACCATTGGTCAGGTTGATGACCTGGTAAATAATATCATTTTCGGGATTATCCTGGTGGTTACCGTTCTAATGTTCTTCTTAGGATTTAAAAATGCACTCTTCGTTGGTTTTGCAATACCAATGTCTATGTTCATGTCATTAATGATCCTGAACCAGTTAGGATACACCATGAATACGATGATCCTTTTTGGATTGATTATGGGACTTGGAATGCTGGTTGATAACGGGATTGTGGTAGTCGAGAATGTCTACCGACTCATGGATGAGGAAGGAATGAGCCGGGTGGATGCAGCGAAAGAAGGTATTGGTGAAATTGCATTTCCTATTATTATCTCTACAGCAACTACGGTTGCCGCCTTTATTCCACTTGGATTATGGCCGGGACTAATGGGACAGTTCATGATATATTTCCCCATAACACTATCGGTCGTATTGGGATCTTCACTGGTCGTAGCAATATTTTTCAATTCGGTTCTGGTTTCTCAATTTATGAAAACAGAGGATAAAAATATGCCTTTGAAAACCATCATCAGAGTTTCATTGATTATCGCCGGTATTGGCTTAGCTATATTTTTATTTGGTGGTCAATACTCTGCACTGGGATCGCTTATGATCTTTACTGCAATCATGGTATGGATCTACAGGTTGTTTCTTAGAAAGATGGCTAATAAATTTCAGAAAAGTTCTTTGGTCAAACTGGAGAACTGGTACGAAAGACGCCTTACAGCTTCGTTTAAAAACAAACGTCCATACTGGATCGTTGGAGCTACTTTCTTAATGTTAATCATTGCCTTTGTAGGCTTTGGAGCTTCACTGGGATCTCAAAGAACCAAGGTTGAATTCTTTCCTGATAATAAGCCTAACCAGATCATTGTTTATATCGAATATCCTGAAGGAACCGATATTGAGAAAACCAACGCGATCACCAAAGAGATCGAGGAAAGGGTTTACAAAGTACTCAACAGTGATGAGTATATGGACAACGGTTATAATTATATGGTAGAAAGTGCCGTATCCCAGGTGGGTGAAGGTGCCGGGAATCCACAAACCGATGGTGGTTCTGCGGCTGAAATGCCACATAAAGGTAAGATCACAGCCTCCATGAGGGAGTACAAATATCGTCGCGGAAAGGACAGTGAAGTTTTAAGACAAAAGGTTCAGGAATCTCTGGATGGAGTTTACCCGGGAGTTTTAATTTCCGTAGAAAAAGATCAGAATGGTCCTCCAGCCGGTCCTCCTATTAATATTGAATTGGAAGGTGAAGATTATGATCAATTGATCGCAACTGCAGAGCAAATGCGTGAATATATAAACACCAAGAACATTCCTGCAATAGACGAGTTGAAGATCGATGTGAATAAAGACAAACCATCGATGGTGGTTGAAGTTGATCGGGAAAAAGCTGGTGAATTAGGAGTAAGTGCGGGGCAGGTTGGTCAACAACTAAGAAATTCCATCTTTGGAACAAAAGCTGGTGTTTACAAAGAAGGTGGCGAAGATTATGATATTTATGTAAGATTCGACGAGGATTCCAGATATGATAACAGCGCCTTATTTAATCAAACGATCACTTTCAGAAATAATAAGGGTCAGTTAAGAGAAATACCCGTTTCTGCCGTAACTACGAAAAGTAATAAATCTGGATTTAGTGCGATCAAGCACAGGGATACCAGAAGGGTGGTTACGATCTATTCTGTTTTATCTCCAGGATATACAGATGCTGGTGCAGCCGTTGCGCAGATCCAGAATGAAATGAGGAATTTTGACGGCGTCCCAGATGAGATCAAGGTAGATTATACCGGGCAGATAGAAGAGCAAAACAAGCAACAGGCGTTTCTTGTAGGTGCATTCTTCAGCGGACTCGGACTTATATTCCTGATCCTGATCTTCCAGTTTAACTCTATCTCGAAACCATTGATCATTATGATCGCCATTTTCCTGAGTTTTATTGGAGTATTTGGTGGAATTGTAATTAGCGGTTCAGCCTTTGTGATCATGATGACAATGATGGGAATTATTTCTCTCGCGGGTATTGTGGTAAACAATGGGGTGGTACTACTCGATTATGCACAACTCCTCATAGACAGGAAGAAACTGCGTCTTGGGATACCAGAATATGAATACCTTCCACAGGACGAACTCTTGAAAACGATCATTAGATCTGGGAAAGCACGTTTGAGACCAGTATTGCTTACGGCGATCACTACCATTCTTGGTTTGATTCCGCTGGCAATCGGACTAAACCTTGACTTTTTCAGTTTATTCAGTGAGTTTGATGCGAACATCTACTTTGGTGGAGATAACGTGATATTCTGGGGACCTCTGGCCTGGACAGTGATCTACGGTTTGATCGTAGCAACTTTCCTTACTTTAATCATTGTTCCATTATTGTTTTATATCGCGATAAGAATCAAAATGTGGGTACATTCGAAAAGAACCTCTTCGGAAGAAGTTGAAAACTCAAACAGGATTGAAACTACGAACTAGTTAAGTTCAAATGAATACAAACAAAAAACCCGAAGCTTTCGCTTCGGGTTTTTTTATTCGTACTTAATATTATTAGTCATTACTAACAAGAGAGCTTTCACTCTTCCAACTATTTACGCTAGCGATCACGCTATCTTTATAGTCCACTTCAGTAAGTTTATCTTCAGTCCAGAAGAACCATTTTCCATCTTTCTGGCCATTTTCGTAATTGGCGATGGCCGTCTTCTCACCGTCTTTGTTGTAAGAAATCCATTCTCCGTGGAGTCTGCCGTCCTTGTACGTACCTTCCTGTTTAATATTTCCATCTTCATAATAAAATATTCCTTTAATTAATTCACCCTGCTTCTCAAAAGCGGGTTTTGGATCATTATCCTGCGCCATTGCAACGGTTCCTGTTGCCAGAATTGCTGCTACTAGTATATTTTTCAAAGTCTTCATCTCTCTTGCGGTATTAACGTTTACATCACAAATATACAAAAAGTTTACCTTTTAGACTTGTTTTGGTAACGTTAAATTAACATTGAGTATCTATGACGCTGTATTACAGACTATTAATTAACTTTCCAAGGTTAACATTGAGTAACATTAGATGAATTTTCATGGATAAAAGATTCAGTAAAACTGTTTAACTTCTTACTTTTGTGCCCATTCAAAATTTAAAGAATTCATGTACAGAAGTCATACCTGCGGCGAACTTAATGCCGAACATATTGGAAATACAGTAACCCTTTCCGGATGGGTGCAAAAAGTCAGGAACAAAGGTTTTATGATTTGGGTGGATCTTCGTGATCGCTACGGTCTTACACAATTGATTTTTGATGAAGAGCGCTCTTCCGAAGAATTGATGAAACAAGCAGGAAACCTAGCTCGTGAATTTGTGATCCAGGTAACCGGGGAAGTGATCGAGCGAGAAGCGAAAAACCCTAATATACCAACTGGTGAAATTGAATTACTGGTACAGGAATTTAAAATTTTGAATACTTCTAAAACACCTCCTTTTACTATTGAAGATGAAACCGATGGTGGTGAAGATCTTAGAATGAAATATCGCTATCTGGATATTCGTAGAAAACCAGTTCAGAATAAATTAATGTTCCGCCACCAGGTAGGAATGAAGGTAAGAAACTATCTTTCTAATGCTGGCTTTATCGAGGTGGAAACTCCATACCTTATTAAATCCACTCCTGAAGGTGCCCGTGACTTCGTGGTACCTAGCAGAATGAATGAAGGTCAGTTTTACGCACTTCCGCAATCACCGCAAACTTTTAAGCAGTTGCTCATGGTAGGTGGAATGGATAAGTACTTCCAGATCGTAAAATGTTTTCGTGATGAAGATCTAAGAGCAGATCGTCAACCTGAATTTACACAGATCGATTGCGAAATGGCATTTGTGGAACAGGAAGATATCCTGAATATTTTTGAAGGTTTAACCAGGCATTTGCTGAAGGAAATTCGTGACGTAGAAGTGAACGAATTCCCAAGAATGACTTATGCAGACGCTATGCGCAAATTCGGGAATGACAAACCAGATATTCGTTTTGGGATGGAATTTGCCGAGCTCGATGATGTAGCAAAGAATAAAGGTTTTAATGTTTTTGATCAACAGGAATTGGTTGTTGGGATAGCCGTTCCAGGCGCAGCTTCTTTCACCCGTAAAGAGATCGACAAACTTATTTCATGGGTTAAAAGACCTCAAATTGGTGCCACTGGATTGGTTTGGGCAAAATATAATGAAGATGGAAGTTTAAAATCTTCAGTAGACAAATTTTACTCTCAGGAAGACTTGAAATCCTGGGCTGTAGCTTCTTCAGCTAAACCTGGAGATCTTATCTTAGTGATGGCTGGTGATGCTGATAAAACAAGAAGTCAGTTAAGTGCATTAAGAATGCATCTTGGTAATGAAATGGGACTTAGAAAATCTGATGAATTTGCACCTTTGTGGGTAGTAGATTTCCCTCTTCTTGAATGGGACGAGGATACTGAAAGATTCCACGCAATGCACCATCCATTTACAAGTCCGAAGAAAGAAGATTTCGCACTACTTGAAACAGATCCTGGGAAAGTTCGTGCCAACGCGTATGATCTTGTACTTAATGGAAATGAGATTGGCGGAGGTTCTATCAGAATTCACGATAAAGAAACTCAGTCGCAAATGTTCAAATACCTAGGATTCACTCCGGAGGAAGCCGAAGAGCAATTTGGCTTTCTAATGGATGCTTTCCAATACGGAGCACCTCCACATGGTGGGATCGCTTTTGGATTCGACAGACTGGTAGCCATTCTTGGCGGACAGGAAAGTATTCGGGATTACATTGCATTTCCAAAGAATAACTCAGGAAGAGACGTGATGATCGATGCTCCGGCGAAACTCGATGAGCAACAACTCACAGATTTACATCTACAGTTGAAATCATAAATTATTAATCCCGCGTATTGCGGGATTTTTTATCTTCATCCGGTAATTAACTAGCGGTGGCAAATATTAGCAAAACCTTATTGCACAGATTCCTAACCTGGAAATCGAAGAATCTTTCACATCGACAATTCCTCATGTTCCTAAGTGCGGTCATTGGATTTGTTGCCGGGCTCTTTGCGGTGATGATCAAAAACCTCACACACCTTATACAGAGTTTGCTGGAAGGGGAATTTGTGGCTAATTACCACGATGCATTCTACTTCATATTTCCGGTACTTGGTCTTTTGATCGTGTACCTCATCATCAAATTTGTATTGCGACAAAAGGTTGGACATGGAATTCCAACTACTTTATATGCCATTTCGCGTAAGAAGGGAATCATGAAAAAATTCCAGATGTACGCGTCTCTAATTACAGCACCTATTACAGTTGGTTTTGGAGGATCGGTTGGACTGGAAGGCCCTACAGTGGCGACCGGTGCTTCTCTGGGCTCTAATATTTCGCGTATATTTTTGATGAACCAGGCATCCCGGACCTTACTTATTGGATGCGCCGCTGCAGGTGCAATGTCCAGTATCTTTAAGGCTCCAATTGCTGCGATCATTTTCGCCGTGGAAGTTTTCAGCCTTGATCTAACGCTCGCTTCCCTCCTGCCGCTGCTTATTGCTTCGGTATCTGCCATACTTACTTCCTATTTTTTCTTCGGAAGTCAGATTATTTTACCATTCACTCTAGAGGATCAATTTACAATTTCTGAAGTGCCTTACTATTTGGTTCTGGGAGTAGTAGCGGCAGCATTTTCGGTATATTTTTCCCGTATCTATTTTGGCACTACCAAACTGCTCGCTAAGATAACCTCGCCGTTTGTACGGCTTATATTTGCCGGATTGGGACTGGGAGTTCTTATCTATTTTATACCTCCATTATATGGGGAAGGCTATAACGTGATCAACAACCTCTTGCAGGAAAACTATCTCGAAGCCCTGGGAACAAATCTATTCAACGCTTACCTTGAGAATATCTGGGTGGTCATCATTTTGCTTGCAGGTCTGGTCATCTTTAAGATCATCGCTTCAGCATTAACTTTTAGTGCTGGCGGAGTTGGAGGGATCTTTGCACCAGTAATGTTCATGGGAAGTGCAATGGGACACTGTTTCGCATTAGTCGTGAACAATCTTGGTATCTTCAGGAATGAGATCTCAGTAAGTAATTTTACATTGGTGGGAATGGCCGGACTTATGGCCGGAGTGTTGCACGCACCACTCACAGCTATTTTCCTTATTGCTGAACTTACCCATGGGTATGAGCTTTTTATTCCGCTTATGATCACTGCAGCTATTTCCTATTTGATCACTACTAAGTTTGAACCTCACTCTGTGTATACCATGGAGCTGGCAAGACGTGGTGACCTGCTAACGCATGACAAGGATCAGACGGTTTTGACCCTTATGAACATTAGCCGCGTAGTAGAAAAGAATTTTATCGCACTGGAAATTGATATGAATCTGGGAAATGTAATCCATGACGGAGTGATGAAATCCTCACGTAATATTTTCCCTGTTATTGATGAAAATCGGAATTTTATGGGTATCATATTACTGGATGACATACGATCTATCATGTTCAATGAAAAATTATATAATGAAGTCAAGGTGCAGGAGATCATGCAACAGGCTCCGGAAATCATAGACATAGAAAACGACCGAATGAAGGAGATCATGCGTAAATTCCAGGAAAGTAATGCCTGGAACTTACCTGTAGTTCGTGAAGGAAAATATATCGGGTTTATCTCCAAATCGAAATTGTTAACTGCCTACAGGCAGAAATTAATTGAAGTTACTGTATAGTATGAAGATATTTATGAGATTACTGGTAATAGCTATTCTAATAGCCGTAGGTGTAGGATTCTATTTCAGGTTAAATGATGATACACTTACCGGCGACAGAATTATAGGAATTGCCGTGCTGGCAAGTGCCTTTATACTAATGCCAATTTTTCTTGTGGTAAGATGGAGAGGCAAGAAATTGGAAGACTATACTCTTTCTGAAAAGAACATGAAAAAAATGCGGGACAAGGGAATTGACCGACTTTAAAAGTTACAAAAATCCCAAAAAATTCTGATTTCCAGTAGATTCTAAAAATTTTACTGTTATGTTTGTTCTTTATTAATTATCATTATTATGCAAGGCACAGTAAAATTTTTCAATGAATCTAAAGGTTATGGGTTCATTACAAACGACGACACCAAAAGAGACATTTTCGTACACATTACCGGTTTGAATGGTGAAACTATTCAGGAAGGCGATCGAGTAGAATACGAAGAAACTGAAGGGAAAAAAGGAGTTAACGCAACAGATGTTCGCATCGTTGAGTAATTGGTTTTTCCAATCAAAAAAGTAAAAAGCCGCTGTAAAGCGGCTTTTGTTATTTAATGGGTTTTCTCTGTAGTTTGTCCTACACCTTTTAGCATCGTTTCGGTCATCTTATCAAGATCGAATTCGTGATCCCATCCCCAATCCTGTCTCGCCGATGAATCATCAATGCTTGATGGCCATGACGCGGCAATAGCCTGTCTAAAATCTGGATCATAAGAAATTTTAAAATCAGGTAGATGTTTACTAATGTTTGCCGCTAATATTTCAGGCGTAAAACTTATCGCAGCAAGATTATAAGATGATCTTACTTTAATAGCTTCCGAAGGAGCCTGCATAATTTCCACCGTAGCTTTGATCGCATCATCCATATACATCATTGGTAATGCTGCATCTTTATCCAGAAAACTGGTATAGGCATTCTGCTTTAAGGCTTCATGGAAGATCTCGATCGCATAATCTGTAGTTCCGCCACCCGGAAGGGTTTTATAACTTATGATACCAGGATACCTGATGCTTCTAACATCCACACCAAATTTTTGATGATAGTACTCACACCAGCGTTCACCAGTTTGCTTGCTAATTCCATAAACCGTGGTAGGTTCCATTGCAGTAATCTGTGGGGTATTGTCCTTTGGAGTGGTTGGCCCAAATACAGCAATACTGGAAGGCCAGAAGATCTTATCGATCAAACCTTCCTTGGCCATATCAAGAATATGGAAAAGTGAATTCATATTAAGGTCCCAGGCCTTCTTAGGAGCTTTTTCTGCAGTGGCGCTAAGCATCGCAGCCATCAGGTAAACTTCCTTAATATTATAGGTCTCTATGATCTGTCTTATATGAACCTCATCGGTAGCATTCAGGATCTCAAATGGACCTGACTGCATCAACTCATCTACTCCTTCACGAATATCACTGGCAACCACTTGGTCATTCCCGTGAATCTCTCTCAATTTCAGCGTAAGTTCGGTTCCAATCTGTCCGCAAGCACCGATAACTAATATCTTTTCGGCCATAAATTAAATTTTGTGCAAATATATTTAATTATACAGAGGATTTCGCAATCTTAGCTTTTTCTTGACGCTATTCGCTATGGATTCTGTAATTGAAAATCGGTTACTTCATTCATAGAATTATGGATAACTTTGTTCATTCAATTATCACTTATGAAATTCCCTCTATTCGTTATAATATTTCTTTGTTTGATATCATGCAAATCTGAAGCAGAAGATAGCCAAAATAGCAACGAAACAAATGACAGCATATCCTATGATAAGAAAATAGATATAGATACTCGAGGTTTTGATCTTGAACCGGAAGCAAAGAAATATGCTTCCAACTGGCTGGAATTTATCACTGCTCAAAATGAAGTGAAGAAACTGGAAAATACTACGACTCGTAAGGTCATGAATAATGCTACGGCGATTTCCCAGATTATGAATTCACTTAGCATCTCCTTGCCAGATAGTCTTAGAGCAGTGCCTGTGGAAGCTAGACTGAATGTCCTTAAGACCAAAGCGCACCTGTTGGAGCAATACTCAAAGAAACAGCAGCCAGATGTAAAGGATATTGATCGTACAGCCAGAGAGATTTATCTGGAATTCAATAATCTTAAACTTCAGATGAATGAATTATTTCTGAAAACTCTTGAAGATTTTGAGAAAGAGTTGGATGAATTTGAACGATTGGAAAGAGAAATGGATTCAACAGCGACTGAAGATACCGTTGAAAATGTAGTACCTTAAAACAAATATTCGACCAATGAAAAATTCAGCTTTAAAATTTCTATTCGTTTTCGCGTTTCTCACCGTGTTGCCATTGCATGCACAGGTAAAGGATTCAGAAAAAAATAAGACAGCGATCAAAGAAAGAGTAAGTGAAACGCTGGACAGCTGGCATCTTGCTGCCGCCAATACTGAATTTGAAACATACTTTGGTCTAATGACTAATGATGCGATATTTATTGGGACCGATGCTACTGAAAACTGGACGGCGGAAGAATTTAAAAAGTTCGCTAAACCATATTTTGATTCAGGGAAAGCATGGAATTTTACTTCGATCGAAAGAAATATTTATGTACACCAGAATTCAAAAATTGCATGGTTTGATGAACTTCTGGACACACAAATGGGAATTTGCAGGGGTTCTGGAGTAGTTACTAAAGAAGATGGTAAATGGAAGATTCATCATTACGTACTTTCCATTACAGTGCCTAATGAAAATGTAGATGAACTTACCAGTTTAAAATCCCAATTCGATAAGAATCTGATTTCAGAATTGAAAAACAAATAGTCTCCATTCAGTTTAGATAAAAATCCGCATCAAGCTTAATTATTAATTTTCAGCAGGTTGTTCTCAATTCGGCGAGGCTGAATTATGGATTATTTTGACCGTTTTGCTACATTAGCCAGATTATTTTATAATTCTTAACTAGAACAATGAAAAGAATAAACAGAATTTTGTTTTTATCTGTTCTCAGCGCAGGGATGTTTACCGCCTGTAATGATGACGAAAAAAGAACCGAGGAAAAAGATGATGAGATCCATGGTATCAACCTTGCCTACATGGATACTTCTACAACCGCAAAAGAAGATTTCTTTCGCTATGTAAACGGTCGCTGGCTGGATAGCACAGAAATTCCTGGAGACAGAACCCGCTGGGGAAGTTTTGATGAATTAAGACAAAGAACCGATGAAGATGCTCTTGGCCTTCTGGAAAAAACAGCTTCAAGTGATAGTCTTGATGCTTCAACAGACCAGGCAAAAGCTGTATATCTTTACAAAAGTATCATGGATACTGTTGCCAGAAATGAGCAGGGAATTGAGCCGGTAAAACCTTACCTGGCAAAGATCGATTCTATCCAGAACAAAGAAGATCTTCAGAATTTCTTAGTTGAAATGAGCGAATATGGAAGTGCCGGATTCTTCAGCTTTGGTGTTGGTGCAGACAGCAAAAATTCTGATATGAACGCTGCTTACCTAAACCCTTCTGGTTTGGGATTACCTGAAAGAGATTATTACCTTCAGAATGATTCAGATTCTAAGGAAACCCGAACAAAATACAAAACTTACGTGGCAGATATGCTACAATATCTTGACTATTCAGAAGAAGAGGCGAAAAATGCTGCTGAAACGATCCTGAAGTTTGAAACCAGACTTGCTGAGCCAAAACTGGATAAAGTAGAACGTCGTGATGCCAGAAATACCTATAACCCAATGACCGTCGCTGAGTTGCAAAAGATGACTCCGGCCATGAACTGGAAAGCTTATTTTGATGGTATTGGCGCGAAGGATCTTGATACGATCATCGTTTCCCAGCCAAAATACATGAAAGCATTACAGCAGATCATTGCTGAAAATTCTGTAGAAGACTGGAAAACCTATTTGAAATGGGACCTTTTCAACGGAGCTGCAAGTGCCCTTACTACAGATCTTGAAACCGAATCGTGGGAGTTTTACAGCAAAACACTTCAGGGAGCAAAAGAACAACGTCCTAGAAACGAACGAGCTCTTAGTTCTATCAATGGGACTTTAGGTGAAGCTCTTGGAAAACTTTATGTTGAAGAACATTTCCCGGCAGAAGCAAAGAAAAAAGCTCAGGAAATGGTGGACAATATCCTGAAGGCTTATGAAAATAGAATCAACAATCTTAGCTGGATGAGCGAGGATACCAAGAAGAAAGCGCTTGAAAAACTTAGTACTTTCAACGTAAAGATTGGTTATCCTGATGAGTGGAAAGATTATGCAGCACTTGAAATCACCTCACCTGAAGAAGGAGGATCTTATTTCCAGAACATGCTAAACGCTCAAAAATGGAGAGTTGCAGAGAATATGGCAGATCTTGGACAGCCTGTTGATAAGGGTGAATGGTTCATGTCACCACAAACAGTGAATGCTTACTATAATCCACGTTATAACGAGATCGTATTCCCGGCGGCGATTCTACAGCCTCCATTCTACGATTATAAAGCAGATGCTGCGGTGAACTACGGCGGAATTGGCGCTGTAATTGGTCATGAGATCTCTCACGGTTTTGATGATAGCGGTGCTAGATTTGATGCAGAAGGAAACCTTAACAACTGGTGGACTGAGAAAGATCTTGAAGAATTTGAAACTTTAGGAAATGACCTGGCTGAACAATACAGCGCTATTGAAGTATTGGACAGTGTCTACATTAATGGAAAATTCACCTTAGGTGAAAATATTGGTGATCTTGGAGGAGTGAATGCTGCTTATGATGGATTACAAATCCACCTGGAAAACAATGAAAACCCTGGTAAAATAGATGGATTTACTCCAGAACAAAGATTCTTCCTTTCCTGGGCAACCGTTTGGAGAACCAAAATGAGAGATGAAGCGATGAGGAACAGGATCAAAACCGACTCTCATTCTCCTGGAATGTACAGAGCTTATGTGCCACTTCAGAATATCGATGCATGGTATGATGCATTTACTATTGAAGAAGGTGATAAGATGTACGTAAAACCTGAAGATAGAGTAAGAATCTGGTAACAGCTTCTAAAATTTATTTCACTAAAAAAGCCGGTCTTTCGACCGGCTTTTTTTGTTCACGTATCTAATTATGAGCCTTTAAAAATGCAGAAAGGCATCAGTAATATGTTCAATTTCGTAGTTGGATCCATATTTTGTGATCGCCATGATATCGAACCTGATCTCCAGATCTGTATCATGTTTTTCGGAAAAGTGATTCATTGCTTCCACAAGTAATTTGATCTGTGCAGGTTTTACAAAGTCTTCAGGATTCCCAAAATAGACCGAACTTCGTGATTTTACTTCAACTGCTATTAAGGTATCAGCTTCCCTGGCAATGATATCTACTTCAGCTTTACGATATCTGAAATTACGTTCCAGGATTTCGTAATTATTCTTCAGAAGAAACTGTACTGCTAACTCCTCCCCTTTTTTACCCAGATCATTATGAGTAGCCATTCGTAAACCTAGTTTACCTCATTCATCAACATCACAGATCCTACCTGAAGTTCAAGCGCAAAGATCTCTTCTTCACTTGCTTTTACGATCTTATCACCATAGAATTTATTAGGAATATCCTTATCGGTTTTCAGGAAAACACCAACTCCGGACTTCGCAAGTTTGCCACCATTCCAGTCTACAGCTCCACTATAATCCCATCCAAAACCGTAAAAAGACACTGGTTTGCCATTTAACTTATTCAGTTCTTCCAGGCTCATTCCAACCTTAATTCCATCAGCCGTGGTCCATCTTCCTTCTCCAGAATAATTGATAGAACTCACCTTTTTCTTCTCTTCAGTTTGCCACGTGATCAACACCTCGTCTTCAGTTTCAGGAAAAAGTATACTATAAGGTTTAGTCTCTGTTCCTTCCTCAAATTCATCCACTCCTTCTTCCATGTTAGATTGTGGGTAATTACGCGAAATATCTTCCGAAGACATTCGGCTTAAATTTTCAAGACTATAAATATCTTTAGAGCCAGTTACAGCTTTATTACTATTACAGGAAATGATGGCCAGCAGACCAAGAACGGCTAGAATTTTACGCATTTGAAGTTTTTTGTAGTAAAAGTATACAGATAAGCACCACAAGGTTCCGCTTTTACAAGAATTTAACGCGTATTCGAACGTCTTTGCTTAACTTTACCGCTCTTAAAAATTTACTTATTCTAATGAGCAAAAATCCTCAGAGATTTACGATCACAGCGGCTTTACCTTATACGAACGGGCCTATTCATATTGGACACCTTGCAGGCGTTTATGTACCTGCAGATATTTATTCCAGGTTTCTACGAATGCAGGGACATGATGTAGCATTTGTTTGTGGAAGTGATGAGCACGGTGTGCCAATTACGATCAAGGCCAAGAAAGAAGGTGTGAGTCCGCAGGATGTAGTAGACAAGTACAATGCGATCATCAAAACCTCTTTTGAAGACTTCGGAATTACTTTCGATAACTATTCCAGGACGTCAGGTAATGTTCATCATAAAACAGCTTCAGACTTTTTTAAGAAGATGTATGAGGATGGTAAATTTATTGAAGAATCTACCGAGCAATTATATGATGTAGAGGCTAACCAGTTTCTAGCCGATAGATTTGTAACTGGAACCTGCCCAAAATGTGGGAATGAAGAAGCTTATGGAGACCAGTGTGAAAACTGCGGAACTTCATTAAATGCTACAGATCTTATTAATCCGAAATCTGCTATTACCGGTGCCGTTCCAACTTTAAAAGAAACTAAACACTGGTTTTTACCATTGGACCAATATGAAGATTTTCTAAAGGAATGGATCCTGAAAGGACACAAAGCCGACTGGAAAAGCAACGTTTATGGTCAGGTGAAATCATGGATCGACGATGGTTTAAGAGCTCGAGCGGTAACCAGAGATCTTGACTGGGGAATTCCGGTTCCTGTGGAAGGTGGCGAAGGCAAAGTGCTATATGTTTGGTTCGATGCTCCTATTGGTTATATTTCCTCTACCAAAGAATGGGCAGAAAGAGAAGGAAAAGATTGGGAACCTTACTGGAAAGACGAAAAAACCAAACTGGTTCACTTCATCGGGAAGGATAATATTGTTTTTCACTGTATCATTTTCCCTACTATGCTGAAAGCTCATGGAGATTATATTTTACCAGAAAATGTGCCGGCAAATGAATTTCTGAATCTTGAAGGTAAAAAACTTTCAACTTCAAAGAACTGGGCGGTATGGCTACATGAATATCTGCAGGATTTTCCAGATCAACAGGATGTATTGCGTTATGTGTTGACTGCAAATGCTCCGGAAACAAAAGACAACGATTTTACCTGGAAAGATTTTCAGGCTAGAAACAATAATGAGCTGGTCGCTATCTTCGGAAACTTTATTAACCGTGTAGTGGTATTAACCAACAAATATTACGACGGAATAATTCCGCAGCCGGGAGAGTATACTGAAGTGGATGAACAGACCATTGCTGAATTGAAAGCATATCCATCGGTAATCGCAAGTTCGATTGAAAAATACCGTTTTCGTGAAGCTCAGGGTGAGTTGATGAACCTGGCCAGACTTGGAAATAAATACCTGGCTGATGAAGAGCCATGGAAACAAATAAAAACTGATGAAGATCGTGTAAAAACGATCATGTATGTGGCACTTCAAATTGCCAGTGCACTCAGTATTATCAGCGAACCTTTCCTCCCTTTCACTTCAGCTAAACTAAAGAGAATGCTGAATCAAACTGGAGAGAATACTTCCATTACCCCAGACTGGGACATTATTGGTACTCAGGAAGCATTAATTCCTGAAGGTCATCAAATTGGAAAAGCGGAACTACTTTTCAGTAAGATCGAAGATGAACAAATGGAGCAACAACTGGAAAAATTAAAGGCTACCAAAGCAGCGAACGAAATGGAAAATCAGAAAGCTGAACCGCAAAAAGAGATTGCTACTTTTGAAGATTTTACCAAAATGGATCTGCGTGTTGGAACTATTATAGAAGCTGAAAAGATGGCCAAAACCAAAAAGCTGATGATTCTTAAAGTTGATACTGGAATTGACCAGAGAACTGTAGTTTCCGGTATTGCTGAACATTTTAAAGCAGAAGAAATTATCGGTAAAAAAGTAACTGTGCTGGTAAACCTTGCTCCAAGAAAATTACGCGGAGTAGAAAGTGAAGGAATGATCCTGATGACCGAAAACAAAGAAGGAAAACTTGTTTTTGTGAATCCTGATGAAGATGATGTCTCCAACGGAATCACGATAAATTAAAAACTCAAAATCGCCTGGAATTAACTTTCCATGCTTTTTTTATGCTTAAAATTGCTTTCCATCCCATTTATAAACATCCACTTCCGGAAGGTCACAGGTTTCCTATGGAAAAGTATGATTTGCTTCCAAAGCAATTGTTACATGAAGGTACCTGTGAGGATGAGAATTTTTTTAAGCCTGACCCCATCGATGAGAGTTTGATTTTAAGAGCCCATACTGCAGTATATGTTGAAAGATTAAAAAATCTGGATCTTAGTAAAAAAGAAATCAGAGTTTCAGGATTTCCACTTTCACAGGAACTTGTGGATAGAGAACAGATTATTGCACAGGGAACAATCGATGCCTGCAAATATGCACTTGAATATGGCGTTTCCATGAATATAGCCGGCGGCACTCACCATGCTTTTTCAGATAGAGCTGAAGCATTCTGTTTATTGAACGATCAGGCAATCGCCGCTCGATATCTACAAGATCAAAATCTGGCTCAAAAAATCCTGATCGTAGACCTGGACGTACATCAGGGAAATGGTACAGCGGAGATCTTTCAAAATGATGATTCTGTATTTACATTTTCGATGCATGGAAAGGGAAACTATCCATTTAGAAAAGAAACCTCTGATCTGGATATCGAAATCCCGGATGGCACAGGTGATGAAGCTTACCTCAGGCAGCTAAAAGAAGTACTTCCAGAACTTATTGAAAGAACAAAACCTGATTTTATTTTCTATCTCTGTGGCGTGGATATTTTAGAAACCGACAAACTTGGCCGACTCTCCTGTACTATAAAGGGATGTAAAGAACGCGACAGGTTCGTATTACAAACCTGCCACGATCTTCAGATTCCTGTGGAGTGCAGCATGGGTGGTGGTTATTCAAAAGAGATCAAATATATCATCGAAGCTCACGCCAACACTTATAGAGCTGCCCAGCAGATCTATTTTTAAGAACAATCTACTATTTACCAAGTAGTAAAAGCTCCTGGCAAACTACTTCAGTTACATATCTTTTAATACCATCTTTATCCTCATAACTTCTACTGGTTAGTTTTCCTTCGATTCCGATTTCTTTCCCTTTCGGTACGTAATTTTCCACCAGCTCAGCGGTTTTGCCCCAGGCAACGATATTGTGCCATTGTGTATCAGTTATTTTCTCACCTTTTGAATTCTTATAACTTTCATTGGTGGCTACCGAAAATTTGGCTAATTTCTTTCCAGATTCAAGATTTACGATTTCAGGCTCATTTCCTACATGCCCGATCAATTGTACTGTGTTTCTTAAAGTGCTCATAACTAAAGATTTTATTGCAGTTGAAAATCATTCGTTCATTTCAACAGGACAAAGATGTAGTGAAGAGCAAAGACTAATCGGTTGTAAAGCACTTGTAGTTGTTTACTTTCGTTTGCAAACATTTGAAAACGTATAAATTATATTCGAGAACATTTTTTATTAATTTTTAAACAGGAATGAGAATACTTACTGGAATTTTGATCGTATTAATTTTTATAGGATGTAAATCGCACGAAGACGATGATAAAGTTCAACATGAAGTCAAAAAAGAAGCAATATCGAATAGAACTGATACCAAAATTTTTGGTGATAGTTTAAAAGTGATATACAAATATAGTGGTGACACAATTTTTGAAGATCATATTGACCTCAAAGGAACTTCCGATGATAATTATGATAGTAGTTTTAGCATTACAACCGTTTGGTCAACTAGAGAAATGGATATAATAAATTGTTCTCAAATGTTATCCTTACCGCAAAAAAATATAATCTTCTCTTATTGTCTAAGTGATTTAAAGCGTAGAATTGAAGATGATATTGAAAATTCTGGAGAAGAATCCTGGAATTTGGATCGGTTAAACAAATTGAAAAAGGAACTTGTACAATTAGAGAAAGGAAAACGTGATAGTTTAACGTTCAAATCTCATCATTTAAATTTCTTAGTTCTGAAAGATTTACAATTTTCTGCGTGTGATAAAGTGTCTAAACGCAAGGCAAGCAAAATGAAAGTAGGAAAGTATTTAATAAAATTCTCCAGCGGTAATTCGTCAGGTGGCACTCATTACTATTTACTCACTAAAGAAAATGATACTATCGGCGAATTTGAAATTAGAGAGTGGATTACTTAAAAGACCTACATTATCATTCCAGACAAATGAGGGATTGTATATCCAAACATATTATATCAATTAGGAATAAGAATGGTGGATCAGATGAAAACGCGTCCTAGATCGAAAATTTTGATCATGGATAAACTTAGCACCATAATATTATCTCATAATCAACACTAATCAAAAATCTAAAACCAAATGATTCACAAGTCTATTCTTATTTGCATCTTCACCTTCTTCGGAAGTCAGATGATCTCTCAAGCTTCAGCTCAGGAAACCCAGGCATTTTATATCAACATCTTTATCAACGCTGAAGAAACCTATTATGTCGAAACTGAAAAAACTAAAATTGAAAATATTGAGCATAAGGTTTCAGAAATTGTGAGAAAGAAACCATTCAGAATTGATCAGCAGATTGTATATAGAATTTTCGCAGATAAGAATTTACCTATGGCCAAATTGATTGATCTGGATCAGAAGTTGAGCAATGCTTATAGTGATAATATCCGCCGGGAAAGGTATTTACTAAATACTGTGGAAATGAATATCGATGGAAAAAACTGGTTTGAATCTATAAATATGAATAGTTTAAACTAATTATAAGACGACGTTTAGAGCCCGTATTTCGCAGCCATTTTTTTTTATATTATATTCATATTGCTGAGCAATCCGAAAACCTAAAAAGCTACGAATCCATAGATTATGCTAAATTCTCCTGCCCCGTAGTTTGAAGTCATGATTGTTATACAGATTAAACGCAACCATTTCAGGAAATGGCCATCTAATAGATACAAATATTAATTATGAAAAAATTCAGCCTCCTACTTCTACTTTCTATTATTCTAATGTCCTGTGATAAATCTGATGACGCTACAGGTAGAAAAGAATCGGTCGAATATATCGTACATGAAAATTCAGCCTTGAAAATCAGTGAAAATGACTTCGGTACCTTTGTTGAAATTGTTGATGGAGATCAGTTGGTTTTTGAATATATCTTTACTGAAGCATCTACTCCTGAGATTGCCGATAGCGGTTACACCCACTATCTTTATTTCGAAATGACTTCAGAAACAGAAGATTTTACCATTACTTCCGCAGAATTTGAATCGAGCAACACCTATTTAAGACTTTCCTGCTTTTGTCCTGTTACAGATTTCAGAAGAGCGACATCTGGTAAGATCACTGCACAAAAGATCGGTAATCTGAAATGGAATATAAGCTTCGATGTAGCCGCAGATTTTACCATTAATGGAGGGGAAGAAGAATTTTCTGAAAGTATAGAGTTTAAGGATTCAGGAATATTTCAGCCGCAATAAAATTTACTAACTAACCGCCTAAATGATAAAACTCCCTTATGAGATCTCTAGCAACATATTTTCTACTATTTAGTTTAGCTTTTTTACAATCCTGCGGTACAGATGATGATGAAGACTGTTCAGCAACAATCTGTGACGCCGGGTATGCCGATTTAAACTTTCAAATCATAGATAGCAATACCGGTGAAAACATCTTTGACAACATAGCATCTTCTGAAGGGATCACGGTAGTTGAAACTTCTAATGATCTTGAAGCCGATTTCCAGGTTATTGAAAAGAATGAACAGAAAATTCTTGTAGTTTATACTTTCAATGATGCTCAATTTTCAGTGATGTACGAAGATGAAGAAATATTTACATTTTCGGTGGAAGGAGAAGCTATTACTGAAGGTTGCTGTCCTGCAATAGCGATAACAGATTTAAGTATTGAAGGCGCAGAATATAGGTATGATGAAACGAATGATATCCATGTAGTTGAACGATCTGTTCGTTCACATTTCACTAGTGATGAAAGTCTTGAAAATTACCATGCATTCTTCGAAAACTCAAGACTTCAGATTGATGCTATATCAGATTCTAATGATCTCGGGATGGACGTAAAGCCTGGTAATAAACTGGTTTTCAAATTGCTTCAGTATGAAGATCCTATTCCCGAAGCCGTAGACGACGAAATTACTCGCATCTTATATTTTGAAGTAGATCCAAATGCTAACAATTTTTTGATTAATTCAGACAACTTTTCAGAATATAAGGTCATAACAGGTATTTCAGGGAGCATTTCTAATATTACATTTGTAGAACATGGAGAGATTGTTGGTGAAAAGCTGAACGACAATGAATGGAAAATAAGTCTGAAAACCTCTGCAGTAACCGAGACCGATATAAACATTAATGTTGATCAGGCTGAAACCATTTTTACAAAAAGCACCTATGAGGATGTATGGATGCCCATCTATTATACGCATCTTTTCTACTAGAAAACAAAGGTGTTAAACCCTATAAAAAAGCTTTTTAGTATATTTCCCTATGCAAAAGACTTGCGAGGAGTGCAACGAAAAGATCGTTGGAAGAACAGATAAAAAATTCTGTAGTGATTATTGCCGTAATGCATATCACAACAGGATGAATAAAGATGCAAGTAACCTCATCAGGAATACGAATAACTCGCTGCGGAAAAATTACCGGATACTTCAGGAACTAAATCCCGGTGATAAAACTTCGGTTGCAAAATCTAAATTACTTTCCAGAGGTTTTAGCTTTGAATTCTTCACCAGCATTTATACTACCAAAACAGGAAAGCAATACTTCTTTGTGTATGACATGGGGTATCTGCCGCTTGAAAATGAGTTTTACGCATTGGTTAGAAGAAATTGAAATTTTATTCTACCTAAGATCAAATAGAAAAGCCTAACTTTTGATGTATGCGGAATCTCACATTACTCATTATTCTAATTTTCTACGGAATGACTTCAAAAGCGCAGATCCTGCAACAATACCAATGGGAAAACCGAATCATTGTCGTGTATTCTAATGAAACTGAATTAGATCTCGTATCAAAGCAATTGGACTTACTAATGGAAGAACCAAAAGAGCTTTCAGAAAGAAAACTTTTGGTAATCACGGCTAATAACGATCAACAGAAGATAGTTTTTCCTGAAGATTCAGAATGGCTACGTTCATCCTTAACAGACGAACTAAGAATTTCTGTAGAAACTGAATTTGAAGTGTTCCTACTTGGACTGGATGGAGGCATTAAACTAAAGCAACAGGAAATTGTTCAAACCGAAAAATTATTCAGCCTGATAGATGGTATGCCTATGAGAAAGGCAGAAATAAGAAGAAAAGATCAATAACTCCAGGTGTGTGATTTTAATCTTAGAGCAGCTTTAAGAACATCTCTCTGTGAAATCTGACCTATCAACTGGTTATTTTCCACAATAGGAAATCTTCGGAATCTCTTTTCAATAAAGATCTTCGCGGCATCCAGAACATTCATATTCCCATCTATAGTTTCCACATTACTAATCATACGTTTCCCAACCGTGAGATCTGTCATTGGCATATTATAATACCTGCTGTCAGAAATTTGTTTCATACAATCGCCTTCAGAAATAATTCCCAGCAATTCATTCCGCTCATTTACCACACAGCCACCAGAGATGCCATGTTTAATTAATTTCTCTACGACATCCATGATATTTTCATTTTCCCTGAAGGTGATAAGCTTCTCGGTCATATAATCTCTCACCAGCATCGGAACTTCCGCAGGCTTTTCAGGCTCTGCTCGTTTACCCATAAAACTTTTAATACCCATAATTTATTTATTTGATTACCAATTACTTAAATATAAGGTTTTTCGATTTGTTACGCATGACAGTTATTCTGTTATTCATATTTCAAAAACTTAATTAACTTTAAAACTTTGATCCTCATTGCATGAACTCTAAATTTTCCGGCTTAATAGCTTTCTTGCTGATTTTTGTAGCAGTTTGGCTAAGTTTTAATTTCGACGCTCCCCAGGCCAGGCTTTCCGAAGAAATTCCTTTAGATCAATTTTCAACTTCAAGGGCTTTCCAGCATGTGGAAGCTATTGCACAGCAACCACATTATGTTGGGAGCAGTGAGCATCCAAAAGTTCGCAACTATATCGTACAGGAATTGCAGAAAATGGGACTGGAAGTACAAACTCAGGAAGATTATTTTCTCAATTCCAGTGCTATTTTAAGCAAACCACAAAATATCCTTGCCAGAATTAAAGGTTCAGGAGATGGTGATGCGTTGATACTTATGACTCATTACGACAGCGCCACACATTCTTCGCCAGGTGCAAGTGATGCAGGAAGTGGCGTGGCTACCATTCTGGAAGGCATCAGGGCATTCCGCGAAAAGGAAATTCAACCTAAGAATGATATTATTTTGCTCTTTACAGATGCAGAAGAAATTGGTTTGATAGGTGCAGAGATCTTTATTAGGGATCATCCATGGGCGCAAGATGCACTAGTAGCGCTTAATTTTGAAGCCAGGGGAAGCGGTGGAAATCCATTTATGCTACTGGAAACTAATGGCATGAATGCGAAGTTGATCGAAGCATTCGCAGAAGCTAACGTCGAATACCCAGTAAGCAACTCGCTTGCCTACAGTATCTATAATATGCTTCCAAACGACACAGATCTTACCGTCCTGCGTGAAAAAGGTAATATCAATGGTTATAATTTTGCTTTTATTGATGATCATTTTGACTATCACACGGCGAATGATACTCCCAAAAATCTGGATGCAGAAACCCTTGCCCATCAAGGTACCTACCTTATGCCGCTGCTTGCTCATTTTACCGAAGCAGATCTTAAAAATTTATCCAGTGACAGGGATCTTATATATTTCAATTTGCCTTTTGGAGAGTTCGTAAAATATCCTTTTGACTGGATCTTGCCCATGTTGATCGTTGCCATTGCAATTTTCCTCATCCTGGTCATCTACGGAATTCGAAGAGACCGCCTGAGTATTACTGAAATCTTTAAAGGTTTTTTACCTATGTTAATCAGCATTGGTTTATCAGGTTTTCTAAGCTGGGCGTTCTGGCAGTTCTGTCTATTTATTTACCCGGAATACTCAGAAATGGAACATGGCTTTACCTACAATGGCTACTGGTACATCGCATTGATCATCTTTCTTTCCCTGTCAATTAGTTTTATAACCTATCATTGGTTTCGCAAACGTTCACATAAAGCTTCCATATTTATAGCGCCACTTGCATTATGGCTGGTGATCTGTACACTAGTTGCTGTATATCTTAAAGGAGCTGCATATTTTATCATTCCTGTATTCTTCGGACTATTACAACTCTTTGTAATGATAAGACAAAAGAGACCAAACCGCATTTTAATGGTCCTACTGAGCTTCCCCGCCATTGTTTTACTTCTGCCCTTTATCTGGAGTTTACCGGTCGCACTGGGCCTTAAAACCCTTTTCATCACCGCAAACCTGGTAAGTCTGGTGTTTATGTTCCTGCTACCCCTTTTCGGATACTTCAGAAAACTCAAATCATTTGCGGTTTTATGCTTTTTGGTTTTTAATATTTTACTATTTACAGCGCATTATTACTCAGAATTTTCTTCGGAAAGACCTAAACCTAATAGTTTGGTTTATCTGAAGGATCTCGACCAGCAGGCTAATTTCTGGTATAGTTATGATAAAATGGAAGACTCCTGGACGAGCTCTTACTTTACTGAAGGCTCAGAAAATTCAGGAACAGAATCCAACTTCAGCAGTAAATACGGCAGTAACTTCCGAAGAAAATCCAGCGCTCCGGAAGTTGATATTCCCGAACCTGCAATCCTACTGCAAGAACTCGAAAACGACACATTAGCGAACTTGAAGTCCTATTCTTTAAAGATCGCTCCAAATCGAGATATTAACCGCCTGGAATTATATGAAATCCGGGATGTAGATTTTAAAGAGTTCAGAGTAAATGATCTTACAGCTGAAGATGAGCAATTAGGAGAACAATATTTTAATATGCATACGCAGCGCTGGAAAGAACGAATTCTTACATATTACGCCTCAAATCGGGATACTTTGCGAATTGAATTCGCAATAGCACCGGAAGATGAGCCAGAATTTGTACTTTACGAATCGGCTTACGATCTCTTCGAAAACGAAGAATTAAAGCTTGAAAAAAGACCTAAGGATATGATCCCGCGGCCATTCGTTTTGAATGATGCTACAATTTTAAAGAAAACCATAAGAATAAAGGAATAAATGAAGATCGCGATTTTAGGATGTGGATGGCTTGGTTTTGAGCTTGGAAAAGAATTAAGAGCCTTGAACCATGAGGTAAAAGCTTCTGTTACCAGAAATGAAAAGTTTGTTGATCTTCACGCCGCCGGACTCGTTCCCTACACGATCAAATTGTATGAAAAAGGAATACAGGGAGATATCAGGTCTTTTCTCTCCAAGTCTGACTGTATTGTGGTGAATATCCCTCCCGGACTTAGAAAAAATCCCGACGCCGACTTCGTTTCAAGAGTTAGAACCATTGTTCCTTACCTGGAGAAAAGTTATTGCCCAAGGATCATTTTCGTGAGTTCAACTTCTGTTTATAAAAATGAACCTGGTTTTCCAGAAGTCAATGAAAATACTGAAACCGATAACTCTTCCAATATAGCAGTTCAGCTACGAAATGCCGAGTTATTATTGCTGAATAACGAAAACTTTAAAACTGAAATTTTGCGTTTTGGTGGTTTGATTGGCGATGATCGCCATCCTGTGAATCAGCTTTCTGGAAAAAAAGATCTAAGCTCTCCAAAAGGCCCGGTAAATCTCGTACATCGTCGTGATTGTATCAAAGCAATTATAGCTTTAATAGAGAAGCCTGCTACCAATGGTATATTTAACCTGGTACATCCAGACCATCCTTCACGTGAAGATTATTATACTCGAATAGCGCAGGACAGGGAGCTTGAAGCCCCACATTTCAGCGATGAAAAGTCTTCAGAAGGCAAAATCGTAAGTTCAGAAAGATTTCAAAAAGAGCTCAATTTCAAATTTGAACATTCTATTTATTAGCTTCTGGCATAAGCTTCAGCATAAGGTGACCAGATCTCTTTGATAGGATCACCCTTGGAACTTTTTCCTGAATGGATCCAATTCCCGTCTTCGACTTTATAATTAAAATCGAGACTTGCTCCCACTCTACTGGCATCCCTGGAGAAAAACTCTATATTCTCTACATATTTCCCATCCTCTGCAGCATAAGTCCCACCGCCTGTACCAAAAAATTCTCCAGTTGCCGAGTTAAATGCCACCCATTGGAAACGATGGCCGCCTAGCATTTTAATAGTTCTTCGATCACCCGGTGTCATTCGGTTCATTTCACCATTTCGCTCTCTACCCGTGATTACCCAATTTCCCGTTAATTCATTTTTATTTCCTGACACTCTTATCCATTTCTGAATGGTTTCGCCTTGTTCTATACTGAAACTGTTGTTCTCTTCAAATTCGATCTTATGTGCAATAAATTCTGCTGAAGGTTTTTCCTGCCTCGTGTCAAAATCAATTCGAACCTGATCGTCTTCACTATAATATTCCCCACCACGTGCCCAAAGAAATTCATTGGAATCTGGATCTTTAGCACCTTCAGTAAAATACGAGTCAGCATAAATACGAATTACCTCTTTGCCTGTTACTGCCTTGCCATTTTCCGCAGCGAGCTTCCAGGAACCCTGAAGGGATTGAGCCTGTATATTCAAATTAAATACTAAAACTAAAAGGAGTAGAATACTTTTCATGATATAGATTGTATCTTTTAAAAATAAGAAATAAATGATCTAAAAGATCTTTCCGAAGTATCAAAAAAACTATCCATGAGCGAATTTCAGCATTCAGAAAACACAATGAACGAACAACCTATCGCAATTGTTACGGGAGCGAATGCCGGCCTGGGTTTCGAAACTACAAAGGCGCTTGCGGCAAAGGACTTCAAGGTGATCATGGCCTGCAGAGACCTGGAAAAAGCCAAAGAAGCCCGGCAACAAATTCTGAACTGGCATGGAAACGCTACAATGGAGATACAGGAACTAGACCTGGCAAGCCTGGAATCGGTAAGATCCTTTGCTTCAGAATTTAGATCTAAAAATGAAAAGCTTGATCTTCTAATAAATAACGCTGGTGTGATGATGCCACCTTATCAAAAAACCGAAGAAGGTTTTGAGCTTCAATTAGGAGTGAATTATTTAGGCCATTTTCTACTTACTGGTTTATTGAAGGAAGAATTGACTACTTCGAAAAGCTCCAGGATCGTGACCTTGAGTTCTATCGCTCACAAAAATGCCGAAATTGATTTTAATGATCTGCAGAGTGAAAACTTCTATTCAAAATTTAAAGCTTATGGGCAAAGCAAGCTTGCCTGCCTGCTTTTTAGTTTAGAACTGGAACGAAGATTAAAAGCTAATTCTTTAAGCCACGTAAGTTCACTTGCCGCCCATCCAGGTGTTTCCTCCACAGAACTCATGCGACATTTGCCGGAATGGCTTATGCTTATCGCCAAACCCTTGCAACCATTCATCTCTCATTCTGCGGAAAAAGGGGCGCAACCTACTCTCAAGGCAGCTTTAGATAAAGAACTGACAGGTGGTTGCTATATTGGGCCTGATGGTTTTAGAGAAATGAAAGGGAAGCCTGCAGAAGCTGAAATTGCCAGACAGGCTAAAAACAACGAAACAGCCGCAAAATTATGGGCTGTTTCTGAAGATCTTACCGGGATAAAATTTTTAAGCTAACTATTCCTTAGTCTCTCCGTATTTATCATATTCCGGGTATAGAAAGTTATTATATGGAAATCGCGTGATGTGAATTTCACGTACGGCCTCATATACTCTTTTTCTAAAATGTTCAAAATTCTCTTTTTCGGTAGCAGAAATAAAAACCACGTTATTGCCCATTTTGTTCATCCAGGTTTTCTTCCATTCCTTTAGCGTATAATGCGCAGATGTTCTCTCGGTTACAAGATCATCTTCCTCGATCTCTTCAGGCTCGTAAGCATCGATCTTATTGAAGACCATAATGGTTGGTTTTCCTAAAGCTTCGATCTCTGTTAGAATCTGGTTAACGGAAGCGATATGATCTTCAAAATTAGCATGAGATATATCTACCACGTGCAAGAGAAGATCTGCTTCACGAACCTCATCCAGCGTAGATTTAAAAGATTCTACCAGTTGAGTAGGCAGTTTTCTAATAAAACCTACGGTATCACTTAACAGAAATGGCAGGTTGCGAATCACTACTTTTCTCACCGTGGTGTCAAGCGTGGCAAATAATTTATTTTCAGCAAAAACGTCACTTTTACTAATCGCATTCATCAGGGTAGACTTCCCTACGTTGGTATACCCTACAAGAGCTACACGAACCAGTTGTCCTCTGTTACCTCTCTGTACTTCCATCTGCTTATCGATGGTTTCCAGTTTTTTCTTCAGTAAAGATATTTTATCTCTAACTATACGACGGTCGGTTTCGATCTCTGTTTCCCCGGGACCACGCATTCCAATACCACCACGCTGTCTCTCAAGGTGAGTCCACATTCCGGCAAGTCTTGGCAATAAGTATTCATATTGCGCTAGTTCCACCTGCGTACGGGCGTAACTGGTCTTTGCCCTCTGGGCGAAAATATCCAGGATCAGGTTAGTCCTGTCCAGAATTTTAGCCTTTAGTATTTTTTCTATGTTCTTCTGCTGAGCTGGTGTAAGTTCGTCGTCAAAGATCACGGCACCAATTTCATGTTCTGCCACGAATTCACGTACCTCTTCCATCTTACCGGTTCCAATAAAGGTTTTAGGATTCGGCATGTCCATCTTCTGCGTAAAACGTTTCTGCACTTCACCACCAGCGGTAAAAGTTAGAAACTCAAGCTCGTCCAGGTATTCTTCAAGTTTATCCTCGTTCTGATCTTTGGTAACTATACCTACAAGAACAGCTTTTTCAAAGGACAGGTCGGTTTTTTCAATCATAAATACAAAGATAATCATTAGATGGCTTCTGCATTCGAAGCCGCCATACTTCAACAAAAATTTAACTGAAAAAGCCCGTGAAGTTCACGGGCTTTTCATAAATCAATAGGTTTTCTCTAGAATCCGAAGTTGATCCCGACTCCAAATACTTCACGAATCTGGAATGCTCCAACAGCGTTATCATCATAGATCGCCTGGAATATCAGGTTTGCAGAAAGGTAATCATTGATTCCCATATTTAGATTCAGTAAATAATCAATATCTACATTCTCTGGGTTCTCGAGGTAGTTTGAATATAAAGCTAGTGAATGCTCCATTTCTACATTTTCAAGGATCTCATAGCTTAAGAAAGCGGTAAGTGCAGCGCCTAATTCGAACCTGGTACTTTTTCCTTCATCCACTCCAAAGTAGTCCCCATCAACATAACCTGCACGGCTTGTAAAATCACTATCCACAAAGATCAATCTTGCCGTGGCCGGTGCAAGGTTTACCATAAAATTCTCACCTTTCTTATACATCATCCCAGGACCGGTTTGTAAATAACCTGGTGATAGAAAATGGGTGGTTTCGGTTCTAATAGTTTCTCCAGTTTCAGCATCTTCGGAAAATTCATAACCTTTAGCAAACTGAGTTCTGAAGTTCAAAAACCATGAATAATAAAAATTCGTATCTTCTATCTGCTTCCCGGCGATACTGTTCAACTCAAGTCGGTCACTCGTTTTACGTTCAAATTCATCATCTTTTACTTTCGTAAGTCCGTAATTCGCCAGAATTCTGTTATCCCAGGTGAAATCATCTTTACGATAATTGAACTGATAATCTACAGTTAAATTTCCAGCGATACTGGAAGTTCCACCGCCTGTCCATTCTTTGTTGAAGGCAGACTGGTTGAATAATAACTGAACATTTCCTTCTTTTTGCCATCCATTGGGTGGGATGGAATCGTTTTCTTCCTGTGCAAAGGAAGATCCAAATAAAAACAGCGCAATGGCCGTGAATAAAACTTTCTTCATTACTATTTTCTAGGTTTTTTATAGAGCGGAACTGAAGAACAAGCCTCTCCATACATTAAGCTTTTAACTACAGGTTGTAGTTTCTGCATGATCATTATATAAGCATTCTTTGGAACTGGTTTATTGGAGCATCCCTTGATAATTACAGGCTTATCCTCCAGGTCACTAACATCCAGACCATCGATCACTTCCTGGTAAAGATGACTTTCCAGGTTTTCCAGGTCTCCGATAATGGTCTTTTTAGCAACATCCTGCAAGTAAGAGCTAACCAGCATAAAAGCCCACGATGGGACGATCGCATCTGTAGAACATACAAGGGCAACATATGCACCCTCATACTGTCCCCAGTCATGATTTTTTGCCTGTTCTCTAAAATCTTTTTCTCTTAGCACAAAGCCTTCGAGTAGCCAGTCACTAATGTCAAAAACTACACGCTCCCCTTTGGGATAAAAATCTTCAAGATTAAAGGTAAACAGCTTGCTTTCGGCGATTCTATTTACGATTTCTTCAGCCATAAAGTATTTTTAGAGCAATCCTAGCTCAAGTTTCGCTCCTTCGCTCATTAGATCCTGGCTCCATGGTGGATCAAATGTGATCTCCACTTCAGCATCTTTTACCATATCCAGAGACTTCACTTTCTCTTCTACTTCTAACGGAAGGGTTTCTGCCACCGGACAGTTAGGGGTAGTCAGGGTCATCAATATTTTTACGTCATAATCTGTAGATACCATCACGTCATAGATCAAACCTAATTCGTAGATATCCACCGGAATTTCCGGATCATAGATCGTCTTTAAAACTGTTACGATCTTCTCTCCTAATTCCTGTGTATTTATTTCCTGCTCCATCTTAATTCAATTGTGTTTGATATGCCAAAGCATACATTTTTAATTGTTTGATCATACTTACAAGTCCGTTTGCTCTGGTTGGAGACAAATGTTCTTTTAGACCAATTTCATCAATAAACTGAGTATTTGCTTCAATGATCTGTGAAGGATGTTGATCTGAAAATACTCTTATCAGGATCGCAACAATTCCCTTGGTAATGATCGCATCGCTATCTGCGGTGAATAACAAACGATCACCGTCAAGCTCTGCATGAACCCAGACTTTACTTTGACATCCTTTTATAAGATTCTCTTCTATCTTATATTTTTCGTCTATTAGCGGAAGTGATTTCCCAAGTTCGATCATATATTCATAACGCTGCATCCAGTCGTCGAACATTGCAAACTCATCAATTACTTCATTCTGTTTTTCCTGAATCGTCATAACTCAATTTTGCACAAAAGTACGACATGCTAACCTGCTATTCAACATTTTCTGCCAATCTTAAAATAGCCTGCACCAACGGTTTTAAAGCCTCAGGGGGATTCCCGTGATCAAAGATGGAAGAATTATATTCAGAATTTCCAATGATCAGACTTAGTTCAGCATGGGCTGCTGCATCACTTGCCCTGGACTCAGTTGGCGCCTCCAGATCTTCCAGTTTAGAGGTATCAATTTTTTTGATTTCTGAAGTGATCATCTCCCACTGTTCCTTTGTGATTGCTTCTGAATTTTCCATTGCTTCGACTCCAGTACTTTTTGATTTGATCTCTTCCGAAGTGATCGTATAAGTTGAGGAAGATCCGCGTGTATAAGTTTTATAGCTTACAAATTTGATTTCTTCCTGACCTTCGTTAGAACAGTCATTAATAGCGAAAAATAGTAGAATGAAAGATAGTATAGAAAGTTTCATATCTGGAATTTTAGATAAAGCATATTACAAAAAAAGGCACCGTTTTGGAGCCTCTTTTAAATATATTGTATTTGATTAGGAAGTTTCGCGATTACTGCAACATCATCAAGGCCTTTTTCAACGCTTCCATAAATGTATCGATCTCTTCTTTAGTATTGTAAAATGCAAAGGATGCCCTGACTGTACCGGGGATTTTAAAGAAATCCATTACCGGTTGTGCACAATGATGCCCGGTTCTAACAGCAATTCCCATTTTATCTAATAACGTTCCAATATCGTATGGATGCAATCCTTCTACGTTAAAACTAATCACCGCCGTCTTCTCGGCAGCTTCCCCATAGATCTTCATCCCTTCAATCTCCTTCAGCCTACTTGTTGCGTATTGAAGTAATTCATCTTCGTAAGAAGCGATCTCTTCAAAGCCAATAGAGTTCATATAATCAAGGGCCGCTCCAAAAGCTATTCCACCACAAATGTTCGGCGTTCCCGCTTCAAATTTGTGAGGTAGACCGGCATAGGTCGTTTTTTCAAAACTTACAGTAGCGATCATTTCACCACCACCCTGATAAGGAGGTAATTTTTCCAGCCACTCCTGTTTGCCATATAACATTCCAACACCTGTAGGTCCACACATCTTGTGCGCTGAAACTACATAAAAATCAATATCAAGTTCCTGAACATCAGCTTTAATGTGCGGCGATGCCTGGGCTCCGTCGATTAAAACAGCAGCACCAGCTTCATGAGCGATATCGATAATCTCTTTAACTGGATTCACGGTTCCAAGGGCATTGGAAACATGATTTACAAAAACGAGTTTTGTACGATCACTGATCAGATTCCTGTATTCAGAAAGAATCAGTTCTCCTTTTTCATTCATCGGGATGACCTTCAGCTTAGCACCAGTCTTTTCAGCCAGCATTTGCCAGGGTACAATATTCGAATGATGCTCCATTGCTGAAACCAGGATTTCATCTCCAGACTTCAGTAAAGAAGAAAAACCATTCGCCACAAGGTTGATCCCATGCGTTGTACCAGAGGTCATAATGATCTCGTGAGCATGTTCAGCATTAAAATGTTGCTGAATTTTTATCCTGGCCTGCTCATACTTATCTGTCGCTTCCTGAGAAAGCGCATGAACTCCACGATGAATATTGGCGTTATAATTCGAATAATAATCCACGATCGCATCCATCACCTGCTTAGGTGTTTGCGCAGTCGCGGCATTATCGAAATAAACCAACGGATAGCCATTCACCTCACGTCCAAGAATTGGAAAATCCTGACGGATCGTTTCAACATCTATTTTTCTGACCTGAGTTGACTGACTCATCCTCTTATTATTTTTATGATTTATAGATTGAAGCCTAGATCGACTTCAAGTTTGCTAGCAATTAGCTTATTAATACGCTTCTTAACTTCCGGAATCTTTACACTTTCCAGTACGTTATTTGCGAATGCGTACATAAGTAATCCTCTGGCTTCCTTACGCGGAATACCTCTGGACTGCAAATAGAACAAAGCCTCTGCATCAAGCTGCCCGATTGTACAACCGTGGCTGCAACGTACATCATCTGCAAAGATCTCTAACTGTGGCTTCGAGTTGATCGTCGCCTTGTCACTTGCAAGGATATTATTGTTAGACTGGTAAGCATTCGTCTTCTGTGCTTCTTTCTCTACAACAACTTTCCCATTGAAAACCCCAACAGATTTGTCATCAAAAATTCCTTTGTAATCCTGGTGACTTTCGCAATTCGGCTCGATATGATGAACCAGTGTGTTGTGATCCACGTGCTGCTTGTCCTCAATGATGGTAACTCCCTTCATGGTAGAATCGATACGTTCTCCATTCTGGTAGAAGTTTAGATTATTTCTGGTGAGTTTCCCTCCAAAAGAGAATGTATGCACAGAAACGTGGCTTTCAGATTTTTGATTGATAAACGTATTATCAATTAAAGAAGCTGAAGCTTTATCATTCTGAATCTTATAATAATCTACAATTGCTCTTTTATCTGCAAAGATCTCGGTAACCGAGTTCGTAAGCACCGGGTGATCCGTAAGACTTTGGTGTCTTTCAATGATCTGCACATGAGAATTTTCATCCACAACAACCAGGTTTCTTGGCTGCAACATTAGCGCAGACTCATTTCCAGTAGCAAAATTAATGATTTGAATAGGCTTATCTGCCTGCGCGTTCTTGTGTATATGTATAAAAGCTCCTTCCCTGGCAAATGCTGTATTCAGTGAATTCAGGCTGGTTTTTGGAGCAACTTTATTATAATAATTTTCAATTACCGCACTGTACTTGTCCTTGTTAAGCGCAGCAGACATCAAACATACATCGATTTTATCATGAGTAGTTTGCGATAGATGAGAAGAATAGATCCCATCGATAAATACCAGATCATAAGTATCTATATCATGTATGAGGTATTTCTTGATATCACGATACTCGATCGCGTCTTCTTTCTTCGGAAAAACACTATAATCATGTTTTAAAACCGAATTTAGTGAGGTATACTTCCAGTCTTCGTCTTTTCTACCAGGAAAACCAAGCGTTTCAAAATTTTTGATCGCTTCATTTCTCAAAGTATCCAGATTGTCGTTCGGGTCCAGGTTTTCCTCAAAGGCTAAAAATGAGGAGACCAATTTATCTTTCAATTCCATTACATTCTAATTTCTAGTTCAACAATTCAATTTCTCAATTCGAGTATTAAACTGTTTCCTGCTTTACCCAATCGTATCCTCTTTCTTCCAGTTCGTAAGCAAGTTCTTTTCCTCCAGACTTAACGATCTTTCCGTCTACCAATACATGTACGTAATCTGGCACGATATAATCAAGTAATCTCTGGTAGTGCGTAATCAGCAATACCGCGTTATCCTTAGAACGAAGTTTGTTCACTCCGTTTGCAACGATCTTTAATGCATCGATATCAAGTCCACTATCTGTTTCGTCAAGAATAGATAATTTTGGCTCAAGCATCGCCATCTGGAAGATCTCATTACGTTTCTTCTCTCCTCCTGAGAAACCTTGGTTCAATGATCTGGAAAGAAATTTTCTATCGATTTCCAGCATTTCAGATTTCTCACGAATCATTTTCAGCATATCATTCGCAGGCATGTCCGGTTGCCCGTGTGCCTTTCTTTGAGCGTTGATCGCTGTTTTGATAAAATTGGTTACAGAGACACCAGGAATTTCCACAGGGTATTGGAATGATAAGAACACTCCTTTGTGAGCTCTTTCTTCAGGATCAAGTTCGTTCAGGTCTTCCCCTTCGAACATCATTTCACCTTCAGTCATTTCATACTCTTCTCTTCCTGCGATTACTGAAGAAAGGGTACTTTTCCCGGAACCGTTCGGCCCCATGATCGCATGAACCTCTCCTGGTTTGATTTCCAGGTTAATTCCTTTCAGGATCTCTTTATCTTCAATACTGGCGTGTAAATTCTTTACTTTAAGCATGTCTGTTATTTCTGAATCTGCCTATGCAGACTGTTTGATATTCTATTTTTATTTATTCTATTGAATCTGAAATACTGGCTCCTGAAATTTCCAGGATTTCCCTAATTTCGATGATCTCGTCCCAGCCTTTCAATGTGGGATTTGGCGTGATCTTGGCTCTAACACGAACCGGGATCATTTCAAAATCATCAGATTTCAGATCGCTTACTTTTTCTGAAAGTTGCATTGCAATGGAATCCTGTTTAACACCGTACACGAAATTCTCTCCTCGTAGTACAGCAGCATCAGCTACATAAACATAGTCTCCCTGAAGCACTTCCAGACTATCCTGAACTTTAGCAGTTACGGGTTCGGGATTCAGTTCCTTTTGCTCATCATCCTGACAGGATACAAGCAAAATAGCCACGATCATTATTTCAAAAAACCTTCTCATCGATCAAGTTGTCTTCAGAATCAATTATCCTACTGAACCTTCCAGCGAGATCTCTAATAATTTCTGAGCTTCTACTGCAAATTCCATAGGAAGTTTGTTCAATACTTCTTTACTGAAACCATTTACGATCAATGCGATCGCTTTTTCGGTATCTATACCACGCTGATTACAATAGAAGATCTGGTCTTCACCGATCTTACTGGTTGTAGCCTCGTGCTCTACCTGTGCAGATTTATTTTTAACTTCGATATAAGGGAAGGTATGAGCTCCACACTCATTCCCCATCAGAAGGGAGTCACATTGTGAAAAGTTACGGGCGTTTTCGGCTCTACCATTGATCTGTACCAGACCACGATAAGAGTTCTGAGATTTTCCTGCGGAAATACCTTTGGAGATGATCGTACTCTTAGTATTCTTACCAAGATGAATCATCTTTGTTCCGGTATCTGCCTGCTGAAAATTATTGGTCACGGCGATTGAGTAAAATTCCCCAACCGAATTATCACCTTTCAGAATACAGCTTGGATATTTCCAGGTAACTGCTGATCCTGTCTCTACCTGAGTCCAAGAAATCTTCGCTCCTTTTTCGCAAAGTCCACGTTTAGTTACAAAATTGAAAACTCCACCTTTTCCTTCTTTATTTCCAGGGAACCAGTTTTGTACCGTGCTGTATTTAATCTCAGCATCATCCAAAGCGATAAGCTCCACAACTGCTGCGTGCAGCTGATTCTCATCACGGGATGGAGCAGTACAACCTTCCAGGTAACTTACATAACTGCTCTCATCTGCAACAACCAGTGTTCTCTCAAACTGCCCGGTTCCTGCCTGGTTTATTCTAAAATATGTGGATAGTTCCATTGGGCATCGAACGCCTTTTGGAATATAACAGAAAGAACCATCACTAAAAACTGCCGAGTTAAGGGCAGCGTAGAAATTATCCTTCTGCGGAACCACGGTTCCAAGATATTTTTTAACCAGTTCTGGGTGTTCTTTGATCGCTTCAGAAATAGAACAGAAAATAATTCCTTTTTCAGCAAGCGTCTTTTTAAAAGTTGTAGTTACAGAAACTGAATCCATTACCACATCAACTGCAACACCGGCTAATTTCTTTTGCTCATCAAGAGAAATCCCCAGTCTTTTAAATGTATCCAGCAATTCCGGATCCACATCATCGATACTATCGTACTTCGGCTTCTTATTTGGAGCCGAGTAATAAGAGATAGCCTGGAAATCTGGCTTTGGATAATTCACATTAGCCCAGTCCGGCTCTTCCATTTTCTCCCATTCCCGGTAAGCTTCCAAACGCCATTGCGTCATCCACTCCGGCTCTTCCTTTTTCTTGGATATTGCTCTTACGATATCTTCGTTCAAGCCCACAGGAAAAGTATCAGATTCTATATCTGTATAAAATCCATATTCGTATTCCTTGGTTTCGAGCTCTTTCTTTAAATCGTCTTCAGTATATGCCATTCTTCGTAATTCTAATTAAATTAAAGATCGGTAGTAACCGATACATAATTTTTACAGTGAAAAACTTTCACCGCATCCACAGGTTCTTTGTGCGTTCGGGTTGTTAAAAACAAATCCTTTTCCATTCAATCCTCCGGAATATTCTAAAATAGTTCCAGCCAGATAAAGCACACTGCGTTTGTCAACAACGATCTTTACATCGTTATCTTCGAAGACCTTATCGCCTTCAGCCTGGCTGTTGTCGAACGTAAGTTCATAAGACAAACCAGAACATCCTCCGCTCTTCACTCCAACCCGAACATAGTCTGCCGTAGCATTGAAACCCTCTTCGGTCATGAGGACGGAAATTTTCTTTTTAGCCTCTTCGCTAACTTTAATCATAAGCTATAAAGATTAATTCTAAATTGAGTGCAAATATACTATAAAACAAGCGGTTTACCATAGACTAGGAATATGTTTTAAGAATTGAATCATAGAAGTCTTCGATCGAAATTCCAGTAGTCACCACGGCAATATTTCTGCGGCTTCAGAAGCTTTTCATGCTTTCTTCTGAATTGCATTTTATTCTTGTATTTTTGCAGTCTAAATTTTCATTGCATGTTTGATAATAGTCAGGAAAGTAAGACGAACCTTTCAGAATTAGGTGAATTCGGTTTGATCGAACACTTAACAAAGCATTTTAGCCCGAAGCTTGATTCTACGATCAAAGCTATTGGAGATGATGCTGCTGTTCTGAAATTTGATGACGAAGAAACCGTTATAAGTACAGATCTTTTGATCGAAGGTGTTCATTTTGATCTTGCATATATGCCACTAAAACATTTGGGTTACAAAGCCCTGATGGTTAACTTATCTGATATCTATGCAATGAACGCCACCGCTAGTCAGGTAACAGTTTCTATCGCTGTATCAAACAGGTTTCCAGTAGAAGCGCTGGAAGAATTTTATGCCGGGGTACAATTGGCATCGAAAGTTTATAATGTCGACGTAATTGGTGGAGACACTACTTCTTCAACTTCTGGATTTATGATCAGCGTTACGGCTATTGGACATGCTAAAAAGGAAAATATTGCTTATAGAGATGGAGCCAAACCTAACGATCTTCTCGTGGTAACCGGTGATCTTGGAGCTGCCTATATGGGTCTTCAGGTATTGGAGCGTGAGAAAGAAGTTTTTAAAGCGAATCCAAATTCACAACCAGATCTTGAGCAGTATACCTATCTTATTGAAAGACAATTAAAACCTGAAGCCCGAAAGGATATTACTAAACTTCTAAGCGATCTTGGTGTTAAACCAAGTTCCATGATCGATGTCAGTGACGGTTTGTCTTCTGAGATCATCCATATCTGTAAAAGCTCTAAAGTAGGCGCCAATCTATACGAAGAGAAAATTCCGCTGGATCCTGCCGTGATTTCAGTTTGTGAAGAATTCAATATCGATAGCACTACGATCGCATTGAGCGGTGGTGAAGATTATGAATTGTTGTTTACCATTGCGCAGGAAGATTACGATAAGATCAAAGGAAATCCGAATTTAACTGTGATCGGTCATATGACTGAAGAAAATGAAGGAATGCACCTGGTGACTCGCGCAAATCAGAAATTACCACTAATCGCCCGAGGTTGGAATTCAATGGATAAGGAAGAGGATTAATTTCTGAAACCCATTTCGGCCAGACCTTTCGCATCTAATTCGATTAGGGATCGGCCTCGTATTGAACAAGAGAAGACAACATTTTTCCTTCGTTTAACTTGAAAGGAATAATTTGGAAGATTCTAAGATCGAAGATCAGAAGTAATAACGAATTAAAATAATAGACTAAGAAGCTTCAGCGTAAAATGCCCGCTGTCTCTTCTGATGGATTTTTGCGAGGTAGGCGTTGGTTTCTTTAAATTTTGGAGTAAGTCTTGCGAGTAATCCGTCAGCAGTGTCGGTCATCTCCATGCCGCATCTGCAGCACTGGTATTCATGAACATGGTTCGTGATGTTTTTAGAAACTTTTAATTTATGACCAAACAAGTTGCATTGAACCTTCGTAGCAGAGAACGAGCTAAAGTGTTTTTTATTCATAGGTGTATAAATTTCTGATTTCTAAGACTCTAAAGTATAAAAAAAAGTTAATGTTTCGATAAAAAGGTTAAATTAATCGATCAAATACATGTTTTTGTATAATTTTTCTGACATTTCCATCCAGGAATTATGACCCTTTTCAAGAATGATCAAATCTGAATTCGTTGTTCTTGCCAGCTTCTGAATATCAGCAATTTCGATTAGCGTATCATCCTCACCTGCAACAATCATCTTACCTCCTCTAAATTTTTTCAAACTTGCAGTATGATCTTTTCGATCCCGCATCGCTTTCAGCGTTTGCTGTATATTTTCAATATTCAGCCTGAAAGCAGCTTGTTTTAAGCGATCAATTTCAGCCTTAAAAACTTCCCGACTTTCCGCGGAAAATAAATTAGAAATCGCCATACTTACAAAAGCATCCTTGTTGGCCTCCACAATATCTATAGATCTGTCGCGAATCTTTTTTCGTTCTACAGTATCTTCAGCAGGTGTAGAATTAATCAACATGATATCCTTCAACATCATAGGAAAATTATCGAGGAATTCCAAACCAACATATCCACCCATACTATGACCTGCCAGACTAACTTGCTGTATTCCGGTATCTTTAAGAACAGCAGCTACAATATTTGCCATTTCCTGCATACTATGCGATTCTGAAAAATCCTTCGATCTTCCATGACCAGGTAAGTCTATGCAAACTATCTGCCGTTCCTTTCCCAGGCCGTCAATAAACCCATCCCAGATCGTCATATCTTCCAAAAAACCATGGAGCAAGACGAAAGGAATTTTCGCATGTCCAATTCCTGTAATTGTATAGAAAATCTCGTTGTCTTTATATAGTAATTTCATCATCGTGTAAAATTGAAATACCGTGAATCCCAGGTTTTATAGTCTGGTATTCACGGTATTTTTAAACTTCAATTTCTAAATCCTTTTCTAAGAATTCATAATGTCTTCGATCTCTTCGATCTCGATTGGGATGTTCCCCATCAAATTGAAAGGTTCTCCTTTTTCCTGGATTACCACATCATCTTCCAGACGAATTCCGAAGCCTTCATCAGGAAGGTAGATTCCCGGTTCTACGGTGAATACCTGGTTTGCTTTCATAGGTTCTGTCAGAATTCCGTAGTCATGAGTATCCAGACCTATATGATGCGAAGTACCGTGCATAAAGTATTTCTTGTATGCCGGCCAGTCTGGATCTTCATTCTGAACATCTGCTTTGTCAAGAAGTCCCAGCGCAAGTAATTCAGAAGTCATCATCTTACCAACCTCAACATGATATTCTTTCCACATAGTTCCAGGAACCAACATCTTAGTCGCTTCTTTTTTAACCTTGTTTACAGCATTATAAACCTCTTTCTGGCGATCTGAATATCGACCTGAAACTGGAATGGTTCTACTTAGATCACTGGAATAATTTGCATATTCTGCTCCCGTATCAAGAAGAATCAGGTCACCAGCTTTACACTGTCTATTATTTTCTACGTAATGCAAAACATTGGCACTGTTACCGCTGGCGATAATTGGTGTGTATGCAAAACCCTTAGATCTGTTACGAATCATTTCATGATAATACTCCGCTTCGATCTCGTATTCCCAAACTCCAGGCTTTACAAAACCTAAAGTTCTACGGAAAGCTTTTTCAGTAATATTACATGCTTTCTGCATTAGATCAAGTTCGATAGGATCTTTGACAGACCTTAGTCTTTGCAGGATCGGGTTAGCTTTCGCCACCTGGTGAGCAGGATATTTATCCTTACACCACTTGATAAAACGATCATCCCTGGTTTGGGTATCATGATTGGCACGATAGTGCTCATTTGTATTTAAGTATACCGTATCGCACTGGGTCATCACTTCAAAAAATACTTTCTCGAAGTCTTTCATCCAGTAAACTGTGCGAATACCGCTTACATCAAATGCATCTTCTTTAGTAAGTTTAGCTCCTTCCCAAACCGCAATATGTTCATTGGTTTCAGTTAGAAAAAGGATTTCTCTATGCTTCTCTTCCGGAGCATCTGGAAACAGGACCAGAATACTCTCATCCTGGTCTACTCCACTCAGGTAAAAGATGTCTCTGTTTTGCTGAAAAGGCATGGTGCTGTCTGCTCCAATTGGATAAATATCATTTGAATTAAAAACCGCCAGACTTTTAGACTTCATTTTGTCCATAAAGTTCTTACGGTTCTTTATAAAGAGTTTTGAATCTATTCGATCATATTTCATAAACAGTATTTTTCAATTTCTTCAAAATTAAGGGATTTGACTCCAAAAGCCATTAAAGGCGTTTAAAATTTTAGGTATGCCCGGGTTTTGCTATTTTTAAGCACTACAATAAAAATTATGAAAAAAACTTACCATTTTCTTGGTGCTTTTTTGATGGGGATCTCTCCTATTATTGCACAACAAACTGCTACTAGCGGAGAAGCTTTACAAGAAGGCTTTCAACAAAAACAGGTACTACACCAGCAATCCATCGTAAAGAACATTCCGCTTCAGAATATTGGACCTAGTGTTATGAGTGGCCGTATCACAGATTTCGCAGTGAATCCTGAAGATCCAACTGAATTCTATGCAGCGTATGCAACCGGTGGTCTATGGTACACTAATAATAACGGGATTTCGTTTAAGCCGGTAATGGACAACAGTCCTTCGCAGAATATTGGCGATATCGCTGTAGACTGGAATTCTGGTACGATCTGGGTTGGAACCGGTGAGGTGAATGCTTCCCGTTCTTCCTACGCCGGGATAGGTTTATTGAAGTCGGCAGACCAGGGAGAAACCTGGGAATTCATGGGTCTTCCAGATTCACATCATATCAGTAGAATTCTAATTAATCCTGAAAATCCCGATGAAGTGGTAGTGGGCGTAACTGGTCACCTCTACTCCTCGAACAATGAACGTGGGATCTATAAAACTACCGATGGTGGAAAAACCTGGAACAAAAATCTCTTTATTAATGAGCAGACCGGGATCATCGATGTTGCGGTAAATCCTGAAAACTACAACGAAATGTATGCGGCTGCCTGGGACAAGGATCGTAAAGCATGGGATTTTAGAGAAAGTGGTGAAAACAGTGGGATTTATAAAAGTACCGATGCCGGGGATAGCTGGACGAAGATCTCTACCGAAGCTTCCGGTTTTCCAACAGGTGACGGAGTAGGAAGAATTGGACTTTCTGTGTACGATTCCAATACTATCTACGCCATAGTAGATAATCAGGATCGAAGAAAGTCTGAAGACAAGAAATCTTCAGATAAAAGCGGACTTGTAAAAGAGGATTTCAGAAATATGAAGAAATCTGCTTTTCTGAAGCTTGATGATAAGGAACTGGAGACTTACCTAAGATCGAATGATTTTCAGAAGAAATATTCCGCAGAGAAAGTGAAGGAAATGATCCGGAAAGACGAGGCAAAACCTCAGGATCTTGCCACGTACCTTGAAGATGCCAATACTCAGCTTTTCGATACGCCCGTAATTGGAGCACAGGTCTATAAAAGTACAGACGCGGGAAAAACTTGGAAGATCACCCATGAGGATTACCTGGATGACCTTTATTATAGTTATGGTTATTATTTCGGGATGGTGCATGTGGATCCACAGGATGAAAATGCGATCTATATATATGGAGTGCCGATTCTAAAATCCAAAGATGGAGGTAAAACCTTTACTTCTATCGATGCTCAAAATGTACATGCAGATCATCACGCTTTGTGGATCAATCCAGAAAAAAGCGGACACTTAATTGACGGGAATGACGGCGGAATTAATATTTCCTATGATGATGGGGAAAACTGGGTAAAGAACAACTCACCTTCAGTTGGGCAATTTTACACGGTCAATGTAGACAATGAAAAGCCGTATAATGTATATGGCGGACTTCAGGATAACGGCGTATGGGTTGGACCACACACGAATACTGAAAGCAATGGATGGGCCGCTTCCGGAGACTACAACTACAAAAGTATTATGGGCGGTGATGGAATGCAGGTGGAGATCGATTCCAGAAATTCTGATATTGTATATACCGGTTTTCAGTTTGGAAATTATTTTAGAATAAACAGAGAAACTGGCGAGCGTCTTTATATACATCCAAAACACGAATTAGGCGAAAGTCCTTATCGTTACAACTGGCAAACGCCCATTCTTCTATCTTCTCACAACCAGGACATCCTTTATATGGGTGGAAATAAGTTGATGCGTAGTATGGATCAAGGGGAAAGCTGGACCAGTATTTCGAAAGATCTTACCGGTGGTGGCAAAGACGGAAATGTACCTTATGGAACTCTGGCTACAATTTCTGAATCTCCATTTCAATTCGGAAAACTTTATACTGGAAGTGATGATGGTTATATCTACGGAAGTGATAATGCCGGTGCAGACTGGAAATTATTAAGTGCAGATCTTCCACAGGACCTTTGGGTTTCGCGTGTGATCGCTTCTGAACATTCTAAGGATCGTGTTTATGCCAGTTTAAATGGTTATAGATCTGATGATTTTAAGCCTTATGTATATGTCTCTGAAGATTCCGGAAAGAACTGGAAAGACATCAGTGCGAACTTACCAACATCATCTGTAAACGTCATTCGGGAGGACCCATCCAATGAGAATGTGCTTTATTTAGGAACAGATAACGGACTATATGTAAGCCTGGATCGCGGTGATAGCTGGCAGGCATTTAGCACCAATTTTCCTAATGTAGCAGTTCACGATCTTCGAGTTCAGGAAGAAGAACAGGATCTGGTTGTGGGAACTCATGGTCGTTCACTTTATATCGCAGATATTTCTGAAATTGCAGCGATGAATATGGACGATATCAAAAGTGCACTTACGATTTCTTCGGAAAAAGAGATCAGGTTCAGTAACAGATGGGGGAATTCCTATAGCAAATGGATGGATCCTTATACTCCTGAACTTGGATTTACCTATTATACTTCAAAAAAAGGAAGTGGGAAATTGAAGATACAAACTGAAGATGGAACTACCTTGCAAACGATGAATATCGAGGCAGATAAAGGCTTTAATACCGGATCTTATGATCTTAGTATTACAGAAGCTTCAGCTAAAAAATTGGAGAAGCAGGATGAAAAAACCAGTATTTCTAAAGCTGAAGACGAGAAATTCTATATTCCAAAAGGCAATTATAAAATGATCCTTGAACTGAAAGGTTCTACTACTGAATCTACTTTTGAAGTAAAATAAAAAAACCTGGGATAATTGGGAGAATTTCGAAGCTTTGAAACTGAGCGATTATTATTGAGACCTATGTCTCTGGATGATGATGCTTTTATTTTCCAGCTTTACAATTCTCCCAAATGGCTTCAGTTTATTGGAGATCGCAATCTGCGAAATACTGAAGATGCCAGAGTTTATATTAAGGACAGAATGCTGCCGCAATTAAATGAATTGGGAATTTCCAATTATTGTGTGATTCGAAAAGTGGACAATTTCAAGATTGGTGCTTGTGGTCTGTATGATCGGGAAGGACTTCAGGAAATTGACCTGGGTTTCGCCTTTCTTCCGGAGTATGAAGGTAAGGGCTATGCTTCTGAAGCTACTATCAAACTGGTGGAGGCAGCAAAAAATGTGTTCAGCTTAAAAACGCTTCAGTCAATAACAAGACTTGACAACACGGGTTCACAAAAGTTATTAGAGAAACTGGGTTTTAAGCACAAAGAGAATATTAAAATTCCGAGGGATCCTGCAGAACTTATGCTTTATCAAATTGAGCTATAAACTACTCGTAGAGACCCAACCTGTTCCTGAGCTTTATATTCTCAGATTGTAATTGCTCTACTTTTCCTAACAAGTGACTTATCGCCTCAAGTCCCTGCACATTTATTTCAAGCTCCTCATGTAACCTGCGCATTTTTTCAAATTGAGCCAGATGATCACAATGTATGTATTCAGTTTCCTGCACCGTCACGATCTCAATGATTCCGCTATCCTTAAGGGACGTAACGAATTGACGTTCGACCTTGTAACGAACACAAATTTCCTCTGCTGGGATTAAATCTTCCTCTTTCATAAGCCAATGTTTTTAAGTTTCTGAAACAGCTCCTTTTGCTCTTCGGTCAGATCCTTCGGTATATCAACCTGGTAAGTGATAAAAAGATCTCCAAACTGATCCTTCTTTTTATACTTCGGAAAACCTTTTCCTTTCAATTTCACTTTACTGCCATTTTCGGTTCCAAGCTTTACTTTCAATTTCACTTCACCATCAAAAGTTTTCACTTTTAGTTCTCCTCCAAGGATTGCAGTAGTTAAGGCGATACTTTCTGTAGCATATAGATGTTCTTTTTCTCTACGGAAGTCAGTATCATTTAAAACCTGGAACGTGATGAACAGATCTCCTTTTGGACCACCCTGAACTCCCGGGCCACCGTGTCCTTTTATTTTTATCGTTTGACCGTTTTCAACACCTGCGGGAATTGTAAGTCTTATAGATTTACCATTGACGGTAAGCGTTTGTTTTTGATCTTTATAGAGCTCACTTAAGCGCAATTGTAAGTTCGCATTGAAATCCTGACCTTTAAAATGTGCTCCTCTATTGGCGCCCTAAGCTCTGGCTCTCCCACCAAACATTTGCTCAAAAAAATCTGAAAAGGTATCATCTTCAAAATTTCCAGAATAGGATCGCTGGCCACCACCCTGAAAACCTCCACCAAATCCACCGGAAGCCTGTTGTTGTCGTTTAGCTTCCTCAAATTGATCTGCATGTTTCCAGTCTTTGCCGTATTCGTCATACTTCTTACGTTTTTCAGGATCACTTAAAACTTCATGCGCCTCATTGATCTGCTGAAATTTTATCTGCGCATCCTTATTATCTGGATTAAGATCTGGATGGTATTTCCTGGCCAGCTTTCGATAAGCTTTTTTTATATCAGCTTGAGAAGCTGATCTCTCCAGTTCCAGTAATTTATAATAATCTATAAAATCCATGTACTAAGCTTTGAATACACCGCTATCAGATTCGGTTTTATTTAACTGACTTTCAATCAAACCTATTTGTCCAAGATGGTAAATATCATGCTGAAGAATTCCCAGAATAAGATATTCCATATCATATTCCCGACCGCTTACGTTAGCCGTTAGATAAGAATCATCAGGTTTTTCACGCAAAGCTTCATAAATACGGAATTGAGCCGAAACAAGGTCTCTTTTTAATTCCTCCCATTCTTTTTTGCTATGGATCTTGATTTCTGGCCAGTCCATTTCAGAATCTATAGTGATATCAAAATCCTCATTATTCTTGAGCTTTTCGTACACAAAATTTTTCCAGCAAATAAGATGGGCAACAATTTCAGCTACGCTATGTGATTTAGGAATACAGGTTTTATAACCGATGATGTAGGGTACATTCTCCAGTTTCCGCATCAGGGATTGCCCAAACCATGGATCTCCCTCGAATGTTTCGGATAATTTCTGAATTAATTTCTCGGTTCTTTCTTTCATAAACTTTTCAGTGAAAAGTGAGATTACAAAATTTTGATATGGAGCCTCAGTTAAGCTTTTGCTAAAACCCTCAGACTCATGCTAAAATTGAATTTAACAAACGTTGAAAATGGATTTCGGGAAGCCGCTGTATTTCAAAGATTCAACAAATTATAAAGTACTTTAAATTAAGTCTAAATAGACAGGAAAAAGACTTGGAAAGCTTGTTAAAAATTAGAATGAAGCGTATTTTTGTTGCACTTATATAAAAATAATTCTAAACATTTATGGCGAAATCTGCGCTTTTAAAGTCATCACTGGCAAAAAAATACTGGATGGCTTTCACCGGCCTTTTTCTGTGCCTGTTTTTAGTAGGTCACTTATTTGGAAATCTGCAACTTCTACTACCTGTTAGTGATATGGCAAAAGACCAGTTTAATGAATACGCGTTATTCATGACAACCAATCCTGCGGTTAAAGTGTTATCCTACGTAACGTACATTAGTATCATTTTTCATGCAATCGATGGATTGTTACTTACGATCCACAATCGTAAAGCACGACCACAGGGATATGTAAACTTTAAACCATCTACCAACAGTAAATGGTCTTCGAGAAACATGGGAATCCTTGGAACGGTTATTCTTGCATTCATCGTAATTCACATGAGCATGTTCTGGGCAGAAATGAAGTTTGGAGGTCTTGATGATACTTACTACACCACGGCAAACGGCGAGGAAGTTAAAGATCTTTATACCCTGACGATCAAAACCTTTCAGGATGCACAATATGGTTTACTCTGGGCAATCGCCTATGCAGTAGCGATGCTGGCAATAGGTTTTCACCTGTCACACGGGTTCTCAAGTGGATTTCAATCACTTGGTGTTAATCATCCTAAGTACAATGGATTTATTAGAAAAACAGGTTATGCTTTTGCAGTTTTAGTACCGCTCGCATTCGCTGTTATTCCTTTTTACATTCACTTTGTACTAGAAAAAATTTAAGCTATGGGAATATTTGAATCAAATGCACCTAAAGGCCCATTGGCAGAAAAGTGGGTTAATCATAAAAACGATATCAATCTTGTAAACCCTGCGAACAAACGTAATATAGACGTGATCGTAGTGGGTACAGGTTTAGCCGGGGGAAGCGCAGCAGCAACGCTCGCAGAACTTGGATATAACGTAAAAACATTTTGCTACCAGGATTCTCCACGTAGAGCTCACTCGATCGCAGCTCAGGGAGGTATCAATGCAGCCAAGAACTATCAGGGAGATGGTGACTCAGTTTACCGTCTTTTCTATGATACTATCAAAGGTGGAGATTACCGTTCGAGAGAATCCAACGTTTATCGTCTGGCAGAAGTATCTGGAAACATCATTGACCAGTGTGTGGCGCAGGGAGTGCCATTCGCACGTGAATATGGTGGACTTTTAGATAACCGTTCTTTCGGTGGAGTTCTTGTTTCAAGAACCTTTTACGCTAAAGGACAAACTGGACAGCAGTTGTTACTTGGAGCATATTCAGCAATGAACCGCCAGATCAACCGTGGAAAGATCCAGACTTTCAACAGGCATGAAATGCTTGATGTGGTGAAAGTAGATGGAAAAGCTCGAGGAATCATTGCCAGAAACCTGGTTACTGGTGAACTGGAGAGACATTCTGCTCATGCAGTTGTAATCGCTTCAGGGGGATATGGAAACGTATTCTTCCTTTCTACCAATGCAATGGGAAGTAATGTTACAGCTAGCTGGAAAATACATAAGAAAGGAGCTTATTTCGCAAATCCTTGCTTTACACAAATTCATCCAACCTGTATTCCAGTTTCAGGAGATCACCAGTCAAAATTGACGTTGATGTCTGAATCACTTCGAAATGATGGTAGAATCTGGGTTCCGAAGAAAAAAGAAGACGCTGAGGCAATTCGTACCGGTAAGAAAAAACCGACGGAACTTTCAGAAGAAGAAAGAGATTATTACCTGGAAAGAAGATATCCAGCTTTTGGTAACCTGGTGCCGCGTGATGTAGCTTCCAGAGCAGCCAAGGAGCGTTGCGATGCTGGTTTTGGGGTAAATAAAACTGGAGAAGCAGTTTACCTGGACTTTAGCGCTGCGATCATGAGATATGGTAAGGAAGCAGCTACTACCAAAAAACTGAACAATCCTTCAGATGCCGATATTCAAAAACTAGGTAAGGAAGTTGTGGAAGCCAAATATGGTAACCTTTTCCAGATGTACGAGAAGATCGTAGATCAAAATCCTTACGAAACTCCAATGATGATCTATCCAGCGGTACATTATACTATGGGTGGTGTTTGGGTTGACTATAATCTACAAACTACGATTCCAGGATGTTTCGCAATCGGGGAAGCTAACTTCTCAGATCACGGAGCCAACAGACTGGGAGCTTCTGCATTGATGCAGGGTCTTGCAGATGGATATTTTGTTCTTCCTTATACTATTGGACATTCACTTTCAGAAGATATCAGAACCGGAGCGATCCCAACTGATACTGCTGAATTTGAAGCTGCTGAAAACGAGGTTAGAGCTCAACTGGAAAAGCTGGTAAACACTAACGGAACAAAATCTGTAGATCACTTCCATAAGATCTTAGGAAAGATTATGTGGAACAAAGTAGGAATGGCAAGAAATGCTACCGGATTGAAGGAAGCTATTTCTGAAATTCAGGCATTGAGAGAAGAATTCTGGAAGGATGTTCGAGTACCAGGTACTGCGAACGAAATGAATGCTGAACTTGAAAAAGCAGGTCGTGTTGCAGATTTCCTTGAACTTGGAGAATTGTTCGCGAAGGATGCACTACACAGGGAAGAAAGCTGTGGTGGTCACTTTAGAGAAGAGCATCAAACCGAAGAAGGAGAAGCACTTAGAGATGACGAGAACTTTATGTATGTAGCCGCATGGGAATATACTGGGAAACCGGCCGATGCGATACTTCATAAGGAGGAACTTGATTACGAGGATATCGAAGTAAAAACAAGGAGTTATAAATAGATTTGAGATCTGGGATTCGTTTCGAACAATCTCATTTCTAATTATTCAATACTAAAAGTATGAACCTTACATTAAAAATATGGCGCCAGAAAAACGCCGAAACTAAAGGAAAAATGACCACATACCAGGTTACCGATATATCTGACGATATGTCTTTCCTGGAAATGATGGACGTGCTTAACGAGCAGTTGATCGCTAAGGGTGACGAGCCTGTAGCATTTGATCATGACTGTAGGGAAGGTATTTGTGGTTCATGTAACCTGCAGATCAATGGAGAACCTCACGGTCCAGATCGTGGAGTGACCACCTGCCAGTTGCATATGAGAAAATTCAAGGATGGTGATACTATTGTGATCGAACCATTTAGAGCTAAAGCTTTTCCGGTAATAAAGGATCTTGTAGTAGACCGCACCTCTTTTGACAGAATTCAGCAGGCTGGTGGGTATATTTCTGTAAATACTTCAGGAAACACCCAGGATGCTAACTCGATTCCAGTAGATAAGGAAAGTGCAGATATGTCTTTTTATGCTGCGACCTGCATTGGTTGTGGAGCCTGTGTTGCCGCTTGTAAAAATGCAAGTGCAATGTTGTTCACCTCAGCAAAAGTTAGTCAGTTCTCTCTATTACCTCAGGGTGAAGTTGAAGCAGACCGTAGAGTGTTGGCCATGGTAGAGCAAATGGATAAAGAAGGATTTGGTAACTGTACAAATACGGGAGCCTGTGAGATTGAATGTCCTAAGGGAATTTCTCTAGAGAACATCGCGAGAATGAACAGAGATTACCTGAAAGCATCGGTTAAATAAACCTTTGCATCAACATAAATAGAAATCCCGGACTGTTTTAGTTCGGGATTTTTTATACCTTAAAATCAATAATTGCAATAAAGTCTATGAAGTTGGAATCGAAATTACCCGGAAGTAAAACCAGTATATTTTCTGTGATGAGTAAAATGGCGCAGCAATACGATGCCATCAATCTTTCTCAGGGCTTTCCTAATTTCGAAACCGATCATAAACTTAAAGACCTTGTGACCAAAGCTATGAGGGATGGTCATAATCAGTATCCTCCAGATGCCGGAGTTTTGGAACTACGTGAAATGATTTCCCAGAAATTTAATGATCTCTACGGAAGATATTACAAACCTGAATCCGAAATTACGATTACCTCAGGAGCGACAGAAGCTCTTTACAATAGCATAACGGCCTTGGTGCAAAAAGATGATGAGGTCATCGTACTGAAGCCGGCTTACGATTCGTATGAGCCAACAATTCAGTTAGCAGGAGGTATCCCTGTACAGATCCAGCTGAAAGGCAGTGATTATAAGGTGGATTGGGAAGAAGTTGCCAATGCTATTACAAATCGCACCAGGATGATCATCATCAATACTCCGCATAATCCAACGGGCACCGTACTTTCCGAAGAAGATATGTTGAAATTGCAAGAACTGCTGAAGGATACTAACATCATATTACTGAGTGACGAGGTATACCAGCATTTAATTTTTGATGGGACGATTCATCAAAGTGCTTCCAGGTTTTCAGAACTTTCGAAAAGAAGTATTGTTTGTGGCTCCTTCGGAAAGACATTTCATAATACCGGATGGAAAACCGGTTATTGTGTAGCTCCTGAAGAGCTGATGAAAGAGATCAGGAAAATCCATGAACTCACCACTTTTTCTGTAAATCATCCTATGCAACGTGCCTATGCAGAATACCTGAAGCAACCGGAAAATTATCTCGATCTTTCAGGTTTTTACCAGGAAAAAAGAGATACTTTTTTAAAACTTATTTCCGGTTCAAAATTCAGTAGCAAACCGTCAAAAGGCACCTATTTCCAATTACTGGATTTTTCAGAAATTACTACAGAAAAAGATACCGATTTTGCGGAAAGACTGGTGAAGCAACATCAACTTGCAGCTATCCCGGTTTCAGTATTTAATATAGACGAAAAAGATCATTCTCAGCTTCGCTTTTGCTTTGCTAAAACAAATGAAACATTGGAGAAGGCAGCTGAAATTTTATGCTCACTATAATATGAATATCAATATACGTATCCTGGAACAGGACTTCGTACTGCATCCGCTAGGCGTTGCGTACTGGCCGGAACAGGAGATCCTGTTGGTGGCAGATGTTCATCTTGGAAAGGTATCACACTTCAGAAAACATGGAAGCGCAGTACCCTACCAGGCGATCGTAGAAAATTTCGACAGGCTGGATAGAATACGGAAAGACTTTGATCCCGAGCATATCATTTTTCTTGGTGACCTATTCCATTCATCGCTTAATATGGAATGGCAAATCTTTGAAGAATGGGTTACTTCTATCGATAATCAGGTTCACCTGGTTGCCGGAAACCATGATATAATTTCGCCACTACGTTACCAGGAACTCGGCATACAGATCTATCAGGAATTAAAAATTGAAAAATTCATACTGACACACCATCCTAAAGAGCATGAAGGTTTATTCAATTTATGCGGACATATTCACCCGGGATATAAACTATTTGGTTTTGGCAGACAAATGCTGAAATTGCCTTGTTTTTACAAAAGCACTAACCAGATGATCTTCCCCGCATTTGGAGAATTTACCGGGAATTATTTTATGCAACCTGAAGATGGAGATCGTATATTCGCTATAACCGGGAAAGAAGTGATACCCATTCAATAATCCCCCATTCTTATGATCAAGAAACTAGCTGTAGCCAATTTTATTTCTGTTATCATCACCATCGCTTTCACCTACTACACCCAGACTGGTGAGATCAATGGTAAGACGATTGGAGAAATGAGTGATAAATACAGTAATCTTTTTACTCCGGCCGGGTATGCTTTTTCAATCTGGGGTGTGATATTCCTGTCTCTAATAGCCTTTTCTGTGTATATGCTTATTCAGGCCTTTGGCAAGGGAGAACACACGAAGTTTATCAAAAGGACAAAATTCTGGTTTATTGTTGCCAATATTGGTACTTGTTTGTGGAGCCTTGCCTGGTTGTATGACTTTCCGGGCCTTTCTGTTGTTATTATGTTCCTGATCCTGGCGAAATTATGTAAGATCATTATCAATACAGAAATGGAATTAACAGATCCGCCATTTAAGATCATTGCGTTCTACTGGTGGCCTATTTGTTTATATTCAGGATGGATCGCAGTAGCAGCAATTGCCAATACCGCAGCATGGTTGAAAGAAACCGGCTGGGATGGAGCTTTCCTTTCTGAGGTTCAATGGACGCTCTTAATGATCCTGATTACAGTTGCTCTAAATATCACGATGATCTATAAACGAAATATGCGCGAATTTGCTGCGGTTGGAGTTTGGGCTCTGATCGGAATTTACGTAAAGCAAATAGGACAGTACGATGTGATCGCCTACTCAGCCGCAGCAGGAGCTCTCCTTATCTTTTTAAACATTTCCTACCACGGTTTCAAGAATAGAAAACAGCAGCCATTATATCGTATGATGAAAGGTGATTAGTAATTAGATCATCGATTTAATATCACTGGACCAGCTTGGATATGTAAAGATCATACCTTTTAAAGTCCCGCAGTCCAGTTTTCCACACATCGCCATCACAAACATATTGATGGTTTCGCTAGCTTCGTTACCTACCAGATGAGCACCCAGAACCAGGTTGGTCTCGTTATCTACCAGCGTCTTATACGCATAAACTTTCTCATTGATGCGTTTTGAATTAAACCAATCACTGGCATCACTCATCTTCACCCGAAAATCATAACCTTTTTCTTTCGCCTCTTTCTCATTTAATCCTACGGAAGCTACATTAGGAAGCGTAAATACAACTGAAGGTTGTGGTGGATAATCATACTCATGCGGTCTATCCAGATCCATAATATTTGCGGTAACAACCCGTGCTTCCTGGGATGCAAGTGGCGTTAGCGGTAAACCTTCACTCGCAGAAACATCTCCACAGGCATAAACATTTGGATTTGAAATACTCTGAAGATTTTTATTGACCAGTATTCCTCTTTTCGAGAAGTCTACATTGCCCTGTTTTAACTCCAGTTCATCAATGGAAGGCACACGGCCGGCTGCGTTTACAACACATCTGGCTTTGAGCTCCACCTTCTTACCGTTCTGATCCGCCGTAACTCTCAGGTTCTTCTGAAGCTTCTCTATCTCCTCTACCCTCGCATTCATTACAAACTTAATCCCCAGCTCTTCTGAAGATTCCTTCAGGTATTTAACCATATCCTCATCAAAATTACTCAAAGGTGATTCTTCGCTATCAACGATGGTCACTTCAGCACCGCATCTGACAGCAATATGAGCGAACTCCATTCCTATATAACCCGCACCAATAAAGATCATGGTTTCAGGTAATTCTTTCAATTCCAGAAAGTCATCACTGTTGATTGCCAGTTCCCGTCCTGGAATAGGCAATTCTAAAGGCTTCATCCCGGTTGCTATGACCAGCTTGTCAAATTTCACAGTTTTCCCTTCTACTGAGATCGTAGATTCATCGAGGAATTTTGGAGATTGATGATACATTTTGATATCCAATGCTTCAAGATCCTGCTCTGTAGCGGCAGGTACAGCGTCCACAAATTTTTTCTTGAAATCCTGAAGGTCCTTCCAGCTATATTCTGGCATCCTTTTGATACCCTTTCCCAGCATATTCTGAGACCTGTTCAGTATCTCTGTAAGACCCACTAGAACTTTTTTGGGATCGCATCCGCGATTTGCACAGGTTCCTCCGAACTCGCGATTGTCTGCTATCGCAACTTTTAACCCAGCCTCCACACATTCTTTCGCAACACTTTTCCCGGCAGTCCCGGTTCCAATAACAAACACATCAAATTTATCGATTCCCATAATTTTATTTCTCTACTTGTAATTCTCTAGTTAGTTTTCCTGTTAGCTATAAGACTCCACGAATTATTCTCCTGATAAAAGATCAGGAAAAAAATATATAGAGCATACAACATCTGGGTACTAACAGCTCCCCAGTCTTCCTTAAAAGCATTACCTGCAATTAGAACAATCATTAATATTGCTGAAGTTGCCAGCGCTTTATTCGTATATAGCCCCAGTAATAACATTATCCCCAAAATTAATTCCACTATAGGGATTGCGTAAGCGAAGGGGATCACCATAAATTCTGGAAGCATAGTCCCTTCGAAACCTTTCATTATTCCTTCAGCAAACCTTTTGAGTTTTGGCATTCGAACCACTCCATGGATACTGAAATTTACTCCCAGCGTGATCCTGGCAAAGAAGTAAGCTAGCTTTTTATGGTCCATGCATAATTTTCAGGGGAAGTTATAGAATGCATGGCGGTTCTTGTGTTATCAATTTGGTAAAATCCCGGGTATGCTATTTAATCGTTAAAAATGTATCATCTGGTTGTAAGGCAGTCTACTTGAATTTATATTTGCGCTAATGAGTAAAAAACTTATCGCCCAGAATTTTGCACAATCCCCACAGCAACGGGAATTGCAAAATGCCCTTGCTTATTCTGAAAATAAAACCGCTAACATTCATCTAAGAGGACTCGTTGGCTCTGCGTTATCTTTCGTGACTGCCGGCGCTTTTAGAGATGTGCAACGACCGTTTTTGCTGATCTTCAATGACAAGGAAGAAGCAGCATATTATTTAAACGATCTTGAGCAGCTGGTGGGCGAAAAGAATGTTCTTTTTTATCCCGGTTCTTATAGAAGACCTTACCAGATCGAGGAGACTGATAATGCAAATGTTTTATTACGTGCTGAAGTGCTTAACCGTATAAATTCCCGTAAAAAACCTGCGATAATTGTCACCTATCCAGATGCTCTTTTTGAAAAAGTAGTTACACGAAAGGAACTGGACCGAAGTACTCTGAAAATATCTGTAGGCGATGAACTTTCTATCGATTTTGTAAATGAAGTCCTTTTTGAATATCAGTTTAAAAGAGTGGATTTCGTCACAGAACCTGGGGAGTTTTCAGTGAGAGGTGGAATTATTGATGTTTTTAGCTTTAGTCATGATGAGCCCTATAGAATAGAATTTTTCGGGGATGAAGTAGACAGCATCCGGACCTTTGATGTGGAAACCCAGCTTTCTACAGATAAGAAAAAGAAGATTTCGGTAATGCCCAATGTTGAGAATAAACAGCTCAATGAGATCAGGGAAAGTTTTCTAAAATATATTTCAGCAGATACCGCTGTATTCATAAAAAATCTGGATCTGCTTTCTGCGCAGGCAGACAAGCTCTTCAGTAAAGCTAAAGAAGCTTTTGAAAAACTTTCCGAAGAAGTAAAACACAGTGAACCTTCAGAATTGTTTGCAGATGGTGAACTTATAAAAAAGGAACTACTCAATTTTACCGCGGTAGAACTTAGTAATACGGCATTTCTTAAGCCTAAGACTGAAATACAATATCATACCAAGCCACAACGTTCCTTTAATAAACAGTTCGATCTACTTATTGAAAACCTGGTAGAAAATCAGGAAGCAGGTTACAAGAATTTTATTTGTTGTGTAAGTGATCAGCAGGCACGCAGGTTTAACGATATTCTCGAAGATCAGGATCAAAAGGTAGATTATCAGACCCCGGTTTTTAGCATGTTTCAGGGTTTTATCGATGAAGATTCAAAAATGGTTTGCTATACAGATCACCAGATCTTTGAGCGCTACCATAAATTTAATCTGAAAAATGGGTATGCCAAGAAACAGGCGATCACGCTTAAGGAACTTACGAATCTTGAGGTGGGTGATTATGTAACACATATTGACCACGGAATAGGGAAATTTGGCGGACTCCAGAAGATCGATGTGGAAGGAAAGAAACAGGAAGCGATCAAATTGATCTACGGCGAACGCGATATCCTTTACTTGAGCATTCACTCGCTACACAAAATTTCGAAGTTTAACGGAAAAGACGGGAAGCCGCCTAAAATCTACAAACTTGGAAGCAACGCCTGGAAAAACCTGAAGAAAAAGACGAAAGCTCGTGTAAAACATATTGCTTACGATCTTATAAAACTATACGCGAAACGCAGACTCGAAAAAGGTTTTAAATACGATCCCGACTCTTATCTTCAGCATGAACTGGAAGCTTCTTTTATGTATGAAGACACGCCAGATCAAAGCTCGGCTACGGCAGCGGTAAAGGAGGATATGGAAAGTGAGAGACCTATGGACAGGCTTGTATGCGGGGACGTTGGCTTCGGAAAGACGGAAATCGCGATTCGTGCTGCATTTAAGGCGGTAGACAATAACAAGCAGGTGGCGATCCTGGTTCCTACTACTATTCTTGCTTTTCAACACCATCAAACCTTTACCGAAAGATTGAAAGATTTCCCGGTAAGAATCGATTATTTGAACAGGTTTAGAACCGCAAAAGAACGCCGCGAAACCCTGGCAGATCTGGCCGATGGGAAAGTGGATATTATTATTGGTACACACCAGCTGGTAAGTAAAGCCGTTAAATTTAAAGATCTTGGCCTGTTGATTGTCGATGAGGAACAAAAATTTGGTGTTGCTGTAAAAGATAAACTCAAAACGATTCGTGAAAACGTAGATACACTTACTCTAACCGCGACGCCAATTCCAAGAACGCTACAATTCAGCTTGATGGCGGCAAGGGATCTTTCTACGATCACCACTCCGCCCCCGAACCGTTATCCTATAGAAACAAATATTATTCGATTTTCTGAAGAAACCATTCGTGATGCCGTTTCTTATGAAATTCAGCGTGGCGGACAGGTTTTCTTTATCCACAACAGAGTGGAGAATATCAAGGAAGTTGCGGGAATGATCCAGAGACTGGTTCCAGATGCCAAAATTGGGGTTGGACACGGACAAATGGAAGGTAAGAAACTGGAGAAATTAATGCTGAGCTTTATCAATGGAGAATTTGATGTGCTCGTCTCTACTACTATCGTTGAAAGCGGACTTGATGTTTCTGAAGCTAATACGATCTTTATCAACAACGCAAATAACTTTGGATTATCAGATCTCCACCAGATGCGTGGCCGGGTTGGACGTAGCAATAAAAAGGCATTCTGTTATTTTATTACTCCGCCATACTCAGTAATGACCGAAGATGCGCGTAAAAGAATTACAGCTTTGGAACAGTTCTCTGAACTGGGAAGTGGATTCAACATTGCCATGAAAGATCTTGAGATTCGTGGCGCCGGTGACCTACTTGGAGGAGACCAGAGCGGATTCATCAACGATATTGGGTTCGATACCTACCAGAAGATCCTGAACGAAGCGATCGAGGAATTAAAAGAAAACGAATTCCGTGATCTTTATGCTGAAACCGAAGATGTGGAATTGAAAGATTTTGTAAAGGATACTCAGATCGATACCGATTTCGAATTACTGTTCCCTGATGATTATATCAATAATATCGCAGAGAGACTGAATTTATACACTAAACTGAACGAGCTTTCTACGGAAGAAGAACTGCTAAAATTTGAAGCGGAGCTGGAAGACAGGTTTGGTGAATTACCAACACAAGCCGTTGATCTTCTAAATTCTGTACGAATCAAATGGATCGCTGCCAAAATAGGACTTGAAAGAGTGGTGTTGAAAAAGAATAAAATGGTTGGTTATTTTATAGCAGATCAAAATTCAAGGTTCTATCAAACTGCCAACTTCACCAAGGTGCTGCAATATGTGCAAACCCACAAGCAAAACTGTACCATGAAGGAGAAACAAACCCGAAATGGACTACGACTGTTGCTTACTTTTGACAGGATAAATTCTATTGATAAAGCTCTGAAAGTACTTGAGCCTTTGGATTTTAGAGAGAAGAAAGAAGAATTGGCGTAAAGCTTGCACAGAACAAATTAGATTTCATAATATTGAGGCAGCATGAATTTGACCTTGATTGACTTCGTGACACTCTAAATTCAGTTGAAAATTCCTTAAGAGGTTTGATTTAATTTGTTGAAAGACCCCAAATATTCTATCCTTTCCCAGAAGACCATGGTTAAAATTCTATGGTCTGTCTGCACCATTTTATGTTTTAGTTTACAACTTCAGGCGCAGGAAGAAGAAAAAACTGAAAAGAGCGAGAAGACTGAGAAGAAGGATACAACGAATATATATGATCGACTAGAGCGATTTTCAGAAAAGCGCAAGATTACAAAAAGGGTTCATCAGTTATTATTCAAATCGACTACCAAAAAACCGAAAAAGCAAGTAAAGAAGCAGTACAGAGACTATTCAGAACTTGAAGGAAGACCCATAAGACATGTTATAATAGAGACAAAAGATCCATTTGGTTTCTCCTTCACAGATTCTACGGAAACTGCTAATAGCTGGGTTGAAAGAACCGGGAATCAAATCCATATAAAATCTAAGGAATTTGCTATTCGAAATTTTCTTTTACTGGATGAGAACGATGATCTGGATACTTTGCTTTTAGATGAATCTGAAAGATTACTGCGTTCACAGCAATATATAAGAGAAGTAAAAATTACTGCTCATGCAATTAAAAATTCTGACTCTGTAGATGTAAAGATCCTGGCTCTGGACTCGTGGAGTCTTACACCACAGGGCGTGTTTTCAACTAATGAGAACAAGGTTACTCTTAAAGAGTATAATATCGTAGGGATTGGGCACCAGCTGAATTTCAGTTTTGCGAACAGGTTGAGTGATGGTAAAAATGCCTATTCTGGTATCTACCGTGTTCCGAACATTAAGAACACCTTTATAACCGGAGAAATTCGGTATCAAAGCGACTTTAATGAATTCTATCGTAAAAGTATTTTTATAGAAAGAGAATTTTATTCTCCATTTACAAGATGGGCAGCAGGATTCTATGTAGATGAACAATACAGACAGGTAGAATTACCAGATTCGGCTTTAGAATTAGAAGATCAAAACTTCAAATACATTTCTCAGGATTACTGGGTGGGGCATTCCTATCGCCTTTTCAAAGGAAATTCTGAAAAGGAACGAAGTACAAATCTTATTACCAGCCTTGGTTTTCTGGATGTGAATTTTAAAGAGTCCCCTTCGGCTGCATATGACAGCATCAACTATTTTGGAGACGAGACAAGATATCTGGCGAGTGTTGGAATATCTTCGAGGCAATTCGTTCAGGATCAATATATCTTCAATGATGGTATTACTGAAGATGTACCGGTGGGAAAAGTATATGCTTTAACCGGCGGATTCCAGAATAAGAATCAGCAGACCAGGATGTATCTGGGCGCCAGAGCTTCCTTTGGAAACTACTTCGACTGGGGATACATTAGCACCAACTTTGAAGCTGGCAGTTATTTCAATGGCTCAAAAACCGAACAAACCGCATATTCTTTCCAGGCAAATTATTTTACGAACCTCATAGGATTAGGCGAAAAATGGAAAATGAGACAGTTTGTAAAACCTCAGTTCATTATCGGGGTAGACAGAATGAATTCTATAGGTGACCGTTTGAGCATAGACGAGCATAATAGATTTAATGGTAGTTATGGAAGTGATTACCGGAGAACCACCGGGGCGCGAATCGCAGGTTTTGACAGCGATCTTACAGGAACCGAAAAGTATGTACTGGAACTACAAACTCAGTTCTACTCACCGTGGGATCTTTTTGGATTTAGATTAAACCCTTTTTTAAATTATACTGCCGGTATTCTCAAGAACTCCAATCTCGGTACAAATGACCTGTATTCTTCCATCGGCGTTGGTTTTATAATTCGAAACGACTATCTGGTTTTCAACAACTTTCAGCTTTCTTTTTCTTTTTATCCTGAAATCCCAGGTCAGGGACTTAATATTTTTAAAACAAATTCGATTGAAACCAATGATTTCGGTTTCCAGAATTTTAATTTAGGTAAGCCCAGAACAGTACTCTTTAATTAGTTGTTCTTAATCATTAAGCGCAATAAAGAATCAGATAAACTAATTGGTTACGCATAGCCATTTCAATTTCCCAAAACCCTGAAATTATCGAGATCATACGTTGTGGTTTTATCTGGAGCAGCGCCTAAATATCTAAATCCAATCCAAACCTTTCCTTGCAGACACGAAATATCTATTTCTGAAGTTTTGAAGACGTTACCAGATCCTCCTGATGGTCCATAAGGTATAGCGGCATCAAGTAGCTTCCACTCCGTAGTTCTAGGATCACCAGTGAAATCCTGAGTGAAAAACACCTTTAAAAACATGCCATTATCGTAGGAAGCAAGAAGATCAAAAGTTACAAGATTCGCTCTGGTACTTGAGATATCGATCACCGGGGATACCAGCCACGCTTCTAGTGGATTCTCTAGCGTATTATAAGCAGAAATTCGCAGTAAACGATTGCCGTTTACCATCGTAGGAGTGAAGCGTTTTTCTCCTCCACTTACATTGATATTGGTCCATTTTCTAGCGGCAAGCGTTGTATTGGAAGTTACACCATCAAAATTCTCTTCTGTGATAACATTTCTACTAAAAATACCTTCAGAATCACATTTAAAAAATTGCTCATCACATCTCTCTCCATCAAAATCCAGAGCGGTTGGATCATTCACAATTATCACAAAATGTTCGTCATAATAATTCCGGCTAAGAACTCCTTTAATTTTCCCGGAACCTGAGGGCAGCATCAAAGATCTGAAATTCGCATAAGTGCTTGTACTTAAAAATGCAGTCTCGCCGGTTGTACAACTTTCCAATTGTCTTTCACCATCATACTCATCGTACCTGTGAGAAGCGAACGAAAAGTTCTCTGCTTCGCGCACCAGGTTGATATCAAATTGAATGTCATGCACCTCTACATAGAGGTTCTTCGTCTCTTCTGAAAACTCAAAAATTGAAAGTTTCTTGGGAATGATTTCAGAAGTAATTTCAGATCTTACGATAAAATCATCTATTAACGAAGAAGGAATTGCCACCACATCTCCTCTATTCTGAATGCCTAGTTGTAAAACACCATTATTAAATCCAAGACTAAGACCGTCGAGCTTCACATAAACTTTTCTTCCGAAGTTATAAGTTTGATGCAGAGAATTATCATCAACCAAAATTTGTATTCCTGATTGAGGATTCTGAGCCTTATCCTGTAAAATGAGCTTTTTATAAAAGTTACCTCCAGAATCATCACTTATCACATAAGCTTCAAACCATGTATCGGTATCTCTGAAATTATGAATCTCACCAGTTTCTGTTTTGTAATTACCCTTCACTGCGGCGATACTGGTAAAACTTCCATTTATGGATATACTGTCCTCTACAAGTTCAGGGACTTCAAAATCATCTGTTGGCACACAAGCATGAAAAGTCATAGCCAGAAGAAAAATCATCAAACATGTTTTATTCATATATTAAAATCTAAGATTTAAATTCACAAAGTAACTGGTGCCGTTTCCATACCAGTATTTATTTCCGAAGATTGGAACCTCGCGATCCCTATCCACTTTTAAAGTTGTATAATTAGCATTCCGCGCCTGCTCAAAACCACCAGTTTTAAAATTGGTATTGAGTGCGTTATTTATACTAGCGAATAAACCGAGGTACTTATCCTTTATTCTCCAGCTTTTACCCCCAATGATGTTCGTGAGAAAATAAGGATCAAACTGTTCTTGCCGTAATAATTCTCTCGCTACTTCCCCATCATATTCCACGATCTCCAAACCATCATAATCTTTTTGAAAATTGGAGGTTCTATTCAACGGACTCACATCTATAAATGCGCCGGTAAAGTAATTTTGTGAAACACCAAACCACCAGTATGCAGGATCCCTATATTCGAAAGCTAATTGAAACGCAGATTGCGAACCACCTGGTAAGCGATAGCCTTTGAGGAATGATTGTTCATAATTCAAATCTTCAAAAGAACTGGAGTACAAGCTAAGAGCAGGATTGTTGCTGTATACAAACTGTCCGCTTCCTCCGGCCAGCTTCAGCTTTATCGTTGATGTTACCTGATATTCTGAACTTAGTTCAATTCCAAGATATTGTTTATCCATCTTGGTTAGCACCTCCTGAACGAAAGCGGTAGAATTCTCTCTTCCAAGGCCTGATAATCCATCAGTATAATAAAAAGAAACTTCGGCACTATTCGCAATTTGCTGGACGTAGCCGGTAAGTCTAAAGTTGAAGAGATTCGTACGATAGCGATAACTAAGATCTGAAACAGTAATTATTTCTTCGGAAACCCGGGGAGCAATTGCGTTATTTTGCCTTGGATTAATGAAAATGTTCTTCAGCAATGGTGCTTTTGAAAAGGCTGCCAGATTAAACTCCAGACTTTGACGTCCCGAAAATTTATAAAGTAGGTTTGTTTTTATACCTGAAGTAAGAAAATCGATATCCTTAGAACTACCATAAGAATTCGCCATGAATTCTTCATTCTGGTAATTCCCAATACGGTTATAGCTTGAGGTCGAAACCTGCCCGGAGATACTAATTTCCATACTTCTACATTGCTTTTGAAGCTGAGCAAAAACTTCAGCCGTTTGAGCTTCTAGATCATAATCGTACTTATAACTTTCCCCCTCAAGAACTTTTCGATCGGGATTACGCAGGTCATTCTGAGAAAAGTCTGAAAACACCTCTACATCTAGGAAACTGCTTGCACCAAAGAGATCTTCGATTCTGCCAAAATTATGACTTTTGAGAGATGAAGCTTTAAAGCTTGTAATTAGCTGCAGGCTGGAAGATAATTGCCAGTTCAGAATACTATTAGCAATCAAACTCCGATCTTGATTGACATCTGCCGCGAGAGCGTACAAAGCATCGGGATTAGTATTGGCTTGATAAATGTCTGCCCAGTTAATCTGTCCATTATTTCTCAATTCATTTGCCGAGAGATAAGCTTTTTGAAAATCCTCGAAACCTTCAAATCTCAGGAAATAACCTGGCAACTTCTGGTAATAAATAGGATCTGGATTTGAAGCTCCGCCCAGGTAAGTGCGTTGTGAATCAAAATCGACGAAGCTAGTACCTCCATAATCTATACGGGTATTAGATACCTCACCAAACTGGTAAGATAGGTTGGTATTGAGTTGTACATTTTCAGAAGGATTCCAGAAATGGTTAAGCATAAAAATTGGCTCGTTGATCTCTTTCATCCTACTATTGCGAATCACACCCTCTTGTAAACCCCAGTATGGATTATAGCGTTTTCCTTTGATTTCAACAACCTCTTCTGTAAGTGGAGCAGATTTCCCACGAAGTGTTGGCGTATAGATCGCAGTGAAATTTAGTGCATGCTCCTTATTGATGATCTTTTCCAAACCAAAGTAAATAGAATTTGCGTCAAAAGGAGTCCCTTCCATATAACCTTCACTAGCATAACGGCGTCCTATAGAAAATGCATAAAACCAGCCATTATTTTTCTCACCACTCGCGTAAGTTGCCATAAGCCTACCGGTATAACTACGATTAGAACCCGAGGCAGTAATTCTACCACCGCTAGCGAAACGTGACGCACGCATGATTATATTCGTAGTACCACCAAGACCTCCAAAATCATATTCTGAAGGAGATACACCAGGACTAAAAACCTGGTTTCTCTGTACATCATTAAGTCCTCCCCAATTACTCCATTGAGGTCTGCCATCAAATGCTTTGTTCATCTCAACTCCATTAATCATCAAGCTGCCATATTCCGATCCAAGACCCCGTACCCTGTAAAAAGTCTGACTAAAATCAAATGCAGCGGCGCTTAGATAAGCATCCCGGGTAGATTGAAGAATACCTGAAATATTATCAAAGTCGGCTTCATCGTCTATTACCTCTGCATCTGAAAGACTTATAGTATTTTGAAATGTGAGATCGCGACTGGAATCTGGACTCAGGGAAATGGTGGAAAGATCCAGCTCCATAATTCCATTCTGACTTACAGGTATTCTTTTGCTCAGGTAACCTGATCTACTTAACAGGAGAATATTCTCATTTTCTGAAATACTTTCCATTCCCAAAGAAAATTTTCCTTCAGGATCTGAGAACGTCTCATTAAAAGAATTCTCTCTTGCAATTTTAACCTGGGGTAAGGGCACCTGGGTGATTGCATCTATAATCCGACCACTTATGATCGGAGTTTGGGCGTATAAACTTTGATAAACCAAAGAAAACAGACACACCCAAAAAAAGGTTTTATTCATTCAGTGCCTCGTCGTCGAAATATGGGATAATTTTAAATCATTTTCCTGTAATAATCAAAAAACCAGTACTTTAATTGCGGTCTAAAATGATAAAAAATTGAAGAAATATATTACAGCGATTTATTTGGTAATTGGGCTATACGTGACTCCTTCAGAAAACCTATATTGTCAGAATATGAGAGATTACCATATTGAAACTATTGCCTTTTATAATGTCGAGAATCTGTTCGACACCGTAGACGACACGCTAACGTTTGATGATGACAGGACTGCTCTGGGTAAAGACAACTGGACCGAGGAACGTTATGACGTTAAAATAGCGAATATTTCCAGGGTGCTTGCTGAAATAGGAACTCAGGAATCCAAAAAGCCACCTTTAGTGATAGGTCTTTGTGAAATTGAAAATAAGAAGGTTTTAGAAGATCTTATCGCACATCCCAACCTTGCACAGTTCAATTATAAGATCGTGCATTACGATTCTCCAGATGAGCGAGGCATCGATGTGGCACTGCTATATCGTTCGCAGTCGTTTGTTGTGACGAATTCCCAGGCCAGGAAATTGATGATCTATGATGAGGATAAAAGGGATTACACCAGGGACCAACTTGTGGTTAGCGGAATTGCCATGGGGCAGGAAACTCATTTTATAGTAAATCACTGGCCATCCAGGTCTGGTGGTGAAGCAAAAAGCAGTTACAAACGTGAAAAAGCTGCTACGCTTAACAAACGTATCATTGATTCTATCTACCAGGAAGACCCAAAAGCCAGAATTATTGGAATGGGAGATTTTAACGATGATCCTACCAATAAAAGCTTCAAAAAGTTCCTACAAACTAAAGCCGAAATTCAGGATTTGAAAGAAGGGGACCTGTATAATCCTATGGAAAACATGCTCAAAAGAGGTCGCGGAACACTGGCTTATCGTGATTCCTGGAACTTATTCGATCAATTTTATCTTTCAGAAAGCTTATTGAATAGAACTTCTGAAGGATTTCAGTATTATAAAGCTGGAATTTTCAACGCTCATTATCTAATTACACAGGGTGGCCAGTACCGCGGGTATCCTATGCGTACTTATGGTAGCTCAGGCTATCAGCCTGGGTATAGCGATCATTTCCCAGTGTACCTGTATTTAATAAAAGCTGTAAAATAAAAAAAGCCCGGTATAAACCGGGCTTTCTAAATATGAAGTTTTTCATCTAGAACCATGCACTCCAAGGGATTCTGGAAAGTACTACGAGAAAAGCAATTCCGTAGAAAATAGCCAGCATCTTGAATTTTGGCTTCGAAGTAAGTTTCTTTTTATGTTTGGAATAACCAATAGTGATCAAAGCAATCGCGATGATCATCATTAATGGATGCTCTACCAGGTAAAGTCTGACACTATCATTACCCATAACTTCTCCCATTCCACCTTCCCATCTGGCCATGTTGCCAGAAGTAAAGTAAAGCACGATCCCTATTAGCAACTGTATATGAGAAACGATCAAAGTGAATAATGCGATTCTAAAATTGGTCGCGCTATATTCCTTATTTGTTGCAAAACCAATTATAAAATTAAAGGTCGCGATCAAAAGCATTATTAGAACCAGATAGGCCCAGTAAGAGTGTATAAATTGAACAGTTTGATACATAAATTTTCTATATAAAAGTTTCTAATTCTGAAGTCTATTCCCAACGGTTTTCCGCAGCATCACCACCCCAGATAAGAGTAGCAAGGAATGGATTATCAATAAACGGATTACGGTTACCCTGAGCCGCTTCAATCACATCATTACGCTGTAATTCGAACGCAGAAACCGGATCCTCACGATTCCACTTCAGGAATAGTTCTAGATTTCCAACTTCATCAAAATCGTCACCGTAACTAAGATTAACATACATTACCATTCTGGCAACATCACCCTTCCATTCATCTCCAGGATACCAGCTATCACCACCTACAAGCTTGTATTCTCCACTTCCTTCAGTAAATGGGTAATTAAGTCTTTCAGAATTAATGTCTACATCTGCAACTCTTAGCAAGTGAAGGTCACTCACAGATTCTTCAGTATTTAAACGAGACTGAGGATAAATATGTTCTGTATTAAAACTTTCGTCACCGTCAAGATCTCCTAACTGAAATTCATCATCTGGTCTAAGTTCCCCTGAGTAGATTAACACGACCATAGATTCGTCATCGAGTGCAGCATCTGCATCATATAAGTAATCATGACGATCTGTATAAGTCAGTCGGTTTGTATGTTTCGCGTTCGTAAAATCTGAAAGCTCTGAATACAACAAGTCTGGATCTATGGTGAAATTAGCATCTGAATAGTATGCCTTTAGATTATCAGGAACATTAAATTTTACCGCTTCCACAATATTTACAGTAACGGTAGCTGTAGAACAGCTTGCATCAGCATCATCATCACAAATAGTATATGTAAATGTATCCTCTCCCATAAAACCGACTTGTGGAGTATAGGTTACTGTTCCATCATTATTTAATACGATGGTCGCGTTACTTGCTGAATCATCTACGGAAGAAATTGTAGCATCATCAGTTAGATCATCATTATCCAGAAGTTTTGTGATCACTTCTTCGGAAGTACCAGCTTCAATTACAACAGTATCATCTGAAGCAACCGGTGAACCTTCGTCTTCAACGGTCATTGTAATTGTGGCAGTTGAACAACCTGGTGTCTCATCATCGTCACACAAAGTATAAGTAAAAGTATCCTGACCAGAAAAATCTGAGTTAGGTTCATACAAAATACTACCATCATCCTGTAGTGTTACGGTAGCGTTGCCACTTGTACTTTCTACTGAAGTTACTTCAGCATTATCTACCACCTGATCATTATCAAGGTGATTGCTAATTGTATAGGTTTTACCTTCCTGGGTAGTATAACTATCATCGGCAGCTATTGGTTCCCCGGCATCACCAACGATGATGGTAACTATAGCACTGGAACATCTATCGGAATCTCCAGGAACGCAGATAGTATAGGAAAATGTGTCGTTCCCCGTGAAATCGTTAGCAGGCTCATAAGTATAGGTTTGATCACGATTATCTGTGATGATTCCTCCTGCTTCAGTTTCGGTATCTATACTGGTGATAATCGCGTTATCCACGAGTTCATCATTTTCCAAAAGCATGGCTCTGTTGAACGTGTAAGAATCATTTTGCACAGCAGATAGTTGATCTGCCATTGCTACTGGATTCTCTTCTTCAACTGGTGGCGTAGGAGTTGGTGTTGAATCATCATCACCTGAGCAACCCAACATGAGTGCCAATAAAAAGAGTCCGGTATATTTTTTCATAGTTTGTGTATTGTGGCTGCAAATATCTGACATTTTAAGTCAAAAAAAAACCTCTTACCGTGAAGATAAGAGGTTTATATAGATTGAGTTTAGAACCTACTGGTTAACTACCCACATTCCACCTTCTTTAATAAGGCTTAGGCTTTCTGTAGTATTCGATCCATTATAGATATCGAAAGTAAGTAAGTACTTCTGTCCTTCTTCAGCATTTGGAGCGATTTCATTAAGAAGCGCTTTCATTGCCAGAAGTAAATTAGCGTCATTCCACTCAGCACTAGCTCCCGGACGACGGTCAAAATTACCATATCGTTCGATACTAGCAAGTTGTGTAGCAAGTTCAGTATTATCTGAAAGTGCATCAGCAATAATAGAGTAATCAGAAGAAGTCAACATATAGTTGATCGTGTTGTCTGGTACCCACATTCCATCTTCAAATCCAAACTGAAGTGCTGTAGAAATTACAGATGGAATAGCCGTCCAATCACCACCTTCGAATACGAAGTTGGCGTACTCAGTAACAGTAGCTTCACCATTATAGAATCGGTAACCAACTGCTTTGTATTCACCTTCAGTAGCATAAGGAAATTCTCTTCCTAAGAAGATTCCAATTTTAGAAAGTGCTTCTTCCTCGTCTCCGAAGTTGCTGAAACGCTGACCGAATTCTTCAGTATAAGATTCTGAAGGCAGCATATAAGGCATACCCCAGTTTCCGTTAGTATAAGCAAATACATTTGTATCTTCGATAGTTGAAACAGCTGTAGCGATTTCGTAATCGTCTCCATCTTTGATCACAGCAAGATTTCCAGTTCCTGAACTCCCATCAAAGAAATCGTATTCTACTACGTAGACCATACCATCTGCCGCATCAGCAAATCTTTCATTAAGTACTATCGTGAAAGCTTCAGCAAGATCAGAATCACTCCAATAGTTATCACTGGAAGCCTGTCTGTTGAAGTTTCCGAAGTTATCAAGGTTGGAAACCTGGCTTGATAAATCTGACTCATCAGCTAAACCAGACACAATTAGTGTAATATCATTTTCATCAATTACATATGCTTCACCAGCAGGTGTAGTCATGAATCTAACGAATGTATTACCATCGAAAACAAAAGTTACATTTTCTTCTCCTGAACTACCTGTGAAGATTCTATATGAAACATTATAAGTCTGTCCTGTTACACCATCTACGTTTTCATTTAGAACGACTGCAACAGCTTCATAAATCATGGAATCACTCCAGAAATTGTCCCCACCAGTTCTCCTGTCGAAATTGCTAAATCGAGCCGCAGCTGAAGCTGGACCAGGATAAATTGTGTCAAATCTTTCTCCAATTAGATCGAATTCCTCGTTAGATATACTATAGCTAACATCTGAAGCAACTACGTTATAAGTAACGCTTAGATAGGAACCTTCTTCAGCACCTTCGAATTCAGAATCAAGAAAATCTGCAACTGCATCTGTATCTGCAAAATAATTAGCATCTCCAGGGTAGTCAGTTACCATATAGTCCTCAACTCTAAGTGGATCGAAAAGATCAAATCCAACATTGATAATAGAACCTGCACCATAAGTTGGGTATAGGTCTGAAAGTAAAGTAGGAATTAAAGCTCCTGCATCTTCTACTGAACCGAAGTTTGGAAAGCTTTGTCCAAGATCTTCATAATCATCTTCAGTAAGCACGTAATCTCTCTCAGCAACAGCAAGCTGGCTATCCAGGTCGTTGTCGATCTCGTCATGAATGTCTTCCATTGGCTCACAGCTAGTCAAAGCCATACCTACGAAAGCCATTAGTACATAAAATGTCTTTTTCATCGTGTTGTGTTTAGAAGTTAAGTTTAGCTCCTACAGTGTAAGTTCTTCCGAAACCGTACCATACTAGTGCAGTACGTGCGTTGTTCTGAAGACCATTCTGTGCATTAGCTATATATTCTGTATCTGTAATGTTATAAACGTTCGCATTCAAAGCAGCATCAAATCCAGCTACAGAGAAGTTGTAAGAAAGACCTACATCAAGCGTTCCAAAATCTGGAAGTTTCCATGTTTCACCAGCATCAGGATTGTTACGGCTTACCGGATCAAAATCTGACCAGAAATCACCGAAGTAGTTATAGTTAGCTCTTAATCTCATATCTGTTAGGAACTCATAGTCTACTCCAAGACCAGCAGTAGTTTGTGGCGTACCACCTACTTTAGTACCCTCGATGAAAAGGTTGATCTCATCAACTAAATTCTGCTCTTCGTCAAAGATCTGTACACCTCTAACATCATTTTCCCAAGTGTAGTCACCCAATGATGCAAAGCCTGTGATAGAAAGTTCCTCGAAAGGACGGTATTCAAAATCTAATTCCAGACCCTGGTGTACTGCGTTAATACCCAAGATATTAGCTGATCCAAGAGACCCATCAGGATTGTTATAAGTATAAACTTCAGTTCTATCTCTCCAATTAGTTCTGTAAATGTTGACGTTGGCTCTTAAAACAGAATTTCTAAAAGTATATCCAAGTTCCGTACTGAAGATCTTTTGATTTTCAGCATCTGGGTTTACGTTATTTCCGAATTGAAGAAATACTGCATCAAAGAAAGGTGCTCTTTCAAAGTACCCGATATTTGCAAATACACCACTAGTTCTGGTGAAGTTGTAGTTCGCTCCACCTTTGATCTGGTATCCAAAGAAGTTTGCGTAGTCAGTTTCCTGGTTAGGATCTGAATCAAGGTTGTTGAAGTAATCAACACGCTTGTAAGATGTGTTCGAAGCTGCAAGAGAAACGAAGATATCTAAATCATCTTTTGAATATTCTCCCTGAAGGAATCCACCTTCCCAAAGAACGATACCATCATTGTTGTAGCTAATCTTGTCTCCAACCTTTGCAAGATTTACAGGATTGTTCACGTTAGAATCATCAAAGTAGTACTGTCCACCTAGAAGATCTGTTACTTCCTGGAAGTGCTCTCCTTTGTAGTATCTTAAATCGATACCTGCAAGAAGTTCGATATCATCTGTAATATCTGTAGATAAAGTAGAAAGTGCACCATACCAGTTGTGGTCGTTTCTAGAAGCTCTTAAAATAGTTTCAGAACCATCAGCACCTCTTTCGATGTTCTCATCTACGATTAGATCAAGATTTACCGGTTGCAGGTAACCATCTCTGTATTTAGAATCAAGACCAAACTTGTTAGTTCCGGCCCATCCACCACCTCCACCTGTTCCGAAGGAAGCATAAAGTGCAGTAGATAATTCAGTATTCTCGTTAATATTCCAATAGTGGTTTAAAGACATTTGTGGTTTGTGGTAGAAGTTGTCCTCGATATGAGTAACCTGACCATTTAAGTAACCCCAGTCTCCGTTAAATTTGATACCTCTTTCACTTTCTCGGTAAGTCTCGATAGTGTATCTATTTTGACGCTGACCGTGTCTTTGCGGCGCACCAAAAGCAGTAAAAGAAAGTTCGTGATCTTCACCAAATTCTTTAGCAATGTTTACGAAGTAGTTATACCCAATAAATTCAGTCCCGTCTACGTAACCATCTCCAACTGTTCTGGAAGCAGATACTGTTGCAGCAAGTCCATTTTCAGACTTCCCTGTAGATACCGTAGCACCAAACTTAGTGTAACCATCGTTACCAGTTGCAGCGTAGATACTTCCACCTTTCTCAGCATCTGTAGTTTTCGTCACAATATTGACCGTACCAGCGATAGATGGAACAGCGACTTTAGCAGCTCCCAAACCTCTTTGAGTTTGCATAGTTCTTGTTACATCAGAAAGACCAGCCCAGTTACTCCAATAAACTTGACCATTTTCCATGTCGTTTACAGGAACACCATTAATCATTACTGCAATGTTTTCACCTTGAAATCCTCTCATACGAAGCTCTGCATCACCAAAACCACCACCGGCTTTGTTAGCATATACTCCAGGAGTAGATTTTAGCACTTCAGGAAATTCCTGGTTACCAATCTTGGTTTCGATCTCTGCAGCACTAATAGTTGAAACAGCTACTGGTGTTTTTCTGTCGATAGCAAGTGAGAAACTTGTTACCACGATCTCATCCAATGCGTTGTCATCTGCACCCAGAACGATCTGTCCTAGATCCTGAGTGTCGCCAGTAACATTGAATTTCACTTCCTTAGAAGTGTAACCTACGAAGGTAATTTTAATAGTACCTTCAGATTCCGCAACATTCAAAGTGAAGTTACCGTCGAAATCTGTCATTGTACCATTGTTCGTACCAACTACCATTACATTAGCTCCTGGAAGTGGACCTGATGTTTGGGAATCCATTACCACACCGGTAACAGTTCCTTGAGCAAAAATCGTAGCAGATGTTAAGAACATCGCTAAGAGTAATAATTTCCTCATTTTTTTTGTGTGTTTGAGTTTGTTTAAAATTCGATGCAAAAGAAAACTAATTGTTCTTCTCTAACATTATCTCAATGTTAAAATATTTAACGTACAGAAGTTTAACATTTCAACAAATTTCGCCGCAATATACTGCTAATTAGAGGAAAACAAAATATTATGTTAAATGGAATGATTCAAAATAAGCTTTAACAGTGTTAAAGACGTTAAACAGGGCAATAATGAGCAGACAATATTTTGTAAAAATCATTTTTGTAGCTCAAAAACACTAACAATAATTGAATTTATAATGGAAAGATTTTGTTCTCTACTCTATTAATGAGCAGTTTGTATTATTTCGGAAACTAAAAGTCAATATCTACGGAAGGAATTTCAGGTTTTGTAAATAAAAAAGCCTGAAGTTCGAGACTTCAGGCTTTCATTTATAAGTTTTTATTGAAATTTTAATTCCTATAATACTTCAAAAGATTTTGTGTTGACGAATCATGTCCTTCAGTATTTTTAGTTTCAAAATCTGAAAGGATCTGGTTTGCAAGTTGCTTTCCTAGTTCAACTCCCCATTGATCGTAACTGAAAATATTCCAGATCACACCCTGTACAAATATCTTATGTTCATACATGGCAATAAGTTTCCCCAAACTTTCCGGAGTGAGTTTTTTTACTAATAAGGTATTCGTTGGATTATTACCTTCAAATACTTTAAACGACTTGATCCTGTCTATTTCTTCCTGACTAAATCTCATAGAGCGCAACTCCTCTTCCACTACTTCTTCAGTTTTACCATTAAGAAGAGCTTCAGTTTGAGCAAAATAGTTCGCCATCAATTTATCGTGATGCCTTTGATCTCCAAACAAGCTTTCTTTAAAGCCAATAAAATCTGCAGGAATAAGCTTGGTTCCCTGGTGGATCAACTGGAAAAATGCATGTTGTGAATTAGTTCCTGGTTCTCCCCAGATGATTGTTCCGGTCTGGTAATTTACTTTCTCGCCATTACGGTCCACACTTTTCCCGTTACTTTCCATAATTGCCTGTTGCAGGTATGATGGAAATTTATCTAGGTATTGAGAATAAGGGATCACCGCTTCACTTTCAGCGCCGAAGAAATTATTATACCAGATACTTATTAGTGCCAGCTGAACCGGAATATTCTTTTCAAAATCTGTATTTCTGAAGTGATCATCCATCTTACGGGCACCATCCAGAAGAGATTCAAAATTGTTATATCCAATTCCAAGTGCTACTGAAAGACCTACAGCACTCCATAAAGAGAATCTACCTCCAACCCAATCCCACATCGGGAAAATATTGTCAGGATCAATTCCGAAGCTCTCTACTTTATTTAGATTGGTAGAAACCGCTACAAAATGTTTGGAGACTTCATTTTCAGGAGCTTTTTTCAAAAACCATTCTCTAACCGTAGTGGCATTGCTTATAGTTTCCATGGTCGTGAAAGTTTTGGAAACTATCACGAATAAGGTTGTCTCAGGATTTAGATCCTGAATGGTATCATGTACATGATCTCCATCAACATTAGATATGAAATGTAAATTGAGATGATTCTGATAGAATTTCAGGCTATCAGCAACCATCACCGGTCCAAGATCAGATCCTCCAATTCCTATATTTACGATATCGGTAAATTTCTTCCCCGTAAAACCTTTACGCTTTCCTTCGATCACCTCATCAGTAAAAGTTCTTATCTTTTCTTTTACTTCCTGCACTTCAGGAATTACATTTTCACCATGCACCTGAACATTTGCGGTTTTTGAAGCTCTTAAGGCAGTATGTAAAACCGGTCTTCCTTCTGTCTGGTTAATAGCCTCACCTTGAAAATATGCATCTATTGCTTCCTTTAAACCACATTCAGCAGCAAGTTTATTAAGTAATCTTCCGGTAGTTTCATTCATCCGGTTCTTACTGTAATCCACATAAAAATCCTCCCATTTAATGGTGAATTTTTCAGCTCTATCTTCATCGTTATTGAACATATTCTTCATATGTTCAACCTGGATCTCTTTATAATGATCTTCTAATTCCTTCCAGGCTTTGGTAGTGGTTGGATTTATATTTTTCATCTAGATACTTTTATAGGGAATTTGATCCAGCTCTGCGCGAATCGATTCAATATGATTTAAATAATCGTCTTTTAGATTGTCTGTGATATGCTCGGCTGAGGGCAGATTCTGGCGGAATGGATCCACCTGTTTGCCGTTTACCCAAAATCGATAGCATACATGAGGCCCCGTAGCAAGTCCTGTACTTCCAACATAACCTATCACATCACCTTGCTTAACACTTTGGCCATTTCTAACTGCGCGCTTACTCATGTGAAGATATTGGGTAGTATACTTTCCATTATGTCTAACTTTTACATAATTACCGTTTCCGGAAGTATAGCCTGAAGCGATCACGGTTCCATTAGCCGTACTTACGATTGGCGTGCCATGTGGTGCAGCATAATCTGTTCCAAGGTGAGCTTTCCATCTCTTCTGAACAGGATGAAAACGTCTTTTTGTAAACCTTGAAGAGATCCTGGAGTAATTTAGCGGAGCTTTCAGAAAAAAGCTTTGTAATGCTTTAGCTTCTTCATCATAAAAACTAGGCTGACCAGAAATACTATCGGTCATATAACTGAAGGCATAGTATGGCCTGTCTGAATGTTTGAAAACTGCGGCTTCTACCTTTTCAATCCCGGCGAAAATAGTATCGTCAATATATTTCTCCTGGTAAACCATTTTGAACTGGTCTCCCTTCTGAAGTTTAAAGAAATCAATACTCCACTGATAAATATTCGAAAGTTCGTAAACCAGAAGATTACTTAAGCCCTGAGCCTGCATCGCTTCTGAAAGGGAAGAAGTGATCACTCCGCTTACTTCTCTTTGTTTAACCGTAACCGGTCTTTTCTTCTTTTCAGCATAAATACTATCCCCAATAGATACAACCGTATAGTTGATCTTATCATTTTCGTAAATGAAATACTGCGGAGTTTTAGCCGAATCTTTTGCTCTCAGGATCATGTATTTCTTACCGGCTGTAATCCTCGCAGGGTTAAAGGTATCTTTTACCTTTTCTGAAACTTCGAAGACCTTTCCATGACCTACGCCATTTTGATCCATGATGTAACCAAAACTATCACCAGACCTTATGGTATCCCTAATGACCTCAAAATCATTCAAGATAAAACCATACTGTTTCTCGATCTTAGGAATCTTTTTGGTCTCGACCTCATTTACGGCCTGTTCTTTCTCATCGTCATTGCAGGCAGTCATTGCCAGCATTAGCATTACTAATAAGCCTAATTTCTTCAAGTTTTTATGCTTTTTGTTTTTCAGTATTAAATGTGTGGTTCACCCATTGCTTCCCCCAGTCATTCAGTTCTTCCTGACTCCATAATTCTGGAAAGAAAGAAACTCGTTGAAAACTCGGTGGCAGGAATTTCTTCCAGTTTGTTCCCCCGGTCGCTTTTATAGTTTCGTCTTTTTTGCTCAAATATCGGTAAGCAGCACCCATATGCATAAGCAACCAGTTGATATTTACATTAACATCAAAGTTTCTCAGTGCCTGTTGTAGATCTTCATTTTGACGATCATCTTCATGCATGGCCTGGTAACGCTGGTATATGGTGTTTCCGTATACATCCTTCGCGATTCTTAGAAATCTTGGAGTATATCTTTTTTCAAATTGCTTAAGCGTAAGAGTTTTCTCGCCGGTTTCCAGATCGATACCTCCTTTTTTCCAGTAGATATTTTCAAAAAGTTCTTCGGAAGAGTTTTCTACCGTAAATTCATTTCTCAAATTAAAATCGACCAGATTTTCTAAAGGAGTTGAGTATAATTCGATCATCCTGAACTGTGCCGACTGGAATCCGCTGGCAGGCAGTAATGCCATTCTGAATTTCAGAAACTGCTCCCTTTCCATTCCTTTGATCATTACATCAAAAGAGTCGATAAGTATTCTGAAATACCGGTTGATCCTATTCAGCTTCTCAACGAAATAAGCAGATGTTAGCGTTGTGGTTTCTATGATCTGTTTTTGCTCGTGAATGATGAGCTTAAAATATAGTTCAGTGATTTGATGATAAGTGATAAAGATCATCTCATCTGGAAAGTGCGTATTGGTTTTCTGTAAACTTAATAGCGTATCTACACTGATATAATCCCAGTAGGAAAGATAGCGGTCATATAAAAGACCATCCAGATAAGATCCCATATCCTGTCCCGAATTTTTGAACTTTTCTTCAAGCTTTCCAATTCGTTCCGCGATTTCGGGTTTTATCTCCATATCTAATCCATTTGTATACTAAATTGATGCTTTAGACCTTTGTAAGCTTCAAGATCGGCATCCAAAGACCCTACGGCCAGGTTTGCTTCAATTTTCACCGGAATCTTGTTTTTATCATCACTAATCCAGAAAGTAAGACTTTCTTTCTCCTTAAATACTCTTCCGGCAAGTACATAAGGTCTGAATTTCAGGGTTGCAACCTTTCCAAACTTGGTCTTAATCGTATCACGCCCCAGGAAAACAAGCTTAAAATCGAGGTTTTCGTCATCGATGAACATGTTCAAACGCATCTCATCACCTAGCTCTAACTCGTCGTTTTTAATTTGGTTGCGAATATAGTAAAATGATGATAACATATCGTGTACATTATGAGGCACAGAATATGATTTTTTCTGATTGTTCTTTCGATTGAGAACATGGGCTTTCTTATCATTATGATCAAAGTCGATCACCAGGTCCTTGGTATAACCGCCTTCGTCAATATTACGTACAAAACGGTAGGGTTTTCCGGTTCTTTTATCAATATAGGTTTGGTAATCATCATCCACTTTAAAGAACAAGCCTAATAGTCCAGTAGATCTACCGCGTCCTTTTATATGATAGACAGGTTTATTCTGAAATTTAGTTTCATCTACCTCCAGTGTTGCATAACTGGCATTGAATAATCCATAATGAATTCTAAATTTAAACCACTCACCTTCGCCAAATGCATCTTGTGAGAACATGTTTCCGGTGGTAAACACTAAAAAAAGAAAGGTAATTGCAATATAATTTCTCATAGGTTTAATTGTCTAAGTAATAGAATTTTCAGGCGTATGGTGGATTACAATTACTATTCCAAAAGTATCAAAACAAAAAACCCCATCAAATTAATGATGGGGAATTTTGTCTTATTAACCAACTAAAACTTAAATTATGAAAAAAAATCAATTCTGGTAACCACTCCAGAAATGCGGTGCAAAAGTCTCTTATTTCCCCCTTACCCGCAACTCTTAAATAAACTTTAACTAAACGTTTACGAGATTGACATTTATTTCATTTTTCCACTTAAATTTCAGCAGATATTTAATCTTAATTTAATGTACCTCGCAAATCCTGTTCTCTTTCAATTGCCTCGAAAAGAGCTTTAAAGTTTCCTTTTCCGAAGGATTGAGCACCTTTTCTCTGGATGATCTCGAAGAACATAGTTGGCCTGTCCAGAACTGGTTTTGTAAAGATCTGTAACAAATACCCCTCATCATCGCGATCTACCAGTACTCCGAGTTCTCTTAGCGGCTCCAGGTCCTCATCGATCTCACCAATACGATCCAATAGATCATCATAGTAAGTTTCAGGAACATATAAGAATTCCACACCTCTGTCTCTTAATGCTGTAACTGTTTCGATAATGTTATCTGTAGCTAAAGCGATATGCTGAACTCCGGCTCCATTATAAAAATCGATATATTCCTCGATCTGTGATTTCTTTTTTCCTTCTGCAGGCTCATTAATAGGAAATTTGATTCTACCGTTCCCATTACTCATCACCTTGCTCATAAGTGCGGTATAGTCGGTCGAAATATCTTTATCATCGAAAGATACCAACTGGGCAAAGCCCATCACTTTTCCGTAGAATTCAACCCATTTGTCCATTTCATTCCAGCCTACATTTCCAACCATATGGTCAATAAATTGTAAACCTGTATCTGGCACCTGTGTTTTGGTATTGTAAACTCTGTAACCAGGTAAAAATGGACCGTTATAGTCTTTTCGTTCTACAAAAAGGTGAATGGTCTCTCCATAAGTATGAATTCCTGAGATCACAGCTTTCCCGTGCTCATCCTCCATTACATAAGGCTCTACGTACGATTTTGCTCCTCTTTTAGTAGTTTCCTCGTAACTCTTTCTCGCATCGTCTACCCATAATGCAACGAACTTTACTCCGTCACCGTGTTTGTCTATATGCGCATTGATATCTCCTTCCGGTTGCAATGGTGAAGTTAGAACAACTCTAATTTTTCCCTGTTGCATTACATAAGAAACACTGTCTTTACGACCAGTTTCCAAACCCGAATATGCTATTGGCTGGAAACCCCATGCATGTTGATAATAATAGGCTGCCTGCTTGGCATTTCCTACATATAGTTCTACAAAGTCTGTTCCCAGGATTGGCAGAAAATCTTCTGCTTCAGGAATTACTTTTTCTAAATTTAATGATGTGTTATCTGTTGACATTGATTGTTATTTTAAAGGATTTAAATATGATATAAATTCGAAATCAAATTTCAAAATATTACCACATCGCTCTATCCTGTGCTGATAAATCTTCTTTCATCTTTTAATGCTCTCCATCTAACCAGGACCTGTAATAGGTCTCATCGGCAATTTTCATCGCTTCTTCTGTAAGTTTCAACGGCTTGAAGGTATCTACCATTACAGCCAGCTCTTCAGTTTCTACCTGCCCGATACTTCTTTCTACTGCTCCGGGATGCGGCCCATGCGGGATTCCAGCCGGGTGCAAAGATATATGACCTGCTTCGATATCATTTCTACTCATGAAATCACCATCTACATAATAGAGCACCTCATCACTATCAATATTACTGTGACTGTAAGGCGCCGGAATACTTTCCGGGTGGTAATCGTATTTACGCGGACAAAAACTGCAAACTACAAAAGCGTCTGTTTCGAAAGTCTGATGTACCGGTGGCGGTTGATGTATTCTTCCGGTGATTGGTTCAAAATCATGAATTGAAAATGCATACGGATAGTTATAACCGTCGTAGCCTACTACATCAAAAGGATGCGTCGCATAGACCATATCGAAAATTTCTCCCTGCTTCTTGATCTTAATAAGAAAATCACCTTCCTCATCATTGGTTTCCAGTTCATGGGGCTGGCGTAAATCTCTTTCACAGAATGGAGAATGCTCCAGCAGTTGCCCGAACCAGTTCCTGTATCGTTTTGGAGTATAGATCGGTCTACGGGATTCAACGATAAAAAGCCTGTTGTTCTCATCATCAAAATCCATTTTGTAGATCGTACCTCTTGGAATCAGTAAATAATCTCCGTATTTAAAATCAATGTTTCCGAGATGAGTTCTAAGTTTCCCAGAACCTTTGTGTACGAAGATCAATTCGTCTGCATCAGAGTTCTTGTAGAAATAGTCTTCCGTAGAACCTTGAGGGGAAGCGAGAATTATATCACAATCTGCATTGGTCAAAACTGCTTTTCTACTCTGTAAATAATCCGGATGCGGAGTTATCTGGAAACCTTTTAAACGGTATGATTTCAGGTTATTTTCAATCGCAACCTTCGGTCGTACGTCGTAACTTCCTTTGATTTCCTTCACCTGAGTCGGGCGATGTTCGTGATACAGATTGGAAGACATTCCGTCGAAACCAATAGTTCCAAAAAGCTGCTCATAATAAAGGCTTCCATCAGGTTTTCTGAAAATCGTATGGCGCTTGTGAGGGATCTTGCCGAGTTTATGATAAAAAGGCATGTGATTATATTTTAAAATCGATCAAAAATGAATTCATTTTTTGAAAGATTGTTATTATTTCCAGTATTTATTTCGATTTACACAAATATCAAGAAAATTTACCGAAACAATCTTAAATCTAGTGTAAAAACCGGTTACGCAAACGATAAAGTATTTGTAGAAAATTAAACGCTAAAACCAGAATCCCAGGCTAAAAAACCAGTAACTTTCTTTAGTTTCGGGTGAATACGAATATATCGCTTCCAATGGCCCCATAAAAGTTTCGATTCCGTAGCCAATTCCGTAGCCATTATAATCGGGCATGCTTAACCAGTTTCCGGTCGTGTACAGGTCATCTTCCACATTGGCAATATTGGCGCTGGCGATAATATGGTTTTTTCTGAAGAGCTCATAATCAAACTCCAGTTGCGCCTTTATATAACTATCTGCGGAAAGGCTTAAAAAATCATAACCCAGGAAAGGTTTGAAATTATTGATAAAATCATTCCCATAACCTCCCAGAAAGAAATCCAGCACCTGGCTTTCATCGTTCCCTATTTTAAAACCGGTACCTGTACTTATCCGGGTCGTGAACTTGGGAAAAGGCTGGATAGCGTAACCCAAACTTCCCTTTGCGATCGAGAACTCCGAAAAATCATTATTATAATCTGAAGAATACAGGTAAATATGAAAGTCTCCATCAAATCGAACTCCTTTGGTGGGGAAATATTTATTATCGTAAGAATCGAATTTTACATAGCCGAAAGCGCCGGCATAATGATCATTTGCCAAAACCAGTTCCTGACTTTGATTGATCGCATCGTTAAACGTATTACTGCTATACTTCAAATATTTGTGTTCCAGTCCCACACCTATGGAAAATACCTGCTGAAAAAGTGATTCCACATAGATCTGATTGGTAAAATCTCTCACCGTAACTTCCAGCTCTCTTATATCCTGAAATTCACTAAGACCTTCAGTATCTCTTATGCCGTTTAACAGTAAGCCTTTATCGAAAGTATTATAACGAGAATTTATTCCGAAGCTCCAGTAGAAACCCTTATCTAGGTAATAGTTAAAATTGTAACGCAGGTTATCCCCCACGATAAGGTCCAGAGAAGCCACATCGTTGGTAAATAACAAACTCTTCCGGGTAAGATTCACCAGCGCGCCACTTTTATAGAGCTCATCATAATGAAGTCCAAGGCGCAACAGCATCTTGTTTTCACTTTCCTCAATTTGCATAGCAAGTACATAATTGCCATTTTCATCTTCTGGAATTAACTGGTAATTGATGCGCTCAAAGTTACCGGTCGCAGAAAGGTTATTAATCCCAATATTCAGATCCTCGAAGTTGTAAGTTTCTTCGTAATCAAGCTTTAATTTACCTTGTACATAAGCTCTTGGATAGGTGTTATTCCCTTCTACTGAAAGTGCATTAATATTAAAACTATCGATCTTTGGAACCGGCTTTCGAATTACTAAGCTATCACTAGGATCACTTAGCAACTTAAGTTCCTCGATCATATTCTTTGCAGCTACCGCTCCAGAATCTATGATCGCCTGTCCTTTGTCAAAAGCCATGACCGAGAAAGAATTTACATTCGGTTTAATATAAATATCGGTTTTCGGAGCTTTCTCCTTCATATCATTGATCGTGCGAAAATTTGAGATCTGACTCATAATATCAAACACACTCCTTAATTTATCTCTTTTGACAAGACTATCCTGTACATCTACCCCAATGATCACCTCAGCACCACGACGCCTTAATTCTTCGATTGGGTAATTATTGGCAACGCCACCGTCTGTTAACAACTGTCCGTCAATTTTTATGGGACTTAGAAGTGTTGGAATCGCACCACTGGCTGAAATTGCTTTAGCCAGTGATCCACTATCCAGAATCACTTCGTCCCCGGTTTCCACATTCGCTGCAATACAGAAAAACGGGATGGGTAATTCACTAAAGTCTTCTACATCGCTTACATGAATGGTAAGTCTTGATAGTAAATTGTAAATATTCTGACCTTTAAAAAGTCCGCTGGGAAATGAAATATCAAAATTGTCAAAAGGAAGCGTGATCGCGTATTTTTCTGAATCTTCCTTTTCATAGAAAGTTTTTGCCCGCCTTGGCAGGTTATCCTGAATTAGAATATCGAATTGCGTAGTCCTGAAAATAGAATCAAGTTCGGTAGCAGAATAGCCGGAAGCGTAGAGTCCGCCAATAATTGCCCCCATACTGGTACCTCCAATATAATCGATCTTGATGCCCTGTTCTTCAAGGGTTTTTAGCACACCTATATGGGCAAGTCCTTTAGCACCACCTCCGCTTAATACCAGTCCAACCTTCGGCCTATCTTCTTCCTGGCAAATTGCTCCAAAGGAAATGATTAGACTAAGGATGAAAAGATATTTACGCATTCTCTTTATGATAAAATTGATAGACGATGGTCGCCCGGGAAGCCCCGATCACTTCAGCAAGTTCCGTTTCACTTGCTTCCTTCACTCTTTTTAAAGACCTGAAATTCTTCAGTAAATCAATGACTGTTTTTTCGCCAATTCCAGCAATGGACTCAAGTTCGGTATTTAACGCGGTTTTACTTCTTTTATTCCGATGAAATGTAATTCCGAAGCGATGTGCCTCATTTCGCAACTGCTGAATGATCTTTAAAGATTCAGATTTTTTGTCCAGATATAAAGGTATGGAATCACCGGGATAGTAGATTTCTTCCAATCGTTTCGCGATCCCTATGATAGCGATCTTTCCGCGGAGACCTAAGGTATCCAAAGCCTTTACTCCACTGGAAAGTTGCCCTTTTCCACCATCAACGATAATCAACTGTGGAAGCGGCTCATCTTCATTTAGCAATCTTCGATAACGCCTGAAGACTACTTCTTCCATAGAAGCAAAATCGTCTGGTCCTTCTACGGTTTTAATATTGAATTTTCGATAATCCTTTTTGCTCGGTTTTCCATCCTTTAATACCACGCAGGCGGCAACAGGATTGGTTCCCTGGATATTTGAATTATCAAAACACTCGATATGCCGGGGTTCTTCCCTAAGTCGTAAATCTTCCTTCATTTGCGCCATAATACGGTTCACGTGACGGTCTGGATCAATGATCTTCATTTGCTTAAATCGTTCCTGTCTGAAATATTTGGCATTTCGCTGAGACAACTCTACGATCTTCTTTTTATCGCCCAGTTTTGGAACCGTGATCTTAAGGTCTTCACCAACATCTACTTTGAACGGCACATAGATTTCAGTAGATTTTGAGCTGAAACGCTGCCTGATCTCCACAATCGCCAGTTCCAGCAATTCCAGATCGCTTTCGTCCAGCTTCTTCTTCATCTCAATAGTATGCGAACGTATGATCGCACCGTGAGATAACTGGAGAAAGTTCACGTAGCCGTAACCCTCATCACTTACTACGGAAAAAACATCTACATTGTTAATACGTGGATTCACCACTGTAGACTTGGATTGATAATTCTCCAGAACATCGATCTTGATCTTGATACGCTGGGCATCTTCAAATTCCATATTCTCAGCATGCTCTTTCATTTGATTTCGAAAACGCTGAAGGGAATCCTTAAAATTACCTTTTACGATCTGGCGAATAGCTTCAATATTGCGATTATATTCTTCTTCAGGCTGCAAAGCTTCACAGGGTCCTTCGCAGTTACCAAGATGATATTCTAAGCAGACCTTATATTTCTCATTTTGGATCTTATCTTCAGAAAGATCATAATTACAGGTTCTTAACTTGTACAATCCCTTAATAAGATCGAGCAGGGTGTTTACCGTTTTAAAGCTGGTAAAAGGCCCATAATATTCGCTGCCATCACGAACCAGTTTTCTGGTTGGAAAAACTCGTGGAAACCGCTCATTTTTGATGCAAATCCACGGATAGGTTTTGTCATCCTTCAACATCACGTTGAACCTGGGCTGATGTTTCTTGATCAAATTATTTTCCAGGAGCAACGCATCGGTTTCTGAAGCAACCACGATATGTTTTATTTCATGGATTTTCTTGACCATGACTCCAATTCTATGGCTATCATGTCTCTTGCTGAAATAAGAAGTCACCCTTTTCTTCAAATTCTTGGCTTTCCCTACATAAAGAATCTTTCCATTCTTATCGAAATATTGATAAACACCCGGGCTATTGGGCAAGGTTTTTAATTGTACGTCCAGAGCTGGCTTTTCCATTACCTCAAAAATAAACATTAAAATAAGCTCACTAAACCTTTTTTGGCTTCCGAAGTAAATTTTAAGAATATCAGCCTACGTATCAAAATATTGTGTAATCTTTCGTTTACTTTGCATGGCTCCCAGACTTAGGGCATTTTAGTATATTGCATTATGGAGAAGATTGTGATCGGAAGATTTGACAAGGCAGATTTTCCTGCTTTACACCTCAACGACATCGCCATTAAAATTGATACAGGAGCCTATAGTTCCTCGATACATTGCGAGAATATCAAAGAAGTTGATGATGAACTGCATTGTACCTTTCTGGATGCTGAGCATCCTTTATATAATGGTAAAGCTTTTGTTTTTAAAGATTACGACATTGTATTTGTAAGAAGTAGTAACGGGATCATCCAGAAACGATATCTGGTGCGTACCAATATTAGGCTCTTCGGAAAAGTATTTAAAATATCCTTATCGCTTTCAGACAGACAGGAAATGCGATATCCGGTATTGATTGGAAGAAAGTTTTTAACCAAAAAATTTATAGTAGACACCGAACTTATCGATGTCTCGTTTAACCTGAAGTAGTATGAAAATTAGAATATTATCCAGAAATCCCCGACTCTATTCTACAAGCAGACTGGTAGAAGCCGCTAAAAAGCGCAACCACGAAGTAGAAGTGATCGATCCTACAAAGTGTGACCTGGTTATTGAAAAGAAGAAACCAAGTATTTACTATAAAAACCATTTTCTGGATGATACTGATGCGGTAATTCCAAGAATTGGAGCTTCAGTAACTTTCTACGGAACTGCCGTAGTAAGACAATTTGAAATGATGGGAACTTTTACCACGACCGAATCACAGGCGCTGGTAAGAAGCAGGGACAAATTAAGAAGTTTACAGATATTATCGAGAGCAAGACTTGGTTTACCTAAAACTGTATTTACCAACTATTCGAAAGATGTTACTGAAATCCTGGAACATGTTGGTGGTGCCCCGGTAATCATTAAATTACTGGAAGGTACTCAGGGATTAGGAGTGGTTCTGGCTGAAACTCAGAATGCTGCAGAATCTGTAATTGAAGCCTTCAACGGGCTACAGGCAAGAGTAATCGTACAGGAATTCATCAAGGAAGCTGGTGGAGCAGATATCCGGGCTTTTGTGGTAGATGGACAGGTTGTTGGTGCGATGAAAAGACAGGGGAAAGAAGGTGAGTTTAGATCGAATCTTCACCGTGGAGGTTCAGCATCCATTATTCAGCTAACAGATGAAGAGGAAAATGCAGCGATCAAGGCAGCGAAAGCAATGGCACTTGGTGTAGCCGGTGTGGATATGCTGCAAAGTAGTCGTGGCCCTCTTATTCTTGAAGTAAACAGCTCTCCTGGTCTGGAAGGAATTGAAGCAGCTACCGGAAAGGATATCGCCAAAACGATCATTAGATATATTGAACGAAACGTCTAACATATGCCGCGAATAGACAAGAACAATGTTCTTGAGATCCTGGGAGAAAAAGTACTACCGGGTAAAAGAGCGACCATAAATTTTAATATGGCCAAGTTATACACTACCACTTCTGTGGAGGTGCCGGTCATTATTGAACGTTCCAAAAAACCGGGTCCAGTTGTTCTTCTAACTGCTGGAATTCATGGTGACGAGATCAATGGAGTTGAGATCGTAAGGCAGATCATTTCGAAAGGTATTAACAAACCTAAAGTGGGTACCGTAATTTGTATCCCGATCGTCAACATCTTCGGATTTTTGAATATGGCCCGTGAATTTCCTGATGGACGTGATCTCAATCGTGTGTTCCCAGGAACGAAAAATGGGTCTCTGGCGAGTAGATTCGCTTATCAATTCGTAAAAAAAATACTTCCAATAGCAGATTTTTGCCTGGACTTCCATACCGGAGGTGCTGCCAGGTTCAATGCACCTCAAATACGCGTTAAAAAAGGCGATGTTCAAAGTATCAAATACGCGAAGATCTTCAACGCTCCATTTACCATACATTCCAAAACGATCACAAAATCCTACCGGGAAACCTGTTCTAAATTAGGCATTCCTGTTTTGTTATTTGAAGGTGGAAAATCATTGGATTCCAATAAAGATGTAGCAAAAGTAGGCGTAGACGGCGCCATGAGAATTTTGAGTCATCTGGAAATGTTGAATGATAGATTTGAATATCCAGAAGTAAAAAGAGATACTGTTCTTATCGAGAATAGTTCCTGGTTACGAGCAAAGTACAGTGGTCTTCTACATGTCAAGATCCCCTGTGGCAAACATGTTGAAAAAGGTGAGTATATCGCTACTATTACAGATCCCTATGGCAAGTTTAGTCATAAGATCAAAAGCAATAGCGAAGGATACGTGATCAATATTAATGAATCCCCGATCGTATATCAGGGTGATGCCATCTTTCATATATCCATGCAATCAAAAGTGCTTTTTGATGAAGAAGTCTAAAATCAGGAAGAAATTTAAGCTTTTACGCAGTCAGCTTGCTCAGGAGGATATCGAAAGCATGAGTATAGATATTGCGAATAAATGTCTTGAACTGAGCATCTGGGATGCACGATATTTTCATATTTTCCTTAGTATTGCTGAGCAAAAGGAAGTAAATACAGAGTATTTGCTACATGTATTACAGGGAAAAGATAAAGAGATCATTGTCCCCAAATCTGATTTTGAAACTGGTGAAATGATCAATTACTTACTAACCGATCAAACCAGGATCATTAAGAATCAATGGAATATTCCTGAACCGGTAGATGGCATTCAGATTGCTGCACAACAGCTGGACGCTGTTTTTATTCCTCTTCTGGCACTAGACAAAAGCGGACACAGAGTTGGCTATGGAAAAGGTTTCTACGATCGGTTTTTAAGTCGATGCAAGAAAGACATCATTAAAATTGGAGTTTCCTTCTATGGACCTGTAGATAAGATCAGTGATGTGTACACCAGTGACATTCCACTGGACTATTGCGTTACCCCAAATAGGATCTACGATTTCAGGAAAAAATAATTTTTGCTACAACTAGCTTAAAAATGTACATTTAACATTGCCAAAAGACCCTAATGCTTAGCGATCTTCAGTTAAACAGCATACTTCAGGATTTCGATATCGCCTATTGGAAGATCAATCTCTTTTCCAAGGAGATTAGCTGGTCAGATCATTTCAGCAATCTAGTGGGTGATCCCAAGATCGAAGAAGATCGTTTTGAATTTTTTATCAATCATATTCTACATCCCGATTATCGTTACGATTTCAGAATTCATTTTGAAAAACTTATCGCTGATGATGAAACCTTCAAATTTGAGATCAAGCTGAAACTTGGGAATGGAAAGTATCGCTGGTTTGAATGTAAGAATCTAAAAAGCAAGGATAATTCCTTCAGGGAAACAGCGGTACTCCTTTTTGTAAATATCCACCAGACCAAGCGAGACCAGTACACGATCGAAGAAAATTTCTTCTACTATCGCGAAACTGCAGAAATGACTTCTACCGGAGGCTGGTATGTAGACACGATCAATAAGAATATTTACTGGGATGATGTAACCAAGAAAATTCTCGATTGCCCCCGGGATTTTCAACCTGCATATGAAAAGCGGGAAAGCTTCTATGCTGAAGAACATCATAACAGAATGAAATCTGCCTTTGATAAATGTGAGAACTTCGGGATTCCTTTTAAACTGGAATTGAAAATGATCTCCTTTCAGAATAGGGAATACTGGGTGCGATTGACAGGAAAACCGGTATATGACGACGATCAGCAGGTGATTGGAATAAGAGGAGTTTTACAGAACATCGACGAGAACAAAAACAATGAGCTGAATCTTCAGAATTCCCTGGACATCATCGCTTCGCAAAATTCCCGACTTTTCAACTTTGCACACATCGTTTCCCATCATTTAAGATCTCATAGCAGCAATTTAAGTCTTATCGTGGAATTGTTACGAGAGGCCAAAACAGATAGAGATAAACTGGATCTACTGGCTAATGTGGATGATGTTGCTGGCAACCTGGATTCTGCAATTTCAAGACTGAATAATATCGTTAGTGTTCAAAGTTCGCTAAAGAAAGAAAGGGTCAAAATCAAATTTGAAGAGGCTCTGGAGATCGTTCTGGCATCGATATCATCACTCATTAATCGGGAAAATGCAAAAATCGTCGCTGAGTTTCAGGATTTGAAAGAAATTAGCTATATACCTGAGTATCTTGAAAGTATTTTATTAAATTTAATCACGAATGCGATCAGATACAAACAACCTGGTCGTAAACCGGTCATCTTTATCCAGACATATATTGAGAACGAGAAAGAATTTCTCGAGATAAGTGACAATGGAATGGGGATCGATCTCGATGAATATGGTGATAAAATGTTTGGAATGTACCGAACCTTTCATCATACCAGTCAGGAAGCAAAAGGTATTGGTTTATTCATTACCAAAAACCAGGTGGAAGCTCTAGGGGGAGCCATATCTGTTAGTAGTACTCTAGACATAGGGACTACGTTTAAAATAAAATTCTAGATCTATACAATGGGGCAGAAAGTAGAACTAGCGTGTATCATCGATGATGATAAGATATACGTGAACTTGGTTAAAAAGATCATAGAGATCAAAAAATTATCAGAGAATCTTCTTATCTACAAAAATGGTAAGGAAGCACTGGATTATTTCAAAAATTCCATGTCTTCTGTCACCCATGAAGATTTGCTACCAGATATCATATTCCTGGATCTTAACATGCCTGTAATGGATGGCTGGGAGTTTTTAAATGAATTTCTGAAAATTAAGAACAATCTGAATAAAAAGATCACTCTTTACGTGGTTAGCTCCTCGATAGACCCTCGAGATCTGGAGAGAGTGAAATCATTCAATATGGTTACGGATTATCTAATTAAACCTATTGAACTTAAGAAGTTCGAAAAGATCTTCGATAAAACTGCTGCCTGATATTATTCTTCTTCCTTCGGAAATGCTTTCTTATTGAATATTAAAAGTAAAGCTACACCAACGCTAATTGCTGAATCTGCTATATTAAATACGGGTTCAAAGAATGTGAAGTACTCTCCACCCCAGAACGGGACCCAACCAGGTAAATAACCTTTCCACAGAGGGAAATAAAGCATGTCTACCACTTTACCATAGAAAATTGAACTATAGCCACCAGCTTCAGGTAGAAAACTTGCTACATGACCATAGCTATCGTCAAAGATAATTCCGTAGAAAACAGAATCGATGATATTTCCAAAGGCTCCGGCAAAGATAAGTGCGATAGAAACGATCAATACTCTTGAGCCATTCTTTCTAACTGCGTCCCATAACCAGTAACCAATTCCAACTATAGCAGCCAATCTGAAAAGCGTTAGGGCTAACTTACCATATTCCCCCGGAATTTTGGTTCCCCAGGCCATTCCTTCGTTCTCAACGAATAGAATACTAAACCAGTCGAAAACCTCGATCTCTTCACCCAGTGCAAAATGTGTTTTAATATATATTTTGGAGATCTGATCTATTAATAAGATCAGGAAAATGATGATTCCGGCTTTTTTAAGCGACATGGTTGATTTTTAATTGAAACGCACCAAAAATACTAATATTATTTAGTTTTTAGCACCAATATATTGCCGTCTATGGACTTAAGTTTTATAGGATTTCTACCACTGAAATGTTCAGGGATTTCTACCGTTCCATTCCTGCTTTCAGCATCAACTAGACCGGAACCTGTTTCAACGCGAATATTACCATCGTAAGTATTAATTGTAGCTCTTCCAGCAAAATCTCTCAGGTCGCAATAACCATCTTTCAGATTCGCTGTTAGCTGGCTGAAGGAACCAGATGTAATTAAGGAAGCAATATTGGAGTCTACAGAAATTTCAAGATCCTTTGGAATCTCCAGTTCTAGCTCTAAAGAAAAGACCTTATGTGCACTTAATTTATCAAAGCCACCGGTAAGTTCCTGGGGATAGCTCGTTTTTATGCTCAAATTACCATCATCGACTTTCGTTTGAACAAGGATCTGATTAAAGTATTCACCTTCAGAATGAGTAAAGAGCCTGATCCTGTTTGTATTGGTAGCGGTAATAGTAATTTTAAAAACCTCGTTGGTAAGTATATCGATGGATTCAATTCCCGAAGCATTGAAGATCTCGCGGGTATCACGCTGGGCATGAAGTGACATGCTGAAACAGAAAAACCACAGCAAACAAAACTTCTTCAACATCTTCCTTCAGTAAAAATAAAAACGTCCGGAACAAAATATGCTCCGGACGTTGATTTGATCAGCTTAGCGCTGTAGATTTTTTGCTTCAATGCTTAAGGTTGCATGTGGTACTAAAAGCAATCTTTCTTTAGCGATCAGCTTTCCAGTCACTCTGCAAATACCATAGGTCTTATTTTCGATCCGGTTAAGTGCATTCTTTAGATCACGGATAAACTTCTCCTGGCGAATAGCCAGCTGAGAGTTCGCTTCCTTGCTCATAGTTTCACTTCCTTCCTCGAAAGCTTTGAATGTTGGGGAGGTATCATCTGTACCATTATTTCCATCATTCTTATAAGCAGATTGATAATTAGACAACTGCTCCTGTGCCTTCTCGATCTTTGACCTGATCAAAGCCTTGAACTCGGCTAGATCTGCATCGCTGTAGCGTTCTTTTACGTCTGTAGACATGGCTTAATGTTTTTTAATGAACATTTTAGTGGTGACATCATCAAATTCTACATCTGCACCTTCCTCCACCACCTCTGCAAATTCGAGGTTTGCAGTTAATGTTTCCGTTTTAATATAGGTTATATTATCGTTCACGGCATCCTCGATCATGCCGTCCTTCTGTAGGGTAACATCTATTGTATCAGTCACTTCAAAGCCTGAATCTTTTCGGAGGTTCTGGATCCTGTTTACCAGTTCCCTGGCAACACCTTCCCTTTTCAACTCCTCACTGATACTAACATCCAGTGCCACAGTTAGATTACCACTGCTGGCTACTAACCATCCTTCTATATCCTGAGAGCTTATTTCTACCTCAGCGAGTGACAAATTAACCATTTTTTCGTTAATGTTTAACTCGATCTCTCCCTCTCTCTCGATCTTTGCAATGTCTTCTGCGGAAAAATTATTCACTGCATTGACAATCAGCTTAATATCCTTACCAAATCTCGGGCCAAGAACTCTAAAGTTAGGTTTTACCTGCTTTACAAGTAGTCCGGAAGCATCATCTATAAGCTCGATCTCCTTAACATTTACCTCCGACTTTATCAGGTCTGCAACCGCCTCAATTTCATGCTTTTGTGCATCATCAAGTACCGGAATCATTACCCTTTGCAAAGGTTGACGCACTTTGATCATTTCCTTCTTCCGTAGTGAAAGTACGAGTGAAGAGATCGTTTGTGCTTTTTCCATTTTGTGCTCCAGGGATTTATCAACAAATTCTGGTTGATAAACCGGGAACTCAGCAATATGTATAGATTCTGAAGTATCTTTTCCTGAGACATTATTCAGATCTTTGAATAGTCTGTCCATAAAAAATGGTGCTACCGGTGCTCCCAGCTTTGCCACAGTCTCCATACAGGTATATAATGTCTGATAAGCTGAAATCTTATCCTGTTCGTAATCTCCTTTCCAGAAACGTCTTCTGCTTAAACGCACGAACCAGTTACTAAGGTTCTCCTGAACAAATTCTGAAATAGCACGGGTTGCTTTTGTTGGCTCATATTCAGCATAGAACCTGTCCACCTTTTCAATAAGTGTATGCAACTCGGAAAGGATCCAGCGATCTATTTCAGGTCTTTTATCAAGATCTACATCTGCTTCAGCATACGTAAAACCGTCAATGTTTGCGTACAGTGTAAAGAACGAATAGGTGTTATATAAGGTTCCGAAGAATTTACGTTGAACTTCCCCAATTCCCTCAATATCAAATTTTAAATTATCCCATGGATTTGCATTGGAGATCATATACCATCTCGTAGCATCCGGACCGTAAACAGCCAAGGTTTCAAATGGATCTGCTGCATTTCCAAGACGTTTGGACATTTTCTGCCCGTTCTTATCCAGTACAAGTCCGTTAGAAACAACGTTCTTATAGGCAACATCATCAAAGATCATGGTTGCGATCGCATGCAGCGTATAGAACCATCCACGTGTCTGGTCCACACCTTCAGCAATAAAATCTGCCTTACGCCATTCATCTTCCACTTTTTCCTTATTCTCGAATGGATAATGCCACTGCGAGTAAGGCATGGAACCGGAATCAAACCAAACATCGATAAGGTCTGCTTCACGTTTCATAGGTTTTCCTGTATCTGAAACCAGCGTGATCCTATCCACCACATTCTTATGAAGATCTACTTTCTCATAGTTCTCTTCACTCATGTCACCAGCTACAAAATCTGAAAATATATCTTTTTCCAGCACTCCGGCCTCAACAGCTTTCGCCATCTCCTCCTTTAATTGCGCTACAGATCCAATAACCTTCACATCCTTGCCATCATCGGTTCTCCAGATAGGTAATGGAATTCCCCAATAGCGGCTACGGCTAAGGTTCCAGTCATTTGCATTGGCCAGCCAGTTTCCAAATCTTCCTTCACCAGTAGACTTTGGCTTCCAGTTGATGCTCTGGTTAAGCTCATGCATTCTGTCCTTGAACTCGGTTACTTTGATAAACCATGAGTCCAGTGGGTAATATAAAATTGGCTTATCTGTTCTCCAGCAATTTGGGTAGCTGTGAACATATTTTTCAACTTTAAAAGCCCTGTTCTCTTCTTTTAATTTAATGGCCAGCTCAACATCTACAGATTTCTCAGGTGCCTGCCCGTCCTCATAATACTCGTTTTTGACATATTTCCCGGCGAACTCTCCCAGCTCGGGTCTAAATTTACCCTGAAGGTCCACCAATGGTACCAAGTTACCATTATCATCCTTTACAAGAAGTGGCGGTACTTCTGGAGAAGCCTGTTTCGCTACCAATGCATCATCTGCACCAAAGGTTGGTGAAGTGTGTACGATTCCCGTACCATCTTCAGTAGTTACGAAATCTCCCGCGATCACACGGAAAGCATTCTCTGGATTGTCGTTAGGTTGCGCATAATCCAAAAGCTGCTCGTATTTTATTTCAACAAGGTCTTTTCCAACAAAACCTTCGCCTATTAAATACGGAATCTTTTTGTCACCTTCAGAATAAGAATTAAGCTCTTCTTCCGAAGAAACCTTGGTGAATTTTTTATCAAATTGTTTTTCAGCCAGATCTTTTGCCACGATGATCGTGATTGGCTCAAACGTATATTGATTATATGTTTTTACGCTTACATACTGGATCTTAGGTCCAACAGTAAGTGCAGTGTTCGATGGTAAAGTCCAGGGAGTGGTAGTCCATGCGATCAGGAAAGCTCCTTCCAGACCAGCACCAACCGGCGCAGCAGAGGAGTCTGTGATCTTAAACATCGCCGTTACCGTAGTATCGGTCACATCCTGGTAAGTTCCTGGCTGGTTAAGCTCATGAGAACTCAAACCAGTTCCTGCCTTTGGAGAATATGGCTGAATGGTATAACCCTTGTAAATTAGATCTTTCTTATATATTTCTGAAAGCAACCACCATACAGTTTCCATGTATTTGGACTTGTATGTGATATATGGATCTGTCATATCCACCCAGTAGCCCATTTTTTTGGTAAGATCGTTCCAGACATCGGTATAACGCATCACGGCATTTTTACATGCCTCATTATACTTCTCAACACTTATCTTTTTACCAATATCTTCCTTGGTAATTCCAAGTTCTTTTTCCACGCCAAGTTCGATAGGAAGACCATGAGTATCCCAACCTGCTTTTCGTTTCACCTGAAACCCTTTTTGAGTTTTATATCTACAGAAAATATCCTTGATAGAACGGGCCATCACATGATGAATTCCTGGAAGTCCGTTTGCAGATGGAGGTCCTTCGAAAAAGATGTAAGATTCCTTGCCTTCGCGAGAACTTATACTCTTTTCGAAAATATCATTCTCTTCCCAGTAATTAAGAATTTCTTCGGCCACTTTAGGCAGGTCAAGACCTTTATATTCAGGGAATTTTGCACTCATTTTCTCCTATTTTCAAATGATGTGCGAAAATAAGGATTTTTAACAAAAGATGATATTATTCTAGGATTAAATACATGTACACTCAGGATCAATTAATTCTGAAATATGAAAGCAAAAAAGCTCTTAAAAATTATAGCTCAGGGCTATGATCAAATTTCTACCTGCTGCAGCAATTCCTGAAGAATAGGTGCGATATCGCTGGTTGGTTATATTTTCGAGAGAAACCGTAGCCAGCCAATTAGGGTTGAGACGGTATTGACCTGTTAAATTAAGTGTATACCATGCCGGTGAATATGGGTTTCCATTAGAATCTGTAGCATATAAATAAGCTTTATCCTGCTCTCCCGGAGCAAGATCTTCAAAGTCAAATTCACCGTTGTACTCTGCAAATAGGTCAAGTTTTAGTTTTCGCTTGTTCCAGACCAGATGCGTACTTCCAAACATTGGTGCTGCATGTCTCAAAGGCACATATTCCCCACCATCATTTTCTTCTCCATAGGTGTAGCTAAATTGCGAGTTCATACGTAAGGCTACCGAAAAATCTATTTCCAGTCCGGCTTCCAGCCCATAAACATAAGCGTTGGCAGCATTTTGTATGGCCTGTACACGACTAGGTTCGCCCTGGTAATCGATCTCGGTAACACCACCCAGATCATAATCTCTTCGAACCATCGCATCATCGAGGTACGTATAATAAGCGGTTAACCCAAGACGAAGATTATCGCTAAAATTGAAGTCGGCACCAACCTCTGTATTATAGGCATATTCCGATTTCAGGTTTGGATTAGGTACTACTACAGATCCAGGTTCAGAATCAAATATTTTACCAATATCATCAATATTTGGAGCACGAAAAGCGGTAGAAAGCCCCAATCTCCAGCCTACAAAATGATTTTGACGCCAGTTAAGCCCAAGACTTCCGGTGAAGGCACCAGTGCTAATATTTGCTTCCTCAAAAGGAAAATCATAAAAACGATCCTCAAATCTTGCGTTCACCAGGATATAATTGTAGCGTAGACCCGACTGCAAAGAAAGATCTTCACTTATTTTCCACTGGTAACTGGAATATACCGCCATGGATTGCCATTTTGAGTCATCTGGATACCTGCTGGCTGTATCTCCGGTTTCTCCATTCTGAATATTTCTGAAAGCTCCTTCGGAAGCAACCGAATTAAGTACATATTCGAAACCATAGAACAATTTACTCTCAGACAATGACTTTTCGAAATCCAGGTTTGCTGAATAAGCATCTACATTTTCTTCCGTAGAAAAAAGGACAGTCTCTCCAAAATCCCGGTCGTTTCTACTTTCCCCAAAATACTGATAAGCACCTGTAAACTGAACTTTATCGTAAAATTCTGAACGGCTGCGATGATTGATTTTCAAATTTCCAAGAAACCAGGTTTGCGGACCATAATACCATTCTGCAGCACGCAAAACACCATCCTTCTTGCGGTTTAGTCGGTCAAACCTCGGGAAATCGGAAGTCTGAGAGTAGACAAGTCCGAGATTAAAATCCCAGTCTTTGGATGGCATATACTTGACCTTTTGCAAGAGGTTGATCTGGTCATATCCTGTAGGTTTCTGAACCAGGGGATCTGGATTTTCCACCATCACATCAATGCCGTTCTGCCTTTCAGCATAATCAGGGCGTAGGTAGTCGTCTGGACCATGTTCTCCCATCTTTAGGTCACCAAAATCTGAATAAGTGATCCCGGTTCTAAAAGCCCAGTTTTCACGTCCTACATTTACATCTGCATGTACCGTATTTTCATTATTAGCAGTGGCAAAACGAGTATAAATGGAGCCTGAAACTGAAGTGCCACCGGTAAAACTAAAATCTGGCTGCAGTGTATAAAAATTCATCACCCCGCCAATAGCATCACTCCCGTAAACCACAGAACCCGGACCAAGAATAACTTCGGCATTCTCTACAATTAATGGATCTACTGAGATCACGTTCTGAAGATTCCCGCTTCGGAAAATGGCAGAATTCATACGCACTCCATCCACGGTGAGTAATAATCTGTTAGTTGAAAAACCTCTTATCATGGGACTTCCGCCGCCTAACTGGCTTTTCTGAACAAAAACCTGTCCCGTACTTTCCAGCAGATCTGCTGAAGTTTGAGGATTCGCCATTAAAATTTCAGATGGAACGATGCTCACGATCTTCTGCGGAATTTCATCTTTTTTCAGCTTAAAACGCGCCGCTGAGAGTGTGATCTGTTCCAGCTGATTTTCACCCGGTTCCAGAACAACGATACTATTATTCTGAAGGATTTCTCTTTTTCTGCGATATACTTCTTTATAGGAAACCGACTTAAAAATAATGACTTCGGTATCTTGAAAATTAGTGATGATCGCTACTCCTTCAATATCTGAAATAGTATATTTTGACTGATCCTGATTGTAAATGGCCACCCCGGCAACAGGTTCACCGGTATCGCTATCCAGAATCCTGATCTCCTGTGCAGAAAGATGGAAATAAGAAAGAAAGAAAAATAGAACTAAGAGTCCTGACCGCATTTATCCAAAAATTTCATTTAACACTCCAAGAGACTTCGGTTTACGAAAACCTTCAATATGCAGTTCAAAATAAAGAAGAAGCATTTTAAGGAAGTCTGTGCGTGAAGCCTGGTTCAATTTTATACTCGATAAGGCATCAAATTCGGTGCCCAATAAATTTTTCAGCAAATTTACAGTATTACCTTCTATGCAATAGTCATTCGTGGGAATTTCCTGGAAAACTCCATCGAGCATATTAAAATATTCAGCTTCTGAAGTAGAATTTTGAGGCTGGAACCCAAGATATCTGGTAAGTTGAAGTAGGAATAACAGATGAAAATTGGCGACTTTTTCCGCAGCATCAAGATATTGCAGGCTATATTCAAGGTAATGGAACAGCGATTCGTTGTTTTCTTCTTCCCTGATACTATTTTTGAGAACTTCAGCCAGGAACATCACCAGCGCCTGTTTAACCGGATGTGTGTGCAAGCTTTGATAATTCGCAATCACTTTTGCTTCTTTCAAATACTCCAGTTTCCCGGTATTTTTATGATTCGCCACGATATCCAGCTGAGTAAGACTTTGGAACATGGAAGCTTTGAATTTACCCCGGCGACTCTTGAGCGCTCCTTTCAGCATATAGGTTCTAAGACCATCAGACAGCGTGTAAAGCTTGACTATAAGATCTGCCTCCCCATATTTTAAAGCACTGATCACGATCGCTTTGGTATGCACCAGCATGCTGAAAGAATTTGTGAGCAATGTATAAAAAAAGCCGCTTTTCAGCGGCTTTAGTCCTATATTTCGAATGCTTAACTATACAACACCCTGTGCTAGCATAGCGTCTGCTACTTTTACAAATCCTGCAATGTTCGCTCCTTTTACGTAGTCCACATAACCATCTTCGGTAGTACCATATTCCACACACGCCTCATGAATATCATTCATGATTTCATGAAGTTTCTTATCTACTTCTTCTGAAGTCCAGTTGTAACGCATAGAGTTCTGAGACATTTCCAAACCTGAAGTTGCAACACCACCGGCATTAGAAGCCTTTCCTGGTGAGAACAATATCTTTTCATTATGGAAAACCTCGATCGCTTCAGGAGTACATGGCATGTTCGCTCCCTCTCCTACACACATACAGCCATTATTGACCAATGCCTGAGCATCTTCTTTATCTAACTCATTCTGAGTTGCACACGGTAATGCGATATCACACTTAATATCCCATGGAGTTTTACCTTCGTGATATTCAGCTCCAGAATATTGATCTACATACTCACTAATTCTACCACGTCTCTCATTTTTGAGCTCCATGATAAACTGAAGTTTATCTGCATCAATACCATCTTTATCGTAGATGAATCCTCCAGAATCAGACATGGTAACAACTTTAGCTCCTAGCTGAGTCGCTTTTTCCGCAGCATACTGTGCAACGTTTCCAGCACCTGAGATTACTATGGTTTTACCCTCTAGCTTCTCTCCTTTGGTTTTCAGCATATTTTGAGCGAAGTATACGTTCCCGTATCCTGTAGCTTCAGGTCTAATCAAAGATCCACCATAGCTAAGACCTTTTCCAGTCAAAATACCTGTAAACTCATTCTGAATTCTCTTGTATTGTCCAAACATGAATCCAATCTCACGAGCACCAACACCAATATCACCTGCAGGTACATCAGCATTAGCTCCAATATGTCTTTGCAATTCAGTCATAAAGCTCTGGCAGAAACGCATTACTTCATTATCAGATTTTCCTTTCGGGTCAAAATCTGATCCTCCTTTACCACCGCCCATAGGAAGTGTTGTAAGGCTGTTTTTGAAAGTCTGCTCAAACGCAAGAAACTTAAGAATACTAAGGTTTACCGATGGATGAAAACGCAAACCACCTTTGTATGGTCCAATCGCTGAGTTCATCTGGATTCTAAATCCTCGATTTACCTGAATATCCCCATTATCATCTAGCCATGGTATTCTAAACATCACAACCCTTTCTGGCTCCACCATGCGCTCCAGAAGCATCTTGTTCTGGTATTTTTTATTCTTTTCAATAAAAGGAATTACGGTTTCAGCCACCTCATGAACCGCTTGCATAAATTCTGGTTCGTTCTGGTTTCTGGTTGACACCTTTTCCAGGAAATTTTTGACATTTTTTTCCATAATGACTGGCGCTATTATTAAATTATAAATTTTTTATCCAAATTATGCTGCAAATATAAATATTCTATAAGGATTACTGGATTCATTCCGTCATTTGATATAAAATTAACTTTTACTTTCAGAGCCTGTTTTCTCAGGCAGTTTATAAATATTATGTTAAAGTAGTTTTGCTATATTTGCTAACGTTGCAAGCTGCATTCAATGAACATCAATAAGGTTTTTCTTCTGTTCTTAATCATCATCCTGGGCTATTCTCAAAATGCTTCAGGACAGCTTAGTTTTTCTAATGAAGTTGGAGTTATTGCAGGTCCTGCCGGATTCTTTACTGATTATGGTGAGCGATGGAATGTAAAAAATAACCTGGATAATGGTGGTTTTGGTGTTGGCCTGGTGCATTATATGAATTTCGCCTTCAAACCAGAATGTAGTTGCAGGCCTACCAGCTTATGGTTTACTAAGTATTTCAGAATTAGAAATGAGATCGATTATTTAAGATCTAACCTGGACCATTATGGTCCGGTGGCAGAAAAAAATAGTTTGGGAGGACAGCAACTTCGGGCAATGCATGGAGAAACTGAAGTTATTGAGGCAGGAACTTCTCTTGAATATCACTTTTTAGGAATAAAAAAAGCCAGGGATTTTGGTTACCTGTTTGCCCCGTATATTTCATTGGGAGTTCATTTTGTGCATTACAGACCTGCCGCGTATTCAGAACTTGGCCCACTAGATAGTCCCAAAGTGCTTTTTGACACCTTTAAGGATGGACTATTTCTGGAACCGGGAAATACCTTTGCCATTCTTGGGAGCGCAGGGTTACGGTACAGGCTTAGTAGGTTCAGTGATCTACAACTGGAAGCCAGAGCTACTTATTATGATACAGATAAGCTGGAAGGCCTGGATGTACAGGGACCACAGAATAAGTTTAATGACTTTGTACTCTGGTTCAATGTAGGTTATATTTATTACCTGGATTTCTAGAATTCCAGTTCAGCAGAGTTCAAAATAGTACCACCTTTTCTAAGAATTTCCAGTTTCATTTTATCAAAACCTTCTTTATCTATAGCCCTGGTCGCATCCTCGATGAGTGTCGTATTAAAACCTTCAGCAATACTATCCAGAACCGAATAGGCTACGCAATAATCTGCCGCCAAACCGGCGAAATATACATTCTGTACACCTTTATCCTTCAGATATCCTGAAAGTCCCGTAGACTTTAAATGTGCATTATCATAAAATCCACTATAGCTATCAATCGCCAGATCTGTTCCCTTTCTAAAAATGGTTTCGATACGATTGGTATCAAGTTCTGGATGAAATTCAGCACCACTGGTATTTTGAACACAGTGATCCGGCCAAAGAACCTGATCAAGTCCGTTTAGCTTAATAAGATCAAAAACCTTCGCATCCTTGTGAGCTGAGGCAAAGCTGGAATGCCCATTTGCATGCCAGTCCTGTGTAGCAATAACGAGATCGAATTTTTTCTGAAGTTCATTAAGCAATGGAACTATTTCATCACCATTCTCTACAGCGAGTGCACCGCCCGGCATAAAATCATTTTGAATATCTATAAGAACAAGCGTCTTCATTATATCTTATTTTTCTGCATTTTGATCAACTGATCCCGTTCCTCTTTCAGCGTTTCGCTAATCCCGATCTTATAGATATGCGGATTGTTAAAACGTTTATATTCTATAGGCAGTTCTGAAAGTCTTGAGATACTATATTCAGAAATTTCACTAAGACTTCTTTTTTCCTGCAGCACCTTTCCTTCCTCCATCACCAGATCCAGCAGAGCTTCCTGCTGATAATGCTTCAGTTTCATGGATTTGTAAGGTTCGAATGGATGATGCATTTCCTCAATTTTGTCCTCATGGTAAAGGCCAATCGCATCTGCTCCAATACACTTCCCGTTCTCATCTTTTATTCTGAAAACCTGCTTTTTATGTGGCAAAGTGATCTTAATGATGCTTTCTGAAATTTTTATTCTTGGTTTACCTGCGGAAAATGCAAGTTTGTAAACCCCATCCAAAGCACCATCTGGATCGCCGGTCACCAGGTTCGTTCCCACTCCAAAAATATCAATAGGAGCTTGTTGCTCCAGTAAACTTTTGATCACATGCTCATCTAACTGATTCGAAGCTGCTATCTTTACATATTCAAGATCAGCTGCATCGAGCATTTTCCTGCTCTCCTTGGCGAAATAACTTAGATCTCCACTGTCAAGCCTAACCGCCATTAATTTTTTACCGCGCTCTTCCATCTCCTTTGCAACCTTGATCGCATTAGGGATACCGCTTTTCAATGTATTATAAGTGTCTACAAGAAGTACGCAATTCTCAGGACGACCTTCAGCGAAGTCCCTAAAAGCCGTCAATTCATCATCATAGCTTTGCACGAAAGAATGAGCCATTGTTCCAGAAACAGGGATATCAAAATCTTTTCCCGCTACCACGTTACTAGTACCATTAAAACCTCCAATGATCGCAGCGCGAGTCGCAAAATATCCTCCACTAGCCTGGGCGCGTCTTAATCCGAAATCCAGCAAAGTCGCGTCTCCGGCTACTAAGCGCATACGGCTTGCCTTGGTAGCAATAAGGGTTTGAAAGTTTAATAAATTGAGAAGAATAGTCTCGATAATCTGGGCCTCGATGATACTTGCTTCCACCTGTAAGATCGGGCGGGTTGGAAATACAATATCACCTTCTTTTACTGAATAGATTTTTCCTTTGAATTGGAAGTCCTTTAGATATTCGAGAAAGTCCTTTTCAAAACCCTGTTCTTTTAAGAATTCAAGATCATCTTCAGAAAATCGAAGCTTCGACAAAATTTCCAGAAGATCCTCAAGTCCTGAAAAGATCGCATATCCACTTTTAAATGGTAATTTTCTAAAGTAATAATCGAAAACTGCCTGCTGGTCTTTGTGACCCTTTTTGAAGTAGACCTGAGCCATGGACAATTGGTACTGGTCTGTATAAGTAGCGGTAAATTGATTCATAGTAAATTCTTGAGTACGATCTAACTTCTAGTTGAATGATCGTTGATCACAAATTTACCAAATTTACGAGTTCATGCCCGGAACTTAGAGAATTTATCTCGATCGCGGGAATGCAATATATTAGTTAAGCTTAATCTTTCAGATCATCTGAGAGGGAAATACGATACTTGCCATTTTCAGAAGGTAGTAGTTTTTCGCTTATCAGCTCTAAAGTATTTCCTTCCTGTATCCACGGAATTTCTTCGGAATTATTCTCAGCATCATATCCGTCGAACCAGGCAAAGTCAATATCCTGGTAATACGAAGTGATCTTTAGCTCATAGATCTCCCCTTTTTTACTCCATTCTATTAAATAGTCGGAATCATTTGGCACCGGCAAAGCTGTTTCAGGATCTCCATTTCCAGAGACATAGATCGTACTAAGATCTGAAGGAGAGAACCAGACATAGGTATTTTCCCATTTGTCACTGTAACTATCAGGATTGACAAGGGCAGCTGGGTTACAACTTGAAAATAACACTAGCATCAAAGTGCTTGCTGAAAGAAAAAAAGCTTTGGCTGTTTTACTTTTTAATTTTCCAGGTGTGGTGGTGTATTTTAAGAATAAATTCTTTAATGGTTTCATCTAAGATCGATTGCAGCAAGCTGAAGTCGAAGTAGATCGGGGTTTTGTAAATCTAGACCATTCTATATGTTGTTCCTAGCGAATAATAAATCCTAACTTAATTTTATAAATAAATTACTTTACACTCCGCCCAAAGACCTGAATTTCCCGGCAAAGAGCTATCTCCTATGCGGTTTTCCATAAATTGAATTTTTACATAAAAGTTCCTAAACTACTTTACCAGAAGTTTGTGAGATCTTTGAATTTGCAGATATCATGACATATTAACGTTTATAGCTACAAATACAAGTTTATCTAATAAAAAAAGCCACATTACTAAATGTGGCTTTTTCATACTAAAACTTCAGGTTTATACCTTTTTATAACTGGAATTGTATTCTTCCATAAGACTCATGATCGCTTTCATTAGATCTTTGGTCTCTAATAATAAGTTGAAGTACAAGGTCGTATTTTTAGGACTGGATTCTTCAGTTCTCGTTCTTGACACTTGTTTTTCGATCTTTTCAGAAATCCTCTGTAGCACTATTTCTTTTTTAGCAACTACTCTACTTATATCCTGGAACTCCCTGTTATTAAATATTACTTCGATCTCTGTAAGCAATTCGCTTAAAATATCATCAATCTCCTTAAGATCTAAAAGCTGATTATATCGGAGCGGTTTGTGATTATTGTTCACATGCTTGTAACTTTTCTTGGAAATATATTCCAGGGATTGAGCAATATCTGTAAGGTGTCCAAGAATAGAAATATAAAAACTACTTCCACGAACACTGGTCTCATCAAGACTTTTGATAAAAAAGAATATCTGGTCTCTGAGATCTTCGATCTCAGATTCAAGTTTTTCCACACCCTTCTTACTCTTCTTCAACTTCTTCTTATCCTGTTTGGATAAGCCTGCAAAGGTATCAGAGAAGATCTTGTTGGATCTGCTTACCACATTAGAAATATTATCAGCACTTTCAAGGATGATCCCCTGAACGGTCTTACTTTCAGATTTTTTCAAGCCAGATTTATCGGCTTTAGCAGTTTCCTTATTCTTGTGTGAGATATAGTTTCTGGCAAGTAATCCTATAGCTGCAATTAAAAGAATGGCAATTGCAGGTCCCTTTCCGAGGAAAATAATATAGGTTAAAATTCCTGCAGCCGAGAAGGCGCTAAATGCAGTGAAGAACCAACCTCCAATTACTTTCAAAACTCCGGCTACACGATATACCGCACTTTCTCTACCCCAGGCTTTATCTGCCAATGAAGTTCCCATAGCAACCATAAAAGTTACATAAGTAGTAGATAAGGGTAATTTATAGGAAGTAGCGATAGAGATTAATACACCGGCTACAGTAAGGTTAATCGCAGCACGGATCATATCAAAAGCAGGTTGTTCTTCAGCTTTATCCCCTATAAGTATATCATCGGGTTTGTTGAAACTGCGACCAATTTTTCTACGCATTCCACCAGGAATAATCACTCTAAAAGTATCAGCAAGCTTGGTTGTTCCTGTCACAAGAGCACGGGAAAGCATATTTGGATCGAACTTTTCAGTTCCATGTCCCTGTCTGGAAAGTCCAATTTCGGTTTCAGCTACAGTCTTTGCTTTCTTCGAAAACCAGAGTGTAAGCACCATAATGGCTCCAGAAATAAATAATAAAATTGGTTCTGCTGGAACTTTATCACGTAACACCTCCATAGAAAATTCCGTAGAGATCTGGCCAGATGCTGCCCAGGCTTCATAAGAGTGATAAGCTGCCATTGGAACCCCAATAAAGTTTACCAGGTCATTCCCTGAGAAGGCAAGAGCAAGACCAAATGTTCCTACTGCAATCACAAAGATGAGGATACTTTTCTTGAAGATTTTCATAAAGAGATAGCTGAAAAGTGTCCAGAACAGGAAACTAACTGCAACTACTGCATAAACTTGTGTAGAAAGTACATCTTTAAAACTATCGTAATAAGGAGTTCCTTTCATCCCTTTGAAAATGATGAAATAACTGATGGCTGCAAGACAGATTCCGCCGAAAATAGAACCAAAATTTTTGATCTTCTTTTCGTATTCAAAAGTGAATACTAAACGGGACAACCACTGTACCAATGCTCCTATGGTAAATGCGATGACGACAGATAGAAATATTCCGGATATAATTTCGGTTGCTTTATCTGTATTTATGTAAGTGGAAAGATCTGCCAGCGTTTGAGTATCTGAAGCTCCAATTTTAATAAGCGCCATTACTACTGCTGCTCCAAGTAATTCGAATACAATGGAAACTGTTGTTGAAGTTGGCATTCCCAGTGTGTTGAAAAAATCCAGCAGGAGAATGTCTGTGATCATTACAGCCATAAATATGATCATGATCTCATCAAAATAGAATTGACCAGGCATGAAAATACCTTTTCTGGCTACCTCCATCATTCCGCTGGAAAAAACAGCACCAATAAAGATCCCTACACTAGCCACGATCATGATCGTTTTAAATGAGATCGCCTTGGAACCAATCGCAGAGTTCAGGAAGTTAACAGCGTCATTACTAACTCCAACCACCAAATCGGCGATGGCAAGAACCACTAATGCAACCAGCATCAACAAGTAAATATTTTCCATTTTATTATGTTTAAAAAGCGGTGCAAGTATCCAACCAAATCGTGGATTTACTGTTACCTAATTGTTAATTTTAAAAGTGAAATTCAAAGCCCGTTCTAAATGAGATAAAATCCTCTACTTCAGCCTGCTTCGAATAATTTATATCTGCCTGTATCTTTAGCTTATGTCCTACAATATATTTGGATCCTCCAAGGGTGTATTGCTCTACGTCATCTACTTCAATAATATCGGAATAGTCGTTTCTTGAATACCTTGCTGCAATTTCATAATTACTTTTGAAAAGGTACGCAGTTTGAAAGTTTATTCCCTGCGCTTCCAGCACCCTGTACTCAGCTGCCTGATTTTCTCCCTGAATTCTGGCAATTGGATCTTCTGCATCACGATATGCATATTCTGCCATTACAGAAAGTCCGCGGTATTTAAAAACGGCATCCAGGAAAAACGTTTGGATGTCTGTTTCATAGAGCGTCCCATCCTCTAACAGCATAAAACTGCCCAGGTTACTTCTAGTTCTTACGGCATCGTTATTAATATCGTAAACTGCTCCCAGCATTAGTTTAGGAGATGGCTCTCTTTCAAGATCTGCCTGGAAATAATCTCCTTTTTCAAGAAATTCTCCGAATGGCAGAAGCTCAAGTCTCCCGGTATATTCCATTCCTCCCTGGCTACCGCTGGTAATATTACGTCCTTCTCCCTGAGAAAATGCCAGCTTCTCTTTAATTACGAATTTTTCTCCCAGTTTGAATTTATGGTGTAGCTGAAGTCCGATATCTCTATCCAGATTAAATCTGCTATTTAGAATGGAGCGGTCTATAAGCTGTAAACTCGCTGAAGAAATAACCCTTTCCACATTTCCAGGAAGTTTGGTCTGTCCCGCCCATAGTTCGAAATTTTTATGAAAATGCCATTTAAGAACTGCGTCGAGAATATATCTTGGCGAATTAGATGTAAACTGATTGGCTCCGGAAATGTCATTATTGGATAGACCAAGTTCGATCTTATAAACCAGTTTTGGCGTAAGGGCGAATCCATCAAATTTTAGTCTTGCTCTTCTAATCAGGAAATTTTGTTCTGGATCCATGTACTCTTCTCCATCGTGATTCCAGGTAGTAAAAGATCTAAACTGAAACCTTGGTGCAAATTTCACGCTAAAGGAACTATCCTTTGCGGTGAAATTAAGCAGGCCTTTTCCAAATTTTGTGTCACTTATTTCCTGAGCTTCAAGTCCCAGTGCGACGAACAGGCACAAAACAAGTGTGCTGAATCTAGTCTTCATTAAATCGTATTATAAGTTTTTGTCGGCGACAAAGAAACAGACTTTATGTTAACTGAATGTTTCCCAAGAGTTAAACCTGAGGTTGGTCTAAGTTAACAAAAAAAGGCTGCCCTGTTTTTACAGGACAGCCTCGCACACTATTATGTAGAGTCGACAAAAACTTATACGATTTTCGTGTGCTTTTGTACACACAAAGAAAGTACAGCGATGTCTCCTTAAGGTCACGCTTATATTAAATAATGTTTAAAAATAGGGTTAGAGAGGAAAGTACAAAAAACAAGAAAGCCACTCGAAAAACGAATGGCTTTGTTGCTCCTCCTCTTGGGCTCGAACCAAGGACCCTCTGATTAACAGTCAGATGCTCTAACCAACTGAGCTAAGGAGGAATGTTTTGCTTTGAAAGCGGTTGCAAATATAAATCAATTTTTAAATGCTGTCAAAACAAATTTCAGATTTTTTTCGAAGAATTTTACTTCGATTACGAATCCTTCAGAAAGTCAATTATTTACAGATCAATAAAATTTTCAGTAATGATGAATTTTATATTTCTATAGCTACTATTAAATAAAAAAACAGCCCCGAAGGACTGATTTATATCTAAAAATTCTTCCGCAGAGATTATTCAAATAACCAGCGGTAAATATCATTTCCATTTGCATAAAGCACCAGCGCAATTAATAAGAAGAAACCAGCCATCTGGGCGATCTCCATAAACTTATCGTTTGGCTTTCTACCTGTAACCATTTCATAGAGCAGGAACATCACATGTCCCCCATCCAGTGCCGGAATTGGCAGGATATTCATAAATGCCAGGATAATTGAAAGTAAGGCCGTGGTATTCCAGAACCCGAACCAGTTCCAGGTATCAGGGAACAAGCCTCCAATGGCTCCGAAACCTCCAAGTTGCGTAGCTCCTTTTTTAGTAAATACATATTTGAACTGGTACACATAATCTCTTAATGTCCAGTAACCGTAATCAAATCCTTTGCTTATGCTTTCGCTAAGACCGTACTTATTGCGTTTGATCTCGATTTCTGAAGCTGGTCCAACACCCAGGTATCCATCCTCATCTGGAGTGATCTCTGTGCTCATGATCTCCCCTTTTCGTTCAAAAACAACTTCAATAGTTTTTTCCTTGTTTTCAAAGGAAGCCGGAGCAATTTCATGCCAGTAACCAATTTCAACATCATTCAGGCTAATAATACTATCTCCTTTTTTAAGACCTGCTTTTGATGCTGCATGTTCTGCAATTACCGTATCAAGTACGGCAGACTGAATTGGAACAAATGGCTGCATTACCCCTTTTTCAAACATCTGTGTCCCTATTTCTTCTGGAACCTCAATAGTTTCTTCTGAACCATCCTGATGTAATACTGTAATATTCTGAACATCTCTCATGAAAAGATGCTTATTGATATCCAGACTATTCTGGAACTCATTTCCATTCACTTCAAGGATCCTGTCTCCATCCTCGAAACCATATTCTTTAAAATCATCGATCACCGCAAATCCATCTGGCATTTCATCGGGCCCTACGTAAGCAGATCCCCAAACGAACATGATCATCATATAAATAAGAAAACCAAGCACAAGGTTTACAGTTACACCACCCAGCATGATGATTAATCGCTGCCATGCCGGTTTGCTTCTAAACTCCCAGGGTTGTGGCGGTTTGGACATTTGTTCCTTATCCATACTCTCATCGATCATTCCCGCGATTTTCACATATCCTCCAAGCGGTAACCAACCAATTCCATAGGTGGTTTCACCAATCTTTTTCTTAAGTAATGAAAATTTCACATCAAAGAACAGGTAGAACTTTTCAACTCTGGTCTTGAATAATTTGGCCGGAATAAAATGACCTAATTCGTGAAGAACAATAAGTAGGGAAAGGCTTAATATTAATTGTATGGCTTTTACTAGAAATGGATCCATCAGCTAACTTCAAATTTTAAATCGCACAAAAGTAAGTTTTTAAAAGCTTCTAGAAAAGTTTAGTTTGATCGAGTAAGCAACCACGAAAAATTCCGCAGAAGAAATTGGACTAATTGAGCCTCAGGCCATAACTTTGTAAAAAATTGCGCCAATGCTTAAGTTCTTTGCCCGCTATAAACCGTTCGCCATTGTACTGGCTGTTCTCTCGGTCATCATCATGTATTTTATTTATACATTACTGAAACCTGAGGAGCGATTACCCGTTTATCAACCAGACATGGTAAATGCTGAACTGGTGGATACCACCGTTCAGTTTGTTAGGAAATATCACAAGATCGCAGATTTTAAACTCGTAAATCAAAATGGTGATACTATTACTGAAGATTTTTATGATGATAAGATCTATGTAGCCGACTTCTTTTTTACCACCTGCCTTACCATTTGCCCGATCATGACAGATCATATGATAGAGATCCAGGAAAAAATTAAGGATGATGAGGACATCTTACTCCTCTCCCATACTGTTTTTCCTGTAACCGACAGTGTTCCCGTCTTAAAAGAATATGCGTTGGAAAAAGGGGTGATGGACGAAAAATGGAACCTGGTAACTGGTGATAAAAAGCAGATCTATGATCTGGCTCGTAAATCTTACCTGGCTACAAAATCTACCGGCGATGGTGGTAAATATGATATGATTCATACCGAAAATTTCGTGCTGGTAGATAAAAAGAAACAAATTAGAGGTTTTTACGACGGTACCCAGCCGGAAGCCATAGAAGATCTCATGCACGATATTGAAATACTGAAGAAAGAGGATCGCTAATTAATTAAGGCTAATCTTTTGTATTGGACCAAATTCCATTACTTTTGCCTTGTTTAAAATCAATCTAAATAAAAATGAAGGTGACGGTTGCAAATCTTAGGCGAGGCCAACGCGGGATCATTAAAGAGTTTTCTGCAGATATGGTCCCCCTGAAATTGCTCGAAATGGGTTGCCTTCCCGGAAACGAAGTAGAACTTGTTCAAACTGCGCCATTCCATGATCCTATGTATTTAAATATAAACGGGAGTCATCTGGCCATTAGAAAAGAGACTGCTTTGCTTATAGAAATCGAATTAATAGGCTAATATGGGAAAGCAAATTAATGTTGCTTTAATAGGAAATCCCAATACTGGAAAGACCTCTGTTTTCAATCAGCTTACCGGACTCAACCAGAAGGTTGGGAATTATCCCGGGATCACTGTTGAGAAAAAGGAAGGGATCTGCAAACTTCCACGTGGATTAAAAGCTCATATTCTTGACCTTCCAGGTACTTATAGTTTAAACGCCAGTTCTGTAGATGAAAATGTCGTCATAGAACTGCTTCTCAATAAAAATGATAAGGATTATCCAGATGTTGCCGTTGTTGTAAGTGACGTGGAAAATCTTAAGCGGAATTTGCTGTTGTTCACCCAGATCAAAGACCTTGGAATTCCTACCATTCTTGCAATTAATATGGCAGACAGGATGGATCGTAAGGGAATTAGCCTGGACATAAAATTACTGGAAGAACGCTTAAAAACTAAGATCGCGCTTGTAAGTGCCCGTAAAAATATGGGTATTGAAGAGCTAAAGGAATTGATCATCAATTATCGTCATATGACGGTAGATCCCTGTGTAAACGCATCTGTGATCGATCCGGAATACTTCGGAAACTTACGCAAGACCTTTCCAAATCAATCTTTATACAAACTCTGGCTGGTAATCACTCAGGATGTCAACTTCGGAAATATAAACCGTGGTGAGATCAACCGAAGTTCAGATTTTAATACAAAGTCTGTTAGTGACCTGAAGAGGCTTCAGCAGAAAGAAACAATTTTAAGATATCAGTTCATTAACGGTGTGCTGAAGGAGACAATGACCGTAGACAAAAATGCGGCTACAGATCTTCGTTCTCGTTTTGACCGTATTCTAACGCATAAGGTCTGGGGATATGTTATTTTCTTCGGAATCTTACTTTTAATTTTCCAGGCGATCTATAGCTGGTCGAGCTATCCTATGGATATGATCGATGCCGCATTTGCTTCGCTTAGTGAATGGACGAAAAACACCCTGCCTCCGGGCTCTTTTACCAGTCTAATTTCAGAAGGGATAGTACCCGGACTTGGAGGGATCGTTATATTTATTCCGCAGATCGCATTTTTATTCCTCTTTATTTCCATTCTGGAAGAATCGGGCTATATGAGCCGGGTGGTCTTTTTAATGGACCGGATCATGAGACGTTTTGGTCTTAGTGGGAAAAGTGTGGTGCCATTGGTTTCAGGAACGGCCTGTGCAATTCCGGCAGTAATGGCAACCAGGAATATTGAAAACTGGAAAGAAAGACTAATCACTATTTTGGTAGTTCCGTTTACAACCTGCTCTGCACGATTACCGGTTTATCTAATCATTATCGCATTGGTAATACCAAACGAGAGTTTCTTTGGTTTCAATTACCAGGGATTAACCTTGATGATTCTTTATTTGCTTGGATTCGGAATGGCTATTTTTTCCTCGTGGTTACTGAATAAAATATTAAAGACCAGTACAAAATCTTACTTCGTCATAGAAATGCCTAATTATAAGCTTCCTATGGCCAAGAATGTTGCGATCAACGTGGTTGAAAAGACGAAATCTTTTGTTTTTGGCGCCGGAAAGATCATTTTAGCTATTTCTGTAATTCTATGGGTGCTAGCCAGTTACGGTCCCGGAGATGATTTTAACAATGCTAAAGAGATTATCACCGCTCAGTATGAGAACAACGAGAATGTAGAGGATGAAAGTGTAGAAGAAGCAATCGCTTCCTATAAACTGAAGAATTCCTATATAGGTATTATGGGACGTGGAATAGAGCCTGCCGTTGCTCCGTTAGGTTACGACTGGAAGATCGGGATCGCGATCATAAGTTCCTTTGCTGCAAGAGAGGTCTTCGTAGGAACCCTGGCAACTATCTATAGTGTGGGAAGTGACGAAGAGGAAACCATCAAAAACCGAATGGCCGCAGAAACCAACCCTGTCTTGGGCGGACCATTATTTACATTTGCCAGTGGTATAAGCTTATTGCTTTTTTATGCCTTTGCAATGCAATGTATGAGTACGCTGGCCATAGTAAAACGAGAAACAAATACCTGGAAATGGCCTGTTTTACAATTGGTAATTATGACTGCTTTTGCTTATGTAGTCGCACTTATTGCATTCCAGGTACTGAAATAATAGTAAGTTTAGAATTATAAAACGACTGAATTGGTATGGAAATACTTCAGGAAATATTGGTTTTAATTACCTTTTTGATAGCTCTGGGTTACGTGGTTACGCGCTTTATATGGAAGCCTTCCTTTGTTGGCGGTTCCAAAAAGAAAGATGGCGCTGCTGCTTGCGGAGTTTCCGGTTGTGGCTGTAGTGATTAATCACATCGCTTCGGTAAGCCGAAAACTTACCATATAATCTTCCGCAGGAATTTTACCAGGATTCACTGGATAAGGTTTGACATTTACCAGACTTATCTTTAATTCTTTCGAGTCAGCAAAAAGATGGTCTATTGACTGAGTACCTGAAAATTCTACACTTCCAACAAACTCCCGCTTTTCATAGACATCCACTTTTACTCGCACCTGTCCTGCCCAGATGCACATAACGATAGGATTACTGGGACACCTTGAATCTGAAATGATCTCCCTGAATTTTATTCGGCGATCTCCAAAATTGAGCTCATCTCCAAGGCATAAGGATGCCGAAAAGACATTCAATTCTACTTCCGGCTTTTGTTCCTTAGTTTCTGAAGTTGTCTCTTCTTTTTCCTTTTCAGTAGATTGAAAAGAAATGTATAATACCATAAGAATGATGAGAAATCGCATATTGTCTTTTTAAAAAAGACGATCGCAAATGACTCCTGTTGCAAAATACTACCCGAGACCTACGTCCAGCGTCATCATGACCATGAAACCTCCAATAAATCCAAGGGTTGAAATATCGGTAAAGTCACCCTGCTGTGCTTCCGGGACCACCTCCTCTACCACTACAAATATCATCGCACCCGCAGCAAAACATAGTGCGTATGGTAATATAGGTTCAAAGGTCATCACTGCCCAGGCCCCAAGCACTGCCGCAAAAGGCTCAACAATCGCAGAAAGTTGCCCATAATTAAAACTTTTCCATCTGCTTAATCCCTGTCTTCTTAAAGGCATGGCTACTGCAAATCCTTCCGGGAAGTTTTGCAGTCCAATACCAATGGCCAGAGCTACCGCACCACCAATACTGGCACCCTCAAAACCGGCCGCAACACCACCAAACAGGACACCTACGGCAAGACCTTCGGGAATATTGTGCAGGGTGATCGCCAGCGTTAATAATACAGATTTATGCCACGGAGTTTTAACCCCTTCAGCTTCACTCATTTTGAAATTTACGTGCAAATGCGGTAAAACCTTGTCAAGTCCAAAGATGAACAATGCTCCCAGCCCAAATCCAACCAAGGCCGGGATCGTTTTTTCAAATCCTTCGCCAGGACTCATCTCTATTCCGGGAGCCAGCAAACTCCAGAAACTTGCCGCTACCATAACGCCACCGGTAAAACCCAGCATTCCATCAAAGAAAGCTCGGTTCATTCCTTTAAACAGGAAAACCAGCGATGCTCCCAATGCTGTAAGTCCCCAGGTAAAAAGGGTTGCATATAATGCTGCAAGTACCGGATCCAATCGTTCGAAATAGCTAATTAATGCTTCCATTCTAAGTTGTTTTTATATATAAGTTGGCTGAGATCTGGTTTGAGATCATGAATTCATTATCATCCATTTCGATCAACATTGATTGATCAAAATCCTCCTTTTGCTTCACCTTTACGATCGCTCCCAGGGAAATATTATTCTTGTCCAGGTATTGTAGAAATTCTGTAGAGGAATCTTTCACTCCCACACAAATCCCGGTTTCATCAGTTTTAAGTTCAGACAATAAAACGCGGTTAGCTACTGAAAAGTTCCCTTCTGAATCTGGAATTGGGTCTCCATGTGGATCTCGCTGTGGGAATCCCAGAAACCTGTCAAGTTCTGCAGTTAGCTTTTCAGACTTAATATGCTCCAGCTGCTCGGCCACTTCATGCACCTCATCCCAGTTAAAATTGAGTTTTTCCACGAGAAATACTTCCCATAATCGATGTTTTCGAATCACTTCTATCGCGGCAGCCCTACCCGCTTCACTAAGTTTTACCCCCTGATATTTCTTGTAATTCACCAGGCTCTTTTCTGAAAGTCTCTTGATCATATCGGTCACCGAGGAGGCTTTGGTTTGCATTTCCTCGGCAAGCGCGTTCGTACTCACCCCATTTTTATAGGAATTCTGCAGATGAAATATGGCTTTGAGATAATTCTCTTCAGATAAGCTAAACATAAAATACATTTTGATAGCACCAAAAATACATTTTTTATTCAATAAATCCATTTTTTAGTCTCGTCTAAATATATTTTATATCTTCGTAAAAAAAATAATGCGGTTTATATCTTTTTTCCTCTTCGGAATTATATCAATTTCCAGTTTTGCCCAGGGTTCTGAAATCACCGGATCTATTAATTCCTCTGAAGGTACCGTTGCATTTGCCAGTATCTATACTGAAGATGATGAAGCTTATGGTACAAGTGCTAATGAAAATGGTGATTATAGCCTGAAGCTTCCTGCTGGTGAGTATAAGATCATCGTAAAGTCCCAGGGCTTCAGGACAGTTTACAGGAATATCAAGCTCGAACAGGAAAAAAAGACTCTGAACATTGAGATGGAGATAGATCCAAACGGACTGGACGAAATTGTGGTTACCGGGACCAGAACTGCTAAAAGACGTACAGATTCACCGGTGATCGTAAATCTTATTAATAGTGAAACCCTGGAACAGGTTGTTGCGACAGATCTTTCTGATGGGTTGCGTTTTCAGCCGGGGCTGAGAATTGAAAAAGATTGCCAGACCTGTAATTACACCCAACTAAGAATGAATGGATTGCAAGGCGGATACTCACAGATCCTGGTGAACGGTCGTCCAATCTTTAGTCCGTTAACCGGTTTATATGGTCTGGAACAAATTCCAGTAAATATGATCGAGCGTATCGAAGTTGTTCGCGGTGGAGTTTCAGCGTTATATGGTTCCAGCGCCGTTGGTGGGACAGTCAACGTAATTACCAAAATTCCGAAGAAAAATTCATACAGTCTTAGCTATACTTTCGAGAACATTGATGGCGATGCAAATCAGGATGTTTTAAACGGGAACGCAACAGTAGTCTCCAAAGATTATAAAGCTGGAGCAAATTTTTTCGTTAATCGAAGAACCCGGGAATTATATGATGCGAATGGTGATAACTATTCTGAGTTGCCGAAACTTAAGGACAATGCTTTTGGGGTTAATGCTTTTTATCTTCCAACTGAAGATTCCAAGATCAATTTAAGCCTGAGCAGTTTGTATGAATACCGTTATGGTGGTGAAATGGTGGAAGGCCCCGCATATCTGGCTCAACAGAGTGAAGAGCGAACTCATAATGTTCTAATGGGAAGCCTTGATTACCAGGTAAATTTTAATGACGACAAGAGTTCGGTTATCCTCTATTATGGTGGTCAATCCACAAAGCGGGATCATTATACCGGGATCATTCCAGATGACGAAATCGAAAAACAGCAGTTTTTTGCCAATCCTCCTTACGGAACTTCAGAAGTGGAAACGCACCAGGGAGGTGGACAATTTAATCAGCGAATCGACAATTTTCTTGGCGGAACCACTACCCTTACTACGGGAGCAGAATTCGTATATGATGATGTGTACGATATCATCCCTTCTTACAATTACCTCATCGATCAAACGACCAGAAATTTTGGAGCATTCTTTCAAAATGACTGGGATGTCACCGAGAATCTCAATTTCCTTTCGGGTTTTAGAGTCGATAAACATAATCTGGTAGATAACGCGATTGTGAGTCCGCGTCTTTCGTTGTTATATAAACTGAAAGAAACCACGCAGTTTAGACTGGGATGGGGAACAGGTTTCCGTGCTCCGCAGGCTTTTGACACAGATCTGCACATCGCATTTGCCGGCGGCGGAATTTCCAGAATTTCACTGGCAGAAGAACTGTTCGAAGAGGGAAGTAATAGTTTCACTGCATCTATTAATTACGATCGAGCTACCGAGCATTTTATCTGGGGTTATACCCTGGAAGGTTTTTATACAAAACTGAACGATGCCTTTTATTTATTCCCATTAGGAGAGGATCAGTTTGGTGAACGTTTTGAAAAACGTAATGGTGCGGGCGCTACTGTGAAAGGATTTACACTGGAAACCAGGGCTAATTTTGATTACCTATTTGAACTGGAAGCAGGATTCACACTACAATCCAGCAAATTTGAAGAACCTGTTGAAAACATAGAAGGACTGGAAGCGAAAAGAGATTTTCTTCGTACACCAAACGATTATGGTTACGCAACGCTTATCTATACTCCAGACAAACGCTTTAATGCAAGTGCTAACTTTGTCTATACAGGCGAAATGGATATTGTGCATTTTGCCGGGGAAGGAACGGGACAGGATGTAGACGAATATGATATAACCTCCAGTTTTGCTGAATTAAGTTTGCGTTTGGGTTATAACATTCCGTTGGATAGAGTGAATTCCAATATGGAGATCTTTGGTGGAGTTAAGAACGTCACCAATGCTTACCAGGAAGATTTTGATATTGGGAAGAACCGTGATAGTAATTATGTATATGGACCCGGGAATCCGCGTTCTGTATTCATAGGTCTCAAAATAGAATCCTTATAATATGAAGTTTTCGGTAATCCTTGCTGCTCTACTTTTTGTTCTTTCTGTGGAAACTTCAGCACAAAAGAAGTCTGAAGTAGATTGGCTCACTTTCGAACAATTATATGATTCCCTTCAGCAGAAACCGAAAAAGGTTTTTATAGACTTTTATGCCGACTGGTGTGCGCCCTGCAAAAGAATGGATGAAGAAGTTTTTTCTTCCGAAGCAGTTCAGAAGCGATTGAGAAAAGATTATTACGCAGTAAAATTTGATGTGGAAAGTGAGGATACTGTCCGCTTTGGGGATCAGGTGTTTATTAATGAACGACTAAACCGAAGAAATCCAGTTCACCAGATCGCCCTGCTCATGGCCATACGTAAGAACAGGCCATTTTCACTACCGGCAATGGTATTTCTGGATGAAGATTTCAAAGCCACGGCAAGGTATTTTCAATATCTCAACAAAGAGCAGTTTCTGGAAATACTGGAGAATTAAAGTCCGCGTTCCTTCTGAATCTGTTCGTACGCGTCCTGTACTTTTCTAAATTTCTCTTCAGCTCCTTTTTTATAGGCTTCATCCATATCTCCTAATTTATCTGGATGATATTTTTTCGCCATTGTTCGATAAGCCTTTTTAACTTCAGCGTCTGTCGCAGATTTCTCGATCTCCAAAATCGTATAAGCACTGTTAGTGCTTTTAAAGAACATCGCCTTGATACTTTCAAAATCTCTGGCTCCAATTTGAAGATGACCAGCAATCTCCTTAATGATAACCGCTTCAGCTTCACTCACACGACCATCGGCCTGAGCAATTCCGAAGAGAAAATGAATTATTTGAAGCCTTGTAGGATATTTTGTTCTGGCAGCGAGATACCTGGATATATTATAAGCCGAAACCTGCCTGTTCTTAACTACTTCGTTAAAAGTCCGAAAAGTGGCATTCGCACGCTCCTTTCCATAGGCCTGAATAAAATAAGCGCGAACATAATCAAGTTCCTGCTGGGAAACATTCCCATCTGCCTTGATCACGATGGAACTTAATGAAAGCAAATTAAGTTCAAAATCTCCGGGAGAAACTGTTTGCTTCTGTCCCCCAGCCATTGATTTAAACAGACCACCAGAGGTGCGTATGTAATTATCCAGTAGGGAACCTACTATAAATCCAAGAATAGCACCGGGAAACCTGAAGTACATGTATCCCAGAACTGCGGCAAGCCATTTGATCATTGGGCAATTTTCTTTAGCCGCAAAGATAACATTTTAGTGTTGTAATCTATAATTGGCTTCATGAGTTCGCAAGGAATAGGTCATAAACTGAACCTATTAGTACATAGTAATTTGAGATATGTAAGCTGAACTTAATTTGGTACCTTTGTGCTTCAATAAAGTTTAATAAAAAGAATTGATATATGTATCCAGCAGATTTAGTAAAACCAATGAGAGAGGATCTTACTAGTATTGGTTTTGAAGAATTACACACAGTAGAAGATGTTGAGCAGGCTATGGAAAAGAAGGGAACTACTTTGGTAGTAGTGAATTCTGTTTGTGGTTGTGCAGCAGCGAACGCAAGACCGGGAGCTAGAATGTCTTTACAGAACAGCAAAAAGCCAGATAATCTGGTAACTGTTTTTGCAGGTGTAGATAAAGAAGCAACAGACAAAGCGAGAGATCTTATGGTACCATTCCCTCCTTCTTCGCCATCTATGGCATTGTTCAAGGACGGTGAATTAGTACACATGCTAGAGCGTCACCATATTGAAGGTCGCCCAGCAGATATGATCGCTGAAAATCTTATTGGAGCTTATAACGAGTTCTGCTAAGAATCACCTCATATAATTTAAGACCACGCAGTTTCCTGCGTGGTTTTTTTATACCTCAGTTCTAGATTTCGCTATTTTTGGTATTTTTATAGACTATGGAAAAAATTCTTGCTTACCCGCTTTCGGTAATTTTCTATTTCTTCTTTTTTCTGAATTTACTCCTTTTTCATCCTATCCAGTGGGTATGCCTGAAACTTGGAGGATATGAAGCACATAAAAAAAGTGTGGATATCTTCAATCTTTTCCTCTTACGTTGCCTGAATCTTCTGGGAACTACTTTCGATATTCAGAAACCTGCAAATATACCTACAGATCGCACGGTGATCTTTGTCTCCAACCATCAGGGAATGTATGATATTCCACCACTCATCTGGTATTTTAGAAAACATCATCCCAAATTTGTTAGTAAAAAAGAATTAGGTCACGGTATCCCAAGTATTTCCTTCAATTTAAGACATGGCGGTTCAGTATTAATAGATCGCAAGAACAGAAGAGAATCACTGCAAAAAATGTCGGCATTTGGAGATTATCTAAAAACCACCAAACGTTCTGCTGTTATATTTCCTGAAGGAACACGTAGTAGAACTGGCGAGCCCAAGGAGTTTCGAAGAAACGGGATGTTGATGCTTTTCAAAAAGAATCCGGAAGCACTCGTAGTTCCAATTACCATCAATAACTCCTGGAAACTTTTCAAATACGGAAATTTCCCGATGGGAATTGGCGTAAATATGACCTTAAAGGCACATGACCCAATAGAAATATCCTCTATGGATGCTGAAAGTCTTATTGCTAAAATAGAAAGAACCATTATCGCAGATATTAAATAACTATGACCGAAGAATTGCTGATCGAACATACGATCGCTTACGTGAAGGAAACATTGCACAATGCAGAAGGTGGTCACGACTGGTTTCATATTGAAAGAGTTTATAAAAACAGTCTCAATATTGCAGCTTCTGAAGAAGCAGATCTTCTGGTCGTGAAATTAGGTGCGTTGCTTCATGATATAGCCGACTCTAAATTTCATGGTGGAGATGATACGGTAGGCCCGGCGAAGGCTAGAGAATTTCTACAGACTCAAAAGGTTTCAGAAGAGATCATAGATCACGTGGTAAAGATCATTGAGAATATTTCTTTTAAGGGCGGAAATGTTCAACAGCAATTTCGATCTATGGAACTTGATATTGTTCAGGATGCCGACAGGCTGGATGCACTTGGTGCCATTGGGATCGCCAGAACTTTCAATTATGGTGGCTTTAAAAACAGACCACTTTACGATCCTGAGATTAAGCCAAACCTGAATATGAGCAAGGAAGAGTACAAAGCTTCCCTGGCTCCTACCATCAATCATTTTTATGAGAAACTGCTTTTACTGAAAGAGCGCATGAATACGGCTACCGGTAGAAAGATCGCTGAACAGCGCCATACTTTTATGGAAGTTTTCCTTGACCAGTTCTATGCTGAATGGGATGGTAAAAAATAAAGGCCGATACATTTCTGTATCGACCTTTAGTAAATCAATTACCTTCAGTATTATCCTTTTAACGGACTAGCTTCTTTTACTTTTAAATGTTCAGCTAAGAAGCCCATCATGGCTTTATACAGATCGAGTCGGTTTTCCTCTTTCCCGAATCCGTGGCCTTCATCATACTTTACCATATAAGGCACCTCAACTCCGCGTGCTCTCAAGCTTTCCACGATCTGGTCTGCTTCATCGATATTCACCCGTGGATCATTTGCTCCCTGCACCACAAATAGTGGCTTCTTGATTTTATCCACATGCAGCGCAGGTGAAATTTCATTCATGATTACCTGTTCTTCAGCATTGTCAGGATTATACCAGATCTTGTACATGATCTCCCTGTATTTTTCCCAGTATGGCGGGATGGTTTGCATAAACGTATTAAGATTGCTTACTCCAACATAATCCACACCACAGGCATATTTCTCAGGAGTTTTGGTCATTCCGCGAAGCACCGCATAACCACCATGACTTCCACCGTAAATAGCAACTTTGTCTTTATCTACCCAACCCTGATCGATCACGAAGTCTATTCCATCTTCCACATCATCCATTGCTTTACGGCCTATTTCACCAAAACCAGCTTTTAAAAATTCTTTTCCGTATCCACCCGAAATTCTAAAATTCACATGAAGGGTGGCATAGCCGCGACTGGCGAAAAGCTGAGCTTCAGGATTAAAACCCCACGAATCTCTAATTCCCTGTGGCCCGCCATGAGGATTCACAATAAGTGGTAATTTCTGTCCCGCTTTATATTCTTGCGGAAGCGTAATATATCCATAAATGGTCTTGCCATCCCGGCTTTCAAAGGTAATTGGCTTCATAGAGGCCATATCTTCCGCCTTTAATTGTGGTAATAACTTGTATAATAGCGTTACCTCATCTTTCTCCACATCGTACAGGTAATACTCGCCAACGATCTTATCACTGGTCACAGCAATCATATATTTGCTTTCATCATCTGTTCTGCCAGCAGTATAGAATTGTTTGTCTCCAAACTCCTTTTTTAGTCTTCTGTAGATCTTTTTATAGGTATCACTTACAGGAACCACTACGGTTTTTTCACCTGTGTAACTGAAGTAGTCAATTTCGTAATTGCGCTTTCTCGACAGCGTCAACCCGGAAACATCAAATGTTTCATTACTGAAGATCGTTTCAATCTTCTTATTCTGCTTTAAGTCATATATCTGAATTTCGGTTTTATCACCATCCAGATTGGAAACTACGTACGCATGATCAGGATTTTCAGAAGTTACACTCAGTGAAGCTATAATGAAGGAATCGCTAAAATCTGTATATTTTATCTGTTTGAACTCCCCATCGATCTTATAAAGAAGTTCGGTGTTCACTCCGTCAACGATTCTGGTGATTGCACGTAGATTCCCTTCCCGATCAAAATCATAACCTGCTACCGGGTCATCCCCTTCGTTTACAGTATAAAGCTTAGTGATCTCTCCACTGTTAACGTTCAGGCGATAGGGTTCTTCCTGTTGCAGATTGTCCTTGTTCATCTGTACGATCACATGATCCTTATCTTCTTTAAGTGAGGCGATAATATTTGCTCTAACACCTTCGAATGGCGTAAGGTCAAGGTTATTTTCTCCGGAAATATCTACTCCATAAACATGGTAATTTTCATCGCCACCCTTGTCCTGCATATAGACAATACGATCTTTACTCGCCCAGGCAAACCCACGAATAAGATCCTCTTCCTGTTTTTTTAGCAATGTTTCTTTTTCTGAAGCAACTTCTTTCAGGTAAAGATCCCGTTCTCCTGAAGCTCTTCGCTTCATATATCCAATGTATTTTCCATCTGGAGATAATTTAAACGAGAATGCTTCCGGAGTTTTGAAGTAGTCTTCGACTGAATATTTGTAGTTCCCGGATTCCAGGGCGGCCAGTCTGGCTAGCTCTTCCTTACTTGATGGTAATGTGGTATTTCCTGGTCTTTCTTTCACGATCTTTTGTAATTTTAGCGAGTATTCATGTCCCGCTTGTTGATAGGTCCCTTCTATATTTTCACCATTTACAGTTCCGGTATAGGTCATTTGTAGTTTACCGGAATTAATGGTTAGGGTTTCGTCCTGCAAAATTACCGAATCAAGTTCGGACGCCCGGTAGTACTAATAAAACATTAGGATTTTGATCTACAGAATCTGGTAGCCGATTAGACCAATGTTTGATTTTGAAGTAACCTATCTTAACTCCTGACAATCGGGACAGAAATAGGTACTTCTTCCACCTATTTTTATCATTTCGATCTTACCCATACCGTTTGGACAATCCCCGCCTTCATCACGATGACCTCTTAGGTAAGAATCAGGAATTTGCTCACCTTCGGTTTTGCTTTTTGTAACAGTTTCCAGGATGATATTCATCTTTTTGAACATTGCCTTTAGATCCTTGTCACCGAGATTCTCGCATTTCGATTTTGGATGAATCCCGGTTTGAAACAGCATCTCGTCAACATATAGATTTCCCAGACCCGCAATAAAAGCCTGGTCCATTAATGCAGTTTTCACATTGCCTTTTTTGTTGCTGAAAAGCTCTATGAATTCTACTTCTGAAACTTCAGTGGCATGCGGTCCAAGTTTCTTCTCTTTTCTGAAGTTTTCAATGTCATCAGTAAGAAATAGTTTCCCAAATTTCCGCGGACAGATAAAAGACAGTTTGCCTCCATTGTCGAAAGTAAGCGTTAGCTGCGCATGTTTATGGAAATCATCATGCTGGAAGAAGTCCATCCTGCCCGTCATTCCGAAGTGAACTACAAGAAAACCATCCTTCACTAGTTCCAGAAAAAGATATTTACCAATTTGAGAAACTGCCTTGATCTCGTTTCCAAGAAGACGATCCCTGAATTCTTTTTTGGGTGACTGGAAGATCTTGTCTGCACCCGTATCCACCTTTACAATCTTCTGATGAAGACTGGTGGAATCAATATATAATTTTTGATAGGCGACTTCAGGTAATTCTGGCATAGCTTTTTGTTTTCAAGTTAGTATAAATAGAAATTTCAGAAAAATTAAAAAAGCTTTGTCTGTCCGTCTTTGTACTCCTCATGTAACTTACAGTTTAGACTGGGCTTTTTACGATCCTGCAGATACATCTTGCGAGCGATTTTAAACTGCTGCTTTACCTGTTCAGCAAACTGGCCTTCTCCCTTCATTCGGGTGCCAAACCTGCTATCGTTAAGGCTGCCACCATGAATATCTGCAATCTGGTTCAAAACTTTATCGGCTCTATCTGGCATAGATTTTTTAATCCAGTCTGTAAAGATCTCACCAATACTCCCATTTAGTCTCACGATCGTATAGCCCACACCGAGAGCACCTCGATTAGCCACTTCCCGAACCAGCGGCATGATCTCATGATTATTGATCGACGGAATGATAGGTGCCATCATCACACTTACCGGAATATTCGCCGCAGAAAGTTTCTCTACAGTTTCCAGTCTTTTTTTGATACTGGCAGTTCTTGGTTCAAGGATTCTACGGGTATGTTCCTGCAGCGTGGTGATGCTTATATTTACGTGTACGAGCCTATCCTGAGCCAGTTCTCTTAGAATATCCATATCGCGTAAGATGAGGGAGTTCTTGGTAATCATTCCAACAGGATGCCGGTATTTTAAAAAGGTTTGCAGTAAACTTCTAGTGATCTTCAGTTCTTTTTCAATTGGTTGGTAACAATCGGTATTTCCAGATAGCACAATGGGTCTTGCCTGCCAGGATTTGCTTTTTAGTTTTTTCTCTAAAAGTTCAACAGAATTTCTTTTTACCAGGATCTTTTGTTCGAAATCCAGACCGGCGCTATAACCCCAGAATTCATGACTGTTGCGGGCGTAGCAGTAAATACAGCCGTGTTCACAGCCCTGATAGGGATTTAAAGAAAAGTCCATTCCAACATCGGGACTGGTTACTTTGTTTACGATACTCTTCGGAAAGGTTTCAATAGTAGTTGTCTTAAAATTAACCGCCTCTTCCCCTTCAGCATCGCAATAGTTCAGAAAGTCGTCCCTGGTTTCATGACTATGCGCATCAAACTTATTACTACTGTTTTTCTGGGCACCTCTGCCTTTGATAAAATCCTCATAACTCATAATCCAAAATTATGGAATTATTCCTTTTTAATGGATTTTATCCTAGTTAAAATTCAAAGAAAAGGCTCCTTCTTGAAATTATTAATTTCAAGAAGGAGCCTGTATTTTATTTGTTAGGGAAGTCGGCTTTGCGCTTGTTTAGAAATGCTGAAGTTCCTTCTTTAAAATCTTCAGTTCCAAAACTATCACCGAAACCTTTTACTTCCACTTCAAATCCATCAACACCATCTTCATAGTTTGCATTGATCGCTTTTATTGCTGTAGAAATGGCAACCATGGAGTTCTTCATGATCTTTTGAGCCAGGCTCACAGCCAGTTCCATCAAATCTTCCTGAGAAGTTACATGGTTCACCAGGTTGTATTGCAAAGCCTGGTTAGCATCGATCATTCCCGCGGTCATAATCATTTCCATCGCACGACCTTTTCCTACCAGTTGTGGCAATCTTTGAGTTCCACCATATCCAGGGATCACTCCAAGAGACACTTCCGGCAGTCCCATTTTAGCATTATCACTGGCAATTCTAAAATGAGCTGCCATGGCAAGTTCCAGTCCGCCACCAAGAGCAAATCCATTTACAGCTGCAATAACCGGTTTAGGGAAATTAGCTACATAATCAAAAAGCTTTTCCTGTCCATCTGCTGAAAGTTTCTTTCCCTCTTTTGGTGAATAGTCGGCAAATTCACTAATATCTGCTCCAGCTACAAAAGCCTTCTCTCCGCTTCCTGTAATAATAACGACTTTTACCTCGTCATTATCCTTCGCCGCTTTGAAAGCCTGGTGAAGCTCAAGAATCGTCTCTCTATTAAGAGCATTTAGCTTCTTTGGTCGATCTATAGTGATCGTTAATATTTCGTTTTCAATCTCTTCTAAAATGTTCTGATAACTCATAATCTTTATTTTGGAAATCGTACGTTAAAGATAGTGCCTTTATTTTGTTTGGAAACGAAGCTAATCGTCCCCTTATACGTTTCCACGATATTCTTTACCATGGCAAGGCCTAATCCCATTCCGCTTGATTTCGTGGTGAATTTAGGTTCAAAAACCTTCGTTTTATTTTCTTCGGAAATACCCATTCCATTATCGGAAACCGAAATAAGAACGGTATTCTCCTCTTCTTCGACCGATACCATAATTCGAGGATCTTCTACATCCTGAAGTGCCTGAGTAGCATTTTTAACCAGGTTGGTCACCACCCTGATTAACTGCGTACGATCAAATTTTGCCAGGATCTCTTCCTGGTCACATTGAAATTCAATGTATTTCTCATTAAAAATATCCAGTGCCAGCTTTACGATCTTGGGCACGTTCAAAGTTTCATTTTGTTGTGCGGGCATTTTTGCAAAGTTCGAGAATGCCGAAGCAATTGAACTCATTGTATCGATCTGGTTAATGAGTGTTTCGCTGTATTCATCAACTTTATGATGAATTTCGGGATCTTCTGGATCAAAATTACGCTGGAAACTTTGTACGCTCAATCGCATAGGGGTTAACGGATTCTTGATCTCATGTGCTACCTGCTTGGCCATTTCCCGCCAGGCTTGCTCCCGCTCATTGGTGGCCAATTTCACGGCACTTTCCTCAAGCTCATCGATCATGCTGTTATATGCCGAAACCAGCGCGTAGATCTCCTCTGTTGCATTGGAGAGTTCGATCTTCTGATTTCGTTTGTCCAGTCTGGTCTGGTTGATCTTTTCAGAAATAATCTTAAGCGATTTGGTGATATATTTTGAAAGAAAGAATGACAGAATAATGGCTATCAATAGCATAAAAAGATAGACCTCAGCCATGCGTACCAGGAAATTGTTTAAATCCCTGTTCAACAGACTATCATCCTGAACGTATGGTAAGTAAAGGATCGCCAGTGGCTTAAATTTTCCATCGGTAATATAACTGTATGACGACTGGTATTTCTGCCCGTTGACTTCAGTTTTCTTCAAATAATGCTTGGTAGTGGTCGCGTCCAGCTTACTTAGCACACTTTCTGGAATACTAACCGAAGTGGAATCTTTAAAAAAGGATTCGTTGGACTTGATAATTAGACTTCCGTCGAGATCATAAATATGGATCTGCATTTCATGAACTTCGGCCATTTCATCGATCTTATCCCTTTCAGAAAAAATAGGTCCAAGATTCTCTGTGTCTACAACATAAGTAGTACTGGCAAGTACGAATTTGATGTTTTCAAGGATCGCTCTTTGCTTACGCTCCAGCCTTTCTTCGTGATAACTTTCAGCTTCCTGCTTATATTGATATACTGTCACCCCAAAAATTAGAATAGATGCCCCCAGAACCAGCAGGATCATAGAGATAAAAATTCTAGTTCGTAAGGATAGTTTAAGCATCTTCATAAGGCAGGCTTCGCTTCAAGGCAACAATTATCGAACCATTTCAGGCATTGGGATTTCGGGATCGAATTCTTTTATATAATTTGATCCCCAGCATTAACATGATCCCCAGTAGAAAAATTCCCAGAACTCCGTAGATCCAGTTAATAGCATCCCGCACGATAACCAGGAAAATTACTGAAAACAAGATAAGCGTGCTTCCCTCATTCCAGATTCGCATTCCGTTTGAAGTCCACTTAATGATCCCTTTCTGCAGTTCTTTGAAAATTAGATGGGTCTTAAAATGATAGGCAAATAATAGCACAACAAAACCAAGTTTCACGTGCATCCAGGGTTGCTCAAGCCAGCCCGGAACCATCGCCAGTAACGTAAAAGCAAAAGCGCTCGCCAGGATCGCAGATGGCCAGGTAATAATGAACCAGAGCCTTTTCGCCATTAGTTTTAGCTGATCTCCAAGAATTGTTCTATCCGGTTCCGGCTTTTCAGCAGCTTCGATCTGGTATACGAATAAGCGCGGAATATAAAAAAGCCCGGCAAACCACGTGATTACGAAAATAAGGTGCAGGGCTTTGATATAATTATAGTACTCCATTTAGTCTTCAGTCTCCACGAATAGATAGTTAAGATCCATCGCATTAAAATCCTTATTAAATGCTTTTACTTCTTCTTCTAAAAGCTGGTCAAATTTATTCAATTCTTCGTTGATACTGGCAGTAAGTTGGTCTTTAACTGCAATATCCTGCTGCGTTGGTGGAAAATCGTCCATTCCTACGAGACTATTCAAATGCGCCAGTTTATTGGTGAGTTTTATCGGGAAATTTAGCGGATCCTGGTTACTGCGATTCCTGGTCTGGTAAAGCGCATTTTCTATTTCTGAAAGTTCCTCACTAAGGGTTTTTGCTTTTTCCACCAAGGGTTTTACCTGCTCATTGTTTTTATACTGCTTCTGAAAATCCTGCAATTGCGCATCGACCTTTCTCATTTTTTTGATGGATTGGTGAGCCTTGTCTACGGTTTTATTCACGCTGGAAATAAAATCGTATTGTTTTTGCATTCCAGCCAGATCGGTTTCGGCATTCGCATCTGCTAAAATCTCGAAATCCTGTCTCATCACCTCATCTTCCACTTCCAGAACTACCTTGTAATTTCCGGGAACCGCTTGCGGAGCGTCTGTACTTGCCCACCAAAGGATCATTCCGTCAAGTCGTTCAGCGCCTTTGCCACGCATATCCCAAACATGCTGGTTGGCTCCTTTACTTACTTCCAGTTTGTTCTTTTCTGCTTCAGAAGAGAAGCTCTGAATCGTATCATTATCAGCATTTAAATAGCTTAACTTCACTTTTTTCCCTTCAGGATCCTTCAGAAAAAAATAGGTCATGACTCCGGCGGGATGGTTCGTCCCGGCTGTAGCACTTTCTCGAGATCTGCCATCCATTCGATAGGAAGCTTTCGGCTTAAATAAATGATCCTGATCGTTTTCAACTGAGTTCAACTGGTGTAACAGGCTTAGATCATCGATGATCCAGAGACTTCTTCCCTGCGTAGCCACGATCAAATTGTTTTCTTTAATGGCAAGGTCGGTAATTGGAACGATTGGCAGATTTAACTGAAAAGCTTTCCAGTTCGCTCCGTCATCAAATGAAATATACATCCCGGTTTCAGTTCCTGCATAAAGCAAGCCCTGCTTTTCAGGATCTTCACGAACCACCCTTGTAAAATGTTCCGAAGAAATTCCTGTAGTGATCTTTTTCCAGGACTTCCCGTAGTTGGTGGTTTTATATAAATAAGGAGCAAAATCTCCCAGTTTGTATCTGGTTCCAGCGATATAAGCTGTGCCTTCATCAAAAACCGAAGGTTCAATGCTATTGATCATCATCCACTCCGGCATCCCTTTGGGAGTTACATTTTCCCAGTTTTTTCCACCATCCCTGGAAACATGCACAAGGCCGTCATCACTTCCAGTCCAGAGCAAACCTTCCTTTAAAGGCGACTCTGCAGCAGCGAAAATAGTACTGTAATATTCTACGGAAGTATTATCCTGGGTGATAGGTCCTCCTGAAGACTTTTGTTTAGACTTGTCATTTCTCGTAAGATCTGGACTAATTTCTTCCCAGCTTTCCCCTTCATTCGTGGTCATATGTAAATGATTGGACGCGGTATACAATTTATCAGGATCATGCGGAGAGAAGAAAATTGGGAAATTCCACTGGAAACGATATTTGAGATCTTCGGCTCCATGACCCATTGGATTGTCTGGCCAGACACTAATACTCCGCACGGTCCCGGTTTCATGATTATACCGGGTTAAAAATCCATCATAACTTCCACCATACACGATCTCAGGATTTTCAGGATCTACGGCAATATGCGCACTCTCGCCTCCCGCTGTCGATTCCCAGTCGCCTTCGCCAATGCTTCCACCTTCTGTTCTATGCTTGATTCTGACCGTAGAATTATCCTGCTGTGCCGCATATATTCTATACGGAAATGAATTATCTGTAGTTACTCTATAAAACTGAGAAGTCGGCTGATTATGATAAGTACTCCAGGTTTCCCCACCGTCATAGGTAATTTGTGCACCTCCATCATCACCCATGATCATCCTTTGAGAATCATCTGGAGCGATCCATAAATCATGGTGATCGCCGTGTGGTGCATTGGCAGAACTGTAAGTCTTACCACCATCGGTACTTGTATGATAATTCACATTAAGCACATATACCTTGTCTTCATCTTCGGAGTCGGCATAGATTCGTGTATAATACCAGGCACGTTGTCTAAGGTTACGGTCGTCATTGATCAAATTCCAGGTTGCACCGGCATCGTCGCTGCGATAAACGCCTCCTTTTTCTTTATTTTCAACAATAGCCCATACTCTTTCGCTGTTTGCCGGAGAGACGGTCACACCAATGATCCCTAAAGTATCCTTTGGAAAACCTTTGTTTTCTGAAATTTCCTTCCAGGTTTCCCCGCTATCTGTACTTTTCCATAAAGCTGATCCCTCTCCTCCACTGCTAAGACTATATGGTGTACGCTGAACATTCCAGGTACTCGCATATAAAACTCGCGGATTGTTGGGATCCATAATTAGATCTACCGCACCGGCATCTGCATTAGAAAAAAGTACTTTTTTCCAGTTCTTACCACCATCGGTTGATTTATAAACTCCACGTTCTTCTGTAGGTTTGTAAATATTTCCAAGAACCGCTGCATATACGGTATTGTAATCCTTCGGATGAATTACGATTCTGGGAACATGCCGACTGTTTTTTAATCCAGCGGAAGTCCAGGTCTTCCCGGCATCTTCAGTTTTCCAGATTCCGTAGCCAGAAGAAACATTTCCACGAACCGTTTTTTCTCCACCTCCCACATACATCACATTTGGATCGCTTTTGGCAACCTCAATGGCGCCAATGGAACCTCCAAAATAACCATCAGATATATTGCTCCAGCTGCGACCTCCATTCGTTGTTTTCCATACACCACCGCCCGCAGCGCCAAAATAGAAAAGATTTGGCTTGCCGGGAACACCGGTTACTGCAGCACTTCGTCCACCTCGAAACGGACCAATTAGTCGATATTCCAGAGCTCCGTAAAGTTCTTCGGAATTTTCCTGTGCAATATGTTTTTGTGAATTGAAAAGAGTGGCGATCAGAAAAAGAACTGACAGCCTGAGTAGAGATTGGTTCATAGAAAATCGTTTAGTCTGCTTTAAAGATAAGGATTTACTATAATTTTCAAGCTTCTGAAGTTTACTTGAGCGTATGCCGAATCTCACGATTCAGAAAATAGGCGGTGATGATGGTAGAAAGCACATCGGCAATTGGAAAAGAGATCCAGACGCCGAGTTCTCCATAGTACTTCGGAAGAATTAGCACTAGCGGAATAAAGATAAATCCCTGCCTGGATAGAGTAAGCAAAAATGCTGGCACAGCTTTGCCAATTGCCTGGAAATAAGCAGCGCCAATTAGTTGAATAGTTACAATTGGAATAGCTGCAAAAACCCAGCGCATTGCTGAAGGTGTTTGCTCCAGAATACTTGGTTCCGTAGTAAATATTGCGACGATATCTGGTGCGAAGATCATGATTCCGGCAAAGATCAAAAGCCCCATCAAAAAGGAGTATAAAATAGCCGTATTAATGCTTTTTCGAACCCGGCTGAAGTTCTCTGCCCCATAATTGAACCCAGCAATGGGCAAGAATCCCTGGGTGACTCCAAGTACCGGGAAAAGTGCGAACATAAGCATACGCGCAATGATCGCGTATACGGTGATCGATTCTTCACCTCCTAGATCAAAAAGAATATTATTCATTAAAAGATAGGTCACACTTACTACCGCCTGCCTGGCCAGGGTGACAACTCCCAATGCTGAAATTTCCTTCAGAATAGGAAAATCCATGTTGAAATGAGAAAAACTGATCTTTAATTCTGAGTTCTTAGAAAGAAAAAACCAGATAATATAAGCCATGCAGAAGAAGTAGGATGCGGTTGTCGCCAGTGCGGCACCTTCCATTCCCATATTCAGCTTATTGATAAGAATATAATCAAGAATAAGATTGACTACAGAGGGAATGATCATCGCGATCATGGCAAAACGCGGTTTTCCCTCTGCCCGAATTACGTTGTTTCCCATCATAGCCAGCGCCAGCATAGGTACACCGCAAAGTACGATGATATAATAGATCTTTGCAGGATCAAAGATCTCACCCATTCCTCCAAATGCAGGAATGAGATCATCAACGAATATCAACCCTGGGATGACCAGGCCTATCGATAAAACTAATGTTAGCGTGATCTGGTTTCCAAAGGTTCGTAAGGCTTTGGAATCTTCATTTGCGCCAAGCGCCCGGGAAATGATCGAACTTCCACCTATCCCGATGGCCATTCCCAAAGCCGCAATAAAAAAAGAGACAGGCAAAACAACATTGATGGCCGCAATTGCGATCGGGCCTATCCAGTTTCCAACAAAAATAGTATCTACCAGGATGTTCAATGACATCACCAATATCCCTACAGATGCCGGTAAAGCTTGCTGAATAAGAAGTTTACCAATGGGTTTATCACCCAGTTCTTTAGAATTTCGAACGGCCATTAAGCCTCAACCGGAGTTTGCTGGGTTGCCCACTCATCGATCCATCTGGATAATACTTTTACCCAATCCTCGCGATCGTTCAAACATGGAACTACAGAGAAATCTTTTCCTCCAACTTCATGGAAGATCTCTTCGCCTTCCATGGCAATTTCTTCCAGTGTTTCCAGGCAATCTGAAACGAAAGCAGGAGTCACAATGGCTAATTTCTTCATTCCCTGTTTTCCAAATCTTTCAATGGTTCTATCTGTATAAGGCTTTAGCCATGGGTCGAATCCCAATCTTGACTGGAAGGAAACGCTATAAGTATTAGGTTTCATTCCTAAATGTTCCGCAACCAACCTGGTGGTTTCAAAGCATTGATGACGGTAACAGAACTGGTGAGCGGTGGATGCCGTCTGGCAGCAGGAACCGTCTATCTTACAATGTGAGCTGGTCACATCGCTTTTACGAATATGTCTTTCGGGAACACCGTGATAAGAAAATAACAAGTGTTCGTATTCTTTACCTTCAAGGTTTTCTGCGATACTGTTTGCCAGTGTTCGCACATAATCTGGATGATTATAAAATGGTGGCACTGTCGTAAAACTCATCTCAGGAAAAAATTCCTTGCGTAGCTCTTCAGCCAGTACGAGAATAGTTTCAGTAGTAGCCATGGCGAATTGCGGATACAATGGAAAAAGCAGCACTTCGTCCACTCCTTTATCTTTCAATTCCTGTAAGCCCTGTTTTATATTTGGAGTTCCATACCTCATTGCCAAAGCAATTGGTACAGATGTCTTTTCATCAATTTTATTCTGAAGTCTTTCCGAAAGTACAATTAGCGGAGAACCTTCATCCCACCAGATCTTCTGGTAAGCTTCAGCAGATTTTTTAGGACGGGTGTTCAATACAATTCCCTTCACTAGTAGTGTTCTGGCCCAATATGGCACATCGATCACTCGCTCGTCCATAAGGAATTCGCCTAAATATTTCTTGACATCTTTGGGGTCGGTACTGTCTGGAGAACCCAGATTTACCAGCAATACGCCTTTACTCATAATTTTTCTTTTTCAACTCAAAAATAATACTAACTGGTCTATTGAAATACAATTTATAATTAGTGTTCTCTATGATTCAATAATCAGTTAGCTAACCGACAATGTATATTTCTTCGGCGTGGTTCCAAATTTCTTTTTAAAACCAGCAATAAAGTGACTCGCCGTACTGTAACCAACCTTCAGTCCTACTTCATTTACATTATATTCACCTGTTTCCAGAAGCTTACGTGCATATTCCATTTTATAATCGAACAGAAAGCTATAAACCGAATCGCCATAAATTTGTTTAAAACCTTCTTTCAACTTTTTAAGACTAAGTCCAATTTCATCTGAAAGTTCCTGAAGAGATGGTGGCTCTGCCATTCTTGCGATCACGATATCTTTTGCTCTCCTGATTTTTTTAATATTCTCTTCATCACTCAAAAACGGACATTGCTCCAGATCTGGATTTTCCGCTTTATTAAAGTACAGACTTAATAACTCAAAAGCTTTTGCTTTAAAATAAAGGTTTTTGATACTGGGAGTCAGATTAAAATTCATGATCTGGTTTAAGACCACCGCGGTTGAAGGTGATACCTGAGCATCCTTATAGTATTTTTTATCCTTATTGTCACCGCTTAAAAAGGTGATATAGTCTGCCTCCTGCGAAAACAAAGCATGAAACTTCTTAATGGAAATAACCAGAGAAATTAACCAGCTCTCCTTTTCCATGGATAAATGCAGTGGCAGATCTCGCTGCGGATTGTATAGTAAAAGTGAATTCTCTTCAGGAAGTGGTAGTTCGTAACTCCCACTATTGAAAAGAAACTTGCTGTTTCCCTTCACATTGAAGTGAAATTGAATAAAACTATTGTCAATTTCGCGGGACATGATCTTATTCTCATCAGTGTCATTCTGAAACTTCAGTATATAGAAACCATCTTCGATCTTGATTTCTTCTGAAATACTTACAGCGTTATTTTTTTTGCTCTCATCCATCCTCAGAAAATTTATTTATTTAGAATCAATCTAAACAAATCTATTCATAACAGCTTTGTTTACTACAAAAATAGCGCATTTTGAAGATTCGGACTTTAAAAAGCTGATAAATATCATCTATCGACACATTTAGTGCCTCTAGCGTTATTTTTTGAAATACTCTTCTGCTATTTTTGCAAACGTATTTCCAAATCGATACATGGAAGATTATCACATTTCTAGAGGTAAGCATTTTTATACGATAGGTTTAAGCTACAAAAAGGCTGATGCCGAGATCCGGGGACACTTCAGTCTTACGGAACAGGCGAAGGAAAATTTGTTGAAACAGGCCGGCCGCGAAGGTATCGATGGTATTCTATTAACTTCCACCTGTAATCGTACTGAAATTTACGGTTTCGCAGAACATCCTTTCCAGTTGATCAAATTGCTTTGTGAGCATACTCATGGAACGGTTGAGGAATTTGAGAAAGTGGCCTACGTATATAAGAACAAACAGGCGATCGCTCATATCTTCAGGGTTGGAACAGGACTGGACAGCCAGATTCTGGGAGATTTTGAAATTATAAGTCAGTTAAAGGTTGCCTTTGTACGTTCCAAAAAACTTGGATTGGTAAATGCATTCCTGGAAAGATTGGTAAATGCTGTCATCCAGGCCAGTAAGAGAATTAAGAACGAGACAGAGATTTCGAGTGGAGCAACTTCAGTTTCATTTGCCTCTGTACAGTACATATTAAAGAATATCGAGAATGTTTCAGATAAGAACATTCTTCTCTTCGGAACAGGGAAAATAGGTCGTAATACCTGTGAAAATCTGGTAAAACATACCCGGAATAACCATATTACCTTAATCAACAGAACCAAGGATAAGGCTGAAAAAGTAGCCGGTAAATTTGATCTTATCGTGAAGGATTATGCAGATCTTCAGGCAGAGATCAGGAATAGTGATATTTTGATCGTTGCTACCGGAGCTCAGAACCCTACCGTTTCCAAAGAACTTATCTATTCTAAAAAAGATCTTTTGATCCTTGATCTTTCTATTCCGAAGAACGTTTCAGAAGATGTTGAAGAATTGCCAAACGTGCAATTGATTCATCTAGATCATTTATCGCAAATGACTGATGAAACCCTGGAAAGAAGAAAACAATTCATTCCGCAGGCAAAAGAGATCATTGCTGAAGTTGAAAACGACTTCAATCAATGGCTGGAAACGAGAAAGTTTGCACCAACGATCAAAGCTTTAAAGAAAAAGCTAAGATCTATGAAGGATGATGAACTGGACTTCCAGCGTAAAAAAATGTCAGATTTTAATGATGAACATGCTGAAATTGTAAGCAATCGTATCATCCAGAAGATCATGAAACATTTTGCAAATCACCTCAAAGGAGATACTGAAACCACAGATGAAAGTCTGGAATTGATCCACAAAGTCTTTCAACTCGAAGAAGTTAGCAAATGAGCAAAGTAATTCGAATTGGCACACGCGATAGTGAATTAGCGATGTGGCAAGCCCGCACCGTACAGAATGCACTGGAGCGAACTGGCCATAAAAGTGAGTTAGTTCCTGTAAAATCTACTGGCGACCTTAATCTAGATCAACCGTTATATGAAATGGGAATCACCGGGATTTTTACAAAAACCCTGGATGTTGCCATGATCAAAGGCGAAGTAGATATTGCAGTTCACTCCATGAAAGATGTTCCTACGGCACTACCAAAAGGAATCGTGGAAGCAGCAGTGATGAAACGTGCGAGCAATAAGGACATTCTGGTTCATAAGGGAACTGACTTTCTGGAAAACAAGAAAGGAAAGATCGCTACGGGTAGCCTACGCCGAAAAGCGCAATGGCTGCACAAATATCCAGATCACGAGGTCGTGGATCTTCGCGGGAATGTAAATACCCGCATGCAAAAACTAGAGAATAATGACTGGAATGGCGCCATTTTCGCAGCTGCCGGACTGGAGCGTATCGAGATCAAACCAGAGAATTTTATTGATCTAAACTGGATGATCCCGGCACCGGCTCAGGGTGCAATGCTTATCGTGGCCATGGAGAAAGACGAAGAAAGCCGTAAAGCACTAGCTCTTTTAAACCACCAGGAATCTCAAATTTGTGTACACGTTGAACGTGAATTCCTTAAAGTTCTTGAAGGTGGTTGTACCGCTCCAATTGGAGGCTTAGCCAGAATTCATGATAATCATATTCATTTTCATGGAGCACTTTTCAGCCTTGATGGTTCTAAGAAAATAGAAGTAGAAAAAAGCGTTCCGGTTTCACAAGTGAATGGATTAGGAACGATCTGCGCTCAGGAAGTTTTAAATAATGGAGGTCGTGAATTAATGCAGCATATTAAAACTGCTTTAAATAATTGATGAATGCCTACCGTACTTTCCACGAAAAAACTAGCACTTAACCAAAAGGAACTACTTTTAAATAGTGGAATTGGATTCGCGGAGTATGATGCTATCGAAATAGAATTTCTGAATTTTGATCTGCCTAAACAAACTATCCACAATGCCATTTTTACCAGCAAGAATTCATTAAAAGCACTCACTTCAAAGCAAATTGATATCACTAATTGCTTTTGTGTAGGAGAGAAAACTGCAATAATGGCCAAGCAAATGGGTTATAATGTTTTGGAAACTACAGCCTATGCTCATGATTTGGCAAATATCATCATCCAGAATTATCCTGATCGGGAATTTCAGTTTTTCTGTGGGCATTCTAGACTTGATGAACTTCCAGAGATGCTTCAGCAGCAAAATATAGCGCTTAAGGAAATTAAGGTTTATAAAACTACGTTGAACATTCAGCAATTTCGTTCAGATTACGATGGAATTCTATTTTACAGCCCGAGTGGCGTAAAAAGCTATACAAGCAAAAATACGATTGACTCCATTGCATTTTGCATAGGAGATACAACTGCTTCCGAAGCAAAAAAACATACTACCAGCATCGTAACTCCGGGTACTCCGGGCATTGAAAACCTGATCGCCGTGGTAGCAAAAACATTTAGAAAAGACTTAAAACATCAGCAATGATCAAGAATGACCTTTTTTTAAAAGCACTTAGAGGTGAAAGCGTAGAACGTCCACCAGTTTGGATGATGAGACAGGCAGGAAGATATCTTCCCGATTTTATGAAGCTCAAAGAGAAATATGACTTTTTTACCCGCTGTCGTACTCCTGAACTTGCTACTGAAATTACGGTAATGCCTATTCGCCAGGTAGGACCAGATGCTGCGATTCTTTTTAGCGATATTCTTGTGGTTCCACAGGCAATGAACATCGAAGTGGAGATGAAACCAGGTGTTGGCCCGTGGTTGCCAAATCCAGTAGATACTCCCGGAAAAGTAGAACAGGTGATCGTACCAGATGTGCACGAAACTCTTGGCTATGTTTTTGACGCGATCAAGCTTACAAAACAGGAATTAAACGATGAGGTACCGCTCATAGGATTCGCCGGTTCTCCATGGACCATTCTTTGTTACTGTGTTCAGGGACAGGGATCTAAAACCTTTGATAAGGCAAAAAGATTCTGTTTTATGGAACCTATCGCTGCGCATAAATTACTTCAGAAAATTACTGATACTACCATTGCATACCTGAAAGAAAAAGTAAAAGCCGGTGTAGATGCCGTGCAACTTTTCGATTCCTGGGGAGGATTGCTGGAGCCTAATGATTACAAAGAATTCTCATGGCAGTATATGCAACAGATCATCGATGCTTTAAAAGATGAAGTTCCTGTAATTGCTTACGGAAAAGGATGTTGGTTTGCCTTAAAAGATATGTCACAATCTGGAGCAGCTGCTCTTGGAGTAGACTGGACTTGTGATGCTCGAAATGCTCGTTATTTAAGTGGCGGACAGATCACTTTGCAAGGGAATTTTGATCCTGCCAGGCTTTATTCGAAACCAATCGAAATTAAATATATGGTGAACGATATGATCAAAGCCTTCGGAAAAGATCGTTATATCGCCAACCTTGGTCATGGTATTTTACCAAATATTCCTGTAGATAATGCGAAAGCTTTCGTAGATGCTGTCAAGGAATACAGAGAGTAAACCAACACTAAATTTATAAAACCCAAGCTGAAAAGTCTTCATGAGCATGAAAGAACAATTTTACAGATATATTGAGCAATTGCAGGATTCGATCACTTCAAAACTGGAGGAGATCGATGGCGGCGCTAAATTCAAAGAAGATATCTGGAAAAGAAATGAAGGCGGTGGCGGTAGAACCCGTGTGATCGAAAATGGAAATGTTTTCGAGAAGGGAGGCGTTAACATCTCTGCGGTTCACGGCCCACTGGCTCCGGCCATGCAAAGCTATTTTAAAGTTGGGGATGTGGACTTTTTTGCCTGCGGACTCAGCCTTGTGCTGCATCCTAAAAATCCAATGGTTCCAACGGTCCATGCCAACTGGCGCTATTTTGAAATGTATGAGAAAGACGGCACTGTGATCGACCAGTGGTTTGGTGGCGGTCAGGATCTTACACCTTATTATCTTTTCGAGGAAGATGCAAAACACTTTCACTATACCTGTAAGAAAGCATGTAATCCTCATGGATTTTCTTTCTATTCAGGTTTTAAGAAGAAGTGCGATGAATATTTCTGGAATGGACATAGAAATGAAGCCAGAGGAATAGGCGGACTTTTCTTCGATTATCTAAAGGAGAATGATCGTATGAAGATTGCCGACTGGTATGATTTTGTGACCGATGTTGGTGATTCATTTTTACAGGCTTATGTCCCGATCGTGGAGAAACGCAAGAATTTGCCTTATTCTGAAGAGAATAGAAAATGGCAGGAAATTCGACGTGGACGCTACGTGGAGTTCAATCTTGTACATGATAAAGGAACTTTATTCGGACTAAAGACCAACGGAAGAATAGAAAGTATCCTGATGAGCCTTCCACCACACGTACAATGGGTTTATGATCATCATCCTGAACCTGGAAGTGAAGAAGAAAAACTCATACAGGTGCTTGAAAGACCTGTGAACTGGGTTTAAAATATACTGCGCCGCAGCAATACTAAAAAATTCAAACAATGCTAAGAAGAAACCGAAGACTACGTACGAACGAATCTGTAAGATCACTAGTTAGAGAAACTTTTATTTCTCCAAACGATTTCCTGGTGCCAATATTTGTGGTAGAAGGAAAACAGGTCAAGGAAGAGATCGCTTCCATGCCCGGTTATTATAGATATAGTCTTGATCTTCTAAAGCAGGAAATAAAAGAATTATGGAGCCTTGGCTTAAAGTCGGTTTTACTTTTTGTAAAGGTTCCAGATGAATTAAAGGACAATGCGGGTACTGAAGCTATAAATCCTGAAGGATTGATGCAAAGAGCCGTGAAAACCGTGAAAGATGTCGCACCAGAAATGGTTATCATGACAGATGTTGCCCTGGATCCATATTCCTCTTATGGTCACGATGGGATCGTAAATGATGGTAAGATCCTGAACGATGATACCACAGCAATACTTGCAGAAATGGCTTTGTCTCACGCTAAGGCAGGTGCAGATTTTGTAGCGCCCAGTGATATGATGGATGGCAGAATCTTTGAAATGAGGACTTTACTCGAGGATGAAGGTTTTCATGACACCGGCATTATGAGCTATTCCGCGAAGTACGCTTCTGCATTTTATGGTCCGTTTAGAGATGCTCTGGATTCTGCTCCAGGCTTTGGTGATAAAAAAACCTACCAGATGGATCCGGCCAATCGGGATGAAGCTATCAAGGAAACTTTGATGGATATCGAGGAAGGTGCAGATATCGTGATGGTGAAGCCAGGTCTTTGTTATCTGGACATCGTTCGTGATATCAAAAATGCCGTAAACGTACCTGTTGCCGTCTACCAAGTAAGTGGTGAATATGCCATGATCAAAGCTGCAGCAGAGAAAGGATGGCTGGACCACGACGCTGTGATCATGGAACAGTTAACTGCTATAAAACGTGCCGGAGCAAATATGATCGCCTCATATTTCGCAAAAGATGCCGTGAAATTAATTTCCTGATTTTTAGAAAAATATAAGACTGCTTCTGTTTCTGCAATCAGTTTTTGGCTTAACATTGTTGTATGAAATCCAGTAAATTTTTATGGATAAACTTACTACTGCTTCAGGTATTCCTGCTAGGCGGTACGAACGTTTATGCTACTGGAGTTTCTTCGGAAATAAAGCCTACTGATGAATTTCAGTTTAGTCAGGCGCATAGTAACAAGAACGCATATCTGCCGAATGAAGCTTTTTCTTTTTCTGAAAAAGTAAATGCTGAAGAGTCCGATTTCTCAAAATTCTTCGGAAGCCTTGATAGTTTTGAAGAGGTAACTTCAGAAGAAAAAGTAGGTCTAAAGGTCTTAACAAATTTCAGGTTTCAGTTTCACCTGAAGAAAATCATCTATCCATTCCATAGTTTCTGGTAAATAGAATGAATTACTTCATGCTGTTTAAGGTTTGAATACCTGGAAAGCACCAATTATTTCATTTTAAATACTAAATCAATATGGATACTATATCTCTAATTTTAGGGCTGGGACTTCTGGCTCTTTTCGCAATACCTATTATATACCTTATTATAAAAAGCAATGCTCACACTTCAAAAGTTAAGCAACGAACTTATGATTTTGCTACTCAAAATAAACTCACAATTGACGAGTTTGAACAGGTTGGCACCACGATCATCGCATTGGACGTGAGCAATAAAAAAATCATCTTTAGCAAAGCCGAAAGTGAGGATCAATTTGAGATCATTGATCTTACTCAATATGCTGCAATACAGTTGCAACAGGATCTACAGACAAAAAATTCAGAAAAGATTCAGTTTCTGGCCTTAAACTTTGCCGCTAAACAAAAGCAAAGTCCAAAGTCTATTTGCTTCTACGATGAGGCCGGTAGTGATATTATTGCGCCTGAAATACGATTGCAGCAGGCACGAAAATGGGAAACTAAAATAACTCCTTTGATCGCTGCTTAAACCTGAAGCAAAAATCCAGAAAGGTCTTTCGAACATGAAAGACCTTTTTTGTTTTATAATTTCTTTTTAAATATTTGAATTGAGAATACATAAATTAGCCAGTCTAACTTATTTAAGTGCATGGGATTACTAATCATTTTTGCCGTATTATCAATATTTTTTTCTTTTATGTGCTCCATCCTGGAAGCCACATTATTGAGTATAACACCATCTTATATCAAGATCAGGAAAAAGGAAGGAAAGAGTTACGCTAAAGATCTGGCAAATTTAAAGAAGGATATAGATAAGCCGCTTATCGCAATTCTTACCATTAATACCATTGCACATACCGTGGGAGCTATTCTTGTGGGTGTTCAGGCTGAAAAAACCTTTGGTGATGGTGGGAATTCTGTGATGATCGTATCAGCGTTAATGACCCTTGCCATTCTAGTACTTTCAGAAATTATTCCGAAGACCATTGGAGCTACCTACTGGCAATCTTTAGGTAATTTTACCGCCAAAACTCTTAATATCATGATCTTCCCGCTTAAGTACACGGGAATTCTATGGCTAATGATGCTTACTACAAAGCTGATCGGGAAATCTGCGCATGTAAGCACGATGAGCCGTGAAGAATTCGCTGCGATTACCGATGCTGCGGAAGAAGAAGGTGTTTTTGAAGAAAGCGAGACTACGGTTATTAAGAACTTACTCGTATTCAAATCTATTGAAGCTAAAGATGTGATGACCCCATTTTCGGTAGCGATCGTAGAAGACGAGAGTATGAGTCTAAGCGATTTCTATTCCAACCATAAGAATCTGAAATTCTCAAGAATCCCTGTTTATAAAGAGAAATCTAACAATGTCTCAGGATTTATCCTGAAAGATGATGTTCTGGAAGCTATGATCGATGAACATGGGGAGCAACCTTTGAGTAACATCAAAAGGGATATCCTGGTGACGAACGACAATACTCCTATTCCTGAATTATTCGAAATCTTCGTTGAAAAACGCGCTCATATTTCCATGATCGTAGATCAATTTGGAAATACGACAGGAATTGTAACCATGGAAGATATTATCGAAACACTATTAGGGCTGGAGATCATGGACGAAAGCGATAGTGTGGAAGATATGCAGGTACTTGCCAGAAAGAACTGGGAACGCCGCGCAAAACGCCTCGGACTCATCCAGAGAAAACAGGACCAGGAGACCTCTTCTACTTCAGATAATAGTGATGAACCTGATGTGGATGAAACAGGCAAGCATTAGAACACCTCTTGGGATCGCAACGATCCTTGGAGACGAAAACGGGATTCTGGAAATAAAGGTTCATGATTCTACCGAGGAATCTTCAGAAATACCTGAGATTCTTCAGAAAGCAGTTTTGGAACTACAGGAGTATTTTTCAGGAAAGAGACAGAATTTTGATCTACAATTGAATCCGAAGGGAACCGACTTTCAGAAGAGAGTCTGGGAAGAACTTGGAAAGATCCCTTATGGAACTACAGTATCATATCTTGATCTATCGCGTAAACTTGGCGATGAGAAGGCAATTAGAGCCGTAGCCTCTGCCAATGGAAAGAATCCGCTCTGGATCGTTGTTCCCTGTCATCGTGTAATTGGAAGTGATGGTTCTCTTACTGGTTATGCTGGCGGTTTGCATCGCAAAAAATGGTTGCTGGATCTGGAAAACCCACCTTTACAGCAAAGTCTGTTCTAAATTTGCTAATTTCAGAGTATGAAAAAGATTTTCAAGCTCCTCCTATATATTGCATTATTTATCGTTGTTCTATCCACAGGTCTTTATTTAACAGGTTATGGATATATTTTGCGTGCAGTACAAACCACCTATTTGAACGGACACAAGACTGCTTTTATCGATGATCATCCCTACTTTGATAACGCCATTATTGAGAATGGAGAAAACATTCAGGAATGGCCGCTGGCAGAAGATTATAATAGTATCAAAGCAACCGGAAGTCTCGATAGTCTGCATGAGGAATTGGAGACTGCCGCATTTTTGATCATTCAGAATGACAGTCTGGTCTATGAAAATTACTATCAGGAATATGGTGCTGCGAGCCAGACGAATTCCTTTTCCATGGCTAAAAGTGTGGTTACCTTATTAATGTACAAAGCAATCCAGGATGGATACCTTGAGAATATCCAGCAGCCTGTAGAAAACTTTTTCCCTCAGTTTGACAAGAAACTCAAAATTGGAGATCTTTCCTCGATGTCCTCTGGGCTAAACTGGGATGAAAATTATTACAATCCATTTGCATCAACTGCCCGTGCCTACTTCGGAAAAGATATTCGGGAGCAGGTTCTGGATTTGAAAGTGATCAAAAATCCAGGAGAGGAATTTGAATATCTAAGCGGAAATACACAATTGCTCGCTATGGTCATTGAAAAGGCTACTGGTAAAACCCTGAGTAACTACCTGAGCGAAAGTTTCTGGAAACCTATGGGAATGAATGATAATGCGCTCTGGCAACTGGATAGCAAGGAATCAGCGATGGAAAAAGCTTACTGCTGTATCGCTACCAATGCGAGAAACTTTGGGAAATTTGGAAAATTATTACTGAATAACGGCCAATGGAATGGCGAGCAACTGTTGGATTCTGCCTACATCCAGGAGCTTTCAAAACCCCGGTTTGAAGATTCACCTTATTATGGCTACGGTTTCTGGCTAAGCGATCATGATGGCAAGGAAATCTATTATATGCGGGGTATTTTAGGACAATACGTGATCGTTATTCCTGAAGATGAGTTAGTGATCGTTAGGCTGGGAGAAAAGCTTATTCGGAAAGATGATGATAAACACTATGAAGATTTCTATCGCTATATTGACGAAACCTACGAAATGATCGGGAATCGTAAACAGTAAAATTTACAATTAGAACATAAAAAAAGCCGGAATAAATCCGGCTTTAGTTTTATAACTGCATTTCAGGAATATCGCCTTCGACGATGAGTTTTCCTTCTGTAGCATTTTGAACGTCTTCCACACTTACACCCGGTGCCGTTTCAAGCAATTTAAAGCCATTATCGGTTACTTCTATCACCGCCAGGTTAGTTACGATCTTAGTAACGCAACCAACGCCTGTAAGCGGCAGAGAACATCTTTTCAATAATTTGGACTCTCCAGCTTTATTAGTATGCATCATGGCCACAATAATATTTTCTGCTGAAGCTACCAGGTCCATCGCTCCACCCATTCCTTTCACCATTTTCCCCGGAATTTTCCAGTTGGCGATATCCCCGTTTTCAGCTACTTCCATAGCTCCAAGGATCGTAAGATCCACATGCTTCCCTCGAATCATACCAAAACTTGTAGCAGAGTCAAAGAAACTTGCTCCTGGTCTGGCAGTGATCGTCTGTTTTCCGGCATTTATAAGATCTGCATCTTCTTCTCCATCTAAGGGAAAACGACCCATTCCCAGAATTCCGTTTTCACTCTGGAACTCTACCTGAATATCGTCGCGAACAAAGTTTGCCACTAATGTTGGAATTCCTATTCCAAGGTTTACATAATACCCATCCTTTACTTCTTTAGCAATTCGTTGTGCTATTCCGTTTTTATCTAGTGCCATTGCTTAATCTTTTTGTCTAACCGTACGTTGTTCAATTCTCTTCTCGTAATCCTTTCCCTGGAAAATTCTTTGCACGAAAATTCCCGGAACGTGGATATGGTTAGGATCCAGTTCTCCAGGTTCTACAAGTTCTTCCACCTCAGCTACGGTGATCTTCGCTGCACCACACATAACCGGATTAAAGTTTCTCGCAGTTCCTTTAAAGATAAGGTTCCCAGCTCTATCCCCTTTCCAGGCTTTTACGAAAGCGAAATCTGCCTTGAAAGCTTCTTCAAGTACGTACATTTTTCCATCAAACTCTCTGGTTTCCTTGCCTTCTGCAACTTCAGTTCCATAGCCTGCTGGTGTATAGATCGCAGGAAAGCCTTGTTGTGCTGCCTGGCATCTTGCTGCGAGCGTGCCCTGCGGAATCAATTCCACGTCCAGTTCACCGCTAAGCATTTGTTTTTCAAAAATGGCATTTTCTCCTACGTATGAGGAAACCATTTTATCGATCTGTTTCTTGTGAAGTAATTGCCCAAGTCCAAAATCATCTACTCCTGCGTTATTAGAAATACAGGTAAGATTTTTAATATTAAGGCGTACCAGTTCAGAAATGGCGTTCTCCGGAATTCCGCAGAGTCCAAAACCACCTAGCATAAAAGTCATTCCGTCTTCTACACCTTCTGTAGCCTTCTGTACGCTATCAACCGTTTTTATGATCATTTTTTCAGAATTTAATCCGAAAATACAAAATTTAAAAGGTCAATACAACGACTGAAGTTGGCTTAACTGAATATTTCAGAATTATTATACTGAATTACTGAAGATTATTTAAAAATCAAGCTCGTCTGGAACCGAATCATCATTTGAACTATCTGAATTATAGCTATCACAATCTGTTGCTATGCTCAAATTCTCCGGTCTTTCAAAAGCTTCTTTGGAAACTTTAAGATCTGGATTTGCATATACGTCTTTCATATACATTCCCCAGATTGGTAGTGCCATGGTGGCTCCCTGACCATACTGTATTCCTGGAAAATGCACTGCGCGATCTTCTGCTCCAACCCATACTCCTGTGACAAGGTCTGGTACCATTCCCATAAACCAACCATCACTTTGATTTTGAGTGGTCCCTGTTTTACCTGCAATCGGATTTTTAAAATCGTAAGGATAACCGGTCATCACATCCTTATAAAATGCATTGGTAGTTCCCCAGGTATTACGGAGTCTGGTTCCTGAACCTCCCTGAGTTACGCCCTCCAATAGGTTTACAGTCACGTAAGCCGCTTCTTTGCTAAGAACATCCCTGGTTTCTGGAACATTTTGATAAAGCACAGTTCCGTTTTTATCTTCAATACGATTTACCATTACGGGTTTGATATAAACTCCCTGGTTCGCAAATGTGCTGTATGCAGAAACCATCTCAAAAAGACTGATATCTGCTGTTCCCAGTGCGATCGAAGGTACTGCAGGAACATTTTCAGTATCAATACCCAGTTTTCCAAGTAGATCGATCACGGGTCCTGGACCGGTTTTATCGATCAATCGCGCAGTAATGGTATTTACAGATCTCGCCAGCGCCTGTTTGAGCGAAAGCATTCCTGAATATTCATTATCACTGTTTCTGGGTGCCCAGTCTTTCATGTTCCCATGTTTACCGGCCTCGATCGTAAATTTAGATCTTGGTAAGGTATCACAGGGTGAAAATTTAAGCTGATCTATTGCAGTTGCGTACACAAAAGGTTTAAAGGTAGAACCTACCTGCCTTTTCCCCTGCTTAACGTGCTCGTATTTGAAATGCTTAAAGTCAATTCCTCCTACCCAGGCTTTTACTTCGCCGGTTTGTGGAACCATAGACATCATACCTGCTTGCAAGAATGCTTTATAGTAAAGGATTGAATCACGCGGAGTCATCACTGTATCGATAGTTCCTTTCCAGCTAAAAACTCTCATTTCCGCTTTCTCTTTGAAGGATTTCTTGATCTCAGCATCAGATTTTCCTTGTGATTTCATTTTCTTCCAGCGTGCAGAAACTCTCATTGCATTCTGAATACTTGACTCTACCTCATCTTCTGTAATATCGCGGAAAGGAGCCGTTGGATTCTTTTCGTTCTGGCGATCAAATGATTTCTGAAGGTTAGCAATGTGGCTGGTAACCGCATTCTCTGCATATTCCTGCATTTTAGAATCAATGCTGGTGTAGATCTTGAGTCCGTCGCGATATAAACTGTACTCAGATCCATCAGGTTTTGGATTTTCTTCAATCCATTCTTTCATGAAACCCTGAAGGTAAGCTCTAAAATAAGTGGCCATTCCTTCATCATGCCCTTCCGGAGTAAATTCTATTTTCATAGGTAACTTCTGAAGAGAATCTGTTTCCTGTTCAGAAATAAAGCCATTACGATTCATTTGTTGGAAAACCTGGTTTCTTCTGGATTCCACCAGTTCTGGTCTTCGCATTGGATTGTAAAGCGCCGAGTTCTTCAGCATTCCTACTAGAACTGCCGACTCTTCTATTTTCAATTCTGAAGGTTCCTTATCAAAATAGATCTTGGAAGCAGAACGAATTCCCACTGCCTGGTAGATAAAATCGTATTTATTGAAGTACATGGTGATGATCTCTTCCTTCGTGTACTGTCGTTCCAGTCTTGTTGAAATCACCCATTCCTTCACTTTCTGAAATACACGTTCCACATCATTTTGCGCAACATCTTCAGTAAATAATTGTTTTGCCAACTGTTGTGTAATAGTACTCGCACCACCTCTTGTTCCCAAATAGACTGCAGCTCTGGCGGTTCCTTTCGCATCAATACCAGCATGCTGGTAAAAACGTTCATCTTCAGTAGCAATTAAAGCCTGTACCAAATGATCTGGCAGATCTTCATATTTGATCGGGGTTCTGTTCTCGCTGTAATATTTCCCAAGGGTTTCTCCATCTGCGGAAAAGATCTCGGTAGCAAGGTTGTTTTCAGGGTTTTCAAGTTCATCGAAAGAAGGCATCTTTCCGAAGAATCCCCAACCTGCAAAAAGAAAAATTAGAATTCCGGCTAGAATCCCAATTCCGAATAATGTCCAGAAACCTACGATATATTTGCGATTGCTATGCGCTGGTTTCTTTGTTTTCTTGGTAGTAGCGGCCATTTATATGCTAAAAATTAATTGTCGTTCTTTTCAATTCTGAATCCTATATCGGTAATTCCTTCCAGTTCTTCGATACCGTCCACATCACCATTCTTGCGCATCGCCTGTTGTATGCTAACTTTGTAATTACCCGATTCTTCAAATTTCACCTCTTCCTTATACCAGAGTTTGCTTTCCTTGATATCTCCAAAACCTTCCCCAAGCCATTTACCATCTGGCTGAGCCATTTCATACTCGAGAGTATCGCTGATCACCTTTCCCTGCGGGAACCTGATCTCGGTTATTAAAAACAAATTACTGTAAGCGTACTGGTTATTATTCCTCACATTGATAAAAAGATCATACACCTTCGTAGAGTCCAGTTCCTCCAGTTCAAAAGTTATCAGTGAATCTTTATGCCATTGCTGTACCGCCTGGTATTCGTCAAAAACCCGTTTTTCATCACAGCCAACTGTAAGCGCTGAAACAAAAATTAATAGGCAAAAAACTTTACGCATTCTTAGACTTTGTAGGGTTTGGTTTGCGTTTCTTTCTTTTCTTATTTCGTTTCTTACTTTGTTGCTGTTTTGGTTTATCAAAACGCGTAAGACTATCTTCACCTCCAGAATTATTGAATCCTTTTTCTTTTTCTTCGCTCAGGATCACTTCTGTTTCATATTCTTCCAGGCTTGTAGCTGCTTCACCTTTTTTGTTCAGTGCTACGATCTTATTGGCCTGTTCCGGACTCAACTGGTGCCAGTTCATCCATTCTCCTTCATAAGCATACCATAGAGCGCCTTTAAAAATGTCTATTTTTTGACATACGGCAGTACCTTTCTTGGTCTTTAACTTAACGTCGGTTTTTGGAAAAGATTTTAATGCTTCCAGATAAGTATCCAATTCATAGTTCAGGCAGCATTTTAATTTCCCACATTGTCCTGCAAGTTTTTGAGGATTAAGGGATAATTGCTGATATCTCGCTGCTGAAGTACTAACAGATCTAAAGTCTGTAAGCCAGGTTGAACAGCAAAGTTCGCGACCACAGGAACCAATTCCTCCAAGTCTGGCCGCTTCCTGCCGGAGTCCGATTTGCTTCATTTCAATACGGGTATTGAATTCCCGTGCGAACTCTTTTATTAATTGTCTAAAATCCACACGATCTTCCGCAGTGTAGTAAAAAGTTGCTTTGGAACCATCTCCCTGGAACTCGATATCGCTAATTTTCATGCTTAGATTAAGCCTGATAGCGATCTGTCTTGATCGTTGTTTGATCTTCTCCTCGCGCTCTCTTCCTTCCTGCCAGATATCGATATCTCTTTGAGAAGCTTTACGGTAGATCTTCAGAACTTCTTCGGAATCCTGTGCGACTTTTTTCTTCTTCATCTGTACGCGAACGAGTTCACCGGTAAGACTAATCTGTCCTACATCGTGACCCGGGCTGGCTTCCGTAGCAACTACATCGCCAATACTAAGACTTAGATTTTCAGTATTTCTATAGAAGTGTTTACGGCCGTTTTTAAAACGTACTTCTACGATATTAAAAGGTTCCACGCCTCCCGGAAGAGACATATTGGAAAGCCAGTCGAAAACGCTCAGTTTATTGCAACTGTCTGTTCCACAGGTTCCGTTGTTCTTACATCCTTTCGGCTGACCGTCTTTGCCGGTCGAGCAACTTGTGCAAGCCATATGTTATATATATTGAGGGCGTAGCTTTAGATAGCCTGTAAAACATCATCCTGTCTAAGCGCTTTGCTTTCTGGTGCAGGATCTCCTTCATCTTCACAGCCCTTATAGCGGGCATTCGGCATTCCCTAAAGTACCTCCTTGAGGTTCATAAAAATTTTCAACAGTAAATATACCAATATTAATTGGCTCCACCATTTAGAAGAAACTATAGCTTATAACGCAAAACTTCAGATCTTCCTTTTTTAAAGATCTTGTTGCTGGCTCCTTTTCCTTTTCTCAATGCTTTCTGTTCTTCAAAAGGTAAGGCATGGATCTCTTTACAATCTGTAGAACAACAATTATCCATTTTTTCAGCACATTCCTCACACTGAATAAATAGCAGATGACAAGCTTCGTTCGCACAATTCACATGCGTATCACAAGCTTTTCCGCATTGATGACACTGCGCGATCACATCTTCGGAAATTCGCTCTGCACGTCGATGATCAAAGACAAAGTTCTTACCTATAAATTTATTTTCCAGTTGCTGATTTTCAACCTGACGGGTATATTCGATAATACCACCTTCCAGTTGATACACGTTCTGGAAACCTTTGTGTTTATAGTAAGCACTTGCCTTCTCACAACGTATTCCACCGGTACAGTACATCACCAGATTCTTATCTTCCTTATGATCTTTAAGATCTTCTTCGATGATATCCAGTGAATCCCGGAAGGTATCCACATCTGGTGTGATCGCTCCCTGAAAATGACCAATTTCGCTCTCGTAGTGATTTCTCATATCTACAAGCACCGTGTTTGGATCATTGATCAGGTCATTGAACCTGGCAGCATCTACATGAACACCTTTGTTGGTTACATCAAAAGTATCATCATTAAGACCATCTGCTACGATCTTCTTACGCACTTTCACCTTCAGTTTTAGAAAGGACTTGATATCATGCTCTATAGCGATGTTCAATCGAACATTTTCAAGGAAGTATATTTCATCCAGAAATTTCTTGAATTCATTGAATCGCTTAGCAGGAACTGAAAGCTGGGCATTAATGCCTTCGTGAGCTACATAGATCCTACCGAGAACATCCATCTGGTCCCAGGCTATAAAAAGATGATTTCTGAAAAGTTCGGGATTTCCGATTTTTGCGTAAGCATAGAAAGAGAGCGTAAGCCTGTCTTCACCGGCTTCTTCTAATAGTGCTTCCCTTTCCTTAGCGCTCAATTTATTGTACAGTTGCATGCTATACTAATATTTTAAGGGTTAAGAAAAATTTCGGCAAAGATACATTTTTAACTGAGGTGAGAAAATTTGAGAGTATTTCCAAAGCTTATCCAAATATTTGGAATAATTCCATGATTGTAGCTACATTTTTATTGTATTGCAACAAAACTTATATTATTTTAGCACACCTTAATTGGATATATTTTAAAACATATACATGAGCAACGATAAAGAGAAAGAAGCGAAATTAAAAGCCTTAAAGCTTACCCTTGACAAAATGGATAAAACCTATGGAAAGGGTACCGTGATGAAAATGAGCGACCAGGTGGTCGTGGATGTAGACGCAATTTCTACGGGTTCCCTGGGATTGGACCTTGCTTTAGGAGTAGGTGGATACCCAAGAGGAAGAGTGATCGAGATCTATGGTCCTGAATCTTCTGGTAAAACAACTCTTACTTTACATGCGATTGCTGAAGCTCAGAAAAAAGGCGGTATTGCTGCTTTTATTGATGCAGAACATGCTTTTGATCGTTTTTATGCTGAAAAACTTGATGTTGATATTGATAACCTGATCATCTCTCAACCAGATAACGGTGAACAGGCACTTGAAATAACAGATAATCTTATTCGCTCTGGTGCGATCGATATCATTGTAATTGACTCCGTTGCGGCACTTACCCCAAAGAGTGAGATCGAAGGTGAGATGGGTGATTCTAAAATGGGACTGCATGCGAGGTTAATGTCTCAGGCACTTAGAAAACTTACTGCTTCTATTAGCAAAACAAATTGTACGGTGATCTTTATCAACCAGCTAAGAGAGAAGATCGGGGTAATGTTCGGGAATCCGGAAACTACTACTGGTGGTAATGCACTTAAATTCTACGCTTCCGTTCGTTTGGACATTAGAAGATCTACACAGATCAAGGATAGCGCAAATAACGTAATGGGTAATAAGACCAGGGTTAAAGTAGTGAAAAACAAAGTTGCTCCACCATTTAAAACTGCCGAATTCGATATCATGTACGGTGAAGGTGTTTCTAAAATCGGTGAGATCATCGATATTGGTGTGGATTACGAGATCGTTAAGAAAAGTGGATCATGGTTTAGCTATGAAGATACCAAACTTGGACAGGGTCGTGATGCAGTCAAAACCTTATTAAAGGATAATCCGGATCTTATGGAAGAACTGGAAGTCAAAATTAAAGAAGCGATCAAGGTCGCCAAAGAAGCTTAATTAAAAATCCCCTCCCGGGGATTTTTTTTGATACCTACGCAACCATTTCTCAATTATTGCATCTACTATAAAAGCAATAAGAATATGAGAAAATTGGTTGTAATAGCCCTGACATTACTGCTAATAAGTTGTTCAGTAGACAATGATTCCCAAATCACCTCCTACGAATTAGCAAGTATTACCAGTCATGATCTGCCAGACGAATTTGTATTAGGTAAAACTTACGATGTAAGAGTAGATTTCGTCTTTCCATCAGATTGTAATAACTTTCAGGCGCTAGACGCTCGAAGAGCAGGCACAACTTCAGAAGAAAGAAGCCAGATCTACATTTCGGTTGTTACCGCTGTTGTCGAAAATAGTTCCTGTACCAGAGATGTTATCGGAGCATCTTCAAGCACAAAGTTTGTAGTGACCATCGACGAAGAAAGAGATTACACTTTTAGATTCTGGAAGGGACAGGAAGGAGATGAAGCGATATATGAGGAAGTCACCATCCCTGTTGTAATGGAGCAGTTATAAGTACTAACCTAAAATGAATTCGTGGGTTCTAAAGACCTCATCTACCGTTGTAAGCAACATGAAAGGAAAGCTCAGGAAGAGCTTTACAAGCTCTATTCTCCTAAGTTATTCGGAATATGTCTGAAATATTCGGGCAGCCGTCAACAGGCAGAAGATAATTTACAGGATGGGTTTGTAACCATTTTCGAAAAAATTGGTCAGTTTCAAGATAAAGGATCATTTGAAGGTTGGATGAAACGTATCCTTATCAATACCTCCCTTCAAAAACACAGACAGCAGAAAGTTTACGGCATCACCAACGAAGAGGATCTGCAGGAAGATGAAATAGAAGTTGAAACGGATAATATTTCCGTTGACTTCCTCTTACAATGTGTACAGGAATTACCAGATAGATACAGACAGGTGTTCAACCTTTATGTGCTGGATGGCTATTCTCATAAGGAAATTTCAGATTTATTAAGTATCACTGAGGGAACTTCGAAATCAAACCTGGCCCGAGCCAGAACTTCTCTAAAGGAGAAAATTGAATCGGTACAGAACTCAAAAGCGGTGAAATCATCATGAAAGAGAAAAAGAACATAGACAGGATCTTTCAGGAGAAGTTCAAGGACTTCGAGAAAGAACCTTCTCCTAGAAACTGGGAGCAAATATCGGCACGACTGGATGCCGGGACACCACCGGTTGCTAAAAAGCCGGTAATTCCACTGTGGCTTAAATTTAGTGCTGCAGCTGCAATTCTAGCATTAGTAGCCACGGGAATCTGGATAATGAATCTTTCTACTACGGAAGTTTCAGAACCTGGATTTGTAAACGAGTCGGTTGAAACGGGAGCAGAAAAAGATGAAAATGTTGATCAGGAATCTACTTCAGAAGAAAGAATTGCGAATAAGGACAAGATCAATGAAAAAGAACAATCTGAAGCCGCTGTCAAAAAGGATCAAGAAAATAAAAATAATTCTGAACAAGCAAGCAGTTCAAATGCAGCTATTGCTAATCAAAAAAGCAATACCAAATCTGAAGATAAAAAAGATCTGAATGCTTCTGGAAGAAACGAATCCCAGACCAATCGAAAGTCAAAAGAAGATTCCCGTTATGCTCATCAGGAAAATGCTGATCATAAAAATTCAGAAGAAAATGATTTAAATAATAAGTATCCTACTTCGGCTACAACTTCTGCCAGAAATGAAGCGATAGCTTCGACCGATGATGCAGAGAAGAGAAATGTAATTGAAAGTATATTCGAAAACTACTGGAATAAAAGAAATCCTGTACTTTCAGATGAACTGTTAGGTACTGCTCTTTTACAAGATACTTCTTTAAACCAACTTGAAGAGTTATTAGCTGGAAAAACTTCCGAAGAAAATTCAGAAGTGGAAGATGATGAAAACCAGAAAAATCTTCGCCTGTCAACTTTTGCCGCACCCGTTTTATATGCGAACCTTGGAGATGGAAATGAACTGTCCAACCAGTTTTCAAACAATTCAACCAGTGCCGAAGTGACTTTCTCGTACGGTGTGAAGCTAGCTTATGATATCGCGAAAAATGTCAAGATTAGAACTGGAATCAGCAAAGTGAATATGAGTCAGAACATTGCCAATGTTTCTTATAGCCCAACGGCAATGAATCCAGGTTTTGGAAATATAAATTCTACAGAAGATAACATCGAAATTAGAGTTGAATCTCCTGATGATAGTGGTCTACCAAATTTTGGCGACAATAGTGATGGTAGCAACGGGAGTATTATTTCTCCAACTGTTTTCACTCCCGGAGAGATCAATCAACAATTTGGATTTATCGAAGTTCCCCTGGAAGTGGAATATGCTTTGGTTGACGAACGCTTTGGACTAAATCTCATTGGTGGTGCAAGCGGACTTTTCCTTGACCAGAACAGTGTAGATCTAGTAACAGCTGAGTCCAGAACCAAACTTGGGACAGCTTCTAATATTAATAAAACAAGTTTTAGTACGAATGTTGGGATTGGAGTGGATTACGAAATTAGCGATAAGATAAGCCTAAGCGTAGAACCAATGATGAAATACCAGGTCAACACTTTTAATAATGTTGATAATGTGCGTCCAGTTAATTTCGGGGTTTACTCGGGGATTAGCTATACTTTCTAATAAACCGAAGGATCTACCAGCTCATCATGAATAATATTGAAGGTCGAGTTCTTAATTTCCTTTCTATTAGTCATTTCAAGGCCACGGGTAGGGATAAAATGATGGATCTTGACTCTTAACTTCCCGGGACTACCCGACAGGAACCTATATGAAAATCTTCTTTTGGAATCGTGAAATGTAATGGGAACGATTGGAATCTGGTGTTCAATGGCCAGTCTAAAAGCTCCTTCTTTAAATTGATCCAGCACGACCGAATGATCATCTGGCACTCCGCCTTCAGGAAATATACAGATTGAATTTCCTTGTTTTAATCTTCTTTGTGCTTCCAGAAATGCAGCTTTCCTGCTTTGCTGGTTCTTCCGATCCACCAGGATACAGGTTCGTTTATAGAAAAATCCGAAAACGGGGATTTTACTCAGTTCCTTTTTTCCAATAAAAACGAAGGGTTGCTTCATAATGACCAGCATCTGCATAATATCAAGCATACTGGTATGATTCGCCACCAGCATATAACTCTTGTGCTTTTCAGGAATTTCTTCAGCTTTAACTTTAACCCAGAAACCCATTCCGTAGAGGATACATTTCGCCCATATACGGGAGCAAACGAAATACTGAGGATAAAACTTTTCAGAAGTGGTAAAAACGATCAAAACGGGAAGCATTATAACGATAGGTACGATGAGGAGAATATAGAACCAGATTCTCCATAAAAGGATGCCTGCCATTTTGATGTATCGCATGCGTCAAAAGTAGTAAAATGAACGGAAGGAGTTCTATAAAAAATTTACCTTTGCAGGAAAATTCGAAAAGTCCATGTCAAGAATACTTACAGGAGTACAGAGTACAGGAACCCCACATTTGGGAAATTTACTAGGTGCCATCATGCCCGCCATCAATATGGCGAATGATCCTAAAAATGATTCCTTTATTTTTATTGCAGACCTGCATTCCCTTACCCAGATCAAAGATGCTGAGACGCTACGTCAAAACACTTATTCTGTAGCAGCGACCTGGCTTGCCTGTGGACTTGATATTGAGAGAAGTGTATTTTATCGCCAGTCTGATATCCCGCAGGTTGCTGAACTTTCCTGGTATCTAAGTTGTTTCTTTCCATTCCAGAGACTAACCCTTGCACATTCTTTTAAGGATAAGGCAGATCGTCTTGAAGATGTGAACAGTGGTTTATTTACCTATCCTATGCTTATGGCAGCCGATATTCTTCTTTATGATGCTGAAATTGTTCCGGTTGGGAAAGATCAATTACAGCATATCGAAATGACCCGTGATGTTGCTTCCCGTTTCCATGCAAAAATGGGCAATGTATTTGTAATTCCTGAAGGTAATGTGCAGGAAGAAACCATGTATATTCCAGGAACTGATGGTGCGAAAATGAGCAAATCGAAAGAAAATACGATCAATATTTTCCAGACCGATAAGAAGCTAAGAAAGCAGATCATGGGAATTGCAACTGACAGTACTCCGCTGGAAGAGCCAAAAGATCCTGATACCTGTAATGTGTTTGCGCTTTATAAAATAATGGCTTCTGAAGAGCAATTAGCTGAAATGAGGAAGAACTACGAAGCAGGTGGCTATGGTTACGGTCACGCCAAACAGGCATTGTTCGAACTTGTTCGGGATAAATTCGCTGAACCACGTGAGAAGTACGAATACTATATCAATAATCTGGAAGAAGTAGACAAAGCGCTATCAATTGGAGCTGAAAAAGCGAAAAATGTAGCGAATGAAGTTCTGGCTAAAGTTAGAACCAAACTAGGTTACTAAGCCTAAGCGATTTCAAATAATTTACCGGGGAGTGGTCTCACCGCTCCCTTCAATTCCATACTCAATAATAACGACGCCGTTTTAAAAGTCGGTATTTTACACTGAAGTGCCAGCAGATCCAATTCAGTTTTTCCTTGAAGCTGCAATTGGTCATACAAGAGCTGCTCTTCTGCTCCAAGATCAATGAATAATTTCTTCTGAACTGGTTTGAGATCATGTTCATTATTCCGCCAATTAAGCATATATGCAATATCTGCTGCGGAAGTGAGCACTCTCGCATTCTGACTTTTAATTAGTTCATTACAACCAATACTTGACTTGTCCCCCGGTCTACCCGGAACAGCAAAAACCTCTCTATCATAGGAATTGGCAATATCGGCCGTGACTAATGCTCCTCCCTTTTCTGCACTTTCGATGACTACGGTAGCTTCGCTCAAGCCAGCAATGATCCGGTTTCTTTTCAGGAAATTGTTACGATCAAAAGTATCGGTACTCCAGAAGTCGGTAAAAAAGCCTCCGTTTTCCTCCATTTCGGTCATATACTTTTTATGAGCTTTGGGATAGATCTGGTTTAATCCGTGAGCCAGGCAGGCTAAGGTTTGTAAATTACTTCTGATGGCTGCTTTATGAGCCGTAATATCGGTTCCGTATGCAAATCCTGAGATAATGATCGGCTCCAAAGGTGCGAGATCCTCTATAAGCTGTTCGCAAAAGGAGATTCCATGTGAACTGATCTGGCGAGTTCCAACTATACTAAGGATTCTCTTCCTGCTAAGGTCTATAGCACCACGGCTAAATAGTAACAGGGGTGAATCCTGGCAATGTTTGAGCTTTTCAGGATAGCTATCCTCTTTAAAATAGCTTACACTAATCTTATTCTTCTGGATAAAATCAAGTTCCTTTTCAGCTTCCTTCAGATGAATGGAATTCTCTATTTCACTGATCCTGGTCTTCCCTACACCATCAATTTTCAGTAAACTTGACTTTTTTTCTTTGAAAACATTTTCCGCAGAACCAAAATGTCTTATTAATTTTTTAGCTGTGCTATCTCCCAGATTTGGAACATGTTGCAGCGCCAGGGTGTACAAAAGTTGATCAGGTTCCATTTAGGATAATTTGACGAAATTTACAGAAAAAAACATTTGTTAATAAAAATTGTTTAGGTAACTTTAACTAACTGTCTTTAACCTATATTTTTGCACTCGATGAATATTTCCAATTACATACAGGACCTGCTTTACCGTTACGAATGTGTAGTTCTTCCCGGTTTTGGTGCCTTTCTGGCCCAGAAGCAATCAGCTTTTATCGATGAAAATTCCAATGAGTTCTTTCCTCCAAAGAAGGTGATCTCATTTAATAGGCAGCTTATCAAAAACGATGGGCTACTTGCGAATTATATTGCTGAGGTTGAGAATGTGAAATATCAGACTGCAAATAATATGATCCAGGAGTATGTGTACGACCTGGAATCTTCGTTACAAAATGCTTCTAAAGCCAGGCTTGAGAATATTGGAGAGCTTTACCTGGATAGTGAAGATAAACTGCAATTCGAACCTGTTACGAATATAAACTTTCTCACCCAGTCCTTTGGTCTGGACACTTACAAAGCCTTGCCGGTTAACAGAGAGGTTTACAAACAACAGGTATCAGAACTTGAGGAAAAAGCTCCTATTACTTTCACTTCTGAAAGCAAGAGATCATCTATCTGGAAATATGCCGCTATTGGTCTTATCGCACTTGGAATTTCAAGTTTTGCCGGGCTTAATATCTACAGCAGCCAGATTACCAAGCATAATATTGCTGAACAGCAGGAGGCAGAAACTCAGCTTCAGGAACAAATACAACAGGCAACCTTTGTAATAGATAACCCACTACCAGCGGTTACTTTCGAAGTTGAAAAACAATCTGGAAACTATCATGTTGTTGCAGGAGCATTTAGAGTTGAAGAAAACGCACAAACCAAAGTTGATGAACTTAGAGCAGAAGGTTTCAAAGCCCGATTACTAGGAGCTAATAAATATGGCCTTCACCAGGTAGTTTATTCCAGTCATCAAACCAGAAGGGAGGCGATCAATAAACTTTATGCGGTTAAGAAAACGAATGATGCAGCCTGGTTATTGGTTCAGGAACTGTAATTTAATAGTTCGTTAACTGCGAAATTACCGCTAACCTCCCTATTTTTGCAAAAAATCTTACATGGAGGCTAAATCACCTAATGAATCTCGTACTACACTTACAGATCTTGTTTTACCCAGTGAAACGAATCCGCTGAACAATCTTTTTGGGGGTGAACTACTGGCAAGAATGGATCGTGCAGCCAGTATTGCTGCCAGACGTCATAGTCGTAGGATCGTAGTAACTGCTTCAGTCAATCACGTAGCTTTTAATAAAGCGATTCCTTTAGGAAGTGTTGTAACAGTTGAGGCTGCTGTTTCAAGAGCTTTTAAGAGTTCCATGGAGATCTTTATAGATGTTTGGGTGGAAGACCGTGAAAGTGGTCGCAGAACAAAAGCAAATGAAGCAATTTATACTTTTGTAGCGGTAGACGAAACCGGAACTCCAATTCAAATCCCACAGCTAGAACCGGAAACCGATCTTGAAAAAGAAAGATTTGCCGCTGCTTTGCGTAGAAAGCAATTGAGTCTTGTACTTGCTGGTAAAATGAAACCTAGTGATGCTACTGAACTTAAGGCTCTTTTCGACAAAGATTAGTGCGTGATAAACCTCACCCCTGCTCTTATACTCAATAAGTTCGCGTTGCCAAAGTAGTCGTCCAGCTGTTCGCTGACTTCAATATTCATAAAATCTCTTCTAAATTCACTTCCCAGGAATATTCCGAAGAAATTATTGATACGATAACTGATTTTTGGTCCACCCCAAATACTGATGGCTGAATCTCTAAAGTTCGTACCAAATTTTGAATCATGGTAATAGCCGGTAGAACCAATTCCGGCAATTAGATCCAGGTATAGACGCTCGGTAAATTCATAAACATAAGCGCCCTGAATACCGAACGTAAAGATTTTTGTCTTCTTGATGTCGCCAATGTTATCTGGCTTGACTATCTGTGTATTTATATTCAAAAATCGAGTTCCTACGTACCAGTTCCTATTTAGATAAAAGTCGGCAGTAAGGCCGGTGCCGGTTTTGAGGTCATAAGCATCCTTTAAAAAGTTATCTCCTATTGCAGTAAATAAGCTTAGTTCCGCGTCCAGCTGTATACGATTAAAATGATGCGGAGAAAATTTTGTGCTGTCCTGCTCCTGTGCTTTCAATGAAACAGTAGAACAAAAAACCAGCACTATCACGAGCCTAAAGATCGATCTCATAGCTTGCATCAATTTCGTTCACCTCAAATTCATAAGTATATTCTTCCTGAACACTTTGTAATTTTAAATAGACTGTAGAATTATTAGTGGTGGTAACTCTTAAAGTATCAACCTGATTTTCAGAATCCAGAAAGGATTCCCAGGTTGTGTATTTCGAAGCCAGGTTTAAATCATCGTAAAAGCTTAGTTCATTCCAGTCTTCAATACCAATTCGCACTGAAGATGCTTCAGATCTCAACGTATAATAAACATCTGAATTATGCCGAATGATTATGCTCGTTTCTATGATCTCTTTCAGCACAAATTCACCGAGATCCAACAAGGTTTCCTTTCTGCTCAACGACGAATCACAAACTGTAAAACTTTGCAGTCTTCGATCATTCGATGTATTTGTAATATTCAGACATAAAATTCCCGGGTCGACATCCAGTGAGACCATAGAGACATCGCCGTTTTCATCGCTTAAAGCTTCAGAAAGTGTGCCCTGACCCCGGCTTAAAAAACCATTGATATCTGTTGTTGTACTTACTCGGATTCCCTGTAAAGCAAAACCTTCAGGATTTACAAATTTTCCCTGTACCAGAATGCGTTTGTTATTTTCTATGGAAACAGGTGTACATGCCTGCACTAATAGTAGCAAAAGCACTATCAACGCACACGTATAAACAGATTTTACTGAATTCATAGGTTAGATTCTATTCACTAGATGCTTTCGAACCCATAAGGTTGCGTTGAAATTACATTCTATAGATCCATCCTGCGGGATCCATTTTCTGATCATTTTTATACAATAGGAAATGCAGGGTTGTTTTACCAGTAGTTTTGCTGGTAGCGATCTCTCCTATCTCCTGTTCTGTGCTTACCGCGTCGCCCTTTTTGACAAAAACATTTTCAAGGTTATTATAGATCGTGATAAAATCACCGTGTCTAACCATGACCGCTTTGTTCGCACCTTTAACTGCCTGCACTTCACTAACGGTTCCATTAAAAACAGCACGCGCCTTTCCACCTTTATCAGTATCTATACGTACGCCATTATTATTTACCATTACCGAACTTACTACAGGATGCGGCTGTTTTCCAAATTTCATCGTCACCACACCAGATTTTACCGGCCATGGTAATTTCCCTTTGTTATTGTTGAAATCAGTCGCCAGTGCTTTTGCTTCCGGGGTAAGTTCATAGGTGCTTCTCGAACTCGAACCACTCTCTTTATTCGCCTTGGCAATGGATTCGCGAATCATTCGATCGATTGCCCTGTCGATTTCATCCATCTCGCTCTGTTTGCTTTTCAACTGACTCGCAAATTCACCTTCACGTTTTTTGATCGTGGAAACAAGTTCTTGCTGAGACTTTCTGTTTTGTTCTAACTGAGCCCTGGTTTTTCTATTTTCAGCAATTAGTTTCTGTTTTTCTTCTTTTTGCTGTACCAGTCTGGAATTCAATTGTTGCAATTCTATCGTATTAGCTTTGATCTCCTCTCCTTGCTGTTTACGATAATTGGTATACTGTTTCATATACTGAATTCGCTTATACGCCTGCAGAAAGTTCTGAGAAGACAACAAGAACATCACCCTGCTTTGCTGAGACTTGCTCTTATAGCTTTTCTCGATCATTCGGGCATAATCTTCCTTAAGCTGTTCCAGCTCCTTTCTAAGCGCTCCAATTTTATTCGTATTCGTAGTGATTTCCCTTGTGAGCAAATTCGCCTGCTGGTTGGTCAGTTTTATAAGATCTTCGGTGCTTTTGATTTGCTGTCCAAGATCTTCCACCTGTACAAGCACCGAGCGTTGCTTCTTCTGGTTGGAAATTCTAAGCTCATTGATCCTGGTGATCTCATTTCTAAGCTGAATACGCCTTTTTTCCAGTTCTTCACGATCTGTTTGAGCATAGCTAACCTGCATACCACCTATGCAAAGCAGTAGCATAATCAATACATTTGAAGCCTTCATTCTAATCATTTCAAGCTTATTTCTTCGTAACCGGATGGGATGTCGAAAGGAAAACTAACTTCCTCATTGAAACTGATGCTTCTGTAAGTAATTTCAATGTTAGTGCTGCTTCCTCCTTCATTGGCGATAATACGAATCTCTTCAGGAAAAACAATACCATCTACCACCTGGTAATCTGAATAGGTAACCGTAAGACTTCTGTTTTCTGAAACCTGCGCCAGTTGCTGAGCCGCTGCTTTTAAAGTGCGACTATCCAGCAGGAACATTTTTTTCATATCAGCTTCTTCTTCCTGAACGAACTGAAACCCTCTTGGAGATTGCGTAAAATCATATTCTTCCGTACGAAGGTCATAGATAGCCTGTCCAATCAGCAAATTCTGAAGCTTTTGAAAATCCAGCGGAGTTCCAAGGAAGTCACTAACTAATCTGAAGTCTCCATCGAAATAACTCTGAGTTACTTTTTCATAATAGCTCACACTATTTGGTGTGATGTAGACTTTAGCCACAGGAAAACCGAGAATACTCGCACTCATCCAGATCGCCTTGTCCTTTTCCATTCTAAAACTAAGGTTTACAGATTGCGTTTTTTCATCATCCTGGTATACTGCTCTTAATTTCCCGGAAGCGGTCTTATAATTAGCTTCTTCAGCATAATGCTTTTTAATAATAGAAACAGCTTCTGTGTTCTTTGTAACGATCTTTCCGGCACGACGGGAACTTCCGCAGGAAGCTATAAATACCGCCATAAATACCAGTGCTACTATTCTTCTAATCATCAATTTATTTCTTTAAGTAATTGCTCCGCCTTAGCGCGGTATTCATTCGCCAATCCTGCATTATTCATACCATTGTAGCTAAAGGAAAGCTGGGCATAGAAATCGGCTTCCATTCTAATATCATCGACCAGGTAATCCAGGCCATCTTTCAAACTGCTTTCTGCCTGCTCGAATTTTTCAAGCTTATTAAGTGCAACCCCCTGAAATAGGTATAAAACAGGTTGAGAAGGAAAGTTTTCCAACGCCTGGGCGCTCAATTCTCTAACGTCTTCATATTTCTGAAGATCAATTTGCAACAATAGTGTATTCCTGGTAAGTTCAAAGTTGGAAGAATTCTTCTTTATTCCCAGTTGAAAATATCGAAGTGCATTTTCCAGATCAGCTTTTTGAAGATAAAATTGTCCCAGTTTTTCATACAGACCCGGTGCATTCTCGATTTGAGTAAGTTTTTGAGCAACTTCTATCAGCCGGTCTTCATATGCAGGATTCTCCTGGACAAATATCAGGAAGTCATTGAGAACCTTGAATTTTGACTCTGCATCGATTTCTTCACTTTCAAATACTATTTCCATGGAAGCAATAGCAGCTTCAGGCTCCTGTTTTTCTAGCTGAAATTTATATAGTGCAAGATGAGCCAGAGAAGAACCGGGATTGCTTTCCAGAAGTTGATTGGCAACATTATAGGCTTCTTCATCCTCTCCCTGCTCGCTATACATGTAAATAAGATTGAGGTAATTTTTTTCCTGCTCTGGGTTAGTAGCGATACTTTGCCTTAAATTCTGAATTTGAGCATCGGTATTATTTGTCCGGGCATAGATCTGCCGGCGTAACGAGTTTCGATAGGAATTTGCACCTAAGTCCTGATCCAGTTGATCAATAAGTTGTAATGCATTCTCGTAATCTTCATTGAGCAAATACAAATTAGCTAGGTCCTCCTTATAGTCAGAATCAAAACTGATAAGCTTCTGCACTGTGGAAATTGCACTGTCAAAATCACGAGTAGCGGCATAAGTTTCAAAAAGTGAAACAAGTATAGCTTCTCGTTTGGGTTCTAATGCTGTAGCCTTCTGAAAATTTTCAATAGCTGCCGGAAATTGCTGAAGTTCCCGATAATTCTTGCCAAGTTCAAAATAAAGCACCGCGTTGTCTTCAGAAATTTCTGAAGCTTTACGCAGTGCTACGATCGCTTTTTCATAATTCTCGATGCCTTTTTGCTTGAGGGCTTCAAAGAACAGTTCCTGAAACTCATCATTCACAAGACCGAGATCATCCTGGTTCACATCTTCAAATGGACGTTTATCATCCTGTGCCTGCACAGAAAGTATAAACCATAACATAAGAAGTAGGCTCCCGGATGTACGCATAAAAGTTATTCTAAAACGGAGTAATCACCGATGCTGATCTGAGTGAACTCACCGTCAAATCTTGCAAAGTTTCCAATCATTGCGTTATCTAGTTTTGCATTTTTTACTTCAGCAAAGGTCTGGATAAGACTGTTCTTTATAGTACTGTTTTCAATTTTGGTTCCATCCCCAATAGATACATTAGGTCCAATTTTAGCATTGATCAATTCGACGTTTTCACCAATATAACAAGGTTCGGTAATTTCAGAATCTTTGATCTTTACAGAGTCTGCCATTAATTTCTCTCCATCCTGATGAAGGAAATTCAGCATTCTACCATTGGTTTCCACGGTGACATTTTTGTTTCCACAGTCCATCCATTCATCTACTTTTCCTGGAACAAAACGAAGTCCGTTTTTACGCATCGCCTCAATACCATCGTTGATCTGGTACTCACCACCACGGGTTAGCTTTGCATCCAGAACATTCTGAAGTTCGTCTTTTAAAACTGCCACGTCTTTGAAATAGTATATTCCAATAACAGCAAGATCTGAAACAAATTCCTCAGGTTTTTCGACAAGATCTGTGATCTCGTTATTGTCATTCAGCTTCACCACACCGTAAGCTGATGGATTCTCAACTTTCTTCACCCACATAACCGCATCTGCAGATTTGTCAAGATTAAAGTCGGCTTTGAAGAGTGTATCGGCATAAGCAACCACTGCAGGACCACTAAGAGATTCCTTGGCACACATGATCGCGTGACCGGTTCCTAATGGCTTATCCTGGTAATAAATCGTTCCTTTGGCGCCAAGACTTTCGGCGATCTTTTTAAGATCTTCCTCCACCTTTTCTCCAAAATCTTCTCCAATGATAAATGCAACTTCGTCGATCTTCTCATCAAGAACCTTCGCAATATCTTCTACCAGTCGATGAACGATTGGTTTTCCTGCGATAGGAATTAAAGGTTTTGGTACAGTTAACGTATGTGGACGAAGTCGTGAACCACGACCTGCCATTGGTACAATAATTTTCATTTTATAGCTTTTTAATTAATCTTTAAATATGGGCTAGTTATTTCCAGTGCTTCCAAAACCTCCTGCGCCACGGGAAGTTTCTCCAAGAATGTCTACCTCTTCCCAGGAGATCTGTTCGTGTTTAGCGATGACCATTTGAGCAATACGCTCTCCATTCTTGATCTCAAAAGCCTCATTGGACAAATTTACAAGGATGACACCAATTTCACCTCTATAATCGGCATCGATTGTTCCTGGAGCATTGAGAACCGTAATCCCTTTCTTCGCCGCAAGACCACTTCTTGGTCTTACCTGGGCTTCAAAACCCAAAGGAAGTTCAATAAAAAGTCCTGTTTTTACAATGGTTCTTTCTAAAGGTTTCAGCATTATAGGCTCAGCAATATTGGCTCGAAGATCCATTCCTGCAGAAAAATCGGTTTCATAATGCGGCAACTTGTGTGCCGACTTATTGATAACTTTTACTTCCATGTCTTAGGATTGTATGATTCTTAAAATCTGGTCTTTTTCAAAATAGTAAATGACACCCATAAATATCAATAATAAAGGGATTCCCACGAAATAATTTCCCCGGAAAAAGTAAAATGAGATTATTGAGAAAGTAATGGATACCAGAAGGTAAGCTCCTATTCGAGTCATATCGTAAGGAACCTTATAATATTTTCTTCCGTAGTAATAAGAGAGTATCATCATTAAACCATAAGCGGCAAGTGTTGCGATGGCAGAACCGGTATAACCTATCTTCGGAATAAGGTATAGGTTTAGAGCTATGGTCACGGAAGCTCCAGCCAGAGAAATATAGCCTCCAAATTTCGTGCGGTCTGTTACCTTGTACCAAACTGAAAGATTGTGGTAGATACCAAGAAACAGGTTCGCCAGTAAAATTAGTGGTACGATTTCCATAGCCTCCCAGTAAGCTGAATCTTTAATGATCAATATCTTTAAAAGATCGGCAAAAACGATCACGCCCAGCAGGATCAAGCTTCCCAGAATGACAAAGTAGTTGGTGATACGGGCATACGTTGTAGTAGCATTCTCTTCTCCGGAATGGCTGAAAAAGAAAGGCTCTATTCCCAATCTAAATGCGGTTGCAAATAAAGTCATGAACATGGCAAGCTTATAACAGGCCGAATACGCTCCAATTTGTTCACGGGCGATATCCTGTGGTAATAGCCGGTCTAGCAGAATTCTATCAAAAACTTCATTTACTGAGAAGGCAATTCCCGCGATCAAAATTGGGAATCCATAAGAAAGCATCTTACGCCAGAGTACCGAATCGAAAGTGAATGAAATTCTGAAGTAAAAAGGCATCATGAGCAAAAGCGTAAGTCCGCTTGCTACAAGGTTGGATATAAACACATAACTGATCTTAAAATCCTCTACATAAATACTTCGGAAGAAGCTATGTTCTTCTGCCAGATCCTTCAGGTAAATCAGGAAAAAAACATTCAGACCCAGATTTACAGCAACATTGAAGATCTTGATGATTGCGTATCGCATTGGTTTTTCCGCAGCACGCAACCAGGCAAACGGGATAATTACCAGGGCGTCCAGAAGCAGTATCCAGATCGCAAGTTCTATATATTTTAGAGGTATATTGGTAACCTCTACAATAAGATCGCGGGCAAGATAAGCTACTACCGTAAACAGAAGTGAAGTAATCACCAATGACCATCCAGAGGTACTTAAAACACTATTAGGATTTTCGCTCTTATTATAAAATCTGAAAAATGCAGTTTCCATACCATAGGCAAGTATGACATTGATCAAAACGAAATAAGCAAAAATAACCGATATTTCACCATACTCTTCTTTCGGTAAAATATCGGTATATAAGGGAACTAAAAGAAAACTTACCATCCTTGGCAAGACAGTAGCCAGGCCGTAAACGAAAGTTTGCTTAAAGAGATTTTTTATAGTACTCAAAGGAGCCGGTTGGTTTGCTACAAATATCTGAATTTAAATAACAAAACCGCTCTGGCTACTCTTCCTTTTCCACAATTCCAGTAAGCTTATAGAATTTGGTTTTCTCATCCTGTCCAAATACCAGAATGGCTTCGTCCTGATCGATTTTAAACGGACTCTCTTCAGGCATTTGTGGCATTTTGTTACCGTATTCCTTTTTAGGGTCTACATCCATCACCATATCTCCTCCACCTACTCTAAAGTTGGCAATGTAGATATTGGAATTCTCTTCGCTCTTAACAAGCGGCGACTTCATACCATGGAAATAAACGGCTTGTAGATCTACACGTTCCTCCTGAATTACTGAAACAGGTATATTAAGCTGTATACCTTCTGAAGTATAAGTATAATAAACATCAGCAAATTGGGCAGGTGCTCTTTCCTGAAGATCTTTATTGCTGCCACACGAAGCAAAAATGCTCAATACCAGAATTCCGGTTATCATTAGTAGTGATTTTTTCATAATGTTGATTTTTAAAGTTGAAGATATAAAAACAAAAGCTGTACCAAACAAAAAATGCCCTCCATTTGGAGAGCATTTCAAGGTATATTTAATAAGCTTATCCGTTTAAAGCTTCAGCTCCACCAACGATCTCAAGGATCTCATTGGTAATGGAAGCCTGTCTTGCTTTGTTATAAGATAATTTAAGGTCATCTCTAAGTTCTTTAGCGTTATCTGTCGCTTTGTGCATCGCAGTCATACGTGCGCCATGTTCAGAAGCAAAAGAGTCTCTAAGAGCCTTAAAAAGTTGCATTTTTAAAGACTTTGGAATAAGATCTTTAACGATCTCAATTTTCGATGGTTCGAAAATATAGTCAAGTTGCTTTTCAGATTCGGTTTCAAACCTTTCGATTGGCAGGAACTGTTCATCCATCACAACCTGAGTTCCAGCATTCTTAAACTGGTTATAAACAAGCTCGATCTTGTCGAATTTCCCATCAACGAAAACCTGCATAAGCTCTTCAGCAATTGCAGAAACGTTCTCGAAAGAAAGATCATCGAAGATCGCATTATCGTTCTTGTAAACCTCTAAGGTTTTCTTCAGAATATCGTTACCCTTTTTTCCAAGAGTTAGAAGTTCTACTTCTGTATTTTGATAGTCTGCAGCAACCTTACTTTTTACCTTTTTGATGATATTGGTATTAAAAGCACCGGCCAGACCTTTATTAGAAGATATAGCTACGATTAGTACTCTTTTTACCTCACGCTCCTCAGCAAATTTGCTGTTCGCATCATCATCCAGAGTAGCACTTAAATCCTGTAGCAATTGCGTTAATTTTTCAGCATAAGGCCTCATAGATGTAATTGCATCCTGAGCCTTGCTCAACTTAGCAGCCGATACCATTTTCATGGCGCTGGTGATCTGCATCGTTGAGGAAACCGAAGTAATCCTGCTACGTAATTCTTTTAAGTTTGCCATTTTGTTTTAGTATTGAGTATTGAGTAGTTAGATGTTAGAAACTACTCAATACCTATATAATTTTGAATTGTAAATACTTCAATTAAAGATCTAAAATCTTCAATCTATGTACTCAATACTATTTCTTGTATTTCCCTGAAAGCTCTTTAGCAGCCTTAGTCAAAGTATCTGTTACTTCATCTGTAAGTTTTCCTGCTTTAAGAGTATCCAGAGTATCTCTATGCTTAGAATTCAGGTAATCCAGATATTCTAATTCAAATTCTTTCACTTTCTCTACCGGTACATCTCTAAGTAAGTTCTTAGAACCAGCGTAGATGATCGCGATCTGGTTTTCTACCGGGTAAGGATCGTTTTGTCCCTGCTTTAGGATCTCCACGTTACGTTTACCTTTAGAAATCACACTCATGGTTGATGCATCAAGGTCTGATCCAAACTTAGCAAATGCTTCAAGTTCACGATACTGAGCCTGGTCAAGTTTCAATGTACCTGCAACCTTTTTCATCGACTTGATCTGAGCGTTACCACCCACACGAGATACAGAAATACCCACATCAATAGCAGGACGTACACCCGAGTTAAATAGATCTGATGTTAAGAAAATCTGACCATCTGTAATCGAAATTACGTTGGTTGGAATATATGCTGAAACGTCACCCGCCTGAGTTTCGATAATTGGAAGTGCAGTTAAAGATCCGCCTCCTTTTACCTTGTCTTTCAAGCTATCTGGAAGATCGTTCATTTGCTTCGCGATATCATCATCGGCGATCACCTTCGCTGCACGCTCAAGAAGTCTTGAGTGAAGGAAGAATACATCCCCAGGATATGCTTCACGTCCCGGTGGACGACGAAGTAAAAGAGAAACCTCACGGTAAGCAACTGCCTGCTTGGAAAGATCATCATAAACGATCAATGCAGGACGACCTGTATCTCTAAAATATTCACCAATCGCTGCACCAGCAAATGGAGCATACACCTGCATTGGAGCAGGATCTGATGCATTTGCAGCAACAATAGTGGTATAAGCCAACGCACCTTTATCTTCAAGTGTCTTAGCAATTGCAGCAACGGTAGAAGCTTTCTGCCCGATTGCTACGTATATACAGAATACCGGTTCACCGGCATCGTAAAATTCTTTCTGGTTAAGAATGGTATCAATAGCCACCACAGTCTTACCTGTTTGACGGTCACCAATCACAAGCTCACGCTGTCCTCTTCCTACCGGTACCATAGCATCGATAGATTTAATACCAGTTTGCAATGGTTCAGTTACAGGCTGACGATAAATTACTCCCGGAGCTTTACGCTCAAGAGGCATTTCGAAAGTCTCACCTTCAATTAGACCTTTTCCATCAATTGGAGCTCCAAGAGTATCAACCACACGGCCAACAATACCTTCACCTACATTGATAGAAGCAATTCGCTGAGTTCTTTTTACTGTAGAACCTTCTTTGATCTCTTTTGCAGGACCTAAAAGTACTACCCCAACATTATCTTCCTCAAGGTTTAGAACGATTCCTTCCAATCCACTCTCGAACTGAACAAGTTCTCCGTATTGAGCGTTTGCAAGTCCGTAGATGTTCGCAATACCGTCACCAACGGTTAGAACGGTACCTACTTCATCAAGAGATGCCTTGGATTCAAAACCTGATAATTGTCGTTTTAATATTGCTGATACTTCAGCAGGATTTACTTCTGCCATAATTATTCAAGATAAAATGGTACGCACCAGGCGCACCTGTTTTAATTAAATTTTTGAAACGTATGTGTTGTCTTTTAATTGTCTCTTAAGTCTGTCCAGGTTTCTGGCTACACTTGCATCGTATTGCAAGTCGCCAACTCTAAGAACAAAACCTCCAATAATGCTCTCATCGATCACATTCTCCAGGATCGCATCGTTGCCAGTAAGTTCTTTAACCTTCGCCATGATAATTGTTTCTAGCTCAGCATCCAACGGAATAGCCGTGGTTACTTTTGCATGCTGAATATTGTTCATAGCATTGAACATCATCGTATACTGCTTTGCAACAATGTGCAAGATATTGATACGATCATTGTCAAGTAGCATATCCATAGCACCAACAGTTACACCATTAAGACCCTTAAAGATCTCAAGCAGCGCATTCTTTTTAATGCTTTTTCTAACTACCGGACTTGTGAGCATGTTCTCCAGATCACCACTGTTCTTTACAGTAGCAGATATGGTTTGCATATCACTGTTTACAGCTTCCGCCGAATTCTTATCCTTTGCCAGTGAAAGGATCGCTTTTGCGTAACGTTGTGCGGCTCTGTTCCCTTTCATATCTTAGTTTAACTTAGCATCGCTCAGCATCTTCTCGATCATCTGGCGTTGTTCGTTCTTACTTGATAATTCTTTACGCACAACTTTCTCAGCAATTTCTACTGAAAGCTCTGCAACCTGATTTTTAAGTTCAGCAAGAGCAGATTGTTTTTCAAGTTCGATACTCTTTTGAGCATCTGCAACAATTCTGTCTGCCTTAAGCTTCGCTTCTTCAGCTGCTGAAGCGATCGTTTTTTCTTTCAACTCACGTGCTTCTTTAAGGATAGCATCTCTTTCTGCACGAGCTTCTTTCATCAATTGCTCATTATCAGATTTAAGATTCTGCATTTCCTTACGAGCATTTTCAGCTGAAGCCAACGCGTCGTTGATAGACTGTTCCCTGTCTCTTACAGAATTAAGGATAGGTCTCCAGGCGAATTTTGCCATAAGAAACAAAAGCACCAAAAAGACGATCGTTTGCCAGAAAAACAAGCCAAAATCGGGAGTGATTAAATCCATATATAACTAAATAAAATGTTCTTAAGTAATCATTAATTAAGATCTGTTCGCAACCAACCGTTACGAACAGATCTTTTTAAATTCAGGACTATGCCGGTACAGTAAGTACCCCTAGCAAAGCAGCTACCACTCCAAAAAGTGCAACACCTTCTACAAGTGCAGCAGCAATAATCATAGCAGTCTGGATTTTTCCAGCAGCCTCTGGCTGACGTGCGATAGCATCCATGGCAGAACCACCAATTTTACCAACACCGATAGCGGCTCCAACAACTGCAAGACCAGCTCCTAAAGCTGCAAGTCCAATGTGTAAATACTCCATAATAATAGAATTAAATAATTAAAATTAATGATGTTCATGTTCCTCAACTGCCATCCCGATAAACAGGGCAGACAGCATTGTAAAAATAAACGCTTGTAGGAATGCTACTAACAATTCCAGTACTGTTATAAATAAGGCAAATGGAACCGAAACTCCGGCGATGCCTGCATTTTCCAGGATAAAGATCAGCCCGATCAAACTCAGTATAATAATGTGACCAGCAGTAATGTTCGCGAATAAACGAATCATAAGTGCGATAGGCTTAATAAAAACCCCTGCAAGTTCAACAACTGCAAGAATTGGTTTTACGAAAGTAGGAACTCCAGGCATCCACAATGTGTGCTTCCAGAAATCCTTATTACCGTTGATTAAAATCAGGGCAAGTGTAAATAAACCAAGTGAAACAGTTACAGCAATGTTACCAGTAACGTTTGCAGCTCCAGGTAAAAGACCAAGTAAGTTGGTGATCCAGATAAAAAAGAATACTGATAATAAGAAAGGCATGAATTTCATGTATCTCTTTTCTCCTAATTGTGGAATCGCAATATCGTCTCTAACAAAGATCACAAGTGTTTCAAGAATATTATTGAAACCTTTTGGCGCGTGTGCATTCTTTTTGTGATGTCTGGCAAGGCTAGTGAAAAACAATAGCATCAAGATTACTGTCAAGAACATAGCAGCTACGTTCTTCGTAATAGATAGATCCCATGGCTTCGAAGCGTTTACCGGGTGTTCCTCGGCATCAAGTTCCACAGCGGTAGCACCATCATTCAGTCTGTAAATATCTTCATGAACATTCACGAAACGCATTCCATCCTTTTCGACTACATGATGACCTTCAGAGTCATGATGAAATTCACTGGACATAAAAGTTACCAGACCGTTTTCCGTATAAAGAATTACCGGTAAAGGCAATGTATACGAATTGTCTCCGGAACCAAAGAAATGCCAACCGTGAGAATCACCGATATGATGCAAAATCATCTCTGTTGCGTTAAACTCTTCTTCAGCTTCCCGAAGATCGGAATGCTCCTCTCCGTGCTCCTGAGCAAAGGTAAAGGCTGGGAAAATGGCTAAGGCCAATGTAAAGTACAAGCTAATCACTAAAGATTTCTGTGCTATCATACTACCTGATCTACTTAAAATTGTGGGCTCTAAATTTCCGTGCAAAGGTATACTTTTAATTTTTATCTGAAAGAAGCAGTTATATTTTTTTTGCCTATCCTTCCATTTTATGATTTTACTGAAAGTCAGCAGTTTATTTCAGATTAATAAGCTTTACCGCGTAAATAGTTTCAAAAACCAGAAAGATAAAATAAGGTATAAAAAATGCGATTAAGCTCTGAAATGGATTAAGCGTGCCATTCAGCATCATAGGAAGCAAAAACAAAACTGCAGCGAGCATCTTGAAAAGGCCGCAACCCATAAAGGCAAAACCAGTTTTATCGCTAAAGTTTTGCTGTACAAGGACCAGTAAAATGTATACAATGAGTGTTGCAATGAACTGGAAAGCGTAGATCGCAAATGTGGAATAATAAAGTTCAGGCTGGAACAGGTAGTTTACCAATGCAAACTGTATTAGCAGGCAGATGATAAAAAAAGGAATAAATACTTTGAGAAAAACTAAGATCTTTTGTTGCATTACTCGTCTTCGTTCAGATTTTTGACCTCTCTGTAAACGAGGTAAAGTGAGATAAACACCCCAGCCAGAGATAGAGAAATTGTATATACAGAAAATTTGTTCGGAAACTTGCCGTCAAGCCAGATGCCTGCGAAAACTCCGGCAGCTATGAGAAGACCCATTTGGAAGGCTATATTAATAAAACCGAGATACTTGTTACGCTGATCGTTTTTCATTTTTAGTTTTGAGAGGTTTTATACCTCCATTCATTTCACAGGTAGCATTAAATACTGCTCCTGTCTCTACCGCGAGTTTACCGGCGATCACTTCTCCCTCAATATGAGCCGTTCCGCGAAGACTAAGTACGTCTTTTACCAGCAACTTGCCATTAAAGTTTCCTTCAATATCTGCGCTATCACATTCCAGCGTACCGTTTATTACTCCGCCTTTACTTATTACAACCTTTCCAGGAGTTTTAAGACTACCTTCCAGCGTGCCTTCTATTCTGAAGCATCCCTTACCAGAGATCTCCCCAGTTATGAATGTTCCTGCTGCAATACGATTTTGCTCGCGCTGATCTGCCGAGCTTCTGGACTTTTTGGAATCTGAAAACATGTTAGTAGGGCTTTATTTAAGATTGGACAAATCTCTTAAATTTTTCTTAATTTGTACAATTCTATAATTTTCTGCCGACATGACAAAAGCTTCCCCTTCAATTTTGATGTTCTTATCCTTCTGAAGAAGTTCCAAATATCCTTGGGCTGCAGATCTTGATCTTAATCCATGAATTACTACAAACGTCTGCTCAGCGTCGTAAACATCCCTAGAAGTTTTTATTTTCCTGTAGTCTAATTCTTCTAATTTTTCTTCAATCTGAATTTCTAAAGAATCTGCAGCAACATTTTCACTTTCAGAAAAAGCAAGCACCAGTTTAAAACTAGTTTGAGTACTATCAGCTACAAAATCCAGGTTTTTAAGTGATGGAATAGCCGTATTCAGTAGTTGTTGTGCTTTTTGACCTTCCGGAGATTGCGGATAGTTTGCCGCCACATATTGCAGGGAATTTTCATAAGAATCAATTCCATATAATCTTGCGATCGCCTGAGTTTTCAGTAATTCTATTTTCGGCAATATACTATTACCGTTATACTGAGATCTATAAGCGTCTGATTGCTCTATAACCTCAGCGAAATTCTGTGCCTCAAATTTTCTATACAATTGCTCATAGACATTTTCAGGACTGTTCTCATCCATTTGAACACTCTGGGGATTCCTTATAAAAGCGGCATATCGCGAATCTGGATAATTCTGCAATATATCCTGTTCCAGTCTTCTTAAATCATCTATACGATTTTGAGCTTTATAAACCGAATACAAATTATATTTCGCCGGAAGGATCAGGCTCTGTTGTGGATTACTATTCAGCATAAACTCCAGCCTGTTCGCAGCCAGAGCATACTCACGGTATTTCTCGTTATAAATCACTCCCAGTTGATAATTTGCACGATTTCGCTGAGCAGACAAACTGTCCAGAACTAAAGCCTCTGTAGGGATTTGTGCAAGATAGGTTTGGGGATCGTAGATTGGTTCATTATCCAGATTAATATCCATTAAACGCTCTTCAGCATTCACCGTACTTTGATTCATAGCGCGATTGCCATAGCGCCAGTTATCTGCCAGTTCCCTGCTTCCCCATGTGCGGAGGAAATCCTGCGCGCCCCTGGAAACACGAATTGGGTTGTAGAAGTAAAAGATGTTTCCAGCATTTCCACTATTAAAATCACCTGCCGGCGGAACCGAAGCTGAAGCTGGTATATTTGTTTGCGGAAAATTAGTTCTTGGGCCTATCCCTGCAGTGTAAGCAGGTAATTCCCCAGACTCCATGGTTTTGACAGCACGTGATCTTAAAGTATCTGTATATGCTGTAAAATACTGTAATCTATCGTCCTCGGTCATGTTCGCGAGCCTCAAAATACTATCTGTTTCCTCAGCGATCTCTTCGTAAAGAATCACATCGGCAAGGTTTTCTCTTTTCTTGCTGATGGTCCTGAACTCCAGCAGATCTGGAGACATATAGGTCAAGGTGCTATCAAAATATTTACCGGCTTGCTGGTAGTTTGCTTCATCAAAATTGATATTCGCTAGAATCTCATAATTGATCGATTTCAGGAAAATATCACTTGATGGTGATCTTAATGACCGATTATAATAATCTACAGCGGTTTCTACGGAATCTAAACGATTGTAATACTCTCCAATCTGAAAATAGATCTTGTCAAGAAACGGTCGATTTTCGCGATCTTCTTCCAGATCTCTTAAAAGCGCCAGTAGTTGGGTACGGTCACCATTCTGAAAATCAAAATTCCTTGCCTTTTGAATATGTGCATTCATCAGGTAAATTCGGGGAGACTTGCGTTTCAGGTCTATCACTTTATTAAAGGAAGCATTTGCGGCTGCCGATTGATCCATTCGATCATAGAGCTGTCCAAGAATATAGTAATAACGACCTTTTTCCGCATTATTACTGGTGAATTCACCAGCGTTCTGTAATGGGACTACAGCACTATCTATATATTGTAAATTGATATAAGCCTGTGCAAGACTGGAACTGGCATCGGCTACATCTTCATCATTTAGTTTGTCTGAATCAAGGATCTTTTTCAGGTTTTTGATTGCCAGTTTTTCATTTCCTAACCTGATATTTGTTTTCTCTCGCCAGATCCTTGCGTGAGTAATATTATCACTGGCAGGATAGCGGTAAAGAATGTAGTTAAAGGCATCGAGGGCGGGTACAAAACGTTGATCGAAATACCTTGATTTCCCAAGGAGCAAATAAGCTTCATCAATTTGAGGATTTCGCTCTTTGCCACCTATTTGCATGGAATGCTTCTGGATTGCTTTTACAGCTTTTTCTTCAGCAATACCAAAATTCTGATTTCTAATGCTATCTGGTAAGACGATATTTTCATCAAGAGCAAGTCTTTCAACAGGTAGAATATCCCAGTAATTATCTGCGTAATTCTGGTTGATCTCTTCTCTTCCCTGTTCAAAGGCGAGACCACCATTGTACAGTGTATTATATTCCGAAGTGATCGCGTGATAATTTCGGCTTACAAAAGAGTTCTTTTTCCTGGAGCAGCTAAGAATTGCCGCGGCAGTTAGTAAAAACAGTGAAATTCGGGTAAACGTATTCAATATGAACCTTTTATGGTATCATGAATAACTTTGATACAGCTGGTTTAGTATGTAAAAGTAAACTTCTTTTTGCAAAGTCCAATAGCTGCAATTCCTAGGCCTCAACGATCTCACTGGAAAAATAATCCTCCAGTTCCTTCAGGGTAGCTTCGGAAGTTGTTATATCACGAACCGGCACTCCCCTGTCCAGGACAACGATCCTTTCACAAACTTCAGTAACGTGGATAAGATCATGACTGGAAATAAGCACCGTAGTTCCAGAGGTATTTGAAAGTTCTTTCAGTATTTTTTTTAATCTGATCTGTGTGGTTGGATCCAGATTCGCAAATGGTTCGTCGAGAATAACGACTTCAGGATCACCGATCAATGCGGCTACGATTCCTACTTTTTTCTGGTTTCCTTTTGAAAGATCCCGAAGATATTTCTTGCGACCTATGATCTCTTCATTAAAAAAATCCTGAAACTGCGTTAAGAATGAGTCTACGTCTGCACGATTGCTATTCCGAAGATCTCCAATAAAGTAGAAATATTCTTCAGGAGTCAGGTAGCCAATAAGGAAACTTTCATCGATAAATGAAGAAGTAAAAGTTTTCCAGTCCTCGCTTTCGCTTACCGTAATATCCTGATTAAAGATATTTCCGGAAGTGGGCTGAATAAGATCCAGCAGCAAGCTAAAAAAAGTGGTTTTACCCGCACCGTTGTTACCAACGAGTCCGAAATTTTGTCCTGATGGGATTTCCAGATGCTCGATATCAAGCACTTTGTTTCCGTTATATATTTTTGAAAGATTGGTTGCTGTGATCATATTGCTATAAATTTATTCTCCTTTTTGTTTAAATCCCTGGATCGTTACATATTTACGTCTTCGGTATCGCTGGGTAAGGTAAGTAAGTAGTGCGGGACGCATGAGAATACCAATAATACCCAATCCTGCAATCGTACCTACGGCAACTTCATAGCTTATGAATTTGTTTACCAGCCAGAAAATGAAGACTGGAAATGCCATGACAGGAATTCCAACGAGCCATTGTGAAACACCCATCCCCTGGTAATTCATTACCGGGCTTTTGTCCAGGTCTATGCTTTTTTTATTAAAACTTCCGGCAAAAATTAGCATAGGAACGTTCACTCCAATATTATAGATCGCGGCGGTAATATTCAGCAAAACCACTTCCCATCCAAAGTAGATATAGGGAGTTGTAAGAATTAAAAGTACCACCACACTTACCGTGATCAACCCCATCTTAGAAGCCAGGTATTGTCTCATAGGTATATTTTGAGACATGATCATGGAGTAATAAGACGAATCCCATGATGGTACGAATTGACCAAAATTCATCATAAACACGCCGGTCATAAAGATCCCCACAAATAGAAAGAATGCTGGCATATCCTGGTAGGTATCATTCGGATAAAAAATTAGTCCATAGCATAACAGCAGTAGAGACATGAAAATGGTTGTTTTCGCTCTTTTATTCCGAAGAATTAGCTTGATATCCAACTGCAGGAAAGGAGCAATACTTCCAAATTTACGGGTCCAACCAAGGTCCTGGGTGTTCACTTCCTTTGATTTTGCTTTTAAATCACGGTCGAGATAGAATTTTTTCCTTAGGTCTGAAAGATTCCATTGGTAAAGAATAATCAAAAGGATGAAAGGGATCACTGCTAAGTACGGTTGGTCATACAAATAATCGAGGGCCGCACCAAAGTAACTTCCAATATCGAATACACCAAAGTAGTCCAAAGCAGCCAGAATTGCCACACCAATAATAACCGGAAGTAACTGCTTAAGACTTTCGTTAAATTTTTTCTTGACAATAAAATTGAAATAGTTCACACATAAAACAAGAGCGTAAAAGCCAAGCATCCATCCAAGAACATTCCAGGCAGGATAATCATACTTCAGGATACTTACCAGCCCGAAGGGAATGATCCAGAGCAGCGGCAGTATATTATAGAATGAGTAAAGTGATTTGAGAAGTATGTAATTGACCGCTTTTTTCTTAGATACAGGAATAACCATGAGCGGTTTGATATTCATTACCGGCAGGCTTTGCAACATAAACCGGAAAATAAATTCAAAACCAAAATAGGTTAAAGCAAAACTGTTCACGATCGCTAAGGGATCCTGTTCAGGAAAAGATTCTTTCAGCAGCGGAAATAATGCTACGCCCAGAAATAAAAACATGGCTGAAAAATAGAGCGCCAGGAATATCATCAGGATCTTTAATCCCAGACTTTTTCCAAAACTGGCCGACCTTGTGAATGATTTCCATTCCAGCCAGAGAAACTTACTAAACATAAAATCTGCTGTTTATTTAGATAGGTAGAGAAATTTAAACTTTTGTTACATTTTTAAAAGCTTCATACTTTGTATTTTTACCCCCAAATATTAAAAAATGAGTAATTTTTACCCGCTAAAAATAAAGGAAATAATTCGTGAAACTTCCCAGGCGGTGAGTTTATCTTTCGATATTCCTGAAAACTTGAAAGAAGAGTTCAAATTCAAGGCCGGGCAGTATATCACTATTAAATATGATGCTGAAAACGGGGAAGTAAGAAGAGCCTATTCTCTTTGTTCTGCTCCTGCTTCTGAAGATTTTAAAGTAACCGTTAAAGAAGTCGAAGGAGGTAGCTTTTCAGTGATCGCAAATAATAAACTTACAGCCGGAGATATTCTGGAGGTGCATCCACCGGAAGGAAAATTTGTTTTCGAACCTGGTAATTCCGCTAACGATTATGCAGCTTTTGCAGCGGGAAGCGGAATCACGCCGGTACTTTCCATTATTAAAACTGTATTGGAACAGGAACCTGAAAGTCGGTTTGTGTTAACCTACGGAAATAGATCTGTAGACGATACCATCTTTTTTAAGGAGCTACTGGAATTGCAATCTAAGTTTCCGGAAAGGCTTTTCGTAGAGTTTATTTACAGCCGTACGCGCGAAGAAAATGCGCAATTTGGAAGAATCGAAACAAGCACTGTAAACTATATCCTGAAGAATAAATTCAAGGATCATAATTTCGAAACATTCTATCTATGCGGACCCAAAGAAATGATCGATCAAGTTACTGAAGTATTGAAGAAGAATTATGTTCGTGATGAGCAGATCAAATTCGAGTTGTTCACAAGCACTTCAGAAGAAAAAGTGATTGAGGGAGATACTGATGGAAAAACTTCAGTAACCATTGTTGTCGATGATGAAGAGTATAGCTTTTCTATGGATCGTAAAGATGTAGTGCTTGATGTTGCTCTGGAAGAAGATATTGATGTGCCATATTCCTGCCAGGGCGGGATCTGCAGTAGCTGTATGGCTCGAATTACTGAAGGTAAAGCTGAAATGAGCAAAAACCAGATCTTAACAGATGCAGAGATCGAGGAAGGTTTTATACTTACCTGCCAGGCGCATCCAACTACTTCTACACTAAAAGTAGATTTTGATGATGTTTAAGAATTATTCAGCTGCTGCTGAATTTTAGATATTACCACTTCCGGAGGAATGCTGCGCATGACATCTTCGTAGCCCTCCGGAACTTTATTGCCATAAGCCGAAGTTGGTATTTTCGGATATTTTTCAAGATCCGGTAAGATGCAATTCTCCATAGGCTGATTAAAAGCAGCAAACCCCATGTAAGGATGGGTGACGCCCCAGATACTTAGAACCGGAATACCGAATATCGCTGCAATATGAGCATTTCCACTATCCATGGATAACATCATGTCAAGGTTAGAGATAAGGCTTAGTTCTTCTGCAAACCTCAACTTACCAACCACACTCACAAAATTTTCAAATTTGGATTCCCATTCTTCCAGCTGTTTCTTTTCAGTTTCCCCTCCTCCGAACAGGAAGATTTTAGTATTTGTTTCCGAAGAAAGCCTGGAGATTACTTGTTCCATGAGATCTACCGGATAAAATTTTGAACTATGCTGGGCAAATGGTGCGATTCCGAGCCATTTTACTTTTTTCCGTTTGCCAGTAACATCAGAAATTCTGGGAAGTATTTCCCTCCTTGCAGCAGGTGTGTAATTGGAAAGATCTATCGGGTATCCAAGTTTCTCAAAAACATCAGCATAACGTTGATGTGTTGTTTTCAACTGTTTAAAAATCTTATTGGTCTCGCGTGTGAGAGCTTTCTTTTCAGCTCTGCCCTTATCTATTTGTTCGAAAGGAATTCCGTAGAAATAAAAAACCGAACGTAAAACATTAGTTCTAAGTACATCATGAAGATCTGCGACCATATCGATCTCCTCATCACGAAGTTCCCGGGCCAGGGTACCAAGCCCCAGAACACCTTCGTGAACGCCATCTACATCTGCCTCGTAGAGACGCACATTTGGTAAATGACTGAACAGCGGAAAAAAGAAAGATCGTGTAAGTACCGTAATTGTAAGCCGTGGATAGGTCCTAACCAGAATGCTCAAAACAGGAACCACCATCGCCACATCTCCCATGGCAGAAAGACGAATCACCAACAGATGTTTATTTTCTGAAGTTGATGGATGCTGATTGCTATTCTGATCTTTCATGTCTACTTATTACCTCTTAGAACAGGATTAAGCTCATCGTCATTATACATCTTCATTTGCTTATACACCTTCATATATTTTTCACCTTTTTCGATATCTTCCAGAAGCTGATTGATCGCCGTAGAAAGGTCTACACGTTGCTCCAGAAGTATATCCAACTTGGCTTTACAGGCCATCTGGTGCTTTTCTGAAGCATCTGTACGCTGGGCTTCTTCATTCATATGATAGATCTTCAGCGCCAGAATAGACAAACGATCGATCGCCCATGCCGGACTTTCAGAATTGATCGTAGCATCTGTATTTGCCTTTACATCCTTATATTTTTCAAGAAAGTAACTATCAATATACTCCACAGTATCTGTTCTATCCTGGTTAGAAGCATCGATCTTACGCTTTAAAGTCAGTGCCGCGACAGGGTCAATATTCTGGTCACGAATAATATCTTCATAATGCCATTGAACGGTATCTATCCAGCATTTTCTGAAAAGTAAATGTTCCAGAAGATTCTTTTCAGCATCATAAGGATTTTTGAAATCCTGTTCTACGCTATCTTTCTCATGATAGAGTTCGATCACTTCTCTAAAAATAGTATTGGCTTTATCTGAAAACATAAAGTTGTTTTTAATATAAATTGAATGCGAATTGGCCTGAAATGCTCAGGTTTTGCAAAGATATTATTTTTATAAAGAGATTCCGGTGAATCTGAAGGAAATGGTTTAACCCAGAAAAACCAGGACAAATGGCATAAGAATTAGCACAGCCAGTAGTATTTCCTTGAATATGCGATCTTTCTTGCTATCAAAATAGTTAGAAGCAATGATACTAAGAGGTACAAAGAAAAATATAAGTTCACTTCCGTTTTTAGTTGGTGCGAAGATCGCAACAGCAATAGAAATAACCAGGCAGAACAGGATCATGCTTAATACCGGTCTTCTGGTAATACTTGCCTTCTGTATCGCACTGAAATATTGAATAAGTGTCCAGAAAAGCAAGCCCAGAATGATACTTAATGGAACTAATATCGACGCTACATTGTAACGACTAAAGTCGAAATTACTGGTCTGAAACCAGTCATTCAACGTATAGAACTCGTCATAAGCGAGCAGATGAAAAGTTACCGTCAGGATGGCTACCGCAAGAAAAGCTACAAAAGGTACCAGCCAGTTCTTGAAAGCTGAAGCAAAATTAAGAATCGCGAAAAATATAAGCAGAAAGAACAGTACCGACCAGAAGTTATAAAGGGTAGCAATGGTGATCCAGAAAGTTGCATCAAAGATCTTTTGCTGTACGAATTTGTGGGATTTGAGACTAATGATTCTACGTAAGGCCAGCAGGATGCAAAGATTGGAAATGATTACCGGCGTATTGGCCAGAAGTTCACTAAAACTGATCGCGAAAATTGCAAAAAGCAGGGTTTTATACGCACTACGCTTAGTTAGTTCATTTTTCTTTGCGATAAAATTGAGCACGAACAAGCTTAGAACAAGTAAGCCTAAAACACCTATCTTTTGCAGTAAATCCAGTATCTCGAAACCATTTTCCCAGTGAAAAAAGTTCACGCCGGTATAAAAGATTACCAGCAGCATAACGATCACCGTGAGGTTAATAGGTTTGGATTTGCTAAAAAAGCTTGTTAGCATTAGTAGTTTTTATATTTTTGTAGTCACAATTAATGATACCATCATGAAAGATTTTTTTGAAGGAATAGAAGATTTGTTTGGGTTACTCCTGGCTCCATTAGACGAATTAAGAGCTTTGGAACTTGATTCCTGGTTTCTTGCCAATGGATTGAACTGGATCTTTATGGCTATAGGTTTTCTTGCTTTTCTTTACTGGATGAAGCAGCTAAAATCCTTTAACGATAATAACGAAGAAAACAGAGAATCTACTTCACATTCATTCTTAGGATAGGTCAAAACCTAAATCCTTTCTAAAATACATCTTATCAAATTGCAACAATTCTGCACTTTGGTAAGATTTTTTTAGTGCCTGTTTGTAATCATCCCCAAAGGAACTTACCGCAATTACGCGGCCTCCATTAGTTACAATTCCTTCTTCAGTTCTACTCGTTCCTGCATGGAATACCAGAGAATCTTTAACTTTTTCCAATCCTGTGATAGGCTTCCCTTTTTCATAAGATTCCGGATAACCTCCAGATACCAGCATCACTGTTGTCGCAGACCGTTCATCGATTTCAAGACTTGCAGTATTTAGTTCACCTTTCCAGGTAGATTCCATTAATGCAACCAGATCAGACTTTATTCTTGGTAATACGACTTCAGTTTCAGGATCACCCATTCTAACATTATACTCGATCACATAAGGCTCATCGCCTACTTTGATCAAACCTATAAATACAAATCCTTTGTAATCGATATTATCAGCCTTAAGACCATTCACCGTTGGTTTTACGATACGGTCCTCGATCTTTTTCATTAGGGTTTCATCTGCAAAAGGTACAGGTGAGATTGCCCCCATACCACCGGTATTAAGGCCGGTATCCCCCTCGCCTATTCTTTTATAATCTTTTGCCGTTGGAAGGATCTTATAATTCTCACCATCGGTTAGTACAAATACGCTTAATTCGATCCCATCCAGGAATTCTTCGATCACCACCTTCTGACTAGCCGCACCAAACTTCCCTGAAAGCATGTTTTCCAGTTCCTTTTTAGCTTCATCCAGATCTTCAATAATAAGCACTCCCTTGCCTGCAGCCAAACCATCGGCTTTTAACACGTACGGAGGTTTTAAAGTTTCCAGAAAACGTTTCCCTGCCTGTAAACTTTCAAAACTGAAACTCTCATAGGCAGCAGTAGGAATATTGTAGAGAGCCATAAATTCCTTGGCCCGTTCCTTACTACCTTCCAGTAAAGCTCCGCGTTGAGAAGGCCCGATCATTTGAATATGTTTTAATTGATCATTATTCTTAAAGAAATCCACGATTCCTTTGACTAGAGGATCTTCCGGTCCAACCACGATCATATCAATATTCTTATCTAGGGCAACTTTTCCTACCTGTGCAAAATCAATCGGATTGATATCCAGGTTTTCTGCAATTGCTGCTGTGCCGGCATTCCCGGGTCCTACATAAAGTTTATCGCATAGATCACTTTGGGCAATCTTCCAGGCAAAAGTATGCTCGCGTCCACCGGAACCAAGAATGAGAATATTCATAGCTTCAAATTTTAATTGTTGCATCAAAAATAAATGTTTGTACATTGAAGCACCAATAAATTCGTTAAAAAAGCGCTTCTACACTTGGATTGGTTCAGATTATCTTTACAACTCAATAAATTCCCTATTCAGCGGGCTCAGAAAAAACTCGAGGAGATTAAGAACATCCCCGAAGCCGAATATGAGAAGTATCAATACCGGCAGAGAAATCTATTGCTGGACTATCATATTCAGCATAACGATTTTTACCGCGACTTTTTTAAATGGGAAGGTTTTGACGATTGGAGCAAAGTCCCGATCATGAAAAAATCTGATCTGCAACAACCGCTCAAGGACAGGTTAAGTTCTACGTATACGACGAAGTCGGCTTATGTAGGGAAAACTTCCGGAAGCAGTGGACATCCATTTATATTTGCCAAGAACAGGTTTGCTCATGCCTTGAGCTGGGCTGGTTTTCAGGATCGCTACTCCTGGTATGGGATCGATCTTAACACCTCGTTACAGGCCAGGTTCTACGGAATCCCTCTTGATTTCTTCGGAAATGTGCAGGAACGACTGAAGGACAGAATAAGCCTGAGGCGGAGGTTCAATATCTTTGATCTTAGTGAACAAAAAATGGAATCTTTTCTGGAAAGATTTAAAAAGGCAGATTTCAATTATCTGAATGGTTACACCAGTGCCATCCTGCTATTCGCAAAATTTTTAAAGGATCGCGAAATCCTGCTGAAGGATCTTTGTCCAAGTCTTAAAATATGCATTGTAACTTCTGAAAGACTCTTTGAAAAAGATAAAGAACTGATAGAAAATGTTCTGGGAGTTCCGGTGATCAATGAATACGGAGCCAGCGAAGTTGGCCTTATTGCTTTCGAGGACCCTAACCATCAATGGATCGTAAATTCTGAAGATCTTTATGTGGAGATTCTCGATGAAAATGACAGGATACTGCCCTATGGTGAGGAAGGCCGGATTGTGATCACTGCACTATATAACTATGCTCACCCAATGATACGCTACGATATTGGGGATACAGGATCTTTATCTACTAAAAGCAGCAGAAAAAAGCCTGTTCTTGAAAAATTAGTGGGTCGTACGAATGATATTGCCCGCTTACCAGATGGGAAAGTAGTTCCAGGACTAACTTTCTATTATGTCACGAAAACCATTATAGAAGACAGCGGAAACATAAGAGAATTTGTCATTACTCAAACCAGCCAGGATACGTTTCATATAGATTATGTGAGCGATATCGAACTTTCGGAAATTCAGAAAAAAGGTATTATGAAGGCGATCGAAATGTATGTGGGAAAAGATCTGAAGATCGGTTTTCAGAAAAATGAGATATTGAAACGTACTAAAAGCGGGAAACTAAAACAATTTACCTCGCTTATTCAATAGTTAATTTCTGTTTCGATTTTACGAAGAATTGCTCATTCAGGAAAATAAGCATTTTTTTAAGCGATGCTCTTCGGCCAAAGCCCGCAAGCCGGTAAACCTTGTAATTATATTTCAGCATTTCCAGTTTATTTCCTGAAATGGAATTCTTCCGAAGTCTATAATAGGCTAGTGATTCCCAGATTCCTTCCATAGGTCCACCTTCTTCAATAACTCTTAACCACATTGCCCAGTCCTGGCGCTTCCGAAGGTTTGGAGCATAGATCTTTCCTAACAGTCCAGCATTATAAATCCCAGTTAAGTTCCCAACATAATTTGCTTTGAGCAATCTTTGATGACTCAACACTGGTAAGGCCTGGATGATAAGATTGCTTTTTTTGCCAGATTCATGCATCAACTGGTAACTGGAGAAACAAGCCGCGACATTGGCTTTGGACAGAACTTCTAGCTGCCTCATAAGCTTATTTTCCTTCCAGAGGTCATCTGCATCCAGAAATGCGATAAACTGTCCCTCTGCAGCTTCAATCGCTTTGTTGCGGGAGTACGCAGTTCCTTTATTCGCCGAATTGGTAAAAACCCTGATTCTATTTTCTTCGGAATTGAATTTCTGCAGGATCTGTGCAGTGGAATCATTGGAGGCGTCATTTACAATAAGCAGTTCCCAGTTATGGTAAGTCTGGGAAATTACAGAACGAATTGCATCGGCAATGTAAGCTTCACTATTGTAAGCAGGCATTATGACAGACACCAGTCCCTCCTTCATTCTATCGTCTAATATGTGCTGAAAAATCTTTGTGCTCTCTCTTATCCAGTTCCTCTTTACTCATACTCCGGAAGTGGTCATAAGTTATCTTCATACCCTCACTCCTTGAGACTTGAGGTTCCCAGCCCAGAATTTCCTTCGCTCTCGTAATATCGGGTTGGCGTTGCATTGGATCATCCTGCGGCAGCTCCTGAAAAATAATCTTCTGATCTGTTCCGGTTAGTTTAATGATCTCTTTTGCAAAATCAAGGATTGTGATCTCATCAGGATTTCCAATATTTACGGGATTGGAATAGTCACTAAGTAAAAGTCGGTAAATACCTTCTACCTGATCATCAACAAAGCAGAAAGAACGAGTTTGCGAACCATCTCCAAAGACGGTAAGGTCCTCTCCCCTCAATGCCTGACCAATAAAAGCTGGAATCACTCGACCATCATTTAGTCGCATACGCGGGCCATATGTGTTAAAAATTCTCGCGATCCTTGTTTCCAGTCCGTGAAACCTATGATACGCCATGGTAATGGATTCCTGAAAACGTTTAGCTTCATCATAAACTCCTCGAGGGCCTATCGTGTTCACATTCCCGTAATAATCTTCACTTTGCGGATGTACCAAAGGATCTCCATAAACTTCAGAAGTGGAAGCAATAAGAATTCTGGCATTTTTTTCCTTTGCCAGGCCAAGACAGTGATGGGTTCCAAAGGAACCAACCTTCAAGGTTTGTATAGGAATCTTTAAATAATCTATAGGACTCGCCGGAGAGGCAAAGTGTAATATGTAATCAAGGTCTCCAGCGACATGAACGAATTTAGTAATATCATGATGATGAAATTCGAAATTCTTTTCCTTGATGAGATGTTCAATATTTTTGAGATCACCAGTAATAAGATTATCCATTCCAATAACAGAATAACCTTCCCTGATAAAACGGTCACATAAATGAGATCCTAAAAATCCCGCTGCCCCCGTAATTAGTATTCTTTTAGCCATATTCTCGTTTTAAACAACCTCATCGATCAAGTCCCGCAGACTGTTCCTCCAGTCCCTGATTTCACCGAACTCTTGTATTGCTTTTTCCTTGGAAAGCACACTATATTCTGGTCTTTGAGCCAAGGTCTTAAAAAATCCTGTTTTATTCAGAACTACTTGGTCTATTTTTCTGGAATAATTCAATATTTCTTCGGCAAAATCATACCATGTAGCCTGTCCCAGATTACTAAAATGATAAATGCCTGTTGCAGACGAATTTTTCTGAATGCCATCCAGAACATACATGGCCAGGTCGTTGGCGTTGGTTGGAGTACCAAGCTGCGTGGTAGTAATATTTAAGGTCGCTTTTTCAGCAGCTTTTTTTAAGATCGTACAAAAGAAATTATGTCCAAATTCTGAATACAACCAACTCGTTCTGAAGATCAAATGATTATCAAGAACTTCAGCGATCTGTCTCTCTCCCGCTAATTTGGATGCCCCATAAACATTAATAGGATTTACCTCATCGGTTTCCAGGTATGCTTCTGTTTTGCTTCCGTCGAAAACATAATCGGTTGAGAAATGGATCATTTTAATCTGATTTTCGGCACAAACTTCTGCAAGTTTACCTGCCGCTTCAGCATTGATCTGGAATGCTTTCTCTTTCTCAGATTCTGCTTTTTCCACATTGGTATAAGCGGCAGCATTAATGCAGAAATCGTAAGATCGCGAAGAGAATAGCCTTTCTACTTCAGCAAAATTGCTAATATCCAGCTCTTTCGAGCTTTTGAAATCAAAGTTAAAATCGGGGTATTTTTTTCTATGCTTTCTAAAACATGAGCCTAACTGACCATTTGCACCGGTTACCAGGATATTCTTCAAAATACATCTTTTAGAAATGGAAGCTCTTTGTCTTTATCTGATAAGATCATTTGATCCTCAGGAAAATTCCAGTCGATATTGAGATCGGGATCATTGTATCTAATTCCGGCTTCAGAGCCCGGAGTATAATAATGATCACATTTATAAGCAAAAACAGAACGTTTGGAAAGCGTTACAAAGCCGTGTCCAAAACCTTTCGGGACGTAAAGCTGAAACAAATTCTCATCGTCCAGTATGACTGAAAAAGTCTTTTTAAAACTCGGAGAATCTGGTCGTAAATCTACCACCACGTCCAAAACCTTCCCGTGGATCACTCTTACGATCTTAGTTTGAGCGAATTCTCCCTGTTGATAATGCAGACCCCGTAAGACACCATAATGCGACATGGATTGATTATCCTGAACAAATTCAGCATCAATACCACTAAATTCTGCAAGTCTCCTGCGATGATAGGTCTCCAGAAATAAACCGCGATGATCTTCAAACATAGTAGGTTTGATGAGCAGGCAATCTTTTAGCGGAGTTTTTTCAATTTGCATAAACGATTTTTAGGAGTTGAAGATCTGTTCCAGGATCTTTTCAGTAATAAGATAGGTTGGTTTTACTCCAGATGTTCCCAGTCCTCCAGAAGCAAGTGTGCTTCCAGTCTCCAATGGATTATCTGATGCGTAATAAGCATATCTTACCTGAACATCTTCATCAATACTTCCTCGTAACCTGGAAGCTGCCTGTATCGCCTTTTGATAATGCGCACCTTCCATTTCCAGTCCACAAACGTTCCATGTAGAATCATGGAAGAATCTTAGAATATCCTTATTCTGCAGTGATGTTCCCAGTACAGTGATCATTGCTCCGTCTACCACGCTAATTCCCTGGCCTTCGAGATCAGATTTCTTTAATTGATTTTCAAAAGGATAATTATCTGCTGTTCCTTCAAATAAATGGGCATCAGGAATCATAATATCTCCCTTTCCACCTTCAAGAATTCCGGCTTTCCCCATGATGGAAACCGACTTCACGTTGAGTTTGATCTCTTTTCCGTCGTTATCAAAAGGCTTAAGCAATTCATCCATAGTTTCATAGGCCTGCTCACCAAATGCGTAGTCCATGACCACTAGTACCGGTTTTTCTGAAAGATCTATATCAGTAAATTTATCGGTTTGGAAACCACCTTCAAGTTGCGCAGTATCAAAGATCTGCACATCGATATTCGTTCCGCTTTTATCTTCAAGAAAAGTCATCCCGTTGTCCAGAGCAAACTTGGTGATCTTGGTTCTAAGGTTCCCATTGCCACTATCACTTAGTTCTTCGTAAATATCAAGGGGTTTTTTCTTTTTCAATTCTGCTTTGAAAGCACATGGAGTATACAAGGTGTTCATCACACTGTGCATATTCGCAGAGATAATATGAATTGGTCTTTTAATAAGTTCTTCTTTGGTAAGAAAACTCTTTATATCATTCGCCCAGACTTCTCCGTGAATGTGATGTCCCAGTCTTTCCCGCAGCACAGGACTAAAAGTGATGATTCTTTTTTCATTCTGAACCGCTTCCTTGATCGCCATTTTTCCCAGTGACCAGATCACTCTAAGAAATCTATCCGGATTGTCTGGTGTGCTGAATTTAGGATAAAGTTTATTGATATCTGAAAATGTTCTTCCCAGGATACTGGCGGTATGGGTAAGAGCTATCTCTCGCTGTGATTGTGTGAGGGGATCTTTCTGGGTTACTGCAAAATCCAGCTTTTCCCAATCCCGGTTCACGCTCCCGTCTTCATCAATAATCACTCTTTTCATGATCTTATGCGACTCTATAAAAAGAAAAGTAAGATGCGTAAGTATATCATAGATCTCTGAGCGACCACGAGTGATCTCAATGTTCATTTGCTCATCATCGATCCTGTAGCAGTTTCTACGTCTTTTAGGCGGTATAATAGGTTTGAAATGCGAATTCCCATAACCTTCATCACTCGTTAGGTTTATAAATCTGCATTCTTCGATACCGTGTGGTAATCGATCTATAACGTATAGCAAACCTTCCAGTTCTGCTTTTTCGTTCGCGATAGATCCATAAATCTCAGGACGTAGTGTAAGTAAGGATTCCCTTAAAGTTTCTCCGGAAACACCCATAGGCTTATAAAAACCACGGTTGAAAAGGTGTCTCATCGTGATATACATTCGTTCAATTGCTCCTGAACTTTCCTGAGCTCTTGTTCTTCCCTGTAACTTTAATATTGACATAGTTCTGTTTTATATAATCTCGTTTAATTTATCAGCAATCTTCCTGTCGTTGGATAATCTTGGCAGTTTATTCTGTCCACCAAGCTTTCCAATGGATTTCATGTATTGCTGAAATGTATTTGGTGGTAATTTAGTGATCTTGAGCCTTTGAAGAATACTTCCATCTATAAGATCCTTATAATATGAATTCTGCTGTTGCATCTCTTTATCAATAACTCCAGCAAAATGATCTAAATCCTGCGGTTCTTTTTCGAATTCTATGAACCATTCGTGGTATGGTAATTCATCATTATCCGGGCTAATTTGTGGTGCTACCGTAAACTCGCTAATAGCAGCCTGCGTATCTTTTACTGCTTCCTGCAAGGCCTCTTCCACTTCTTTAGCGATCACATGTTCTCCAAAAGCTGAAATAAAATGCTTGATCCTTCCGGATACTATGACTCTATATGGCTCTACTGAAGTGAACTGTATCGTATCACCAATATTATATGCCCATAGACCAGCGGTAGAACTTATGATCATGACATAGTTCACCCCAATCTGTACATCCTTCAGAAGCAGACGTGTTGCGTTTTCTTCAAAGAATTTATCTGCTTCAATGAATTCATAAAAAATCCCTGAGTCCAGCTGAAGCAGCATTCCATGAACATTCTGCTTATCCTGAAATGCAAAAAAACCTTCCGAAGCAGGGTATAATTCAATACTATCCACCCTTCTGCCAATCAATTTTTCGAATTTGGCGCGATAAGGTTCGTAATTAACTCCGCCATAAATGAACAGGTCAAAATTTGGAAAAATATTACCTACCTTTTTGTCGGTCTTATCGATCAATCGTTCAAAATACATTTGCACCCAGGATGGAATCCCACTGATAACCGACATATCTTCCTGTACAGTTTCCTCTACGATCGCATCCACCTTGGTTTCCCAATCGTCGATACAATTAGTTTCCCAGGAAGGCATTCTGTTCTTTTGAAGATAGCCTGGAACATAATGCGCCACAATACCCGATAACCTGCCTAGTTTCACTCCGTTTTTCTCTTGTAACTCTGGACTTCCCTGCAGAAATATCATCTTACCATCCACGAACTTACTATTCCCGGTATCATGGATATAGCATAAAATAGCATTTCTGGCAGCTTCTATATGCGTAGGCATACTGTCTTTGGTTAGCGGAATATATTTAGCTCCACTGGTGGTTCCTGAAGTTTTCGCGTAATACAAAGGTTTTCCGGGCCATAATACATCCTCTTCTCCGGAAACCATCAGGTCCATATAATTCTTCAACTCTTCATAATCTCTTACCGGAACCTGTTTTATAAAATCCTGATGACTGTTGATATTCTGAAAATGGTGATCCCTACCGAATTTAGTATTTGCTCCTTTTTTCAATAATTGCTGAAAAACTTTCTCCTGAGTATCATGAGGATTCTCAGCCCATTTATTCATTTTTTTTCTAACATAGGAAGCAAAGATCCCGGCAGCAAAAGATTTTATAGACATAGATTAATTGAAATCAATATATTCTGAAGGATCCACAGGATTTCCTTCGTTCCAAAGTTCAAAGTGTAAATGCGGTCCTGTTGTAAATTCACCGGTATTACCTGCAGTAGCGATCACCTCGCCAGATCGCACTATATCACCCTGACTTTTACTCAGCGACGCATTATGTTTATAAACAGACAGCAATCCATAGCTATGTTCGATGATGATCACATACCCGGTCTCCGCAGTCCATTCTGCAAAGATCACGCGACCATCTGCGACCGACTTTATTGGCGAATTCCGGGTGGTAACGATATCTATAGCATAATGCTTGTTTTCGATATTATAACTTTCAGAAATAGTCCCTTTTACCGGGGGAAAGAGTGAAAAATTGATATTATCTGTAGCCGTTGGCAGAATATTATATTTATCCTCTTCAGCGACTTCTTCACGCAACAAACTATCTGCCTTGATGCGGTTGATCTCCTGATATTCCAGGTCGGTTATGGGCTGGCTTAGAATAGAATCCCTGTCCAGTTGCTGTACATCAAACTCACCTCGTAGCGCATCCTGAATAGATTGCAAATACTGGTCGTTCATACGCATCCTGTTTTGCAGAGAATCTGAGGTATAAGCCAGTTTTGTAGCTTTTTCCTTTAATGCTGCAGATGAATAACCAGGAATATACTCTCTCAATGGTGTAAACGCAATCAGGAAGGTAGTCATAGCGATTAATAGAATTGCTGAGATCCCAACAGATACGAAAACGTTTAATCTTGTTAAGCGAAAAGAGAACCTTTCCTCAAAAGTATCTTCGTTAAGAACCACCATGCGGTACTTATGCAGCAGTTTCTTAGCGAACTTCTTTTTAGGTTTTGTGTTTTCAGCCATAGCCGTGATTGAGTATTACAAAGATAAATTAAAATAATTCGAATTCCTGAATGACCGTGACCGTTATTATTAGTGAGCAGGTATACATCAATTTATTGTCTTCTTAACGTTTATATTAGGTTATTCTTGTTAAGTTTGTAGAACAAAATTATAACACATGAACGCATTTATCTTGCCTTTGGCTATAGGAGCACCACAAATTATCCTGATTGTAGTGGTAATATTGTTGCTTTTTGGAGGACGAAAAATCCCTGAATTAATGAGAGGCCTTGGTAGCGGAATTAAAGAATTTAAAGACGCTTCAAAGGATGATGAGAATCCTGCAACTACAGACGATAGTAAAAAAGTACCAGAAGAGAATAAGTAAACCGGTATTTTAGAATATAAAAAAAGCCCAACTTTTCAGTTGGGCTTTTTTTAGTTTAGTTTAGCCGATCGCAGTATAGCATCGAGCTCGAAGATATTATCCCGTTTTGCCCGCGATGGTGAGAATACAAATCCTTCCAGGATCAAATACCTGTTGTTTGCTTTATCCTTTATGGCGTAGTTTACGAAAGGCCCGGCCATAAAATCATTCTGTACTTCCCATGTACCTCTTGTTTCATAAGCAAATTTGCCATCTACCGTAGATTCGAATAAGTATGGAGCATATGCTTTTTCAGTGATCATATAGGAATCCTCCAGTCGGCCCGGGATCATCGCTTCTCCAATAGAATCACGCATTTTAATGATGTTTGAAACCACGCTGGAATCATTATCTATAGAACTCATAGGAACCTCGTAAACAAGTATTTCCATGCTTCCTTTTGGGATCTCTTTTCTTATCCAGCTGAATTTATCCTCTTCCTTAGCATATCTGTAAGCTGAAGGAAACTTTAGATCTATACCAAATTTCTCTTTCAATGCTACGTCATCTGAAAGTGATTTTCTAATTCGGCGTTGCTTCTCTGTTAGTTCGGTTTGTTTCAGAATGTCTATGATTGTATCAGACTTTCTTTCAATAACATCTATAATATCCTGTGAATTTTTCCCTTGAAGTACGATTCCTTTTTGTGGACGGGAAAACTCATCACTTATCACAGCCATTCCCTGTTTGCCGTTTTCGATCTTTAAAAAGATCCTGCTGTTACGTACAAATCCGCTAAATGTTTCCGGTGGTATCTGGCTTAAGCTGAAAAGTGGTTCTTCCTGGGGCAGTCCATCTACCGGAGCTGCAAATCTGGTCCTTATGGCCTCTCCTACTTCACCTTCCCACATCTGGTTATCGATCACGACTGTGAGCTGATTGATGTTTCCGGAAGAATCTGATAGGATTCGGGTGTCTTTCTTTTGATCTTTACTTTCCTCGCAGGCAAAAAACAGGAAAATACTGGCTAGTACTAATAGGCTACGTTTCATTTTTTCGGATTAGGTTTTTTTAGAACCTTAACCTTTGGAAATCTTGATCTTCATTCCAGGTTTAAGGCTGTTGGTATTCATATTATTCCAACTCCTCAAATTCTGTACCGTAACTCCCGGGAACTTTTTTGAGATGCTCCAGAGACTGTCTCCACTCTTAACCGTATAGATCTTTGGATTCGATGAATTAGAGGCTGTAGAAGTATTTGAAGAGGATGCTACGGGCTTTCTAGGATAGATGGTTAGATACTGTCCTATTCTCAAATTATTGCTACGCATGTTATTCCAACGCCTAATACTACTTACTCCAACACCGTATTTTTCTGCGATCTTACCAAGGTAATCGCCTTTTCTCACTCTGTAACGAACCTTATCCTCGGTTTTCACCAATTGAGGTAGTTCTTTTTCCTTTTCTTTTGCCTGAGTATCTACAAAATCATAGATCGCATTTTCATTGGAAACGAACTTACCAATCGCCGGTTTAGGCAACCTCAATGTATATTTTTCGTCTTCAACAAATGGAATGATATCAAGCTTATAGCTAGGATTTAAAAACTGAAGCATTTCTTTCTCTACCCCTGTTACTTTAGATATTTGATCGAATGTGATCAACTGCTTCACCTGTAATGTATCAGTTTCGAAGAACACAACATCTGGATTTGCAGGCTGGAATTTATGCTCATCGGCATATTCAAAAAGATATAAAGTAGCCAGAAATGCAGGAACGTAACCTGCCGTTTCACGTGGAAGGAATCTTCTCAAGTGCCAGTAATCTGTAGATCCACCACTTCTTCGTATTGCTTTCGACACATTCCCGGGACCTGAATTATAAGAGGCAAGTACAAGGTTCCAGTCACCAAAAACTTTATATAAACTTGAAAGATATTGCGCTGCAGCTTCCGTAGATCTAGATGGATCCATACGTTCATCTACATAAGAACTTACATCAAGTCCGTGCATTTTCCCGGTTGGAAACATAAATTGCCATAAACCTGTAGCTCCAACTCGTGATTTCGCTCTAGGATTTAAAGCCGATTCTACAATAGAAAGATATTTGATCTCCAAGGGAACATCGTACTTATCCAATTCCTGCTCATAGAGCGGAAAGTAGTAGGTACTTAGCGCCATAAGTCGCTCCATTCCCTTTTTATTCCTTTTCAGGTATGATTTTATGACCGATTCCAGTATTGGATTGTATTCTACGTTAAAAGGTGTTCTCGCATTCAGCCTGGCTAACCTTGCCTTAAGAGTATCTGTAGGAAGCTCATCGTAGACGACTTTTTCGTAGTCCTGATCTTCGATAGACTTCTGCATGGTTTCAAAAAGATCTGAATTTGTAAGTTCCAGCCTCCAGAGAGAATCTATAGTCTTTGCCTTTGGAAGATCTGAAAGCGCCACTTTCGAAGAATCTCTGATCACTGCGGAAATAGGCAGTTTATTCTGAAATTCAGGATCTGGTTCAGTAAGTTTGATTTCAGTATCATCACTTTTCTGAAATATCTGAACTCTGAAATTCGCTTTTTCCTCACGAACCTTCTTATCCTTTTCCTGAGCAAAACCAGAAATTCCTGCTAATAGCAGCACTGCAAAAAATCTTCGTTTCAGCATAAAAATGTTTTGAATAACAAACGGGAATTAATCAAATTTCGTACCCGATTAATTCTTAATTGCTTCGATACCCGGAAGTGATTTTCCTTCAAGCATCTCCAGCATCGCTCCACCACCGGTAGAAACGTAACTCACCTTATCTGCAAATCCAAATTGTTTCACAGCTGCAACTGAATCTCCTCCTCCAACTAAAGAGAAAGCACCATTTTCTGTAGCTTCTACGATCGCTTTACCAAGTTCTATGGTTCCCTGAGCAAATGTCTCCATTTCAAAAACTCCTAGTGGACCGTTCCAAAGAATGATCTTGGAATCCTTGATCACATTTGCGAAATTCCTAACCGTTTTTGGTCCTACATCAAGTCCCATCCAGCCATCAGGAATATTATCCACACTCTCAACCTGTGTGCTCGCCTGTTCAGAAAAACTATCTGCGATCACTGAGTCTACCGGTAAATGAACTTCCACACCTTTTTCCTTAGCTTTTTTAAGGATTTCAAGAGCAAGTTCCTGTTTATCATCTTCCACTAGTGAAGTTCCAATATGCCCGCCCTGAGCTTTAATAAAAGTATAGGTCATCCCACCACCAATGATGAGGTGATCGATCTTATCAAGAATATTCTCTATTACGGTGATCTTAGAAGACACTTTCGCACCACCAAGTACAGCTGTCACCGGCTTTTCACTACTATTTAAAACCTTGTCAAGACTTTTGATCTCTTTAGCTAATAAATAACCAAAGCACTTATCTTCGAAGTATTTTGCTACGATGGTTGTAGAAGCATGCGCTCTATGTGCAGTTCCAAAAGCATCGTTTACATATATATCACCTAATTTTGCTAGTTGTTCAGCGAAAGCCTCATTCCCAGCAGTCTCTTCCTCATGAAATCTAAGGTTTTCCAGTAAAAGAATCTCTCCCGACTTCAGGTCATTTGCAGCCTTTTCAACTTCCTCACCAGTACAGTCTTCAACAAACTTTACATTTACGCCAAGAACTTCAGAAACCTTATCCTGTATATGTTGTAATGAGTATTTACTTTCCTTTCCTTTTGGACGACCCAGGTGTGACATTAGAACCACGCTCCCGCCATCTTCAAGAATTTTGATAATCGTTGGTTTAGCAGCCTCGATTCTATTGGCATCAGTTACCTCCATCTCATCATTCAAAGGCACATTAAAATCTACTCGAATTAAGGCCTGCTTATTCTTAAAGTTGTAATCGTCTATAGTTTTCATAGGTTTGCTTTGTTACAAATATAAATTTTTCCGAAGATAATAAAGCTTATATAATTTTATATTTGCCTATGCTTTTTAGAGAAATAATAGGCCTTCCGCATATAAAAAATCACCTTGTGACCACGGCAGACCGGAGAAGAATTCCGCATGCTCAACTTTTTACCGGAAAGGCTGGTAGTGGGACTTTACCCATGGCGATCGCTTACGCTCAATATATATTATGTGGTAATTCTAATGGAGAAAATGATTCAGAAAGTTCAGCTTCCTGCAATCTGAAATTCAATAATCTTTCTCATCCAGATCTGCACTTCGCATTTCCGGTTGCTACCAATGAAAAGATCAAAAAACATCCGGTTTCTTCACATTTTCTCGAGGAGTGGCGACAATTTGTTCAATCGAATCCCTACGGAAGTTTATATGACTGGTATCAAAGTCTTGGAATTGAAAACAAGCAAGGCAAGATTGGTGTAGATGAAGCTCATGAGATCGTAAAATCACTTTCCTTAAAAAGTTATGAAGGTGGTTTTAAAGTGATGATCATCTGGATGCCTGAAAAGATGAATAATGAAGCTTCTAATAAGTTGCTGAAACTAATAGAAGAGCCGCCAAGCAAAACTATCTTTTTACTTGTTACTGAAGCTGAAGAACAAATTATTCAAACCATTAGGTCCAGATGTCAGCGGTTGCATTTTCCACCTCTTGGAGAATCTGATATCGAAGAATATCTAATTCGCAAAGAGGATTGCGAACCAAAAATTGCAAAGAAGATTGCTCATCAGGCCAATGGCGACTATACTAAGGCAGTACATATCCTGAGAAAAGATGCGGGTGATGAGCAGTTCCAGGCCTGGTTCATTCAATGGGTGCGGAGTGCATTTCAGGCTAAAGGAAACAAAGCTACTGTATTGGAGCTGGTAGCCTGGAGTGACGAGATCGCATCCCTCAACCGCGAAACCCAGAAAAGCTTTCTTCGTTATTGTCTCGACTTCTTCAGACAGGCCATGTTGCTAAATTATAAGGCTAAAGACTTAGTTTATGTTGATATTGAACCAAAAGTCTTCAAATTCGATAAATTCGCCACCTTTATAAATGGTAAGAATATTGGAGAAATTTCCGAAGCAATAGAAACTGCCATCTATCATATTGGTAGAAATGGAAATGCTAAAATTATCCTGACCGATCTTTCTATTAAACTAACCCGATATCTACACAAAAAATAACGAATTATGGAAAATCTGAATACCTATATTACTGAGATTCTAATACTGCTATTCATTCTTATTACATTCTTACAATCTGGAGTGGATAAGATGATGGACTGGAATGGAAACACTGGTTGGCTGAAGGAACATTTCTCAAAAACTTTTCTGGCAGGAATGGTTCCCCTCATGGTTGGAATTATCCTGGTTATCGAAGTCATTGTAGGATTTCTTGCGATTGCAGGTATCTACACATTAATATCCAGTGGTGATTCTGATTTAGGACTGCTTGCTTCCATTCTCGCATGTGTAACCTTGCTTATGCTATTATTTGGACAGAGAGTGGCTAAAGATTATGCAGGAGCATTTACGCTTACCGGATACTTTATCGTATGTATTCTGGGTGTATGGATTATGAACTAAAAAAGATTTTTAAATAAAAAAAGGCTCCTATTAGGAGCCTTTATATGTATAAATTATTTCTAGAATTTAGTCTTCTACTTCTTCGTTTTCTTCAGTAGCAACATCAGATCCACCGTATTGGTCGTTCAATTCAGCTAGAACATCTTGTGTTATATCAAGACCTTCTTCAGCATACATAATATTTGCAGATTCATTGGAACCAAAAATATAGGTATAACCATTATCCTTTCCGTAGTCTTTCACGTATCCCTTAACCTTTTCAACTAAAGAATCCATAGCAGCAGTACTTTGCTCTCTAAGACGGTTACTTTGCATTTGCTGTTGCTGTTGTAGCATTTGCTGTTTTTGCATTAGCGTACGTTCTTTTTCCTGTCTTTGTGCTTCAGACATGGAATTCATTTCAGACTGATAAGCCTGAACTTCTTCCTGAAAAGATTTTGCAACAGAATCCAGTTTTTGACGAACAGAATCTGATTTGGAAGTGAACTCAGCTTCCACTTCCTTCATTTCTTTATATTCCTGTACCAACACTTTAGTATCTACATAAGCTGTTTTTTGCTCGTTACAGGATACCATTAAAATTGCAACTGCAGCAATTCCGAAAACTTTTTTGATCATAGTTAAAAAATTTGATTGGCAAAGGTAAGAAACTAATCTTAGAGTAAAATAGGAGTTTGAATAGTTGTTATCGATAAGATTAATCTAAAATATATTCATTATAAGTTTAATCTATAAAAAATTATATGTTTAAATCCGTTTTAAGAGACTTTAAGCAATTTTACAGAACAACCATTATACGAATACACTAACAGCTCTAAAAAAGGCTTAAATAAGCTTATCTATGATTTTCTATAGAAATAAGCAATGGAAGAATACTCTCCGGTAGATCTTGCCTTAAAGTTAGAAATTAATCCACGCCAAAATGCGTTTATTTTAGAAGGCTTTAGTTTTTGATTTTCCTCGCTTAATAGACTTACGTAAAAGGAATCGAAGATTAATGGTTTTTCACAAACCTCTATAAGGTTGTTATTTTTTAAAAGCTGTGAAATACCACTTCTTGAAAAATGCCATAGATGTCTTGGAACGTCCCAGGCAGCCCAATGATTTTGATAGTAATAAGCATCATAGGACCTGTGATTAGGAACTGCAATAATAAGAAGCCCATTTTTGTTCAATTTAGCTACTAGTCTTTTTAGCACTTCTTGATAATCTGGAATATGTTCCAGTACATGCCAGAGGGTAATGACATCAAATGATCTTGTATCTAACTTATCCAAATTGTCTTCAATACTAATTCCCTTTCTTGAAGCTAAAGCCCTGGCATGTTCGTTTGGTTCCACACCAAATACATTCCAGTTCCTGTTTTGCATGTAAGCAAGAAAATCTCCAGTGCCCGCTCCGTAATCCAGAAGTTTACAACCTGCCGTTTCCTGTTCAATCCACTTTGCTTTTTTCAATAGCATTTTAGATTTTACAAATTGATAGATCTTATCCTGAAAATTTTCTTCTGAATCTGTGTGAGAAATGTACCTATCACTTTCATAATATGCAGGTAAATTTTCTGGAACTGGAGAAGTACACAATATTCCAGGCTCACTTTCTAATATAGAAAAGGTCTCCTGCGATACAAGGTGATCTTTACAGGTAAGTATAACTTCCTGCGTTTCCGGAGCTGATTTTATTTGATTTGATTCTATCAAAATTCTGATTGTTCCACGTGGAACATGAGTGAACTAACGACCCATGTAAACCAATAATACTGAAATATCGTTAGGACTTACTCCACTAATTCTAGAAGCTTGAGAAACGGTAGCAGGCTGCACTTTCTTTAATTTCTCTCTCGCCTCGTAAGACATACTTTTTATACTGGAATAATCAAAGTTTGATGGAATACGTACATTTTCCAAACGATTTAATTTATCGGCATTGTTTTTCTCCTTCTCAATGTATCCGGAGTATTTAACCTGAATTTCGGTTTGCTCTATCATTTCATTGTTGAGATCATTCTCAACAATAAACTCATTTACACCAGAAAAACTACGCACATCCTCCATCGTGATTTGTGGTCTTGAAAAGACTTTGAAGACCTTATCACTTTGTTTCATGGGAGAAGAATTTCGAGTTTCCAGAACAGGATTTGCTTCTTCCGGGATGACACTTAGATCCTTCAGATGCTGAACAAACTTAAAAGATTTATCTTTCTTTTCTTCCATTTTCCTCATCCGCTCTACAGAAGCTAAACCGATATTATAAGATTTTTCGGTTAACCTGAAATCGGCATTATCCTGTCTTAATAAAGTTCTATACTCCGCTCTTGAAGTAAACATTCTATAAGGTTCTTCTGTACCCTTTGTTATAAGATCATCTATAAGGACCCCAATATATGCCTCGTTACGCTTCAGAATAAATTCATCTTTTTCCTGAACTTTTAGAGCGGCATTAATACCTGCCATCATGCCCTGGCAAGCCGCTTCCTCATATCCTGTTGTTCCGTTGATCTGACCCGCAAAATATAAACCATCAATTAACTTAGTCTCCAAAGTATGCTTCAACTGGGTTGGTGGAAAATAATCATATTCTATCGCGTAACCTGGCCTGAAGAATTTCACATTCTCAAATCCGGCAACAGATCGTAAGGCTCTAAACTGAACATCCTCTGGAAGTGAAGTTGAAAATCCATTCACATAAACCTCTACAGTGTTCCAACCTTCTGGTTCTACAAATAACTGATGCCTGTCCTTATCTGCAAATCTATTGATCTTATCTTCTATGGAAGGACAGTATCTAGGACCAAGACTTTTTATACGTCCGTTAAACATTGGAGATCGATCAAAACCATCTTTGAGGATCTCATGCACTTCATTGGAAGTGTAGGTCATATAACAACTACGTTGTTTTTCCAATGGCTTAGTCTCATCTGAATAAGAGAATTTGGAAGGGATTTCATCACCAGGTTGCTCGGTCATTTTAGAGTAATCCAGAGATCTACCATCCACACGAGGAGGAGTTCCTGTTTTCATTCTTCCAGCTTCAAATCCAACGTCAATCAAATCCTTGGTAATTCCAGTAGCAGCTCTTTCCCCTGCTCTACCACCACCAAATTGCTTATCACCTATATGGATGAGTCCGTTTAAAAATGTTCCATTAGTGCATATAACAGATTTGGCACGAACTTCTAAACCTAAAGAAGTTCTTACGCCTGTTATCTTATCATTTTCGATAATCAAACCTGCTACCATTTCCTGATAAAAATCAAGATTTGGAGTTTGCTCAAGCTTCAAACGCCAGTCTTCAGCAAAACGCATACGATCACTTTGTACACGCGGACTCCACATTGCAGGTCCTTTGGATTTATTCAACATTTTAAACTGGATAGCACTGGTATCACTTACAATACCACTGTAACCGCCCATCGCATCAATTTCTCTTACAATCTGACCTTTTGCAATACCACCCATGGCAGGGTTACAGCTCATTTGAGCGATATTTTGTAAATTCATTGTAATTAAAAGCGTGCTACTACCCATATTAGCGGCAGCGGCGGCAGCTTCACTTCCTGCGTGACCAGCTCCAATTACTATAACATCATATTCCTTATCGAACATAAAATCCTCTTTTCATTAGGAATGTTCCACGTGGAACATATTAATTTTCTCGTCTTCCTTATGTCGCATTAATTCGCTTTCACTTTCAGATTTATCCTTGTATCCACAAAAATGTAACATGCCGTGTGCAATAACTCTTTTAAGTTCCTGAAGGAAATCCACATTATATTCTGAAGCATTTTCCTCTACTCTCTCTGTACTAATAAAAATGTCTCCATTTAAAGAATTGCCTACCGTATTATCAAAGCTGATAATATCTGTATAGGTATCATGATCTAGATAATTCTGGTTGATCTCCAATAAGTAATCATCATCACAAAAAATGTAATTAACCTCGCCTATATTTTTATGTTCAGATTCAGCAAGCCTGAATAACCAGTTTTGAAATAGTACCTCATCCTTCAGGATGAAGTTGTTTTCATTGAAAAAATTAATCGTTCCTTTTACCAAAATATTCCTTAACCTTAGATCTGTAAATTTGCTGCAAAGGTAAGACTTGTCTGTTTAAAATTTCAGTTGATTGGAAATATTCTTTTGCGGTATTTATCTGGTTTTGAAGCTTATTCTCATAGTTCCGGGAGTTCGTGTTCGCCTTCCTATTATTATCAAATCCTTGTTTTTGCGCAGCGCTCTTCATTTTCATTAATTCATAATTCAGCTGCTGCATTCTTTCTAAGGTTTGCCCATCCAAACCCTTCTCCAAAAGATCCTCCTCAATTTGTTCGATTTTCTTCTCAAGAGCGTCAGATGAACCACTATCCATTAATTCATTTAGCTTCCGTCTTATGTTTTGCTGACGCTTATAAATTTCAAATATCTCACCAGAATTTTGCTGACTGGGCATTCCGGACTTCTCAGGAATCTCCATATTTTGTTGCATATCCTGCTGAAGTTCTTTTTGTTCATCGATGATCTGTTGCAATTGAAATTCCTGTCCATCACCAGAACCAGATTGCGGATTGGACATCATATCCTGCATAGAATCCAGAACATCAGAAAGCATGACTGCAAGATCATTTGCCCCGGTGACAACATATTGCTGACTAGCGGTACCCTGCCCTATTTGGTTTTCAGCTAGTCGTTCCAGCGACTTTTCTATATCAAAATCTATATCTGTAAGTTTGGAAGTTATCTTACTTGAGAACATTGGATTTTGCAGCGCAAGGCTGTAAATACTATCATCAATATGTTCAAAGTTCTCTCGTAGTTCACTTTGCTCATTTAGTTTATTCGCGTAAGCCGGACTTGTTTGTTTGATACTCTTAAAGTCCTCTAACAGTTCTTCCTGTATCAAAGAAAATCTCACCAGATTATTTAAAATTTCACGTAAAACTTTAGCATCTGCTTCCAACTTCTGCATGTCTGCCTGCATACCGGCTTGTTGCATTTTAGAACTTAAACGCCGCATTTTCTTAGCAGCATTCTTTTGTTCCCGGCTGGCATTCTTCTCCTGTTGCAATTTTTCTGACGCCTTCTTTTGATCTTCTGAGATTTCCTTTTCTATTGCTTCATCGCGAGTTAAGGATTTTGGTTTATTTAATTGCTGGTTATCCTTGGACAAAGCATCCAATTGCTGTTGGATCCTATCGAACACATTATTCAGATTTTTCTGTTCTTCTGAAATTGATTCAGATTCGTTTGAAATTTTCTCCTGTTCATCTGCAAGACGATTCAGATCCCTTGCTATCCTTTGTTGTTTTTCTTCAATATAATATCTTTTGGTTAGTTCTAAAAGCTGTTCAAGATTGCGCTCATTGTTCTTATTCTTCTTAGCCAGATCCTCCAACTTTTCTCCCAGATCTTCTTCCTGAATTTTATCGGAATACTCCTGAAGTTCCTTTAATAATTCCTCATTCTCCTTTAGACTATTTTCGTTCTCATCAAGCCTTTTTTTTAATTCTTCTTTACTAGAAGATGGTTTCTCATTAGATTGTTCTTCTAAGCTTTCCTGAAGTTCCTTGCTATGCTTTTGCATGAGCTTATTCTGAATCTTTTGCCTTTCTAAAAATTGATCCAGTCGTTGCTTCTCATTGTAATTCAAGTTGCTGTTCTGCTTATCTATCCTTTGTAGCTCCTCAAGTTCATTGGAATCCTTTCTGAATTCTTCCAGTTCTTCGGAAATCGTCTCAATAGAATTTTGTTGCTTCTCCAGATCCTGATTCTCTTTTTCAGCTTGGGTGATCTTTCGGTAATTAAGAATCTCTGATCTGCTGGATTTAGCTCCATTAATCCCATCGTTATCAAATACTTCAAAATAATAGGAATATGACATACCAGGTTCGAGTTGCAAATTATTGGGAAAGCTGTAATAGAATTCATCCACAAGAGCGGTGCTAATATCTAACTTTTGAGTCCGTTTTTTCTGAATCGAATCTTGTGGGTAATATACCAGCTGCAATCTTGATAGACCATGATCATCCTCTACCCGACCGTTTATGTAAGTTTGTTGTGAGTCCAGGCTATCTCTTGTGCTTTGCACATCTATCTCCGGATGAAGATCGCGCACGACTTCAATTTGATAATCTAACTTCTCATGTTTAGTTTTAGAAGCGTTAGAAGAACTGACAGAATAATCAAAATCTCTAAGAATTTGATGCTTTATTTGAGCTTGATTGAAACTAACTGGGAGGTTGCGAACTGAATCATTACTTGAAAACTGTACAAAATCTGTAGCTACAGTTGAAAAGCTCCACGTTAATTTCGAACCTTCAGGCACCTGAAAGGATCCTATACCTTTGAATACCTGGTCTTCAAGATTTAGATAGCTAGGGTAGTTCACCTCAACTTCCATATTTGTGATTAACGGTAGTGCCAAAACCTTTAATTTATAAGTTCTAGAGCTTATATCAGCACCATTTAATTTGAAATTTAAAGAGTCGTCTACATTTATAAAATTATAAACGAAGCGTCCATCCCCTTCAGCAGTCAGGACACGTTTGTAGTCACCTGTGATAATGTGCAACTCGGCAGGAATCTGGTCTCCTTCAATCTGTACTACCAGTTCGAAATCTGAATTCTGAAATGTTTCCAGTTTATCATTCAGTACTAAAAATTGAAATGGAGCTGGCTGTTCATATGCCTGATCATAATTACTTATTCGATTAAAACCTTCAATGAAAACATGAGAATTATTAGAGATCCACAAAGCGAATATGATCAGAACAGGAAGAATTACAACCGGTAAATATTCGCGGTTCTTCTTTAGCTCAACTGCTTCAGAAAAATTAAAGATCTTTAAATTTTCAGCTTTTTGATCAATGCTTGCAATAAGTAATTCAGATCTTTCAGAAGTATGATCCAGTTGCAATAAATTGAGTAACCTATCTCCTATTTCTTGAAAATGTGTCCCAATAATTTTTGAAGCCTGCTCTTTATTTATTCCCTTCCGAAGTTTAAATAGCTTCGAAAGAGGAATCCCAATAAAGTAAATGAACAGGGCAATTTCAATTGCGATAAATAACCAGAATAAAAATGCTCTCACAGATTCATTAAACCAGAATAAATGTTCGAGGCTTGCGGTAAGGAGAAAATATAACAGCCCAATACCAGTAAAGAGCATCATGCCCTTTAGGATCTGGCTGAAGTAATATTTCCGAACGAAAGCATCAAGCCTGGAAAGTATGCGATCAAAATTGCTGGTCACTAATTCTATAGTTTGTTTAAAAATACGACAATTAAGACACTTTAATTAGTAGTTGACTGAGTTTAGGATTGCTTGAATAAGGTTGTATCTTTGCTCTAAAATTCACTTTTTATGTCTTCTAAAGTTAGAGTAAGATTTGCTCCGAGCCCTACGGGACCATTACATATTGGTGGTGTAAGAACCGCTTTATACAATTATCTATTTGCCAAAAAACATGGTGGTGATTTCGTTCTTCGTATTGAGGATACAGATCAAAACAGGTACGTAGATGGAGCTGAAGATTATATTATCGAATCCCTGAACTGGTGCGGAATCCCTTACGATGAAGGACCGGGCAAGGAAAAAGGTTTTGGACCATACAGGCAGAGCGAGAGAAAAGACAAGTATCGCGCTTATGCAGAAGAATTGATAGCATCTGGAAACGCGTACTATGCATTTGATACTTCAGAAGAGCTGGACGCACATAGAAAGGATCACGAAGAAAAGGGTAAAACCTTTATATATAACTGGCATAACAGAGAAAAGCTCAATAATTCCCTTACCCTCTCTTACGAAGAGACAAAGGAGAAAATTGAAAAAGGGGATGCTTATGTGATTAGATTTAAATCTCCGCAGGATGAAACCTTGCACTTAAAGGATGTGATTCGCGGTGATATGGAAATTGATTCCAACATTTTGGATGATAAGGTTCTATTTAAAAGTGATGGAATGCCAACTTATCACCTCGCCAATATCGTGGATGATCATTTAATGGAGATCACACATGTTATTCGTGGTGAAGAATGGCTACCTTCTCTGGCTCTACACTATATGCTTTATCGTGCGTTTGGATGGACCGCTCCAGAATTTGCCCATTTACCACTTATTCTGAAACCTCAGGGTAAAGGGAAATTGAGCAAACGAGATGGTGAAAAAATGGGCTTCCCGGTATTTCCTCTTGAGTGGAAAGATCCAGCATCTGGCGATGTTTCTACAGGATACAAAGAAGAAGGTTATTATCCTGAAGCGGTAGTAAATATGCTGGCATTTTTAGGCTGGAACCCTGGAACAGAGCAGGAATTCTTTAGTCTTGAGGAATTAACGAGCGCTTTTGAACTAGAACGTGTTCATAAAGGAGGTGCAAAATTTGATCCGGAAAAAACAAAATGGTTCCAGCAGCATTATATGCAGGAAGCAGATGAATCGCAGGTTACAAAGGAATTTCAAAAGATCCTGAAGGAAAATGAGATCGTGGTAGAAGAATCGTATGTTAAGAACGTTGTTTCCTTGATCAAAGAAAGAGCAGTGTTTGTAGAGGATCTCTGGGATCAGGGATATTTCTTTTTTATCTCCCCTACTTCTTTCGAGCCAAAAGATGCTAAAAAAGCATGGAAAGAAGGTTCAGCAGGATTAATGAACGAATTAAAAACCTTCCTGGAAGGACAGGATAATTTTGAAACCGAACAACTACAGGCTGAAGTCAAAAACTGGATCAAAAGCAAGGAGATTGGTTTTGGAAAAGTGATGATGCCTTTACGTCTCGCATTGGTTGGAGCATTACAGGGTCCAGACGTTTATGAGATCGCAAGCTATATTGGAAAACAACAAACTTTGAGCAGGCTTACTAAAGCCATTGAAACGTTGGGATAATTGATCCTGAATAGTATTTAAGCCGGTAAGAAACTTGATCTTACCGGCTTTTTTTATGCTGATTAAATGCTGAAGAATGCTTAATTTCAGTAAAAAATTCTATTAGCATGATAAATCTTGTTTTAATACCCATACTTGCCATTTTACTGTTGCTGCTTATATTCTCAGGAATCTTTGTAGTTCGGCAGCAAACCTCAGCAGTTGTAGAGCGCTTCGGAAAGTTTACCAGTATCCGAAATTCTGGACTGCAATTAAAAGTTCCTCTAATTGATCAGGTAGCAGGAAGGATTAATCTAAAAGTTCAGCAACTTGATGTTCTGGTGGAAACTAAAACCAAGGACAATGTATTCGTAAAGCTGAAGATATCTGTACAATTCCAGGTTAGAAAAGATAATGTATACGATGCCTTCTACAAGCTTGAAAGTCCGCATGACCAGATAACAGCCTATGTTTTCGATGTTGTGCGCGCAGAAGTGCCTAAAATGAAGCTGGACGATGTTTTTGAGCGTAAAGATGACATAGCCATTGCTGTAAACCGTGAATTGAACGAAGCGATGCAGTCTTATGGATATGATATCATCAAAACCCTGGTTACAGATATAGATCCTGATGTACAGGTGAAAGCTGCTATGAACAGGATAAATGCTGCGGAAAGAGAAAAGGTTGCAGCAGAATATGATGCTGAAGCAGATCGTATCAAGATAGTCGCAAAAGCCCGGGCTGAAGCCGAAAGTAAGCGCTTACAGGGACAGGGAATTGCCGATCAGCGACGAGAGATCGCACGCGGACTGGAAGAAAGCGTGGATGTTCTAAATAATGTAGGTATCAATTCCCAGGAAGCTTCTGCCCTGATCGTAGTAACACAACATTACGATACTTTGCAGGCTATTGGAGAGGAAACCAATTCAAATCTTATTCTGTTACCTAATTCACCACAGGCCGGTAGCGAGATGCTGAATAATATGGTAGCGTCCTTTACCGCTTCTAATCAAATTGGAGAGGCGATGAAAGAGCAGAATAAAAAGAGAATAGAAGAGCAAAAGAGGAACAATGAAAATGACGCATAAAAAAAGCCCCGAATCGGGGCTTTTTAATTTTATGTATGATGACTACAAGTCGTAATCCATATTAGTCCTTTTGATACCCATAATTTTCGAAACCGCACGGATTGATAGGAATTTATGAACTATCGAACCTACACCACTTCCCAGTAATGACATTGGAGTCATCTGGTCTTTAGTATGATCCATACTAAGGCGAATTTCCTCTTTATCGATCTCTGTTTGTAATTTCAGGATCTTAAGATCTTTGTCGATATCTTTAAAGGATGAATAAACTCTCATTAATCATTTTTATCGTTAAAAACTGCTTTTGAAAACTTCTGAAGTATCAATTTCTCTATTGGTTCTTTTCCAAAGATATAAATCAAAACCCCAACGATGAGGTAAAAACCACCTACGATAAAATAACCGGAGCTGGGTACACCAATTGACTGACTAATAATAATTGCAATAGCAAAGGATAACATGATCCCGGCAATGCTCAACAAAAAACCCATAATCAAAAAACGAACGAGCGATGTTGCCCCTTTCATTCCCTGTTTAAAGGCTTTAAGCTTGTAATATTCAGCATTACTATGAAGAAATGCCTGAATATTATGATTTAAGTCGTCTACGTTGTTCGAAAGCTTTTCAAATGCCATACAGAAATTATACTACCGCTTTATTTGGAGTGTTTCCAGATCCAGTTGAAGTTCCCGGCTTATCTTTCTGCAATTTAGAATTTTGTTTTCTGAGTTCTTCTAATTTAGACTCCATTGCAGATAAAATATCATCTGCTTTATGACTTGCTGAAGATAAAGTCTCTTCCAGTCTTACTTCGAAATCTGTTCTTGCTTTCCTTGCCTTTTCAGAAAGATTAGAAGAAGTTTCATTGTACTTCTTATTTAGCCTGTCCTGAGCGTTCTGAGCATCATCTTTAAGTTTCTTGCGAGTTTTATCTCCGCTATCTGGTGCATAAAGTAAACCTACACCAGCTCCAATTGCTGCTCCGGTAATTAATGCTAATAATGTATTTCCTGTACTTGCCATAAGTTATTGATTTTAGGTTATTAAAGCTCAAAGATAGCGGTTGGTTTCACCCTAGCTTGTTAATAACCGGTTAATATGTTAAAACTTGAATGCTAAATTATTCTTAAAAAGCAAGATAAACCGTTTAAGATTTAATTTTAGCCCAGGAATCACGCAAAGTTACAGTTCTATTGAAAACAGGCTTTTCAGTCGTGGAATCTTTGTCCACACAAAAATATCCTATTCTCTGGAACTGTACCTTATCTTCAGGTTTCGCATCCTTCAGGCCAGGTTCAAGGTAACCGGTGACTACTTTTAATGATTCCGGATTTACGAAATCAAGATAATCTCTTTCCTTATCCCCATCTGGTGCTTCTTCAGTAAATAACCTGTCATAGAGTCTAACTTCCGCTTCCACAGCATGTTTTACCGAAACCCAGTGTAAAGTACCTTTCACCTTCCGAAGCGATTCTTCAGAGCCGCTTCCACTTTTACTTTTTGGATCATAAGTAACGTGAATTTCAGTAATATTACCTTCAGCATCCTTTACAACATCCTCGCCTTTAATGATATATGCATTTTTAAGGCGTACTTCCTTTCCTAGTGTTAACCTGAAAAACTTACGGTTTGCACTTTCTTTAAAATCTTCTCTTTCAATGTATAATTCCCGTGAAAATGGAATTTCCCTGCTCCCGGCAGCTTCATCTTCAGGATTATTTTCAGCTTCCAGCCATTCTTCTTCTCCCTCAGGATAGTTAGTGATCACCAGTTTAACAGGATCCAGAACACCCATAACCCTTGGAGCTATTTTATTAAGATCTTCTCTAACACAGAATTCAAGGTGAGAAACATCAATCATATTCTCACGTTTTCCAACGCCAATCGAATCGGCAAACTTCCGGATAGCTCCAGCGGTATAACCCCTACGACGCAATCCTGAGATCGTAGGCATTCTGGGATCATCCCAGCTGTCTACAAAACCTTTTTCGACAAGTTGTAGTAACTTACGCTTACTAACAATAGTATGACTTAGGTTTCTACGTGCAAATTCTCGCTGTTTTGGCTCAAATTCACCTTGTTTGCTTACTTTTTCAAGAAACCAGTTGTATAATTCTCTATGTGGTAAAAATTCGAGGGTACAGAAGGAATGAGATACATGCTCAATAAAATCTGACTGTCCATGCGCCCAATCGTACATAGGATAAATCTTCCAGTTATCTGCAGTGCGGTGATGTTCCTTATGCAAACAACGGTACATGATCGGGTCACGCATTAGCATATTTGAAGAAGTCATATCGATCTTTGCGCGAAGTACATGTCCTCTTTCAGGAGTATCGCCATTCTTCATCTGCTCAAAAAGCTCCAGATTTTCTTCTACTGAACGCTTTCTATACGGACTTTCCTTTCCAGGTTCGGTAGGTGTTCCCTTCTGTTCTGCGATTTCTTCTGAAGTCTGGCTATCTACATAAGCATCGCCATTTTTGATCATTTCTACCGCCCAGTCATAAAGTTTTTGAAAATAATCTGAAGCATAACATTCCTCTGCCCATTTAAAACCCAACCACTCGATATCTCTTTTGATAGCATCTACGTACTCCTGCTCTTCCTTTGCAGGATTCGTATCATCAAATCTTAAATTTACAGGAGCATTATACTTTTCGCCCAATCCAAAATTTAAACAAATCGAGGATGCATGGCCAATATGCAAATACCCATTAGGTTCAGGAGGAAACCTGAATTTGAGTTCTTCTCCTGAATAATTAGAATTAAGATCTTCTTCTATGATCTGCTCAATGAAATTGAGGGATTTTTTAGCTTCTGCCATAACCTGTTTTAATAAGCTGCAAATTTATCAAATTTTAAATCGATAAAGACAGCATGCGAACAATAGTATATTTAAAATTGATAACTTGAATTAAAATCACGTATTAAAATATGGATGACCTGTACAAAATCATATTATACTCAGCATTTTCGGGAATAACAGTATTTGTAGGAGGTTTGCTTTCCAAATACTTCGGAAGCAATCCAGACAAGTCCAATCGAAAGAAAGAAATAACCCATTTCATTACGGCTTTTGGAGGAGGTATTCTTATGGGTGCCGTTGCATTGGTATTGATACCAAGAGGTATGGAGGATCTGGATCTCCCCGTTTTACTCTTCGCATTTATAGCTGGTGCCCTGATTGTGTTTTTAATAGACCGGAAACTAGAAAGATTTGGAAGTACTTTATCGCAATTACTGGCGATGCTGTTAGATTTTATTCCTGAAGCGATAGCATTAGGTGCAATATTCGCGACAGATCCTAAGACTGGTATTCTACTGGCCGTATTTATAGGTTTACAGAATTTACCTGAATCTTTCAATTCTTACCAGGATCTTATTAGCTCTGGGATGAAATCGAAAAAAGCACTCGGAATTCTATTCTCATTAAGCTTTAGCGGAGTTTTAGGTGCCCTACTCGGTTATGCATTTCTAACGGACCTGCCTGAAGTTACTGCTTTCCTAATGGTATTTGCTGGTGGTGGAATATTATATCTAATATTTCAGGATATCGCTCCAAATGTAAAGCTAAAAAGGGCATGGATTCCTGCTTTAGGCGCTAATCTTGGCTTTTTGATAGGTATGATTGGAGAAAAATTAATTCAGTAATTCCTCTATTCTTCAGGAAACATATATTTGTAAAAAAAGTTTTGGGAGTAATCACACTTAAGAATATTAGAACTTTCGCTTATCATGGATGTCTAGATGAAGAAAGTAAAATTGGAAGCGAATACCAGGTAGATCTTAAAGTTTCTGGAGATCTGTTCCATTCTGCAAAGACAGATGAACTTAAAGATACCATAGATTATGTTCATCTAAATCACATAGTTAAGCAGGAAATGGCCGTTAGATCTAAATTACTGGAAACGGTTGCTGATAGAATCTTGACCCGTGTTCTTAGCGAACTTATTATGGTTCAGCAAGCTGAAGTCGAAGTTTCCAAGATCAACCCACCCATTGGCGGCAATGTTGCCATGGTTACTGTGAGCATGCAGAAATCAAGGTAGATTTTAGTTTTGATACTTAAATTTTTTATTACATTTGCCATCCCGCAAAGGGCATCGTGGCCGAGTGGCTAGGCAGAGGTCTGCAAAACCTTGTACAGCGGTTCGAATCCGCTCGATGCCTCAAATAAAAAAAGCTTCCTGAATCAGGAAGCTTTTTTTATTTCTAATCTTTTGTTTTTGTAAAATCTAGATCTCCAATCAAAGAATCACTTGGTGTAATTTCTTCGATCTGGTCTTTGATCTCATCTACCTGGTCTGGAAAGAGTCCCTGGAAGATCAGGACCACCCCGAAGATCACCAGTATACAACTAATGAACTTTTTCATAATATAGATTCGGTTGGGTGTTAATTTCCGGTTTAGCTTTTTTGCCAGTAAGATCTTGGCAACATCTACAATCAGGTATGTTATTAACACTGTAGCAATGAATACTGCTATTCTGTTTACCTGCATATCCAGCTTAGGACCAAAAACAATGATCACTCCCAGCCAGAAACCAAGCACTCCAATATTTATAAAATTCAGTAGAAATCCTTTTGCCAACAGGCTGAAATAAGCACTTTTACCGAGTTTTCTTATTTCAGGAGTCTTGTCATCTGTTTGCAAAGATTTCTTTGATTGTACAAAAGTCATCAAACCGTAAGTAGCGAGGATCATACCGCCAAAAATGAACAAAGCAGGATCATCTTTAAGACTTTCCAATAGCTTCGTTGTACTAAAATAAGCGATGGTTATAAATACACAATCGGCAAAGATAACTCCAAAATCCAATGCAATAGCGGCTCTAAAACCTTTTATAGCGGCGGTTTCCAGTAATACAAAAAAAACCGGTCCAAATAGAAAAGCCAGAAAGAAACCTAAGGGTAAGGCAGCTAAAACGTCCTGTAACATACAGTTAAGTTGTTTTGCAAATGTAAACTTTTTGTAGTTTTAAAGTAAATATAGCAGTTAAAGCCTGAATGCGATACTTTTTCCTACTAATTTGCTTCTACATCTGCTTTGCTACCCAATAAAGTGAAATCTAAATGACGTTTGACCAGGTCTGCATTTTTAACTTTGACGTAAACCTCATCACCTAAAGTGAAAGTTTTACCGGTACGTTTACCAGTTACAGCGAACTCATCAGCATCATATTCATAATGATCATCGTTCATATCTCGTAACCTGATCATTCCTTCACATTTATTTTCAACGATCTCCACGAAGATTCCCCAATCTGTAACTCCAGAAATTACTCCAAGAAATTCTTCATCCTGGTGATCCATCATGAATTTCACCTGCATGAACTTAATAGAATCACGTTCTGCACTGGTAGCCAGGTACTCGCGATCACTACTATGGTTACATTTGTCTTCGTACTCTTCTTCACTGGCAGATTTATGACCATCCAGGTAATGTTGAAGCAACCTATGCACCATTACATCAGGATACCTTCTAATTGGAGAGGTGAAATGAGTATAATGATCAAAGGCTAAACCATAATGACCGATATTATCGGTTCCGTAATAGGCCTTACTCATGGTACGAATAGCTAAAGTATCCACCATGTTCTGTTCTTTTTTACCCTGCACATCTTCCAGAAGTTTATTTAAAGAACTTGTTGTGGAATTACGATCTGTAAGGTTCAGTTTATGTCCAAATCTACCTACGATGCTTTGTAGAGAAGCAAGTTTATCTTCATTAGGTTCATCGTGACATCTGTATACAAAAGTCTTTTTTGGCTTCTGTTTACCAATAAATTCAGCCACTTTCCGGTTGGCAAGTAACATGAATTCCTCGATAAGTTTATTCGCATCCTTGGCAGTTTTAAAGAAAACTCCCACTGGTTCATTTTCTTCGTTAAGGTTGAATTTCACTTCTACCTTATCAAAAGAAATTGCGCCATTTCGCATACGACGACTTCTCATTTTCTTTGCAAGTCTGTCCAGCGTGGAAATTGCATCTACTATTTCACCGCTAACTGAATAGGCATCTTCGCGAATTGAAATATCTTTTGGAATACTACCAGCATTCGTTTCAATAATATGTTGAGCCTCTTCATAAGCAAAACGCTCGTCTGAATAGGTCACGGTTCTTCCAAACCACTGATCTTTTACCTCAAGCTTATCGTTAATTTCAAAGACTGCAGAGAAAGTGAATTTTTCCTCATTTGGTCTTAGTGAACAGGCGTTGTTTGAAAGTATTTCAGGAAGCATAGGCACCACGCGATCCACGAGGTAGACTGATGTTGCACGTTCGTAAGCCTCATCGTCTAGAATAGTTCCAGGTTGCAGGTAGTGCGATACATCTGCAATATGAATTCCTATCTCGTAATTACCATTTTCAAGTTTTCTGAAGCTTAAAGCATCATCAAAATCCTTTGCATCTTTTGGATCTATCGTGAAAGTCAGGATATCACGCATATCCCTTCTTTTAGCGATCTCATCCTCGTTGATAGAAGTATCTATTTTATTAGCGTATTCCTCCACCTCTTCAGGAAAATCATGAGGAAGACCATATTGGGCAAGAATCGAATGAATTTCTGTATTATGTTCTCCAGGTGTACCAAGCACTCTGGTGATCGTAGCAAAAGGTGAGTCTGCCTTATCTGGCCACTCTTCGAACTGGATTACTACTTTGTCTCCATCTTCAGCACCGTTCATTTTATTCGCAGAAACAAAGAAATCTGTGTACATGGATTTATTATCCACTACCACAAATCCAAAGTCTTTTTTCTTCTGAAGTGTTCCAACAAATTCTGTTCTCTTACGCTTGGTGATATTTACTACTTCACCTTCGCTTTTCTTATTACGACGGCGATTGTAAATGTAGATCTCTACTGTATCACCATCAAAAGCTGACTTTAAATCTTTATTTGCAATAAAAATATCGTCATCAAATCCATCCACGATCGCATAACCATAACCCTTTGTGGTTAGATCTAGTACCGCTGTATGATAGTTCTTGGAGCCTTCGATCTTAAATTTCCCACGTTCAACTTCTTCAATTTCCTTTTTTGCAGTGAGTTGAGCTAGTTTTTTTATGATCTGGTTTCTACTACTGGCATCATTAACACCTAGTATAGAAGCAATTTGTTTGTAGTTATATGTTTTTCCCGAATTCTTTCTAAGGATATCTATAATGCTTCGGGTAAGGTTGCCCTGTCCTTTGGGCTTATTCTTGTTCTGTTTCTTCATTCTCAAATAGTATGCGATAAAATTACACCATAAAAATCAGTCTGCATCCTGTTGAGATTAAAGTTTTGTTAAGTCGGAAGAGCGCTTATATAGCTAAAACATTAAGCATCAACATTTTATTTTAAATTAATTTTAGTTTTATTAAGATTTAATCTTAATTTTTTCTTAATTTTATTTTAACATTAGCAATCAGTTCAACGTTTAAATTTGCTAACAGTATGAAACTACGTAGGTCCTCCTCATATACAGCGGTCTTTATTCTGATCTTTTTGATCGGACTTATAATTTTTGTTACCATTATCAACAAATCACTAAACGAGAAAAGTGATCTTCTGAATACTACTTCTTCTGAAGCACCTGTAACTACTTTAGTATCTGCTTCTAACGATTAATACGTATCTTAGGGAACTAATATTTTCCCATGAAAGACTACGTTTGCCTGGCAACTTTTACATATCCGCACGAGACTTTAATACTAAGATCCAGATTCACTGATGAAAATGTCACGCATTATTTTCAGAATGAAACTTTAGTTGGTCTAATTCCATTCAGTTCTTCTGCTTTTGGCGGTATAAAACTAATGGTTCATCCACAAGATGTTTCGAAAGCAAAAGAGATCCTTGACTCTTTCAATGACAAATCTTCTTCTCTACGCATCGTATAGTTATGAACAGTATATACTATTATTATCTTTTCTTCTTTTTTAAAAAAATTAAATAATGGTATATGATGGCGTGTTCATTTGTACAATAATTTTACTCCTACTTCCTTGTTATTTCAGTTGTAATTATTTGATAACAGTTTATCAACAAGGCTGTGAATAGCTAACTAATTGATACACTTAGGTTTTTAAGATTTACTTAACAGAAGTTCTTAAATTTTATCAATGCCTGTTTATTGAAAAGTTTACTATCAACAATTGTCAACAACCGAATTTTAAGTGCTCATAACTTGATAAGAAATAACCTACTTATAATTTGCTTTATTGATAGTAGTTCGAGTATTGTTATAAAAATCTTAAAAAGCAAATTTCTTTATCATTAAATCATCAGATGTTTTGCACAATTGTATGTGGATTTTAAAGCGTTGAAAATGAGTTAAAACCTGAAAGTAATTAACAACGGGTTTTAAGCTTCTTAACTGCTTGTTTTTTTAACTTTGTCACAAACAACTCAACTATGAAAATATCTATAGGAAACGACCATGCAGGTACTGGTTATAAACAAATGATCCAGACTGCCCTGGAAAAAGAAGGTCACAAGCTTACCAATTATGGAACAAATGAAAAGGATAGTGTAGACTACCCAGATTTTGTTCATCCTGTAGCAAATGATGTGGAAAATGGAAATGCAGATCTTGGTATCATTATATGTGGTAGTGGAAATGGTGCTAATATGACTGCAAACAAACATCAGGGTGTACGCTCTGCATTATGCTGGACCGTTGAGATCGCAAAGCTAGCCCGGGAACACAACAACGCTAATATTCTCAGTATTCCTTCCCGTTTTGTTTCTGAAGAGCTTGCCACAGAGATGGTGGAAGCATTTCTAAATACTAAATTCGAAGGTGGCCGTCATCAACGAAGAATAGACAAGATTCCCGCAGCTAAATAATTATGGAATTGAATATTGAAATCAAAAAGTTCAGCGAACTGAGTCTCGCTGAACTTTATGCTATTTTACAACTTCGTTCAGAAGTTTTTGTTGTGGAACAGGATTGTGTATACCAGGATATTGATGGTAAGGATGATGAAGCTTTACATGTTCTGGGTACTAAAAACGGGAAGATCGTAGCTTATACTCGATGTTTTGCACCCGGATATTACTTTCCTGAAGCAGCTATTGGTCGTGTGATCGTAAAAGAATCTGAAAGAAAATATGGATATGGACACGAGATCATGAAAGCTTCTGCTACTGCTATTTTTGAAAATTATAATACTTCAAATATTAAACTTTCTGCACAGCAGTATTTGATCAAATTTTACGAATCGCATGGTTACCAAAGTATAGGCGAAGGCTATCTTGAAGATGGTATTCCACATATAGCTATGATCAAAGACTAGTATTACTTGAGGATCTCAGCGTATTTGTTTTCGCTGTTCAGGATCTCCTTGGCTTTGGAAATCTCTGGATTGTTCACCGTATAATATTCATACAGGCCTTCTTTATAGAAATATCTCTTGATGATCTCATCTTTAAGAAGGCTGATAATTTCAGGTTTTCTTAGTTCCAACTCCTGCTTTTCATGTTGCTCCAGTTGTAATCTTATTCCTGAAGCTTCAAATTTCAATTCCAGATTTTCTTCTTCAGAAGTAGCAATTAATTCTTCCAGTTCCTTTTCCGTAGCAGTTACATAATCAAAACCAGATCCTCTCAGGTATACCTTAAATTCCTGAAAATCTGCATCGTTGAAATCAAAATCCTTCAGATTTTCTACCTTGTGTGAATAATAATATTCCGTAGCATAATTGAAGATCGCATCCTGCAGTAATAATGCCTGGGTGATATCACTAAATTCTGAAGTTTCTAACTTTATATCTGGTAGAATTCCACCACCATCATACACCTTACGGCCATTACGGGTATTAAATTCATTATAGTCTTCAACTTTGGTTCTAACTGCTTTGCCATTTTCATCCCGGCGACGATAATCCAGCGCCTGTATACATCTTCCACTCGGAGTGTAATACCTTGAAATGGTAATTTTAAGCTGAGTTCCATAGGCTAATTCCCGTGGTCTTTGTACCAGCCCTTTCCCAAAGGATCTTGCTCCAACGATCACTCCTCTATCCAGATCCTGCATTGCTCCGGCTACGATCTCACTGGCTGAGGCGCTACGCCCGTTTACCAGGACGACCAAAGGAATCTTGGTATCTATAGGTTCTCTCTGTGTATAATAATCCTTATTATACTTTTCTATGGCAGATCTCGTGGTGACGATCAATTCATTTGCTGGAACAAAAATATTACTCACATTAATTGCTTCACTCAGTAATCCTCCCGGGTTACCTCTTAGATCAAGAATGATCTTGTCAGCACCCTGATTTTTTAGTTCTTTCAAAGCTCTGGATACTTCGGTTGAAGCTTTGGCATTGAACCTGGATAGTACGATATAACCAGAATTATCTTCGAGTAATTTGTAAAATGGTACTGCATTAAGGTCTACAGATTCCCGTTTTAATGAAGTTTTCTGCTCCTTACCCTGTCTTACAAAAGTGATTTCCACAGCAGTTTCTGAAGCACCATTAAGCAGTTCTCCTGCATCCTCTTTAAAATCTGCAACTCGTATATCACCGATCTTAGTTATGAGATCTCCGGCTTTTAAACCCGCTTTATCTGCAGGATAATCTTTATAAGCTTCTACAATAGTAATTCCAGTAGCTCCATTTTTTACCGCTGCGCCGATCCCGGTATATTCGCCAGAATTATTGATCCTCGCTGCTTCCACATCCTGCTCATTCCAGTAATTGGTATAAGGATCAAGATCTGTAAGCATGGATTTTATAGCAGAATCCATTAATTGTGCAGGATTTGTTTCATCAACGTAATTCATGTTGATCTCCTTGAAAAGCGTCGTGAAGATCTCGATCTGTTTAGCGATCTCGAAAAAATCTGATTTAAAACTTACAGTTCCAATGAAAATTCCTGCAAGAACAACAGGTATAAGGATGAGGTTTTTAAAGTTCTTTTTCATGAGTCGGCTGTTTTTCTGAAAAGTTCTTCAGCAATTTGATCATATTCTTTTCCATTTTAGAATGATCAATCTCATCCCTGGAAATATATATGAACATAAAAGCATGAGAAATTGCAAGATCGCTGGTAACAAGGTACTTATTTTTTCTGAAAGCTTCGCGCATTAATCGTTTGATCCTGTTGCGTTTTACTGCTGTTTTCACCAGTTTTTTAGGCACCGAAACTCCTGTTTTTAATTCAGGTTTATCTGAAGTCTGGATTGGTGCATAGATAAGTTTTAGTGGATAACTTTTCAGATTTCTACCTTCAGCAAAGAGCAGATCTATATGCTTTTTGCTTTTTAATTTTTCCAACTTTCCGAAGCTCTGATCCATGTTTCAAAAGTACCAATACTTTCAAATAAAAAAACCCTTCCGTAGAGAAAGGGTTTTATAATATTTCCTGAAAGAGTTTATTCTTCTCCTTCTTCTTCGGAAGATTCTCCGTCTTTGTTCCAAACGTTATCTGAAGGATTTACGTCTGCCATCATTTTCGAACTATCAATTTCTATACTAGCAATGTCTTTAGCGGCATCGATCTCCAACTCGTAGGTAGGGAATCCCCATGCCCAGTCTTCAGCAACAGTTCTCTCTTCGCCTTCACGTGCTTCTTTCTCCCAACGCATCATTTCTAATGGGATATAGTAGGTTTTCTTAGAACCATCAGCATAGGTTACATCAATATCTATAGGCATTGGCATCAATCCATTTCTTTTCAAAGTTACAGTTGCCTTGGCATCCTTCATTTCAACTCCATCTATTGTGTAATCGATCGTATTGGTGGTTTGTGTCCAATCCAATAAATACCAGTCCAGCTCTGCTCCAGAAACCTTTTCAGCAATTCTAATAAAATCGTTAGGCGTTGGATGTTTGAATTTCCATTCATCATAGTACCTGTTCAAGGTTTTTGAAAGATTCTCTTCACCTATGATGTATCCAAGTTGTGCAAGAAATACAGCTCCTTTAGAATAAGCAGAAGTTCCATAAAGTGCATTCAGTTCATACCTGTCGGCATGCGTAGATTGCGGTTGCTCTCTTCCTGAATTTGCCAGGTACTGGTATCCTCTGTAAGATCCAGTGTGCGGATTCTCCTTATTTTCTCCAAGGATTACATTTTCAGCTTCCGAAGAAATGTAGGAAGTAAAACCTTCATCCATCCATTCGTGTTTACTTTCATTAGTAGCCATTAAATGCTGAAACCATGCATGCGCCATTTCGTGAGCAGTCACGCCAACAAGACTTCCAAAAGAACGTTCCCCAGTGATTAGAGTAAGCATCGCATACTCCATTCCACCGTCTCCACCCTGTACTACAGAGTATTGATCCCATGGATATGGTCCAATATGTTCGTTGAAATACAGAAGTAATTCTGCTGTTTTTGGCTGAAGATTTTTCCAGTTCTCTTTGATATTTTCATTGTCTTTATAAAGGAAATGTATTACAGTACCATCTTCAGCAAGCAACTTGTCATGGATATACTCAGGATCTGCTGCCCAGGTAAAATCATGAACTTTAGGAGCTTTGAAATGCCAGGTTAGCTTATCCCCTTTTTTTCTCTTCACTTTAGTTCCTTCTTCTTCGTAGTTGTACCCGATTTCCTGCGGATTTTGAAGATATCCTGTACTTCCAAGTATATAATCCTTATCGATACTGATCTTTACATCAAAATCTCCCCATACTCCATGAAATTCACGGGCAACATAAGGATCTGCATGCCATCCCTGGAAGTCATATTCTGCCAGTTTAGGATACCACTGACTCATAGATAGCGCTACACCTTCAGAGCTGTTTCTTCCAGATCTTCTAATCTGTTCCGGAACCTGGCCTTCAAATTCCATGTTGAACTTTACTTTTTTACCAGGAAGAATTGGTTGAGCAAGTTCTACTTCCAGAACAGTTCCAACTTCTTCATAATCCAATGAAGTCCCATCCTGAGTAAGAGAGCTTACTCTCAAATAACCAATCTGGTCTTCAGAAAGATCACTAATACGGCTTACTCTTTTTGGTTCTTCCTCAGTACCTTCATTTCTAACCATTCTACCATCAGGATCTGCAATACTTTCAAGTCTGGCATTCATTTCTGAACCTGGCTGAAAGGCATTAAAGTATAAATGGTAAAATACACGGTTAAGAGTGTCTGGGGAATTGTTGGTATAGGTCAATTCCTGAGTACCGGTGAATTTAAAATTCTCCACATTTACATCCACATCCATTTTGTAATCTACATGCTGCTGCCAGTAGGAAGTGTTGTTCTGTGCCTGAATTACTCCGGCGGTAAGTAGTATTAAGCTGAAAAAAATGTTCTTCATTCTAGTTATTTTTTGAAATTTGATCTGCTAAAATTAAGGCGTTATATAGATTAGCCATTTTTCCTGAAGTTGAAATAGTCTGGAATTTTTTAGTATTACTGGTATCTCCTCCCAGCACTACTGTTGCTTTTGTAGAAATACCACTATCCATAATTATTTGTTTTACCTGTCCCGCAGATAATTTTGGGTAATAACCTCTAATGATCGCCGCAATTCCTGCAACTGCAGGTGACGCCATAGAAGTTCCCTGAAGATATTCGTATGTATCGTTTGGAGTTGTAGACCAGATCTTTGTTCCAGGTGCGAAAACATCTACGTTGGTAGCTCCATAATTAGAAAATGTCGCGATAAGATTTGCTCCGTACTCATAATTCAAAGCACCAACCGTTAAAAAGTTATCACTGATCTCTGTAGTTTCCTGCGGATTTTGATCGTTAGGATAAACTCTTTTTTTGTCAAGATCTATTCCTTCATTTCCAGCGGCATTTACAATTAGAACATCATTATCTGCCGCATATTTTATTGCATCGATCACCCATTCCGGATTTTGAGAAAAGTATTTTCCAAAACTGGTATTAATTACTTTCGCCCCGTTATCCACGGCATAACGAATCCCCAGTGCAATATCTTTATCATACTCATCACCATCTGGTACAGCTCTTACAGCCATGATCTTTGCATTGCTGGCAACTCCTTTAAGTCCTACGGAATTATTTCTGTTAGCTGCAATGATCCCGGCAACGTGCGTTCCGTGTTTAGCATCTTCTTTCTTTGGATCTGGTCCTGAAACTTTATTGTTTCCGTAGTTGGTATCGGTGATATCGTAAGGATTGTCACCCACAACAGCTCTACCATTCAGGTCAAGGTTGAAATGGGTATCAAGACGGCCAGCGAAGTATTCCACACCTTCATTGATCTCTTTGATCACTTCTGGTATACTCTCGTTCACGTTGCTCTGCATTTGCCCAACGATCATTTTTGCCTGTTGCAGTTCCTGGGTTTCCGGTTTGAAATCTAACACCTGCTTTTTAGTATAATCTTCAGTTCCCAGAGCTTTTGTCATAGCTGCATGTGCATTTTTCACCTGCTGAAGGATCTGGGTATACTGCTGCTGAGTTTGCTGAGCTTCCTGGTATTCCTTATCGTATTCTTTTTTAGCTTCCAGGTACATATTGTATTCTTCCCTGTCTGCAGTGCTTATGCTACTCTGAGATTTCCCTTCATATTTGGGTTTTAATCGCTTGATGATACGAGTAAACTCCATGTTTTCTTCCACGGCATCCCCTAGAAAGTTCCAGCCATGCACATCATCAACAAAACCGTTCTTGTCATCATCTTTTCCATTACCAGCGATCTCGTCCTCATTAGTCCAGATCACCCCTTGCAGATCTTCATGTGTGATATCTATACCGCTGTCCACCACTCCAACGATAACCGTTGAAGGTTTGTTGTTTTTAATAATTTCAGCATAGGCTCTATCCACGCTCATTCCCGGAATAGTGTCCCTGGAAAGATCTGAATTGGTCCAGCCTTTTAACTGGGCATCTGTAAGGTCCTTTACTTTTAAAGGAATAGAATCAATATTGCTTACTGGTGTGGAAACTACTCTTGGAGCAGTACTGCTACATGCAGTTAAAGCGCCGGCTGCCAGGATGGTCAGGAACGGCTTATAAACAGGTATTCTCATAGTTATTTTAATTGAATAATTCGTTGAAGGTATAAGTCTGATCGTGTCTTACTCCCTTTTCGGTATTTTTTAAAGTTATTATTTCATTATGAGCGTCATGCTCCATGAACAGGTAATAATTTTCATTTGCTGCTGTTTGCAGAAATTTCTCTTTTTCAGCAAGCGTTAATAGTGGTCTGGTATCAAAGCCCATTACATAAGGTAAGGGAATATGTCCCACGGTAGGAAGAAGATCTGCCATAAAAACCAGTTTCTTACCCTTGTAGTCAATATGCGGAATCATTTGCTTATCTGTATGTCCGTCTACCAGAAGTGATTCGAAGCCAAGATGATCTGCTTTGCAAAATTCACTGTTTCCCTCCCGCTCCACGAAATGGAGTTTTCCGCTTTGTTCCATTGGAAGAATATTTTCTTTCAGAAATGATGCTTTTTCACGAGCATTTGGTTTCGTAGCCCATTCCCAGTGATCTTCATTGCTCCAGAACCTGGCGTTTTTAAATGCCGGTTCATAACCTGTACGTTCTTTATTCCACTGGATACAACCTCCACAATGGTCAAAATGAAGGTGAGTCATAAAAATATCTGTAATGTCATCGCGATGAAAACCATGTTCCTTGAGTGAACTGTCAATACTATGCTCTCCCCATGGATAGTAATAACTAAAGAATTTCTCACTTTGCTTATCACCCATTCCGGTATCAATTAGAATAAGTTTATCACCATCCTCAATAAGCAAACATCGGGCAGCAATATCAATCATATTATTCGAGTCGGCAGGATTGGTGCGGTTCCAGAGACTTTTCGGGACCACTCCAAACATAGCTCCACCATCTAATTTAAAATTTCCGGCTTGTATAGGATAAAGGGTCATTCAGAATAAATTTGAAGATTTCTCCGCAAAATAGAAAATCTCATAGCTAATTCGAATTATTTTCTAAATGATTTAACAGCCTCGTAATAATGTTAGGCTTTTAATAATAAGCTTTCATAGTAAAACATTTTTAATATTTTTAGCAATCTTAAGCAAATACAGAATCTATGGTTGAATTGGCAGGAATAGTGATCCTTGGGATATTGGCACAGTGGGCAGCATGGCGTTTTAAGATCCCCGCGATTTTACCATTAATACTTGTAGGTCTTGCTGTAGGACCAATTTCTACTTTTTTTACTGAAGATGGTTCCAAAATTATTGAACCAATCTGGAATGGTGAGTCCGGATTATTTCCTGGTGAAAGCCTTTTCTACTTCGTTTCCCTGGCGATCGGGATCATTCTTTTCGAAGGTGGTTTAACGCTGCGGAAGGGTGAAATTCTTAATGTTGGTCCGGTGATCATCAAGTTGATAACCATAGCCGTGATCGTTACTTTCTTTGGAGCTGGTGTGGCAGCATACCTGATATTTGACCTTAGCTGGCAGATATCGTTCTTATTCGCGGCACTTATCATTGTAACCGGTCCTACTGTAATTACCCCTATTCTCCGGAATATTCCATTAAAATCTGATATTTCAACGATTCTGAAATGGGAAGGTATTCTAATCGATCCTATTGGTGCCCTTGTAGCGGTATTGATGTTCGAGTTTATTAGCGCTGGTACCGGGACTGAATTTACAGAAACAGCATTGATAGAATTTGGAAAGATCGTCCTGTTTGGATTCACCTTTGGATTCACCTTTGCTCATGCTCTGGCCTTTGCGATCAAAAAGAACGTGATCCCTCATTATTTACTGAATGTACTTACGCTGGCAACCGTGCTGGGAGTTTTTGTACTGGCAGATCTTTTCGCTCATGAAAGCGGACTTTTAGCCGTGGTAGTGATGGGAATGGTGATGGGAAACATTAACCTTCCAAACTTAAAAGAACTACTTTATTTCAAAGAATCTCTAAGCGTACTACTTATTTCGATTCTGTTCATACTACTGGCTGCAAATATCAATGTTGAAGATCTGATGCTGGTTTATGATATCAAAGCATTGATCCTGTTCGCTACGGTGGTACTCATCGTTAGACCTCTGGGAGTATTTGTGAGCAGTATAGGATCATCACTAAAATTCAATGAAAAATTATTTATAAGCTGGGTTGGACCTCGTGGTATCGTAGCCGCAGGTATCGCTTCTCTCTTCGGAATTGAACTTTCTAATCAAGGCGTTCCCGGAGCAGAATATATCACTCCGCTTGTGTTTATGATCGTATTGGGAACTGTTCTTCTGAATGCGACCACTGCAAGGTTATTTGCTCAATTAGTGGGAGTTTTTCTGAAGAATTCTCAGGGAATCTTAATCATTGGAGCATCTACTATTTCAAGATTGATTGGTAGTTATCTGAAGAAGAACAATCGACATGTGGTCTTGGTTGATAGTAATGGAACAAATATTAAAAAGGCACAGGAACTTGGATTGGATGCGATCCAGGAAAATGTGTATTCAGATGATCTTATCAATAATATTGAATTAAGCGATATCGGTTACTTAATGGCAATGACTGGAAATACGGAAGTAAACCTGAATGCCATTGAAAAGTTCAGAAAGCACTTTGGAGAAAATGGCTCTTTTAGAGTAGTTTCTTCAGATGAAATGTATGATCCTGAAAACAATCCTAAAGAAGGACTGTTCTCGCAAACCGATGATTATATCAAGTTAACGAACCTTGCCAGAAAATATCCTTCTATCCATGAAATTGAACTGAATTCCAAGGAGCACTACGAAGGACTTATAGAGATTAGTAAAACCGATTCTGATATCATTCCACTATTTGTAAAAGATGAGGAAGGAGAGCTTAGTATTATTCCTTCTAACAGTCTTGAGGTTGAGATCGAAGAAGGTTTTATGATGGTTTATCTTGGAAAGGAACTGGAAACAGGAGATAGCGAAGAAAAAGAGAACATCGAAAAGAATATTCAGGAGGAAAATTAATTACTCCTCCTCCATTTTTTCGATTAGTTCATCGGTCACCTCCAGTGTATGATATACGTTCTGAACGTCATCGTCATCTTCGAATTTTTCGATGAGGTTCAGGATTTTGATAGCATCTTCCACTGGTAATTCATTTGTATTTAAGGGAATACGCTGTACTTCAGAATTCTTTGGTTCTATATTTAGCTCTTCAAGTTTCGAAGACATCATTCCAAAATCATTGAAATCTGTATATACCGTTAGATAATCGTCTTCCTTATCGAAACTTGACGCACCACCTTCGATAAGCTCTAATTCCAGTTCTTCAAGTTCTGTTTCGATATTTTCCTTTTCTAATACAAAAACTCCTTTTTTATCAAAAAGAAACTCCAGAGAACCGTTGGTCCCAAGACTTCCGCCATTTTTACTGAAGATGGAACGAACTGAAGCCACAGTTCTGTTGGTATTATCTGTAGTAGCTTCTACGAAAATGGCTATTCCATTTGGTCCATAACCTTCAAAAGTGACCATTTCATAATTATCGGCATCTGCACCACTCGCTTTCTTGATCGCACGTTCAATGGTATCCTTGGGCATATTTACGCCTTTGGCATTCTGGATAGCATTACGCAAGGCGGGATTAGCTTCAGGATCTGGTCCTCCGCCTTCTTTTACGGCAACTGTGATTTCTTTGATCGCCCTGGTGAACTGCTTCGCTCTTTTCTTATCCTGAGCTCCTTTACGATGCTTAATATTCGCCCATTTACTATGTCCAGCCATTGGTAGTCTGTAGTTTTTGGTTTGTAGTCGATAGATTTTCTACCGATTAACTCATTATCACAAAAGTAAAAAAATGTAGTGGAAATAGGCTCAATAAGAAGACCTCACAAGTTTTGAAGCCTGTGAGGTCTATATAATTTTTGCGTTAGGGATAGTAGTGGCAGCTTTTTGGAAGCCTTAGCTACCAAAAACTAGAACGGATAGCCCGCCGCCGACCTTTGGAAGGCGGAACGCCCTAATAATGACTATAAAAAAGTTCTGACTAATCGTTCAGTTTAAGAACCGCCATAAATGCTTCCTGCGGAATTTCAACATTTCCAACCTGTCTCATTCTCTTTTTACCTTTTTTCTGCTTTTCAAGAAGTTTACGTTTACGGGAAATATCACCACCATAACATTTCGCGGTAACATCTTTACGTAACGCTTTTACCGTTTCACGGGCAATGATCTTAGCGCCAATTGCGGCCTGGATTGGAATATCAAATTGTTGTCTTGGGATCAATTCCTTCAGTTTCTCGCACATTTTCTTTCCAATATCATACGCGTTATCCACGTGTAATAGAGCAGAAAGTGCATCTACCGTATTCGCATTCAGAAGTACATCAACTTTTACAAGTTTAGACTGGCGCATTCCAATTGGAGAATAATCGAAAGAAGCATAACCTCTGGATACAGTTTTCAGTCTGTCATAGAAGTCGAAAACGATCTCTGCCAGGGGCATGTCGAAAGTTAGTTCAACTCTTTCTGTAGTGAGATAGGTCTGGTTGGTAATTTCTCCACGCTTTTCAATACATAGAGACATTACGTTCCCAACATAATCTGATTTTGTAATGATCGTAGCCTTGATAAATGGCTCTTCAACCCTGTTTAAAGTAGATGGTTCAGGAAGGTCAGACGGGTTATTTACCAGTAAAGCCTCATCTGGATTCTTATTGGTGTAAGCCTGGTAAGAAACGTTGGGAACCGTAGTAATTACGGTCATATCGAACTCACGTTCCAGTCTTTCCTGAATAATTTCAAGGTGTAACATTCCAAGGAATCCACAACGGAACCCAAAACCTAAAGCTGCAGAACTTTCAGGAGTAAAAACTAGCGAAGCATCGTTCAACTGTAATTTCTCCATTGAAGCTCTTAGTTCTTCGTAATCTTCAGTATCTACAGGATAAATTCCGGCGAAAACCATTGGTTTTACGTCCTCAAAACCTGCAACAGCTTCCGTAGTTGGATTTACGGCGCTGGTAATAGTATCACCCACTTTTACCTCACGAGCATCCTTAATACCCGTGATGAGGTAACCAACATCACCGGTTTTGATCTCTTTTCGAGGAAATTGTTTCAAACGAAGTGTTCCCACTTCATCGGCATCATATGTTTTATTTGTTGCAACGAACTTGATCTTTTCGCCTTTTCTGATAGATCCATTAATGACTCTAAAATAAGTTTCAACACCTCTAAATGGGTTATAAACAGAGTCAAAGATCAATGCTCTAAGTGGAGCATCAACTTTTCCTGTTGGAGCAGGAATTCTGGAAATAATGGCATCAAGGATCTCTTTAATTCCAATACCTGTTTTTGCACTTGCCGGGATGACATCTGATGCATCACAGCCCAAAAGATCTACTATATCATCTGTCACCACCTCGGGATTTGCACTGGGAAGATCCACTTTATTCAATACCGGAATGATCTCAAGATCGTTTTCTAGGGCAAGATAAAGATTCGAAATAGTTTGAGCCTGAATACTTTGAGCGGCATCTACTACCAGTAAAGCACCTTCACAAGCAGCAATAGAACGGGATACTTCATAAGAAAAATCCACGTGTCCCGGAGTGTCGATAAGGTTAAGCGTGTATTCTTCACCCTCATGAACATAATCCATTTGTATCGCATGAGACTTGATAGTGATCCCGCGTTCCCGTTCCAGGTCCATACTGTCCAGCAGTTGTTCCTGTTTTTCACGCTCGGTTACAGTCCCGGTAAAATCCAGCAGGCGATCTGCCAGTGTACTTTTCCCGTGATCGATATGCGCGATTATGCAAAAATTTCGAATGTTCTTCATCTCCAGTATTTGTATCCTTAGGCCTAAAAATTCAGGTAATTTTAAGACTACAAATATAATTGAATTAATAGTCTTATATAAAATTTCAAGTTTATGTTTGTTTCGCTGTGTGAAAGCATTCGATAATGCTATTTTAGAGCTTGTAAATTTCTTTGCTGAAGTCTATACCACAAAGGCATTGCATCAAAAAACTGACTATGGATTTCCTGAAACCTGATACTGAAAAGGCATCAAATTATGATCATCTTGAAAAGATGAATACTGTAGAACTTCTGAAGAATATCAACAAGGAGGATCAAACCGTGGCTGAAAGTGTGCAAAAAGTAATTCCGGCAATTGAAGTTCTGGTAGACAGGATCGTTGAAAAACTAGGAGCAGGAGGAAGGCTTTTTTATATTGGAGCTGGTACTAGTGGCCGACTTGGAGTTCTGGACGCTTCAGAATGTCCGCCCACATTTGGGGTTGAACCAGGTATCGTAATTGGTCTAATTGCCGGTGGTGATACGGCTTTGAGGAATGCTGTTGAAAATGCAGAAGATGACCGGGAACAGGCATGGAAAGATCTTCAGCAACATAAGATCTCTGCGAAGGATGTTCTGGTAGGTATTGCCGCATCGGGAACCACGCCTTATGTGATTGGCGGAATTAAAAAAGCCAGAGAGAATAATATTATCACGGGATGTGTTACCTGTAGCTCTGGAAGTCCATTGGCAAATGCTTCAGAATTTCCAGTAGAAGTGATCACGGGGCCAGAATTTGTAACGGGAAGTACAAGGATGAAAGCTGGAACAGCGCAGAAAATGGTGTTGAATATGATCACAACGTCTACCATGATCAGGTTAGGAAAGATCAAAGGAAATAAGATGGTAGATATGCAGTTATCTAACAAAAAGCTGGTAGGACGTGGAACTCAAATGATCATGGATGAATTGGATATAGACGAAGAGCAGGCAAAAGCTTTATTACTAGAGTATGGTAGTGTAAGACTGGCGATCACTAATTTTCTACAGAATAGTTAATGATCAAATCTTTCAAATATTATAAATCCTTATCGCTGATTCTTCTGGCGTTTTTTGCATATTCCTGTAAATCAACCAAAAATGTTCCAGTAGCTGAAAAGCAACCAGAAACAATAGATACACTGGTTCAGAAGGAGATGGAAAGTCCTGAAGTTTCAGAAAAAATTACTGAAAATACGTTTATTGAAGCACCGCTTGATATAGCCGAATTTAGAGCAGCCTGGATCGCAACGGTTGCAAATATTAACTGGCCGAGTAAAGCAGGTTTATCTACTGAAGTACAGAAAAAGGAAGCCCTGGAAATGCTTGATTTTCTTGAAGAAAATAATTTCAATGCGGTCATTTTACAGGTTCGGCCGCAGGCTGATGCTCTATATCAAAGCGAACTGGAGCCATGGTCCTATTTTCTTACCGGCAAAAGTGGCAAGGCACCAGAACCCTTTTACGATCCGCTGGAATTCTGGATAGAAGAGGCTCATTTAAGAGGTCTGGAGCTTCATGTCTGGCTCAATCCATACCGGGCACATCATACCACCGGTAAGGAGATTGGTGAAAAATCTATTGTAAAGACCAATCCTGAACTCGTAATGGAACTGAAAAATGGGATGTGGTGGATGGATCCGGGAAGTGAAAAGGTTCAGGAACATTCGGCTGCAGTAGTGATGGATATTGTGGAACGCTATGATATTGATGCCGTTCATTTTGATGATTATTTCTATCCATATGCTTCTTATAATGGTAAAAGCGGATTCCCGGATGATGTAAGTTTCCAGAAATACCAGACTAGTGGAGGTGAACTTTCCAGAGCCGATTGGAGGCGTAAAAGCGTTAATGATTTTATTGAAAGAATTGCCGGCGAAATCAAAGCTGAAAAGTCTTTCGTAAAATTCGGGATTAGTCCGTTTGGTATCTGGAGACCCGGTTTTCCTGCGAGTATCAAAGGAATGGACCAGTATGAAGAATTATATGCTGATGCAAAATTATGGCTGAATAAAGGCTGGATCGATTATTTCACTCCGCAGCTCTACTGGCCCACGGCAAAAGTAGGGCAAAGCTTTCCGGTTTTATTGGGTTGGTGGGAATCTGAAAATGTAGTTGGAAGACATTTATGGCCGGGAATTAATCTTGCTCTGGACGAAGAAACACCAGGTGAAATTGCCTCACAGATCATGATCTCGCGTGGAATTCTTCCGGATAGCCCTGGTGTGGTTCACTGGAATATTGGACCGCTGATGAAAAGCGAGAAACTCAGAAATTCCTTAAAAAACGGTCCTTATCAACAAAATGCCCTGGTACCGGCAAGTCCATGGTTATCTTCTGAAACTCCTGAAATTCCGCATATCGAACTAGCTAAAACAGCTTCAGAATATACTATAAAGAATTCCAGTTTAGATGAGCACTTCAGGTGGGTGGTATATTACCAGTATGAAAATAGTGGCTGGAATTACAGAATTTTGAATAAGGAACAGGATTCACATTCGCTCCCAATTCAGAATAAAGACAACAATATATTGATCAAAATAGGGATTACTGCGGTTGATCGCACGGGAGCTCAAAGTAGTTTCCAGCAATATGATCTTCAGATCCTTGATCTTATAAAATCTTAATTATGAAAACCAGATCTATTATATATTTTCTAGCAGCAATTTTCTTCCTTTCCTGTGGTGAATCCAACAAAGAATCGGCTAAAACTGGTCAGGTCGAAGAAATCGTAGAACAAACCAGAACTGAATTTGCTCCAGACAAACGGGTAGCACTTTTTGATATTTCTGCGGAAGAAGATAAGAACGGAATCATTCTCAAAGGTGAAACCAATTCAGAAGAAGCTAAAAATAGACTTTTATTAGATCTTGATTCGGCAGGTGTTAATTATAAAGACAGTATTCAGGTTTTACCTTCCGAAGCATTGGGTGAAAAGCTTTACGGGATCATTGACGTTTCGGTGGCTAACCTAAGAGGAGATAGCAAACATTCTTCTGAACTTGTGACTCAGGCTACGCTCGGAACTCCTGTAAAGATCTGGAAACGAACTGAGCAATGGTATTATATTCAAACTCCAGACGATTATCTTTCGTGGGTGGACCACGGAGGAATTACGACCATTAACGAAAGTGAATTTAATAACTGGAAAAATTCAGAAAAGATCATTTTCACGAAAGCCTATGGGAACTCCTATGCTAAGGCTGATCTGGATTCTAATCCCGTTACAGATCTGGTAACCGGGGCTGTCCTGGAATTTCTGGAAGATTCAGGTGAATTTTATAAAGTTAGATATCCTGATGCGCGTGAAGCCTACGTTTCTAAAGAGGATGCGAAGAACTACGGGGAATGGTTACAGAATCTGGAACCTGATGGTGAAAGTTTAACGAGGGTTTCAAAAAAATTGATGGGTTTACCTTATTTATGGGGAGGAACCTCTGCGAAAGGAGTAGATTGTAGCGGATTCACCAAGACGATTTACTTCATGAACGGCGTGGTCATTCCCAGGGATGCTTCTCAACAGATCAAAGAGGGTACGCTCGTGGACGACGAATCAGATTTCAGCAAGCTGGAAGTAGGGGATCTACTGTTCTTTGGTAGACCGGCAACAGATTCTACTTCAGAAAAAGTTGTACACGTAGGAATGTGGATTGGTAATAATGAATTTATTCATTCCTCGGGAGATGTTCATATTAGCAGTGTAGATGATAAAGCTGAAAATTTTGATGAATTCAACAAAAGCCGATACCTGAGAACTAAAAGATATCTTGATCAACAATCAAGCGGACTCAAATACTTGAAAAAACAGGATTTTTATACCGGTAATACAAAGTAATTTTAGGCGAAAGAGTGTTTTATTCGTTGATTTTACGAGGATTGTTGAACAATTACTAATTAATTTAGCTTCAGATTGATATGAAAGCTTTTTCTTGATAAAAATCACATAAAAGTTATATTTGCCCTTGTTACCAAACAAACCGAACTAACCAAACATGAATATTAGACCATCTCTAAGCATTTTACTTTGCTTTTTAAGTACGCTGGTATTTTCACAAAATGAACTTTCAGGAAAGTTAACCGACCTTAACAATGACCCACTTGCATACGCGAACGTCATTCTTTTGAACGCCCAGGATTCAGTTTCTGTCGTCAAAGGAACGGTGAGTGAAGAGGATGGGAGCTTTTTGCTGAAGGATATCAAGGATGATAATTACGTACTAAAAATAACTTATGTAGGTTATGATGACCTGCTGAAGAAGATCAAAGTAAAAGGAGACACTAACCTTAAAACTTTGAAAGTTTCACCATCTTCGGGAGATCTTGATGAGGTAACTATTCAAGCTAGAAAACCAAGAATTAGCAGGGAAGTGGATCGTATCGTGTTTGATGTGGAGAATTCTACTTTATCCTCTGGAAATACCTGGGATATTCTAAAGAAATCACCGGGTGTGATTGATAACCAGGGACAATTGATGGTTCGAAACGCCGCAGTGCAGGTGTATTTGAATGATCGCAAGATCTATTTATCTGCTTCAGAATTGCAGACATTATTGGAATCTTATTCCGCAGAAAACATTAAATCTATTGAGATCATCACGAATCCTCCAGCAAAATACGATGCTGAAGGAGGAGCGATCCTTAATATCACAACCAGTAAAAGTATTACTCCGGGTTACAAGGGTAGCGTAGAAGGAACTTATACCCAGGCGATCTATTCAAAATACAAGATTGGGACCAGTCATTATTTCCAGGGTGATAAGGTGAATGTATTCGCGAATTACAATTTTAGTCCGCGTAAGGATTATAAGAACGATGATTCCTATATCAATTTTATTCAGGATGGGCAGCCCTTTTCCAGATGGGACACAGATTTTACAAGAGAAACTACAAGCCAGGCTCATAACGCCAACGCGATTATAGATTTCGAACTTTCAGAAAAGAGCAATCTTAACTTTTCTGTGAATGCTAATTTTTCACCAAACCGTGAATTCGATAACGACGTAACGACCGAGATGAGAAATGCTTCCGGAGGACTTGACTCCACTTTGGTCACAGACTCCGGCGTTTTTACAGATCAAAATAACGTTGCATTAAATCTTGATTATACCACCTCCTTTGAAAATGGTAGCGATCTTTCCTTAAAAGCCCATTATACAAGGTTTGACCAGGATCGTGAGCAAACTGTCTTTTCTCAATATTTCAATCCTCAGGGTCAGCGTCTCAATGCACTTGAATTTGAAACCGATGCCAGCCAGGAGATCGATATATACACTGCACAGGCAGATTATTCCACGACGATTGGGGAATCTGCTTTTGAAAGCGGACTCAAATATTCTGCTATTGAATCTGAAAGTGGGATCGAGTATATGAATGAGCGACGTTTGGAATCGCTGTATGATGAACTGGGAGATGTATTTTTATATGATGAAAATATTTATGCAGCTTATTTTTCTATAAGTCACGACTGGACGAAATGGAGTGGTAAATTAGGACTGCGCGGGGAATATACCGATAGAACAGGGGAGAGCATGAGTGTTGAAACTATCAATGATCGCGAATACTTTGAATTGTTTCCAACGGCATACCTGCAATATCGGGCTTCAGACAATCATAGTTTCACGTTGGATTATAGCCGAAGAATTCAACGACCACGATATGAAAGTCTGAATCCATTCCGATATTTCCTGAATGAGACAAATTTCAACGCTGGAAACCCAAATCTTATCGCGTCCATTAGTAATAATGTTACTCTAAGCTATACTCTTAACAACGCCTGGTTCTTTGATTTCTATTTTAAGGATCTTGGGGAAGCTCCGGAAGTCCTAGTATTTCAGGACAATCAAAACCTTACCATTCGTAATGTGAATCAGAATCTGCTGGATTCGAAATCCTACGGAATTGATATTTTTCATGGAACGTCTATCACAGATTTCTGGTATGCACAATTTTTTACTTCGCTATTCCGTATGGAAAATACGTTGCTTGCCCTGGAGAGTAATAATGCTGAAGTGACTATAGAAGCTGAAGGTGTTCAGGCATACGTCTATAATATCTTTACGTTGTCGAAGGATGGTACTTTCGAAGGAACTTTGTTTGCGCAATATCTTTCAGATTATCTATCTGGATCTTACAACCTGGAGCCAATGACGACTGTAAGTATTGGTTTAAGAAAGACGTTATGGGACAACCGGGCAGAGCTAAGTTTAAATGTGAACGATATATTTAATTCTACTAACACTCGCCTTACTTCAGAATATTTGAACCAGAGCAACAGTTTCTTTTCTTTTTCTGAAAACAGGAATGTCCAGATAGGGTTTAAATATAACTTCGGAAACTTTAGACTGAGTGACAATCAGCGTACGATCGATGAAGCTGAAAGAGAACGATTAAGACCATAATTTTTACTTCCGGTTTATTTCTTATTTTTGCAGCATAAAACTGAAAGGCTTTGGCTAAAATCGGAAATATAGATGTAGGAGACTTCCCTTTGCTGTTAGCACCGATGGAAGATGTGAGTGATCCACCATTTCGCGCATTATGCAAGGAGCAGGGCGCAGATTTGGTGTATACTGAATTTATTTCTTCTGAAGGACTTATTCGCGATGCCGCGAAAAGTACCATGAAACTTGATATTTACGAAAAAGAACGACCAGTTGGGATCCAGATATTCGGGGCTAACCTGGAGTCGATGTTACAGTCTGTCGAGATCGTTGAAAAATCTGGCCCGGATATTATAGATATTAACTTTGGATGCCCGGTGAAAAAGGTGGTTTCCAAAGGCGCTGGCGCAGGAATTCTGAAAGATGTGGATTTAATGGTTTCTTTAACCGAAGCAATGGTGAAACATACCAATTTACCTATCACGGTAAAGACCCGTTTAGGTTGGGATCATGACTCCATAAAAATCCTCGAAGTGGCTGAAAGATTACAGGATGTAGGCTGTCAGGCAATTTCTATTCATGGTCGAACCAGAGCTCAAATGTACAAGGGCGAAGCCGACTGGAAGCCAATTGCACAAGTAAAGAATAATCCTCGTATGCATATTCCTGTTTTTGGAAATGGTGATGTGGATTCTCCAGAGAAAGCCATGCTAATGCGTGATGAGTTTGGACTTGATGGGGCAATGATTGGTCGTGCAAGTATTGGCTATCCGTGGTTTTTTCGGGAAGTAAAGCATTATTTTGAGACCGGAAAACATATGGCACCCCCAACGCTGGAAGAGCGTGTGTACGCTGCCAGACGACATTTACAGATGTCTATAGACTGGAAAGGAGAGCGTCTGGGTGTGTTCGAAACACGTCGTCATTATACCAACTATTTTAAGGGAATTCCGCACTTTAAGGAGTATCGTATGAAAATGGTTACCAGTGATGATTCTGTAGACGTCTTTAGAGTTTTTGATGAGGTAGAGAAGGAGTTTGCAGGTTACGAATTCGCTTAATTATTTTAAAGCTTTTCTGGTAGTTCCTGCAGCGATATAGGACGCAATGAAACCAAGGGTAAAGATCGTAGCTACGACGATAATGACATTTTTCGCGCGCATTTGCACAGGATAGGGCAGGCTGGGAGTAATCATGACCAGGTCAAATTGCATTTGCAGAAGGATAAGGACAATGGCAAATCCAAGGCCTAAAAGTCCGCCCAAAACGGTCATCAACATCCCCTGGTAAAAAAAGATATTTCTTATTTGTCTAGTAGTAGCACCAAGACTGTGCAGAGTCTTCATATTTTCCCGTTTATCCAGGATCATAACGATAATAGAACCTACCACATTAAATAACGCGATCGTAAGTACCAGTGTGAAAATAAGGTAAACAAAGAGGTTTTCAGAATTTAGCATTTTGTTCAGCGCATCATTCAGTTCTTCACGGGTTTTGATCTGTACATTATCGCCCAGTACTGCAATAATCTCTTCTGAAATTCTGTCGAGATCTGCTTCCGAAGAAATTTTAAATTCCACGCCCGTTACTTCATCAGGCTGCATGCTTAGCAGATCACGGGCAAAATTGATATTGGTAAAAACATATTTTGAATCCAGTTCCTCATTAACGCTATAAACACCGCTAACTATGGTCTGCCGGGTGGAAAAAGCATTTTGGATATTGGTCATGGTTACCTGTCCTTTTCCTGGTTTGGGCACCATGATCTTCAGTAAATTCTGATAATTGAAAGTGCCAATATCAAGCAAACGGGAGAGTCCGTTTCCAATAACCACCTGCGGCTCGCTTTTAGTAAGCCAGGTGCCAAAAACAATAGCACTGTCGATCTGGTTGACCTGCTGATAATTCGCGTCCACACCTTTGATATAGGCAGGGTTTGACTTCTGTTTATAACTAAGAATGACACGTTCCTCGATAACCTGCGTAAGCTCTTCAATTCCTTCGATTTTCAATAACCTGTCTTCCTGCTCTTCAGATAACTGAATAATTTTTCCAGTATCTGGTAAAGCTTTAAGATCGGGATCGAATTCGTTCGAAAAGGAAAGACTGAAATCGCGTAATCCTGAGAATCCGCTTAATACGATAAATAATGAAAATGCTCCTGCAAATACTCCAATTGCAGCGATAATTGTAATAATATTGATCGCATTGCTCTTGCTCTTAGTGAACAGGTAGCGTTTGGCAATATAGAGTGGGAACTTCAACTTAAGATTTTTTCCTCTTATCTAAAAGATCTGGATTGGATACAGGATCCTCTTTTCCTTTGATGGATTTCTCAATTCCGTCGATATATTCCAGAGAATCGTCTACAAAGAAACTAAGATCGGGCATTTTTCTTAGTTGATGCCTGGTTCGCTGAGCCATTTCATGCTTAATCTTATACTTATTCTCATTGATTTCCTCAATGACTTCCTCCTGATGTTTAGAAGGGAAAATGCTAACATATGCTTTGGCGATCGAGAGATCTGTAGTTACCCGAACTTTTGAAACTGAGATCAAAATTCCTGTACGCCCGCTTTCTCTTAGTGAGTTTTGCAGAATATCGGCCAGGTCCTTCTGCAACAATCCACCTATCTTCTTCTGTCTGTTTGTTTCTTCCATGCTACAAAAGTAAAATTTTTAACTGTGATTCTTCTTCATTCGCATGAATTTGAATAGTCTAAGCTGAAATATAGATATTTGCATCGAAAAATATAAAATCATGAAAAAGATAGAACATATAGGTATTGCGGTAAAAGATCTGGAAGCTGCTAACAGAACCTACAAAGCGATCTTAGGAGCAGAGCATTATAAAACCGAAGAGGTAGATGGGGAAGGTGTAAATACTTCATTTTTTAAGATTGGTGATAGTAAGATAGAATTGCTTGCGGCAACCAGGGATGATAGTCCGATTGCAAAATTTTTGGAGAAGCGGGGAGAGGGGATACATCACATGGCCTTTCTGGTAGACGATATTGAAAAGGAGATAACCCGTTTAAAATCTGAAGGTTTCAGGTTAATAAATGAGATTCCAAAACAGGGTGCCGATAATAAAATAGTAGCATTTATGCATCCTAAAGATGGTAACGGAGTCCTGGTTGAGCTTTGCCAGGAAAAATAGAATTAATTTGTTTGGTGCGTAAGAGGCAATTATCTAAATTTGCGCTCGCGATACGAATACGTATCAGGTCCCATAGCTCAGTTGGTTAGAGCACCTGACTCATAATCAGGTGGTCCTTGGTTCGAGCCCAAGTGGGACCACTAGTAGATTAAAGCCTTGCAGAGATGCAGGGCTTTTTTTATAGAGTTCCGGGATTGGATTTTGGTAATTTACACTCAACTTTTAGAATATTTTACCAGGGTTTTGGTTTTTATTTTTGAAAAAAATCTGAAAGTGATGATATCTTAGCTTTCATAAACTTAGAAGAAATGGAAAATCCGACATTAAAACTCAATAACGGGAATGGCGAAATAGCCGAATATCATAGTGGTCAGAAGATTCTGGACGATCTTTACTTGAATATGGATAAGAAAGAGATCGATGAAAACATTCAAAACTTTCATATAGATTTTGAAGTAATTCCAAATCAGGTAGCCATAAACACTACGCAAAGAGATCATGTTGCTATTGTGTCTATAATAGTAAGCGAAGATCGAAAGTATCAATATGTGGTAGGTCCCGACCTTAATCTGGAGCAATTTGAAAAACTCGATCAAAGCCAGATGCCGGAAATGATCAAAGGACAGGTTAGAGAAGCCTTTCAGTTGATTCAGTCCAAATAGTTGCCTTTACATATTTTTAAATAATAAATCCTGCATCCAATCGTGCAGGATTTTTTTAATCAGGTGCTTTTCTATTTTGTTTTGGATCAATTAAGTATTTTAATAACATAGAATACTTCAGATTCTTCCAAACTTTAGTTGCTAAACCTTGTACTGTATTGACTCGATTTCTCCTTCATTCTGAAATTACTTCAGAAGATAAAATTTCCACTTAACTGACGCTTGTCATATTTCCTTCTTGAACCTGTTCATAGTTTTGAATTCAAAATTTTACTATGACTCATTCAGCCTTAGTTCAGAAGTATAATATCCAGGGTCCCAGGTATACCAGTTATCCAACTGTGCCTTATTGGGATCAGGACAGCTTTTCAGGAAATGCCTGGACATCCTCGCTTATTCAAAGTTTTAAAGAATCAAATTCCTCTGAAGGTATAAGCCTCTATATACATCTACCTTTCTGTGAAAGTCTTTGCACCTTTTGCGGTTGTAACAAAAGAATTACAAAAAACCACGGAATGGAGGTTCCCTATATCAATTCGGTTCTAAAAGAATGGGAGATGTACTGTACTTTATTTCCGGAAAAACCGGTCATCAAGGAACTGCACCTGGGAGGAGGCACTCCTACTTTCTTTTCTGCTGAAAACCTGGGTTATCTACTGGAAGGAATATTCAAACGCGCTAAAAGATCTCAAGCTGCCGAATTTAGTTTTGAAGGGCATCCCAATAATACCAGCAGGGAACACCTCGAGCTGTTTGCAAAGTTTGGATTTAACCGGGTAAGCTATGGAGTTCAGGATTATAACCCAGAAGTTCAGAAAGCTATTCATAGAGTTCAGTCGTTTGAAAATGTCCTCCTCGCAACCCAAAACGCGAGGGAAGCTGGCTTTACTTCAGTAGGTCATGATATCATATTTGGATTGCCATTTCAGACCAGAAATGATATCATTTATACCATGCAACGCACTCTGGAGCTTATGCCAGACAGGATCGCTTTTTATAGTTATGCGCATATTCCGTGGATCAAAGGTAGCGGGCAGAGAGGTTTTAATGAGAAGGATCTGCCCACCGCTGCTGAAAAACGCGTGCAGTATGAAACTGGTAAACAAATCTTACTGGATGCCGGTTATGTAGAAATTGGGATGGATCACTTTGCTTTAAGAACTGATACTCTCAGTATGGCATTAGATAATAAAACGCTGCATAGAAATTTTATGGGCTACACAGCTTCTAAAACTCAGGCTATGTTAGGGCTTGGTGTTTCTGCGATTAGTGATAGCTGGTATGGTTTCGCGCAGAATGTTAAGGGTGTGGAAGAATATCAAAATCTGGTGAATAATGGGATGCTACCCTTATTAAGGGGACATATTCTAAATGAAGAAGATCTGATTATTAGAAAACATGTTCTCAATTTAATGTGTAAGCTGAAAACTTCCTGGTATACGACAGATCAAACTTTCCAGGAATTGCCCGATGTGCTTATTAGTTTGCAGGAGATGGCAGATGACGGACTCATTGAAAGAGATTCAAATTATATCATTGTTACCGAGAAAGGAAGGCCATTCGTAAGAAATGTATGTATGGCATTTGATCTTAGATTGAACAGGAATAAACCTGATTCACAATTATTTTCAATGACGATTTAATTAGTAAGTGATACTTTTTAGTCCAGGATTCAACAGTTTCTATAATAAGTTTACTAAAAAGAAAGAATTGATCGATCTCTGAATCACATTAGAAACTAATGCAATACAAAAGCCATGAGTATACATATAGAAGCGAAAAAAGGTGATATAGCCGAAACGGTTTTACTTCCCGGGGATCCTTTGCGGGCAAAGTGGATCGCTGAAACCTTTCTCGAAGATAGTTTTTGCTATAATAATATTCGGGGGATGCTGGGCTTTACCGGAACTTACCGGGGAAAAAGGGTGTCGGTACAGGGAACGGGAATGGGCATTCCATCTACGCTCATTTATTGTCACGAATTGCTGAAGACCTATAAAGTTCAAAACCTTATCAGGGTTGGGAGCGCCGGTGCCTTCCAGCCAGAGCTAAAATTGATGGATATTGTGATCGCCATGTCGGCTTCTACAAATTCTTCCTTGAACAGAGCTGTATTTGGTAATGCCGACTTTGCTCCAACCGCCAATATCGACCTTTTACTAAAGGCCATAAATTTCGCTGAGAAAAACACTATTCCATTTCATGCCGGTAACGTTCTGTCATCCGACTTCTTTTATGATGAGAAGGTTGATTATTTTAAACAGTGGGCTAAATATGGAGTGCTTTGTGCTGAAATGGAAACGGCGGCAATCTACACGCTGGCTGCCAAATTTGGAGTAAAGGCATTATCTATTTTAACGATTTCTGATTCACTGTTAACTACTGAAGAGATTTCCGCAGAAATGAGAGAGCAGAAACTCAACGAAATGGTGGAAATAGCACTGAATTCTTTCTAGTATCACATTTTCAGAATAAAAAAGGGAGCTAACAATTTATAGCTCCCTTGTTCATTTTCAGATCTTAAAGGTGATTACTGGAACATCAGCATGATTTGCTACATCTTCTCCCACACTGCCATAGAAGAAATGACCCAGGCCTTTTCTACCATGCGTGGAAATAGCGATAGCATCTATTTTCGCCTCTTCACAATAATTGAACACACCTCTTTCAGCGGTATAATCAGCATAAAATACTACGTGTTTGTCGAAGTCTGTGGGATCTATCCCTGCGGTACTCATAAAATTATGCGCATTGCGTTTTATTTCGGCCGTGCTCATAAATTTTTCAGGAATATTGATATATAGCAACTTTGGCTCAACGTCAAAATAACTAAAAAACTTTCTGGCCTTTTTAAAAGAGTCCTGATTGCTATTATGAAAATCGGTTACGAACACCGCTTTATCAATATGGAAGTCTGGACTTCTTTCCTTGATAACGAGTACGGGAATATCTGCTGTACGTACCACCTTTTCGGTATTGGAACCTATAAAAACTTCTTTTACTCCCGTCGCTCCATGGGATCCCATCACGATCAAATCGCTGTCATGTTCTGCAGCGATGGTATTGATTTCAGAGAAAATTCGATAAGGCTTCATGACTTCCGCTACTTCAATCCCTTTTAGATATTCCTTTTTCCGAAGTTCTTTAAAATGCTGTTCTGCGATCTTGATATAATACATCACGTTAAATACTTCCTGCTGCTGGTCTTTGGTAAGGTAAGAGTTGGCTATTCCCAGCATATGTACGAGAATGATTCGGGAACCATGCTTCTTTGCGATGCCGGCGGCCACCTCGAGAGCGTTTTCAGAATATTTCGAAAAGTCAACTGGTACGAATATAGTTTTCATGATACTTAGTTTTTAATTAGACAATTTGTATTACGGCATTTCTCTTTTCAAGTTGTGTGATCAACTCGTTCAAAGCCATCTTTAGTGCGTTTTCAAAATATTCCCTGCCAGCACTGGCAGGAATCCTGAAGCCCGGAATTGCGCATTGTAACTCACAAAATTTAGCTCTTCCCTGCCTTGTGTTTTCAAGATTAAAATAAACATGCAAATTCTGTATGGTATCATATCTTCAACCAAGCAGATTTAATTTCCTTTGCGTAAAGTTGCTCAGTACCGGACTTTTTGGGAATTTATAAATGGTGTATCTGGTTGAGCATCACATCATAATTTCTGGTTCATACGTAAAGCTAAAAGATACACACATGAAAAAATATGACAGAAATCATGAATAGATTAATCTATTCTCAAACATTTTAGATAAATATTAAGAATCATTACCTCTAATTATCTGTAAATTAAAGAGAAAACGATGAAAATTACAGGCATCACTTTTTTGATCATTACCAGTGTGATCTTATTGCTTCTCACCATACTGGCTTCTACAGGAATTAGTTTTGCACCGGTTTTTTATCTTATGATCGCAGGTCAGGCTCTTTTTCTCCTAACGGTTTATAAAGTCCTTTCCGATGATTATAAGACCAGCAAAACATTTAAAGATGGGTATGAGGATCATACTCCGGGTTTAGACGAATAAGGTTTTCAACTTTATTGGGATCATCAAAAAGATTTTAACTTAGTGATCTTAAACGAAACCCATTTTGCAGGAAAATTTTTTCGACAACAAGAACATTCTTAATTTACTGTTCCAGGCCGCTTCGGAAGGTATTATCGTAGTAAATTCCAGTCAGATCGTTGTGGCAGCTAATCTTGCTGCTGAAGAAATGTTTGGTTACCAGCAAGGCGAACTATTGAATCAACATCTCGATCGTCTTGTACCCAAAGATTATCACCATATACATCATAAGCATGTCGACCAGTTCATCGATAAGAGTGAAAAGCGCCAGATGGGACATGGTCGGGATCTTTATGGAGTTAAAAAGGATGGTTCACTATTTCCTGTGGAAGCTGGTCTAAATCCATTCGAGATCGAGGGTGAAAGGTATGTGATGTCGCTAATCATAGATATCACGATCCGTAAGGAGACTCAGAGACAAATTAGAGAGCTAAATACTGAACTTGAAGAGAAAATTGAAGTCAGAACCCGGGAACTAAGTGATAGCGTAGAAGATCTTAAAAACCTGAACGTCGAACTGGGAGAAGAAATTAATCGCAGAAAAGAAGCCGAAGAAAAGATCAAAGATGCTCTACATAAAGAAAAAGAGCTTAATGAACTAAAAACAAAGTTCCTGTCCCTGGTATCTCACGAATTCAAAACTCCTTTAAGCGGAATCCTTACTTCTGCAACTCTTGCTGAAAAATATACCAAAGAAGAACAACAGCCCAAGCGCGAGAAGCATCTCGTGACCATTAGAAATAAGGTTCATTATCTCAACAATATTTTGAATGATTTTCTTTCCATTGAACGTCTGGATAGTGGAAGAGGACAGTACAAATATTCAAAATTCGGATTAAAGCGACTTATCAACGAAGTCATTTACAATGCGAATATTACCCTTAAAGATGGTCAGGAGATCTCTTACCCAAAAGATATAGAGGATGTAGAGTTTTTTATGGATGAAAAGATCCTTGAATTGATCCTTTCCAATTTATTAGGGAACGCGATCAAATATTCTCCGGAAAATACTTCCATTAAATTCATGGTCGATTTCCATGATGATCTAATCGTTTTCAAAATTAAAGATCAGGGTAGAGGGATTCCGAAGAAAGATCAAAAACATATTTTTGAACGATATTTTAGAGCTGAAAATGCTTTGCTGGACCAGGGGACAGGAATTGGGTTGAACATTGCGAAAACTCATCTTGAGAATCTTGGAGGAACGATCCAGTTTGAAAGTGAAGAAAATAAAGGGACCACCTTTACCATAGAAGTTCCTATGGATAAGTCCTAACCCGATAAAATTTTAAGCCGACTTATGAAAAAATTGTTGCTAATAGAAGATGATGTCACTGTACGGGAAAATACGGCAGAATTGCTTGAACTTTCCAACTACAATGTGATCACTGCATCTAATGGAAAACTTGGAATCGAGACCGCAAAGCAGGAAATTCCTGATATCATTATTTGTGATATCATGATGCCAGAGATCGACGGCTATGGAGTTTTAGAAGCTCTCAGTAAAAATCCTTCAACTTTAAACATTCCATTTATATTTCTTTCAGCAAAAACCGAACATAAGGATATTCGCAAAGGAATGGACCTGGGCGCAGATGATTATTTGACCAAACCTTTTGAAGAAGAAGAGTTGTTAAGTGCTATTGAAAGCAGGCTGGCAAAAGTGGCTATTCTAAAATCCTATATCAAAGAGGAAACGCCTGAGGATGAAGAGAAGCTGAAGGACCTGAACGATCTTAGGGAACTATTCTCGAAACAGGAACTTCAGTATTTTAAAAAGGGAGAAACTATTTATGAGAAAGATAAACACGCGAATTATTTCTATCTCGTTAAACGTGGGATCGTAAAGGCTCATCGTCTGGATAACCAGGGAAAAGAGCTGATCACCGAGCTGTATAAGGAAGATGATTTTTTCGGAAACCACGCAAATGATCCTCAGTCATCCTATGAAGATTATGCCACCGCTATGGAAGAGACTCAGTTGTATACGGTTTCGAGAGAGGAATTTCAAAAGATCCTCGCTGGAAACCCCAGGATCACGATGCAACTTGTTGAGGTTTTGAACAACAACCTGTCTGAGCTAAAAAAGCAATTAATGGATATGGCCTACGGCTCAGTAAGAAAGAAAACGGCCAACACTATTCTTTTATTTGCTGAAAGGATCGAAAAACATCCGCTAAAAAGTATCAGGATTTCAAGAGCAGACCTGGCTGGAGTTGCTGGAATGGCTCCGGAAAGTTTAATAAGAACACTTTCAGAATTTAAAAAAGAAGGACTTATTGAGATCGAGGGTCGGAATATAAAACTACTGGATTCCCAGGCCTTGAAAATGGTGAAATAATCACTAGCTCAATAAATTTGTAAGAACTGATTTTCATCATTTTTTTGCAGAAAGACTTCACCTAATTTCGCTGTATTAAGTGAAGATAGATGAATGTTCTAATACTAACCGATTTTTCAGAAACCTCGACCAATGCAGGTAAATATGCGGTAGATTTCCTTCAGGATAAGGAGGTGAATTTTCATATTCTGAATATTCACAATTTCAATTTTGAAAGATCTGCCAGTAAAGGCCTTGAAAAGGAACTGGTTTCTACGCTCGATGCGCTACAAAACACTGTAAATTTTCTTGGCGCGTATTCTAAACCAAAACTGCATAAATTCGATCTTATTCTGTCTTCAGAAAACCTTATTAGTGCGATAAGAAAAGCGCTCATAGAAAAAAAGATCGACTTAATTTTTATAGGCGCAGTAAGCCAGAATGAGCATGCCCATCCAATCCTTGGAGATCATGCTTATGAGGTAGTTAGAAAGATCAAGTGCAATATTATTGCCGTACCTGGAGGATGTACTTATGAGAAACCTGAAAAGACGGTTTTTCCAGTAGATCCCGCTGTTTTAGCAGTTCAGGAACAGAAAAATATTCTAGACAAACTTCAATTCTTACAATCGTCTCAATTTACACTACTTGAAATCAAAGATGGGGATGTAAAATATCCAAATCAGGATAACAGGAATATTCCGTTTGAAACACCCGTACCATTCACCAGGGATCTATTCAGAGAAATTCAGAGACAGTTTCATATCATATTCGTAGTTGGAAAAAACCTAAGTATTTGTGATAGATTGCTTCATTCAAGGCATGGATTTTCCGCAGAGATGAATGTAGAGATACCAATTTTCGTATACCACGGTTAATATTTCTGAATCTCATTTTAGTCAACCTCATACGGGCAATTACTGCCGTTTTCCATTTAAATATGAAGTGTAGCCGATAGATCAAGCATTGACTGAATAATTCAGCTTGAAAATAAGAAGTACGGCTATTTAATTTTTGATTGCCTGCTCTGGTAGATCCTAAGAAAGAGGTGGGTGGACATTTTGCGGGCATTGTTCTTAAGACGGGATGCCATTTCTCCTTTAAAAAGCTCATCTATAGTTTGGAACCAGAGGTTGAGCCAGATACCAAAGTGATATTCGGTAATGGTATTTTGATGTGCCCTGTCAACTTCTACGTGGGCGATGGCAGGATTTCCTTGAAAACTACCGGTGAAAAAGAGGTTACTTTCCCAAAAATCGGTGATCTTTTCCAGGTGCGAATCCCAATCCTGAATGGTCGTATTGAAAAAGTAACCTATTTCCTCGTTCTCTCGAACTTTGCTGTAAAATTCCAGTACCAGTTTATGAATATCCTTTCGATCCTTTACATCTTTCATCATCTACTGAAAGATATTGATAAGAATAAAGGTAGTACTCATTAATATGCTAATAATTAAAGAATTGAAAACAAACTTTGCTTTTAATTGCGCCAGGACTGAAGCATTGTACCACATACAGGCCACTACGATCATTCCAAGCTGGATCATATCTGCCAGTCCGTGACCATTCATTAGTATAAGCATGGCTGCAATAGATCCAAGACAACTTGAAACTATGATTCCTGTAGATGCTCCTGCATAAAAATCTCTTGTAAATTCTGAAAGTTGTTTTTGATAAAAAGTCATGATTTCTAGTTTTAATGATGGTATAAAAATAGGATTGGGCATACTTTTAAAATATGACCGCAGTCATGAAACAGCACTTAAATCATTGAAAGATTATTTCTGAAGTAATTGAACTTCAGTTATAGACAGATAAAAAATAAGAAGCGGAACGCTTTCAGTATGAATTCGTTCCGCTTAAGGTAGTATAGAAATAAATTTAAATTTAAGCGTTCAACCGCTCAAAAGCCTGTTTTGCTAATTCATCCTGGTGATCTGGATGTGCTATCGAGATCAATGCCTCGGCTCTTTGTTTCAGATTCTTCCCGAAAAGATCAATCACTCCATATTCAGTAGCAATATAATGTACATGGGCACGGGTGGTGGTCACTCCGGCACCTTCCTTTAGATAAGGAACTATTTTGGAAACTCCATTTTTGGTAATAGAAGGCATCGCAATAATCGCTTTTCCTCCATGAGAAAGTGAAGCACCTCTTATAAAGTCCATTTGTCCACCCACTCCCGAGTACTGTATCTTTCCAATGGTATCTGCACAAACCTGCCCGGTAAGATCAATTTCTATAGCCGAGTTGATCGCGGTCACTTTTGGATTTCTCCTAATGATGGCCGTATCATTGGTGTAAGCAGCTTCCTTAAAATGCACCAGTGGATTATCATCTACAAAGTCATATAACTTAGGGGAACCAACCGCGAAACAGGTAACCAGTTTTCCGGTTTTGATCTCTTTTTCCTCTCCGGTGATAACTCCCTTTTCGATGAGAGGTAAAATTCCGTCTGAAAACATTTCCGTATGAATCCCCAGTCTTTTATGATTGGTAAGATTATTCAGCACCACATTCGGGATTCCTCCAATTCCCATTTGTAGCGTTGCCCCATCTTCTACAAGACCTGCCACGTGCCTTCCTATCTGTTTCTCAATTTCTGTAGGTTCAGCAAGATGCGCCGCATGAATAGGTTGGTTTACCTCGATAGCAGCATCAATCTGACTTATATGTATAATTCCATCGCCATGTGTTCTTGGGACATGAGGATTCACCTGGGCGATGACTTTCTTTGCATTTTGTATGGCAGGTAGCGTAATATCTACGGAAACACCCAAAGAACAATATCCATGCTTGTCTGGAGGTGAAACCTGAATAAAAGCAAAATCAATGGGTAGAATATTTCTTCGGAAAAGCACATGGATCTCACTTAGAAAAATAGGTATGTAAGCTCCATAATCTGAATTCACCGCCTTTCTAACGTTTCCACCTACAAAACAACTATTGGTCTTAAACGAATCCTGGTAGGGAGCTTGAGTATAAAGAGCTGTTCCCTCCGTATGGATCTGTATGACTTCTACATTCTTAAGGTCCTGGTATCTCTCACAAAGTGCGTCTATTAATATATTTGGTGTCATAGCAGCTCCCTGCAGGAACACTCTCTGGTTAGATCTTACTTCCTTTACAGCGTCCTGGGCTGATACAATTTTTAGATCATTCATTTTTTTATGTTTTGGTAAATTTTGACAACATTATAATTTAACGAAAATCTCAGAGCTATTCTAACGTGTTAACTTCAAATCGAAAGCTACCTCTATATGCTCATCGACTATGATAAGACCCAGCGCTTTTTTAGGAGGCACGAGGCCAAAGTCTCTAATATTCATGCTGAATTTTCCTTTAAAACGATGTTCATGTATTTGAACTGGCAACTTGTAATGATTGGTTTGACCAGCCAGTTCTACTCGAATTTCGGCTACCGGTTCTTCTGAAGCTAAATGTCTAACCTGCAAAACATCGATCACGATCTGTGGATGTGAATCGCTCTTTAAAAGATCCTGAAAATCTGAGTTCATCTTTCTGTTACCGCAATCAAATCCTTTGGTAAGCAAATTTAGCTGCAGATCATAAAACTTTATAAGATCGTGCTCATGCAGAAATTTCACCTGTTTGCTATCTGATATCAGGTCTATATCAAACTCGCAATGAAAATTATTCACGTTTGTACTTCCCGAGATGATCAATTCACTGTCTGGAAGCAGCCGGATCGTTTCCTTTTCGAAATCGTTCTGAGCCTGGATAGACCATCCAAAAAGCACAAACCCAATGCATATTAAAAGTCGTTTCATGATCAGAAAATTTTGAGGTTATTATAAAAGAGGGTAGCATATTTAGTCCCTGATGGTCTAATTATGCTACCCTTAAAAGCATTAATTCTCGATTAGAAGCTTATTGCCGCCTCCACCATCAGGCCATCAAACTTTCCTCCGTGGTGAATGTCGGTAACTGGATACCCGTCGTAGTCCTGGGTTACATATTCCAGTTTCATTAGAATATTCTTGGTCATGAACCATCCTGCTGCAAGTTGAAATCTATTCACATCGATATCCTCACCGCTGCTAAGTTCCCCGTCTACCATACCGTAACGTCCACCTATATGAAAATCGTTGTTATTTCCAAATCTGTAAAGAAGCTCTCCACTATACTGGTTGTAAGTCCTGTTATCAGACTGGCCACCATCTCTACCTGAAGTTGTTTCAAAAATTCCGAAGAATTCAAGTCCGCCAACTTTCACGAATGGGTTGATCATGATAGAGGTCATTTTATTTCTGAAATCCGGTACAACCATACCACCTCTAAAACCATCACCACCACCTTCTACATCACTCAATACTTCGTAATATCTGGATCCGGCACGGTCACCTCTGTAAAGATAAACTCCTCTGGCATCATTGTGAGCACTGTGGTATACAGATCCTGTAAGTCTGAATCTTCCATTTTCAGAAAACTGGTTATCAAATCCTAATTTAGCAAGGAATGAAGGGCTGGTTTGGTCTTTATCAGATACATTTTGATTAAGCTTACCATTGGTGATACCAACCATTCCTAACCATGGACCATCAAAGTAATATAGTTCTGCTCCAACTTCAGTAGTAAATGCATCCATGATGTAGTTACCAACAAAGGGGTTGTAAGTAGACATGGCATTATCTGTTCTTCTAAAGTGGGCATCACCATAGTTATTTTCCATGTGACCAATCTTAATTCTTAAATGATCCATTAGATCTTCAGCAAAACCTTCGCTAATAAAATTAAGTTTATCCACCTGTATATAACCACCTTTCACATAGGCTTCGTTGTGGTGTTGAGAAGAAAGGTAAGTTCTCAAGTGCATTCTTACTCCATCGTATAGTGCCACATCAAGATCCAGGTTGGCTGTTGCCAGGTTAAAATTGTTTCCAAGATCTACCAGTTCTATCGGTCCTTCGTTTTCCTGGCTTAGTGTCTGGAACTGGATAGTGGAAGCACCACCAACTCTTACATGTACACCATCAAATGTGGTTACGGTATCTTTTGGAGCTTCAAATTGATTGATACCTCTTTGATCACGGAAACGGAAGTTATCCAGATCACGTTGCGTCTGAGCCATTGCTGGCATAGCCATAAGGGCCATTAATACGGTACTTAGGTATGTAGTGAAAGTTTTCATAGTTATTGATTTTAAGGTTGAATTATTATTTATTGAACTGGGATTCGAATTTTACTACGACATCTTCTCCTGTAGTGATGGTTCCAAACATTGCTGTTGGTGCTTCCACACCAAAATTGGTCATGTTCAGCTTATGCTCACCTGTTAGAGTGATCGCGTTGGAGGAAGATTTTAGTTTGAAATTAAGTTTGATATCTCGTTTTGTTCCAGCGATCTCCAAACTACCTGTGGTCTTTACATTATAGATACCCGTGGAAACTTTCTCAATGCTCTGTACATCCTTTAGTTTGAAGGTGATCTGCTTATGTTTATTTGTATTTAAAGCTTTATAGGTATTTTTGTCCATCCCGCTTTTTCCACTCATCAGGCTTTTAGCCATTACCGTAAATTCCAGTAGTTCGATATCTTCCAGGCTGGAATCTTCAAATTCCAGGCTTAGATTACCGCCGGTGTTTTCGGCTTTTATGGTCCAGTCGTGAATATTAGAGGTTCCATCTATGTGAAGACTGGAAGCTTCATTATTCAGTTGGTAGGATTGAGCATTTACTCCAATACTTAGAAGGAGTATTATTGCGAACATCATTAAAGTACTGTAAGATCTCATATCATTTACATTTTTAAATCTGTACAAAGATGCTGTAGGGATAGGACGTAAATTATGATGAATGTCAGCTTTTGAAATATTTTAAAACCTCGTGAGCTAGCGAAAACCTTATAGTTGTAAAGAATGTATTCGATGACGCCCGTCATATTTTAAGGAGATCAAATTGGGCAGTTTTGTAGCCTTAATTTTATTTGTGATATATGGAATCATGTTTTCATTGCGGCGAGGATTGCCTGGAGGAATTGATCACCTATAATGAGAAATCATTTTGCTGTGCCGGTTGTAAGACTGTTTTCGAAATCTTAAATAGTAATGATCTCTCCTATTATTATGACCTGCAGGAAGCGCCTGGAATTTCTCCAAAGCTAAAAGAGAATAAATATGAATACCTCGAAAATGCAGAAATCGTCGATAAGCTTCTGGAATTCGATCATGTGAAAACCCAAATAGTATCCTTCAGTATTCCTTCTATACATTGTAGTTCCTGTATCTGGATCCTTGAAAACCTTCATAAACTACATAGCGGAGTGAAAAGTTCGCAGGTAGACTTTCCGAAGAAAACGATCAGACTGAGTTTTACTGCTGAAGATATCAGCCTGAAAAAGCTGGTAGTAATACTTAGCAGGATTGGATACGAACCGAATATTTCTCTGGACAATTTTGAGAAAAAAGAATCTGAGCAAGATCGAAGCCTGATCTATAAACTCGGCGTGGCTGGTTTTGCTTTTGGAAATATCATGTTTCTTTCATTTCCTGAATATTTTGAGATCAATGAATTCTGGCTGGATCAATTCAAATATTTGTTTCGCTGGTTGATGTTCAGTTTTTCACTGCCGGTGGTATTTTATTCGGGTAAGGATTATTTCATTTCTGCCTATAAAGGACTTAGATCTGGAATTCTGAATATCGATGTTCCCATTGCCCTGGGAATTTTTGTGCTATTCGTGAGAAGTACTGCAGAAATTGTACTTGACCTGGGAACAGGATTTTTCGATAGCCTTAGCGGACTCGTATTTTTCCTTCTGCTCGGAAAGTTCTTTCAACAAAAGACCTATTCGTTTCTTTCTTTTGAAAGAGATTACAAATCATATTTTCCTATTGCTGTTACCCGAATTTCTTCGGAAGATGAACAAATTGAAGAACAGGTTCAGGTCTATAAGATCAGGAAAGGCGATACTGTGCTCATTAGAAATGAAGAGCTTATCCCTATGGATGCTGAAATCCTTGAAGGACATGCGAACATTGACTATAGTTTTGTCACCGGAGAAGCAGACCTTGTTAATAAAGCTGAAGGAGATAAAGTCTACGCCGGAGGAAGGCAGAAAGGCAGCATTATTAGACTGAAGGTTCTCAAGCCGGTAGAACAGAGCTATCTTACTGAATTATGGAGTAATGAGGTGTTTCAAAAGGACCGATCTTTCGGTTTCCAGTCGCTTACCAATAGAATCAGTAAAAATTTTACCATTGCCGTGCTTAGTATAGCAGTCCTGGCTACCACCTTCTGGCTGTTTGCAGATCCATCTAAAGCATGGAACGTATTCACCGCGGTATTGATCATTGCCTGTCCCTGTGCGATCGCCCTCGCTGCACCTTTTACCCTGGGTAATCTGCTTCGAATCTTCGGAAAAAATGGAATCTATTTAAAGGACGCTTCGGTAATAGAAAGAATGGCGGCGATTGATACGGTGGTTTTTGATAAAACAGGAACGATCACCACTACGGGACAAACCACTGCTGAATATGAAGGACTCGAACTAAGTGATAAAGAACTTCAAATGCTGGGCGGTAGTCTAAAAGCCTCTTCACATCCATTAAGTAGATCATTGTATTCGATCCTTCAGCATCACGGCATACGAACTCCCGATAGTTATAAAGAATATGTAGGCGCAGGAATTGAATGCGATTTTGAAGAAAATCGTATAAAAATCGGCTCAGCAAGATTTACCGGAGAAAGTGCTTCCGAAGAAATTAGTAATGGAAAAACGGCAGTTCATATAAGTTCGAATGAGCAATATAAAGGTTGCTTCAGTTTTAGAAATACTTATAGAAAAGGAATGTCTGGCCTGTTCCAGCAACTTTCCAGGAACAAATACATCATTGTACTTTCCGGAGATAATGAAGGGGAGCGCGATCGTTTGCAAAGTTTACTTCCTGTTGAGTCTGGTATACATTTTAATCAGAAGCCCGGTGATAAGCTTGAGTTCATCAGGCAACTACAGCATGGTGGTCGCAAGGTAATGATGGTTGGAGATGGCTTGAATGATGCCGGAGCCCTTGCGCAAAGTGAAATTGGAATTGCAGTTTCAGAAGATATCAATGTATTTTCTCCTGCCTGTGATGGCGTGATGGATGCCTCCATATTATCGAATTTAGCCGATTATTTTCAGCTGGCTAAAAAGGGAGTCAGTATCATCCAGGCGAGCTTTATATTATCTCTTGTGTATAATATAACCGGACTTGCTTTTGCGGTCACCGGGAATCTTATGCCCGTGGTCGCTGCGATCCTCATGCCGCTAAGCTCTATAAGCATCGTGATCTTTACAACGCTGGCCACTCAAATTCTATCAAAAAGGCTTAAAAATTAGAAGAAGATCTCAAAGCTGACAATCGTCATTTTTTAGAGCCTTTCCCCGGAATACTTTTACACCCAGATTAACAGAATAATGAGCATTATCTACATGTTACTGGCTATTAGTGTTGTGGTGGCCATCATCTTTTTCGTAGCCTTTATAGTTTCAGTCAGGAAAGGCCAGTATGATGATGTGTATACACCCTCTGTGCGAATGCTGTTCGATGATGAACTTGTTAATTCTCCAGCGAAAGAAAATCAACCCGTCAATAAAGAGAAATTTAATTAATTATGGATCTACAGCAATTCTATTACGATAATAAGATCGTAAAGAAATTCATCATTGCCACCATGTTCTGGGGCATTATTGGTATGAGCGTTGGCTTACTGCTCGCTTTTATGTTCATTTTTCCAAATATAACCGAAGGTATACCCTGGCTTAGCTTTGGTAGATTAAGGCCGCTGCATACCAACGCGGTAATCTTTGCATTTGTAGGGAATGCGATCTTCGCCGGGGTATACTATTCTACCCAGCGTCTTTTAAAGGCGAGAATGTGGAGCGATGCCCTTAGTAATATTAACTTCTGGGGATGGCAGCTTATAATCATTGGAGCAGCGATCACTCTGCCTTTAGGATATACTTCTTCCAAAGAGTATGCGGAGCTGGAATGGCCTTTTGATATTGCAATCGCCGTGATCTGGGTAGCGTTTGGTGCCAACCTAATCGGTACGATGATCAAAAGGAGACAGCGCCACCTGTATGTGGCGATCTGGTTTTACCTTGCTACGTTCGTAACCGTTGCTGTACTTCATATTTTTAACAATATTGAAATTCCTGTAAGCGCCTTAAAAAGTTATTCTTTTTATTCAGGTGTTCAGGATGCCCTTGTACAATGGTGGTATGGTCATAATGCCGTAGCATTCTTCCTAACCACGCCTTTCCTTGGATTGATGTATTACTTCGTTCCAAAGGCTGCAAATCGTCCTGTATATTCTTACCGACTTTCGATCATTCACTTCTGGTCCCTGATATTTATCTATATCTGGGCTGGACCGCACCATTTACTATATACTTCGTTACCAGACTGGGCGCAGAATCTTGGAGTTGCCTTTTCTGTAATGCTATTATTCCCATCCTGGGGTGGTATGATCAATGGTTTGCTAACGCTTCGTGGAGCCTGGGATAAGGTTAGAGTAGACCCTGTATTAAAATTTATGGTAGTGGCAATTACCGGGTATGGAATGGCAACTTTTGAAGGTCCAATGCTTTCCCTTAAAAATGTGAATGCCATCGCCCACTTTAGTGACTGGATCATTGCCCACGTACATGTTGGAGCACTGGCATGGAATGGTTTTATGACCTTCGGGATGATCTACTGGTTGGTGCCAAGATTGTTCAAAACAAAACTATACTCACTTAAACTGGCAAACACGCATTTCTGGATAGGAACGCTGGGAATTATCATTTATACGTTGCCAATGTATGTTGCGGGATTTGTTCAGGCTTCTATGTGGAAACAGTTCAATCCAGATGGAACCCTTACCTACGGTAACTTTCTCGAAACAGTAACTCAAATTATTCCAATGTACTGGATGAGAGCTATTGGTGGAAGTTTATACATCGTAGGGGCTTTTGTAATGCTATATAATATTGTAAAAACGATACGCCAGGGTAGTGCCGTGGAAGACGAACTTGCTGAAGCTGCTGCATTGCAACCGGTGACCAGTAAAAGAACTGCAGGTGAAGCTTACCACAGCTGGCTTGAGAGAAGACCCGTAAAACTTACCATTTTTGCTACCATCGCTATCCTTATTGGAGGTATTGTGCAAATAGTTCCTTCATTAATGGTAGATGAATATGTACCGGTAATTTCCAGTGTAAAACCATACACACCTCTGGAATTGGAAGGCCGTGATCTTTATATCCGGGAAGGTTGTGTTTCCTGTCACTCGCAGATGGTACGACCTTTTAGAAGTGAGGTAGAACGTTATGGAGAATATTCAAAAGCTGGGGAATACAGGTATGACTTCCCATTTCTTTGGGGAAGTAAAAGAACCGGACCAGATCTTCATAGGGTAGGTATGAAATATTCAGATAACTGGCACCTTAATCATATGTATGATCCTCAAAGTACTTCTTCAGGTTCTATCATGCCTTCTTATACCTGGCTAATTCAGGATGAACTTGACAAATCTGATACTGAAGATAAAATGCGGGCGATGCAAACTCTTGGAGTGCCTTATACAGATGCGGAGATCGAAAGAGCCCAGCAATGGATGACAGAACAGGGAACTCAAATTGAAAAGAACCTTTATCAAGATCCAGATTTTGTTAACAGTTATGAGGCAGATAAAAAGTTTGCCGCAGAGAACGGCGAGGAATTCACAGAAATGAGAGATCGTGAGATCGTAGCTCTTATTGCATACCTGCAGCGACTGGGAACAGATATCAAAGCCGAAGATTTAAAACAAGTATCAACTAACTAAAAACCTGAGACCATGTTGAAATTCGTAAAAGGTCCATTGGAAAGTATAGAAGGGGTAGCGATCTATCCCATCATCTCACTGCTTATATTCTTCATCTTTTTTACCGCGCTCTTCTGGTGGGTGTTCACTGCTAAAAAGGATTATATCAGGAAAGTGAGCGACATTCCTTTAGACCAGGAAGATGAACTAATGATGCCCATCATCGTAAAAGATAACAAATCATGAAAAATACATTTTCAGTATTAAGAATTAGCGGACTTATCGCCCTGGCGATCATACTGGCAGAGCTTACCATGGAAACCGGTGATGAATCTGTTTTGGAAGTCTATCCAATTTTCTGGCTTGTTCTTGGAGTGATCCTGTTTTTAGTAATTGCCATCGAAGTTTCGGTAGCAGCCCTGGACAAGACCTTATATATGTCATTGAAGCCCGATGATCGTGTAGCTTATGATGCAGCTGTGGCGCTAAGGGAAAAGAATCGCTTTGCCTGGTTCAAAGAAACTTATGATAAGCTGCTGGATAAAAAGCCAATTGAAAATGAAGATGAGATCATTCTTGATCATAATTATGACGGCATTAAAGAGCTGGATAACAACCTTCCACCCTGGTGGCTTTATGGTTTTTACGCCAGTATAATTTTCGCCGGAATTTACCTGGCCAGGTATCACGTTTTCGATGGTGCTACTCAAAAAGAGGAATACTTGGCGGAAGTTGCAGAAGCTAAAGCAGCCGTGGAAGCTTATAAAGAAAATGCCAAAGGCCTTATTGATGCTAATACTGTTGAATTGCTTACCGGGACTGAAGATATCAATGCCGGGAAAGCAATATTCTCAGGAAATTGTGCCGCCTGTCACAAGATTGATGGTGGAGGTGGAATTGGTCCTAATCTAACCGATTCTTACTGGATCCTAGGCGGTGGTATTAAGAATGTCTTCAATACAATTTCTGAAGGAGGACGTGCCGGGAAAGGGATGGTTTCCTGGAAAACCGATCTAAAACCTGAAGAAATGGCCCAGGTTGCGAGTTACGTGTTGAGTTTACATTCAACAACTCCTTTAGATCCCAAAGAACCTGAAGGGGAACTATGGGTAGATCCAGATGCGAGAGTAGATGAGGTTGAGGTGGAAGCGATAGATTCAGCTTCTGTTGAAATAGAAATGAGTTACGAGGAAGAGTAAAATCTGCATATTTTGGAAAAAGAGGAGCACGAAAGGTTTAGGGACAGTATAGGAACGGTTACTTCAGAAGGTAAACGTTCTTGGGTGTATCCCAAAAAACCTGATGGTAGATTATATAAATATCGGCAGTGGGTAAGTTATTTTTTACTGGCGATACTTTTTGCAGCTCCCTTATTAAAGATCAATGGGAATCAATTTCTCATGTTCAATGTACTGGAACGTCGCTTCAATATCTTCGGAACAATTTTCTGGCCGCAGGATTTCTATCTCTTTGTTCTTATGATGTTGATAGGAGTGGTTTTCGTTGTTTTATTTACGGTAGCCTTCGGAAGAATATTTTGTGGTTGGATATGTCCCCAAACGATCTTTATGGAAATGGTTTTCCGAAGAATCGAATATTGGATTGAAGGAGACAGGGGCAAACAGATACGACTGGACAAGCAGCAGTGGAATGCTGAAAAGATCAGGAAAAAGGCAACCAAATGGTTCATTTTCTTTGTGATCTCTTTTCTTATCGCCAATGTATTTCTGGCTTACCTCATTGGGAGTGATAGATTGCTTCTTTACATACAGGAAGGACCGCAGGCACATCTTAGCACCTTGATCTCCTTGCTGCTTTTTACCGGAATCTTCTATTTTGTGTTCGCCTGGTTTAGAGAACAGGTTTGTATCATAGCCTGTCCATATGGTAGGCTTCAGGGTGTTCTGCTGGATAATAAATCTATTGTAGTCGCCTACGATCATAAACGTGGAGAAAAGGAAGAGGGTAGAGCGAAATTCAGAAAAAATGAAGATCGAGAAGCTAGCGGGAAAGGTGATTGTATCGACTGTTTTCAATGTGTGCAGGTTTGCCCTACAGGAATAGATATTCGAAATGGAACCCAGCTGGAATGTGTGAATTGTACAGCTTGTATAGATGCTTGCAATCATATGATGGATGCGGTGGATCTTCCGCAGGGATTGATAAGATATGCGAGTGAAGAGAATATTGAGAAGCAAAAGAAATTCAGGTTTACTCCGCGTATCAAAGGTTATGCAGCGGTTTTATTTATTCTCGTTACGGTATTAAGTGGGATGTTGTTTTTAAGAAGTGATGTGGAAGCCAATATTCTCAGGCTACCCGGCCAGCTTTATGAACATAAGGATGGCAATATCATTAGCAATGTGTACACCTTTAAGCTTATTAATAAAACTTCTGTGGATTACGATAATGTGAGGTTTGAAATCAAGTCGCATCCCGGAACTATAAATACCGTAAAAGGGAAATCCATGAGCATTCCTGCGAACGGTATGGCCGAGGGAACATTGTTCGTAGAAATTAAGCAGGCAGCTTTGGAAAACGAAAAAGATAAGATCGTTATCGAAGTTTATAATGGCGAACAATTAATAGAAACTACCGGTACCACATTTCTGGGACCAAGAAGTTACCACTAAACACTAGAAATTATGAAGATAAATTGGGGAACCGGAATTGTAATTGGAATGCTCGCATTCATTAGCTTCATCATGTACTTTGTCGTCACCATGATGAGCAGTTCAGACTATGACCATGATCTTGTGGTAGAGGATTATTATAAGGCAGAGTTGCATTATCAACAGGATATAGATGCGCAGGAAAATGCTCTTGCACTCAATGAGCAGATTAGCATTAGAAGAAAAGGTGAAAGTCTAATAGTACTTTTTCCTGAAGGGATTGACCTTGAAAAGACCACGGGTTTGGTAAGCCTTTACAGACCATCCAACAAAAAACTTGATTTCAATATTCCCTTTTCTGAAATTAAAAGTTCTGAATTCGAGATCCCGACAGATCAACTTGTGAATGGAAGATGGAATGTCAAGGTCACCTGGCAGAATAGCGAAAAGGAATTCATGTTTAAAACTGAAATAGTCTACTAAATGCTGTTTTCTGCGCTCATATTTGGATTACTTGGAAGCTTCCATTGTATTGGTATGTGCGGGCCTATAGCATTTTTGCTTCCTCTGGACAGGGAAAATAAATTCAGGAAATTCCTGCAAATCTTTTTGTATCACTCTGGCCGTCTTTTTTCCTACGGAACCATAGGACTGTTATTTGGAATTGCCGGAAAAAGCCTGTCTCTATTTGGCCTTCAACAGCAATTATCTATCATTATCGGGATCATTATGCTGTTTCTTGTACTTCTTCCGAAGAAAAAACTAGGTAGATTCAATCCTGAAAATGCTAATTTCAAAGTAGTGAAGGATCTGAAAAACTACCTTGGTAAGGAATTGAAAAAGAAAAATCCAGACACCTATTTTACCGTTGGTTTCCTGAATGGTTTTTTACCCTGCGGACTCGTATATATGGCAGTATTTGGAGCAGTTGCCGGAGGTAGCGCACTATACGGTAGCTTATATATGGTCATTTTTGGAATTGGAACCATCCCGTTGATGACCAGTGCAATCTGGTTGAGTAATGTGATTTCTGTAAAAAACAGAATATACATTCGTAAGCTAATCCCTGTTTTTATAGCCATCATCGCCATACTATTTATCATTAGAGGAATGGGGCTGGGTATTCCTTATGTCTCCCCGGCAGAACCTATCATGAAAACAGGCGCAGTGATGGAATGCCAACCTTGAAAACTGCTGTTTAGACTTATCCCGGTATCAGGCAGAATTCTCCTAGTGTCTCCATAACTTCATTCTTCATAATTAAATTTTCAGGATATCATTCAGCTTTAAGTTGAACGTATCTCCTTCGGAAGAAATCCTTAACAATTTGATGAAACTATATCTAAAACAATTGATCCAGACCGCGTTCGCAGGTAGATACTTAATGGAATTCTGTAGATAACTGCAAAAACCTTCTAACATTTGGCAGTAAAACTACGATATGTAGAAAATTTCCTTACTTTTTTTGCAGGGCTCATAATTACCGCTATATTTGGTAAACCAGATTGGTAAACCATTTTTATATGCGCATTTTCACTTCTTTTCTATTACTTATTGCATTCCATTTAAGTTATTCTCAAACTACTCAAAGCAGCGGAATAACAAGGGTTCAGAACATTTCAGAATTAAACCTGGCACTAAAAAGTGTGGTTCCTGGTGATACCATACAAATGGAAAATGGGGTCTGGAAAGATTCAGAAATAGAAATCAAGGCGAGTGGTACGAAGGAGCTTCCTATAGTAATCATGGCCCAGGAAAAAGGTAAGGTATTTCTGGGAGGTCAATCTAATCTTAAAATTGGCGGTGATTATTTGATCGTAGATGGTTTATACTTTAGAAATGGTCACACACCTTCAGGTTCAGTAATTCAGTTTAAGGTAGACAATGATCATATTGCAAATAATTCAACACTCACCAACTGTGTGATCGAAGACTACACGCAATTAAGTAGGGAAACTCAGGATCACTGGATCGAATTCTGGGGGAGAAATAATACGATGGAGTACTGTTACCTGGCAGGCAAATCTAATTCCGGACCAACCTTGAGAGTGTATTTGAAGGGAAATGAAAACATCAATACTCATCATAATATTACTAACAATTATTTTGGGCCAAGGCCTAGAAAAGGTGGTCCTCACGCCGAAACTATGCAGATAGGTTCAAGTGAAACATCTATGACACCGGCTTATGTAAATGTTTCCAATAATTTATTTTACAGGTGCAACGGCGAGGTGGAGATCATTTCCAGCAAATCTAATTTTAATACTTTCAGTCATAATGTATTCTTCGAATCTGAAGGTTCACTGGTCTTAAGACACGGCAATTACGCTACGATCGATGGAAATATCTTTATTGGAAACGATAATTCAGAATTTATTGGAGGGATTCGGGTGATCAATACCGGACACTGGATCACAAATAACTATTTCTATAAATTAAAAGGTTCGGAGTTTAGAAGTCCGCTGGCAGTGATGAATGGAATTCCAAAATCCCCATTGAACAGGTATAACCAGGTGACCGATGTGGTTGCGGCTTATAACACGTTTGTTGAAACTAAATCTCCGTGGCATTTTAGTGTAGGCTCAAACACAGACAAAAGTGATGTGCTTCCAGCTACCGAGATCAGGTCTGCAAGACCGGAGCGAGTGATCGTGGCTAATAACCTTATATACGGTGATCGGGAAGAGACAACACCTATAGTCGCTTACGATACGGTTGACGGGGTGAGCTTTAAAAAGAATATTCTTAGTTATGAGAATAAAGGTGAGATCCAGAATACAGGTATCGAAACCAGAGAATTTGAACTTAAGGAAGTTTCAGAACACCTGATAGTTCCTCAACAGAAATTCACAGATGTCTACGAAGGATTCGATTTCAAGAATATTACCAAAGACTTGTTTGGTAAGCCTCGGAAGGACAATGATCAAATAGGAGCCATCATAACTCCTGTTTCCAATGATACAAAACTCTTCGACAAGAAAATTTACGGTCCTTCCTGGTTTAAGTCTGAAAAGAACGCTGCTCCAGAACGTATTGTACAGGTTAATAATGCGGAAGAGTTTCAGAAGAAATTAGCGAATGCAGCATCGGGAGATATTCTTGAACTGGCTTCCGGGAATTATAAAATAGACAGATCGATGGTTGTAGATAAAGATCTGACCATTAGATCTAAAAACAAGAACAACAAAGCAAAGCTGAAGTTTAGCACGAATCAGGATAATCCTGCATTTAGATTAAAACCTCGGGCAAGCCTACGAATCGAGAATCTGGAAATTGAGGGTGTCACCGGGAATAATGCATTCCAAACGCAGGATAAAGAAATGTCTGCTGCTTTTGAATTATGGATCAGCGGTACTGAGATCAAAAATTTTGATCAGCTTTTAAAGGTATCTAAAGGTGCTTTCGCAGATACTATTTCTATAGAAAATTCAAATTTTAAAAATCTCAACGCCGGTTTAAGTCTTGCTGAAGAAACTGATGATAAAGGTGAGTACAATGCCGAATTTGTGCTCGTAAAGAATTCCACTTTTGAGCAGATAGAAACAGAAGTTTTGAATTATTATCGTGGAGGTTACGATGAATCTACCATAGGGGGAAGCCTTGTGTTTAGCGGGAATACGGTGAAGAACTCAGGGAACTCCAAAAACTCAGAAATTTTATTGAGAACCCGTGGAATCGTAAACCTGGAACTTGCTGATAATACCTTTGTTGATAATCAGGTAAAGTTCATTGCGATCCTCTGGGGTGCCAAAGGACAGGAACCAGTCAATAATACGGTGGAAAATAGCGGTGAGATCAAGATCGAAGAAAACCTGAAGCAGAAGTTGATGTACTAAAAAACCATCTAACCTTTTAAAAATTACTATTATTAAATCATTCACTATATCTGGAATTCTTAAAAAGATCCCGACAATTCTTGGGCTTCTAATCGCATTGCATGTTCAGGCTCAGAATATCTCAGCAGATAAAATCATAGCAACCACAGATCTTTCAAATTATTTAAATACTGAAGTCAAAGAAAACCTTGGGGAAGATATAACTGAAGCTAAGCTTGCAGGATACCTCAGAGAAAAATTTCAACAACGTTATTTCTATAACTATAAGAATCTGAGTTCCAAATTTGAACAATATAATTCAGTTTACCCACAAATCGAATCACATCACCGGCAACGAGCCGAGGATCATTTGTCAAAATATCCCGGCGCAACCACCTGGAAATTACCTTTCAATTATCTAAACGGGCAGCCTGTGGATGCCTATGCTTTGAGACATCTGGCACGACAGCATAAGATGCTGGATATCGCTTTTCTATATAATTACAGGAATCAGGATTCTCAATATCTGGACTATTTTACCTCGCAGTTGAATTCTTTAAACAATGCTTTCGAGGCTGGAAATTATGAAACTATTGAAGATGGAAATGGAGTTTACGAAGCTTTTCGTTCTGGCTACCGGGTATTGAACTGGCTACAAATTCATAATATGTTCCTGGGAGAAGAGGATTATTCAGATAAAGATCAGCTAACCACGATTGCAACTTTGCTACAACACGGGCAGCATCTGTACGAGAACAACCAGGAATTTACCCCAGGAAATCATCAAACCAGGGGAATGTCTGCTCTGGCCATGCTCAGTATTTTATTCAGAGATTTTGAAGGTACAGAGGAATGGTATGCTCATTCCATGCAATTATTACAGGAACATCTTTCTGCGGAAATAAATGCTGATGGTTTTCAATCTGAAAGAACCGTGCATTATCATATGAGTGACATTAAGAATTACTTTTATGTTTTTCAACTAGCGCGAAACAGCCAGATCGAGGTAGACAGCGTTTGGGAAGAAAAACTGAAGTCTCTATTTACTACTCTGGCAAAGATTGCCTATCCAGATGGTTCAGCGCCTGTTTTTTCAGATGATACCGATGCTCCATGGGCTGAAAAAAATGATATTTCTGGAGCGATGACCCTGGGATATCTATTGTTCGACGATCCACAATTTGGATTTTTTGCCACAAATAAAGTAGATCCCGATATGTTCTGGTATCTAAGTAAAGAGCAGCTGCTTCGTCTTGAAACTATAGAAAAACAAGTTCCCGAATTTGGATCACTGGAATTTCCAGTCACAGGTTATTATATCATGCGTGAAGGTTGGGAAAAGGGAGATATGATGATGGCAATTTCAGCCGGAGTTGATGACGAAAAGCCAGATCACCAGCATGGAGATGTGCTTGGAATCCAGGCGATGGCTAATGGAAGAGTACTATTACCTAATTACCAGGTTAGATACTATCTTAAAGATCTGGAATTATTCAAAAATTCACTGGTCAAGAATGTTGCCCTGGTTGATGATGAACTACAGGGGAAGGATTATCGTTCCAATAAGGGAGGAAGTGGTTTTGGGAAATTCGCAACATTACCAACTCCTGAAACCAAGGTATTTAAAACGCAGGCAGAGCTTGATCTATTTGTAGGAACACACGATGGTTTTTCAGAAATTGGAGTGGATTATACCCGGAAAGTCATATTTGTAAAGAATGATTTCTGGATCGTAGTAGATGCATTTTCTTCGGAAAAACCTCATGATTACAAACAGATCTGGCAGGGGCACTATACTTCAGAAAACAATAAAGGATTGCTTCGTTCTACTTTTGAAGATGGATCTGGACTGGATATTTTTCAGCTTAAAAATATCGACGGGATAGAAAGCTCTGGTGCAAGAGGAAAGCAATGGTCTGTTGTAAATAAGAAAGCTGCCCAGAATCACCGTTTTCTTACTATTCTACACCCTTTTAGAGTATTTGATGCCAGAATAGATGAAAATTCAGATTCTCCGGTCATAGCTGGCTGGGATTTAAATGATCCTCTCTGGAAAATAGCTGGGAAAAATGCAACAGCTATTACTAAGGATAGAAAAGGATTCTTCTTTTCTACGGAAGGCATTAAGATAGATACTACGGAATTGATTTTTGAAACACCAACAGACATTTATTTTAAAATGAAGAAGGGACAAATTCATTTGCAATCACTGGAAGGAAAATCGATAAACGTACAAATAAATAAAGATTCAGAATTACTGAAGAAATTAAAAATTGCTCCAGGAGAGAATACGGTGATCAATTAAGCCTGATTTCTACCTGTGAATTACGATTTAATAAGTACCGCTTTAACGGCAGTTTTGCTACTAAGATTCTAAAAACATTATATGAAAATAAATAGTTCAGTCCTTCATCTGTGCACATTTTTACTCGCGTTTAGTACTACGACTTATGCTCAGAACCACAATTCAGAAAAACCAGTTCAAACAGCGATTGTAAAACAAAACCTGGATAAAAATTCCCTGTTTGATCAAACTCTTCAGAAGATAAAGAAAGAGGTAGATGCAGAAATCGCAAGAGGTATAGACGTGCCGACACCAAAAGATCTCGCGGGGGGCTATACCCATGAAAGGCATAAAAAAAATTACGCAACTGCACAAAACGCTGGTGATCTTTACAGAATTGAAAAGGATGAGAAGTATGCGATCTACATCAAGGAAATGTTGATGCAATATGCGGCGATGTTTCCAGAATTGCCTTTACACCCTAAAGAAAGATCCTATGCCAGAGGGAAATTATTCTGGCAATCTCTGAATGATTCTAACTGGCTTGTCGCAATGAGCCAGGCATATGGTAGTATTTACGACTATCTTGATAAAAAAGAGAGAGAACAACTGGAAAAGGATCTTTTCCTGCCCTACGCCGACTTCCTTTCTCTTGAAAATCCTAAATTCTTCAATAGAATTCATAATCATAGTACATGGGGAAATGCCGCTGTCGGGATGATCGGGCTGGTCATGGATAATGATGAACTGGTGAACCGTGCCTTATACGGAATAAAAAACACTAATATTCCTGAAGATGCTCGTGATGATGATGGTGGGCGTATCCTGAAACAAGGGCAAAAAGCTGGTTTCCTGGCAAACCTGGATGAGGCTTTTTCTCCATCTGGTTACTATACTGAAGGACCATACTACCAGCGCTATGCTATGTATCCTTTTATTATGTTCGCCAAGGCGCTTGAAGATAAAAGACCAGACATTAAGATATTTGAACACAAAGATGGAGTGCTAATCAAAGCTGTGAACGCTTTACTCAATCTAACAGATGCAGATGGTGATTTCTTCCCTTTGAATGATGCTCAAAAAGGAATGTCTATTTACAATCAATCTATCGTGATCGCGGTAGATGCAGCTTACTATTATGGCGATAGATCACCTGGCTTGCTTTCTGTGGCACAAAAGCAGGCTAGAGTGACTCTTGATGAGGCTGGTAAAGCTGTGGCACAGGCAATCCAATCTGGAGAAATTCAGGATTTCGAAAAAAATTCCATGAACCTATCAGACGGTCCGGAAGGAAATAAAGGAGGGATCACCATCCTACGACAAGGAAAACCGGGTAGCAATTATTCGCTGGTTTATAAATACACATCGCAGGGAGATAGTCATGGTCATTATGATAAGCTTTCATTTTCATTTTATAATGAAGGAGAAGAAATCATTCAGGATTATGGATTTGCAAGATTTGTGAATATAGAACCTAAGAATGGTGGCGGATATTTGAAAGAAAATACCAGCTGGGCAAAACAAAGCATTGCTCATAATACGATTGTGCAAAATGAAACCTCGCATTTCGATGGTAATTTTGATAAAGGAAGTAAATATAATCCTGAGTTATATTTTTCAAATTTCACTTCAGATGATATTAAAATAGTAAGTGCTATAGATACAAATGCTTATCCCGGGACAAAAATGCATCGTACAATGGTCATGCTAAAAAATGAGCTTTTTCAGAAGCCCGTGATTCTGGATATTTTTAGATTAGAGGGAGAGAAAGAAAACCAATACGATCTACCATTCTATTATCAGGGACAGATCATCGACACCAATTTCGAGATTAATACTCCAGAGGAGTTGCAGAAGTTAGGAAGCAAAAACGGATATCAGCATTTATGGGTTGAGTCCCGTGGTAAGGCTGGTGAGTCTAATACTAAGTTTACCTGGTCCAATAACAGGAAATTCTACACGCTTACTCAAGCCTTGGGAAGCAATGATCGTGTAATACTGGGAAGAATTGGAGCCACAGACCCTGAATTCAATCTAAGACGTGATCCGGTATTTATTAGTCGGAAGGAAAATGTAAAAGATGCATTATTCGTCACCGTATTAGAACCACATGGAAGTTATGATCCTGTGACAGAGTTGGGAAAAAATAGCTTTAGCCAGGTTAAGGATCTAAAAGTGATTACAGATACTCCAGAATATACAGCTGTGCAGATCACGGGACACAACGGCGAACGAATTTTATTTCTTATGAGTAATCAGGAGGCTTCTGGTGATGAACAACATCAATTAATCATAGATAAAGAGGAGTTCAAATGGGAAGGACCCTATACAATAATCAATAAATAAATAGAAAATGAAAGATTTAGGAACAAGCAAGGAATTCATGAAAGCACAGGAAATCGAATGGGAAACCGTTGGAGAAGGTGTGCAGAGACAAATTATGGGATATGATGATAAGATCTTACTGGCCAAGGTACATTTTAAAGAAGGAGGAGTTGGACCAATGCATGAGCATCATCATTCACAAGTAACTTATGTGGAAAGTGGAAAATTTGAGCTAACTATTGGCGATGAAACAAAAATGATGGAAGGCGGTGATTCGTTTTATATACCACCTCACAAAATGCATGGTGCTATTTGTAAAGAAGAAGGTGTGTTGATAGATGTCTTCAGTCCAATAAGAGAAGATTTCTTCTAGGAATTATACTGAATTATAGATCTGATAAAAAAAAGGATAATTTTTTGTCAGATTAATTTTTTACTTAACAATAAAATAACATATATTTGGTAAACCAGTTTGGGAAACCAATCTGGATAACCAATAAAAGTTATTTTTGGAATGGTCAAAAAAATAAAGGATAGGTGCACGCCTATCCTTTAAAACTTAAACTTCATTTGAGAGAAGTCGTTTAAACCATGTCTATTACTTAATAGTTAACATGAAATGCAAAGATACAATTTCATAAGTAACTACATAGACATTAACCACCATTGTCTGTCAATACTTTTTCTCGGTTAGGACTATTTTAATCAATGTAACTAAATTAAAAACTTATGAACTTGAAGAAAACAGCAATTTTCTTAATGGCGCTAATTTGTCATTTAGCTCTGATTGCTCAGGAAAGCTACTCACTTTCAGGTACAGTTATCTCGGAAGGGGATGCTATTCCTTTGGCAGGAGTTAGTGTTGTTATTAAAGGTACAACTACCGGGGTTGTAACCGACTTTGACGGAAATTACGAAATCGATGTAGTAGAAGGGAACGTTTTACAGTTCTCTTATCTTGGTTTTGTTAGTCAGGAAATTACCTATAACGGTCAGCAAACTTTAGATGTCTCCATGGCATCAGATTCTCAATTACTTGATGAAACTGTTGTAATTGGTTATGGGACCAGAAAGAAAAGTCATTTAACGGGTGCCGTATCCAGTGTAGTGAACGAAGATCTCGATCAATTACCTGTAGCACGTGTGGATGATGCCCTTGTAGGTCAAATCTCTGGTGTAAATATACAGGCAACCGATGGTCAGGCTGGTGCTGCTCCTACCATTAGAATTAGAGGTACGGGGTCTTTGACCGGTAGTTCTGCTCCATTAATTGTAGTGGATGGTCTTGTAGTAGACAATGATTTTCTGGGAAGTTTAGATATGAGTGAGGTAGCATCATTTGATGTTTTAAAAGATGCCGCTTCAGCAGCAATTTATGGTTCTCGAGGTGGAAACGGGGTAATCCTTATTACTACGAAACAAGGTAAAGAAGGTAAAACAGTTTTTAGTTACCAGGGTTATAGTGGTTATAAAGAAGCAAGACAAAGTGATGCGTATTACTTTTCTGTTGCTGAAACTGCTGCGGCAGAACTTGCAGCAACCGGAGAACTTTCTCCAAGAACACAGTATATTCAGGCGATTGGTATTGATCGTGACTGGCAGGATGATATCTTCGATGGTGGTTTGATCCAAAATCACTCATTAAGCGCGCGTGGAGGTACAGAAAATACAAAATTCAGCATCTCATTAGGATATCTTCATGATGAAGGGGTATTGCTAACAGATGATTACAAGAGATACAATCTTAGATTAAAGCTAGATACTAAGGTTAGTGACAAGTTTAGATTTGGTGGTAACCTTGCACCATCTTATACAGATACCAGACGTTTTGATGGATCTACTCATGATATCTTACGTCAGCCGCCATGGTTGCCAATCTACCACGATGAGAACACCATTCAGTTTGTAGATAGGAACGTATATCCCGATGTAGCTGTAGGAGATTATGCTGTACAAAGACATTTTGACAATTATGATCTTTTTGGAGATGGAACTTTAATAGACATAAGCGATACTTCCAATACTAATCCAGCCGCAAAGGTTCTGGAAAGAGATAGAAATGATTATAAATTCAAAGTATTTGGAAATTTCTATGCAGACTACGAGATCATGGATGATCTTAATTTGAGAACGACACTATCCGGAGATTACCAGCATACCATGCGGGATAGATGGCAGGGAGTTCTTTCAAGCCGAAACGGTGCTTCAGACGCCAGTTATAATGTGGAGAATGAAAGAGGAATTCATATTGCTTCTGAAACTTACCTTACTTATGACAAGACTTTTGGAGAGCATGAATTCGATGCTGTTGCCGGAATCACCTTTGAGCAGTGGGATTATGAAGGTAGCTACTCCCTTGGAACTGGATATTCTTCAGATCTAATTAGAACTTTATCTGCGGCTACGGTAGCTTCAGAAATAGATTCATGGATATACGATGAGAGATTTCAGAGTTATTTTGCGAGAATCAACTGGGCTTATGCAGATAAATATCTTGCATCTGTAAGTTATAGAAGAGACGGAAGTTCTGTATTTGGATCAGATTCAAAATATGGTGATTTCCCGGCGATTTCATTAGGTTGGGATATCGCAGAAGAAAACTTTTTAAAGGAGAATGATTTCCTTAGTAGCTTTAAATTCAGAGTTAGTTATGGATTTACAGGAAATAAGGACTTGGATACCAATTCAGATATTATAGATCTTTATCCATCATTACCATTGTTAGGACCATCTTCAGCAACCATTGGCGGAGCAGTACAACCAGCTTTCGTTGCCCTGAACATTGCAAACCCAGATCTACAATGGGAAAGATCTCAGGAAGTAAACCCAGGTCTGGATTTTGGATTCCTAAAGAACAGAATTACTGGATCTGTAGATTACTATAAAAGAACCAGTGACCAGTTATTACTTTTCAACCCGATCTCGGCTTCTACAGGATTTAGAAATGCTCTTGTAAACATTGGTGAGGTTGAAAATAGCGGTGTTGAAGTTGAGCTTCGTACCAGAAACTTTGCAAACTCCAACTTTGGATGGAATACTACAGTTCTTGCTTCTAGAAACAAAAATGAATTAACAGATTTTGCAGATTCTAACGGCCAGATTGGTCTTGTAGATGATAAAAGAGCAGCAGAATGGATCAATTTGGAAGGTCAGCCAATTTCATCTTTTTATGGATGGGTTGTAGACAGAGATATTCCAAGAGAACTTCGTGAAAGACCATATTTCCCGATTGGAGCTGAAGCTCAGGATGTATATGTAAAGGATCTTAACGGGGATGGGGTAATAGATGACGATGATAAGACGATTCTTGGAAATCCTTACCCGGATCTTATCTGGAGTTTAACGAATGAATTCAGAATTGGTAACCTGGATATTAGTTTCCTTTTTCAGGGAAGTCATGGTGCTGAGGTTAGAAACATGGGAGATCAATATATCTTCAATCACTTTAATAGTGGAGCAGATTTTGACCCGGCGATCACACCAGATCAGGATTTTATAAGAGAAAAGATCTTTACAGATGATATCGTACAGGATGCATCATACGTTGCACTTAGAAATGTGAATATTGGTTACAATATACCAGTGGAGGTAACAGGAAAATTAGGATTGAAGAGCTTGAGAGTCTATGCAGCAGGACAGAATCTTAAATACTGGACAGCCGATGATTATACTGGATTCAACCCGGAGAGTATCGATGATACATCGCCAACAACATATGGGTATCAAAGAGCAGGTTCACCACTCTTTAGAACCATATCCATCGGGATCAATGCCGATTTTTAATCAAAGAACTTTTTTAAAGACATTATTATGAACAAAAAAATATACTTAATCCTTGGAATCACGATCCTGACAATGGTTTCGTGTGGAAAAGACTTTCTGGAACCAGAGCCTGAGTCTGCAATTTCTGCGGAAGGTTACTTCCAGAACAGCGAGCAAGTGGAAACTGCGGTAATTGGAATGTATGATGCTATTCAGGGTGTAAATTCGAATGATCTGGACGACAACTTCAGTATACAGAGAGAATTTTACATTACTGAAATGCGTAGTGACAACACTCGTACAAAATCTCGTGAGGGAGAGGCTGCTCAATTTGAAAACTATAGAATTACTACCAGTAATGGTATTGTAACTAACTATTACATAAGTTATTTTGAGATTATTTACAGAGCCAATCTTGTACTGGCCAATCTTGAAGCTGCTAGTGAAGAAGATGTAGCGCAGTTTGAAGCTGAAGCCAAATTTGTAAGAGCTTACGCTTACTTTAACTTGGTAAGATTATTTGGTCCGGTACCATTGATTGATGGACTAATTGGTCCGCTAGAAAAAGAAAGAGCTTTTACCAGGGCTTCCGAAGGTGCTATCTATGATTTAATTATTTCAGATTTGAACACTGCCATCTCAGGACTGGATAATTCTTTTAGAAACAGAGCTTCCCAGGCAGCAGCACAAACCTTGCTTGCAAAGGTGTACCTGACTACAGGTTCAAATTATACCGAAGCCCAAACATTACTTGAATCTGTAATCAATAGTGGAAACTATTCACTGGAATCAGATTTCAAAGATGTTTTTTATAATGAAAGCAATAGTGAAGTGATCTATGCAGTAGGTTATACTTCAGATATTACGTCAGACAGTCAGAACTTTTCTGCTGAGATGCTGAACTCCGTAGGTAGAACCAGTGGAGTGAATTATGTGACAGAAAACGCCAGAGCGGCACTGGATGCAAATGGTGGTAACAGAACTGCTTTTTCCTACAGACTGGATCAGGCACAGCCAACACAATACCAGGTGGCAAAATATATTCCTAACGGTGATGCAGATCTTGGTATCGAGCCAACATCAAGTAACCCGGAACTTGCCGGAAATGACTGGATCGTGATTAGATATGCAGACGTTCTTTTACTACATGTAGAAGCAATTCTTGCAGGAGGACAGGAAACCAGCTCAACTGCAGCTTTAAATTCTTTCCAGAAAATTCGTGATAGAGCAGGTCTAACAGATACTGTTACCAGCATCACTAAGGAAGATCTTCTGGAAGAGAGAAGAGTAGAACTTGCTTTTGAGAATCACAGATTTTTTGATCTGGTAAGATTTGGAGTAGCGCAGGAAGTGCTTTCTGAGTTCTCTCAAGAAAACGGATATGACTTTAGTGCGACCGATCTTCTGCTGCCAATTCCGCAGAGAGAAATAAACCTGAGTAATGGTTTAATGGAACAAAATCCAGGTTATTAAGAAATAACAATTAAAACTTTAAAGATGAAATTCAATATATATAAGTTTCAGTTGAAGAGTGTCCTTTATTTTTCAATGATGCTGCTTGCAGGACTTACAATTTCCTGTGATTACGAATACGATTTACCAGAAGAGGGTTCTATTGCAGATAAGACTCCACCATCGGCTAATTTTAGCGCGTCGCAGAGTGATGAGGATTTCTTAACCTTCAGTTTTGCAAACCTGTCTAATAGTGCAACAGACTATATGTGGGAATTTGGAGATGGAAATACCTCTACAGAGCTTGATCCTACGAATACGTATCCAGATGAAGGTACTTATACGGTAACATTAACTGTTTCAGATAAACTTGGAGTTACAGATACATTTACTTCCGAAGTACTGGTAGAAGAGCCACCAGTTCCGGCTGCAATAACACCAGAAATTGGCGAAGCAGATTTTGAGGATGGAAGCGATGCCTGTGGAGATGGTCAGGACGGTAGAGATTGCTGGAGATTGAGTGGAGCTAGTATACATCAAATTTCAGGTTCAGACGGTCGTGGAGGTAGTCAGGCTGCAAAATATCCTGAAAGTGCTACTAATGCAAGACAGTCCTATCAGGCGATCACAGTTTCACCAAATACTAAGTATATCCTGACATTGTTCTACGCTTTACAAGGCGATGGAGATTCTATTAGAGCTTCTGTGATCGACGGGCAATTAGGAAATTATGATGAATTTGATTCGGCTACATTGCTAGCTCAGGAAAGCGGAACCAAGGTTGATGGTAAAGGAAATTACAATGCCTTGATCGTCGAGTTCGAAACAGGTGCCAATGGCGAAATCTCCATATTATTCGATTCAAATAACAGCTCTGATGCCTATATCGACGATGTATCCATGATCCCTGTAATTGAAGAAGAAACTGAAGGCGGAGAAGATACAGACGGTGATAATGAAGAAGGAGAAGGGTCAGGAGAATCTGAAGGCGAAGAAGAGAGCGAAGGAGAAACAGGAGCATGATCAAATTCTTAGGTACTTACACCAGAAAATTATGCTTATTTGGAATTGCGGCAGGAGCAGCCTGGACTTTAACTCAGTGTAAAGCTCCTGCCGCATCTTCAAATGGTGAAGATCCAATAGCGAATTCTACTGGGAATTACAAAGTTTCAGAGATTGATTTAAGTCACTGGAAAGTTACTATTCCTGAAGGCGAAGGTAAAGGAGGTGCCATTAGTGTGGAGCCACCAGAGATCATGAACTACGCTGAAGATGAAATTCTGAAGCCGTTCATGTATAATGATTCCACTTCTGGCGCTCTAGTTTTCCATGCATATCCAAGCAACGCTACTACTGCAAACACCAAGTATTCGAGGTCTGAGCTAAGAGAACAGATGGAACCTGGAGATGATGATATCAACTGGACTTTTAAAGACGGCGGAAATCTCAGGGCCAGTATCGCAATGGATGATGTTAGCAGGGATAAGAATGGTAAATATCACAAGGTGATCATCCTGCAAATTCATGGAAGATTAACTGACGAACAGAAAGCTGAAATCGGTCAGAAGGACAATAATGCACCTCCAATCCTCAAAATTTACTGGGACAAAGGTAAAATAAGAGTAAAAACGAAGGAGCTTAAATTCCTGGGAACTCAGCCCAAAGGTTTGCTATATGAGGAAGCCTGGGGAGATGATCAAGGCTATACTTTTAAAGAGGAAGTAGGTTTCAAAAAATTTGACTTAGAAATTGATGTTTCTGAAGGTAAAATGGTAGTCTCGTTAAATGATAATGAATTCAAAGTGTATGAGAATGTCCATATGCAAAAATGGGGAATCTTTGAAAACTACTTTAAAGCAGGGAATTATTTGCAAACCCGGGACGATGGCGCTTTCGCGAAAGTCAAATTTTACGAACTAAATGTCACCCATTAATATGTTTTTCAACTTTGAACGCTTTAGTATCTTATTCTTATGCCTGTGCAGCATGAGCCTGGTTTCCTGCCAGAAAGACGACAGCGTTACAGATGAGCCAGAAACTCCAGTGGTTGTAGGTGGTGAAGAGCAGGAAGAACCTGTTGTAAAGGACTATAAATTGCCGGAAATAGATTTAAGTAATTGGAAAGTTACCCTTCCTGTTGGAAATCCTTCGGAAGTAGAGCCGCCGGAGATTTTCGATTATGCAACGAACGAGAATCTTATACCGTTCATGTATAATGATTCTACAGATGGTTCTCTGGTATTTTATACCTATCCTGAATCATCTACTGCGAACTCCTCTTACTCCAGAACAGAGTTACGGGAACAAATGGAACCAGGAAGTAATGATAAGAACTGGACTTTTAAAGAAGGAGGACGCATGCGCGGAACCTTAGCAGTTCCAGAAATTTCCAGGGATGCTGAAGGTGATTTTCACAGAGTGATCATCATGCAAATTCACGGGAGATTAACCAATTCACAGCGGGAGCTCATTGGAGAAGATGATAATAACGCACCACCAATCCTCAAAATTTATTGGGATGATGGGAAGGTAAGAGTCAAAACAAAGATCCTTAAGAATTTAAATGCTTCAGAAGAGGAAATTTTACATACTAGCGCCTGGGGAGATGATGAAGGTTTCAATTTTTCAGAAAGAGTAGATTCAGATCCATTTACACTGGAGATAATTGCTTCAGAAGGAAAAATGGAAATTATTCTGAACGATGATGAAAAGATGATCTATGAGAGTATACACATGGAAAAGTGGAATGTGTTTGAGAATTATTTCAAGGCTGGAAATTATCTGGTAACGACAGATGAGAACGCCTTTTCGAAGGTTAAATTCTACGAACTTGAGGTAACTCACTAAACATGGATAACATATTGTTTGAGTTGGTTTTAGTGTTCCTTCCGGCTGAAAAGTCGGCAGGACCACTAATTAATCCAAATTGGTCTTTTTTAAAGGCTTAATGCTTTCCAGCTCAGATTATTTTTTATAAATTTGAATAACCAGATTGGTTAACCAGTTTTAAAGCATCTTAGAAATTCGGCAAATGAATGTAGACGGATATACGAAAATCGAACTTCAGCAGCAAACGCGGAACGAGATCATTAGTAATATAAGAGAGTATATAAACTTCAAGAATCTCGAGCCGGGTGATAAATTGCCTTCTGAGAGAATGCTTTCTGAAAAGTTTGGTGTAAGCCGAAACAATCTCAGGGAAGCCATCCAGACTCTGGAGTTCTACGGAATATTACAAAGTGTACCTCAAAGCGGAACCTATCTGGCAAACATTGGAGTGGTTGCCCTTAATGGGATGATCTCAGATATATTAAGTCTGGCAGATCCAGATTTTAAATCACTGGTGGAAACCAGGATTCTTCTGGAACTCAAAACAGTTCGTTTAGCTGCCCTAAGGCGTACTGAAGAGCAACTGGAACACATGAAAGAAACTCTGGAGGCATATACAATCAAAGCCGAAAATGGGGAAGATGCCGTACAGGAAGATCTTTTATTCCACCTGGCAATTGCGAAAGCCAGTGGAAACAGTACTATGAACACGTTCATGCTTACCATTACTCCAGAGATCATCACGAATTTCGCAAAATATCATGTTTGCGATGAAAATCAGGCATTTTTAGGAATTGAAGAGCACAAAGCTATTCTGGATGCTATTGAAGCGAAAGATCCAATTAAGGCTAAGGAAAAGATGAAAATTCACTTCAAAAGTTTATATAAATATTGCTATAACGTAGACATCTGAAAACACATGGGATTGCACGCTCCCTTCAGATGTTAATTGAGAGAAAAGTTTAAACCGGGATTACTTGATATACCTTCAATTAAAGCTATATCCTCATTCCGTATTAATTAAAAATAAACCTCCATGGGTTCATAATCTATGGTACCAGGGATCTTTTTCCTGAAATCGAGTCTCGCTTGCAGGCTTTAAATTTTAATAATATGAAATTAAAAGGTTTAAGATGGTGGATTATTGCCTTGATCGCATTGGCTACTATCATCAATTATATAGATAGAACGGCATTTGGCGTCATGTGGCCTGAGATGGGAAAAGACCTTGGAATGGATGAGTCTGATTACGCGGTGATGCTGAACGTCTTCATGATTACCTATGCCCTTGGTAAATTTCTCTCTGGAAAATTATACGATCAAATTGGTACCCGGCTAGGATTTATATTCTCGATCACCTTATGGTCTGCAGCAGCGATTCTGCATGCTTTCGCACGAGGTCTGGTTTCACTTTCCTTAGTAAGAGCGATGCTTGGATTTGGTGAAGCTGGGAACTGGCCTGGTGCGGTGAAAAGTAACGGAGAATGGTTTCCGGTGAAGGAAAGGGCCATAGCTCAGGGAATCTTTAATGCCGGTGCTTCTTTGGGAAGTGTGGTAGCACCAGCTCTAATAGCCTTTTTATACGCACAATTTGGTTGGAGAACAACTTTTATTATTCTGGGTTTACTTGGTTTTGTATGGATCATTCCCTGGTTCATCATTAACAAATCAACTCCTAAAAAACATCCCTGGTTAACAGAAAAAGAACGGAATCTAATTCTTTCGGGAAGGATCGAACCAGATGAGGTGAACGAAAAGGAAAAAGGAATGTCTGTTGCCAAAATATTAAGTTATAAAGAATCCTGGGGAGTTCTGGTTTCAAGATTTTTCATAGAACCTATCTGGTGGCTTTTCGTAGGATGGATGCCATTATATTTAAATTCTGAATTTGGATTCAGCATTGAAGAAATTGGGTCTACTATATGGATCTCCTACTTGGGAGGTATGGCAGGTAGCCTTGCCGGAGGATGGTTTTCAGGAACACTTATGGAAAAATATTCTCTTGACTTCGCCCGAAAATTATCAATACTCATAGGTGGTGCGCTTATTTTCTTGGGTCTTATGGGAATTATCTTCCTGGTAGATGGCGATAATGCAATGACATTTATCTACATCGTATCCATCGTACTTTTTGGTTTCCAGTTCGCCATAGGAAACATTCAGACGCTTTCGAGCGATCTTCTAAAAGGACCTTCAGTTGGAACGCTTGCAGGTCTGGCAGGAACAGTTGCCGCGGTATCAGTAATTATAATGAACTGGCTTATTCCGCAGATCACAGAGATCTCATATACACCGGTCTTTATAATCATTGCAATTTTAGCTCCGCTCGCAGTACTATCGATCTATATCCTGATAAGGAAGATCGAACCAGTTGAAATTGAACACACGAATAACTACTAATAATCTTAAATACTATTGAATTATGAATGACTCAAATCAAAAAATAGCGGTGATCACCGGAGCAACAGGTGGAATTGGTTTTGCCGTTGCGAAAAGACTAGGACAGGATGGATACACAGTGATCCTGAATGGAATTCAGGACGATCATGGTGCTGAAAAATTAGAAGAACTTAAGAAAGAAGGTATCACTGCAGAATATTATGGTTTTGATGTAACTGATGAAGATGCGGTTAATACTAATATCGCCAAGATCGGAGAGAAGTACGGTAAGATCGATGCGGTTGTAAATAACGCTGGTGGTCTTGGTGGAAGATCAAGATTTGAAGAAATGACGACTGAGTTTTACAGGTCTGTTATGGCGCTTAACCTTGATTCTGCATTTTTTGTTTCAAGAGCAGCTATTCCATTCTTGAAAAAAGGAGATCATCCAACTATTATTAATTATACCTCGAATGCTGGATGGAATGCTGGTGGTCCTGGTGCTGGTATCTACGGAACTTCAAAAGCAGCAGTACATACTTTAACCAGAGCACTTGCTAAAGATCTGGCAGAATACGGGATTCGAGTAAATGCAGTTTCTCCGGGAACTATCGATACTCCTTTCCATTCACAGATAAAATCAACTAAACCTGAAGTATTTGCTTCCTGGAAAAACAATATCATGTTAGGTCGTTTGGGACAGCCAGAAGATGTAGCCTCAGTAGTATCATTCTTAGTAAGCAAAGATGCTGCATTTTTAACTGCTGAAACCGTTCAGGTTGGTGGAGGACAGGCTCTCGGAATTTAATAATAAAAGAAAGTTAGTAAAAGTAGAGCCAGTCACTTTTCATGGAAAACTACTTTTCAGAAATTAATATCTATGAAAAATATCGTAGCCTTCGGAGAAATACTCATGCGGCTATCGCCACCAGAGAATTTACGCTTTTTTCAGGCAAGCTCATTCGATGCCTCTTATAGTGGTGCCGAGTTCAATACTATGGCATCCTTGCAAAGATGGGGCTTATCCACGCAGTTTGTAACCAAACTACCGGCTAACGATTTTGGAGATAAAGCGATTTCTGAAATGAGTAGGTATCAGGTTGGAAGCAAATATGTAGCCAGAGGAGGAAACCGACTTGGAATTTACTTTCTGGAAAAAGGTAGCGCCATAAGACATAGTAAGGTCATTTATGATCGTGCTGAAAGTGCAGTGGCTCAAATTGATGAAGGTGAGATTGACTGGAAGCAGGTTTTTTCAAATGCATCCTGGTTTCACTGGTCTGGTATTACACCAGGAATCTCAGAAGCAGCAGCGAGGGAATGCCTTAAAGCTTGCAAGGTTGCCAGTGAAATGGGATTAAAGATTTCCTGTGATCTCAATTACAGATCTACTTTATGGAAATGGGGTAAAAAACCTGAGGAGATACTGCCAGAAATTTTGAGTATTACCAACGTGATTCTTGGAGATCTGGCAACATTGTATAAAATGCTTGGGAAACGGGAAATAGAACCTGATTACCTGAAGCCAGATACATTAGCTGCGTATTACGATGAAGTTCTGGAGGTTTGTAAAGTGCTGGAATATCTTCCTACGACATTGCGATATTCCATGAGCGCTTCCCACCAGAAGATTGGTGGAATAATGTATGCAAAAGGAGAGCTCGTCACATCAGATACCAAGGAAATTCTTCCTGTGGTAGATAGGCTTGGAACTGGTGATGCTTTTATGGCCGGAATTATTTACGGCCTGCACACTAAATTAGTTCTTCAAAAAACTCTCGATTTTGCGGTAGCTACGAGCGCTTACAAACATACCATGAGTGGGGATATTAATATCGCGAGTCTCGATGAGGTTCATGCGATCATGGATGGAGAGCTTTCAGCATTAATTAAAAGATGATCATATAATGGCAAAATTATCAAGACTTCAGGTGTACGAAATTATGGCGACTACAGGTATGGTTCCTTTGTTTAGTCATCAGGATGTGAAAACTTCGAAAGAGATTATAGACGCCTGCTACAAAGGTGGTACGAGGGTTCTCGAGTTTACAGCAAGAGAGTATAATGCTCATACTGTATTTGAAGAAATTTCAACCTACATCCGGGAGAATTATTCAGATATGGCTATTGGAATCGGTTCGGTTACCGATGCCGCTTCTGCATCTCTTTTTATTCAATTAGGTGCAGATTTTATCGTAACTCCTGTTTTTAGAGAAGACATAGCTGTCGTTTGCAACCGCAGGAAGATCGCTTTCTTTCCAGGATGCGGTTCTCTATCTGAAATTGCAAAGGCTGAAGAAGCCGGTTGTGAGATCGTTAAACTTTTCCCGGGAGCGATATATGGACCAGAATTTATTAAGGCGGTCAAAGGTCCGCAACCATGGACGAGTATCATGCCAACTGGAGGGGTTGCTCCAACAAAGGAGAACCTTACCAAATGGTTTGAAGCTGGTTGTACTTGTGTGGGAATGGGTTCCAAATTGTTTGTCAAAAACGCGTCTGGAGAATTTGATCTGGATAAGATCGAGTCTGTCACCAGAGAGTGCTTACAAACCATTAAGGACTTCAAAAATAACTAACCAAACTCAATATCCTTAGGGAACAATCTGCAGCTTTATGGAAAGACACTTTACACTAGGAGAATTCATCATAGAGAATCAAAAAGATTTTCCATATGCTAAAGGTGAACTAAGTGCCTTGTTAAGCTCTATAAAACTTGCCGGTAAACTAGTTAACCAACAAATTAATAAAGCTGGTCTTGCGGAAATTCTAGGTAAGATAGGAAAGCAGAATGTTCAGGGAGAAGCTCAGGCCAAACTTGATGTTATTGCTAATGACATTTTTATAGACACCTTCAGAAACAGGGGTGAAGTGTGCGGACTTGGTTCAGAAGAACTGGAAGATGTAGTCATATTTGATGATGAGATTCATCGCGACTCCAAATATATCATCCTAATTGATCCCCTGGACGGTTCCTCCAATATTGATGTTGATATTACCGTAGGTACGATCTTCAGTATTTATCGAAGAGTATCTCCAGTTGGCGGGCCAGTCACTCCCGAAGATTTTCTTCAGCCAGGAAACAAACAGGTTGCTGCTGGTTATATTATTTACGGGACTTCAACCATTCTCGTCTATACCAGTGGAAATGGCGTAAATGGATTTACGTTCGATCCTGGAATTGGCTCTTTTTTCCTCTCTCATCCTAATATCAAATTTCCGAAGAAAGGGAACACTTATTCTATTAATGAAGGGAATTATGTGCATTTTCCAGATGGAATAAAGAAGTATTTGAAATGGGTTCAGGAACTTAATGAAGAAGAAAACAGGCCGTTCACGTCCAGATACACAGGTTCACTGGTGGCAGATTTTCATAGAAATATGTTACTAGGCGGAATTTATTTATATCCGCAGGGAACTACGGCTCCTCAAGGTAAATTAAGACTCTTATATGAGAGTAATCCTATGGCTTTTTTGACGGAACAGGCTGGTGGGAAGGCTACTAATGGTTCTGAAAGGATTCTGGATATCAAACCTGAGGAATTACACCAAAGAATTCCATTTATATGTGGAAATAAGGATATGGTGGAAAAGGCTGAAAGCTTCTTATCTGAAGTTTAAGAACTTTAATTCTTAAGGCAGGTACTATTGAAATGAGAGGGAATATGAAAAAATCGATTACACTCCGGGATATTGCAGAATCGCTGAATCTCTCTGCAAGTACAGTATCTAAAGCTCTCAATAATAGTCCTGAAATCAGTCAGAATACTAAAAAGCGGGTTCATGAAGCGGCTGCACTTAAACATTATATTCCCAATGTTTCTGCACAGATCCTGAAAGGTTATAAAACTAAGAGCATAGGCGTGGTGATGCCAACGCTTGATTCCAAATTTTATACAGATGCACTCAATGCTATCGAGCAGCAAACCGACGACCGAAATTACAGGCTGATCCTATGCATTAGCAATGAATCTTACCATAAAGAAGTAAGCTGCGTAAATAAATTAGTACAATCACAGGTTGATGGCATTATCATATCACCTTCCGTAGAAACCTATCAAAAAAAGAAGTTTTCACATCTTACATCAGTACAGGATTTCAAAAAAGCACTTGTGCTATTCGATCGTATTTCAGACAACATTGAGTGCGATAAGATCTCTATCAACCTGGATCTCATGGTAGAACAGCAAATTTTAAAGCTACATAAAGGAGGTTATAAAAAAGTTGGTTTTGTAGCAAGCTGTATGGATGAAGATGCTTTGAATAAATGCAAAACCGGTTATTATAATGCAATTGAAAACACCGGGCAGCCGGATCTTTTTTTTAATGCTGAAGCTGCTACCGGTTCAAAAACTTACAAACACTTTATTCAGAAAGAGCTTCCTGATGCAGTGATCGTATGTGATGCTTTGCTGGCGTTAAAAATTGAAGAATTGAACTCCATCCGAAGCAAACACAACAAAGAAGTTGAAGTAGTTTGTCTCAACCAGGGCAACACTTTGCAAATGTCATCCTCTAAAATAAGATTCCTGTCTCAAAACGGATCTGAACAAGGCAAGATTTCTGCAGACCTTATGATGGATCGTGTTGAAGGTCTCTTATTTCCAGAACCAATGCAATTTGTATTGGAATCTGCCGTATAATTCAGGATATTACGGAATATCATTATTGATCTCGATCCAGTAGAAATCTGGATCCTGAAAATAGATCTGTTTGATCCCATCATCCCTTACATAGTTTTTTTCCGGGGTTCCCAGCCAGTCGGAATATGGAATTTTTAATGCATTAAGATGCTCAATTACCGACTCAAAATTAGCTGCAGAAAATGCGAAATGCACCGCTTTATTTGTTTTGATCTCGGCATCAGGTCGCGGTATTAGATGAAATTGCCTGCCTTCACCAATCGAGAGCCAGCGAGTTCTGGAATTCGAAGCCGTATTCTCGATCTCTTTAAACTGAAACACTTTCTGATAAAAATCGAAAGACCTATTAACGTCCCGGACAGAAAGAGCGAAATGATTGAATGAAAACTGATGCATAAGTTATATTTTTCTGAAACTTTAATTTATAAAATTTATACTTCACAAGGGCTACTGTAATTCTTTAAGAAGCTCCTTTAGGTAGATAGATCAAAATAAATAGCTGCCACTTCCGAATCTTCCAAATCTAAACAGAACAGCTATTCAATTGTTTATTCTATTCATTGAGAATCAGTTTTTTAAATGCTTATTGCGCTAATCTGAATGATTTGACAAAAAAGTATACAGATTTTGAAAATCTGTATAAATTCCTAAGGCTTGTTCCACCCGATATTTGCAGTGTTCTTTTGAATAACTAAAACCAAAAAAATGGATATCAATCAATTTGGCAATAAAGGCTGGACCCCGGAACGAATTAAAGGTCTTGGTGGTAAGACATTCGTAGTTACCGGAACGACTAGTGGAACTGGATTTGAGGCTGGCAGAATTTTATTGTCTAAAGGGGCAAAATTGGTAATGGTTAATCGAAATCCTCAGAAGTCTGAGGAGGTTATTGCTACCTATAAAAAAGAATTGGGCAGCAGTATTGATGTTTCAAATATCACAATGGATCTGGGAAAACAGTCTTCTGTTAAACAGGCTGCGAAAGAAGTGATTCAAAAAGTACATCAAATTGATGGTCTCTTATGTAATGCGGCAATCGCCCAGGTTCCTGAAAGAAGACTAACGGTGGATGGTTTTGAGAATCAGCTGGGAGTAAATCACTACGGACATTTTATTTTACAAGGACTGCTTTTCCCTTTAATTGAGAAATCCAGAGGTCGAATAGTGGTAGTAGGAAGTGAAGGTTACAAGATGGGTTTAAAGACGATCAATTTTGAGGATATGAACTGGGATTCTAAGTATTCGGCCAACGATGCTTACAGTCAGAGTAAGTTAGCCCAGATCATGACTGTATATGAGTTGCAGGACAGACTGAAAAAGGCAGGCAGAACAGCTGTTAAAGTCTATGCCTGCCATCCAGGAGCTTCCAGAACTTCACTTATTAAAACCAGCGGTAGCTTAATGACTCGTTTTATCTGGCAATTAATGAAGTTGTCTCCCTTTGTACAGTCGGCAGAAAGAGGCGCTTATCCTGAATTAATGTGTGCTACGGAACCATATCTTGAAGAAGATGCATTTTATGGACCTACTGGAAGGAATTACTGGACCGGTCCAGTTGGTGAGTGTACATTGGAACCTCATGCGAAGGACAAAGCAGTATTGCAAAAACTCTGGAATATTTCAGAAAAAGCTACCGGTTTCAATTGGAACTTGTAGATATAATTGATTCATTTTCATAGAATTTGAAAGATGGAGTATGAATTGAATATGCAGACAATAGGAATATTAAAATACAGTAATTATGGATATATTAAGGACAGCGACAGACTGGGCGAAAGCAGAAGTTTTCTCAACCGCATTCTTTATCATGGCGGCTATCATGTTTTTGCTCGCAAGTATAGGATTCTGGCAATTGGGAAAAACAGAAATAGCAAAAGCTTATATTATACCAACATTGGTGGCTGGTATTCTGTTGCTAACTATAGGTTTAGGCCTGTTTTTTACTAATAAATTGAGGATCGATCAATTTGAAAAAGCGTATAATGAGAATGCTTTGGCCTTTGTAAATTCTGAACAGGAAAGGGTAGATCGTACCTTAAATGAGTATCAAACTACCGTATTCAAGGCTATACCAATGATAATCGCCAGTTGTGCTTCAATCCTCATATTTGTAGAAATACCCATCTGGAGGGCTAGTATGATAACAACTATTAGCATGTTAGCAGTAATATTATTGATTGATGGAACTGCGCACGCTAGGATACAAGATTATAATCATCAATTACTATTAATGCAAAGTAGCTCAAAGCTTTAGATGTATTTTCAGAGTTTCCAATATCTGAAGAAAAATAATCAAACAACACTGTCTTTTAGTAGTTCTGGGTTAGAAGTAATTATAATATTCAAAATCCGTCCAAATGGTGATAATTAAAAAACTAATGATCATAATACTGGCTATTATTCTGGTAATTGGAGTAGGAATTTTTCTATTTCTGAATACAGAGAGATTTGGAAAGCATCCTTCAGGAGATAGATTAGCAAGGATGGAGAATTCTCCCAACTATAGAGAGGGTAGTTTTCAGAATCTGAAGGATACACCAATGCTTACGGAAGGCGTTAGCTATATTAAAGTTCTTTCAGATTTCCTGTTTTCTGCGAGTCCTGAAGAACCTTCAGAAATACCTACAGTGAAAACCGACCTAATGAATCTGCAGCGAGATGAAGATGTACTGGTTTGGATGGGTCACTCATCTTACTTTATGCAAGTAGATGGAATCAAAATACTCGTAGATCCTGTTTTTGGCGGTAATGCTTCACCAATTTCTTTTACTACCAAAGCATTCGAAGGAACCGATATTTATTCCGTAGAAGATATTCCTGAGATCGATTACCTGTTCCTGTCCCATGATCACTGGGACCATATGGATTATAGAACTCTTAAAAAATTGAATCCTAAAACTAAAAAGGTGATAACAGGACTGGGAAATGGAGCGCATTTGGAACATTGGGGTTACGACTCAGAAAAAATCCTTGAAGGTGACTGGTACGAATCTTTTGAACTGGAAGACGATTTTAGAGTGGATATCTTGCCAGCACGGCATTTTTCTGGTAGAGGTTTGAAAGGTGGCCAGACGCTATGGGCATCATTTATTCTAAAAACTTCGCAATCAACTATCTACATTGGTGGTGATAGTGGATATGATGATCATTTTAAAGTGATTGGAGAGAAATACGGTCCTATAGACCTGGCTATTCTGGAGAATGGACAATACGATCAAAACTGGAAGTATATTCATATGCTGCCTGGTGAGCAAATGAAAGCAGCTAAGGACTTGAATGCAAGCACTGTATTTCCAGTGCATTCCGGCAAATTTACACTGGCCAACCATGCATGGAATGAGCCATTAGAAACAATTTCAGTTGATGCTGAAAAATCTGAAATTAGACTAATAACACCCAAAATAGGTGAGTTGGTAGACTTGAAGGATAAAGGGCAGAAATTTGAAAAATGGTGGAACTTTTAAACAAATTAGGTATGAGACATTTCAAAACACTTTCAGCATTTATAGATTATCTGGAATTACCCCGGCCTGAGCATCCTATGATTAGTGTCTTTTCTGCAAGGGGTGAGCAGTTCTTACCCTGTCCTAAGGAGAGTTCACCACCAATTACGAATGATTGCTATTCCATCAGTCTGAAAAAAATTGTAGAAGGAGATCTTAACTACGGTAGAACCACTTACGATTTTACCAACGGAGTTTTAATTTTTCTGGCACCAAAACAGGTTTTACAATGGGATTCCAGTGCTATATATGAGCAAAAAGGATTTTCAATTCACTTTCACGAGGATTTTTTAAAAGGTACAGACCTGGCACATCAAATCAAAAAGTACGGGTTCTTTTCCTATGCAGCGAACGAAGCGCTGCACCTTTCTCCAAGAGAGGAAAAGCAAATGGAGTCTATAGTTGAAAATATCGAGATTGAATATCACAACAATCAGGATGAATTCAGTAAGGAAATCATTATTTCACAATTGAGCGTTCTTCTTAAGTATGCGAATCGATTTTATGAAAGACAATTTTTAAATCGCAAAGAACTTTCACACGACTTGTTAGAACAATTTAACGAGCAGTTATCGAATTATTTTGAATCTGGACAACTAAAGGAAAACGGGATTCCAAGTATTCAGCATATTGCAGATAAACTTTCGGTTTCAAAACGCTATTTAAGCGATACATTAAAGAAAGAGACAGGAAAAACTTCCACAGAGCATTTGCAATTATATCTCATTGATGAAGCAAAAAACATTCTGCTGAATCCAGAGAAGTCAATTTCTGAAGTTGCATATGAACTGGGATTTGAGTACCCACCTTACTTCTCCAGATTATTTAAGAAGAAAGAAGGCATTAGCCCTTCCGCTTACAGGGAGAAATACAAAATGAACTAATTAGTTAAACGCTGAATGCATTTGGCGTTTAAATTCAGATTTAATAATTTCTAGATCTGGATATACTTAAGAATTTTGAACTACCGAATCTCAAATTTCGCATTGGTTCTAATGTAGAGCAGTACTTCAGCAGTAGTATTTATCTTATGAGAACTTCTAGTTGTAGAACTAAAAGAACTTCCTCTGTCCAATTGTGTCAATGCTTTCTCTCCTGGCATTTGATATCCAATATTTCCTGAAATCACGATTCCTGTAAAAACTTCTCCGTCACTTAGAATTTCTCCATGATAGTTTTCAGGTAAATGGATTAGGATGCCCTGAATGTCCTGTGTGTTCTTCCATAGGAAACTTAGCTGAGCAAGACTATTTCCAGAGATCCAGTTTGTTGCAGTATGATCAAGCCAAACCACATTAGAAATATCGAGATTAACAGGTCGTTCTTTATTCTGAAAAGATTCTTCCACAGGCTTAACGTGGTACGGGCCATGATCTATTTCAATATATGCCATGCTCGCTTTTCCTTTAGCAGCGGTAATATGTGAGGCACCAGCGGGCTGAGTCCAGAATGAACCTGTAGGCATCCACATTTTTTCAGCCTCCGGATCATCGTTATGAATGAGTCCGTTCATTACTATTGCTCTATACGTTACATTGTGAATATGTGGTGGAGAAGAAAATCCGTCCTTGAATTTTCCAATATAACCTGTGGCAACATCAACTTTCCTGTCTCCCCAGATGGTTCCTGCTAAAGGACTCTGGTCACCTCGCGCAGGGTTCATCTTTTCCCATTTGATATCTGAACTTAGTTTGATTTTATTTGTAAATCCTTCAGATTCAGCTCTTTTATTTTCTTGCGTCGTTTGATAGGCATAGCTCGGAAACCCAAAACAGATAGTAGCTATGAGGATGAAAATTTTTGTCATTTTATATGTTTTATTGTGATCGATTTTCATTTAAGAGGAAGTATTAGTTCAATTCTGAAGTTAGCTACTGAAAGAAAACATACAAGATGAAGACTTGACTATCCTCTCAGTTACTTTTAATAGTTCTTCAATTCTAGGTTTATTGTAGGCGTCTGCGTGGGCAGCACCAAAAGCCTCCTTGTCATTATCGAAGTATTTGCCGGTATCACTCTTATATTTATCTGAGATTGCCAGATCAACTAGTATAGTTGAGCCTTTATCTGCTGGTGACCAATGCTTCCCAAATGCCTGCTTCACCATATTCGTATTTAGTAGAGAGCCTGGATTTACTGCGATTACTGTTATTTCCTGAAACTTTTCAGCAAGATGGAAACTCCACATTGTAAGTGCAAGCTTGCTTTGTGCATAAGCTTCACTTTCTGGAATATTTTCTTCACCCTGCAAAGCTTTTGAAGAAACCGGGGATTGCGCTGCAGAACTTAAATTGACGATTCTTTCAATTTTACCCTTGTAGAGATCAAGAAGATGATTAGTCAACAGGTATGGAGCTAGATAATTTACCATAAACCTCATGTCCAGTCCTTGAGCATTTTGAGATTCGTTGGTTATATACACCCCGGCATTATTGATAAGAACGTCAATTGAATCTACAGAATTAAATATTTCTTCGGCAAGAGACCTTATGTTTTCAATATTGGAAAGGTCGGCTGTAAATCCTTGAATTTTTTGATTGCCTGATTCATTTCGTAATTCTGAAACAACACTTTCTAATTTTGCCTTATTTCTTCCGTGTATGACAACCCGGTGACCCTGGGTGGCAAGACTGGTAGCAGCCAGTTTTCCAATTCCATCAGTGCTACCGGTTATAAGTATTGTTTTCATAACGTTCGTTTTAATAATCTAAACTGAATTTGACAACGCTTTCTAATATAGCTTAGAGATAATTATTAGATAGAACCCCTTCAGAATAATATCTGTTTATCAAATTATATGATTTTATTCTGAAGAGTACTTTATTTGTTAAGTTTTTGGATCATCATTAGGCATTTTCCACCACAACTTTACCCATCGCCTTGCCGCTTTCCAACCTCGTGTATGCCTGTCCTATTTCCTTCATGGAAAAACTAGATTCATCAAGCAATGGTATTAATTTGCCCTCTTCAGCAATTTTAGTCAGCTGTTTTAGAATTTTCCCATGTTCTTCGCGCTTATGGTTGTGAAGCATTGGAATAAGCATAAAGACAACATGAAGTGATAGGCCTTTAAAATGCATAGGATTAAGATCCATTTCTAGCATGGAAACCGTAGTTGCAATATGTCCATTCAATGCGGCGGCTTCAAAAGATTTACTCAGGTTTTCACCTCCTACGGAATCAAAAACAACATCAAAACCATGGCCAGCTGTATACTTTTCAACATAATCTTCTACAGATTCTTCTTTATAATTGATTCCTTTCGCCCCGAAGTTTTCGATGACTTCAAGTTGTTTAGTTCCACCACCGGTAGAAAATACCTCAGCTCCAAAATATTTAGTTAATTGTATAGCGAGATGACCAACTCCGCCTGAACCGCCATGAACAAGAACCTTTTGTCCCTTTTGAACCTGGGCACGGGTTAACCCTTCATAAGCAGTTATCCCAACCAGAGGAATGGCCGCTGCTTCTTTCATGCTTAGATTCTTCGGTTTATGTGCTATTAGATTATGGTCTGCAGCAATATATTCAGCAAGAGTTCCCTGAAGGTCTGCCAGGCCGCCTGCACAACCATAAACTTCATCACCAACAGAAAATCCTTCCACGCCATCACCGGTTTTTTCGATGATTCCTGCGAAATCCATTCCCAATATTGCTGGAGTGTCTGGTGATAACGGCAAATCCTTTCCCATATTTTTGATCATGGTATCTACCGTATTGACACTGGAGGCAGCGATCTTTACTAGCACCTCTCCAACTTTTACTTCAGGCCTTACAACTTCAGATAATTCAAATGTTGCATTTTCTCCATATTCCTTTAGAACCATTGCTTTCATATTCTTATTTTTAATTACTATAAAAATTATAGTAGCAAAATTAAGTATAGGATACTATATTTGCAATAACGGTCAAAATTGATAGTAACTATGAAAGACAAAACTTCAGACTCGAGTCATATTTATAATGGCGAAACCTATCCGTGTTGTGCTAGTTTAACCATGGGAATCATTGGTGGTAAATGGAAAGCTGTGATATTATTTCACTTAAAGAACGGTACTTTACGTTATAGTGAACTTAGGAAAATGATGCCTACGGTTACGGAGAGAACACTGAGTCTTCAATTACGAAAACTCGAGGATGACGGTATTGTAGATAGAGCAGTTTATCATGAGAAACCACCCTTAAAAGTTGAATATTCACTAAGTGCAAGGGGAAAAACTCTGATTCCGTTAATTGAAGCCATTGCCGATTGGGGCGACTATGTTGTATCGGAACATCCTAAATAGAGTTTATTGTGTCTGAATTTTAAGTTGTTAACCAGATGTATTTTTACAAAAATCACATGCTTCAATTCTCCGATTTCTTTTCAGATTAAAATATACAAGGCGATTTTCTCATTCAAAAATTACCTCTTCGCAGTCTATCTACTAAGGATTTATAATATCCAACTCTGCCAGTTTCTCCCTCGTAAGTGGTTTTCTTATTACTTTACGAACATATGGATGTGAGTTTGCGTTCTCTATTTCGGCAGGATTATTAGAAAAGGTGAGTACATAAACTGTTATATTATAATGAATTCCAGCTTGCTGTAGTTTATCCAGTAACTGCAATCCGGAGAGAATGGGCATATTGAGATCTAGAAAAACTAGAACTTCCTTTACATCTTTATCCATACTTATAAGTATATCCAATGCTTGGGTAGAATCATCGTATCTCTCCAGAAAATTTTCAGGAAAGAATTCCTGCAGAAGAAGTTTTTGGATTGTATGGATGATCGTGTCATCATCAATCACAAAAATCCTATCAAATTTGGTGTTCGCCATCAGTCTTCCATTCTTTCGATAAGTTCCACCAGTGCAGGCATCGTTATTGGTTTCACCAGATAATTTTTTACGGCGTTATAGTCTGAAGCTTTTTGCCTGTCGGCTTCATTAATACTACTGGTCAATATATAGATCGTTATCTGCTCCTTAATAGGTAATTTGGTAAATTCATCCAGAAATTTCCACCCATCCCATATCGGCATGGTCAGGTCTAAAAGAATGATTTCAGGAAGTGTTTTTTTGCTTTCCCAATCCAGCTTAAGACCATCGAAGGCCTCCTTTCCGTCATTGTAAATCTGAATATTATCAATATATCCTGAAGATTCTAAATATCTCTTGGATAAGTAAATGTGTACGGGGTCGTCTTCAACAAGACAGGCTAAATTAATTTTGCTCATTAGGTAATTTGATTATAAATTTTGTTCCAACGTCTACTGTACTTTCAATATCAATAGATCCGTTCATATTCTCAATTTGGTTCTTGACAAGAAATAATCCTACGCCTCTAGCATCTTCATGTTTATGAAAAATCTTATACATTTTGAAAAGATCTTTTTTGTGAGTATCCAGGTCGATACCAATTCCATTATCCTCGATCTCAATCACTACAAGTTTTTTCCGAAGGTCATCTGTAGCCGAGATCTTTATGATACTATCCCTGTCTGGCGAAGAATATTTGATCCCATTGGTTACCAGGTTTAAAAGGATACTTTCAACATAGGCTCTTAATCCATAAACATTTAAACTCTCCTCAACATTCGCCTTAATTTGAACATTTCCAGCTATCGTGAGGGGTTCTACACTTTCTATAATTTTGTCTACGGCAGGTTTTAATTGAACATTTTGAAAATCCTCCTGGCCTGAAATATTTACTTTTACGATATCATTTAAATCATGAATGGTAGTTTCGAGATTACCTGAAGCAGTTTTTAGATGCTTGAAGGATTCTTCACTTTTGACCTCTGGATTTGACTCACTAAGGAAATCCAGCAGTAGTGAGATACCACTAGAGTGAGAGCGCAAGTTATGAGAAACGATATGTGCGAAATTTTTTAATCTGTCATTCTGTTTCTCGGTTATGGATAGTAGATTTTCGATTTTATGAAAATTGAATTCCTGTAGCTCCTCATTTTTCTTTCGCTCTGAAATATCTTCGATAAAACTCCAGATGATCTTTTTACCATTAGGATCCTTTGCCGTAACACCTTTTAACAGAACCGGGTATTTAGTTCCATCCTTTCTAATATACTCTTTCTCGTAAGGCCCGTAGGTTCCTTTAATATCCAGTTCTTTTAATTGCTCTTTTTCCATCTCTAGATATTGCTCGGGTGTTAACTGAAAATATGTGAGATTTAAAAACTCCTCCTGGCTGTATCCTGTAGGTTCTACCAACCTCTTATTAACATCAATGAAAGCCCCGGTATCGTAATCATTTAACGCGATACCAATTGGAGATAAATTGTACAAGGATTCCAGTAGCTTTTCTCTAAAAAGTATTTCAATATCAACCTTCTTTTTTTCGCTAATATCGCGATGTAGTCCATACATTCTGGTTGGTCTTCCAGTGGCATCTCTTTCGAAAATCTTCCCCTGGCTGGATATCCATAGATACTCCCCGTTCTTATGTTTAATTCTGAATTCACTGCTAAATTTTTTAGTATTTCCTTCGAAATGTGACTGTACCTTCTGCTGAAGAGGTAGAAGGTCTTCAGGATGCACGATCGCTCTCCATGCATCTACCATCTGATTTGGGAATTCGCTTCGGGAGTAACCAGAAATCTGATACCACACATCACTGAAGGTCATCTGGTCATTAACTATATCCCAATCAAAGGTGGCAGTTTCAGTTCCTTCAATGATAAAGTTATATTTTGTCTGCTCACGCAGCAAATTACTGTTCAGCTGTTTCAATTCATTCGTCTTCCGGGAAAGCTCGATTGACTTCATCACCTGGTTGGCAACCTTTTTCAGTTTGTCTATTTGTTCTTCGGAAAAGTTTTTTGGCTCAAAATCAATTGTGCATAAGGAACCAATGGAATAACCTGAAGAATTCGAGAGCGGTACACCTGCATAGGATAGAAGTGGATTTTCGCCAGTTACAAAAGGATTATCTTTAAATCTTTTATCTTTACGGGCATCTTCTACGATCATAAATCCTTCCGAAGAACTAATAGTATGAGCACAAAATGTAAACTCCCTCGGGAATTCTCTTGTTTCGAGGTCCATACCATAAGCCGACTTTATATACTGTGTATTCTGACCAATTAAAGTGATTAAGGCACTTGGTGTTCCACAGATCTCAGCAGCCATAGCACTCAAAAAATCAAGATCTTCATCATCTATGTATTGATGTGGACTGTATTTTTCGACTTCAAGATTTCGCTGAATATCGTTTTGAGGAGTAGGAAAATTTTTCATGGGTGACAAATGTTGGGCTGCATAAGAAAGCTAAAACTAAAACATTTATTGCGAACCTCTATAAGAAACAATTAAACTTCATATGACTAAACCATATATTAAGGAGTAATAACGATCTTACAAGGAATAAAAATCGTAATTATATATGAACTGTTAAATCTATCAACAAAGGTTATGCACCTTAAGTTATTGAAAACCAGAAATATATGTATTAAGCTTTTATTTCTAAACTGATCCTTACGTATTTACGTAAATATTTCAGAAATTCACGCACCAACAAATGACTTAACCTTAACTAGTAGTTTGCGTTTTCGGGCTACTAGCTTGATAATTTTGCTGTTATACTTTTGGCTATGGACTGTTTAAGGAACTTGCTTCTTAACTTCGGGTTATTCTTTGCGATAGCTACCAGTTGCTATGGTCAAATGTCACCTCCAGAACCTATGGCTCAGGATGCAACTAATCCAAGACCATGTTCTGAAGTCACTGATAACGGAGGTAATCCTGCACCTGTACCACCAGGGCTTTGCCTTCCTATAGATGGTTATGTATATATTTTAATGGGTGCCGGTCTGGTCGTTGGTTGTTACCAGCTTAGAAAATTTGATCTCGCCTAGGAAAGCTCGGTGATTCGCTTTACATATTTCCCGATCACATCAAACTCAAGATTAACGGTATCCCCCTTTTGCAGATCTTTAAAGTTCGTATGCTCATAAGTATATGGAATGATCGCTACAGAAAATTCTGTTGCCTTGCTGTTCACCACGGTAAGACTTACACCGTTTACAGTAATTGATCCTTTCTCGATCGTAAGATTTCCAATTTTCGGGTCGTACTCAAACGTATAATGCCAGCTACCCTCCGTTTCTTTTGCCTCTTTGCAAGTCGCTGTCTGGTCAACATGTCCCTGTACTATATGTCCATCAAGACGTGCACCTAGTTTCATTCCACGTTCCAGGTTTACAGCGTCCCCAGTCTTCAGATTTCCTATGCTTGTCTTGTTTAAGGTCTCCTGAACTGCAGTTACAGTATATGTATTATCTTCAATAGAAACCACTGTAAGACAAACACCATTATGAGAAACACTCTGGTCTATCTTTAATTCCGGAGTCATTTCCGCAGAAATCTTTAGATTCACATTACCTTCCGACTTCTCTAAAGCTACAATTTTTCCTATTTCTTCTACGATCCCTGTGAACATGCTATTCTATAATAATGGTTACATTTGTGTGTAAAATTAAAATATTATATCGGGAAAGTTTATGAAACAGGAGGAAATGATCAAACTGGGGATTAGTATTGGAGATCTGAATGGAATTGGGAGTGAGATCGTACTGAAGACTTTTGATGATGCGAGAATGCTGGAATTTTGTACTCCTATTATATTCGCATCTTTTAAGATCATCAATTTTCTTAAAAAACATTACAAGCTATCATTGAACTTCCAGGGGATCGACGATCCTTCCAAAGCAATTGATGGAAAGATTAATGTAATGAATGTCTGGAAAGAGAATGTAAATATCAAGTTTGGTGAAGAGGATAATGAGATTGGTAGTTTTGCATTTAAATCTCTTGCTGCGGCCACTTCAGCATTAAAAAATGATGAGATCGATGTGCTGGTCACCGCACCTATTAATAAGTCGACTATTCAGTCTGAAGATTTTAAGTTTCCGGGACATACAGATTATTTAGCGAGGGAACTTGGAGGTGAAAGCTTAATGTTCATGATCACAGATAATCTGAAGGTTGGTTTACTTACAGATCATGTTGCATTAAAAGATATTGCTTCAGTCATAACTCCCGAACTCATAGAATCAAAAATCAATACCATTAGTAAGACCTTAAAACAGGATTTCAGGGTTCAGAAGCCTAAGATCGCCGTGCTGGGTATTAATCCGCATAGCGGTGATAATGGTGTGATTGGGAAAGAAGACGAGGAAACTTTAAAGCCTACAATTCAAAAACTGAGAGATAAAGGACAGTTGGTATTCGGCCCTTATTCTGCAGATAGTTTCTTCGGCTCAAAAAATTATAAGAATTTTGATGCCGTAGTGGCTTCTTATCATGATCAGGGTTTGATCCCTTTTAAAACTTTATCCTTTGGAAGAGGGGTGAACTTTACAGCAGGATTGAAAAAGGTTAGAACTTCTCCAGATCATGGAACAGGTTTCGATATTGCGGGGAAGAACGAAGCAAATATTAATTCTTTTAAAGAGGCTGTTTTTAAAGGAATCGAGATCTATAAAGCGCGTGAGGAATATAAGGTGCTCACAGAAAATCCGTTGAAGAAACAAGGCAGGAAGATATAAACAAAAATTTGTTTATAAAAAGAGCATAATTCATTAATTTTTATATCTTTGCACCCGCCTTAACGGAAACGTGAGGCACTCAAAACTGAGGAGAGATGAGGAATTTAGCGGAGTTTACGATCCCCTTTAAGGGATTAAAGCTTGGGAAGCACCAGTTTGAGTATGAGTTAGATAACAGGTTCTTTGAACATTTTGAGTACGAGGAATTCAACAGTGCAGATGTAAAGATCGACCTGCTGTTTGAAAAGAAAAGCACCATGATGGAGCTTACTTTTAATGCAGGAGGAACAGTGAATGTTAATTGCGATCTTACCAACGAGCCTTATCATCAACCAATTGAAAACACGCTTTTCCTGGTGATCAAGTTTGGCGATGAATTCAACAACGAAGATGAAGATCTCCTTATTATTCCCCATGGAGAATACGAGGTGAATATCCAGCAATATATTTATGAGCTGGTGGTACTTGGAGTACCGGCAAAAAGAATTCATCCGGGTGTTGAAGACGGCACATTAGAATCTGATGTACTTGATAAGTTGGAAGAACACAGTTTGAAAAGTCAGAAAAAGAGAAATGAGGATGATATAGATCCTCGCTGGGACAAATTAAAAAATTTATTAAACGAATAATTAATAGGAAGCCATGGCACATCCAAAGAGAAAAATCTCGAAAACCAGAAGAGATAAGAGAAGAACACATTATAAAGCTTCAGCTCCAAAAGTTGCTGTAGACGCTGTAACAGGTGAAGCGCACTTGTATCACAGAGCTCACTGGCACGAAGGTAAACTTTACTACCGTGGTCAGATCTTAATCGATAACGCAGAAGAAGTAGAGGCTTAGTAAAGTCTTAGAGCTTCAAGAATTACAGGAAACTCTCACGTTGTGGGAGTTTTTTGTTTTTAGTTGATTAAGTCCCAAAAAGACCTTAATTTGCACGCCGGTTTGATTAATATTTAGTAATTTTCTAAGAATGAAGATATTATATTTCCTGCCGATGAAGGGTGAATTAAATCCAAATTTATGAGCAAAATCACAGCAGCGATTACGGCTGTAGGTGCTTATGTACCTGAAGATATTTTGACCAACAAAATGTTGGAAGAATTGGTGGATACCACAGATGAGTGGATCCTCAGCAGGACAGGAATTAAAGAAAGACGAATACTCAAAGATCCCTCAAAAGGAACTTCTTACTTAGCCGTCGAGGCAGCCAAAGATTTGATCAATAAGACAAATCTTGATCCGGCAGAAATAGACTTAATCATTTTAGGAACGGTATCTCCAGATATGCCAGTAGCGGCTACAGCTGTTCATGTGGCTTCTGAGATTGGTGCCGTAAATGCCTTTGCTTACGATCTGCAGGCGGCATGTTCTAGTTTCCTTTATGGAATGTCTACCGGAGCGGCTTATATAGAATCTGGAAGATATAAGAAGATCCTGGTGATTGGTGCAGATAAGATGTCCTCTATCCTTGATTATACAGATAGAACGACCTGTATAATTTTTGGCGATGGAGCAGGAGCTGCGCTAATGGAACCAAATTTTGAAGGTTTGGGATTACAGGATGAACTACTAAGATGTGATTCTATAGGACGTAATTCTCTTAAGATCGCTGCAGGTGGATCTCTATTACCACCTTCTGAAGAAACTGTAGCTAAAAAACTTCATTACGTACAGCAGGATGGAAAGACGGTTTTCAAATTTGCTGTTTCGAACATGGCTGAAGTAAGCGCCGAAATCATGGAAAGAAACAATCTTACGAATAAAGATGTAGATTGGCTGGTGGCACATCAGGCAAATAAGAGAATTGTAGATGCGACCGCCAAAAGAATGAACCTTACAGATGAGAGCAAGGTGTTAATGAATATAGAGAGGTATGGAAATACCACTGCTGCAACCTTACCTTTGTTACTCAGTGATTACGAAAAACAATTTAAAAAAGGAGATAATTTAATATTTGCCTCTTTTGGAGGTGGCTTCACTTGGGGAGCTACTTACCTTAAATGGGCTTATAACTCATAAAAACCAACACCAATATTATGGATTTAAAGGAAATTCAGAATCTGATTAAATTTGTGGCTAAATCTGGCGCAAGTGAGGTTAAACTTGAAACAGGTGATGTAAAGATCACAATTAAAACAGGTTCAGACGATAAGGAAACTACCATAGTACAACAGGTTCCTATGGGAGGACAACAACTACAGCAAATGCCAGCTCAACAGCAGGCTCCGGCACAACAAGCTGCTCCTCAGGAAGCTGCTCCAGCCGCTGAAGACAAGCAGGCCGCAGATGATGATTCTAAATACATCACTGTAAAATCTCCTATAATCGGGACATTCTATAGAAAGCCTTCTCCAGACAAGCCAACTTTTGTTGAGGTAGGAGATTCAGTAAAAGAAGGTGATGTACTTTGTATCATTGAAGCAATGAAACTTTTCAACGAGATCGAAAGTGAAGTATCTGGAAAGATCGTAAAAGTACTGGTAGATGATTCATCTCCTGTAGAGTTCGATCAGCCACTTTACCTGGTAGATCCGTCATAAATTACTGCCCATTTTAACACCTGCAAGCCCATTTATGGGCTTCAGAACTTTAAAAGCAACTAGGTATGTTTAAAAAAATATTGATTGCAAACAGGGGAGAGATCGCACTTCGTGTGATTCGTACCTGTAAGGAAATGGGAATAAAAACGGTAGCGGTTTACTCTACTGCAGATGCTGAAAGTCTACACGTTAGATTTGCAGATGAAGCGGTTTGTATTGGACCACCACCAAGTAACCTTTCCTATCTTAAAATTTCGAATATCATCGCTGCAGCAGAGATTACCAATGCTGATGCGATCCACCCGGGATACGGTTTCCTTTCTGAAAATGCTAAATTTTCCAAGATCTGTGAAGAACATGATATTAAATTCATTGGAGCTTCACCAGAGATGATTAGTAAAATGGGAGATAAGGCAACAGCTAAAGCTACGATGAGAGCGGCTGGAGTACCATGTGTTCCTGGATCTGAAGGGATTATAAAGGATTTTACAGAATGTAAAAAACTAGCCAAGGAAGTTGGATACCCTGTGATGCTTAAGGCAACTGCTGGAGGTGGAGGTAAAGGGATGCGAGCTATCTGGAAAGAAGAAGAGCTGGAACCAGCCTGGGAATCTGCCCGTAAAGAAGCAGCAGCATCTTTTGGAAATGATGGGATGTATATGGAAAAGCTTATTGAAGAGCCACGCCATATCGAGATCCAGATCGTAGGAGACAGTAGCGGTAAGGCCTGTCATCTTTCTGAAAGAGATTGTTCTGTACAAAGACGTCACCAGAAACTTACTGAAGAAACTCCGTCACCTTTTATGACAGATACGCTACGTAAGAAAATGGGTGATGCTGCGGTAAAAGCTGCTGAATATATTAAGTATGAGGGTGCTGGTACTGTTGAATTCCTGGTAGATAAGCATAGAAATTTCTATTTTATGGAAATGAATACGCGTATCCAGGTTGAGCACCCAATTACAGAGCAGGTGATCGATTACGATCTTATTCGTGAGCAGATTCTTGTAGCTTCTGGAGTGCCAATTTCAGGTAAGAATTATATTCCGCAGTTACATTCTATCGAGTGTAGAATCAACGCAGAAGACCCATATCATAACTTTAGACCATCACCGGGGAAGATCACCAATCTTCATGCACCGGGAGGTCACGGAGTTCGTATCGACACCCACGTTTATAGTGGCTATGTGATCCCTCCAAATTATGATTCAATGATCGCGAAATTGATCACGACCGCTCAAACAAGAGAGGAAGCGATCAACAAAATGAAGCGTGCACTGGACGAGTTTGTGATCGAGGGTGTTAAAACCACGATTCCATTCCACCGCCAGTTGATGGATCATCCAGATTATATTGAAGGTAATTATACTACTAAATTCATGGAGGATTTTAAAATGAAACCTCTGGAAGAATAAAAATTAACCCCGGAACTTCCGGGGTTTTTTATGCACTACTTTTTGTAATTTGACCTGAAACTAAAAACGAACATGAATCTTTCCTTCTGGGAACATGAATCCTGGATCATTAATATCGACTATTGTATTATAGGCAGTGGGATCACAGGTTTAAACTGTGCTTTGCACCTACGAAAATCAAAACCATCGGCTAAAATTCTCATTATTGAGAAAGGGCTGCTTCCAGAAGGAGCTAGCACCAAAAACGCTGGTTTTGCCTGCTTCGGAAGTATTTCTGAAATCCTTGATGATCTTAAAACTTTATCTGAAGATGAAGTGGTTGAGCTAGTAGAAAAGCGTCGTAACGGACTCTCTTTACTTCGGAAGAATCTGGGTGACACACAGATCGATTTTCAGCAGAATGGAGGATACGAACTTTTTACCAGTGCAGATGAAGATTTGTACCAGCGCAGTATGGAGGCTATTCCAGTCATTAATAGTATGCTGAAACCGGTCTTTGGAGAGTCCGTTTTTAGAGAAACTTCTAATTCCTTTGGCTTCAGTAACATTATGCCCAGACTTATTGTGAATCAATTTGAAGGACAGATCGACACCGGTAAGTTGATGCAAACACTATTGAAGAAAGTATCTTCTGAAGATATACAGGTGCTCAACGGTATTATAGTAAATTCGTTTTTCGATGAAGAACATTCCGTCAGGATCGAAACAGATAAATTTCAAATTTCAGCTAAAAAATTATTGATCGCGACCAATGGATTTGCATCCAGCCTTGGACTTGATCATGTAAAACCAGCCCGCGCACAGGTATTGATCACCAAGCCCATCAAAAATTTGAATCTTAAAGGCACTTTTCATCTGGACAGAGGTTATTACTATTTTCGAAATATTGGAAATCGTGTCCTTATTGGAGGTGGTCGTAACCTGGATTTCGAAGCTGAAGAGACTGAACAAATGGGCACAACCGCTCTTGTCCAGAACAAACTTGAGCACTTATTAAAAACCTGTATCTTGCCTGAGACCAATTTTGAAATAGACAGAAAGTGGAGCGGGATCATGGGGATTGGATCCTCAAGGCAACCAATGGTGAAGGCACTTTCCAGAAATGTAAGCTGCGGAGTTCGCCTTGGTGGAATGGGGATCACAATTGGTAGCCTGGTTGGAAGAGACCTGGCCGAAATAACATTGAATTCATGAACAGAAAATTTTTTAGATTTATCTTCAAGGTACTTCTTGGACTGTTCCTGTTTAGTATTGCTATCGTAGTGATCTATAAATGGGTGCCAGTTCCTTTTACTCCTTTAATGGTGATACGTTACTTTGAAAATCCAGAGGAAGATATTAAGCACGACTGGGTAGCAATGGATGAAATATCAGGTCATCTCCAGAAAGCGGTCATCGCTAGTGAAGACCAGAATTTCCCTTCTCATAGTGGCTTCGATTTTGAAGCGATTAAGGAAGCTATGGAAGATAATCGCAATGGAAGAAAGATTCGGGGAGCAAGCACAATTTCACAACAAACTGCGAAAAATGTTTTCCTGTACCCGGGAAGAACCTGGTTTCGGAAAGGCCTGGAAGCATATTTTACATTCCTGATCGAAATAATTTGGGGTAAAGAACGAATTCTTGAAGTCTACCTGAATAGTATTGAAATGGGTAAAGGAGTCTACGGCGCGCAAGCGGCATCAAAACATTGGTTTGGTAAGGAAGCTGTAAACCTTGGAGCTTATGAAGCCGCGGCTATTGCTGCTGTGTTGCCGAATCCAAGGGTATATCGAGCAAGTCCGGCGTCTTCTTTTATTACCAACAGAAAGAACTGGATCGTTCGGCAGATGCAAAATCTTGGTAAACTTAGCTTAGACTAAATGGAAATGCTTAAACAAGAATTGTTGGAGAAATGTGAGCATTTCATTCAGCAAAAAACAACTGCTTTGCAAAATGCGATGCAGGGATTAAAACAGGATTTGGAAAACGAATCCAAGAGTAGTGCTGGAGACAAGTTTGAGACTGGCAGAGAAATGATCAATATTGAGTGGAACAAACTCAGCAATCAATTACAGCAATATGAGCAAATGCAGTCTGTTTTAAAGCGGATCAGTGTACAAACCGACTCTGGGATCGTGAAAGCAGGTAGTATCATTTATACTGAAAAGGCTAATTATTTTATTTCTATTCCAGCTGGGGAAATCATCGTTCAGGACACTAAATTCTATGCCATAGGTAGTAAAGCTCCAGTTGCTATCGCCATGCTTGGAAAAACTGAGAATGACTGCTACACTTTTAATCAGCAAGAGGTACTTATTAAAAAGATAATTTAATTCGAGTTTCCAACACCTCGTCTTTCACTTTAAAATAAATCTTTGTGCCAGCGATCAATTCTTCATGGTGATCTATTAGTATCGTTCTATTTCCGGCCAATACTTCAACCAGGAAAACCTCTCCTTTAAAATATGATTTCCTGACTGTAGCTTCGGTGCCAGATTGTGTGATCTTTAATTCATGAGGATAGACCACTACTTTGTTATTACTGTCATGATCTATTTTAAGCAATTTGACAGGAATATGGTTTACATCTCCAAACAGGCTGGCGACATAATGATTTTGCGGTTGCTCATATAATTCCCGAGGAGTTCCCTGAGCGTAGATCTTTGAGTTTTTAAGAACAAAGGTTCTATCGGCAAAAGCCAATGCATCGGTACTGTCATGTGTGGCAATGATACACGTGATATTCTGCTCCTTCAGGTAAGCGAAAAGCTTTCTTCTCAACTTATTTTTTCTGAAGTGATCTATATGGCTAAAAGGTTCATCGAGTAACAATATTTCTGGTTCTTTAGCTAAAGCACGAGCCAAGGCAATTCTTTGCTGCTGCCCGCCACTTAGTAATTTTGCTTTTTTATCAGCAAGATCGGTCATTTCTACAACCTCCAGTAATTCTTTGATTCGGCGTTTTTTTTTGACAGGATAAAAATTACTGAGGTATTTCCCAACATTATCAGCAGCGCTTAGTGGTAACATCAAATCAAAATCCTGGGCAAGATATTTTATAAAGTCTTCTCCGGGAACCAGGTTGAAATTAGGACCTAGAAGCTCTTTATCTTTCCAGGTGATCTTTCCTTCTGTATGTAAGAGTCCGTAGATGAGTTTTAGCAAGGTGCTTTTACCACAGCCACTTTCACCAATGATCGAAATGTTCTCAGCCGGTATTATGTTCATATTGATATTCTTCAATACAGGCTCAGTATCATAGGCGAAGGAGACATTCTTAAGCTGAAGCATAGGTTAAATTCTTGTTGAAATTATCATAATATAAGTTTCCGGAAATGGCTATTTACGTAACTTATTTTAAAGCTAAAGAACATAAATTAGAATAGAATCATCGAATGCAAAAAATAGTCGTTTACGATCTCAATAAGACCTTATATCAAAAATCTTCCAAAGATGAATTTTTCAAATTTGTATGTTATAAAAATGGATATAAGCTGATAAGACTTGCCCAGCTTGGATGGTTGAAAATGCTGGGAAATATGCGGCTTGTCAGCAAAACTGATTTCAAAGAAAACTTCTACGATTATCTCAAAGATCTGGATCCGGAAACGGTGAAAAAGTATGCAAAGCAATTCTGGAACTTGGAATACCCGGAATTCTTCAGAAATAAAATGCTAGAAGATATTCAGAAATTTGATGAGCAGGGTATCAAGGTGTTTGTAGTTACCGGTGGATTCGAAGTCTATACGAAATATCTGGAACAAATTCTTCCCGTTCAGGTACTTGGAACAAGAACTACTTATAAGAATGGTGATTATACTATTGATGGCAAGGCTTGTAACGATGAAGAGAAAATAAGACGTTTAGACGAAGCGCTTGGAGAATATGAATTGCTGGAAGCTTACTCAGATGATGATGAAGAGATCTTGCATAAAGCTGAAAAAGGGTTTCTGGTAGATGAAGAGTCTGGGGAATTAAAGCAGGTAAACTAAAGCTTCCCGAAATAAAACAAAAAAAGCGCGGCTGAAGAGCCGCGCTTTTTTAGTGATCCAGATGATCAACAATATTAATCTTTAGAAATCTCTTTCAGTTCACTTGGAAGTGCTTCAAAACCCATATTATAAAGAGTGAAACCGAAGATATCTGCATATTCTTCAATGATCTTACTGGTTGGCTTTCCTGCACCATGACCGGCATTTGTCTCAATCCTGATTAGCGTAGGATTAGTTCCTTCTTGCTTATCCTGTAGTTCGGCAGCATATTTAAAAGAATGAGCAGGCACTACACGATCATCATGATCTCCAGTAGTCACCAGAGTCGCAGGATATTCTATACCTGCCTCAACACTATGCACTGGAGAATAGTTATATAGATACTGGAACATTTCTTTATTATCTTCCGAAGTACCATAATCATAAGCCCATCCTGCACCGGCGGTAAACGTATGATATCTTAACATGTCCATAACTCCAACTGCAGGCAATGCTACTTTCATAAGATCAGGTCGCTGAGTCATAGTAGCACCTACAAGCAGTCCACCGTTAGAACCACCTCTTACAGCAAGATAATCGCTGGAGGTATAATCATTGTCGATTAGGTATTCTGCAGCAGCAATGAAATCATCAAATACATTCTGCTTTTTAAGCTTTGTACCTGCATCATGCCATGCTTTACCATATTCACCACCACCTCGAAGGTTAGGAACGGCGTAAACACCGCCTTGCTCCAGCCATACGCTCATTGCAGTGCTAAAACCCGGAGTCAGGCTCACATTGAATCCTCCATAACCATAAAGGATCGTTGGATTCTTTCCGTTAACTTGAGTTCCCTTTTTGTAGGTAATGATCATTGGGATCTTCGTACCATCCTTTGATTCGTAGAATACCTGTTCGCTGGTAAACTGTTCGGGATCAAAATCTATGTTTGGTTTATTGTAAACTTCAGAAGTACCATTTTCAATATCATATTTATAAATAGTACCCGGAGTCACGTAATTTGTGAAGCTATAGTAAAGTACATCTTTATCTTTCTTTGCTCCAAAACCTCCGGCAGAACCTACGCCTGGAAGTTCTACTTCACGTACAAGTTTTCCATCATAATCGTATTGTTTTACTTTTGAAATGGCATCTACCATATACTCTGTAAAGAAATAACCACCACCGGTTGAAGGACTCAATACATGCTCGGTTTCCGGGATAAAATCCTCCCAGTTCTCCGGACTTGGATCGCTGGCGTCAACGGTCACGATCTTCTTGTTTGGCGCGTCAAGATTGGTCACGATAAATAATTTGCTACCCTCATTTTCGATCACATAAGAATCGGTATCCTGATTATCTAAAATTGTAACCAGTTCTGGATTTTCCTTCTGAAGGTCCATCATATAAAGTTCCCCGCCAGAAGTTGAATTACGGGCCGAAATGATCAGGTAACTATTATCTTCAGTAACACTTCCTCCTACATAACGACGTTTTTGTGCTTCAGAATTTCCGAAGATGATCTTGTCATCGCTTTGTGGCGTTCCAAGTTTATGATAATATAATTTATGCTGATCTGTCTTTGCTGAAAGCTCACTTCCATCAGGCTTGTCATAGCTTGAGTAGTAAAAACCTTCATTGCCTTTCCAAGAAATTCCGCTGAACTTTACATCTTTGATCGTATCGCCAAGGATCTTTTTATCATCAGCATTCATCAAAATGATCTTTCTCCAGTCGCTTCCACCTTCAGAAATAGCATAGGCTAGCTTTTTTCCATCTTCGGAAAAGCTCATTCCCGCAAGAGAAGTAGTACCATCTTCAATGAATTTATTCGGGTCTAAAAATACTTTTGCTTCCGCTTCTTCTGATTCACGGTGATAAAGAACACTTTGATTCTGAAGTCCGTCGTTTTTAAAGAAATAGATCTTTCCACCTTCAGTAAAAGGAGCGCTCAGTTTTTCATAATCCCATAACTTTGTAAGACGTTCCTTAAGTTTATTTCTGTACGGAATGTTCTCAAGGTAATCGAAAGTCACCTCATTCTGTCTTTTTACCCAGTTCTCGGTTTCCTCGCTACGATCATCCTCGAGCCAGCGATATGGATCTTTTACCTCGGTTCCAAAATAATCGGTTACAGTATCAACTTTCTTGGTTTCAGGATAGTTCAATTTGCTTTGGTTTTGACTTTGTGCACTTAGTGAGCCGGCAACTAACCCCAGCCCAATAATGCCTGAATAAATTTTCTTCATACAATTCTTAGTTTAGAGACCTAAAATAAGAATAAAAAAGCCTGAATCTGTAGAGTTTCAGGCTTTTAAGTAAAATTTTAAATTTGTGTATTACAGTAGTTTCTGCTCCAGTAAATATTCTGCGATCTGCACCGCATTTGTCGCGGCACCTTTTCGTAGATTATCAGCAACTATCCACATATTTAGTGTCTTTGGCTGGGAATGATCTCTTCGAATTCTACCTACAAAAACATCATCTTTTCCTTCGGCATAAATAGGCATTGGATAAGTATTTAATTCCGGGTTATCCTGCACCGTAATTCCTGGAAAATCACTCAGGATCTTTCTAACATCTGCTTCTTCAAATTCTTTATGAAACTCGATATTCACCGATTCTGAATGTCCTCCAACCACCGGAATTCTAATCGCGGTTGCTGTAACGTTTACTGAATCATCATCGAGAATTTTCTTGGTTTCGTTCGTTAATTTCATCTCCTCTTTCGTGTATCCATTTTCCTGGAATACATCGCAATGCGGCAACGCATTTTTATGAATTGGATAAGGATAAGCCATTTCTTCTTTCTTGCCTGCATACTCGTTCTCCAGCTGTTGCACGGCTTTTACGCCAGTTCCAGTGATAGACTGGTAGGTTGAAACCACAACTCGCTTGATAGTATACGCATCATGCAATGGTTTTAAGGCCATTAATAACTGTATTGTAGAACAATTAGGATTCGCAATGATCTTATCTTTTTCTGAAAGCAGGTTAGCATTGATCTCGGGAATGATAAGTTTATTCTTCGGATTCATTCTCCATGCTGAAGAATTATCGATCACTGTAGTTCCTGCGGAAGCAAATTTTGGAGCCCATTCTAATGAAGTGTCTCCACCAGCTGAAAATATGGCTACTTCCGGTTTCATGGAAACTGCGGTTTCAAGACTTACTACTTCGAAATCCTTACCATTATAGGTCAATTTCTTACCTACAGATCTTTCAGAAGCTACAGGAATAAGTTCGGTAAGTGGAAAATTACGTTCTTCCAGTACTTTAAGCATTACGCTTCCTACCATCCCGGTTGCTCCTACTACAGCTACTTTCATAATTTGCTTACTTTAAAAAGTGAATTGCAAAGTTATTGCTTGGAAATTATTCTGACTGCTTCCCTAATAAAAATTTCAGGAATTTTAAAAAATTGAACCAATTTCAAGTTATTGTTAAAAAAAGACCCCTGGTTTTTGCCAGGGGTTTAGTTTAAGAATGAGTAATGTAGCGGTAAGCGTACGTCTTAAATATTGTTCTTTCTTAGTTCGTCTCGAATTTCGGTAAGTAAAACTTCTTCTTTCGATGGTCCTGCAGGAGCTGCAGCTTCTTCTTTCTTCTTTGTCTTTTCATAAGCTCTTAAGAATATGAAAATGAACAGACCCACGATAATAAAGTAAATGATCGCCTGTATTAAATTTCCGTAGGTAAGGATTGCAGCTTCAGCTTCGATCGCAGCTTCAAGACTTTCGTATTCTACACCATCTAGAGAAATAAATTGCTGGGTTAGATCTGCTCCACCGGTGAGTAATCCAATGATGGGCATGAAAATGTCTGCAACAACAGAAGAGATAACTTTGTTAAAAGCAGCGCCAATAATTACTGCAGTAGCCAGTGCTACGATATCCTTCTTAAGTAGGAATGCTTTGAAATCTGAAAAAAAACTCATGAATTATAGTTGTTAGTTGATTTCCAAATGTATAAAATTTTCTTAAATTTTTAAGATTTGTTATTCGGGTATTACAATTCGTGTGACTCTGCGTTGTATTCCGGTGATCAATTCATAAGAAATAGTGCCTCCAGCTTCAGCAAATTTCACTGGATGCTGAGGTCCTCCAAATACGATCACTTCATCACCTTCTTCACATGAAATATTGGTCACATCTACCATGATAATATCCATGCATACATTACCAGCGATAGGAGCATATTCACCATTTATAAAGACTCCGGCTTTTCCTTTTCCGTAGATCCTGTTGATCCCATCAGCATGACCCAAAGGCAGTGTTGCGATGCGAGTAGGTTTCTCCACTTTAAACGCGCGGTTGTAACCTACCGTATCCCCTTTGTCGAGACTTCTAATCTGGGAAATGATCGTTTTAAGCGTAGAAATTGGTCTTAGTTCAGGATCGATATTTTTATCATTTCCATAGCCATATAAGCCAATTCCGCTGCGCACCATACTAAAAGCCGACTTCGGGTAATTGATCACGCCAGAAGTATTGCAAATATGGAGTATAGGTTCATAGTCAAGGTCTGCAATTAATTCCCAGGTCATTTTCCTGAAAAGGTCGATCTGTCCTACCGTGAATTCACGTTCTTTCCAGTCCTCACTTGCGGCGAGATGGGAAAAAACAGAAGCGATCTTCAGGCTGGAAGTACTACTAATGATTTCCTTGATAGTTCCAATCTCTGGATGATCAAAACCAAGCCTGTTCAAACCGGTATTCAGCTTGATATGAACAGGGTAGTTCTTTTGATTTTTAGCTTCAGCAGTCTCTACAAAAGAACGTAGAATTTTTTCGCTGTATAAATTAGGCTCGAGACAATGCTCGATAATATCTTCGAAATGTGTGAATTGTGGGTGTAATACCAGAATAGGTTTGGTGATCCCATTTTTACGAAGATGAATTCCTTCTTCCACATAGGCAACCGCAAAATAATCGGTACCAAGTTCTTCCAGTTTTCTGGCAATGACAACTGAATCATTCCCATAGGCAAAAGCTTTTACTACAGACAGGAACTTTACTCCTTCATCGATCTTTGCTCTTAAATATCTGTAATTATGTGCCAGTGCTCCAAGATCAATCTCAAGAACCGTCTCTTTGGCTTCAGGCATTTTCTTCGGTTTTTTTAGCATTCAATTCTTCGACAGTCACATCAAGCTTTTTCACTCGCTCCCGCAGCATAGCCTTGTAGTAAGCAGCACGACTTAATGGTTCATATTCTTCATTTTCGCCTAGAAAAACCAGATCATCATTAATAGCTTTACGATAACTGAACTGGGCAAGATTTCCAGTTCTGGTACAAACAGCATGCACTTTCGTAACGTACTCTGCAGTGGCCATTAGATTGGGCATAGGTCCAAAAGGATTTCCTTTAAAATCCATGTCCAGGCCGGCCACGATCACTCTAATTCCCTGGTTGGCAAGATCATTACAAACCGTTACGATCTCATCATCAAAGAATTGTGCTTCATCGATCCCAACGACGTCACAACCATCTGCAAGTAACCGGATATTGGAAGCGGAAGGTACAGGAGTAGATCTTATTTCATTGGAATCATGAGATACGACCATTTCCTCGTCATACCTAACATCAATCGCAGGTTTGAAGATCTCAACATTCTGTTTTGCAAATTTTGCGCGTTTGAGTCGGCGTATCAATTCTTCCGTTTTTCCGGAAAACATTGACCCGCAAATAACCTCAATCCACCCAAATTGCTCTTCGTGATTTACTGTATTTTCGAGAAACATTTTGTATTTTTCAAATCGAAACGAGAAATACCTCTTTCGTATAAAGGTGGAACAAATTTATTAAAAATACAACCCGGAGACGGGGCGAATCTTGAAAGTTATGAAATGAGTAGTAACCTAATTTGCCTACCTATAAATATCATTATTTGCGAATTGCTTCTGACCGATAGAAAACATATAAAATTAAACCGATGAAAAAGAAAATTGAGGCTGATCTGGCGGAGATCGCGGAAAAAATCCTTCAGAATAAAGGGAATTTCAACACGATGGAGCTCAAGGAAAATGCTTTGCATCTCTATGAAAAACTGACTGTTCTTGCTTTTACTGAAAAACATCTTTCAGAGGAAGTTCCTCAGCAAAAAGAAGTGGCAAAACAGGAAGAAGTGGCTGCTCCGAAACCTAAAGTGAAAGATCTGCCTGAGCCTCCAGCTCAATTATCTGCATACGATGAATTTTATCCAGATGGAACTGAATTCAATGAAGATTCAGACGCGATTACCGAACCTAATACTGAAAAGATCAAGGATATTGTAGCGCAAATGCCACCTGAAAGTCAGTCTGTAGATCTCTTTATGAATCATATTAACGATGCGCCAGAAGTTTCTAATTCGGCACCCTATTCACAACAGGTTGAGGAGAAGAAAGATTTCAGAAATATAGGGGTGGATTATGATAATTTGCCAGACTTTGAACCGGTAAAGATTGTTCCAGCCAGTGATAAACCAAGATCCTTAAATGATCGATTGAAAAAAGGGATCAATATTGGTCTAAATGAACGTCTTGCTTATATAAAACATCTTTTTGGCGGAGATACGGCAGATTATAATCGCGTACTATCTCAGCTAAATACTTTTACCAGCCTGGAAGAAGCTTCAAAATTCATTGACCTGGTTGTGAAGCCAGATTATAACAACTGGCAGGGTAAGGAAGCATACGAAGAGCGTTTTAGAGCTCATATAGAAAACAAGTTCGGGAAATAAACGATTATGGGTAAACTGTACCTGGTTCCCACGCCAATTGGGAATCTCGAGGATATCACTTTGAGAGCAATCCGTATTCTCAAGGAAGTTGATCTTATTCTGGCTGAAGATACCCGTAATAGTGGTAAACTACTGAAGCACCTGGAAGTTCAAACTCCCATGCAGAGTCACCACATGCATAATGAGCATAAGACAGTAGATCATATTGTTTCCAGAATTAAAGCTGGCGAGACCATCGCCCTCATTAGTGATGCGGGAACTCCTGCAATTTCAGATCCTGGATTCTTATTGACCCGGGCCTGTGTGGAAGCTGGTATTGAAGTGGATTGCCTTCCCGGGGCTACGGCCTTTGTTCCGGCACTGGTCAATAGCGGACTTCCAAATGACAAATTTGTATTTGAAGGATTTCTTCCGGTGAAAAAAGGAAGACAAACCAGACTTAAAATTCTTGCTGAAGAAACCCGCACGATGATTTTTTACGAATCACCACATAAACTACTTAAGACATTAGGCCACTTTCAGGAATATTTTGGTGAAGATCGTCGTCTTTCCGTCTCCCGTGAGATCACTAAAATGCATGAAGAAACCGTTCGGGGAAGCATTCCCGAAGTTCATGAACATTATACCGAAAATCCGCCAAAAGGAGAGTTGGTGGTCATAGTTGCCGGAAAATCCTGATCTTGGAAGACTTATTATCCACCATACGAGACTGCAGGGTTTGTGAAGAACATTTACCTCTTGGGCCAAGACCTATCATTGAAGCAACACCAAAATCCAAAATCATCCTTATCAGCCAGGCGCCGGGAAGAGTGGTGCACGAATCTGGTGTAGCCTGGAAAGATCAAAGTGGTAAAAAGTTAAGGGAATGGCTAGGAGTTGATGATGATACTTTTTACGATCACGACAATTTTGCTATTCTGCCCATGGGTTTCTGCTATCCTGGAAAAGCAAAGACCGGCGATCTACCGCCCAGGAAAGAATGCGCTCCATTATGGCATGAGGAGGTTCTTCAGTATTTAAAAAACGTGAAGTTGAAGATCCTTATTGGTGCGTATGCTTCCAATTATTACCTCGGAAAGAAAAATAATCTAACGGCTAAAGTTCATGAGTACGAGCAATACCTTCCAGAGTACTGGCCGTTGCCGCATCCTTCCCCGGTAAACCGATTCTGGAGAATGAAAAATCCGGAATTTGAGTCGGCAATAGTTCCTGCACTTCAGAAACAGATCCGGTCAATAATAGGGGAATAAGTCGCTTAGATTAGAAGTAGAATTTTATTACTTTCGGCTGAAATTTGAACGACTATGAAGACGCGCTGGACCCTGAAGCCAAAACCTGATCCTATTACAGCACAGGCACTCGCCGAAAAGCTTGGAACCGGACTGGCAGTATCGAAATTACTGGTTCAGCGAGGAATTACCACCTTTGAAGAAGCAAAGAAATTTTTCAGGCCACAATTAGATGGTTTGCACGATCCTTTCCTGATGAAGGATATGGACAAGGCAGTAGCCAGGATAGAACAGGCGATGGAAGCTGGAGAAAATATTATGATCTATGGAGATTATGATGTAGATGGAACTACCAGTGTCGCGCTAATGTCTTCTTTTCTGAAATTCAGATATCCCAATGTGACCACTTATATTCCAGACAGGTATGCTGAGGGTTATGGTGTATCCTACCAGGGAATCGATTATGCTGAAGATAATGAGGTGAGTCTCATTATTGCATTAGACTGCGGAATCAAAGCGATCGATAAAGTAGCTTATGCAAAGAAAAAAGGAATTGATTTCGTGATTTGTGATCATCACCGCCCAGGCAATGAAATTCCAGATGCTGCAGCGGTACTTGATCCAAAAAGAAGCGATTGCAATTATCCTTATGACGAACTATGTGGCTGCGGTGTTGGTTTTAAACTAATCCAGGCGATCACTATTAAGAATAACGAACCTGAAGAGACTTTACTTCCCTACCTCGATCTGGTCGCTACGGCCATTGGAGCAGATATTGTTCCCATCACTGGCGAAAACAGGATTCTCGCTTATCATGGTTTGCATGTGATCAATGTTGCCCCCCGAAAAGGGATTCAAAGTTTGCTCGGTGAACGTAAAAATGTAAGTATTACAGATGTTGTATTTATCGTAGCTCCAAGGATCAATGCTGCGGGAAGAATGAAACATGGTTTGCATGCGGTAAATCTGCTTACTGAAGAAGATGAAGCTATCTCTGCAACTTATGCGGAAGAAATAGAGACTTATAACACAGATCGTCGAAGTACAGATAAAAGTATTACAGAAGAAGCGAAACAGCAAATTCTGGATCTTCAAGAAGAAAACCGACTAACTACTGTAGTCTATGATGAACAGTGGCACAAAGGTGTGATTGGGATTGTAGCTTCCAGGTTAACCGAAACCTGGTATCGCCCAACGCTTGTTTTTACAAAGAGCGGGGAACGTCTTGCGGCTTCAGCACGATCTGTAAAAGGTTTTGATGTTTACGAAGCTCTGGAAGCCTGTAGTGAACATATTGAGCAATTTGGAGGTCATAAGTACGCAGCGGGATTAACCCTGCTCGAAGCGGAATATGATAATTTTAAAAGAAAATTTGAAGAGGTAGTTTCAGAAACGATCGACAGGCAGCTTCTTACTCCTGAAATTGCCATAGATACCGAGTTGGATCTGAAAGATATTACGCCTAAATTTTACCGGATCCTGAAACAATTCGCTCCTTTTGGTCCAGGGAATATGTCGCCGGTTTTCCTTACCCGGAATTTAACCGATACTGGCTTCGGAAAATGTGTTGGTGCAGATAAAACTCACCTGAAATGCCAGGTAAAACAGGAAGGCTCAAACGTAAAATTTGATGTAATTGGCTTTAACCTTGGCGAAAAACTGAATTTGATAGAACAGGGAAAGAAGTTCGACGCTGTCTTTAGTCTCGATGAAAATACCTGGAATGGTAATACCACGATTCAGCTTAGACTGAAGGATATACGAGAAAGTATTTAGAAAACCAGCTTTTCAAGTTTAAGATCCTTTCCGTCGAATTGCGCAAAAGTGTAATGATTGATCCAATCACCAGTATTGATATAAGTAGCTTTACCGTCAAGATCGATCTCCATAGGTAAGTGTCTGTGACCAAAAAGAAAATAATCATAGTCTTTTTGCTCCAGTTTACGCTTGCAGTATTGTATAAGCCATTCTTTTTCCTCACCTAAGAACTTCATGTCTTCTTCTCCTGAGATCGCTTTATTCTTTACTGAAAAATACTGCGCTAAGGGAACTCCAAGATCAGGATGTAGCCAGCGGTAAAACCATTTGGAAAGCGGGTTGGTAAAAACTTTTTTCATTCTTTTGTAGCCATGATCTCCAGGACCTAATCCATCTCCATGACCAACGAGGAATTTCTTGCCTGAAAATTTGAACTCCTTAGGTTTATGATAGACTGGAATATTTAATTCCTTCTGAAAATAATCCTGCATCCATAGATCATGATTTCCTACAAAGAAATAGATGGGAATCCCTGAATCTCTAATTTCAGCCAGTTTACCCAGAGTTCGAACAAAGCCTTTAGGAACCACGTGTTTATATTCAAACCAGAAATCGAAGAGGTCTCCCAGAAGGAAAATCGCCTCTGCATCCTCTTTGATCTCATCAAGCCATTTCACAAACCTGGCTTCACGCGGTCTGCTTTCTTCCTGAGTAGGTGCGCCAAGATGATTATCACTGGCGAAATAAATCTTTTTTCCCGGGGAAACTTTCATGTTTTACAACTTATAGCGAAGATAGAAATTCTATGGAAACTTCATTTTTAATATAAGACTTAAAGCATTCTAAAAACGTATCGCCAGAAGAGCGAAAATTATTAATTTAGAGATTAAATCCATAAATATTGCTAATATGAAATTTACGAAACTATTTTCTATCGCTTTTTTAATGATTTGTGGTTTAATGAGTTATCAGGTAAATGCCACAAATATTGACAATAATCCGGAAGTTGGTGATCGTCTTCTAATCCAATCTCCAGAAAATACCACGTATACAGCCGTAAATATGCCAAAGCTGAACTTCGTGGTAAAGAAAGGTGGAATGCCGAATTATAAGTCGGTTCAAAATACACTGGTCGAGGTGGTGAAAATTTCGCAGAACAAAAAAGGAGAAAATATTGTAACACTACAGCGGGTAGATGGCGCTAAGATCCTTGGTCTAAAAAAATCTGTAAGTGCCAATTATGATCAAGCTTTGCAAATTGGAGAATTAAAAAAGGCATAATTCAGAATTTGCGCAAGGGATAGCAGCGAAAAGCTCCCGTTTTTCACGGGACTTGTAGCGTATAGCCCGACCCGAAGGGGTGCGCCCTAATTATTATCACTGGCATACCACTCTGCAAACGAAGTTTCAGTTTCCTGTAATTTCAAAGAGTGAAGTTTGATATGCTCAGGTAAATGCCTGGAAATTTTGGATGCAAAATCGATCACCATATTCTCACTTGTTGGCTGATAATCGACCAGAATCACATGATGACCACGTGAATTCAACTCTTTTGCCAGCTCTAAATGCGGTGTGTTTTTGTTAAATACGGTCGCATGATCAAACTGGTCTACGATCTCAGATTTCACTATCTTTTTAAGATCCCCAAAATCGATCACCATCCCTAATTTTACGTGTTCGCGGTCTGTAATAGGTTCGCCAATAACTGTGACGCCAAGTTTATAAGAATGTCCATGTACATTACGACATTTGCCATCGTAACCATACAGGGCGTGACCGGTTTCAAAAGTAAATTGTTTGGTGATTCGAATCTTGCTCATTACGCTGTTATTTTGTGCAAAGATAATTGGAATTTTTAAGGCGAAATTTTTAACACCAATGAATTGAATTAAAATTTACATTTGCGAAATTTTTCGCACATGATCCTTAAGGAAAAGGAGTTATTTGAACAGGTAGATTTCGAGCCCAATGAGCTTTACGAGACGATCATTGACGACATTGCACAGCAAAAATATAGCATCGTTGATGGTTTCTTCAATCCTGCTGAGGTAGACCTGCTCAGGTCAACACTCATTGCAAAACATAAGGAAGATGCTTTTAAGAAAGCTGCAATTGGGAATAGAACCAATGAGCTTATTGAAAAATCGGTTCGGGGAGATTTTATTCTATGGATGAATGAGGCTACAGCAGAACCTGCAGAATCCATTTTTTTTGAAAAGGTTAATGATCTGGTGCAATACCTGAATCGTACCTGTTTTATGGGAATACTCCATAAAGAGTTTCATTATGCGCTATATCCGGAAGGAACTTTCTACAAGCGGCATCTAGATACCTTTCAAAATGACGGGCGACGTAAATTATCCATGGTTTGTTACCTGAATAATGAAGACTGGACACCTGAAAATGGCGGTGAATTAAGCATTTATACTACGAATAATGGCAAAGAAGAGGAATTAAAAATTTACCCATTACCTGGAAGGATGGTGATTTTTGAAAGTCAGGAGCTTGAACATGAAGTTAAAACTGTCAGAGTTCCTAGGCTGAGTATTACAGGCTGGTTGAAAACAAGGTAAATTACTTTTTAAACTTTTTGTAAATCACGACTACTATGAGAATGATGGCGAGAAGGATCCAAAAACCCATTCCGCTTAAAAAACTCAGAAATTCCCAGGTATCCTGTTCCATTAGTTCTTGTATTTTCGATTGTTACGAACTCTCCAGCGGTAACGCGCGTATATGAATATGACTATTAAAAATAGTATTGCCAGTAGATACCACAGGTTTTCTGTGATAAATTCCTGAAATGTCCATCCCCATTCCTGGGCCTCGTTTGCATCTTTATCTTTCGGGAGGTGTTCCTGCATCGGGTGTGTTTTTAACATATTTCCACATGAATATAACGGCGATCAATCCAATAACCAGGGCAATTAAAAGATAGATATTTTCACCAAGGAAAGTTCCTATCGTGTAACCCATCTCGTAAGCTTCATCTTTTTCCGGTTTAATAGATTGTATCGAACTCATCTATTTTCTGAATTTTGAAAGTGCATTTTTTGTAAAATCTGAAAGTACAAGTTCTCCAGAAACAGCTGCTCTTACTTCCAGCAGTTGCGGCCAGTGGTCAGTATCTTTCCAGAGGATCTGTTTCATTTCAGTAAGTGCCTGAGGATTATAAGAAGCAAGCTTTTCAGTAAATAGTGATATTTCCTTATCCATGTCTTTAACGGATTCAAAAACACGGGCGAATAGACCTTTTTCTTTAGCCCAATATGAATTCTTCCACTCATGAGCAGCCAGAGTAAGTTCTGCCAGTGCAGCGGTGCCCATTTTTCTTTCTACCGCCGGAGCGATCACAAAAGGACCAATTCCAATACTCAATTCTGAAAGTTTAATCGAAGCGGCTTCCGTAGCAAAAGCATAATCACAAGCAGCGGCAAGTCCAACACCGCCACCAACAGTTTTACCATGAATTCTTCCTACGATCAGTTTTTTACAAACTCTCATAGCATTGATCAATCCTGCAAAACCTGAAAAGAATTTCTTACCATCATCAAGATTATCGATATTGATAAGTTCATCAAAAGATGCACCGGCACAAAAAGCTTTTTCACCTTCAGATTTTAGAATGATCACGGCCACATCCTTACTTTCTGAAAGGCTATGAATCTCATCTTCCAGTCTTTTCAGAAGAACCGACGGAAAAGAATTACTAGCTGGGTGGCCAAATTCCAGGGTTGCTATCTTCTGGTCAATATTGGTAAATAAACTTCCGTTCTCGCGGTTGGTACTCATAATGTGTTACGATTTTACTCAAAAATAAGATTTCTAAGTATATCTCTTGATCGTCTTTAGACTTCTTTGTCAAGATATTTTCTTCGGAAATATATAACTAAAGTACTGCTTCGAATGAGCATCCATACAAAGAACGCGATCCAGATAGCATAGAGTTTAAGTCCGAAATGATCTGCAAGCAGAAGGGCAGGAGTGAAGCCAAGGAAAGTCGCGACCAGTAAGACATTTCGCAAATATTTTGCTTCTCCCAGTCCTTTAAAGATTCCATCGAACATAAATGCGATCGCATTTACGGGTTGCATGATCAAAACTATCCAGAAAACTGAAGAGAATAATGCGATTACACTTGCTTCTTTATTAAATAGCAAACCAATTTGATCATATAATGCAAAGCAAATCCCCATTAGAATAAGCGCGATAAGTACCGCATACTTGCTTATTTTCTTACTCAGTTCCCATAAATTTTTATAATCCCTGGCACCCAATAATTTTCCACCAATCGCGTTTCCTGCATTCGCATAGCCATCTATAAAAAAGCTGAAGAACAACCAGATGTTCATAAGAATGCTCTGGGCTGCGATATAGTTCTTGCCATAATCGGTCGCATAAGCGTTGGCCAGATAGATCGCAAAATTTAGAGCGGCAGTTCTTATGAACAGGTTTGCTGCCATAAGCAATAAAGGTTTCATCTGCGGATTGATCTTTAGACTCAACTTCAAATGAAATGGTGTTTTCCTAAAATAGAACCAGAGTGCCATAATAAGCATAGTCGCCTGCGCAGTAAGACTGGCATACGCGGCACCTTCAAGATGCATAGCCGGTACAAGGCCGTCAATTCCATAAACCAGAATATAGTCAAGAACTATATTTACCACCGCTCCGGTAAGACTGCATTTCATTGCCCAAAGGGTGTTCTGTAAACCTCGAAAAACGCCAAATATTGCGAAGGTCACCAGTGTTAGGGGATATCCAAGTGCCCTGATCTTATAGTAACTTTCAGAATATTGTAGAATAAGACCATCAGCATTATATGCACTGAAGATCGCTTCCGCAAAGATCGCCGTGGTAGCATAAATGACCAGGCTAAACAGAAAATTAAAAAGAATGGTTTGGGGAATTAGAGTCTTGACAGCATGCAATCGGTTTGCTCCCAGATGTTGAGAAACGGTTGCTGAAATGGCAGTTTTTGTTTGCGCTACGATCCAGATGATCGCAGAAAGAAATGAACCTACGATTCCTGCTGCGGCCAGTGCTTCTATGGAATTTTCTTCTACATTTCCAATAACTGCAATATCGGTTAAGGAAATTAAAGGTTCTGCGATACCTGCTATGATCGCCGGGATCGCGATCTTATTAATATTACCAAAACTTACAGAATTTCCCGGTTTTGAGGCCATATTCAGCAAATATAGAAGCCTTTATATTACAAAAGCAACTCGTAACAATAAAAAGGAGCTTCGCTTTGCTTCGGAAAATAGATATTACCCAATCTCTGGTATCCGCGGGCTTCGTAAAATTTATGATTCCGCTTATTTAAACTGAAGGTATCAAGTCTTACCGATTCATAATTCTCATCTCTGGCAAAGTTTTCGGCAAAGTCCATTAACTGTTGTCCTAATCCAGAACCCCAATTTTCTGGATGTGTGGCCAGCCTGTGAACATAGAGATTATTCTCTGTATTGCTTAACCAATTAATAGGTTCATACTCCTCATCCTTAACCGGAGTGAGGATAATGATGCCTAGAATTTCATTATTTGAAACTAGCTTGAAAAGTTCCTGTTTTTCAATATCGGCCTGTAGTTTTTCGATGGAAGGATAGTGTTCATTCCATTGATAGATTCCCTGTTCGATCATAGCTTCGGCACAGGCTTCAGTTAGTTTTTTGATCTCCCGGAGGTCGCTATTTTTAGCTCTTTTGATCATTTGTTGCTAATAAAATAAACATTTTCATATTTATGAAAAATCATTACATTTGCTCCGCTACGGGGGATTAGCTCAGCTGGCTAGAGCGTTTGGCTGGCAGCCAAAAGGTCATCGGTTCGACTCCGATATTCTCCACAAAAAAACCACTGAATTTCAGTGGTTTTTTGTTTTTTCAGGATTAATCGTTATCGGCATATTCAGCATAAAGATCCTCAGCATCAGCATTCAGGAACTCGATCGTTTTATTGATCACATGTTTGAATTCCTTTGGAAGTTCCTCTTCATCTTTCCAGGGATGAGAAACCCCGAAGACATGATCTGCATTTTCGACTAGCAATAATTTGGGAGCAGGACTCCACTCAAAAAGATTCCCGGCCTCTCCAATAGATACACTGGTATCACTACTTCCATGAGCGATCAAATGTGGAATTTTCAATTTTTGAGCCGCCTTTTTAATATTAAGCTTCTCTTTGTTTTCTTTAAAATTTTTATAGAACTGGTAGTGGTGAGGTAATTGCTGACCTGTTCTGGAGTTTACTATGTACTGAACCCCTTTCTTCTCCCATGCTTCCAGTTTTTTTCCTTCCGGAAATCTTGATCCAAAATCTGATACCGATGCAAGTGTGATAAGTTTGGTGATTCGTTTGTCCTGAGCCGACTTTAATACAGTGATTCCTCCACCTCTGGAATGACCTATCAAACTAATATCTGTAGGATCCAGGTGTTGACCGAACTTAAATGTTGGTAATAGAAGTGAGTCGATGACAGATTGTAGATCATCTAATTCGATGGTGTAATTATTATCACCAAATGCTTCTATCTGGTAAAATTCCGTGGGATTTTCAGGACTTGTTCCGTTGTGACTAAAATTAAATTTCACGAAGAAATAGCCGGCTTCAGCAATCAGTTCGCCCATTTTATCCCAGGCTCCCCAATCCTTAAAACCTTTATATCCGTGACAAAAGATCACCACCGGTTTTGCTTTTCCATCATCCTTAAAGATTAGGTCCATTGGAATTGGCTTGTTGTGACGACCTTCGATGATGATATTCTGTTCCTTAGAAACTTCCATAATGTTTTTTAATTTCTTTTTCGATAAATGGAATTTCTGGATTGCAGATCTCCATTATTAATTTTTTTAGTTCTTTTTGAAAATATTCCAGGGTTTCTGCCTGAATCAAATAGTCTGGTTTCTTGTCAATTTTCAGTTGAAATTTAAGAAATCCTGATCTAAGATTCTTGAAAGATATGATTCCTGCTTCAGCGGGGAATTTAAGATCTTTCTCAAGGGATATCAAGGTGGCGTAAGTTAAAACCTGAAAGCTTTTTGCGAATTTGTCATAATCTTTTGTTATTTCGATCCAGTCCTTCACGATCAGGTCTTTGGACTCAACTTTTCCGGTCTTATAATCCATAATTCTGGTCACACCGTCTGCTTTTTCAACCCGGTCTACTTTACCTCGCAAATAAACTGGAAATTGCAGATCGTCTATTGGTAACGCGACCTTAAGATCTTTCTCTATCTGCACTATCTGAATATCACTCCCATTTTCCAGTCTCTTAATTTCAAAATTCAGAAAATTGCGCATATACCTTTTAGCTACTTCGAAAATCAACAAATTCCGACCTTTATCTAATGGTGCTTTGCTGTAATTCTTGGCAAATTCCTGTGCGATCTGGGTGTTTGCTTCCTTTTTAAATCTTTCAATAATCTCTGCGGATAGTAATTCTCCTTCCAGCGGTTTGTAAAGGTTTTCCAGTGCATTATGAACTACTGTTCCCAGCGTATTAAAAGCTACTGTTTCTTCTACTTCTTCCTGGTCTCTCACTCCCAGCACATACTGATTATAGAAATCCAGCGGATTTCTCATGTATGTAGTCAATGCTGAAGGTGAGAAACCTGAGCCAGCAAGACTCCTTATCTTCTCCATCATTTGCGGAGTTTTCTCTACCTCTCTTAACTTTTGGCCGTTAGCGGGTACCATCGGGTTAATAAGATGCTGGGTGATATGATGCGCTGGAATATTTTCTATCTCCAACTGAGTGATGAATCTGGACTTCTCTCCAGAATTAAGGCCATCTGCTTCTGTATTATAAAGTAGGAAAACCTTTTTTGCACGTTGGAGTAATCTGTAAAAATGGTACGTATACACTGCATCCTTTTCCCGGTAGGTAGGTAGTTTATATTCCTGTTTTAGATCATAAGGAATAAACGAATTATCTGATTTTCCTGCAGGCAGTGTCCCTTCGTTAAGAGAGGTTATGATCACAGTTTCAAAGTCAAGCGCCCGTGATTCCAGCATTCCCATTAGTTGCAAACCTTTAAAAGGTCTACCCTGGAAATCTAGCGTTTCAGTACTTACCAGTTCCTTGTAAAAGTCATGTAAAGACCTGATCGTTTTTATATGGGTAAACTTCTCATTCAGAGTTTCCAGTTTATTAAACAGCTGGTAGAAATGATATAAGAACTCTAAGGAGAGCGTATCTTCTTTAGCTTTTAAATGTGTTTTAAGAATCTGAATTAATTCCTGTACATCTTCAGAAAACCTGGTAACCGAATCGTTTTTCGGTTTAAAACATAGCTCCGCTATTCTTTGATTTTCTTCCTTGAATTCTCCCAGAATTTCTTCAGACTTCAAATAAACAAGGTTGTCTTTATTGATCTTTTTAATCAACCTGTCTGCATCATTGGAAATGATTTCATACAAAGCCGGGTGATTTACGATCCCAAGAACATCTTTATAATAATGATCCTTACTTGTCGAGATATGAATATTAAAGATATTTTCAAAAAGAGAGCTTACAGGCGCATTATCTATGGGAAAACCCATGGTAACGTTAAGATCATTGATATGATCTGGAAGTGAGCTTAAAACGGGTAATAAAAGGTCTTCTTCCCCAAGTACTATCGCCGTATTCTCCAGTTCTTCGGAAGTGAGATCTGTAATGATCTCGCCTAAGTATTTCGCCTGTCCAATATTTTTAGGTACGCCGATAAGCTGGATTTCCTTATCTTCTGAATACTTATTGTTAAAGACAGGCTTCGGGTTCTCCTGGTAAAATTGCCAGTCTTCGAGGTATTGTCTCAGAAATAAAGAGGCACCATGTGCACTATCTTGGTAAAAATGCTCGTCTAGATCCCAGAAAACTTCGGCTTTATCATTCTCCAGCATAAACTGAATGATATGCTGTTCCGAAGCATTTAAAGCATTGAAACCAATAAAAACATGTTTTGATGTAATACTGGCCGAATATTCCTCGATGTTCTCTGATGCCTTACGATAAATAAGGCCCTGGTATCCCTGTTCTTTTTCAAGTAACCTGTTGGCAAGGGATTCATAATAATCTGGAAGTCTTTTCCAGAAAGCGAGGTATTTCTCGATCAATTCTGTTTTCTCTTCTTGTAGATACCAGTGTTTTATATCCTGTATGCCTGATAAGTAATCAAAGAAAGGTTTATAATCGATCAGGTACCGGTCTATTTCATTAAAATCATGAATAAGACTTTGTGCCCAGGTCACAAATGTTTCGAATGTTTCCTGTTCATCTTCAGGAGTCAGTTCTTTATAAACATTGTAAAATTCGAAAAGGGTAACAGTATTGTCAATTCCCTGTAGTTTCGAAATAACTTCTGTAAACTCTTCAATACTATAGATTGTAGGTGCGAAGATTGTTTCTTCTGTTATCGCAGCAAGTTCTTTAAGTAGATAAGCACCGGCACGCTTGCTGGGAAGAATAATGACCAGCTCTGATATATTATGATTGGTAGTCCTTAGTTTTTCGAGGACCTCGCATATGAATGATTTCATAGCCCTAAAATAAAAAACGCCCCGCAATGCGGGGCGTTTTCTTATATGAATAATTCAATAATTAGTTCATTGACTCTTCATTAGACTTATCTTTCATCTCTTTGTCTTTGTCAAGAGAGATTTCAACACGTCTGTTATCCTGTCTTCCTTTTGCAGTACTGTTAGTAGCAATTGGTTGAGTTTCACCATATCCTTCAGAAGTTAATCTGTTAGATGGTACACCATTCTCTTCAAGGAAAGTAGCTACAGAAGCAGCACGTTCTTTAGAAAGGTTCATGTTGTAAGAATCACTTCCTGAGCTATCTGTGTGACCTCCAATGTGGAAGATAGTTTGTGGATACTCATTCATAATATCTACGATAGACTTAAGAGCTTCTTCAGATTCAGTTCTGATAGATGCTTTATTCAAGTCAAAAAGTACAGTCTTAGAATATTCGTTAAGTTCTGAAATTACTTCAGCAGTTGGTTCTGGACATCCGTTAGATGCAGCAACACCAGCTACTTCAGGACAGTCATCATCCTTATCAAGGATTCCGTCACCGTCAGTATCAGGCCATGGGCATCCATTGTTTTCAGCTGGACCAGCTTCTTCAGGACACTCATCTTCATCATCTCTTACACCGTCACCATCAGCATCAGGACAACCGTTCATTTCAGCAAGACCTGCAACTTCAGGACAATCATCATCAGGATCAGCTACACCGTCACCATCAGCATCAGGACATCCGTCAAATTCAGCAAGACCAGCTTCGTTAGGACATGCATCCTGACGATCTTCGATCCCGTCACCATCAGAGTCTGGACAACCGTTGAATTCAGCAAGACCTGGTTGTTCTGGACACTCATCGTCTTTATCATATACTCCGTCACCGTCAGTATCAGTTCCACCGAACATGAACTTAACACCAGCAGCATGCTGGAAGTGAGAAGCCATTTCAGCTTCAAATACGTGCTTATACTTAGATTCTACAGTAAGAGCGATGTTATCTGAAAACCAGAAGTTCAATCCTACTTTACCGTTAAGAGTTGCAGCATCTAGGTTAGAGATATCTTCTCCATCCTGGTCACCAATCCAAGTGTAACCACCACCAACTCCGACAACAGGATCAATCCATCCGTCATTAAGTAGTGCTCTAAGGCTGTAATCCAATCCAAGGTCAACACCATAGTAAGAAAGATCCTGAACTCCTCTATCACCATACTTGTCGATCTGGTTGATAGTACCACTCAATTCTCCTACAAATCCTGCTCCAATATATCTGGATACAGAAAGCTTAGAAACCGATGGAAGAATGTTCCAGTGGTCTCCGGTATCAAAATACTGGTCGAACCATCCACCTAGAGGAGCATCCTCACCGGTTGGATAAAAATCGACTGCATTGGCACCAATACCAATTGCCCAAGGGTTGTCAGCATCCTGTGCCTGAGCCGTAGTAAAGCCCAAAAACAGCAAAGAAGCCAATACAATTTTGCTAAGATGTTTCATATTTAATAGTTTAGTTTTAAGTGTTAATAGTAAGCAAAAGTATATGCTTAATGCATATTAACAAAAGTAAAAATAATAAAGTTTTCTTAATTAGAGCGCGATTCCAAAGGGTTTTCAGCCTTGTTAACGACTGGTTTTCAATGAAATCAACCTTCTTCAATCAATAAATAAGAAGTTAATTTTAGCTAATCACTCCTAATTCCTTTCCAACTTTGGTAAATGCCTGAATCGCTTTGTCCAGATGTTCTTTGTTATGTGCGGCAGATAATTGAACTCTAATTCTTGCTTTTCCCTTCGGTACCACGGGATAGAAGAAGCCTATCACATAGATTCCCTCCTCAAGCAACTTGTCTGCCATATCCTGGGATAATTTCGCATCATGAAGCATTACAGGTACAATTGCTGCCTCGCCATCAATGATCTCAAATCCGGCATCTTTAACACCTTTTTTGAAATAAGCAGTATTCTCTTTTAACTTTTGTCTCAAACTGGAATCATTTTCAAGCATGTCAAACACTTTAATGGATGCTCCCACGATCGCAGGGGCCAGTGAGTTTGAAAACAGGTAAGGTCTTGATCTTTGTCTTAATAGTTCAATGATCTCTTTTTTAGCAGTGGTGTAACCTCCCATGGCGCCACCAAGTGCTTTTCCTAAAGTACCTGTTATGATATCAACTCTACCAAGAACATTCTTTTCTTCCAATGTTCCAATTCCTTTCTCACCAATAAAACCGGTAGCATGACATTCATCGATCATAACTAAAGCATCATACTTATCTGCCAGGTCACAAATAGCATCCAAAGGAGCCACAAGGCCGTCCATTGAGAAAACACCATCTGTCACGATCATTTTAAAACGTGCTCCTTTTTCGTTCGCAGCCTTTAACTGCTCTTCAAGATCATTCATGTCACCATTCTGGTAACGATAGCGCGCAGCTTTACATAGTCTCACACCATCAATAATAGAAGCATGATTTAATGAATCTGAAATAATAGCATCCTCTTTAGTAAGCAGTGGCTCAAAAATCCCTCCGTTGGCATCAAAACATGCAGCATATAAGATCGTATCTTCAGTTCCGTAGAAATCAGCGATCTTTTGCTCCAGTTCTTTATGAATATCCTGGGTTCCGCAAATAAAACGTACACTGGACATTCCAAAACCATGAGTATCCATAGTATCTTTTGCAGCTTGAATCACATCAGGATGTGAAGACAATCCCAGGTAGTTATTCGCGCAGAAGTTGATCACTTCCTGCCCGGTAGATATTTTGATCACCGCGTCCTGAGGTCCGGTAATGATTCGTTCTTTTTTAAAGAGTCCGTCGTTTTTGATCTCTTCAAGTTCTTTTTCTAAATGCTCTTTTATTTTTCCGTACATATCAATATTTTAATTTTTCACTCTCGTGCAAAGTTATAATTCTTTTATACAATCCTAATCTGAACTGGTTCGTTCGTATATACGAGCAGAGATTTCTCCACTTCATAACCCATGTTGGTCATGGCTTTCGCATATTCTGAAACCTGGCGGGTATGAGTATCCACAAAACCACCGGTCTTATAATCTATAATAGTGATCTTGTTATTACTGAAGTTCAGTCTATCTGGACGCAATCGGTTACCATCCTGGGTAATGATTTCCTTTTCATTCTTATTATTCACATTTTCGGCAAATAAATATTTTAGTTCTTCGTGCTGAATGATTTTTTCGATACTGGCAGAGATCTCTGTTCTTGATTCTTCCCTTATTAATCCTGAATTTACTGCCCAGTCCATGGCTTTTTCAAGATCTTTGGAAGAATTGATCCTGGCCAGGATCTCGTGAGCAATTTCACCTTTTTCGATAGCCTCTTGCTGTTTTGTATCCCACATTGCGCCAGATCGTGTTACGATATTTACAGCTTTGTTCTGAACCGGTGAAGTATAGAAGTGTTCCGGGAAAATAGAGGTTTTTCCTTTTTTCTCTTCGGAAGAATATTTTAGCTTTTCTCCAAATTCGCATACCAGAGAATCGTCATATTTAGATTCAGATTCCAGGAAGTTTCTAAGGATTCCTGAAATATTAAGGATCTTTTTATCTGAAGATTCGTGACTGGTCATAATATATAGCTGTTCCGCAGCTCGCGTACAGGCAACATAGAGGACATTCAACGTATCCAGCTCATTCTTGCTCAACAAGTCATGATATTTCTCAACCGCTTCCTCATTCCAGTTCAGTAATTTTTTAGAAGCACTTACATAAGCCAGCGGAATATTTTCATCTGGAACGCTTAACCAGAGGTTATCCATTCTTGTATTTTGCAGGTCTGCATCTGCAAAAGGATAGATAACTACCGGAAATTCAAGACCTTTCGATTTATGAATGGTCATGATCTGTACAGCATCATCGGTTTCTGGAACCACAATGCTTAGCCCGTCCTTTTTACGTTCCCAGAGTTCCAGAAATGAATGCAGACTGTTGGAGGTTTTTTGAGCAGATTCAAATATAAAATCCAGGAAAAACTGGATATACGCGTTGGATTTCTGTACAAGTTCAAAACTTCGAATGATATATTCTGCAGCTTCGTAGATCGACAATCTTTTGATCTCCATGAGATCAAAGCTTACCAATTCAGAGTCGAGCCAACCTAGAAATTCCTGTCCGTTTTTAGGCAAATGCTCTATAAGTACTGGAAAACTGTCTTCTTCGGAAATGTATCGAGGCGATAACTGCTCGTAGATCTTCAGTTTTAACTGATCGTCTTCGGGATAAAGTGAAAACTTCAGTAGATCTGCAATTAATTTTACTTCCGAAGATTGAGAAACCAGAAGCGTTTCAGAAGAAATTACTGAAATTCCCTGTTCTGAAAGATATTCTGCAATGGCAATTCCTTCTTTTTTTCGTCGCGTTAGAATGCAAATATCCTGCTTGGAATAACCTTGCTGCTCCAGATCTTTAATGGTTTCAAAAATCTTTTCAGGATAGACTTCCAGTTGCTCTTCAGCATTTTTTGCCTCTACAAAGCTTACGTTCACATATCCAAATTCACCTTTTTTAGGCAATTGTGCTGAATTCTTAAAAAGATCTGCATATTCAGGATGTGTAAGAAGCGTCGCAGCATACTGAAAAAAGCTATTATTGAAGTTCACGACCGTAGAACCACTTCTAAAATTATTTGGCAGGTTCTCAAGAATCTGTTCTACCTGAAACGGACTCGTCTTTTTATTGCTAAGGTCGATAAGTTGTTCTGCACGGCCACCTCGCCAGCGATAGATACTCTGCTTTGCGTCTCCCACGATCGTAATACCAGATGCTTCTTCACCCTGACTAAGATTATGGCTAATGAGTGGCACCAAGTTTTCCCATTGCATGGTAGATGTATCCTGGAATTCATCAATAAAATAGTGCTGATAACGTTCTCCAAGCCGTTCATAAATAAAAGGTGCCGGTTGATCTTTTACCTGTTCACTTATTTTGGGGTTGAACTCTGAAATAAGAATGACATTTTTTTCTTTTTTAATAAGCTCTATTTCCCGGTTTATTTCATTGATCAAGGAAAGCTGAACCAGATTTTTCCGGATCTCGGTAAGAAATTCAAGGTGAAAGAACAGTTTTTTAGAGGTTTCAAAGATCTCCACAATTTCAGGTTGTAAAGAATCCATGCTCATTTGAGTATCCTTACTGGCTTTGGTCTTGGCATACATTGGGGAATCTGCAATGTTCTTCGCCCACGCACTCTCAAAAGCAACCGACATATCACCTTGCTGCAATTTTGAAAAATGCTTTGGTATGTACTTTCCTTTAAAATCTTCTTCTGCCAGTCCTGCGTTCTGTATAACTTCAAAAAAATGATCTCCAAAAGTTTTTAACCCATTTTCAGCTTCCAGCATATCTGCCCTTAATTTTTTGGCAAATGCGGCAAAATCCTCCAGCGTTCTGGTCTTAAGAACTGCGATCTCTTTCTGGTGATTTTCGTTTATGAGCAAGCGCGATATATCGTAAAGATCTCGACTAATATCCCAGCTGCGATCATCATCTGTTTTGGAAAGGGTGTAGTTCACCAGCACCCGGGTTAATTTCTCATCACTGCCGGCGCGGTTAATAAGGCTGTCTACCGCTTCCATTAGAATATCTTCCGCACCAATTTCCACTTCAAAATTCATGGGTATACCAAGGTCACGAGCGAAAGTGCGTATCACCCGATGCGTAAAACCATCTATAGTCGAAATTTCAAATGCAGCATAATTATGAATAATGCTTTTAAGAATTTCCCTGGATTTCTCCCGAATTTGCTCTTCTGAAAGATCATTTTCTTCCATGATCGCGATCATTAAAGGATCCACCTGAACTGAATCTTCTTTCGCAAAACTTGCCAGACTTTCTATGATCCGTTTTTTCATTTCACCAACGGCTTTATTGGTAAAGGTGATGGCAAGGATATTTTTATAGCTATCCTTTCGATTGGAGTTGAATAAAATACTGAGATAACGCTTTACGAGGGTGAAGGTTTTTCCAGAGCCTGCAGAGGCATTATAGATATGAAAGAAATTTTCCAAATTCGGCTATATTATTGAGATTTGAGAGCTTGTACAAAGCTTAAAGTTAAAATAAAAATGACTGGAAACCGGGCATTGCTTTTAAGTAATTTATAACAGTAAATAATTTCCATTAAATGCCTTAATGGCTAAATTTGATGGAATATAAAGTACTAATCACAAAAAAATCAGATAATTATGTCTTTTGAATTACCAAAACTAAAATATGCTTTTGATGCATTGGAGCCACATATAGATGCAAAAACAATGGAAATTCACCATGATAAGCATCACGCAGGTTATACCAAGAAGCTAAACAATGCGATCGAAGGTACAGATATGGAAGGAAAGAATATCGAGAATATACTTCAAAACCTTGACATGTCTAATAAGGCTGTAAGAAACAATGGTGGTGGTTTTTATAACCACAGCTTATTCTGGGAAGTAATGTCTCCTGATGGTGGAGGAAAACCAGAAGGTGAACTAGCTTCAGCTATCGACAGCGCTTTTGGTTCTTTCGAAGCTTTTAAAGAGAAGTTCTCTAATGCCGCTGCAGGACAATTTGGATCTGGATGGGCATGGCTATGTGTACATAGTGGTGGAAAAGTAGAAGTTTGTTCTACTGCAAACCAGGATAACCCAATCATGCCAGAAACTGGCTGTGGAGGAACTCCAATTCTTGGACTAGACGTTTGGGAACATGCTTACTACCTGAACTACCAGAACAAGCGTCCTGAATATATTGATGCATTCTTTAATGTGATCGATTGGAAAGAAGTTTCCAGCAGATATGCAAAAGCAAAATAATATAGAATTGATTTTCTAAATTTTGAAGACCGCCAGATGGCGGTCTTTTTTTTGTTCAATTTTGTGCATAAAAAAAGGCGGATCAAGATCCACCTTTTTTTGCCCCAAATCTACCATGAACTTAACCTACTTATGCTATGGTCCAATAAAGATAAGATGAATGTTGGTAGTAAATAAAACTTTTGGATGAAATACCTGAAAACTAGACGAGTAGCTGAAAAGAATTAACTGTTCAAGGACTAGGCGCAAGATTTAAACAAGGTGTTCATCAGTTATATGCATAAAAAAAGGCGGATCAAGATCCACCTTTTTTTGCCCCAAATCTACCATGAACTTAACCTACTTATGCTATGGTTTAATAAAGATAAGTTGAATGTTGGTAGCTTATAAAACTTTTGGACGAAATACCTGAAAACTAGTTAAATAGCTTTAAATTAGGATATTATGGGTGATTGTTGCCTGGTGAAATTTACCGACCGGACATAAAAAAAGGCGGAATGAATCCACCTTTTTTTGCCCCAAATCTACCATGAACTTAACCTACTTATGTTATGGCATGGTACTAATGTAGATAGATAAAACCTAGCCACAAATATTATTAGACCAAATGCATAATTACTAGTTGAAAAGCGATTTAATATGCCCTGTCTGTATTTCCTTCATAGAAATTTATAAATGCCCGGTTTACTACACGGTTCCCGCCAGCAGTGGGATAGTCACCGGTAAAGTACCAGTCACCCAGGTTCTTTGGACATGCTTTATGTAAGTTTTCTACCGTTTGGTAAATGATCTTTACGTCAGCATTTACATCAGTATCACATAACAATTCTGAGATCTTGTCAGAGATCTGTTCATTGGTAAATGGATCATACATTTCCTTCACGAAGTTCTGCACTTCAGCATCATCTAGATCTACCTGTTGCTTACATTTCTCGTAAACCTTTTCTACAATCTCATATTTGTCAGATTTCTTCAGTAACTCCAAAGCAGCTCTAAAAGCAACAAGATCTTCCAGCCTGGCCATGTCTATTCCATAACAATCCGGATACCTAATTTGTGGAGCTGAAGAAACTACCACGATCTTCTTTGGCTTTAATCTATCCATCATCTTGATGATACTTTTTTTCAGAGTAGTTCCCCGAACAATGCTATCATCAATGATTACAAGGTTGTCCTCGGGTTTTACCACGCCGTAAGTCACATCATAGACATGGGCAACCAGGTCATCCCTGCTGCTATCTTCAGTAATAAAGGTTCGTAGCTTTACGTCTTTGATCGCGATCTTTTCAGTTCTAAGCCTATGGGATAGAATTTCCTGCAGTCTGGCATCGGTTAGAGTTTCCTTTTCCTCCAGGATAGCTTCGTTCTTCTGCTTGTTCAATTCATCCTGAGCGGCTTCCACCATTCCGTAGAAAGAAGTTTCCGCAGTATTAGGGATAAAAGAAAAGACAGTTTTTAAGGTATCATGCTCAATGCTTTTCAATACATCTGGCATGAGTAGTCTACCCAGCATTTTACGCTCTTCATAAATTTCAGCATCACTACCACGGGAAAAATAGATCCTTTCAAAAGAACAGGCCTTGCGTTCCAGAGGTTTCAGAATTTCGGTAATATTTACCTCTCCGCTTTTTTTAGTGATGATCGCGTTCCCCGGAGGTAATTCATGAACATCATTAAAATCTACATTGAATACTGTTTGAATCACAGGTCTTTCTGAAGCTACCACAACCACTTCATCATCCTTATAGTAATATGCGGGACGAATCCCTGCAGGATCACGAAGTACGAAGGAATCACCGTGACCAATCATTCCTGCCATGGCATAACCTCCATCCCAGTTCTTTGAAGATTTTCTCAGGATTTTCGCAACATCAAGCTGCTCTGCGATATGTGGAGAAGCCTGTTTCTTGGAAAAACCTTCTTTCTTAAGTTTCTTATATAATTTTCTTACTTCTGAATCCAGAAAGTGACCGATCTTTTCCATGACCGTTACTGTATCTGCTCGTTCCTTTGGATGCTGCCCGAGTTCAACAAGATTATCGAACAACTGGTTCACATTGGTCATATTAAAATTCCCGGCAACAATAAGATTACGGTGCATCCAGTTGTTCTGTCTCAGGAATGGGTGTACACTTTCTATACTATTCTTTCCGAAGGTTCCGTAGCGAACATGACCCAGGAAAACCTCACCCAGATAAGGGATGTATTTCTTTTGCAGTTCAGTGTCTTCTGCATACTCGGGATTTGCCAGGATCTCGTCATTGATCCTTTGATTAATCTGTTCAAAAATATCCTGAATTGGCTGTGCGGCATTAGATCTTACACGACTTATGTAACGCTCGCCAGGTGCTGTGTTTAATTTTATACTGGCGAAACCTGCACCATCCTGACCTCGGTTGTGCTGTTTCTCCATAAGAAGGTACATCTTATTAACACCATAAAAAGCAGTGCCATACTTCTTTTTATAGTAATCTAATGGTTTAAGAAGCCTTATCTGTGCAATTCCACATTCGTGTTTTATAGCGTCACTCATAGGGTCTTATCTGGAATTTGTTGTGTTGTTGTTTATGTCACAAAAAAAGCCCTGAAATTACAGGGCATGTTTTACTAATCTAATTTTGTTTCGAAGTGCGTTAGCTTCTTGAAATCGTGAAGCCGTTCATTTACTTCCTCGCGAGATAATTTCTGCATCCGCTCTGTTCCAAACTTTTCAACGCAAAATGATGCGAGATTGGATCCGTAGATCACCGCGTTCTTCATATTCTCGAAAGAGATATCATTTGTTCTGGCAAGGTATCCAATAAAACCACCAGCAAATGTATCACCAGCACCGGTTGGATCGAAAACTTCTTCAAGTGGAAGGGCAGGAGCATGGAAGATCTGGTCTTCATGGAAAAGCAGTGCACCATGTTCTCCTTTTTTGATCACTATATATTTAGGACCCATTTCAGCAATCTTTCTGGCAGCTTTCACCAGAGAGTATTCACCTGAAAGTTGTCTTGCTTCTTCGTCGTTGATCATGATCACATCTACTTTAGCAATTACTTTGTCAAGATCTTCAGGAGTATTGTCCATCCAGAAGTTCATGGTGTCAAGAACAACAAGCTTAGGATTCTCAACCTGTTCCAGTACGCTCAATTGAACTAATGGATGAAGGTTTCCTAGCATTACATATTCTGCGTCCTTATAGTTATTAGGAACTACCGGGTTGAAATCTGCCAGTACGTTCAATTGCGTATCCAGAGTGTCTCTGCTGTTCAGGTCATTGTGATAACGACCGCTCCAGAAAAACGTTTTCCCTCCTTGTACAATTTCGATTCCTTCGATATCGATCTTGTTATTCTTCATTAGGTCGAGATATTCCTGGGGAAAATCATCTCCCACCACAGAAACCACGGCGCTGTCTATATCAAAGTTCGCTGCAGAAAGTCCTATAAAAGTACCTGCTCCACCTAATATTTTATCTGTTTTTCCAAATGGAGTTTCAATAGCATCAAAAGCTACAGTTCCAACAATAAGTAATTTACTCATAACGGGTTTTAAATTGTCGCTGCAAATATACAGTTTGTTTTTCAAGCTGTAAACCTGAATGTCGGGTTCAATTGTTAAGCTTTGTAGCCATCATCTGCGGGAAGGTCCTTTCCTTTAGAGGCCATTACTGCCAGGGCGTCACAACGCTCATTTTGTGGGTGATCATTATGACCTTTGATCCATTGGAACTCTACCTTATGTCTTCGGAAGACCTTCAGAAAAGCTTTCCAGAGATCAGCATTTTTACGATTCACAAAATTTTTCTTTTCCCAGCCAAAGATCCAGCCTTTGTTCACTGCGTCTGAAACATAGCGGGAATCGGTGAAAACCTTAGCGGGTGTTCCGGGTGTTTTTAATTTGCTTAAAGCAACGATCACCGCCATAAGCTCCATTCTATTATTCGTGGTAAGCTTAAATCCCTGGGCGAATTCTTTCTGGTAAGGTTTGCCGACCCATTCCATCACGATACCAAAACCTCCGGGACCGGGATTGCCCCGGGCAGCACCGTCTGTATAAATATGCACCTTTGGTGTAGTCACTTAATTTATTTTTGCAGGAGTTGCTGGATCACTTCCGGGAAGTGCTTGTATTCCAGCGTATGAATTTTTGTGGCAAGACTTGCTGGTGTGTCTTCCTCGGTAATTGGAGTGGTTGCCTGGAAAATGATATTTCCTTCATCATAATGTTCATTTACATAATGAATGCTAATACCACTTTCTTTTTCTTTTTTCTCTATAACTGCCTCATGAACTTTATTTCCATACATGCCTTTACCGCCAAATTTAGGTAGTAGTGCGGGATGTATATTGATGATACGATCTGGAAATTCAGCAATGATTTTGGATGGGAACAACCATAGAAAACCTGCCAGAACAATAAGATCTGGATTCATGTCTTCCAGAATATGAAGAACTTCATTGGTCTGGTAGAATGAATTTCTGTCAAAATGCAAGGCTTTTACCTGCAGGTCATGTGCTCTTTTTAAAGCACCGGCGTATTTTTTATTGGAGAATACCGCTAATACGCTGGTATCACTGGATTCCTGAAAGTACCTGATAATATTCTCGGCGTTCGTACCGGAGCCTGAAGCAAAAATGACAATCTTCTTTTTGGTCGTATTTCTTTTGTCACTCAAAATAAGGCTGTTAACAATTATTAGGATGTAAAATTAACTGCTTTGAGTGAATTTATGTAAATTACCATCACATTTTTGGAGTAAAAATCGGTTTTAAAATAAAAGTTTTTATTTTTGCCACCTAATCAAAATTAAAATAAAAAATTATGTCAGACATTGCATCAAGAGTAAAAGCTATAATCGTTGACAAATTAGGAGTTGACGAGAATGAAGTTGTAAACGAAGCCAGCTTCACCAACGACTTGGGTGCTGATTCACTAGACACAGTTGAATTGATCATGGAATTCGAAAAGGAATTCGACATTCAGATTCCAGACGATCAGGCAGAGAACATTGCAACTGTAGGTCAGGCAATTTCATATATCGAAGACGCTAAAAAATAAATCATAGACACCATATGGAGTTGAAGCGAGTAGTAGTTACAGGCCTTGGAGCCTTAACCCCAATTGGTAACAATTTAGAGGAATATTGGGAAGGACTTAAAAGTGGAAAAAGTGGTAGTGCGCCTATCACTTATTTTGATACTGAAAAGTTCAAGACTAAATTCGCATGTGAACTCAAAAATTTTAATCCTTTAGATCATTTTGATCGCAAGGAGGCCCGAAAACTTGATAGGTTCGCTCAGTATGCAATGGTATCTGCAGACGAAGCTATCGAGGATTCTGGTATAGACCTTGAAACGGTAGACAAATATCGCGTTGGCGTTATTTGGGGTGCTGGGATAGGTGGACTGGAAACTTTCCAGAATGAAGTCATCAACTTCGCTGAAGGTGATGGTACTCCAAGATTCAATCCTTTCTTTATTCCGAAGATGATTGCAGATATTGCCCCGGGTAATATTTCTATCAAACACGGATTCATGGGAGCAAATTATACCACAGTATCAGCATGTGCATCATCTGCAAACGCAATGATAGATGCACTAAACAACATTAGGTTGGGATACAGTGATGTAATTGTTTCAGGAGGATCTGAAGCTGCTGTGACACTGGCAGGAATGGGTGGATTTAACGCAATGCATGCCCTTTCTACCAGAAACGAAAGCCCGGAGACAGCCTCAAGACCATTCGATTCCACCAGGGATGGATTTGTTCTTGGCGAAGGAGCTGGAGCTCTTATTCTTGAAGAATATGAGCACGCTAAAGCAAGAGGAGCTAAGATCTATGCTGAATTGCTTGGCGGTGGTCTATCTTCAGACGCTTATCACATGACTGCTCCGCATCCGGAAGGAGATGGAGTTGTTGCTGTAATGAAAAACTGCCTTAAGAATGCAGGATTAAAACCAGAGGATGTAGATGTGATCAATACACATGGTACTTCTACACCGCTTGGGGATGTAGCTGAATTAAAGGCTATATCCAAGGTATTTGGAGATCATGCTAAAAACATGAATATCAATTCAACTAAATCAATGACCGGTCACCTTCTAGGTGCAGCTGGAGCCATTGAAGCAATTGCGTCGATACTTTCAATGAAATATAGTTTGATCCCGCCTACCATTAACCATGAGAACATTGATGAAAATATTGATCCTGAACTTAATCTAACCCTGAACAAAGCTCAGGAAAGAGAAGTCAAGATCGCAATGAGTAACACGTTTGGTTTTGGAGGTCATAATGCCTGTGTAGTATTTAAAAAATTAGACGAATAGACCATGAGCGTCATTCGTAACATATTAAATTCCCGCTCTTATAAAGGCGGGAATTTTTTTAATATCCTAACTCAAATCCTGGGTTTTAAACCAAAGACACTTTCTCCATATAAAAAGGCATTTACCCATCGCTCTCTTAATCGAAGAGATGAAGATGGTAATGCCATCAACTTTGAACGACTGGAATTTCTTGGCGATGCCATGCTTAGTGCGGTGGTCGCTTCTCATCTATTTAGAGCAGTTCCCGGAGGGAATGAAGGCTATCTTACTAAAATGCGTTCCAAGGTGGTGAGTCGTAAGCACCTGAATGAACTAGGGAAAGACCTGGGTCTTATCGAACATGTTCAAACCAATATCCCTGTCACTCAATTTGGAGTGAATATTCATGGAAACCTGTTTGAAGCTCTCGTTGGTGCTATTTATCTTGATAGAGGTTATAAGTATTGTGAACGCTTCATTTACGAGCGAGTGATAGATCCATATGTGGATATAGAGCAACTCGAAGGAAAAGTAATTAGCTATAAAAGTCTGGTAATTGAATGGTGCCAGAAGGAAAAGAAGGAATTTGATTTCGAAGTCTACGAGGATACCGGGAATGATGAACTTAAACATTTCGCGGTAAAACTCCGAATTGAAAATCGGGTGGTAGCTAAGGCCAGGGCAACTTCAAAAAAGAAAGCTGAAGAGAAAGCATCGAAACGCGCTTACTACGCACTTCAAACTAAAATAAAATAATTTGCGAAATTAACGTAAACTATAACGTTTTCGTAGAAAATTATGAATTTTAGACCCCTAATATCTTCATTTCAGCAATGATATATTATCTTTAACCTTAAATTCCGAATTTGTGCTTATGCATAAGGAACTGCTTGAGTTTGAAGATGAGAGCTTTCAATTGATCGCGATCTACTCTTCTTTAGAGGGGTATAGAATGGCTTATTTAATCAATAAGAATTTGCGAACAAAGCTGGAGAGAGAGGCGACAGACATTGATTTTAATCATTCTGAATATCACGCCTTTTATGTTCTTTACTCTTTCAAAGATCCAAAAGCTTACTACAGCGTTGAACTGGTTACCAATAAGTTCAAGGGAGAACCGAAAAGGATTCTAAGTACAGGTTCCCTTTTTAATGAGGAAAAGTTCAGTTCAAAAGAAATTAACCTTATACCTGAATATAGTAAAGTTGATTTTTTTCTGAAGATAAGCGAGGAAATTCTACCTAAAGAATTCATCAGGATTCTGAACAAGATTAATCAAATTCCGGGAGTACAGGCAGCTTACGCTATAGAAGTGGATAAGCTGAAGAACAAACAAAATCTAATTTTCGAATAATGCCGACCAACAAGAAAACCAAAATAGTTGCCACACTGGGCCCTGCAACCAGTAGCAAAGATACTTTAAAGAGAATGTTGCAGGAAGGTGTCAACGTATTTCGTATCAACTTTTCACATGCAGATTATGAAGATGTGAAAGAACGGGTGCAGATGATTAGAGAACTTAACGAGGAAGAAGGTTTCAATGCCGCGATTCTAGCCGATCTTCAGGGTCCAAAACTTCGTGTTGGAGTGATGAAGGAAGAGGTTGTAGTTTCTGAAGGTGACCATATCACGTTTGTAACTGGAAAACCTTTCAAAGGTACTTCAGAGCGTGTTTACATGAATTACGAAACTTTTCCGCAGGATGTAAAAGCTGGGGAAAGAATTCTACTTGATGATGGTAAATTGATCTTTGAAGTTGTGAAAACCAACAAGAAAGATGAGGTTACTACTAAAGTTATTCAGGGTGGACCATTAAAATCAAAAAAGGGAGTAAACCTTCCAAATACAAATATCTCTTTACCTGCACTAACAGAGAAGGACATTAGAGATGCCAAATTCGCCTGCGAGCTTGCTGTGGACTGGATGGCACTTTCTTTTGTTAGACATGCTGAAGATCTTATGGAACTTCAGAAATTGATCAATGAGCATTCAGAATTTAAAATTCCGATCGTTGCTAAGATCGAAAAACCTGAAGGTGTGGAGAATATTGATAAGATCGTTGCTTATTGTGACGGACTTATGGTAGCACGTGGAGATCTTGGTGTGGAAATTCCTGCTCAGGAAGTTCCTCTAATTCAGAAGAAACTGGTACTAACAGCTAAAAAAGCACGCATCCCGGTGATCATCGCGACTCAAATGATGGAAACCATGATTACGAGCCTTACGCCTACAAGAGCAGAGGTGAACGACGTAGCCAATTCTGTCATGGATGGAGCTGATGCTGTAATGCTTTCCGGAGAAACTTCCGTAGGACAATATCCGGTACAGGTTATTCAGAAAATGGCGCAGATCCTGGAAAGTGTAGAGAATTCTCCACTTATTAAGGTTCCTCATGAACCACCGCACGTAAGAACGAAAAGATATATTACCAAAGCTGTTTGTTATCATGCAGCGCATATGGCGAACGAGATCAAAGCGAAAGCGATCTGTACTTTAACTAATAGTGGATATACGGCATTCCAGATCTCTGCATGGAGACCAGAAGCTCATATTCTCGTTTTTACATCAAACAGAAGGATACTAAACCAATTGAGCCTTTTGTGGGGAGTGAAAGCTTTTTTCTACGATAAGTTCGTGAGTACAGATGAGACTATCGATGATATTAACGATATGGCTAAACAATATAAATTTGTGGAAGTAGGAGACTTTACGATTAACCTTGCCGCTATGCCAATTACTGCTAAGGGAATGGTGAACACGCTTAGGGTTTCAGAAATAGAATAGAACAGTTCAAGTTCGAATTTCAAAACCGGATATCTGCATTAGTAGGTATCCGGTTTTTTAATGGTGGAAATATCGATCACCAATGTCCAGATCTTCCCGAACGAGAATATCTGTGATCAATCTGCTGGTGTTGCCGTATTGATTATGCCTGAAAACCACCTCAAGGGTGTCCTTGGTCAACTTCAGTATTTTGAAATCTTTATATTCCTTAGAGGTACTTAAGAGTTCGGGGATTTGCGGACTATTAATTCGTAGATAAGGTTCATTTTTCACTCCCTTCTTAAACTCCCAGGTGCCAGCAAGACTCGGTCCACAATCCTTATTTCTTCCATTATTATCTTCAACAGTCTTGTCTACGGAAAAACTCTGGCGATAATTGAGAAAGCATGGACCCATGTTCATTCTTACATTGTTATTGGAACGTCTTGCGAGTTTCCATGTCTTTGTGTCGTCACCCGTTAGTAAAGTCGTAGCATTTTCCGGCAACTCGTAAACCTGATCTTCCTGGCAGGAAATCATGCCAATCATCATACATATAAACAGCAATTTCTTAGTCATTAAAATTTAAATTTCAATTGGACGAGGATTTCCTTTTCTTCTTCTTTCGTATCCGCCTTTTCAGTGTTTAAGTTGGACAGTGATATTCCCAGTAATCGAACCGAATTCTTCATTTTCTCCTGATATAACAATTCTTTGGCGATTTCGAGAATGAGGTCTTTACTGGAAATATAGTAGCTAATCGTCTTGCTTCTGGTTTGCTGAGTAAAATCACTGTATTTGATCTTTAAGGTAATCGTTTTGCCAGCAATATCAGATCTTTTTAATCTGCGTTCTATTTCTTCAGCGATATTCTTAAGTTTTTCGAGCATAAAGATTTCAGAAGAAATATTCTCATTAAAGGTTCTTTCAGCACCAAGCGATTTGCGGGTTCTATGAGGTTTTACTTCGCTATGGTGAATTCCGCGAACTACCTTGTAAAAATGCCTGCCACTCTTTCCAAAATGTTCACTCAGGTATTCTTCCGTCTTAGACTTAAGATCTTTTCCGCTAAAAATCCCTAGGCGATACATTTTTTCCGCAGTTACTTTTCCAACGCCATAGAATTTTCTAATGTCGAGGTCCTCCAGAAACTCTAGAACTTCTTCCGGTGGTACGGTTTTCTGTCCGTTTGGTTTATTAATGTCACTGGCGACCTTGGCGATGAATTTATTGACGGAAATTCCTGCGGAAGCGTTCAAACCAGTTTTTTCCTTGATCTGGTCTCTTATCTTTTTGGCGATAAGAGTGGCGCTCATCAGGCCTTTTTTATTCTCGGTAACATCAAGATATGCTTCATCCAGTGATAATGGCTCTACCAGGTCTGTATACTCATAAAAGATCTCCCTGATTTGTGCTGAAATTTCACGGTATCTTTCAAAATTTGATTTCACGAAGATGAGATCAGGACAGTTTCTTTTCGCCATCACGCTACTCATCGCACTGCGCACACCAAACTTTCTGGCTTCATAACTGGCTGCACTTACGACTCCGCGTTGTGAGCTACCACCTACTGCGACCGGCTTTCCCCGAAGATCAGGATTGTCCAGTTGCTCTACTGAAGCATAGAAGGCATCCATATCTACATGGATAATTTTGCGAAGTTTTTCCACCTTGCAAATTTAAGTAATATCTTAGTCTAATTAATAGCTACAACAATGCAACAGGCGAAAACAGCGATCATTCTTGGTGCTACCGGTCTCACTGGTGGAATTCTTTTAGATAAATTAATAAAGGATGATCGTTATAGACAGATCAAGGTTTTTGGAAGAAATCATGTATCTCAAAAAAGTGAGAAGATCGAGGAATATCTCATAGATCTTTTTGAACTTGAAAAGATTCAGGAACTATTCACCGGAGATGAAGTCTTCTGCTGCATAGGAACTACGAAAAGCAAAACTCCCGATAAGGAATTGTATCGACAAATTGATTTTGGTATTCCAGCAACTGCTGCGAAACTGACCAAAAGGAATAGTATTGGCACTTTCATGGTAATTTCAGCTTTGGGTGCAGACGAGGATAGTAATATCTTTTATAATAAGGTGAAAGGTGAAATGGAAGGTGCTGTATTGGAACAGAAAATCTCAAATACTTATATACTGCAGCCATCTTTAATTGCCGGTGACAGGGCAGAGAACAGGCTAATGGAATCCATATTTATTAATTTGATGAAACTTGGTAATCATTTGCTCATTGGCGGACTCAAAAAATATCGGAGTATAGAACCAGAGGAGATCGCGAATGCAATGCAATATCTGGCAAATCATCCCTATGAAAGCGGAAGAATTGAATCTGATAAAATCAAGACTTTAAGCAACTCTTCAGAATGATAGAAATTGAAAGAAAGTTCCTGATCACTTCAGAAGCATATAAAAAAGAAGCGATTAGTAAAACCTTATTTATCCAGGCTTATCTAAATACGCATCCGGAACGAACAATCAGGATACGTATCCAGGCTGATAAAGCTTTTATGACCATTAAGGGCAAAAGCTCTGAAAGTGGAGTTTCCCGTTTCGAGTGGGAGAAGGAAATACCAGTTGACGAAGCTCAGCAACTACTCAAGCTATGTGAGCCGGGAAAAATCGAAAAGTACCGTTATCTCGTGACTGTGGGACAGCATATATTTGAAGTAGATGAATTTCTGGGAGATAATAAAGGTCTTAGTATCGCAGAAGTAGAATTAAATTCAGAGCACGAACATTTCCTGAAACCTGAGTGGCTGGGTGAGGAAGTGACCTGTCAAAATCAATATTACAATTCACAGCTTACTCTTAATCCCTATAAAAACTGGAAAAAATGAAAAATCTCATCTTAGTAGCATTCCTATCCTTATTTATTTCCTGTGATCAATCATCTAAAGAAGAAGCTTCCGAAGAAATTGTGAAGGTGAAAGAGGATACGATCGTAGAAAAGAAAGTTAGTACAAAGTCCATTGAAGAAGACCTGAAAAAGAAAGGCTACCAGACTTTTAGTTACAAAGAAGGAGATACCACGTATCTAATGCAGCAATATTATATGGTTTTTCTGAAATCCGGCCCTACCAGAAGTCAGGATTCGACTGAGGCTGCAGAACTTCAAAAGAAGCATATGGCTCATCTGGAGCGCATGGCCACTGAAGGTTATACCAGTTTAACGGGACCTATGGGAGATGATGGTGATCTTCGTGGAATCGTGGTTTTTAATACTGCAACCCAAGCCGAAGCAGATAGCCTGGCAAATTTAGATCCCATGGTAAAAGCTGGCAGACTAAAAGTTGAAATACATCCATGGTGGGCTGCCAAAGGAGGAAAGCTTAAATAGAATTGATTTTAATTACAATATCGTGTTTGGGTAATAAACCTGACTGTCTCCAGAATTGTTTCCCATCCTTGAAGAGGATCATAGTTGGAACACCTCTAACCTGATATTTCGAGGCTAATTCCTGGTTCTTATCCACATCGATCTTCACGATCTTAACCCCTTCGCCAAGATCATTCTTAACTTCCTTTAAAATTGGTGCCAGCGATTTGCAAGGTCCACACCAGTCGGCATAAAAATCTACTAGTACAGGAGTCTCTCCTGAAATAATATCATTAAAACTACTTTTCATCTTTTTCTTTTAAAGTTAAGAAATCTATAGTTCGCATTATTTTAAAAGCAGGTTAAAAAGTACCTACGATCCCTACCCGGCCGAGACCTACCTGCATTTTCCAGCTTATTTTATTAGGATTCTGTACTCCGTAGTTACGTTCGTTCTTCAAGTATTTATCGATACTATCCACAACCGCAACGCTAATTGCAAGACTAAGCCCTACATCGGTTAGCCAGTGTGCACCAGACCAAAGCCTGGAAACCGGAGAAACCATTCCAACTCCTATAAGTCCCGCCTTTACAAAAGGATTATCGAACTGCTTGGATAGTGCGTACAATGTTGTAAAGGAGAGGATTGTATGCCCAGACGGAAATGAGTGGTACTTCCCTTCACTGCTGAAAGGATCAAAACTTCCTTTGCCTTCGCCACCTGTGGGTCTGGCTCTTCCTACTACGGTCTTGGAAATCGACTGAATGATCCCGGAAGCAGTAGCTGCAGAGATCATCAAAACCCCTGTTTGTCTTATTTTCTCATTCTTGGTGAATAAACCAACCAGGTAAACCGCCCCAGTTACTCCGTAATTATTTTGCGGACTTCCAAAATACCACCCAAAATCCTTTACAAGTTCGGGAGCATCTTCGCCCTGATCCATAAAGTATTCACTGGTCTCTTCATCGAAAATGTAAAGGGCAGCGGTACCGGCAACTACAGCTCCTGCAGTAATAAAATCATCTTTTTGCCATCTAAGGGGAGAAGAATAGGTGTTCTTTATTCCGCCAAAAGCACTGGCACCGTCATATTTTAAAAGTTCCCAGGTCGTGGGAATACTGTCATTTTCTGGTTCTGGCTTCTCTGTATCCTGAGCATAGGTAAAAGAGGAGATAGTCAAAAACACCAAACAAAAACAAAGGGATTGTAATTTTCTAAGCATATTATAATTTTAAAAAGTGACCTCAAACCCTAAAGCCTGAGGTCACTATCAACCAACAACTAACTAACTATGAAAAAACTAAATTTTAATTAATTCCAGCCGCCACCTAAGGCTTCGTAAAGATCGACAATTGATTTTAATTGATTGTACTTTGCGTTAGCAAGATCTAAACTCGAATTTAAGGCATTCTGTCTTGCAGTTAAAACCTCAAGGTAATTGGCAAGCCCATTATTCAGTAATTCTTCGGAATAATCTGTCGCGAGATCATAAGCTTGGAATTCTTTCTGTTTTACATCGATCTTTTCTGAAGCAGCCTCGTAAGAATACATGGCATCTGAAACTTCCTTACTCGCCGTTAAAATCGCTCTTCTAAATTCAAGTCTGGCCTGTTCCTGTTCTGCCTGTGACACTTCATATTCAGTTCTTATGGCTCTTCCATTTAAAATTGGCTGAGCCAAACCACCAATGACGGTAGCGAAAAGTGAATTAGGATCAAAAAGATCTCCTTTGTCCAAAGCCTGTAATCCACCAGTTGCACTTAGAGTAAGCGAAGGATAGAAATTGCTTTTAGCAACATTGGTAAGTTCAAATGCATTTACCAGATTGTATTCCGCAGCAATGACATCAGGACGGTTACGTAAGAGTTGTACTGGAACACCAATATTGAGATCTGTTGTGATCGCCTGGTCATTCAGGTTGGACCTTTCAATCAACATGGGTGCTTCACCAAGTAGTATGGAAAGCGTATTTTCAAGTAATCTCGCTTCATTTTTAAGGTCAATCAGGATCGCTTTTGCAGTGTATAGCTGCGCTTCAGTTTGCTGTACTCCAACTTCAGTAAGAGTTCCAGCTTCCTTTAAAGCTTTTGTGGTCTCAAGGCTATTCGCCCTAGTTTCTACCGTCGTTTCTGTAATCGCGATCTGCTCGTCCAAGGTCAGCAATTGATAGTAAGTTGAAGCTATATCTGAGATCAACCTTGTTTTCACTGCCTGGTGTGCCGCGATACTTTGCAAATACCTGGCATCAAAAGCACGTTTTCTACTTCTAATCTTACCCCAGATATCTGCTTCCCAGGAAAGATCTGCACTTAACTGATACTGGTCCAGTGAACTAAACAAACTACCAAACTGGCTGTTTTGAGAAAGTTCCTGGTGAGTAAAGGTGGCATTAGCTCCCAGAGTAGGAAGATAACCAGCTTTACCTTGTTTTACGTAAGCTTCTGCAGCATTGATCTGTTGCATTGCCACCCGAATATCAATATTGTTTTCCAGGCCTTTAGAAATATAATCCTGTAGGATAGGATCTGTAAACATCTCCTTCCAGGAGACACTGGCCATATTCAAACTATCCTGGTCTATCTCATCGGTTCTGTAGTTCGCTTCTTCAATTACCTCTGGTTGTTCGTAATCTTTAGCAACAAAACACGATTGTAGGCTAAGGAATACAACTCCTACCAGACCAAATTTCATGTTATATAATACGTTCATCTTCAATCTTATTTAGTTTCAACAGCTTCAGGTTTCTTACCTACTTTTTCCTGCAACCACTGGAAGAGAATAAACAGGATAGGAATTACGAAGACTCCCAGAATAGTTCCAATTAATAATCCCCCGGCAGCACCTGTACCAATAGAACGGTTTCCTTCTGCACCAACTCCTGTAGCTAGTACAAGCGGAAGCAATCCAAGAATAAAGGCAAAAGAGGTCATAAGAATTGGTCTTAGCCTGGATTTCGCTCCATCAATGGCGGCATCTACGATCGATTCTCCCTGTCGTCTTCGCTGCAAAGCAAATTCCACAATTAGAATAGCATTCTTGGCAAGTAGACCTATTAGCATGATCAATGCGATCTGGAAATAGATGTTGTTCTGCAATCCTGAAAATTTTGTGGTGATATAAGCACCAAAAACTCCAAGTGGTAAGGAGAACAGCACTGAAAACGGTAATAAATAACTTTCATATTGTGCCGCCAGTAAGAAGTAAACGAACACAATGGATAATAGAAATATCGTGGTCGTTTGGTCTCCGGCGTTTACCTCCTCCCGGGTTAGACCACTGTAAGCAGTCGTATAATTTTCCGGAAGTGTGCTGGCAACTTCTTCAATGGCTGTAATCGCATCTCCTGAACTAAAACCTGGATTGGTTGCACCACTAAGCTTAGTAGAGTTGAACAGGTTGAAACGGGTTACAGATTGTGGCCCATACACTCTTTTGAGATCCACAAACTGCGTTATAGGACTCATTTCTCCGGAAGACGTACGAACGTAAAGCTTATTAAGATCAGATTTTTGTGCACGATCTTCAGGATAAGCCTGCACGTAAACCCGGTATTGTTTTCCGAATTTAGAGAAATCGGCAGCATAAACCCCTCCAATATATCCCTGAAGAGTACTGAATATTTCATTTACTGTAACGCCTTTTTCTTTGGCTAAGGGTACATTCAATTCCAGTTCGTATTGAGGATAATTGGTATTAAAAGAACTTTGTGCATATTGAATTTCGGGTCTTTCAGAAAGTTTCCTGATAAATTCCTGGTTGGCTTCATCCAACTCGTTAAAACCTGCCCCAGATCTATCCAGTAAATTCACTTCAAATCCTGATGAATTTCCGAAGCCAGGAATACTGGGAGGTGAGAAGAAAATAATATTCGCTTCCGGGATGGTTGCCGCTATACCGAACAACTTTCCTGTAATGCTTTCAACAGATAATTCATCGGTGTCACGTTCTTCCCAGTTATCCAGTTTAATAAAACCAAGTCCGTAATTACTTCCTGCACCACTAATTAAACTTCTACCGGCAATTACTGAAACTCCCTGAATACCTTCAATATCTTTTACTTTCTGGTACAGGAGATCATTTACTTCCTGGGTTCTGTCTATGGAAGCACCTGCTGGTAATTCCAGGTTTACGAATATAAGTCCACGATCTTCATCTGGCACAAAACCTGAAGGAGTTGTAGAAGCAGACCACCAGATTCCACCAATCGAGAGGATCAGGATCAAAGCAGTTACCCATTTGTTCTTGTAGAGAAACTTCAGCGATCTTCCATATCTTTCGATAGTTGCATTAAATCCGCGGTTAAATCCATCATAGAACTTCTGAAGGAAACTTTTCTTACCGTTTTTCTTCTCGTCATGAGTCTTCAGAAATAATGCACAAAGAGCAGGGCTCAGGGTTAACGCGTTTACTGCAGAAATGAATATTGCTACGATTAAGGTGATTCCAAATTGCTCGTAAAACACACCGGTTGGTCCCTTGATGAATGTTACCGGAATAAATACCGCTGCCATAACCAGGGTAATCGAGATGATCGCTCCAGAAATTTCGTTCATGGCTGTGGTAGTAGCCTGTTTGGCACTTTTAGCACCTTCATCCAGTTTCGCGTGGACGGCTTCCACCACCACGATGGCATCATCCACCACAATCCCGATGGCTAACACCAGCGCAAACAAGGTCAATAAGTTGATACTATATCCAAAAAGGTTCAGGAAGAAAAAAGTACCAATAATAGATACCGGAACCGCGATGGCCGGGATCAAGGTCGACCTGAAATCCTGTAGAAATATGAATACTACCAGGAAAACAAGGATAAAAGCTTCAATTAGGGTATGCGTAACCTTGTTGATCGAGGCATCTAAAAATTCGTTCGTATTGTAGGGCACGTAGATCTCCAAACCTTCAGGAAGATCTTTTTCAACTTCTGCCAGTCGGTCTTCGATTTCCAGGATGATATCACGAGCATTGGAACCTTTGGTCTGGAAAACTCCCATGTTTACTGCAGGATAACCTTTGGTCATGGAACTTCCGCTATAACTCTGTGCATCGAGTTCGATCTCAGCAATATCTTTAAGTCTAAGAAATTCTCCATTTCCAAGAGCCTTGATCACGATATCGCTGTATTGCTCTTCAGTATTATATCTACCACTATATTTGATGGTGTAATTGAAAGCTTTACCATCGTTCTCACCCAGAGAACCGGCAGCAGCTTCCAGACTCTGCTCATTCAAAGCAGCAATCACATCTGTTGGAACGAGGTTATATGCTGCGAGTTTATCAGGCTGTAGCCAGATTCGCATGGCATAATCCTTACTTCCAAAAACCTGAACATTCCCAACTCCATTTACCCTTTGAATCTCAGGAATTACATTGATTTTCAGGTAATTCTGAATAAAAGTATCGTCGAAATCCTTGTTCTTACTCAATAGAGAAAAGAACATCAAGGCACTCGTTTGTTGTTTCTGGGTCGTAACCCCGGTTTGTTTAACTTCTGCAGGTAACAGAGGATTTGCACGGGCAACCCTGTTCTGTACGTTTACCGCAGCAATGTCTGGATCAACCTGTTGATCGAAATAAACTGTAATCTCTGCAGTACCGTTATTGGTAGCTGTTGAGGTTAAATAGGTCATTCCCTCCACACCGTTGATCTGTTCTTCAATAGGAATGATCACACTTTCCAGTACCGTTTCTGCATTGGCACCTGGATAAGAAGTGCTCACGGTAATCGTTGGTGGTGCGATGTCAGGATATTGCGTGATAGGAAGGTTGGAAAGACCAAGTACCCCCAGGATCACGATAATGATGGAAATCACCGTAGAGAGTACGGGTCTTTCTATAAATGTCTTTAGCATAACGTTTCTTTTTCCTGAAAATTTATCTGAATACCTTTTCAATAGGCTTAGCCACACTGTCGAAAGCGACTGGTTGAGGCTTTATTTCGGTATCTGGTCGTAATTTGGCCAGGCCTTTTGCAACGATCGTATCTCCCTGCTTCACCCCAGATTCCACTACATATAAATTATCTATGCTTGTAATGATTTCCAGTGTGGAACTTGTTACTTTATTGTTGGCTCCAATCTTATAGACAAGGACATTTCCCTGCCTCTCAAAGGTGGATTCCTGCGGAACAATCACGGCATTCTCATAGGTCTTCGGAATTAAAATTTTACCGCTATTTCCATTGGAAAGAAGTCTTGAAGGATTTTCAAAAACTGCTCTGAAGGATATAGATCCGGTATTTTCATTCACCTGCGAATTGATGGTTTCGATCTTACCTTTTTCAGAGTAAGTTGTTCCATTAGCAAGCTTCAGTTCTACCTCCGGCATATTATTGATCTTATCCTGAACTTTTTCTCCTTCATATTCTTTCAGAAAATCAAGATATTCGGTTTCATTCATGGAAAAATAGGCGTAGACCTTACTAATATTACTTACGGTGGTTAACGGTTGAGTACTTGTAGGACTTACCAAAGCCCCTTCACGAAGTCTTATGGAACCTACATAACCGTCTACCGGACTTTTGATATTGGCATAACCAATATTTGCAGCAACACTATTGTAGCTACTCTGCGCCTGTTGCAGTTTTGCTTTTGCAGTTTCCAGTTGAACGTTACTTATAATGTTCTTTTCAACTAATGGTTTTAGCTTATCTACCTCTACCTGTGCTGCATTAACGTTCGCTTTCGCTGCTGCTGCATCCTGGTTTAGAGATTGAGTTTCCAGTTTGAAAAGTAACTGACCTTTCTTTACTTCCTGCCCTTCATCAACCAGCACATCTGTAATGTATCCGGAAAGCTTTGCACGAACCTCACTATTAATGATCCCTTCGATCTTAACGGGATAAGTGGTATAACCAGTAAGTGTTCTCTGGGGAACCTCTGTCACCGGAAATGGTTTTGCCTGCGGTGCTGCAGCCTGAGCCTGTGATTCTCCTTCATTCCCGCAGCTTGCCAGGACTAATATTAGGACGAATAAACCTGAGATTGATAACAATTTTTTCATTTCTGCTTTTCTTCTTCTTCAATAATTAATTTTCCAGTTCCTGGTTCATCTGTTCGATCGTACGTTCCAGGTTTTCTTTTTGCATTTTTAAATGATCCATATATAAACGACCTACACCGCCAGATTTCTTAAACTTCTCTTTATTGTAGGTTGAATTAAACTCGTGAATTTTATCAACGACCCTGATCTCTTCTTTCGTCCTGTTCATTTCGTCATTAAGGGTATTCTTAAGATAGGTTCTGCTTGCCCTGAAATAGCGCTTTCTATCCCCGGATTTGGTGAAGTATTCTACTTTTTTGGTTTGTAGCAGTAAATTAAGTTGTGTAGAGACAGAACTTTTACTCGCCTGGGTGATCTCGATGATTTCATCAAATGTATGACCATCGTTGGGAGACAGGATCATGATGATATAGATCCTCGCCGATAATGGAGCGAGATTATGTATTTTCTCGAAATGAACGCCAATCTCTTCGATCAGTTTTCGTTTCTCTGGTGAACAACAATCCATGCAATTATTTTAAATGAGCTTGCAAAGATACAGTTGGTTCTGAACTAAACGAACTAATCAAACTTAAATGTTCGTTAAAAATATTTAATGTCTGAAGACGGAGTTCTGGTGAGCCTTAATTGTAGGACGTCATCCGTTAATGTGGAAGCTAGTTATCTTGTTCTTAAGATATTGAGGTCTGTAGATTTAATAACATACCCAATTCTAACCATACTGGTATATTTATCGTAATCGATAAGACTTTCAGCATAACCGGCGAACCATTCCAGCATTAAATACTGGTTTCCGGAATTATTGAATAATTTGTAATAAAGCTTGGTACCTACGGATCCTTTCCAATCTTTCAGTCCTTTTCGAACTGTCACTTCGCCAATCAATAGATCTCTGAAAAAAGTCTGTTGTACCTTGACTTCCGCTAAACCAACAAAATCCAGGAGATCAGGATGATTTTCAGTATAAGCAAAAGGAACCCAGGCTTTCGCACTTAACATGGTGCGCCTTCCTAGCGGAGTATGAAACATTCCGGAAACTCTGTTCCAGCTTCTGCTAGCCAGACTGTCTCTCCCATTGGATTCATGTTCCAGCTGCAGTTCTGCCAATGCAATGATTCTATTGGATTTGTCGAATATTGGCTTTCCCACACCAACGGCGGGATTAAAGTTGATCTCTTCAAAGGGACTGGACTTGTCATAGATATTCCAAAAAGCTTTTTGTGTATAGCTCACAAACAAATAGCTGTTAAGCGGAAGTGTCGCCCTGGAAATTAGCTGCTTAAAGCTGATCTGATATTTAATATCAGAATTCATTTTGTTAGCCGACTTGTTTGTGGGAATCCCGCTTATCAGGTAATTATCGTGATAACTACTAAAAGAAGGCATGTTTTTGATGGTGTCGTTAACTTCCTCGCGAGACATTCGTTGCGCATTGACATTTGATGAATCGCAAAATATAAGAACGAGAAGGCTCAGGAGGCCAATTTTTTTTGTAAATGACATCATATTAGTACTTTGTAGGGAATCTTTAAGAGAACAAAGGTAGCTCTAAGTTTGCTTTAAATCTAATTTGAAGCCTGGACAGGAATGTTACCAAATTAAAAAAGCCCCTGATTCCAGGAGCTTTATAACACTAAATCGACCAATTTTATTCGGTGCTATTCTCTTTATAAATACCGAGCTGAAGATCACCTTTTGCATTCATACTCGCACGGTACATTCCTTCAGTATTAAATTCCATCGCCACATTTCCTTTATGATCAATAGCAATGATTCCACCATTGCCGCCCAAAGCCGGTTGTTTTTTCTGAATAACTTCACTCGCAGCTTCCTGCAGACTCATACCTTTATATTCCATCATGGCTGAAATGTCATAGGCAACAACTCCTCGAATAAAGAACTCACCCCAGCCGGTACTCGAAATTGCGCAAGTGGCGTTGTTCGCATAGGTTCCGGCTCCAATAATTGGAGAATCCCCAATCCGGTTATATTTTTTGTTAGACATTCCTCCCGTTGAAGTACCAGCTGCAAGATTTCCATCTTTGTCTAAAGCAGCACATCCTACAGTTCCAAACTTTTCGTCCTTAACGAAAGGGTCGTAAAAAGCAGTCTTGTTATCTTCGCGGTTCCTTGCTCTTTCCATTGCTTTAAACCTGTTTTCAGTATAAAAATATGAAGGGTCAACAATTTCGAGTCCTCTTTCTTTAGCGAAATCTTCAGCCCCTTTTCCAGATAATAGTACATGTTCCGAATTTTCCATGACTTCAAAAGCCAGGTTAATAGGATTTTTGACATTCGTAACCCCGGCAACCGCCCCGGCATTTAGATTTTTTCCTTCCATGATCGAGGCATCGAGTTCATTGATTCCTTCGTTGGTAAATACTGCACCTTTTGCCGAATTAAATAGAGGACTGTCTTCCATAATATTTATGGTTCGTTGTACAGCTTCCACAGCAGTTCCTCCATTGGCTAGAATTTCGTGACCCGTTCTAATCGCCTCTTCCATCTTATCCTTGTAGGCCTTTTCCAGACTATCGCTCATATTTTCCTTGAGGATTGTACCAGCACCACCGTGGATCACAATCCCAAAATTTTGAGTTGTATCGGTTGCAGTTTTATTTTCTTCTGCTGAAGTTGAAACTTCTGATTTTTTTTCTGAATTCTGATCACAGGAAAGTAAAGTGACAAAACTGAATAGGAGTAGTAGTTTTTTCATAGGACGTATTTGTCTGAAAGTTATAAAATTTCAGATAGACTTCTGAAGCAAACTCTTAATTCAATTTTAATAGATGTTGTTCGAAAGCTTTCCGGAGTATTCAGTAATTTTAGAAAAAATCGAAATATGCCTGTAGAAGGACCTTTTAACCTGAATAAGTGGATCGAACAAAATCGCGAGCACCTAAAACCTCCGGTGGGAAACAAGAATTTATATAGAGAATCTGGCGATTATATTGTCATGATTGTTGCCGGACCTAACGCGAGGAAAGATTATCATTACAATGAAACGGAAGAATTGTTCTACCAGCTTGAGGGAGAGATCGAGGTTCATATACAGGATAATGGTGAGAAACGAACCATGAAACTGGGACCCGGCGATATGTATCTTCATCCTGGTAAAGTGCCACACTCACCCGAAAGAAAAGAAGGTTCCATTGGCCTGGTGGTAGAACGAAAAAGACTTAATGAAGCAGGTGAGGACGGTTTACTCTGGTTTTGTGATAATTGCAATCACAAGTTATACGAGGTTTACTTCCCTTTACACGATATTGAAACCGACTTTCTAAGACATTTTAAACATTTTTATAATAGTGAGGAACTTCGTACCTGCGAAAATTGTGGGGAGGTAATGCCCGCCGATGAACGATTCACAGCTCCGGAGGAATAGCCGTTTATTTTTACTATTTTCGCAATAACTACACAAAATAATCGATAAAAACGCAATTTAATGAGCAAAATCGCTGAAGAATTCGGGATTAAACAAGCCCTGAAAGATTTAGGTTTAAACGACGTAAATAACGGAACATCTACCGGTAAAGACTGGTTTAGTAACGGAGATATCATTGAATCATATTCACCTGTTGATGGTGAACTCATCGGGAAAGTGAAAGCAACTACCAGTGATGATTATGAAAAGACAGTTTCAACAGCTGCCAAGGGATTCAAGGAATGGAGAACCTGGCCAGCACCACAGCGTGGGGAAGTCGTACGCCAGTTTAATGATGAACTTAGAAGATTAAAAGAACCGTTAGGGAAACTCGTTTCTTATGAAATGGGAAAATCCTACCAGGAAGGTCTTGGTGAGGTTCAGGAAATGATCGATATCTGCGATTTTGCAGTGGGACTTTCAAGACAGTTACATGGTTTGACCATGCATAGTGAACGCCCTGGGCATCGTATGTACGAACAATACCATCCTCTTGGAGTTGTTGGGATTATTTCAGCTTTCAATTTTCCGGTAGCAGTTTGGTCATGGAATACGGCGCTGGCCTGGGTTTGTGGTGATGCCTGTATCTGGAAAGGTTCAGAAAAAACTCCGCTGACTTCCGTGGCCTGTCAGAACATTGCTGCTAAAGTATTTGCTGAAAATAACGTGCCTAAAGGTATTTCCTGTTTGATCACCGGAGACTATAAAGTCGGTGAGATGATGACTAAGGATGAGCGTGTACCATTAATTTCGGCTACAGGTTCTACCAGAATGGGAAAAATTGTAGCTAAGGAAGTAGCTGGAAGATTAGGAAAAACATTGCTGGAACTTGGTGGAAACAATGCGATTATTGTAACTCCAGATGCAGATATTAAAAATACGGTGATTGGAGCTGTTTTTGGAGCAGTTGGAACTTGTGGACAGCGTTGTACTTCCACCAGAAGATTGATCATTCACGAAGATATTTATGATAAAGTGAAGGATGCTATCGTAAGCGCTTACAAGCAAATAAGGATAGGAAACCCACTTGATGAGAATAACCACGTTGGACCGCTTATTGACAAGGATGCAGTAAAGAATTACCAGCATGCCTTGAAGAAAGTAGTAGAAGAAGGAGGAACCATTTTAGTTGAAGGTGGTGTACTCGAAGGTGAAGGATACGAAAGCGGTTGTTATGTGAAACCTGCCATTGCCGAAGCCAAGAATGATTTCGAGATCGTACAGCATGAAACCTTTGCACCTGTATTATACATTATGAAATATTCCGGTGATGTAAGTGATGCGCTGGAATTACAAAATGGAGTAAGACAGGGACTTTCTTCAGCAATCATGACGAATAATTTAAGAGAAGCTGAACGTTTTCTTTCTACGGAAGGATCAGATTGTGGAATTGCCAATGTGAACATAGGAACTTCAGGTGCTGAAATTGGTGGAGCATTTGGAGGAGAAAAAGACACAGGTGGTGGTCGCGAATCAGGTTCTGATGCATGGAAAGTATATATGCGAAGACAAACGAATACGATCAATTACACTACTGAACTGCCACTAGCTCAGGGAATCAAGTTTGATTTGTAATCATTATAAACTTATTAAAAACCCGCTTTCTAAGAATAGCGGGTTTTTTATGTTATGCTTGACCGTAAATCGTTAAATCATACTTAAATACGCGACCCAATTTTGAATCAGGCTGAGATAATCTTTATTTTCGAGGATTAGAAACCAAAAGAAATTATGAGCGAATTTTCAAAAGAACAGGCTGAAAAGGAACACCAGAAAAGAACGGAAGACTTTTCTAAGGATGATGTAGGGAAGGTGATCGATGAAGAGGAAAAAATTCTCAATAAGTTCGAAACTAAAGGAAAACTGAAGCGTTATTTAGATGATGCAATGATCCTTTTTTCCCTGGTTAAAGATTATGCCAAAGGAGATTACCGGGATATTCCTTTTAATATCATCGCAGCAGCCGGAGCGGCACTTTTATATGTATTGTCACCAATAGACCTGATTCCGGATTTTATACCGGTACTTGGATATTTAGATGATGCAGCGGTGATCGCTTTCTGTCTTAATTTGATGGAGAAAGATCTGGCGACATATAAAGTTTGGAAACAAAATTTTAAACAACTTAGCTAAGTCAAAATCCAGGACTAAAAAAAAGTCGATTCGTAAGAATCGGCTTTTTTTTTATTTTGAAGTTTGCTATTAGAATCTATATCCGATATTCAAACCTGCATTGAATTCGATAGCAGAAAACCTGTCTTTTACTTCATCGCTAAAATTTCTTCCGATATTAACGAAAGGTCCTATTACGAAAGTATCATTGAAATTCCATTTGTAACCTCCACCAAGTCCAATGATAAAGGAATTCATATCTGTTATTAGATCACCATTAAATTCTGCATCTGGAGCAGCTTCACTAAATTCTCCACTTCTGTACTTCAGGAATGGATTTACATACAATCCTGATGCGGCGTATTCTTCTCCAAAATAGTAGTTATAACCAACTTTAAAACTGTTGGTTTCAAATTTTCTGGAACCACTTTCAGAATGGTAGTTGATACGATCATTAATCAGGATCATTCCTTCAATAGATTGATGATCATCCAGAAATCTTTCATATCCAAATTCAACAGACGCGATCGCAATGGTATTGGCAATATTCAATTTGATCTCGTTATTCTTTTCTGTGCTCTGTGCCTGTGCGAAATTGGTAGCGACCAGGCAAGTAAGGGCAAAAATTATTTTTTTCATATGGTACTTTTAGTGCTTTATAGCATTTGTAGATTTAAAAAACCCTGCAAGTGAACTGCAGGGTTTATATTTTTTTTTTGGAATTTCAGTTACAGCATTCCGTTGTTGGAAACCCATTTAAATGTATGAGGATCCTGCGGTACTGCAATTCTACCAGCGATTCTTGTCATCCTGTCCGGCAGGGCCATCAGGTAGTCACGAGCTTTTTCAGCATCATCATTAAGACCACGCATCTTATCAATTTCCCAATAGTCATTTAACTTCTTCAGGATATCGATATAATCCATAGTAGTATATACACCTAATCTCTGTGCAGCATTTGAAAAGTTTTCAAAAGCTTCAGCAATTCCCTGTCCAGATTCTCTAATGAACTGTGCAGGCATTACGATCTTCTTTTTCATCATATCTACATAAGCCAACATCATTTCGCTTGGGTCATGTTCGAAAATGGTCTTTACGAATTCTCTGTAAGCCATGTAATGTCTCATTTCATCTCCTGCAATGATATTACACATCTTAGCCAGCATCTTATTACCTTTTTGCTTCGCCAGTAGTCCTACACGTTTGTGAGAAATGTTAGTAGCTAGCTCCTGGAAACTGGTGTAAACAAAATTTCTATAAGGATCTCTCCCGGTTCCAATATCGAAACCATCACTAATTAAGTGCTGAGTTGTCTTTTCGATCTCTTTCATATCTACTCTACCTGAGAGGTAAAGATATTTATTCAAGGTATCACCATGTCTGTTTTCTTCTCCAGTCCAGTGTCTTACCCATTTAGCCCAGGAATTGGATTCTCCTTTACTGGCGTCATGTTGTTTTACACCTTCCATATCCATTAACCAGGATTCGTAGGTAGGCAGAGCTTCTTCAGTCACCATATCGGCCACTAAAACCACCCAAAAGTCATAACCCAGTTCTTTAGCTTCTTCACGAATCTGGTGTACTCCCTCAAAACCATCTTCAGTTTGAAGATTTGGTAAAAGGTCTGTAGGTTGCCAGATCTCTTCAACCGGGATAAGATATTTATCGATGAAACCCTGTACAGATTTCTCCACCGTATTCATTACTTCTAAACGTATATTATCCATTGCCATTCTGTAGTTCTTTGTAGATTTTCGACTGCTAATTAAAGCCTGTTTGTTCAATAAATTACAATAAACGTGCAAATTTTTTCCAAAACTTCAAAATCTGCAGATTATAAACTCAAAAACTTGAACTTCAAAGATATGAATAAGGATAGAGACGTTATCGTAAATGAATGCTAATTTCTGCCCTGTTCATCAGGATATAGCGTATAAACCGGGTCACTTTGGACAATTTCCTTGGTAATTACATCAATTGCTGAAATTGGTCCTTTAAAAGCTGCTCCAGTATCTACATTCCAGATATTTGCTTTATTCACAGGTGTTGTCTCTTCAATTCTGGTCACGGGAGTATGTCCAATGAATATTTCATCAAAATGAGCAAGTCTTTTTGGATAGAACATATCACCGGGTTTGATCGATGCATCCATCGCTAGAGCCATTTCCCATAAAGTCCGGTCCCAGTAAAAACCTTTGTCTGAATATTCGTAATCTGGGCCATGTAAGTTCGTAAAACCGGCATGAACAAATAACCGATTATCATGTTGGTAATAATTCAGTGTGTCTTTGAAGAATTGAATATGAGCTTCGATCTGTTCAGGAGTAAAAGTGCGATAGGCATCGATGCTCGACTGCCCACCATGTTCCAGCCATTTCTCGTTCATTTCTCCACCTTCAAGCCATTTTTGTGCAAGATCATCATGATTCCCACGAATAAAAATACAGGAGTTTTGCTGGGCAAGTTTGATGAGGTAAGTAACCGTATTTGCTGAATCGCTCCATCCATCTACGTAATCACCCAGAAAGATCAGGGTATCCTCAGGTTTCAGGTCAATTCGTTCCAATAGCTGAATTAGCGCTTTCTTTCCTCCATGTAGATCTCCAATAGCGAATGTTCTTGCCATCTTAATTATATTTTACTTTTCTTAAAATTCTCATACTGTCTTTGTAGGACTGGTAATATTCAGCTCCAAAATTCTTCAGATAAGGTCGGGCCTCTTCAAGTTTATCCAATGCATCTGAAAAATTGTTCAAATAGCAAAGTAAATAGGTAGACGGTAAATTCCGCAGATCCTTAAGATCTTCAGTATTAAGATCAATACCGTTCCTCAATTTATCCACAAGACTGCGATTAGTATTATAAATATGATATAGTGTCTTTTTATCGAACTTCGGAGCTTCAAAAATAACATTACTTTCAATTTCATAGCTCCCATTATTACCGAAACTAATGGTTACTTCCTCTAAAGGATAGTACTTAAACTGATCGTGTAATCCAAGATGCACATATTCCAGGATCTTAAAACTGTCTTCATTCTGAATAATACTCACCTCGTCAAGCGCAGAGTAGAATAGTTTTACCTGTTCGTTGATCAACTCAATATCTACCCGGGAATAATAGGATTGCTGATTGATCTTTTTCTCCTTTCCCGCCCAGCATACCACGAAATACTCCTTGAATACCTTATAACTAGGACTATAATCCTTTCTTTTCCGCATAAAATCGAATACGCCGTCCAGAGTATATTCAATATTATTGTGAGAATGATTTTCGATAGATGCTACCTGAGCCGAGTTTACATCCTGAATTTCTATATCAAAAACCTTAGGCATTGAGATGCTTCCATCCCGCATAAAAATGGACCCGCCGTAATATTTCCAGATATTTTTTCTGAAGGAACAGATCTTAGCATGGTTAGGCCTGATCGTAACCAGTCCAACCACCAGGTGATCTGGTAAATGAGGAAAAGGAATATTCTCATAAGATATTCGCGGAGGATTGCTGAGGTATGCATTGACCAAATTTTGAATTTTACTATCATCGAAAAAATCAATGCCTACTATTTTGCTATCCTCATCCTCAACTCCAATCACGATATAAGAATTGTTTTCAGGATTGGAATTGGAAAGCGCGCAGATATGCTTCAGAAATTTCGCTTTTCCTTCCCGTTCGCCAATGTTCAATTGCCGCTTCTTATCGTAAAAGCTATTCTCATCATTATGAGCCAGCAAATTTTTAATAAGAAGTCTTTTATTGATCATGACGCAATTCTATTCGCTAGTTTTTATCTACAATAGTGCTGCTGGCCTGTGCTGTACACATGACGGTAAGGTCGGCGATGTTGACATGATAAGGTCTGGTAACTGTAAAGTGAATAATGTCTGCAATATCTTCAGGTTGCAAGGCTTGGAAACCCTGGTAAACCTTATCAGCTTTAGCAGCATCTCCTTTAAATCTCACATCGCTAAATTCAGTTTCAGTGAGTCCTGGATTTATTGCACCAACCCGAATTCCGTTGCCATTGAGGTCGATTCGCATTCCCTGATTAATGGCATCCACCGCATGTTTGCTGGCACAGTATACATTTCCATTTGGATATACTTCTTTTCCCGCAGTAGAACCAATATTAATAATATGACCAGATTGTCTTTCCATCATTCCCGGGATGACCGCCTTACTCATATATAAAAGACCTTTTACATTGATGTCCAGCATATTGTCCCAGTCATCCATATCGCCAAATTGAATTGGGTCCAGTCCATGCGCATTACCAGCGTTATTCACGAGAATATCGATCTGTCTGAATTTCTCCGGAAGATTTTCAATATTATCAAATACTTCCTGTCGATTTCTTACATCAAAATTGAGGATATGTACCTCGGTTTCTACAGCCAGTTCCTGCTGTAATTGCTGAAGTCTTTCGAGTCGACGACCACAAAGTATTAATCTAAATCCTTCCACTGCGAAGCGTATGGCAGTAGACTTTCCTATCCCGCTCGTAGCGCCAGTTATAAGGGCTGTTTTCATATTTGGAATTTATTTTCTAAAGTAAGAAAGTATTACTTAGCATTAGGTATTCGTGTATTAAAGCGTGGTTAAGTTGAGTTAAAAAGAGTTAAATCGCTTCAAAGGCTGAAATTTAGCACAGGGATTGCCGTTCTCACGCTGAACCAAATAAAATCAATATATGAAGTACTTAAATGTAAGTTTTAAAAGCCTACTGGTAGCAACCCTAATTTGTGTTGGACTTGTGAGTTGTAATGATGATGATTCTTATGGATCTTCTTCTGAAATGGCCAATCTAAGCATTAGAATGACAGATGCTCCAGGAGATTATGACGCTGTTTTTATCGATGTACAGGGAATTGAGATCCAGCTTGAAGCCGATGATGATCTGGATGCGACCGATGATGATGGAACAGAAGGTAGCGAATGGGTGATTGTTGAAGATGTGAATACTGGCATCTACGACTTACTTGAACTAACGGGTGGAGTCTCACAATTACTGGCAGATACTGAAGTTGAAGCAGGTTATGTAGGGCAGATGAGATTGATCTTAGGACCTGATAACACAGTGGTTGTAGATGGAGAGACTAAAGCTCTAAACACTCCAAGTGCACAACAATCTGGTCTTAAATTACAATTGAATCAGCGTTTAGAAGGGGGTGAAAATTATGCATTTCTTCTTGATTTTGATGTTGAACAGTCAATTGTTGAGACAGGAAATGGAGGTTATAACCTTAAGCCTGTAATTAGATTGAGTGCAGAGGCCAACGCCGGAATGGTAGTTGGAACAACCGTTGTTCCTGCAGCTTTAAGCAGTGATGTACAGTCACTGGTTGTACTTACTGGAAATGGTATTACAGTATCGGCATACACAAACAATGATGGTGATTTTGCACTGAATGGAGTTCCTGCTGGTACTTATGATGTGAAAATCACACCTCAGATTTCTTCAGGTCTTACAGTTTATACGCTAAGTGACGTGGAAGTTCGTCCAAACGAAACTACAGATCTTGGTGAGATTGAGCTATAAGCTTTTAGAACATATAAAATAGAAAAGGCAGTGCTTCAGGGTACTGCCTTTTCTATTTTAACCTTTTTTTAACCAACGTAAATCCAATAAAATAACAATTTGCGACGCTTACATGTTGTACGTATATTCACGACATCAAAATCCGAAAAATCATGATGGAAAACGATTCATCTGTTGATATAGCCAGTATTAACGAAAAAATTGAAAGAGAGAGTGCTTTTGTAGACCTGCTAACCCGGGAGATGAACAAAGTCATCGTAGGGCAGAATCATATGGTCGAACGCTTGCTCATCGGCCTTTTAGGCCAGGGACATATCCTTTTAGAAGGGGTTCCGGGACTAGCCAAAACTCTTGCGATTAACACCTTGTCTCAGGCTGTTCATGGAAGCTTCAGCAGGGTGCAATTCACACCAGATCTTCTACCTGCAGATGTAGTGGGAACCCTTATCTATAATATGAAGGAGAATGACTTCAGTATAAAAAAGGGACCAATTTTCGCGAATTTCGTACTTGCAGATGAGATTAACCGTGCTCCGGCAAAAGTTCAATCGGCATTACTGGAAGCCATGCAGGAAAAGCAGGTGACCATTGGCGATGAAACTTTCATTCTGGATAAACCATTCCTGGTGATGGCGACCCAAAACCCGGTGGAACAGGAAGGAACTTATCCGCTGCCAGAGGCACAGGTAGATAGATTCATGCTGAAGACGGTGATCAAATACCCGAAAATGGCAGAGGAACAATTGATCATTCGCGCCAATCTTAAAGGTGCTTTTGAAAAAGTGAATCCTGTTGTAAGCCTTGAACAGATCCTACGGGCACAAAGTGCTGTTCGCGATGTTTATATGGATGAAAAGATCGAAAAATATATTCTTGATATCATTTTTGCGACGAGAACTCCAGAAAATTATAATCTTTCAGATATCAAACCATTAATAAGTTTTGGAGCTTCGCCAAGGGGAAGTATCAACCTTGCGATCGCTTCCAAGTGTTATGCATTTATTCGTCGTCGTGGTTATGTGGTGCCAGAAGATGTTCGTGCCGTAGTTCATGATGTGCTAAGACACAGAATTGGAATCACCTATGAGGCCGAAGCTGAAAATATTACTTCGGAAGATCTAATCAACAAGATCGTGAATGAAATCGAAGTGCCATAGCGATCAAGATCGTGCACGGCCGAAGATTGGTAATAAAATTACCGTTCATAAATATTGTTGAAGGAAGAGATGGATACAAAAGAGCTCCTAAAAAAAGTACGTAAAATAGAGATCAAAACCCGCAGACTGAGCGATCATGTCTTTGGCGGGGAATATCACTCTACTTTTAAAGGACGCGGGATGACCTTTAGCGAGGTAAGATCTTACCAGTTTGGGGATGATGTTCGAAATATCGACTGGAATGTTACCGCACGTTACAATGAGCCATTTGTAAAAGTATTTGAAGAAGAACGTGAGCTCACCATGATGTTAATGGTAGATGTTTCAGGTTCTGAACTTTTTGGTACTCGTGAGCAATTTAAAAAAGATGTAGTTACTGAAATTGCTGCTACACTGGCATTTTCAGCAACAAAAAATAATGATAAGATAGGTTTGATGTTATTTACAGATAAGATCGAACTTTATATTCCGCCGAAAAAAGGACGTTCTCATGTATTAAGGATCATTCGGGAACTCCTCGAATTCCACCCGGAAAATTCAGCAACAGATATTACAGGAGCATTGAAATACCTGTCTAATGTCATGAAGAAAAAAGCGATCGTTTTCATTCTTTCAGATTTTATGGATGAGGACTATCAGCATACCCTTAAAATTGCATCGAACAGACATGATGTGACCGGGATCAGGATTTTCGACAAAATGGAAGAGACCATTCCAAATCTTGGTCTTGTTCAAATGCAGGATGCGGAAAGTGGTGATTATATCACAGTAGATACGGGATCCAAATCTGTTCGCAATTCGTATTCAAAATATTATCAGGAGCGAATGGATTATTTTCTACAGAGCTTCTCTGTAAGTGGTGCGGGGACCATTAATAACCGGACAGACGAAAATTACGTAAAGAAACTACTGGGCTATTTCAAAAGAAGAGCTTAACGAATGGACTTGAAGAAAATCTCCACATATCGCCAAATAATTCTAAGATACTTACCCGGTCTTCTGGCAATTTTATTATTTCAAAATATCTCGGCTCAGGAGGTTACTTCCAGCATAGACTCAACGAGCATTAGGATAGGCGAGCAGATCACCTATAAGATAGAAGTAAATTCTAATCCTGAGGATCTAGTTGTTTTTCCTGAAGGAGAAACGTTTTCACCGCTGGAAATGGTGGAAAGCCTGCAACCAGATACCATTCGGAAGCAGGGAAATTATAAATTGCTCAAAGAATATTTTCTAACTCAGTTCGATAGTGGTAAATATGTGATCCCTTCTCAGGAAGTTCTCATACAGAATCGAACTTACAGAACAGATTCGTTTGCTGTGGTGGTTAAAGATGTCATCGTCGATACCACTAAGCAGAATTTGTATCCATTAAAACCATCGGTAACGGTTTCACCGGGATCCAGTATTCCAGATTGGTTATGGTGGTTGCTGGCAATCCTGGTAGTCGCCGGTGCGGCAGTTTACCTGATCGTAAGAAAAAGAAAATCTGATGATAAGGTGCGTGAACTTCCTCCCTATGAGGAGGCAATGGTGCAGCTAAAGCAACTGGATAGTTCGGGACTGCTTGAAAACAGGGAAATTAGAGAATACTATTCACAGTTAAGTTTTGCCGTAAGAAAATATCTGGATCGAAAGATCTATGATCATGGACTGGAAAGAACTACCGGCGAGTTGATTTTATACTTGCAGGCACAACGCGAATCTGGAAAGCTTAATCTTAATGAAGAAACCATTCGCAATTTCGAGAAAATTCTCAATCGTGCCGATCTGGCGAAGTTCGCTCGTTCCAAACCTGATATCATTACGGCTAAAGATGATCGTTCTAAAACTAAGTTGATCATTGATGATCTTCGTGCTGCGGTTCCTCAACCTACACAGGAAGAGTTGCTACTGGACGAAGAATATTTAGAAGCACAGCGCAAAAAACGTAAGAAACGCAAGATCATTCTTGGGGTTCTGGTTGGTGCCGCCATCATAATAATTGGAGTTACCACCTTGATTGCTACCAAGGGTATTACCTATGTCATGGATACCTATATTGGTCATCCTACGAAAGAATTGCTGGAGGGAGAATGGATTCGTAGTGAATACGGAAATCCTACGGTTGCTGTAACCACACCAAAAGTATTGGTTCGAGGTGAAATCGAAATGCCAGAAGATGTGCAGCGTATGATGGTTGGTTCTGAAACCTTTATTTATGGAAGCCTGCTTAGCAACTTTTATTCCGCAGTAACAACAATTAAATTCCGAGGAGAAGTACAATTCGATCTTCAGAAAGCTGTAGACGGAATTTACACGAACCTGGAAGGACAGGGCGCGACGAATATTGTCATGAAGCAGGAGGAATTTACAACGCTTAATGGTGCGAAAGGATTAAAAGTCTTTGGAACCTTACAAGCCGAAAATCCTGTTACAGGAGAAGCAATCCCGAATGAATATGTGATCTTGAATTTTGCTGAAAAAGGTGGTTTTGAGCAGATCATTGTCATCTTTAATGAAAACGATACTTACGCTGAAGAGATCTCGCAAAGGATCATCAATTCAGTTGAAATAAATAACCTGAAAGAATAATGTTTGCAAATTTCAATTTTGAGAATCCGGAATTTTTCTGGTTACTGTTGCTGCTTCCGCTGGCAATAGGCTGGTATATCTGGAAGCGAAATAAGCAAACTGCTGCTCTAAAGATATCTTCAACTAAAGGATTCAGGGGGAAATCTGGCTTGCTTCCTAAATTGCGACCGGTACTTTTTATATTAAGATTACTTACTCTGGCTTTGATTATTACGGCGATGGCGCGACCAAGAACGGTTGATGTTTCTACGCAGTCCAGTAGTACTCAGGGAATCGATATTGTCATGGCAATAGATGTTTCTGCCAGTATGCTAGCGAGGGACTTACAGCCGACACGTCTTGAGGCTACTAAAAATGTGGCCGAAGAATTTATCAAGGATCGTCCTGCAGATAGAATTGGCCTGGTAGTCTATGCGGGAGAGAGTTTTACAAAAACTCCCATTACCAGCGATAAGTCTATCGTACTGGACGCGCTGGAAGGAATTGAATATAATAATGTTCTCGAGAATGGAACTGCAATTGGTTCCGGACTGGCTACGGCAGTAAACAGGATCAAGGATAGCGATGCTGAAAGTAAAGTCATTATTTTGCTTACCGATGGGGTGAATAATTCCGGATTTATAGATCCAAATACAGCCAGTGAGCTGGCGCTTGAGTTTGGGATTAGAGTTTATACAATTGGTGTGGGTAGCAACGGGATGGCTTTGTCTCCAACTGCTATACTTCCAAATGGCAGGTTTCAGTATGGAAATGTGCTTGTAGAGATCGATGAAGAATTGCTTACTCAAATTGCATCTATTACCGGAGGAAAATATTTTAGAGCGACCGATAATGAAAAACTGGAAGCTATCTACGAGGAAATTGATGCTCTTGAAAAAACAGAAATTGAAGAATTCCGTTACTATAATTACGATGAAAAATACAGACCATTGGTGTTACTTGCCGGTGGATTGCTTTTGCTGGAAGTATTATTAAGAATGACAGTATTTAGAAGCTTTGTTTAATATGATGTTAGAAGAAAAATTATGGTTTTGGTTGTTGCTGGTGATTCCACTAGTGATCTTGCTATATCTTCTACTGGTGTTCTGGCAGAGGAGGACGCGGCGAAAATTTGCTGATAGCCACCTCTTAAAAAGTCTCGTTCCCGATCGATCCAGAAGTAAACCTTTTCTAAAACTTTTATTGATATTGCTAGGAATTGCTGCGCTTGTTGTAGCGCTTGTCAATCCTAAAATAGGTTCTAAAATGGAAACTGTAAAGCGGGAAGGGGTTGATATCGTTTTTGCCATAGATGTATCTAAAAGTATGGAGGCTGAAGATATTGCACCAAGCAGGATCGAGAAGTCAAAACAACTTGTGAGTCAGATTTTGAACACTCTTGGTAGTGACCGGGTTGGGATTATCGCTTATGCCGGTGGTGCCTTTCCGCAATTACCAATTACGACCGACTATTCTTCAGCCAAAATGTTCCTGCAGGCTTTAAATACAGATATGATCTCCTCACAGGGAACTGCCATAAGCGATGCGATAGAACTGGCGACCACTTATTACGATGATGATCAGCAAACCAATCGAGTTTTGTTCATCATTAGTGATGGAGAGGATCATGAAGGCAATGTAGAGGATATCGCCGAACAGGCTGCGGAAGATGGGATTCGTATCTTTACTATTGGCGTAGGTACCGAAAAAGGTGGGCCAATTCCAATTAAACGTAACGGGGTTATTCAGAATTATAAGAAAGATAATCAGAATGAAACGGTTATCACAAAGTTGAATCCTCAAACCCTTCAGGAGATTGCAGATGCTGCGGAAGGTGCCTATATCGAAGGTAATGTGACCGGAGATGTAGTGGATGAAGTTTTAAGTCAGCTTCAGAATATTGAAAAAACAGAATTTGAAGCCAAGCAATTTGCCGACTATGAATCTCAATTTCAATGGTTTCTGGGAATAGCTTTGGCATTATTTTTTCTAGATATTTTTGTATTAGAGAAAAGTACCGCCTGGTTAAGAAAACTGAATCTTTTTAATGAAGGTGGCAGGAAAAAGGAGAAGAACGATGCAGCATAAAATCGGTTTTAAAATCACACTTAGTATTTTACTGTTCCATTTCGGAATAGTGACAGCTCTCGCGCAGAAAGATCAGGAGAAACTTCAGCAGCAATCCAACGAATATATTGTGGAAGCACAGGAAGCTCTCTCAGAAAATAAATTTGCGAACGCTGAAGCTTCTTACCGTAAAGCCATTGCGAAGGATCCTTCCAATATGAAGGCGAAGTATAATATGGGAAACCTGTATCACGCCAAAGAAAAATCCCTGAATGCAGAACAGCGTTTAAAAGAAGCTGTAGAAATTGCTGAAAGCAAAGATGAAAAACACCAGATCTTTCACAATCTTGGGAATTCATATATGCAACAGAAGAATTATCAGGAAGCTGTAAATGCTTATAAAAATGCGCTTCGGAATAATCCAACCGATGATGAAACTCGTTATAATCTAGCCTTAGCGAAGAAAAAACTAGAAGAGGAAAAGCAAAATCCAGATCAAAACGACGATCAGAATCAAGATAAGCAGGATAATAAAGAAAACGAAGACCAGAACCAGGATCAGAAAGATCAGAATAATGATGGTGAAGGTGGAGAAGACGAAAAGCAGGATCAAAAGCCTAAGGACGAGGGAGAGAACGAAAAGGATAAGAAAGAAGGCGATCAAAACGAGGATAAGGAAAAGCAGGAAGGCGACGAGAAAAAAGAGGATAAAGGCCAGGGTGACGAAAAGCAGCAGCAGAAGCCAAAACCGGCTCAGGGTCAGCTATCTCCTCAACAAATCCAAAGTTTGCTGGAAGCCATGAATAACGAAGAAAAGAAAGTCCAGGATAAAATTAATGCCCAGAAAGCTAAGGGCGTGAAGGTTAAAGCTGAAAAAGACTGGTAAGAATTGATAAAATTTCTGACTAAAAATTGCGTTGATATAGATAATGATGAAAACAAAATTATTGATTTTAAGTTTTTTGATGTTTACCGGAGGTTTGCTCCAGGCGCAGGTGCGCTTTGAAGCGAAGGTTAGCAGGGAGAAGCTGGGAATTAATGAACGGCTTCGGGTTGATTTTGAAATGAATGAAGATGGAGATAATTTTAATGCTCCTTCTTTTTCAGATTTTACCGTAGTTGGAGGCCCAAATCAAAAAATAAGCACAAGCATCCTCAATGGGAAAATGGCTTATTCCAAAACCTATAGTTTTTATCTCCAGCCGAAAAAGCGTGGAACACTCACCGTTGGACAGGCGGAGATTGTTATCGATGATAAGGTTTATAAAACATCGCCCATAGATGTTGAGGTCACTGCGGCCGTAGATAAACCTACCGATGGAAATAATACTGAATTGATTGCTGAGGATAATCTGCATCTCGTAGCAGAAGTCTCTAAAGGAAATCCATATCTAAACGAAGCGATCACAGTGGTTTATAAGCTGTATGTGAGTCCGCGAATCAGTGTAAGCAACTGGAGGGAACTTGACAATCCAAAATACAATGATTTCTGGAGTCAGAGTGTGGATATCAAGCAGCTTCGTGTCGAAAATGGTGAATACCGCGGTGAGCCTTATCGTTATGTAATCCTAAGAAAAACGATTCTTTATCCTCAGAAAACCGGTGAATTAAATATTGAACCACTTACATTATCTGTGGCGGTGGATGTTCCTAGCGAACGCCGCGATATTTTTGGAAGCAGGATCTATAAAACGGTTAATAAAACCGTGGCTGCAGATAACAAGAAGATCAACGTAAAAGCATTACCTACGAATGCTCCAGAGAATTTTACAGGAGCTGTAGGGAAATTTGATTTTAGCGTAAGTAGCAGTAAAAATGAATTGAATGCAGGTGAAAGTCTGCAGGCCAAAGTTGAGGTAAAAGGAAACGGAAATTTGAAGTTATTCGATCTTCCAGAACTTACCGCTCCTTCATCTCTGGAAATGTATAATCCTGAACGTCGTGAAAATGTAAATACGAATTTGAGCGGAATGCAGGGAAGTATTTCAAATTCTTATACGATCATACCAACCAGAAAAGGGAAATATCCAATTCCGGCATTGTCCTTTTCTTATTTCGATCCAAAAAGCGAAACTTATATCACCCATACTTCAGATGAAATGCTGATAAGTGTTGATAGCGGACCTTTGGCAGGATCTAACAATATGAGCAATTCCGGAGTTAATAAGCAACCGGTTGCTTTCAATGACAGTCAGTTTAGATTTATTAAACTGAAGACTAATTTGATATCTCTTGACGATTCAGGTTTCTTTGGTTCCGCTGGTTTCTGGACGGCTTTGATACTTCCGCTGGCAGCGATTCCATTATTTATTCTCTTCGGAAGAAAAAGAGATAAAAGGGCTGCAGATGTTACCGGAAACAGAATTCGAAAAGCAGATAAACTGGCCAGAAAATATCTTTCAGAAGCAAAAAGGAATTTAGGAGATCAGAAGGAATTCTATCTTGCCCTGGAACGATCGATGCATAATTATCTGAAAGCTAAACTGGGAATTACCACCAGTGAAATGAGTAAGGATAGAATTCAGCAAATACTTAGCGAGAAGCAGGTCGATGAGCAAACTACGACAGAGTTTATAGCGCTTTTATCCAGTTGCGAATTTGCACGCTATACACCGGCATCATCAGACGCTATGCAGCAGGACTACGAAAAAGCAGTTCGAGTAATTTCAACCCTGGATAAACAACTATAACATGAGAAAAGTAATCGTTCTTATCTTTCTATTTGTTTCCGCTCTTGGGTTTTCCCAGAACCAGGAACTTTTTGATAAAGCAAACGCAGCTTATCAAAACGGAGAATTTGAAGCATCTATCTCTAGTTACGAGAAGATCATAGAAAACGGTGAAGCTTCAGCTGAGGTTTATTATAATCTTGGAAATGCACATTATAAATTAAATAATGTCGCGCCGAGTATCTATTATTTTGAAAAGGCACTTCAGCAACAACCAAAAGATGAAGATATTCAGAATAACATCGAGTTTGCTCGTAACATGGCGATCGATGATATTGATGAGGTTGAGCAAACGGGACTTTCGGCTACTTTTGGGAACATGATCTCCAAGTATACTGCTTCCGGATGGGCTATTTTTGCCATCATATTTTCGGTGATCTTTGTGGTGTTGTTCCTACTCTATTATTTCTCCCGAAACTCTCTTCAGAAGAGATTATTCCTGGGTTTTGCATCTCTAAGTGTAATTGCCTGTATCGTATCTGTCGTATTTGCATATCAGCAGGAAGCCTATGTCGAGGACAACCAATACGCGATAATATACCAGGAAGTTGTAGAGGTGCGGGATGAGCCTAATTTACGTGGTGAAGCCAGCTACGAGCTTCATGAAGGTACCAAGGCAAAAGTTCTCGAAGACTTTCAGGAATGGTCAAAAATTGAACTTTCTAACGGAGCTCAGGGTTGGGTTAAGTCTCAAAATATCAGGAAGCTATAGATAATCTTGATAAAACCTTAACAATTCAGTATTAGAGTCTTCTATTTAATTCTGAAATTTGCGTTAGTTTTGCAATTGTGAAGAAAATCTCCTACATCCTGGCTGTTATATTTACAGCTTTTCTGTGTACTCCAAGCGTAATTGCTTTGATCGACAGAAATGTTGATATTTCTATTGCCTATAATGTGAACGAAGAGGAAAGTACTTCCAAAAACCAGATCAGCCTGGAATACACTATTGAGGAGATGGACTCTAATTACAAAAGCATACATTATCTTCAAATTAGAAAGCAGGATGGACATAACTACAGAGAAAGTAGGTACAAGGTCTTTCTTTCAATTACCTCTCCACCACCGAAACTGGCATAATACTCCCACATCTATATTCACGATAAATTCGTGAACCCATTTATTATTCAATTTTAAGATTACAGGAGTTCTTCCTGATATAATATATTATATATGTTTAAGCATTTAAATAAAGATTTTCCGGCAAGTATTGTCGTGTTTTTTGTTGCCATTCCTTTGTGTCTTGGTATAGCCCTTGCCAGTGGCGCCCCGTTGTTCTCTGGTTTAATTGCCGGTATCATTGGTGGTATCGTGGTTGGAGCCATTAGTGGTTCGAGCCTTGGAGTTAGTGGACCAGCAGCAGGACTTGCAGCCATCGTTCTTGCAGCAATTACTAATATTGGTTATGAGAATTTACTACTGGCTGTAGTGATTGGTGGTGCGATCCAGATTGGATTCGGACTTCTAAAAGCAGGTATTATTGGGTATTATTTCCCAAACTCGGTAATTAAAGGAATGCTTACAGGTATCGGGATAATCATTATCCTGAAGCAGATCCCTCACTTCTTTGGTTACGATGATGATCCTCAAGGCGACTGGGCATTTTTCCAGGTAGATGGAGAGAATACGTTCTCAGAAATTTTCAATATGGCGAATGGCATTAGCCCGGGAGCAACTTTGATCGCTATCATTGCGATGATCATTCTTGTACTTTGGGAAACTGTATTAAGCGATAAGGGTAAGTTCTTTAAACTTGTACAGGGACCATTAGTTGCAGTGGGAACGGGAATTATTTTCTTCCTGGTTACCAAGGGAAATGAGACATTCGGAATTTCTCAGGAGCACCTTGTAAATGTTCCGGTACCAGATAGTTTTGATTCTTTTATTGGTCAGTTTACTGTACCTTCTTTCGAAATGATAGGAACTTTACAGATCTGGATCACCGGTTTCACGATCGCGTTGGTAGCCAGTCTGGAAACCTTATTATGTGTGGAAGCAACAGACAAACTGGATCCGCACAAAAGAACTACTCCTACAAACCGTGAACTTTTCGCACAGGGGACAGGAAACATGCTTTCAGGTATGATTGGTGGATTGCCAATTACACAGGTTATCGTCAGAAGTTCTGCGAACATCCAGTCTGGAGGTCAAACCAAAATGGCAGCAATTCTGCATGGTTTCTTACTATTGATCTCTGTTGTAGTAATTCCAAATATTCTTAATTATATTCCACTTTCAGTTTTGGCAGCTATTCTATTTCTTGTAGGATACAAACTGGCGAAACCTGCTTTGTTCAAAGAAATGTATTTGAAAGGCTGGAAGCAGTTCGTACCATTTATTGTAACCATCGTTGGAATCGTATTTGGTGACCTTCTAATTGGAATTGGTCTGGGACTTGCCGTTGGAATCGTGGTAATTCTTATCAAATCTTACCAGAACTCTTACTTCCTTCATATTGAAAATGAAACGGATGAAAACAAGACGGTGAAAATGACCCTTGCTGAAGAGGTTACATTTATCAATAAAGGAGCGATCATCAAAGAACTGAATAAATTAAAAGAGAATTCTTATCTTATCATGGATGTGCGAAAAAGCAGGTATCTGGATAATGATATTATAGAGATTCTTGACGATTTCAGAGTAAAGGCTGCGGAAAAGAATATAGATATCAAGATTATTTCAGAAAGAGGAACTATTGAGAATCCGGATAGTTACCAGGAATTTTTCGCACAGAAGAAGATCGGCTAATTTAGTAGATCAGTATTAACCAAATTCTAATAAAAACAAATTATGATTAAAGATATAATCAATAAAGACAAGCAAACGAAATTAAGCCCTGATGCGGTACTGAAGGATCTAATGGAAGGAAACGAGCGTTTTTCTAATGCTAAGATGCATCAGAGAGACTACGCTTCCCAGGTAGAACTGACCAAAGGAGGACAATGGCCACAGGCGGTTGTACTTGGCTGTATCGATTCACGAGTGCCTTTAGAAACAATTTTCGACCAGGGAGTTGGAGATATCTTTTCTGCCAGAGTAGCCGGAAACTTTGAAAATACTGATATTCTTGGAAGTCTGGAATACTCCTGTAAAGTTGCAGGAAGTAAACTAGTTATGGTATTGGGCCACGAAGCTTGCGGCGCAGTTAAAGCTGCCTGTGATGATGTTGAACTAGGGAACATCACACATTTACTAAGCAATATTAAGCCTGCCGTAAAAGCTACTGAAACAAGTGGTGAAAGAAATTCCAGCAATTCTGATTTTGTTGCTGGTGTGGTTGAAAATAACGTGAAACTTACCATCGATAGGATCAGAGAGAAAAGTCCGATTCTTAAGGAAATGGAAGATAACGGTGAGATTAAAATCGTTGGAGGAGTGTATTCTATCTCTAATGGAAAAGTAAGCTTGCTATAGGAAATTAGTAAGGAAAGTAATAAAGATCCGGGATCGCTTCAATGTGGTTCCGGATTTTTTTATTCAGCTTCTGCTTCAGAGTCCCAAAGGTCTTTTTCCTTTACCTGTTTGATGATCGATGGTAATATGATAGGGGCAATTACAGCTACCGGTTCATAAAGTACAGATTCTTCAATTGTTTCAGTTTCTACGAATTCAAGTGTTTTATTGCTGGTCATAAAGAACATGATGATCACGCTGGCCACAAAAGCAGATTTCATTAATCCAAATATTGCTCCCAACAATTTGTTTACGATTCCAAGTGCTGCAAAGTCTGCCACTTTGGTAAGCATTTTCCCAACCAGGGAAACCACGAAAATTATAATTAAAAAAGTGATGGCCAGGCTCGCGAGATTTATGATTTCGATATCCCAATCTACATGTTGCGAAAGAAATTCACCAGCGTAATAGGAGAAATGAATGGCACCGTATATACCGGCTACTAGTCCTACCAAAGAGGCAAGCTCAGTTAAAAATCCTCTGAAAAAACCACGTACCAATCCGTAAAGCAGGAAAATCCCCAGGACAATATCCACTGTATTCATGTGTCAAATATAATAATTATAAAATCTTAGATGATATCTTTGCAGTATGGCAAGAGATGAACAATTAAAGGAGCGCTGGCAGGAATTACAAACCAAATTATCCAATCAATTTGCAGATGGAGATATATTGGAGCTGGATGCTATTATTTACTTAATCGGGGTACAGGAATTGGGTCAGGTTCACCGTAAATTTAAGAAAGACCATAAGCTTGATTTGATGCATATTGCAATCTGTACTTTACTGGAGCCTTATGGCTATTACGAATTCGATTATTTTGATGAAGACAGCTGGCCGCATTTTAAAGTGAAGGAGGAGTTACCAAGTTTAAAAGCCGGGGAGCAGTCGGTTTTAATGAAGGAAGCGATCGTGAATTATTTTATGGAAAAAAAGTATATTTCATAAATGAACCTTCTGCTAAGTTTTGACTCGTTTCCAAATGATAGTGGTCCTATCTACCAGGAAACAATGGCCGGAAGATTACCTGTGGAGCCATTCAACACTTTCAGCAATATTTTCTTTCTACTCATTATAATTTACTTTTCGCTGAAGGTCTATAGCGACTATCGCAATCATGGATTTTTAGCGTGGAGCCTTCCAGTTCTTTTTATGGGATTTGTTGGAGGTACCGTCTATCATGCAACCCGAAGTCATGACTTCTGGATGTACCTGGACTGGCTTCCTATTATATTTTTATGCCTTGCAGTTTCAGTTTATTATACCATAAAACTGGAAATTACTAATCGGAATAGGATCTGGCTTATTGTACTAATTTTAATTCTGGTGTTTGGGGTGCGTATGCTCCCATGGGATGATAGTGTTCAAACCTCTGTAGGCTACGTGGGAACAGCGCTGGGACTTTTACTACCTGTAATTACCTATTTTCTTACCACACGATCAGCAAACTGGGTTTATATTTTACTGGCATTTCTCAGCTTTGGATTTGCCATAAGCTTCAGGGTACTGGATGGATTTATTTATGTAATTCCTATGGGAACACACTGGCTATGGCACAGCTTCGGGGCACTTTCCGTATTCTTTCTTATGAGTTTTATTTACCGGGACAGGTTGCTCGTAAAGTCTCTTTCTTCGGAAGTGGCCACTTCAGAATAAGCATTTAAAGCACACGATTTTCGGTATTAATTTTACTAAATTTGCGCTTCTGAAAAGACTAAACCAATGATTGATAAGATTAAAGGGCATATTGCTGAAGTTGAAAGCTTTAATGCTGCTACGAATGAAGAAATAGAAACTTTCCGAATCAAATACCTTGGTAAAAAAGGGATTCTGAACGACTATTTTGCTGAATTCAAGAATGTTCCAAATGAACAGAAGAAGGAATTCGGTCAGGTGATCAATCAGCTTAAGAGTGCTGCAACCCAGCGTGTAAATTCTTTAAAAGAAAGTCTTGAGAACAGTCAGGAAGAAAAAGGTGTGTATGGTGACCTTAGCAGACCGGGAGAACCGGTTGAAATAGGTTCCAGGCATCCAATTTCTATTGTTAAGAACCAGATCACCGAGATTTTCAGCAATATTGGTTTCAATGTTTCTGAAGGACCGGAGATGGAAGATGACTGGCATAACTTTACGGCACTGAACCTTCCGGAATATCATCCGGCAAGAGATATGCAGGATACGTTCTTTATCCAGACAGATCCTGATATCTTGTTGAGAACACATACCTCTTCAGTTCAGGTTCGTTACATGGAAGAGAATAAACCGCCAATTAGAACGATCTCTCCGGGAAGAGTTTTCAGAAATGAAGCAATTTCGGCAAGATCACATTGTATATTTCACCAGGTAGAAGGTTTGTATATCGATAAGGATGTGTCTTTTGCCGATATGAAACAAACGATCCTGTATTTTACGGAGCAACTCTTTGGAAAATCAAAAATACGCCTTAGACCTTCTTATTTTCCATTTACCGAGCCAAGTGCTGAAGTTGATGTTTACTGGGGTCTGGAAACTGAAACCGATTACCGAATCACCAAAGGAACGGGTTGGCTTGAGATCATGGGCTGCGGAATGGTAGACCCGAACGTTCTAAGAAATTGTAATATAGACCCACAGGAATATTCAGGATTTGCATTTGGGATGGGAATTGAAAGAATTGCCATGCTGCTTTACCAGATAGAAGATATCAGGATGTTTTACGAGAATGACCTAAGATTTCTCGAGCAATTTAAATCTGCACTATAATGAAAAAATACGCTATCCTCATCATTGGGGCAATTATCCTGGGAATCATCATTTATGTGACCTTTGTGATCGCGGTTATCAAACTGACTTTAGGATTGATCTTGCTTGCAGTTGCAGCAGCACTCCTATACTGGTTGTGGATAAAGATCAAACACAAAGCTGAAGATACATTTTGAGGAAAGATATTGAAATACCGGAAGTAGAAGATGTATACCTCGCTGCGGTCTATGTATTGAACGAACAATTCGAGTCCTACGAATGGAATGCCTATTTGATCAATGCTTCTTCGGAAGCTTTGGAAATGGCGCTTATCGTATCCAAAGGTTTTGACAAAAAGAAGGAAACTTCTACGATGCGACATAAAATTGAAGTACTGCCGGCAAAGAATTTCGCCAAGATCGAATTTCTTCAGGAAGATGTTCTAAAGCTGAACAATGAGTTTAAGGTGACATTCTTCCAGAATAATAAGATGTACGAGAAGACTTTTGTTTTTAAAGCGAATAGCATTCGAGAAAATGCACGGGTGGAGCTCCCGGTAATACCGGAAAAAGGAATTCTTGCAAAATGATGACTCGATACTAGCATAAAAAAAGCCTCCATTTGGAGGCTTTTTTAGTTCTGAATATTAATATGATTCTTATTAAAATCTGTCATTAAGATCTTCAAACTCCCCTTCAACAGCACCATTGTCGTGAACTTTCACAGTCCCTCCAACATAGATCTTAGAATCTTCTCCAACAAATTCCAGTTTCCCGTTGCTCTGGATATTAAGATCTCCATGAATTTCAACCAATCCGTTTACTCTAAGTGTACTGCCAGAAGTGATCGTAAGATTTTCTGCAGATCTGTTATTACCAAGATACATAGCTCCTGATACATTCATTTCTCCTCCGCTGGAAAGATTTGCGCTTTTCTCGATCATTAGGGTTCCGCAGAAATTAAGCGTTCCATTTACATTCAGATTTTTTACGTTCATAACACCTGAGTAAGACTCAATCGTAGATGGAGTAACTGTTAGATTCTTTTTACCATCGAATACCGGATAGTCTGAACAGCTAAGGAATTCTTCAGGGCTACTGTCTGGTGCGTCTTGCACAGAAATGATTCGAAGTATTTTTAAGCCTTTTCCGGAAGCTACGTAGATATATTCACCTTTAGCCTGTACAAAGTTTGCGCTACCTTCAATTTCTGCAATACCTTCAGCAAGAGGAGTAAGATCTTCATCAAGCTTTAAGATATCTAGTCCTGCACCACCGTTAGCCATAAATACATAATTGCCATCTGTAGAAACTGCATTTGTTACAGCGTCTTCAGAAGAAATAGTTGCAGCGTCTGGATGCGTATTAAGCGGCAGGCTGCTTACTTTAGAATTACTTTCAAAACTATAAATTCCTGCACCTTCTGTACCTTCAGAAACTAAAATGTTACTACCGTACCAGGCAATGGTTCTCTTTGATTCAGCTGACAATGGAGCAGTGGAAATTTGAGATTTCAGATTAAAACCATCAGTTAAATCGAAATTCATGAGTCCGTTTACACTACTTAAAACAGCTAATGTATTATTACTTAGAGCAGCATATCTAAGGCCGCCAATTTCTTCGGTTGAGATCCCATCGAAAGCAGTCAGAGTACCAGGATATTCAAATTGTGTGATAGATCCGGCATCTCCACTAACAGATATTGCATATTCATTAAATGGTAAGATGTGCACGCCGGCATTACCTGGGTTTCCAAATTCAAGATTGTAGTTAATATCTACTCTAATGTCGTCTATTTCCTGTACAAGCGTCCCGGGTAGATTGCCGTTCTCTAAATTGAAATATGCCATTATTGTACGATTTCCAATCCCGCTATTGTCTTTTGCTGAAGCTCCAGTTATTACAAGCACATCATTGGTATCCACGAACAAGGAATTGATATCTGCAATATTAGTGGTCATTCTGTTTATAAGAACAGGATTGTATTTGTCCTGTATGTTTATTACATCTACAGCACCAAGATAGGCAGCTCCTTCTTTATTGTAAGAGACGTAGGCGAAATCACCTTTTACATCCACGTGGGTAGCTCTTAGTTTTACTCCTTCAACTTCAGGTGCATCCAGTGAAGCGATCTGCTCGATACCAAAAACGGTGGATGCATCTGAATTTCTATTGTTACTAATAGAGGCAAAACCAATAACGCCAGTTTCGTTGAAATTGATCGCAGAAGAAAGTTCTGAAGCATCTGCAATACTGAAATCAGATTCCTGAGAAGGTCCGTCTGAAATACTGTTCTTTTCGCAGGATGCAAATAATAGGATAGCACTTAGGCTTAATCCGAAAAATCTTTTATTCATGATAAGTAGGTTTAATGTATTAGGGCATGTAAATATAGCAAGTAACTTCTCTAAGAATTATGAAATTAGACGAAGTACAACCTTCTGTCGATGAAATGTAAGTGAGCCCAGATAGGTGCTTAATTACATTGAAAAAGCCTCCAATGGAGGCTTTTATATTATCTTGTGACTGTGATATTGAGTTTATAGCTTATTTGAGGTATCGTTATAAGTACCTTTTATAGTAACATTATTGCCTTTTCTTACATTACCATAGATATGGATTGAAGAATCTTCACCAACGAATTCAATTGTAGAACCGCTATTAAGGTTTAGGTCGCTGTAAATAACTACGCTACCATTTATTCTTAAAACAGAATTTGAATTAATGTTGAGATCTTCTCGTTTATTCATACGTCCAATGGCTAGAGATCCACTCATATTGAATTTAGCATTACTATTAATGTTTACACCATGTTTCACATTTAAGGAGCCGCAAAATGTAAGTTTAGCATTGATATTCAGGTGATTCAAACTAGCTGATCCACTATAAGCTTTTTCTTCATTCGAGTTTACATTTAGATTAGGATTGCCATTGTAAGCAGGATAATCAGAACACATGCTGAAGTATTCAGAAACCCCAGTATTATTCTTAGGTTTACTAAGTTTTAGGATCTTTAATCCTTCTCCTGAAGCAACAAAGACATAATCTCCTTTTGATCCTACATAGTTAGAGGACCCGTCAATTTCAGCAATACCCTGAGCGATTATTTCCGTATCATTAGATAGCTGTATAACTCCCAGTCCCGCACCTCCGTTCGCTGTAAATATGTAATCTTCGATAACAGATACTGCTATTGTAGCCTTATCCTCTTCATCGATTCCGTCATTAGCAGCAATTGAATGTATTGGTAAAGTCTTGATAGGTGATGAGGAATTCATATTATAAATTCTGGCACCTTCAGCTCCTTCAGGAACTATTAAGTCATCCTGAAACCAGGCGATTTTTCGTTTCGATTCTGGTGTAAGTGTGGATGTTGCAAAACTGTTTACTAATTCGAATTTATCACCAGTCTGACTGAATATTTTAACGCCTTCATCACCGCTAAGAAGAGCTAGTTTATTTTGATTGTATGCCGCAGATCTAAGATCTGATATACTGGTTTCAGATAGCGTAGTGAATTCGTTATTACCATTAATAGCGTACTCTCCAAAAACACCATTGCTACCAGTCAAAGCAATTAAGCTATTGTCCGTTTTCATAATTTCAACCCCAGCATAGCCTGTCATATTCATCTTAATTGCTACATTGTCTTTTTGGAAATTACCATTATTTACGGTAGCCTGTGCAATGAAAGCTCTATCTGGATTCTCTTCATTAGCAAAATAAGCACCTGTAAAATACAATTGATTTCCATCTATTGAAATAGCATTGATATCTGCAAATGGGGATAATACTCTTGTCACCAGGATGGGATTGTGCTCATCACTGATGTCAATTATATCCATCGCGCCTAAATAAGCATCGTCTTCCTTAGTATAAGCTACATAGACGAAATTGTTTTGAAAATCTACGTCTGTAGCTCTTAGAATTTCACCTTCTAAGTAAGGTGGTTCAATTTCAGCTATTTGCTCAATAGCAATCAAATTATTTATAGCTTGGTTTCTGGTATCGTCTACAGAAGAAATACTAACAACTCCCGAGTTATCAAAACTCAAAAAATTAGATAATGTAGACTGACTTGTTTCAACTTCAAAGGTCTCCTGAACTTCTGGTCCAGATATTTCATCGTTGTTCTCCTTTTCACAAGAAGCAAATAATAGGATAGCACTTAAGCTAAATCCGAATAATCTTTTATTCATAATAAGTAGGTATAAAGTATTTGGGCAGTCAAATATAGAAATTAATCTCGTTAGTTATAACGAAACTAGTTGAACTACAGTATTTTTCGTTTAAGTGTAAGATAATACCTATAAGAAAATTCCTATGCAGATAATACTAATTCTATTTACTATTAGAAGATTCTAGAAATATCCTTGAATTGACCTTCAATATTCGATTTTTTGGAAATTTTGGCTTTACCTAATACTTCTATAGAATTTTTTTCTCCAAGGAACCTTACAATTGCATCATTTTTCAAAATCAAGTTACCTTCTATAAATACATTACCTTCAATAACCATATGACCTCCATGGTTGATCACCAAATCTCCCTGTACCAGTAAATCTCCTCCCATGTTTAAAGTGCCACCCTTATTGACTACCAATTCATCATTAACATTTAGAGATCCACAAACATTAAGTTGTTTATTGATTTCTACAACTTCTACATCAATTTCTCCATGATAAGATTGATCTTTCTCGTAAACAGCTAAAGTTTCTCCATCACCCTCATAATGACCGTATGTATTGCAATTTGCCAGGGCGCCCTGAAAAGCTCCTGCATCATGTAAACTTCTACCAGATGTCGTTTCAAAATAAACTGGTCCGTCATGCCATTTGTTAACATCATGCTCTTTCTCTTTGCTAGCATTAACTGAGTTTTCAACCTCCTCAATTTGATCGTTAGAAGTATTGGACTGACAGGAAATGGTTAATGCAGCAGAGGCAATAAAAATAAACTGTAAAAAAGATTTCATATTTTTTTGGTTAATTGTTATTGCTGCAAAAATAGTATATCTGGGTATAATGCAACGAAACTATCGCTGAAAAGTTTGTCTAACAGCGATTTATAAGATAGTTAGTGAGAAAAAACTGATATTTTAATCTAATTTGTCCACTAGTTTATTAAAAACTTTCTTCGGATTTTTTCCCTCATAGAGGATGGCATATACCGCATTGATAATCGGCGTTTTAGCTCCCTTTTCCTGGTTGATCTTATAAGCACTTTCAGTAGCGTAATAACCTTCAGCAACCATGCTCATCTCCATTTGAGCGCTTTTAACGGTATATCCTTTACCTATCATATTCCCGAACATCCGGTTACGACTAAATACAGAATAACCGGTCACCAAAAGGTCCCCCAGATAGGCGCTATCGTTGATATTACGCTTCATTTTATGGACTTTCTTGATAAACTTCTTCATTTCCCTGATGGCGTTACTCATAAGTACACTCTGGAAATTATCACCATAACCCAAACCATGAGCAATTCCTGCCGCGATCGCGTAGATATTCTTTAATACGGCTGCGTATTCAGTACCAATAACATCATCTGTAGTTTTGCAGGTGATATAATCACTTCCAAGATAGCCTGCAACCAGCTGGGCCTTTTGTTCATCCTGGCAGGCAACGGTTAGATAGGAAAGTCTCTCAAGTGCAACTTCTTCAGCATGACATGGTCCGGTTAAAACTCCAATGCATTCCATAGGAACATCGAAATACTGATTGAAATGTTCACCAACGATAAGACTTGTTTCCGGAACGATCCCTTTAATTGCTGAGAAAACAACTTTATCATGGAGTGGAATCGTAAGTGCATCCAGTTCTCTTTTCAGAAAAGCGGAAGGGATGGCAAAAATGATGAATTCTGAAGCTTCTACAACTTCATTAATATCATTACTAAGTGTAAGCTGATCATTATTAAATTCTACTGAACTTAAATAATTGGGATTATGATCCTGCTTCTTAATATGTTCCACAGCATATACACTTCGCATATACCAATTCACATTATCCAGATTCTCACATAACATTTTCACGATAGCTGTTGCCCAGCTACCTCCACCAATGACACCAAAACTCGGAGCTTTATCCATATAATTACATTCTCTTCTCCAAAAATAGTCAATTTTAGAGGTATTGAAAGAATTACGCGGCATTTCAGCATAAATATTGAGAATGCTGTAATCCTACTGCGCAAAAGATTAACAATTAAAGTTCAGGAGCTGTACAATTTGACAAATCTGTTGTCGTTCTAATATTGTGCTTTACATATAGTTTTGTAAAGTTTACATTCTTAGTTTTTTGGTTGGTTATTTAGTTGAAAAAAACCGTTTCGCAAGGAGCGGTTTTTTTTATGTCTTCAATTTTGAGAAAACTTTAGGATGCACAAGAGGAGCGAATCTGCAAGGCTTTTGTACATTTAAATAACTAACTATAAATCAAAATAATGGGATTATTTTCGTTCATTAAGAATGCAGGAAAAAAGATCTTTGGTGCAGATAAGCCGAAGGACAATGAAGTAAGTACAACAGATAATAAGTTAAAAGAGAAGAAGGAAAATGAAAGAGTCTCCAGGAATCTGGAAGAAACTATTCGCGACCTGAACCTAAAAGCTGATAATCTTCATATCAATATTGAAGATGATATGGCTACGATCACTGGAACCGCTTTAGATCAGGCAACCCGTGAAAAGATCGTACTTGTTGTAGGTAATTCTGAAGGAATTGCGCAGGTAGATGATAGAATGGATGTTGAAAATAAAGAGCCTGAAGCTGTTTTCCATACTGTAGAAAGAGGTGATACTTTAAGTAAGATCTCAAAGAAGCATTACGGAGATCCAAACCAGTATCCATTGATCTTCGAAGCAAATAAGCCTATGCTGGATGATCCAGATAAAATCTATCCGGGTCAGGTTCTAAGAATACCACCAATGGATAGTAAAAGATAGATTTCATAGACTGTTTAAAAGTCCTGAGAATATTAAATTGAGAGCAGTCGACGTTCTTATGCTTGTAGTTCCACAATGAAAAAAGTAGGATCAATCAGCAAACTAGAATATTCAAAAAACGGATTTTTAAACAGTCTTTACTTATTTATAAAAATTCATTTCATCAATATATTTCCAGACATCATCGGGCAACAAAGGTGTCACATTTTTTCCTACGGAAATTGACCTTCTAATAAAGGTTGCTGAAATTTCAATAATTGGAGCGTCAACTCTGGTTATTTTCGCATGATCTCGAAATCTTTCGACCACCATACCTTCAGCTATTCTGGGATATACATACAACTGATGATTCTCCAGAATAACCTCGTAATTCTTCCAGCGATGGAAGCTCTTTAAATTATCCTCACCCATAATCAGGCAGAACTCATTCGTAGGAAACTTTTCCTGCAAGTGAGCCAGCGTATTAACGGTATAATTAGGTTGTTCAAGACCAAACTCAATATTGCTGGGTTTTAGGTTTTCGAAATGCTCACAAGCTCTGTAAACCATCTCGAGTCTGTGATGGTTATCAAGTAAGGTGCTTTTCTTTTTGTGCGGATTATGCGGAGTCACAACCAGCCAGACCTCATCAAGATCTGAATGTTCTACCATATGATTGGCAATGATCAAATGACCAATATGGATAGGATTAAAGGACCCAAAGAATAAACCTACTTTTCTGTTCATTCCTTAATATTATCTGCGCCAACATAATTGGAAACCAGGTTATAAGCTTCTTTTAAAGCAGTTCCCAGGTGATTGTTCTCGATAATAAAATCAAATTGAGGTGCGGTCGCGAGTTCAATAGACGCCTTTGCTACACGCATATTTATTTTATCGTCACTTTCAGTCTTACGCTTTTTTAACCTGATCTTTAATTCTTCGATACTTGGAGGTTTTACGAATACTGCGAGCGTTCTGTCTGGATAGATATGTTTGATATCCAATCCCCCAACAACGTCAATATCAAAAATAACGTGCTTTCCTTTGGCCCAGATTCGTTCTACTTCGCTTTTTAAAGTTCCGTAGAAATTATCGCGATAGACTTCTTCCCATTCCAGGAATTCGTCGTTTTTGATCTTCTGTTTAAAATCTGAAAGAGATAGGAAATAATAATCCTGCCCATGTTTTTCTTCACCTCTGGCTTCTCTCGAGGTAGCCGAAATTGAAAAATCAAGTTTCAATTCCTCATGTTTCAGTAAATGTCTAACTATGGTAGTTTTACCTGATCCTGAAGGAGCTGAAAATACGATCAATTTACCGTCGTCCATTACAATACGTTTAAGATCTGTTCTTTAATCTTTTCAAGTTCATCCTTCATTTGCACCACCATTTGTTGCATTGGTGCATAATTGGATTTACTACCTATGGTATTGATCTCTCTTCCTATTTCCTGGGAGATAAAGGCCAGTTTACGTCCATTGGAATCTGAAGAATCCAGTGTCTTCTGAAAATAATCAAGATGGTTATCCAGTCTTACCTTCTCTTCAGTAATATCAAATTTTTCAATATAGTATACGATCTCCTGCTCAAAACGATTTTCATCGGCTTGTTCCTTTATCTCTTCTATACCCTTCCGAAGTCTTTCTCTAACGGCTTCCACACGGTCTGGATCGATCCTGATCACATCTTCCAGCAAGGATTTTATATTGTTGATACGAAGTTGAAGATCCTTTTCGAGTGCTTCACCTTCATCTGTTCTAAAATTATTGATCTCTTTTAAAGCATCTTTTACTGCAGTTTCGATCACAATGAATTCCTCTTCATCGATCTCCTCACGTTCAGTTTTTAGAGCATCGGGCATTTTTACTGCCATCTTCAAGAGCTCAATTTCGCTGGTATCCACAATCTTCCGGAGTTGATCCATGTAGATCCTCACTGCTTCAGTATTCACATTTGTAGAAGTTTGTTCTGCGGTAGATTCCACATAAATGGAAAGATCTACTTTACCACGTCCAAGAGAATCGGAGATAATATTTCGAAGTTCAAGTTCCTTTTCACGGTATTGCGACGGAATGCGGGCATTCAGGTCAAAATTCTTACTGTTTAGAGATTTGAGTTCAACAGTGATTTTCTTGGTGGGAATTTGTGTAACGCTCTTCCCAAAGCCTGTCATCGATTGGATCATGCCTGAATTTTAAAAGCTTGCGCAAAGATAATCAATTCTATAGCATGTACAATTGTATGCCCGGTAGATGCAGTCTAATCTAAAAGGGAACTAATAAAGTCGGTAATCCTTTTTTCATGATAATAAACATTGGTTCTGGTCACAAAGCCTACATGGCCACCGAAGGCAGGCATCTCGAGATGTATATTTTCTGAATTTTCTGCAACTTCTTCAGGATAACAACCTGGCGATAGAAAACTATCATTTTTAGCACTTATTAATAAAGTTGGGACTTCTATATTCTGAAGAAAATTTTGAGCACTTGCCTGAGCGTAATAGTCGTCGGCATTTTTAAAACCATGAGCTCTGGAAGTATAGAGTTCATCAATATCCCGAAGAGAATTACAGGAAGCTACCTTACTTTTATCGAGATGATTCGGAAACAGTTCTGCACGTTTGTTCAGGTGCTGCTTTAAATTGATCTCGAATCTCTTACTATAAATAAAATTTCGCATTCTATTGATCGCTCCCAGTGATCCTGCAAGGTCACATGGAACAGAAACTCCCGCAGCGCCAATGATTTCCTTAGGTCTGCTGCGCTGTTCACCCAGGTATTTCATGAGTAAATTTCCTCCAAGGCTAAATCCTACCAGAGCGATTTTCTTATATTTTCTTAGGGATAATACATGGGTTATCACTTCCGACAGATCATCGCTTGCACCGGCATGATAACTTTGAAAAAACCTGTTCATTTCTTCACTACATCCCCTAAAGTTCATGGCTACGGAATCCCATTGCAGGTTATTGAAGGCAAGCGCCATACCTTGCATATAAGGTCTAGCTGCACTACCCGCTAGACCATGAAGCAGGATCACCAGCATTTCTGAATTTTTTTTGCTTTTGCTCCAGTCCAGATCTATAAAATCTCCGTCACTAATAGTGATACGTTCCCTGGTATAGCTTAGATCTACCTTCCTGAGTTTGCCGGCATAAATGGTTGAAGCGTCTGCATTCTTGAAAATTCCAGTCGGATGATAGTTGCTTGAGAGAAGCGGCATGTATCTATTTTAATATAAACTTAGGTAAAATTTGTTATGCATGCATACTATTTATTGGTAGTTTTGAATAAAAGTAAGATCATGTATACCAAGAAATTCGAGATACGATGGAGCGACCTTGATGCGAACAGGCATCTGGCCAATTCTGCATATATAAATTTTATGAGCCATACAAGAATGGGCTTCTTGATGGAAAATGGTTTTGGGCAGAAGCAACTCGCTCATTACAATCTGGGACCTATCGTTTTTTATGAGCATATATATTATTTCAAAGAGATCTTTGCGGGTGAACCGGTAACAGTAAGTCTTGAGTTAAACGGACTTTCTGAAGATGGGATGTACTTTGAATTTATTCATAAGATCTATGATCACAAGGGTAGGAATTGTGCAACCTGCGAGATGATGGGATCCTGGATAGACCTGGAAGAACGTAAGCTTACCACCCTGCCGGAAGAACTTTTTAAACAGTTGGACAGTACACCAAAAACTAAGGAATTTAGAACTCTTACCAAGGAAGATACGCGTAAATACGGGAAACGTCCGGATAATTTAAGCAGCGAAGAGCTGGCGAAACTATAAGCAGCATTAAGTTTTATAGAAAGGTCTGTGTTGTAGATTTACTCTATAATATCAGGCCTTTACTTTTGTCTTTTTCATACTTACCATATACACACCAACGAATACCAGTGTAGCTGCAATTCCTTTAGTCCAGTTCAGGGAATCTGCACCAACCATGATCGCAAAAGTGATTGCGATAAGTGGTTGCAGGTATATAAACGCACTTATCGTAGATGCTGAAAGCTGCTTCAGTGCATAAATGTTCAGTAAATAGGTCATAAAAGTTGTTCCAAGGACCACGTAGCCCATTTTCCAGATTGCGTCAAATGGTAAATTACCCCAATCCACAGCAACAAATTCAGTATAAGTGATAGGGAGATTGATAAATACTGCGATTAGGAATAGCCACTTCATCAAAGTAATCGCATGATATTTTTTAGTCAGTGGTTTTACGAGAATGAGATATAGACCATAAGAGAAGGCGTTCACGATAAAAAGGACATTTCCTAGCGGGATGTTCGGAGCATTCTGGTTTTGATCTGAACTAAAAAGTACCAACACCAGCGCACCTGCCATTCCTATTATTATCCCAATAGTTTTTAATAAGGTGATGCGTTCTTTTATCAGGATGGATGCAAGGATCAAAACCATTACTGGCGATAAAGTAATGATGACCGAACTATTGATAGGTGTTGAAAGACTTAGCCCTTTAAAAAAGAACAGCATATTGATAACCATTCCAAAAATAGCACAGCCAATAATACGTGGCCAGTCAGAAGTTGCGATCTTTTCTTTTGGTGCAAAGATACTTATAGACCAAAAAAGGATCGCTGCTCCAGTCACTCTCAGTAGTATAAAACCGAATGGCTCGATATACAAAGGCATTAAACCTTTGGCAAGGGTATGATTGATCCCGTAAATAGTGCTCGCTCCAATGGCAGCCAGAATGGCTAATAATCTGGTATTATCCATGTACTGAACTTTTTGCAGCTTCCACGGTCTTTTTAGAATTCCCAATAAAAATCTCGTCTCCGTTAATGATCACCGGTCGCTTCAGGAATGTATAATGCTCCAGAATAAGTTCCTTATAATTACTTTCCTCTAAAGACTTATTTTTTAGATCCCGCTCTTTATATAGCCTGGCTCTTTTACTGAAAAGGCTCTCATAAGATCCAGCCAATTCATGCATTTGCTCTAATTGCTCCTTAGAAATAGCTTCGTTTTTGATGTCCTGAAGTTCAAAATCATCTGGAAGTTCCAGCTCTTTCAAAATTCGTTTACAGGTGTCACAGGTGGAAAGATGGTAGACTTTTTTCATAACTGAGAGTTTTCGGAAAATGCAAAGAACGAATATTTTGTCGGGAAAACATATATTCTACGCTATCCTTAATCTTCAGAAAAAACAGAAACGTGATTGAGATTCCGAGGATTCGCTTATTAAAATCATCAAAAAATCTTAATTTGAATTCCTGACTATCATTTAATAGAGTCAAAATCTATAAAGTTTGAAGACATCTACGATCAATAAACTCTCGGCAGTACTATGCCTTTTTGGTTGCTTCGCGGTCATAGCGGCAGATATTATTGGCATCATTCTTCACGAAGAGCACAATCCTTTTAAGAACACCATAAGTATGCTGGCCATTGGTAAATATGGCTGGATACAGGATTTGGGTCTCGACTTTCTTGCGATGGGTTATGTTGCACTGGCAATCGGACTTTTCACCTGGAAGAAGAATAATGCAAGGTGGTTGATTGGTCTGGCGATCCTGGTTCTTATTGGCGCAGATCTGGTGATGATCGCAGAACATAATCAATATGCGGGACGTCCCGGAGAAAAGATACATCGAAAACTGGTCTATATCCTTGCCGGACTATTTTTTATCCTTCATATTCTGGTTTATCCCTATCTAAAATCCTTAAAACCTTATCTGAAAAAGTTCACAATATGGGTTGGAGTATTATGGCTCCTTCTGGCGCCACTTTTGCCATTAATGCCCGATGATATCAATGGAGCTTACGAGCGATTTATTTGTAGCCTGCTGGTGATCTGGCCTGCAGTGGTTTCCTATTTTTTATGGAAGTCCGCTAATTTAGAAAATGCGAGTAGCGAGTAATTTAAACTGAAGCTATTTCAAGTGAAAGGTATTTTATTCCTCTACAGTTTCTTTAGTTTTTAGATATTCTGAAATTTCTGCTCTGGAATAGGTCATTCTGAAGCTTCCTGCGGAATAAGGAGCAATCTCATAAGCATTATAATGCAATACGATCTTTCCTGGATATATCCCGATATTAGCCGGAAGGTGGAACTTTTCATTTTCAAAAAAGAAACCCGTATTATTAATGCTCGCACCTTCAGGAATGTTCTGTTTAACGCGAAAATCCTGCTCTGCTTTTTTGGTAAATTCCGAAGAAAAGAGGTCTTCTACGACTAATAGCTTGCCCGTTTCAGCATCAAAATTGAGGTAACTCACACTATTATAACCATGTGCTCCACCGGTAAACATATCTGTAGTAAATTCCATGGAAACCAGCTCTTCGTTCTGCTGAATTACTTTTCCAAGGATCGTCGCTTCCCAAGGAAGTTCGTAATCGGGAAAGTCGGTCGCAGTTCTTTCATAATTTTGTAAAAATTGATCTACCAGTTTCCGGGGGGATTGTATACTATCAGCCTCTGTAAAATCAACAGTGTTCTGGAGGAAGCTTTCCACTTCTAGATTGATCTTTTTCGAGATCTTTCCATCATTTTTTGCTACCGGGAAGCTGAGACTTATAAAAGTACAATCGCCATTCTCAGGATCACAATCTTTATAACTGTTCTCAACGGTTTCCTGCTTAAATTCCAGCATTTCTATTTCGTCTTTTTTCTCCTCGTCGGCACAGGAGAATAGAATCAGGATCATTAAAGCTGAAAGAATTGCTTTTTTCAAGGCTATTGGGTGTTAAATTAGAGGATAAAGGTAAATTGAATTTTGTGAATGCTCAACGAGCTGATTACATTTGTTTACTACGATTTTCATGCATTGGAAGGCTAATGTTCGAGAACGAACTCAAGCACTTCTCGTAATTAAAAATATTGCAATTTGAAGTTCAATACCAAGACTATACATGGAGGACAGGACAATGTGGATCCAGCTTATGGATCTGTGATGCCACCTATCTACCAAACTACGACCTATTCTCAAAGTTCACCCGGTGAACATCAGGGCTATGAATACTCCCGAAGTGCGAACCCAACCAGGACCGCACTGGAAAAATCACTCGCCAGTCTTGAAAACGGTGAATATGGTTTGGCATTTGGTTCGGGGCTGGCTGCAATAGATGCAGTGCTTAAAATGTTTAAACCAGGTGATGAGATCATCTCCACAAATGATCTTTATGGAGGTTCCTACCGTTTGTTTACAAAAATTTTTGAAGGTCTTGGAATCAAATTTAAATTCGTTGGAATGCAAGCTGCAGGAGATATTGAGCAGCATATCAATGAAAAAACAAAGCTTATCTGGGTAGAAACTCCTACCAATCCAATGATGAACATTATCGATATTGAGGCAGTTTCAAAAGTTGCGAAAAAGCACGAACTGCTTTTAGCGGTTGATAATACATTTGCAACGCCATACCTGCAAAGGCCTTTGGAACTTGGAGCCGATATCGTAATGCATAGCGCTACTAAATATCTGGGAGGTCACAGTGATGTGGTGATGGGAGGACTGGTCGTGAAGGACAAGGAACTTGCCAATAAACTTTACTTTATCCAGAATGCAAGTGGTGCGATTTGCGGTCCACAGGATAGTTTCCTTGTTTTGCGAGGTGTCAAAACCCTGCATATCAGGATGCAAAGACACTGCGAGAATGGTCGAGCAATTGCAGGTTTTCTTAAGTCCAATGTTAAAGTAAAAGACGTCTACTGGCCGGGTTTTGAAGACCATCCCAATCACGAGATCGCGAAAAAACAAATGTCAGATTTTGGAGGAATGATCTCCTTTAATACAAAAGAAAACACGCTGGAAAGCGCCCGTAAGATCGTCGAAAAATTGAAAGTTTTCACACTGGCTGAATCTCTGGGTGGTGTGGAATCGCTTGCTGGACATCCCGCCAGTATGACCCATGCCTCAATTCCGAAGGAAGAAAGAGAAAAAACCGGTGTGGTAGATTCATTAATCAGACTTAGCGTGGGAATCGAAGATGAAGAAGACTTAATCGAAGATCTTCGACAGGCTATTGGATAAATAATATTAATTTTAATTTCTGAAACCCTTATAACGGGTCACTTTATACATACAATGATGATTAAAACTTCAATTTTCTCTCTATTATTCCTACTGGTATCGGGTTTAACTATTGCCCAGAACCTAAGTTCTCCAAATGCTGAACTTAAGATGAACTTTAGCCTGACTGAAACAGGTGAGCCAACCTACGAATTAACGTATAAAGGTAAGTCTGTGATCAAACAAAGCAAGCTTGGTCTTGCCTTAAAAGATTTAGAAGATCTGCTCAAGAATTTTGCAGTAGAAAATAGCAGTGAAACCAGCTTCGATAATACCTGGAATCCAGTTTGGGGAGAAACTAAAGATATAAGAAACAACTATAATCAGCTTCAGGTTGAACTAATTCAGAAAGACACAGATCGTAAATTGATCCTTAACTTCAGAATGTTCAATGAAGGTCTTGGGTTTCGATATGAATTTCCGGAGCAAAAGGATCTAACCTATTTTGTGATTGAAGAGGAGCATTCTCAATTTGCAATGGCCGGAGATCACACCGCATTCTGGTTGCCCGGCGATTATGATTCTCAGGAGTATGATTATACCACATCAATACTTTCAGAGATCAGTTCAAAATTTGATACTGCGGTTACCGGGAACGCTTCACAGGAACAGTTCTCTAACACCGGAGTACAGACTTCTCTTATGATGAAATCTAAGGACGGATTATATATTAATCTGCACGAAGCTGCGCTGGTTGATTATTCGCTAATGAACCTAAATCTTGATGAAGAAAATCTAATTTTTGAATCCTGGTTAACTCCAGATGCAGTTGGAAATAAAGGATATATTCAGACTCCGGCAGTTTCTCCATGGAGAACGATCATGGTAAGTGACGAGGCAACAGAGATCCTGGCTTCTAATATGAACCTGAACCTGAATGAACCAAATAAACTGGAAGATACCAGCTGGATCAAGCCAGTAAAATATATTGGTGTATGGTGGGAGATGATCACAGGTAAAAGCTCCTGGGCGTATACAGATGAGTTGCCTTCAGTACAACTAGGGAAAACCGACTATTCCAAAACGACCCCAAATGGTAAACATGCTGCCAATACAGAGCATGTGAAGGAATATATAGACTTCGCCGCAGAGCATGGTTTTGACGCCGTTCTTGTGGAAGGCTGGAACGAAGGTTGGGAAGACTGGTTTGGGAAATCAAAAGATTATGTATTTGATTTTGTAACTCCGTATCCAGATTTTGATGTGGAAGCAATTCATGAGTATGCACAAAGTAAGGGTGTGAAAATGATGATGCACCATGAGACTTCCGGAGCGATCAGGAACTATGAACGTCATATGGATACTGCCTACCAGTTCATGAATAAGTATGATTACACTGCTGTAAAAAGCGGTTATGTTGGAGATATAATTCCGCGTGGCGAACATCACTACGGGCAGTGGGCGATCAACCACTTTTTATATGCTGTAACCAAAGCTGCAGATTATAAGATCATGGTGAATGCTCACGAAGCGGTTAGACCAACGGGATTGAGAAGAACCTATCCAAACCTTATTGGTAATGAATCTGCTCGTGGGACCGAATTTCAGGCCTTTGGAGGTTCTAAACCAAATCATGTGACCGTATTACCTTTTACAAGACTCATCGGCGGACCTATGGATTATACTCCCGGAATCTTTGAGATGGATATTTCTAAGCTGAATCCAGATAATAATTCCCATGTAAATAGTACGCTGGCCAATCAACTGGCAATGTACGTAACGATGTACAGCCCATTGCAAATGGCTGCTGATCTTCCGGAAAATTATATGAAATTCCCGGATGCTTTTCAGTTCATTAAGGATGTAGCGCTGGACTGGGATGAGAGTAAATACCTGGAAGCGGAACCTGGTGAATATGTCACTGTTGCCAGAAAAGCAAAGGGAACAAGTAACTGGTTTGTTGGAAACGTGAATGGAGAGGAAACGCGGACTTCAAAAATTGAATTTGACTTCCTGGATAAAGATAAAACGTACATCGCAACGATCTATGCAGATGCTGCAGATGCTCATTACAAGACGAATCCACAGGCCTATGAGATCAAAAAGTACAGAGTGAATAGCAAATCCAGGTTATCGCAGCAATCTGCTCCGGGTGGTGGCTTTGCGATCAGCATCATGGAAGCTGAAAAATCTGAAGTAAAAGATCTTAAAAAGCTATAATTTCAAATGACCGGGATTTCTTTAGATAAGTTCCCGGTCATTAAATTTTCATAGGTGAAAAAACTTTTAGTAATAGTTCTGCTATTTATCACGGTTGAGTCATTCAGCTAGAGATACCGGGATTTTGAGGTGGGTCCAAGCATTAGCTATGCCCATACCTCCTTATATCTTTCTCAGAATGTTTTTGACAGTGGGGAGAGCGACAGCTTTACCAATTCAGGTTTTGAGCCTAACTATGCGGTGGGAATCTACGCGATCTATTACCTTTTGCCTAAAGCAGGTTTTGGAGCCGAGCTATACTGGCAGCGAACTTCGGCTTCAGATCTTAGCGATAATGAACATTACAATTCGTTGACATTTATGCCCTATGTTAATTTCGATCCCTTTAACCAGATCGAAAATCTACTTCTTGGGGCGGGAATTGGAGCTTCTTTTATTCAAAATGCTCCAGATTACGGGAATGTGCTGGAGGAAGACATTCGGGTGATCACGATCCCGGCGAAATTATCTGTTTCCTACCGGGTTCGTAACCAATTTACATTTGAAATCTCCGCGCAGGCAGAAGTACTGGAGGTAGTACGTGATCAGGTGCGCAGAAACTCCATTTTACTGGGATTCAAAATACCTTTTAATCGTGTCTTCGGAAATTATCGTTAAGACTTAAAGATCGTTTTAAAAACTTCTATTAGTTTATCAACTTCTTCCAGCGTATTATAGTGAACCAGGCTCACTCTTACCACGCCGTTCTTATCTTCCAGCTGAAGGTCCTGAATTAATTTTTTAGCGTAGAAATCGCCAAACCTTATTCCAATATTATATGGATCTACTGCTTCTACAATTTCATTACTTCGGAAGTTGTTGTGCACAAATGAAATAGTAGGCACTCTTTTTTCAGCAGCAGGACTGGGTTGTCCAATGATCTTAATTTCTGAAATTGAATTTAAATAATCCAGAAGTCTTGTGGCCAGCTTCTCTTCATGGGCAGAAATAAGCTCGTAGGTTTTATTCAATTTTTCCTTGAACTGAAGATCTTTTCCGTCGAAATGATGATCGTGCAATTCAGCATAATAATCGGTAATTCCGGAAACCGCATAAGTAAGTTCGAAATTGAAATTTCCGGGTTGCAGTTTATATGGAACAGCATCTTTGTCTATAAAATAATGGTTGATACTTTCCAGCTCTTTCAGCAAATCATATTTACCATACATCATGGCCAGGTGTGGTCCATAGGTCTTGTACCAGCTAAAGGTATAGAAGTCGGCATCCAGCTCCTGCACGTCCACTTTTCTATGCGGTGCATAGGCAACACCGTCTACACAGATCAAAGCACCTGCTTTATGTACTATCTCAGCATATTGCTTAACAGGATTGATCGTTCCCAGCACATTGGAAGCATGAGTAACGGCAACTAGTCTCGTCTTTTCTGTCAATAAATTTTCAAGATCTTTTATATCAAGTTCCAGAGATTCTGGATTTACATGCCATATTTTAAACTTGAAGCCAGACTTTTCAAGATCTGTCCATGGAGAAACATTTGCCTCATGGTCTGTATTGGTCACAATGATCTCATCTCCCTTTTCCCAGTTCTTACTAATGCTCAGGCTAAGAATTCGCATAAGCATGGTCGTACTCGAACCAATCACGATCTCCTCAGGTCTGGAAGCATTGATAAGCTCGGAAACAACTTCCGTAGAAGCTTTTAGTCTGTCTCCGGCTTCCTGGGAAACAGCGTAAGAAGCACCAAGTTGTACATTGGAATGAAGCAGATAATCTGTGATCTTGTTAGTAACTTGCTTTAAAACCTGTGATCCTCCGGCATTATCCATAAAAACGAAATCCCGTTCAAGAGCAGGAAATTGTTCTCTTACAAATTTGATATCTATCATTCTTTCAATAAGTTTTCATTAAATAATTCCAGTATTCTCCGGTATTCATCTGTCCAGCTACTAGGCTCCACGAATCCGTGATCTTCTACTGGATAAACGGCAAGCTCCCAGTTCTCTTTACCTAATTCAATCAAACGCTGACTTAATCTAACCACATCCTGAAAATGCACGTTTACATCTACCATTCCATGAGCGATCAATAAATCACCTTCAAGGCCTTCAGCAAAATAAATAGGTGAAGAGCGCTTGTAGGCGATTGGATCCTGGGAAGGTTCGTTAAGAATATTGCTGGTGTAGCCATGGTTGTAGTGCGCCCAGTCTGTTACAGACCTTAAAGCAGCTCCTGCCTGGAAAGAATCGGCTTCAGTAAATAAAGCCATCAAGGTGATAAATCCGCCGTAACTACCACCGTAAATACCCACTTTTTCAGGATTGATATCATATTCTTCTATAAGGTAATTCACGCCATCTACCTGGTCACTAAGGTCTTTTCCGCCCATATGCCTGTAAATACCAGTTCTCCAATCCCTTCCATAACCGGCGCTACCACGATAATCGATATCGATCACGGTGTAACCAAGATCAGTTAAAAGGTTATGGAACATGTACTCGCGAAAATAACTTGACCACCATTTGTGAGCATTTTGCAAATAACCAGCACCATGAACAAATACGATTGCGGCATCATTTTTCACATCCTCTTTAGGAAGGTATAGTCTGGCTGGAACTTTCGCTCCATCCTGCGCTGTAAATTGAATAAGTTGAGGTTCACGCCAATCATAAGCTTTAAAGGTTTCAGATCTGCCATCGGTTACCTGGATCGTTTCAGCAGTCGTTGAGGTTTCTTTTAGAAATAGTTCTTCCGGTTTGTTCATATAGGAATAGGTGATCGCCATCTGCGATTCATCTGGAGATAACCGAACATCGTTATTCCCGGTCATGGAAGTAAGTTGCACCATGTTACCGCCCATTATAGGCATTTTATAAAAATGTCTTTCCCCGGCATGAACTTTTGAAGAAGTGAAATACCAGTGCTTCTCATCATTTGAGATTATGGGATCAAAAACTTCATAATTCCCGGGAGTAAGATCTTTCTTTTTTCCTGTTTTCGTATTCAGGATCACTAAATGAGAATAACCTGATTCTTCCGTTTGAAAATAGATATGCTTATTGTCTGGCAACCATCCCATAGTTTCATAACCGTAATAAGTATAACCAATTCCCGGTCCCGCGAGCCATGCTTCATCACGTTGATGATCGAGCGTTTCAAATGTTCCGGTTTCAAGATCCACAGCTACGATCCAGCGGTCCTTATTATCTGTAGAACGTATGTTTACTACAGCTTTGTCTCCTTCAGGACTAAATTTCATGGAAGATGGAATTACCGGGCGCGGCTCTTCTTTCCATTCTTTTTCAGGATAGTCTGAAGTATAATCAGGTAGTTTTGAAATTCCTGGTAGACTGCTGAAATCAAACTCTAGAACGGTATCCTTTTCAATTTGATAAAGTGCCAGTTCTGCGGAATATTTAAGATCTCCAACCTTGCTTCTGGCAGAAAGATCTTCGGTATACCCACTTTCATCTACATAATTAGGAACACCCGTGTTCTTTCCGCTTTCCCGGTCGATAAGGCTGAATGCAGCGTATTTAGCATTTGGCGAGATCACGAAATTGCTCATGTTCTTGTTGTCCAGGTAAAAAGTGAATTCTTCAGGATCGCTGGTGGATTCACGGTATTTTTCAGAGGCTTCCCTGTTCTCTTTTCGTTCTCTCACAACCTGTAAAAGATCAAGATTCTCGTCCTGAAGCCATTGATCCTTTTCGTCTAATTTTTTATCTGCGGAAGCTTTTTTTGTTCCAGATTGGATATTGGTAAGTTGCTGAAGAGTTCCGTCTTCGAGATGATAGATAAATGCATTGTCTTCAGCCTGAAATAGGATTTCATCTTCTGAAGCTGAAAATTCAGGATCACTTATTCTGAAGGGCAAACTGATCAATTCCTTTTTGGATCGATCACTCATCTCATAGATGATAAGTTTTCCATCATCTGTATACAGCATTTTCTTTCGGTCATTACTGAAGTTACCGTAGGTTGGGATCATTGCTTTAGATTCTTCCGAAGAAACCTTTAAGATCTTTTGAGGATCATCTATCGTGATTTTATAAAGACTGTCTGCAGCATTCCCTTCAGGATTGTACTGAAAATAGACATTTTCACTATGAATTCCCCAGCGAACTCTATCAGGAAAGTTACCCATCCATTGCGGATCCTGCATGATCTTCTGGACACTAAGTTCTGAAGTTTGGGCATTTAGCTGTAAAAATGGGAGGCATAGGATGGCGAGAAACGCGAATCTTTGAAGCATTGGTGAGAATTTACGATTTTGGAAGGCCAATATAGCCAAATTTTAACTCCGCATTAAACGTTTTCGTACCACTGCGGTCTAATTTCAGAGCAATTGTTCTAAAAAGAACGATATTGTAAAACATCAACCAATCTTTACATTATGACAAAAAAATTATCCTTAGCCTTTTTATTTTTTATCTCCTTTTCGGCTGCATTTGCGCAAAGCACCCAGGAAATGGTGGAGAAGATCGTAAAAGAAGCAGAAGGCAATTCAGAACTTGAAAATCTTGCGCATGAATTACTGGACGTTGTAGGTCCAAGACTTGTTGGGACGCCTCAAATGAAACAGGCTAACGACTGGGCTGTAAATAAATATAAGAGCTGGGATATTGATGCCAGAAATGAAGAATGGGGAAAATGGAAAGGCTGGGAGCGCGGTATCACACATGTAGACCTTATCTCTCCAAGGATTCAAAGCCTTGAAGCACGACAGCTAGCCTGGAGTCCATCTACCGGCAAAAAAGGAGTGCAGGCTGAAGTAATTATCCTTCCGGCGGCAAAAGACTCGATGGACTTTGTAAATAAATTGAAGTCGGTTAAAGGAAAATTCGTAATGATCTCAATGCCACAGCCTACGGGAAGACCAGATGATAACTGGGAAGAATGGGCGACAGAAGAGTCATTCGAAAAAATGAAAAAAGATCGTGATAGTCTAAGTGAAGTTTGGAGAGAACGTACTTCAGCTAGCGGATTATCCAGAAGAGAATTACCTCAGGCACTGGAAAAAGCAGGAGCAGCCGGGATCATTTCATCTTACTGGTCTCGAGGATTTGGAGTAAATAAAGTATTTTCTTCATATACAGAAGAAATTCCAACCATCGATATTTCACTGGAGGATTATGGGATGCTATACCGACTTGCAGAATATGGTGATAAACCTGAATTAAAAGTAGTAGCTGAATCTCAGGAGCTGGGAGAAGTTCCTACTTTCAATACAATTGCAGAGATCAAAGGTTCAGAAAAGCCTGAAGAATATGTGATTCTTTCAGCACACTTCGATAGCTGGGATGGCGCAACTGGTGCAACTGATAATGGAACAGGAACTATCGTAATGATGGAAGCGATGAGAATTCTTAAAAAGTTGTATCCAAATCCTAAAAGAACGATTCTGGTAGGACACTGGGGTAGTGAAGAACAGGGATTGAATGGATCCAGAGCTTTTGTGAAGGATCATCCGGAAATCGTTGAAAATACACAGGCTTTATTTAATCAGGATAACGGAACTGGAAGGGTAGTAAATATTTCTGGAAACGGATTCCTGCATGCATATGACTATATAGGACGATGGTTGTACGAAGTTCCAGAAAATGTTACTACGCATATTGAAACCAATTTCCCTGGATCTCCAGGAAGAGGAGGATCTGATTATGCATCCTTTGTAGCGGCTGGAGCACCAGCATTCAACCTAAGTTCATTGAGCTGGGATTACTGGAATTACACCTGGCATACCAACAGGGATACTTACGATAAGATCGTTTTCGACGATGTTAGAAATAATGTGATCCTTACAGCGGTACTTGCTTACATGGCTAGTGAAGATCCTGAAAAGACATCCAGAGAACAGATTAGCTTACCAAAAAGTAGAAGAACCGGAGAGCAGATGACTTGGCCAGAGCCACGCGATGCAACTCGTAGAGGAGGTCTGGACGAAGATTAATAAATCAGAAAATTACTAAAGCGGTCAATTTGCCAATTTCTTTTTGAGCACATTGGCCGCTTTTGTATATCCTCCATTTCCACCATCTATAAAGTGGATATGTTCATCTGTCTTTATGTTTCGAACATAGCAGGACATGATACTTTCTTCACTAATATGAAAACCATATTTAATGAGACCTTGTGCTTCAACACTATCAAGGTATTTAAAAAGTTTTTTTCTTTGGTCTGCGCTTCCGGTGATTACCGTATTAATTCTGCCATCAAGGCTTAGATTATCAGATAATTCCACCATACGTTTTAGGTATGTTTTTCCAAGATTGGTGTTTCTAAGATAAAACTCTCCGAACAGACTAATCAAAACTCCTTTTAGAAACTCCGGAATATTACTGTCACCCCACTTAACCTTTACATCATTGCTAATACGGTCAAAACTGGTGGACATTTTAAGCTTGTCTGTAGAGATTGGTCTTCTGCGTTGCGTGGAACCGTAGATCTCGTTGAGCTTTTCGAGAATATCTGAATAAACTTCCGGGTAGTTAGCATCACCGCATCCAGCTATAAGAAGGCTTAAAACTTCCTGGTTTTCCAATGGTGGTTTAATCTTGTCCCATTTACAATCCATCCCGGATAGATTCAGAGAAATTTGATCTTCTTCGATTTGCAGGGATTCAGGTCTTTCTTTGATAAGCTTTTCAGCAATTAGTAATCCCTGACCCATGATAATCGGGATCACCAGAGATTCTGTAGTACTTACGCGAGCTATTTTTAATTCGATCCCATCCCGGTAAAGATCTTTAACAGGATAAGTTCCCAATGATAGTTCAAATTCAAAATTTTTCTGAACGTTCCTGTTGTGTTTTTCAAGAACAGATAAAGCTTTGGTAGTTATACTATCAGGTATTAAAAAAGTAGCTCCATCGCCTCCAAAGAAGAATGGAACGGTGATCCCTTCAGCAATGGACAAGTTCAGTATTGCGATCACACAGCCGGTAGCTACCAGGTTCACTTCTTCATGCCTGCCTTCGTTGACTGCTTGGGTAGAATCCCGAATATCTGCAACCAGGACATGCCAAGTTGGTGGTACCTCCTGAAAATTGCTTCTGTCCCGAAAAAGTTCATGAATAGCCAGATCACTAATCGGGACTTCGGTATAGAAATTACGATGCTTGTCCATCATAGAACTTCTGTCGAAATGGATATGTAAAAATTTCGGATTTTAGAACTAATTGAGTTCAGCACCCACAGCTACTGAACAGTCATGCCCAGGTTGCCCGTGTGGAGGATTAATCGTTGGAGTAGCGCTCTGCATTCTAACAGGACTTGTGGTCATAGGTTGAGCCGGAGTATTTCCTTCACTTGTAAGAGGAGCTCCTACCGGTAGTTCACAACGATGTCCTTCTACGCCATGAGCAGGATTATATTTTAGCTCACTATCTGCTTCCATATTCGTTTTCATCGAATTCGCAGTGCTTACGGTTTCTTTTTCTTCAGAAGTTTTCTCTTCTTCTTTTTTAGTCTCTTCACAAGCGATGAAGGCTATGAACAGAAGGCTTAAAAAACTAATTTTCATCAATTTAATCATATGGCTATCTTATTTAGTAAGGGTCTCTAATTCTTCTTCTGAAATATTCAGTAGTCCTGATGCAGGCAACCTTGTGGTCATTTCTTTCCAGTTTTCATCTGCAGCAAAAACTTTTTTGAAAATTGGTCTTGCTTCTTCCATTCTCCCACTATTGGCAAGCGCTACAGCTTTCCAGTATTTCATTTCCAGGTTTTCAGGAAACATTTTTTCTGCAGCACCATATTCCTGAAGTGCTTTTTCCATGTCGTTGGCTTCCACAGCAAGGTCTCCTTTATTCATATGCTCGTAAGCACGGTGCACTTTCAGCAATCTTCCAAGTTCCTTGATTGGAGTTTCGTGATCATCCACTCTAAGATCCACCTTTTTATCTTCCCAGCTTTTTTCGGTTTTATCAGGACCTACGACAATAAGAGCGGCAGATTGTTTTCCTCGTATATCACCACCGGCTTCCTGCGCGGCCAGCATCACAGCAACCACTCTTTCAGCTAAAGGAAGATCTGAATTCGTAGCATAGGCATTTGCCATGGCAGGAACTACATTCTCATTCAACATCATATTTGCCTGTACAGAAAAATTATTACCCTGAATATCTTCCGCAGCCTGAACGCATTTATCACCAGTATATGCAGAAACGTTACCGTTTACATCCAGAAAAGCAACCTGACGGAAAGCACGGCCTTCATCTTCATCTACCATTTTAGCCAGCGCGATATCTGCAGGCATTCCATTTTCCATTAATTGAAGACCCTGAGGACCGTAGGCCGGATTTACAAAGGATTGAGTAGCAACCACTCCAACACCAGATTTGCCCCAGGAAACTATAGAGCCCACCGAAAACCAGTGACTTTGAACGCCTACAGCCATTTCACCGGTGACAGTATCTCTGGCAACAATTGAAAATGTATGCGCAAAAGCACTTTTTTCGTGTCCAATATTCTGTGCGTGAGTGCTGAATATCGATAAACAGAAAACAGCTAAAACTAATTTTTTCATACATAAAAAACTTAAAGTCTAAAGATATAGAATAAGACTGTAAATTTTAGAATTATGTAGTAGCGAAGTCAATACCGATTTTATAAATTCGTTGAACGGCCTCATAGTTCAATGGATAGAATAGAAGTTTCCTAAACTTTAGATCCAGGTTCGATTCCTGGTGAGGCTACAATTTCTGCTTTTACAAATGGTCAGAAATAATATTTACTATTTAGATTTAGCATATAGTATTTAAGTTAGTTTTTTATAAGTGAAATATGTAATGCATATTACTATGGTTTAGCTAAAGTTCGAATGAGTTCCTACATGTTCTTTTCAAGATCATATATTTCGGTTAAGGGGATATCCATCTGATCTTTAAATATTTGGATAATGATTCGGAATTATAACATTTGAATCATAGAACTTTTTACCCGTTGAAATCTTATACATAAATTCTAAATATATTCTTGTAAATAAATAAATTGATCCTTAAATTGAAATCTGAATTTCACCCTTACTGGAATCTAATAATTAACCAGTAGTACCCTACTTGCTACATAGTATCATACTATGAAACCAACCACAGTTGCAAGTCTTGAGGATGAAATTAAAATCGACAAACAGGTCAGGTATTTATCCATTCTAACCAAAGCGCTATTTCTAATCGCCATAAGTCTTCTCGTATTTCTAATCACTTCCAGTACCTGTTCAGATTCTGATAAGACTTTCCAAGAAGAGAACTTTAAGAAAAAACAGGTAAGCAATACTTCGCCTTTGAATCCGCCTGTACCTTATTAGTAAAGTTTCTTCGGCTTTAGAAGTGTCTGCTCATGCTTTTAGGGTTTGAGATTCGTATTTTTATGTAAAAAACAATATGAATTTAACTCCCAAAGTACTCATCTTCGATGTGAACGAAACTCTTCTTGATCTGGCTCCATTAAAGGACAGAATCAATAAAACCCTGGGTAATGAATATGCAGCTGATATCTGGTTTGCAGAACTATTACAGTATTCCCTGGTAGAAACGGTAAGTGATTCCTATCACAACTTTAGCCAAATAGCCCAGGAGGTATTGAGGATGAACGCTCTAAAATATGATATAGAACTTTCCGAAGAAGAATTGCAAGAAACTTTGAAACCCATTACCGGTTTTAAAGCGTATCCAGATGTGATACCAGGTTTAAAGGACTTAAAAAGTTCAGGGTTCAAACTGATAGCTTACAGCAATGGTAAGCCAGATGTACTTCAAAAACAATTGGAGTTTGCTGAAATTGATCATTTCTTCGATCATATTGAAAGTGTTGAGAACGTGAAGAAATATAAACCTCATCTTGATAGCTACAAATACATTGTAGAAGCTTCCGAAGTAACTAATAGCGATTGTATGATGGTTGCAGCTCATGGATGGGATATAACCGGAGCAGGAAGGGCTGGATTGCAAACAGCTTTCGTACGCAGGCCTGGGAAATTCCCATTTAGACTGGCGAAAGATTCTGATCTAATGGTAGAATCTATAGAACAACTGGCAAAAGCTTTATAATAAAAAAGCCACACTGTGAGGTGTGGCTTAAATTTGTAGTATCGAGAACTAGAAGTCAAAGTTCACGGTGAAGTTCAAACGACCACCTTCGTCCCCAACATAGTAGCCTATATTTCCGGTAAAGGCTTTGAAAGCGTTGATAAAGATCGATCCACCCACGTTAGAATGCCATTCATTACTATCATCTTCATCAACCCAAACTCTACCGTAGTCATAACCAATGCTTGCTCCCATACGAATCGGGATAAAATTAGTTCTGAATTGTGCGATTCCACTTCGAATATCAATATTCTGATAGAATGCATACTTACCATTAAAACGTTCATTACGGTATCCTCTTAGCGTATTTCTATTTCCACCGCCAAGTGTCGCCGCATGATAGAATTCGTACTCATCTCCCAGGATTGCTTCACCACCTATTTTAGTCGCAATAGCCGCGAAACCACTTTCGTGTAATGGGTAATTTAAAGATAGCATTGGTCTCACGTAAGCGAATTTGTTATCAAACTCATCAATATTACTTTTATAACCCGCGGTTAGATCCACTTCAATCCCTCGCGATGGAAATGCTGCTCTATCCTTATTATAATAATTGTAATTCACCTCTGCACCAGCATAAAGTTGTTCTTCGAAAACATCATTATCCTGATCAAAAGTTTCGGCTACAATCCTATTTGCATCGTAAGAAACCTGCTTGGATTCGATCATAGGTTTAATACTGAAGAATACATTATTGTTCTTTCTATAAATAAGTGAAGGTGCAAGTCTCCACTGCTCAATTTTCACCCTGTTGAAATCTCTTGAAACATCGTCGTCATCGTACTCTGTGTCGTTACCTGTTCCAAAGTAATTGATCACGAAATTCGGACTCGAATAATAGGCATCTACTCCTAAATTCCATTTGTAGAACACGTTTGCGAACTCGCCATAGTAACCAACATCAAATCCCTGGGTTGCAAAATAGTAGTTTGCAGAAAGATTATGCTGAGAAGTAAAGGGATTCCGAACCAGACCATAGGTCGTAAAGGTATTTTTAACCCCTAAACTAAATCCCTGATCTGAATTAAAGTCGGCACTAGGGAAAAAGGTGAATTGGTTACTTTTTCTCTTTTTAGGATCGTAGTTGTTGATATCATAAGAATCTACAAGCATTTTATTGGCGCCGGAAGGATTTATGGTGTTATCCTTACTCTTGTAATCGTAAAGTTTCGCCTTTTTTGTATTCTGAAAGTCGTAGATATCATTCTCTTCGCCACCTATAACTTTTAGTTTTACTAGAGAAGAACCTTCACCTACGATCTTAAATTCATCATCACCATCAAGTCCATAGATCCAAACTTCTTTGGTTTCGTCACTGTCGTAAGTTTTTTGAGCAACTACTTTCCCATCTTCATTGGTTAGCTCTATTTGCGTAATTCCGTCAGGTTTACGAGTAATAAGGAATGCATCATCATCTTCGGTTCCAAGGAAGATATCGAATTTCACCAGGTAGTCGTAGTATTCACGTGCGATTTCCATCATGTTCCCTCTTCTTACCTCAAGAGTGCTTTTGATGTCCATTACGTATTCATCATCTGCTATATCTGCAGGTAAAACATCGAAAGCTTCCTGAATAACTTCATCTGTAAGTGTATTCTGAAGATATTCAGCCTGTTCCTTCCAGGTATTCCAGTTATTTTCTCTAATTACTGCTTTATCTAATGGATATCCAGCATGATTAAACCATTTTGGTCTTTTCACAGTTTCTGTAAAAGGTTCCATCGCTCTAATTTGGGGAAAACCTACGCGAAGTAAAGACAGTATAAAACCGTCTGTTTTCGAAAATACCTGGTCACGGTCCTTTGCGATAGGCACATATCTTTTCTTGCCTTCTTCGTCCTCGAATTCTGCCCATTCGTATTGTCCTTCATGTCTATCCCAGTCACCCAGGAACATATCGAGAAGCCTTGCTCTAATGTAGATCTCTTCGTCTACATAAGCCTCTTTTGATTCCTGCATTTCAAGAAGTAGATCTGAGGAGTTTAGAATATCTTCAGCTCCATCAAATATTGGAAGATCTTTATTTTCTCCTCCAATATGTGCTTCGAACATATATAGTTCGTCACCATATTCCTCATTATAAACTCCTAGTGCTTCCTGCTTCGGAACATAGTAAAGTTCAGAATTCGGATGGAAGATATTTAGTTCGTCCATGAATTTTCCTGCCGGGAATGTACCGTAAGGAAAAGCTGTAGTGTAAAAATCCTGTACATATCGCTCAGCTACCGTGTTTTCTAAATAATCTTCAACGTAATGATTTGTGATCACGGTAGTTTGTAAAAACTGAAGCGCACTTTTCTTCAAAGCTCTCATGGTATATTCATGACCATCGTCATCTATAAATCCAAGCGATCTTGATTGATGTCCACCTCCGGCACCCAGTACTTTCATATTACCGGGAATAGTGTCTAAATAAAGAACAGGGAATTCAAATTTTTTGCTGTAAAGAGATCTGTAGTGTTCTCCCCAAAGTGCTTTGTAAAGTCCGTCTTTATCAGTTTCCTCTGCTGTGTAAACGGAGGTAGTAGTAGTTTTACCTAACTTGGTGTCTGGCCATTCTACTTCGTCTAATGTTGGTCGTTCTCTGGCTATTTCGTAGCTATAGATCTGCTTATCACCTTCTGGGGATACCGAGAAATATTCTACGTTTGAAGATCCATTCTTGTAGATATTGACCCTGGCATAACCAAGTTCATAACTCACAAAATCACCTTCTTCCTTATCTGGTCTTGCCTTCGCAATTTCTTTAGTGACACCAGTAATGATTTGTTCGATCCCATCATCCTGTACGAATTGAAGGTTTTTATCTTTTCCAGATAAGAAAATCACATCATTATATTGTCTGGCAAGTGCTTCAAGGCTACCCATCAACTCTTTTAATTGCGGGTTACGACTCGTTTGAGTCCCATGGCCCAACATCTTCTCTAGAAATCCGATTTTGGTTTGTGTCATCACAGGATGATGAACCGCAACAAGAACTGTTTTTCTCTGGCTATCTTCTAACTCATCATTAAATTCATCCAGAAATTGAAGCCTTGTTTTGATTTCACATTTATTGTTGATATATGGGTGATCATCCCAGTTTTCAATATACCATTGAGAATCTATCATTATAAGCTGCACGTCATCACTAAGGCTTTCACTCTCAATAGGGCAACCATCATTTGGCCAGAAATCAGATTCTAGAGTATCCTGTAAAAATGATTCCAGGTCATCTATATTATCTGGGGCGTCTTCCTGCCATTCATTGTATCCAGGAGTGTAAATTATTTTCCCGTTGAAATCTTTAATCTCATCCAGTAGATTTTTCTTTAGATCTTCTTCAACCTTAGAACGTCCATTATCTTTATCTGGAAATCCGCCTTCTGGTACAATATTACCAACCATTATCAGGCTGTTAGATTCATTCGCCTGGGAAGATTTTACGATTTTATCGAGTATCTGCTTATTATCTTCGTTAGAACGAAGTCCCGTATTGGAAGTGACATAAACTGAATGCACGACTTCTTTAGAATTCGTTTGAGAATATCCGGTTAGATTTCCCAGAAATGCTAATAGCATTCCAAGAAATAAAGTTTTGCTGCCGACTTGTGTTTGTAGGGTTAGTTTAGTAATTATGCTCATTGAAGGTAGGAGTTTGATTGAATTCAGTATAGTAGTAGTATTCTGCTAATAACCTTCAAAAAAATTCAATTAATTTAGGATGTCATAGCTCTTTATAATACTTTAACAACCACTCCTAAAATTTTTACTAATTAAGGTACATCTGCAATTGTCCAGGCTTCAGTTTAAATTTAATGTCTTTGAGATCCAGCATTCAATAATGCTATTCCTGCTTATTGTTAGCGGACTGGCCTTCGGTAATCTGTCAGCATATGGACAGGAACTCCCGCCGGTTACCAATTTTAGCCCTAATGATTATTCCGCAGGAAATCAGAACTGGATGATTTCACAGGCTGATAACAAGAATCTGTATTTTGCAAATAGCACGGGTCTGCTTGAATATAATGGCGAGCGCTGGAGATTGTACCCGGTTCCCAATAAATCTATAGTTCGATCTGTAAAAGTCGTAGAAGGCAAGATTTTCACAGGAGCTTATATGGAAGCTGGATACTGGACTCCAACAGATAACGGAGAGCTGGTTTTTGAAAGTCTAATTTCAAAATTCCCTAATCTTAGTGATGGTGAACAATTCTGGGACGTTGAATATATAGATGGACAGGTTGTTTTTAGAAGTTTCGCGGGCATTTACCTCTACGATCTTGAACGAAATGAGATTGCGAAAATGGCTAACCCAGGCGGGAAACCCGTTTCCAATATGTTCAATTTTGAAGATGAGCTTTATTTTCAGCTTGCTGGTGATGGATTGTATAAATTTGAAAAAGGTCAGCCTAGACAAATCATAACCGGAGAGCAATTAGGAGATATTGCGATCATGCATTTATACGATCTGGCTGATGATGGTCTGTCTATTATTACCGGTAATTCTGAATTTTATAAAATTCGCGCGGGTGAGCTTGAGCAGTTTAATATACAGCTTAGTGAAAGCATTGGAAAGCCAAATGCGCTCGACGCACTGGATCTTGACAATGGTAATCTAGTCCTTGGAACTGTAGGAAGTGGTGTGCTCGAAATCGATCGGGATGGTAAGATCATTGGTAGATTTGATCAGAATAATATTCTGCAAAATAATACAACCCTGGATCTGCACCTTGATCAGTCTGGGAATGTATGGGCAGGGCTTGATCATGGAATTAGTGTGATTGATCTGGGATCTAGCTTCAGATCCTTTCAGGATAACCGGGGAAAAGTTGGCTCTGTCTACGATTCCTATGAAAGGAACAATTTGTTATACCTGGGCACAAACCAGGGATTGTATGTTAAATTGGATGGTTCCGAAGAATTTCAGCTGATTCCGGGAACGAATGGACAGGTCTGGTTTCTAAACGAAATTGAAGGGAACCTGTTTTGTGGGCATAATAGTGGGACTTTCCTGGTGGAAGGAGCCACTGCAACAAAGATCAGTGAACGTCTTGGTACCTGGATCGTTAAGAAATATAAACAGGATCTCTACATACAGGGACATTATAATGGAATCAGTTTTCTACGGAAGCAGGATTCAGGGTTTGAAGATCTGCCCATGCTGAATAATTTTCCACATTCCTCCAAAAGTATTGTGGTTGCTAAGGATCTCAGTATCTGGATAGGTAACGAGCATAAGGGAGTTTTTAATCTTCAGATTAACGATTCTCTGAGCGCTGCTTCCAAAACCACGAACTACAAATTTGACGAGGAATCTGGAATAACTTCCGGAGTATTTCAGTTTAATGATAGTCTGTATTATAGTAGCCTAACCAATATCTACAAATTTGATCAGGTTGAAAATCGATTCGATCCGGACAATTCTTTAAACCTTCTGGTAAGCGATGTGGAAAGAGTTTCCGGTAGAATGATCGTCGAGGAAGATGATGTTCTTTGGGGTTTTTCCGAAGAAGGAATTTTTTCTATAGAACCTGAAGGAATTGGCAAGGATTATCAACTTGACTATATTTTTATTGACCAGGACTATAGGAATATCGCGGTAGGATATGAGAATATTACCAAATTAAATAATGACAGGTATTTACTTGGAGTTGCCAATGGTTATGTAAGTTTTGATGATTCAGCTGCAGACTCAAATTTTGCAGATTTCGAGATAAGCATTGATCGAATTACCGCAAGCTCTATAGATTCACTCGGAGTTTCTTTAAATTCTTCGGAAGAGATAGAGCTTCCATTCCAGCGTAATAACCTGAAATTTCAGTTTAGCGCGCCGGTCTTTAAGAAATATACCAATACCAAATACAGTTACCGTCTCGTTGGTCTATCTTCAAACTGGAGTACATGGAGGGAAGAACATGAAGTGTCTTACGAAAATCTGAATTTCGGGGATTATATTTTTGAGGTTAAAGCCCGGGTTGGTAATTCTGAAACTGAACCTGCAAGCCTATCTTTTACTGTTGAAAGACCTTTTTATTTAAGTACTCTCGCTGTCATTTTATATGTGCTGATCTTTCTTCTCATCCTTTATGCGGTTCATTTAATGAACAGAAGACATCACCGCAAATATCTGGCAGAGAACGAACGCGCGCTTAAACTGAAGAACCTGGAGGCCGAAAAGGAGATCATTAAGTTGCAAAATGAGAAACTGGAACAGGAGATGACAGGTAAAAACCGGGAACTGGCGGTAACGACCATGAGCCTAATCAAGAAGAATGAGTTTCTAACCAAGATCAAGGATCAACTGAAGGAGTACGAAAAAACCGGAAAGGTTCAATCGGTGATACAAACTATCGATAAGGATATTAGTGAAGAAGACAACTGGAAATTCTTCAAGAAAGCTTTTAGCAATGCCGATAAAGACTTCTTCAAAAAGATCAAATCTCAACATCCTGAGCTCACTTCTAATGATCTCAAACTATGTGCATATTTAAGACTGAATCTTAGCTCTAAAGAAATTGCCCCTCTGCTAAATATTTCGGTAAAAAGTGTAGAAATTAAACGATATCGTTTGCGTAAAAAGATGAATCTTGATCGCGAAACGAATTTAACCGAGTACATTCTCTCTCTATAACCTTTACAACTGTAGAAAATAACTCTACATCACCTCTACATTCTGCTAAATTACTAAAGTTTAACACTTTGGCGAGGGCTCTTGAATATGGCATCCAATGCCTATCCTTATTGCGAATTCCTTAATTCAAGCCGCTAAAAATTGATAGATCTGTAATTGTAGATATTTTGTAAAGGTTGAAAATCCTCTCTACACACTTCATGTTAATATATTGTAAAAGCAAATTTAATTTTAAAACACATGAGGAAATTTACCTGTCTTTTGATTGTATTTCTAAGCGGGTTTTTCGGTGCTTACGCGCAATCGTTTTCGGTTAGCGGAACCATCACCGATGAGAACAAAATGCCTTTACTGGGAGTAAATGTTATCGTAAAAAATGAGTCAAGAGGTACTACTACAGATTTTGACGGAAATTATACGGTGCAGAATATCTCCTCTGGAGATGTACTTCAGTTCAGTTATTTAGGTTTTCAGACCCAGGAAATTACAGTGAATGATCAACAAACGATCAATGTAACGCTTCAAACAGATTCAGAAGCATTAAATGAAGTAGTAGTGATTGGGTATGGTACTCAGTCAAGAAAGGAAATAACCGGTGCTGTAAGCGTAGTAGGTTCAGAAACCATAGAGGATTTGAACCCGGCACGTGTGGAACAAGCCTTACAGGGTAGAGTAGCAGGGGTGAACATCACCTCTACTTCAGGTTCTCCAGGAAGCGCATCCACTATTAACATTAGGGGTATAAGTACCAATGGTGATAACCGTCCTCTTATCCTTGTAGATGGTAACGTGATCGAAGATCTTAGTGTTATTAACCCTAACGATATTGAAAGCATTAATGTATTGAAAGATGCAACTGCTGGTATATACGGGGTTAGAGCTGCAAACGGGGTAATTCTTATTACTACTAAAACGGGTTCTTATAATGCAGATCTTCAGGTAGAGTTTGATGCTTATACAGGTGTTCAACAGACTACACGAAGATTACCTGCTTTGAATGCAACCGAATATGCGGTGATAGTTAACGAAGCTTACGCAGCAGATGGTCAGAATCCTCCTTATCCAAATTATAGAAACCTTGGAGAAGGAACAGATTATCAGGATGAGGTGTTCACAACAGCACCAATGTCTGATATGAACCTGAATATTTCTGGTGGTGGAGATCGATCAAAGTATTCCTTCGGAGCTTCCTATTTCAACCAGGATGGTATTGTGGGTGGAAGTAAATCCAATTACGATCGTTTTACAGGACGTGTAAACTATAATCTGGAAATTATAGATAACCTGAAACTTAACTTATCAGGGATTTATACCAATAGTAACCGTAAGACTTTAGCTGAAAATGCCCTTGGGTCTGTACTTTTTAATGCGGTGAACATGAATCCAAATATCCCTGTACGTGATGCAGATGGAAATTTCTCTCTTGCTGAAGGTCTCGGAAATGAAGTGATCAATCCACTCGCCCAGATCAATGATTCTTTCAATGATACACGAGTAGATAAAATTAGTGGTGTTGGTGGACTGGAATATACTATCTGGGATAAGCTAACTGCGAAAACTCAATTCCAGTTCAATTATTCAGAAGTTGATGGGAGATATTTCTCTCCAGAGGTTTTCTACGGGTCTGGAAAGGTTTTCAACGTAGACCGTAACAATGTTACCGAGAACTTTGAGATCTACAGAGATTATACCTGGGATAACTTCTTAACCTATAATGACAGCTTTGGTGATCATAATCTTAAGTGGTTATTGGGTATGTCTGTTTTTAAAACTACCGGAGATCTTGCTTCTTTAACAGGATTTGAACTTCCATCTAATGAATATGGCTCAGCTAGAGTTTCAAATGCTGCGGAAGTTGTAGATAACTATCAGAATGGTGGAGATACTTTCGATACTCGATTATTGTCGTACTTCACACGTGTTCAATATGACTATGAGGGAAAATATCTATTTTCTGGTTTAATAAGACGTGATGGTTCGACTGCTTTTGGTCCTGAAAACAAATTTGGATGGTTCCCTTCTGCTTCTGTAGGTTGGGTAATTTCAGACGAAGATTTTATAAATGACAACGGCGCTTTAAACTTCTTAAAGTTAAGAGGTAGTTACGGGATCATTGGAAACGATAGAATTGATGCTTTTAGATATGTCTCTTTACTAAATGGTGAAGGTGCGTATGTATTTGATGATGAGATTATCTTCGGAAAAGCAAGTGGAGCTTTAGGAAACCCTGAAATTAAATGGGAAAAACAGAAGACACTTGATATTGGACTTGATGCCAGGTTCTTTAATTCCAGTGTTGATGTTACTATCGACTACTTTAAAAAGAAAACCGAAGATCTTCTTGTAATTCCGCAGGTATCAGGAATTTTAGGAGTTGCTGCTCCTGGATCTTCTGCACCCTTTGTAAATGGTGGTGGAGTTGAAAACGAAGGACTTGAATTCTCTGTTGGATACAATCAGGTTGTAAATGATAATTTCAAGTTCAATGTGAATTATAACCTTACAGCTCTTAGAAATGAAGTGCTTTACGTAAACAGTGAAAGCGGATTCATTCCCGGAGGTGTTTTTGGAATAGGACAGGAACCACCATCCAGAATGGAGCCAGGAAAACCAATTGGGTATTTCTACGGACTAGAAACCAATGGAATTTTCCAGACGCAAGCTGAAGTTGATGCTGCTGCAACGCAGGCAAACGCTGCACCAGGAGATATTCGTTTTGTAGATCAAAACGGTGATGGAGTTATTGATAGTGATGATAGAACAGATATTGGAGATCCAATTCCAGACCTTACCATGGGTGCAAATATTGGGTTCACCTTCAAGAACTGGGATTTTAACGCATATGCTTTTGCTTCCCTCGGAAATGAGATCGTAAGAAACTTTGAAAGAAATCAGCCAAATACGAATAGAACTAATGCTTTCTTAGGTAGATGGACTGGACCAGGAACGACAGATAGCTTCCCAAGAGTGACCGTTGGTGCTACCAGCAACAACCAGTTTTCAGATTTCTTCGTAGAAGATGGGTCTTACCTGAGATTACAGAACGTACAGGTTGGATATACACTGGATTCAGATCTTATCGCAAATACTGGTGTAGAAAAATTTAGAGTATACGCTTCAGTAAATAATGCGTTTACGCTTACGGAATACAGCGGGTATGATCCTTCAGCTTCTAATGGAGCTCCAATTGGTGGTGGAATAGACCAGGGATTCTATCCAGTACCAAGAATTTATATGTTAGGAATTAATATGAAATTTTAATTAGATGAGAACGAAATTATATACAATCAATTGGATACTCGCCTTTGCTTTTCTGGCGCTATCTGGATGTAGTGATGACTTCGTGGATGTAGACAGCCAGGATGAAAATTCTGAGGATTTCTTTAATACACCCGAAGATTATGACCTTGCATTGGTTGGAGCTTATGACCTGCTTCAATCTACTTACCTTAATGTGATGCTGGGCGAGATCGCTTCAGATAATACCCTTGCGGGTGGTGAGAGTGCGAACGATACTCCTGGAATTCAGGAAATTGACAATATGGAGCATACTCCTGTAAATCAACAATTAAGAGATATCTGGAGCTGGATGTTCGCCGGTGTAAATCGTGCAAACTATGTACTGGAATTTCAGGATGCTTTAGATTTTGAAGGTAAAACTGAAATCATTGCTCAGGCAAGATTTTTAAGAGCTTATTATTATTTCGAACTTGTAAAATGGTTTGGAGATGTGCCGTTAGCGGTAGATAACAGAATCCAGTTTGGAGAACAATTCGATATTCCTAGAACTCCAAGAGCTGAAGTTTATGCTCAGATCGAGCAGGATCTAATGTTCGCTGCGGCAAACCTTCCGGCTGTACAAAGCGTAAAAGGTCGTGTAACTTCAGGAGCAGCTCAGGCTTTGCTTGGTAAAGCCTATTTATTTCAGAATAAATTTGCTGAAGCAGCTACTGCTTTCGAACCTGTTATTAGTGGACCATACTCGTTAGTGCAGGATTATAACTTCATATTTGAGCCAGAAGGTGAAAACAATGCGGAGTCAATTTTTGAAGTTCAGTATTCAGATGAAGAAGGTGCCGGTTTTGGATGTCTTCAATGTTCAGAAGGAAATGTGGCTGTTGGATTTAATGGTGTAAGAAACATTTCTTATCCAAACCCAGATAATGCTGTATTTGATTCTGGATTTAGTTTCAATGTTCCCGTACAAGAAGTAGTTGACGAGTTTTCAGACGATGATATTCGTAAAGACGTAGCTATTCTTGATATCGAGGCACATGCTGCTGCAACTGGAGCAAGCTATGCTATAGGATATGAGCATACTGGATATTATAATAGAAAATATATCGCAAGAGCTGGTGATTTAAATACTGGTGATCAAAACCTTACAAACCCAAATAACTACCGCGCAATTCGTTTCGCAGATGTACTACTAATGGCTTCGGAAGCTAATTTTAAATCTGGAAATGAAGATCGTGCAAGAACTTATTTGAACAGAGTAAGAGATAGAGCCGGACTGGAAGATGTATCCTTTTCTGGAAATAATCTGCTAAATCAGATTTATGAAGATCGCAGACTGGAACTTGTAGGAGAAGGACATCGTTTCTTCGACCTGGTAAGAACAGGAAGAGCAGCAGATGAAATCGACGGTTTCGTTACAGGAAAACACGAATTATTCCCTATCCCAGCTATCGAAATTGAGCTTGCAGGAAACAATTGGGAGCAAAATCCAGGATACTAAAAACTACCATTAAAAAGAATAAAAATGAAAATATTCAGAATTTTAGCAATGCTTACCATCTCGCTTCTGCTTTTTACAGGATGTGAAGATGATGAAATTACGAACTACGCGTTCCAGGAAATCTCTGCTCCAACAGATGTAACAGCAGATTTTGATATTACCCAGGATGATACCGGTACGGTAACTATTACACCAAGCGGTGTAGGCGCTCAGACTTTTCAAATTGATCTTGGAAATGGTGATACTGCCGAAATTGCTAATGGTGAGTCGGTTACCACTGTTTATGATGAAGGAGAATATATGGTAGAAATTGTAGCAGTTGGCTCTACGGGGCTAACCAGCGAATACAATCAAATGCTAAACATCTCTTTTAAAGCTCCTGAGAACCTGGTGATCAATGTAGATCAACCGGACACTGATCCAAAAACGATCACAGTTTCTGCTACTGCAGATAATGCGACTGTTTTCGATGTGTATTTTGGAGACATGGAGGATGAGGAACCTACTCAACTTATGCCTGGAGAATCTATCGAACATACTTACGAACCAGGGGTGTATGAATTAACTGTTATTGCGCGTGGAGCTGGTGCTGCTACATTGGAAGAAGATGAGATTATCATTGTTCCAGAAGCAACAGATCCTCTAAAACTTCCTGTTACATTTGATATGGGAACAGTAAATTATGCTGCAGGAACATTCAATGGTACTAGTTATGAAGTTGTGGTCAATCCTGATCTTTCAGGTGCCAATACTTCAGAAACTAATGTTGCTGCCGTAACAAATTCTGGGGCACAGTTTGAGGGTATTGCCTATACTCTTGGTGAACCGGTAGATTTTAGTACAGAGTCTAAAACTATTACCATGAAGTTTTGGTCTGATGTTGCTTTACCAGTGCTTTTAAAGTTTGAAGATGGTGTTAATGGCGAAAGACAAACTGAAGTTTCTGCAGATCACGGTGGTACAGGTTGGGAAGTATTGAGTTTCGATTTTGCATCAGATGCGATTAAAAGCTTTATTGATGGATCTCAGGGTGTTGGTGAGTCATTCGTGCCTACAGGACAGTACTCTGGAATGGTTATTTTCATTGATGGTCCTGGCACTACTGCTGGTACTTTTTACGTAGATGATATCAAAAAAGGAGAAGAGGCGCAAAAAGATCCTACTGTAGCATCTGCTACACCAATAGCAGCTCAGGAAAATGTATTCTCAATTTTCAGCGATGTTTATGCTAATCCTGCAAATATTAACTATTTCCCGAATTGGGGTCAGTCTACCACTTACGAGATGATCTCTTTAGATGGAGATAACGTTATTAAATACGGTAACGCAAATTACCAGGGAATTGATATTGGGGAGAGTGTTGATGCTACAGCATTTGAATTCGTAAATATTGATGTATGGTCTGGAGATTATACTTCAATTCCTTTCTTTCTAATTAGTTCTTCAGGTGAGAATGCGGTTAATCTAGAGGTTATGCCAAACCAGTGGAATACCATACAAATCCCATTATCAGAATTTACTAGTCAGGGATTAGATATTAGCGATGTGTTTCAATTCAAGTTCGACGTACAGCCTGATAATGGAGGAAGCTTCTATATAGATAACCTTTATTTCTCTAATGAAGTAGTTGTTACACCAACAGAACCAGTTTCTGCAGCAGCAACGCCAACAGAACCTGAGGCAAATGTAATTTCACTGTTTAGTGATGCTTATACGAATGTAGCTGTTGATACCTGGAGAACAGATTGGTCTGATGCTGAGTACTCTGAAACTACGGTAGAAGGGAATAATATAAAATTGTATGACCAACTTAATTTTGTAGGAATTGAAACAGTTGCGAATCAGGTAGATGCATCAGCAATGACTCACTTTCATGTAGATTATTGGACCGGAAATGCTACTGCGTTCAGGGTTAAACTTGTTGATTTCGGTCCTGATGCCGCTTTTGATGGTGGGGATGATACTGAACACGAGATAGAATTTACAGTAACTCCAAATACCTGGGTGAAGCTTGATATTCCACTTTCAGATTTTACAGGATTAACTAATACGTCAAACATTGCACAGTACATATTCTCTGCAAACCCTACGGCTGAAGCTACTGTATACATAGATAATGTGTATTTCCACAATTAGAAAAAAGAAAAACTATGAGATATATTAAATTAATAAGCTTCCTGTTTGCAACTCTCTTTATGATGAGTTGCCAGGAAGATGATCTCACCCTGGATACGATCGTAGTTCCTACAGATCTTCAGGTGAGTACAAATATTAGTGACGATGGTTCTGGAATGGTAGAGTTTAATGCTACCGCCAACGATGCGATCACATATGAATATAACTTTAGCGATGGCTCTTCTGCTGTTGCTCCAAGTGGAAACTATACAAAACGTTTCACCAGAACAGGACTGAATACATACCTCGTAACCGTAGTAGCCTACGGTAAAGGTGGTGTTAGTAGCTCCATGTCTCTGGAAGTTGAAGTTGAAAGTGATTTTAATGATCCTGATACTAAACAATTCCTTACTGGAGGAAGTTCTAAAACCTGGTATGTTGCGGCAGTTGAAGCTGGACATCTTGGAGTAGGACCCAATTTTGTAGCAGACGGAGTTGCTAGTGCTTTTCCTGAATTTTATCAGGCAGCACCTTTTGAAAAAGCGGGTGATGAGATCTCTTCATGTTTTTATACAGATGAGCTGACTTTTACTGAAAATGGTGAGAACATCATCTACAATCAGGATAACATGGGTCAAACGTTCTTTAATGTAGACTATGTAACTGAATTTGGTGGTGGCGGTGGCCAGGATGAATGTATCGATTACGATACCTCTGGCGACAAGTCAGTTACTTTAGCTCCGGCAGAAAATGGAGTTCCTGCAGATGCTACAACCGGAACTGAAATCCAGTTAGGTGGTGGTGGCTTTATGAGCTACTATATTGGAGCAAGTAACTATGAGGTCCTAAGCATTACTGAAAATACTATGCATGTAAGAGCAATTCCAGGAAGCAATCCTGATCTTGCATGGTATCTAAAATTCACCACAACTCCTTTTGAACAGCAACAAGCTGGTACAGGTGGAGAAGAAGAAGAGGAAGAAGAAGCATTTGTTTCTCAATTCACTGAAATCTTCTGGAGTGATGAGTTCGATGGGGATGCACTGGATACTACTATCTGGAACTACGAAACTGGAAACGGAACTAATGGCTGGGGTAATGGCGAATTACAATATTATACTGAAGATAATGTGTCTGTAGCAGACGGAAGTCTTGTGATCACGGCTAGGAGAGAAGCTGAGAGCGGATTTGATTTCACTTCTGCAAGAATTACTACTATGGACAAGTTTGAAGTGACTTACGGCCGTGTAGAAGCTCGTGCAAAGATGCCAGAAGGTGGTGGAACATGGCCAGCGATCTGGATGCTTGGAGCCGATTTTGATGTAGTTGGATGGCCTGCTACAGGTGAGATCGACATCATGGAATTTGTAGGTAACAAACCAAATGAAGTTTCTTCGGCATTACATTTTCCTGGAAATTCAGGTGGAAACGCACGTTTTAAAGCAACCGATATTCAAAATGCAGCTACAGAGTGGCATACATATGCCGTAGAATGGACAGCAGATGAAATCACTTTTCTGGTAGATAATGAGGTGAACTTTACATTTACCAATGAATCTTCTCTACCATTCAACAAGGATTTCTTCCTGATCATGAATGTAGCAATGGGAGGCGCACTTGGCGGTAATATCCCTGCAGAATTTAGCGAAGCTTCTATGGAAGTGGATTACATCAGAGTATATAAATAGTTTGTTTAGCTAACAACTCCCGGGATCTTTCAGGTTCCGGGATTTATTTTTTAAGATTATGAGAAAGTTATTCTTAAGTACCCTTTCACTTGTGCTTGGGACCATAGGGCTGCATGCTCAGGAATCAGGTCTCAAAAGTTCAGTAAAGAATGTCGAAGCAAAGGTAGATTCGGTTTTAAACATTATGACCCTGGAAGAGAAAGTAGGCCAGATGATCCAGTACAACGGAAGTTGGGATCTTACAGGACCCGCTTCTGAAACCGGTAATAAGCAGAAAGAAGACAGGCTGAAAAAAGGTCTGGTTGGATCTATGCTGAATGTGCTTTCCGTAGAAGCGACCGAAAAAGCACAAAAGCTGAACATAGAAAATTCACGTATCAAGATTCCGATTATTTTTGGATATGATGTGATCCATGGATACAAAACTATCTTCCCTGTGCCATTGGCAGAAACTGCCAGCTGGGATATGGAAGCTGCAGAGGAGTCGGCTCGAATTGCCGCTTTAGAATCTGTAGCAGAAGGTGTGAACTGGACGTTTTCTCCAATGATCGATGTTTCACGCGATGCTCGCTGGGGACGAATCATGGAAGGTTCCGGGGAAGATCCTTATTTAACCTCTCAGGTTGCAGTTGCCAAAGTAAATGGATACCAGGGAGATGACCTTGCAGATCCTAATACGATTGCAGCAACCGCTAAGCATTTTGCCGGATATGGTTTTGCTGAAGGTGGAAAGGATTATAACACCGTGAATATTGGTAAGAACGAACTTCATAATGTCATTCTGCCACCGTTTAAAGCTGCGGCAGATGCCGGAGCGGCAACTTTTATGAATGCCTTCAACACAATTGACGGTATTCCTGCGACTGGTAGTGAAAGCCTTCAGCGCGAGTTGTTGAAAACTGAATGGGGCTGGGATGGATTTATAGTCTCAGATTGGGGTTCTATTTCAGAAATGATACCGCATGGATTCGCCCGTGACAAAGTTCATGCTGCAGAAATTGCTGTTAAAGCAGGAAGCGATATGGATATGGAAGGCGGAGCTTACCAGGCCGGACTGGAGCAATTGGTTGCTGAAGGGAAAGTTGATGAAGAGCTTATTAATAACGCAGTTCGCAGAATCCTGAGAGTGAAATTTATGATGGGTCTTTTCGAAGATCCTTATCGTTATATCAATGCTGAAGTAAAAAAGGAAGTGCCTTACGAGCAACATCTTGAAACAGCACGTGATATTGCCAGAAAATCCATTGTTCTTCTGAAGAATGAAAAGGATCTTTTACCAATGTCAGCTTCCGCAGGAAAGATCGTGGTGATTGGTCCGCTTGCTAATGACAAGGACACGCCAATTGGTAACTGGAGAGCGCAGGGTGAAGCGAACTCTGCCGTATCTGTAGTAGAAGGTTTAAAAAATCAATTACCAGACTCTGAAATTGTTTATTCTGAAGGAGTAAAATTGGGGATGGGAGAACGTAGCTTTTTAATGCCGCTTAAGATCAACAAAACCGATACTACAGGAATGGGTGAGGCCGTTAAGAATGCCAGAGACGCTGAAGTGGTGGTTATGGTTCTTGGTGAAGATGCATTTCAATCTGGGGAAGGTAGAAGTCAGGCAAATATTGGTTTCGCCGGACTGCAACTAGAGCTACTGAAAAAAGTTTACGCTGTAAATAAGAATATCGTTCTGGTACTTATAAATGGAAGACCAATGGAATTAAGCTGGTCTGCTGAAAATATTCCTACTATCGTTGAAGCCTGGCAGCTTGGATCCGAAAGTGGAAATGCAATTGCAGATGTACTTCTTGGAAAGTATAATCCTTCCGGGAAATTACCGGTTTCTTTTCCTAGAGCTGTGGGACAGGAGCCATTATATTATAACTATAAAAACACAGGAAGACCATACAGCGAACAGCATGTAACATATTCTCATTATACAGATATCGAAAACGGATCATTATTTCCATTCGGTTATGGGCTTAGTTACACAGCTTTCGATTACGCTAAACCAACTTTGAGCTCAGCTACATTAACTTCAGGTGAAACTGCGACTTTAAGTGTTGCAGTTACAAATTCTGGTGATACCAAAGGAAAAGAAGTTGTGCAATTATATGTACGTGATATGGTAGCTAGCACGAGCAGACCTGTAAAGGAATTGAAAGGTTTTGAGTTGATCGAACTGGAAGCGGGTGAAACTAAAACTGTAGAGTTTGAAATTTCAGAAGAGATGCTTCAGTTTTACACCGCTCAGGAAAAGTGGGAAGCTGAAGAAGGAGAGTTCAGATTGATGGTTGGAACCAATTCAGAAGAGCTACAAACAGTAACCCTTAATTTTCAGAAATAATGAGAGGACCCTACTCCTTTTTAACCCTGTGCCTTGTCCTGTTTTCTACAGCCTGTGCACAGGAAAAAATAATTTTCGTAGAGGACTTCAACGCAGATACTTTAAATATGGAGGTCTGGAATTATGAAGAAGGGGACGGTTGCCCTGATCTTTGTGGTTGGGGGAATAACGAAAAGCAGATCTACAACCGCGATTATGTTGCACTGGAAGATGGTAAACTTGTGATCACTGCGGAAAAGAAAGGTGATACTTACTACTCCGGAAAGATCAATTCCAAGGACAACGTGGAGTTTACTTACGGTGTGATTGAAGTAAAAGCAAAACTTGCTACGGGCAAAGGTCTCTGGCCAGCTATCTGGATGTTGGGTGCAGACATTAGCGAGGTTGGATGGCCTGCCAGTGGCGAGATCGATATTCTGGAATATATAGGTAGAGAGCCGGGAATCGTGTTTACGTCCCTGCATACTCCGGCAAGTCACGGGAACACGATCAATACTAAGAAAACGAAAATTGCAGACATCGAAGAAGGTTATCACATTTACAAAGCAGTATGGACGCCAGATTATATCGAATTTTTTGTAGACGGGAATCAGTTATACCGCTTTACTCCTGAAAACTATAACGAGGAAGAGTATCCATTTAAGAAGGATTTCTATTTTCTAATCAATATGGCCGTTGGAGGAAATCTTGGAGGTGCTGAAATAGATAAGTCGGCATTGCCAGACAAATTCTATGTAGATCATATCAAGGTGACTGAACTGCCTGAAGAATATTAAAGTAAAAAGCCCCGATATCGGGGCTTTTTTAATTCAGATTTCTTTTTTCTATAAAAAAACGCTTCAGCAAAGTGGAAGCTTCTTCTTCCAGAATTCCCGATGTCACTTTAGTCTTGGGATGAAGTTGGACTCCATTCTTTCTATAGCCTCTTGTGCTATCTTCAGCAGCAAAAACAATCTTTGAGATCTGACTCCAGTAAAGAGCACCGGCACACATCTGGCAGGGTTCCAGGGTGATGTACATGGTACAATCCTTAAGATATTTACCGCCCAGAAAGCTTGCTGCAGCTGTGATAGCCTGCATTTCGGCATGAGCAGTTACATCGTTCAGCGTTTCTGTAAGATTATGTCCTCTTGCAATGATCCTGTTGTTGATGACTACAACCACTCCTACGGGAATTTCTCCTTTTTCGTAAGCAGTTTCCGCTTCTTCCAGTGCTTTCCGCATAAAATAAGTGTCATCGTATGGATTGATCATTCCCGGGTTTTCGTGCAATATATCAATTTTGAAAATTCCGTTTTCGTTTCAGGTTTATAATTCAGTTTGCATGATGTAACTTTGTTGCAAATGACCAGAAAATTATTAGATACTATCAACTTTCCGCAGGATCTGCGAAAGCTTCCGGAAGGCGGGCTACAAGATCTGGCCGGGGAACTTAGAGAATTTATCATTGAAATCGTAGCAACCAAGGAAGGTCATCTTGGGGCAAGTCTGGGTGTTGTAGAACTTACCATCGCATTACACTATATTTTTAATACGCCTGAAGATCTGCTGGTGTGGGATGTTGGTCACCAGGCTTATGGTCATAAAATACTGACTGGAAGAAAGAATACTTTTCATACAAACCGACAACTGAATGGTATTAGCGGATTCCCGAAAAGGGATGAAAGTGAGTTCGATACTTTTGGCGTAGGGCATTCATCTACTTCCATCTCAGCAGCACTTGGGATGGCGATCGCTTCCCGGCTTAAAGGCGATCATCAAAAACAACATATCGCCGTCATCGGAGATGCTTCCATCGCTAGCGGAATGGCTTTCGAAGGTTTAAATCATGCCGGAGTAACCAAAGCGAACTTGCTGGTTATTTTAAATGATAACGCAATTGGTATCGATCCCAGTGTGGGGGCCTTAAAAGAATATCTAACCAAAGCAAGAGTTGGACATAAACCTGCCAGCGATAATATCATTGAGGCGCTCAATTTTCAATATTTCGGGCCTGTAGACGGTCATGATCTGCCTGGATTATTGAAGGTTTTACAGGAGATGAAAGAAATTAGCGGACCTAAATTTCTCCACGTTATTACAAAAAAGGGGAAAGGTTTAAAAAAAGCTGAAGAAGACCAGGTAAAATATCATGCTCCTGGTAAATTCGAACCTTCAACTGGCGAATTACTGAAGTATGAAACCGAAGGTCTACCCATAAAATTTCAGGACGTTTTTGGTCTAACTCTAGTAGAACTGGCGGAAAAGAATGACAAAATTATTGGGATCACCCCAGCGATGCCTACAGGTAGTTCGCTCAAATATATGATGGATGCTTTTCCAGACAGGGCTTTTGATGTAGGTATCGCAGAGCAGCATGCTGTGACTTTATCTGCCGGAATGGCCACTCAGGGATTTACTGTTTTCTGTGCTATTTATTCTACTTTCCTTCAGCGTGCATACGATCAGTTAATTCACGATGTTGCCTTGCAAAAACTACCGGTAATATTCTGCCTGGATCGTGCTGGTTTGGTAGGTGAAGATGGAGCTACGCACCATGGTGTTTTTGATATCGCTTATTGCCGACTTATTCCAGATCTTATGATTGCTGCTCCAAGAAATGAAACCGAGCTTAGAAACCTTCTCTACACGGCTCAGCTTGGTTTAGACAAACCATTGGTTATTCGTTATCCTCGTGGAAGAGGTTCTCAGATTGAATGGAAAACTCCCTTTCAAAAGACTATTATTGGTAAAGCTGAATGCCTTCAGCAAGGAACCGACATCGCTATTTTAACGATTGGTAATATGGCTGCAAACGCTTCCGAAGCAATTAAAAATTATGAAGGTTCAGGGAGTATCGCGAATTATGATATGAAATTTGTCAAGCCGCTTGATAAAGATCTGCTAAAAGAGATCTTCGAAAAATTTGATAAAATCATCACTATTGAAGATGGCGTAATTTCCGGAGGTTATGGAAGCGCGATTCTGGAGCTCGCCATGCAACTTAATTATAAAGGTAAAATTGAGATCATGGGTATACCCGATAATTTTATAGAACACGGAAATATCAATGAATTACAAGAAATTGCCGGAATTAACGTTGAAGGAATACGGCAAAAGCTGGAAACTTTGAACTGATTTTATATTTTTGCGATTCTGTAACTCCTACCTGATGAAATTTTACCTATTAAGCCTTCTATTCATATTTACTTCATTCTATAGTTCAGCTGCTCATATTAAACACGTTAGAGTGAATGATACTACAGCAACGGCAGCGAAGGACACCACGGCATCAGACTCTATGTTAATTTACTGGACAGAGAAGAATACCTTCGGAATGAATCTAAGTGAAGTGGCTTTTGTAAACTGGAATGCTGGGGGAAACAACTCAATTTCGGCTTTATTATATGCCGGTTTTGAACGGGATTTTGAAAAAGATTATACCATCTGGAAGAATTCAGCGAGGCTTAGGTATGGAATCAATGCGCAGGAGGGTAGAGAAATTAGAAAGACGGAAGATGAATTAAGATTGAGTTCCTCATTTGGTTTTAGAACCGACAGTACTTCGAACTGGTATTATTCAGGTAAATTTAGTTTCAACACGCAATTCACCAACGGATATAAATATCCTGATACCGAAGTTCCAATTTCGAAATTAATGGCTCCTGGCTATACCTTTCTTGGTGGAGGGACAGAATTTTCGCATCCTGTAGAAGATCTTACTATTTACCTTTCTCCCGTCACTGTAAAATCAACTTTCGTACTAGACCAGAGACTTGCGAATGAAGGGATGTTTGGTGTGGAGCCTGCAGTGACCGATGAACTTGGGAATATTATCAAGGAAGGTGAGATGCTTAGAACAGAATTCGGTTTTCTATTTACCAGTGAATATAACAAGGAAGTTTTTGAAAATATTGATTTGAGTAATCAGCTAAGTCTGTATTCAGATTATCTCAACAACTTCGGAAATGTGGATGTAGACTGGCAACTGGCAGTAAATATGAAGGTGAATGATTTCGTTAAAGCCAATGTTGGAACCCATATTCGTTATGATGATGATGTAAAGTTCAAGGAAGATACCAATGGCGATGGTAAACTTGAAACTTCCGGTGCCAGGATTCAGCTAAAGCAAATGCTTGGTGTTGGGGTGGTTTATGAGTTTTGAGAGAAATTAATAAAAATGGATATTTTAATTTAATTATATGCGTAAATGACAACAAAAATACATTCTCATATATAATATTTCACTAAAATAACAATCTTTAAAAAAATTACTGTAGTATTGCTCTTGCAAATACTTTTTTGACAATTTTTTGTGAACCCTACCTAAGAAGTAAATTATTCATATTTAAACCAAATCATATGAAAAGAGTTTACTTGTATTGTTTTATGTTTCTCGCATTTATGTCCTGCCAGAAAGAGTCCTTGGAAAATACCCCCCCCCTCCAGAATCTTTAAGTAATACAAACGGGGAAGCAATACTAAAAGAATTAGAATTTCAAGAACTTCCCAAGGAATTTCACTCCTTATTTGGTGATAAAAATCAGCTGCTTGGGCTGGGGAAATCTTCAGTAAAATTTGGGCTTTTAGATACTAATACACCTATCAAAGAAGTTATTAGTCCATTAGGCAAATCAACCTTTACCATTGTTTTAAAGACAGAAGTAAAATCTAATTCTATTAATCCCTATTATTTCGATAATTTGATTATATCTGGTAGCGGTCAGGATAGGGTTCAATACATTGCACGCTATCAACCATCTATAACGTGGCTTAACTCCACTACCCGGGATTTTAGTACGTATTCTGGAAAAATTACATTTTACGATTTGGATGGTTCAATGATAAACTCCATAGAGCTAGAAGCCAATGTCACGAAATTAAATGTACACCTAAATAAAGTTCAGTGTCATTTGGAGATAAAATCAACTAAGATAATATGCGCTCATGTAATTGATGATGATGGTCGTCCTATGGGCGAACCAAATTGTTTAACCACTCTTGTTTATGATTTTAGATGTACAATTGGTGGAGGTCCAACGGGAGGAGGTGAAGAACCTACGGAACCACGACAGGTAGATGGAAGTTGGTCGCCACCAACTTTACCGACAGAAATTCTTGATCCATGTGGACAAATGCAACAACTGGCCTCGAATAGTAGTTTTAAAACTAAAATGACCGAACTTAAAAATAAGGTAAATGATAATTTTGAAAGTGGCTATTTAATACAAAAAGACGGGGATTTATTTTCTTATGTAGATATACCTGGTGATGCGAATACTGCGGAAATTGCCCCACCTACGAATGTGAACAATATTTTTGGATTTATTCATAACCATTATGAAGGTTCAGGAGTACTTTCAACCTTTTCAGGTTCGGATGTTAGGACCATATATCAACTCTATTTAAATGGCCAAGTAGATGATTTAAAAACATTTACCGCCGGAGTGACAACCTATTTTGGCACTAGCTATACCATGAAAATTAATGATACCTCAACATTTTTAAATTTCGGAAGTCAAACCCTAAATAATCAAAATGATTTTGATGCATTTGAGCTATTGTATCAAGCCTGGTATAATAGTTACATTAATGATTCAGGTGAGGTAACCGCTCGAGAAAAGGCGTTATTAAAAATACTCGAAAATTCTGGGATATCCCTTTTTAAAGCAAATTCCACTTTTTCATCATGGAGTGAATTAAAATTTGATACGAATAACAATATTATAAATACAAACTGTAATTAAAAACAGCTAAAATGAAAAAAATAATCTTATTAATAGTGCTAAGTGTTATTTCCTTAAATATAGAAGCGCAGGAAGTAATTACTATGCAGAAGGGACAGAGTCTAGGTGAAATTAAAAAAGGAGCTTATTATAAATTTCCCACAGATAAATACCAACCTTTTCTAGGCAAATGGGAGAGTCAAAATGAAAAATATCTTTTGAATTTAGAAATGAAGAAACTTTTCCAAAAAGGACCAGATATTTATACAGACCGTATGGTAGGGAAGCTTTGTTCTACAGTATTTGCTTGTGAAGATAATTTTTGGGAACTCAAAGCTTCTGAGGTATCAAGCAGGGATCCAAATATTTTAATTTTCTTAATTTTTGATTCTAATGGGAATAGCACAGGAATGTTAATTTTTGAACTTTCTGAAGATGGGAATAGTGCTAAATGGCAAGTAAAAAAGAAAGAGGGTGTAAAATTGAAACCTGATTATTTGGATCCAGATCTTCCGGAAAATCTTTCCATGAAAAAACTTGAATAATAATAATAAAGGCCAGAACTAAAAATTCTGGCCTTTACTATATAATTCCAATAGTAGCAAGCTGGGAATTTCCGGTGCCAGAATCCAGCTAAAGCAAATGCTTGGTGTTGGGGTGGTTTATGAGTTTTAAACCAGGTTCAGTTTTGTACGCATTTTTCCAGGCTTATTTGCACTATTGGAAATACTGATCTTAAATTCTGTTCCTTTTTCTTTCTCGCTGGTGAGTTCAACTGCACCACCGTGTGCTTCAGCAACCATTTTGACCAGTGTGAGTCCTATGCCCCAGCTTTTAAGTTTAGGATTGTTATTCTGCTTCCCGTATTGTAGAAAATCGAAGATCGCCTTTTGTTTTTCCTGCGGAATAGGATTTCCATGATTATGTACAGAAAGCAATAAGTAATCGTCTCCGTCTTTTTCAATTTTCATGGTAATGGGAGTATTCTTATCACCATATTTAATCGCATTGGTAATTAAATTTTCGAGCATTCTGCGCACCGCTACAGCATCATAAATACCATGAAGATCCTTGTCCAGACACTCCAATATGATCTCTTCAGAATAGATCTCTGAAGCTTCCTGGTAAATAGTTTCAATATCGTTATACAAATCTGTTTCAGCATAAGTGAGCATCATCCCTTCACCAGCTTTTATAGTAATACTATCCAGCAATCCTTCCAGCATTTCCAGTGCCTTATTCACGCTATTCATAGTCATTTTTTTGACCCTTGTACTGCGATCCTGATCGATATCCCCTGTATTGAGCATTTCGATCCCCAGTCTTGCTGCAGAGAGCGGATTTCGAATATCGTGTGCAAGAGTAGCAACTAATTTGCTCTGCATTTCTTCGATCGACTTAGTAAAGGCTTGAAGGCTTCTCAGCATAGATTTGTCAACGCAGCACTTTAAAATATTGTAAGCATTATGGTCTGTTATTCCATTAATGTTGAGCACCCTAAGAATCACATTATGGAAGATGATATATTCGTGAAGAATTTCATCTGCAGAAAAGCTGCCTGAACTGGCACGATGCCTCCCATGATCTATACTGTTGCTTTCGATCAAAGCAATCTTAGGATCCTCAAGATTCCAGTCTATGATATCATAGTCTTCCATGATCCCAATAATGTCATTCAGGATGTTGGGAACATGATCGCGAAGTGCGATTCTATTGGCAGAAGTAGAGGATTTTACGAGTTCGAGAACCTGTCGTTCCCAGTCCTCGATGATAAGCTGAGAATTATTCTCTAAAATTTGAGTAACCTTTTTCATAACACGAACTATATAAGTGCCTGATGCTTATATGTTGAAGTATCAGAATCTTAAGCTGTGAAATTACTTTAGACTGAAAAGAATAAATAATATTAAACGTTAATTTTTTAACGTTTTAAGCATCCAGACCTTGAAATCGTTTAAATGAGGCTACGGTAAGACCATCGGTTAGCGAAGCTATATAAGAGCAGATAGCGATCAATGTATCATAAACCGAATGTTCGTCATTCAAATAACTTAACTGCGGAACAGATTTTTTAACCAGTTTCGTGAAGTTGGAATCTTCATTTTCAGCATCGGCAAGAAAAGCCTGGGTATAAATATCCAGCAAATAAGAGAGCATTTTAAAGCCGGCAATTTCCTTCCCAATCACCTCTTCGCTTTGATAGATCTTCTCCACACTTATTTTAATAATATCCCGAATTTGAGCTTCGTACTTACTTTTGTCGAATAAAGCTTCGTGAAATTCTCCTTCCAGAATAGCATCTTCATTCTTTAAAAAGATCTCAGCAGCTTCTGTAATTAGTGTGTTAATAGCTAGAGCACGCAAATACGCCAGCCTGTCGGAAGTGGTTTGAAGTTCATGATATTTGGAAGTATTGATACTATCTTTCACGAGTTTAATGAGGTATTCCAGCGCGTAATCTTCATCGATGAGTCCAAGATTGATCCCGTCTTCAAAATCAATGATCGTATAACAAATATCATCTGCTGCCTCAACCAGAAAGGCTAGAGGATGCCGGGCATATCCAATGTGTTTGCCTTCGCGCGTGATTTTCAATCCCAGTTCTTCAGCGATATCCTCAAAAGTTTCTTTTTCACTCTGGAAAAATCCAAACTTCTTATCTTCGATCTTGGAACTTGGTTTATGCGGAAGGGATTCTTTGGGGTATTTTGTGAATGCTCCTAATGTAGCGTAGGACAATCGCAGGCCACCGCTAATTCCTGGTCTGTTTTCTGTAAGTATTCTGAAACCATTGGCATTTCCTTCAAATTTCACCAGATCCTGATATTCAGCTTCTGAAAGAGATTCTTTAAACCTTTTACCATTTCCATGGCTGAAGTATTCTCCAATTGCTTTCTCTCCAGAATGTCCAAAAGGTGGGTTTCCAATATCATGAGCAAGAGCTGCCGCTGCGACAATAGCCCCAAAATCATTCATCTGGTAACCTGAAGAATCCCTCAGATGTGGATGTTTCTGTAGTAATTTCTGACCCGTTAATCTTCCCAGCGACCTTCCAACAACTGAAACTTCGAGGCTGTGCGTTAGCCTGGTGTGCACAAAATCTGTCTTGGAAAGTGGAATTACCTGTGTTTTGTCCTGCAGGCTTCTAAAAGCTGAAGAAAATATGATACGATCATAATCCACTTCAAAACCTAAACGTGTTTCATTCTGCTCAATACGCAGTCTTTTGTTCTTGTCTCCGAAACGTTTAAGTGATAAGAGTTGATCCCAGGTCATAATTTTCCAGTTGTTGAGGTTCAAAAATATAAAAAAGGGAAGCAATAACTGCCTCCCTTCCCGCATTCAAATTTGAATTAGCCAAAATTCTTTAAGATCCGCACATCAGGCAGTCTTTAGATGGTATTACTAGAAAAGCTCAACATACCCTTCATTGGGCGCGCAGCGCAGTTGGACTTTACAAATCGGCATCAAAGCTAATTTGATCTGATTCTTTATTCTTACTTTTTTCTCCAGCTTTCTGAAATTTGCTTGCTCTTTTCTCGAAAATATTCGTTTTGCTCTGTAGGTTGTTCGTATCTATAAAATCGAATGGATTTGTAGCATTAAATTCTTTCTCACATTTCAATTGAACCAGAAGTTGATCGGTTACGAATTCTAGATATTGCGTCATTAATTTCTCATTCATCCCGATCAGACTCATTGGAAGTGTTTCAGTCACAAATTCACGTTCAATATTAAGAGTTTCGATTATGATCTCGCGTATTTTTTCCTTCGGAACCTTGTTTACAAGGTGTTTGTTATACAGATGTACTGCAAAATCACGATGCATTGCCTTATCTCTGGACACCAATTCATTAGCAAATGTAAGTCCGGGCATAAGTTCGCGTTTCTTCAACCAATGAATAGAGCAGAAGACTCCACTAAAGAAGATACCTTCTACCGCAGCAAAAGTGATCAGTCTTTCAGAAAAAGAATCAGATTTACTCCAATTTAAGACCCAGTCAGCTTTTTTCCTGAAAGCAGGAGAAGCTTCGATAGCTTTAAATAGCTGATTCTTTTCCCTTTCATCTTTAACGAAAGTATTGATCAAAAGTGAATAGGTCTCGGAATGAATATTTTCCATCATGTGCTGGAAACCGTAGAAAAACTTAGCTTCTTGGTATCGTACTTCTTGCATGAAGTTCCCTGCCAGGTTTTGATTTAAGACAGCATCCGTAGCAGCGAAATATGCGAGCATTTGTTTTATAGAGTAACGCTCATCTTCATTCAATTTATTTGACCAGTCGGTTAGATCCCGATGAAGATCAATTTCTTCCGTAGTCCAGAAGCAAGCTTCCATTTTTTTATACCAGTCCCAAATGTCGTTATGTTTGATAGGGAAGATCACAAATCGATCTTTGTTTTCCTGTAAAATTGGTTCTATTTGAGACATAAATGGGGGGCTTTAGGTATATCAGTAAAATTTGGTTCTATTGTTACCTCACAAATATTTAAAAACCAGACATATAAAAGCAGTGAACAGGCAGAAGCTTTTCAACATAGTTTTCAACAGTTGAAGAGTTTCAATACTTCGGAATACTTGTTAAAATTACATTAACAAACTGGATATAAGTCACTTATCGATTAGGCGTAGATATGTAAGAATATTTTAAAAATAAGAGTTTTCGGGCATTTCTAAAGCTTTAAATTGCTTGAGAAGAGTCACTTACTATTCAAAAAAAATCTGATTCAAGACCTTAGGATCTTTATAAGAAATATAAGGCGCAAATAAAATAGTCTTATATCAAGAATATTGACCAGTTTTAAAAGGCTAGAAACTGGGAATCCAAGGATCTATTTTTTCTGAATCTCGTCTGCGATCACAGTTAATTCCTGATACCATTCTTCGCCAAATTTTCTAACCAGCGCTTCTTTTACAAACTTGTAGATTGGCACCTGTAGTTCTGCTCCAAGACTACAGGCATCATCACAGATTTCCCAGCGATGATAGTTCACTGCAGAAAATGAAGTGTATTCCTGGATTCTAACCGGGTATAAATGGCAGCTTACAGGTTTTTTCCAGTCGATATCACCCTGGTTGTAAGCTTCTTCAATTCCGCAAAGTGCTGTGCCCTTTTCATCAAAGGTTACGTAAGCACAATCTGCATCATTAATAAGCGGAGTTTCAATTTCACCATTTTCGCGGGTGATATAAATACCCTGACGTTCGATGGCTTCTATACCTTCAGGACGAAGATATTGCTTAACTTTGGGATAGATCCTTTCCATGATCTCACGTTCTTCTGGCTCTACCGGAGCACCGGCCTCACCATCTATACAGCATGCGCCTTTACACGCAGAAAGATTGCACAAAAAATCATTCTTGATGATCTCCTCAGAAACTAAAGTCTTACCTAATTGAAACATGCTGCAAAGATAAATGTATCCTTTTACAGACCTAAAGAAATGGCCTTCAAAATTTATAGAAAATTAATAATCTCATCGATTGTCAATCAGAAATCTTGAATTACTTTTGCCGCTTATTTTTAAAGGTTTAGGCTATGTTTAAAGTATTGGACTTCAAGCAAATATTCACCGCTGGGATGATTCTTTTTGCGGTAATAGATATCGTAGGAAGTATTCCTATCATTATAGATTTACGAAAAAAAGTAGGTCATATACAGAGTGAAAAAGCTTCGATCGTTGCCGGTTGTCTTATGGTAGTCTTTCTCTTCCTGGGTAAAGAGATCCTGAATCTTATTGGAATTGATGTAAACTCCTTTGCTGTCGCCGGTTCCTTTATCTTATTTTTCCTGGCTTTGGAAATGATCCTGGGAATTAGTCTTTACAAAGATGATGCTCCGGAATCTGCGTCTATAGTGCCTTTGGCATTCCCATTAGTTGCAGGAGCTGGTACGATGACTACTCTGGTCTCGTTGCAGGCAGAATATGAAACAATAAATATCATTGTCGCTATCATATTCAATATTATATTTGTATACCTGGTTCTTAAATCTTCCGGACGTATCGAGAAGATTCTTGGATCTCAGGGTATTAATGTAATTAGAAAAGTCTTTGGAGTGATCTTACTTGCTATCGCCGTGAAGCTTTTCGCCGCAAATATTCAGAATTTATTCTAATGAAGTATTTTATTTATTTCATCATTTTCCTAGCTGTTGTTTTTATTGGAGTGAGCGTAAGTTCACTCGATCTCAATGCTCTTCTTGAAGGTGATAGTGCAAATGCGCTTATCGTTATTCTTGCAAGTCTTTGTGTGATCATTTTGATGTCGATCCTTCTGGTTTCCAGAACGATTTCAAGAAAACATGGGTAATTTCCATTATGATGTACTAATAATTGGGGCTGGAGTAGCAGGAATTTCCTGTGCACTGGTGCTTGGTTCTGCTCTCGAGAAGCCTTACGCTTCAAATCGAAAAGTAGGTATTTTGTTACATCACAGGAACTCTCACTTAAACTCTGCTTTGCTCAATAATGCCTTCGGAATAGCTCCCGGAACCAATGGTAAGGAGCTCCTTGAAAATAGTATTGTGCATTTGGAGAAACTTTATCCATCTGTAGAGCTTATTCAGAAGGAGAAAGCAAAGGAAATATTGTCTCTATCTGAAGGATTCCAGTTAACTACAAACAAGAATGTGTATACTTCAGAAAGACTGGTAGTCGCTACTGGTTACACGAGTCCAATGCGAATTAAAGGTTTGGAGGAGTATGTGATTCCGCATAAAAAAGCAAAAACAGAGAAAAAGCGAATACAGTTACAGAATATTGATCATTTGGTAACTAAGGGTCTCTATGTAGCTGGAACTTTAGCAGGCTGGCGCAGTCAATATTCAATAGCTGCGGGCAGTGGTGCAGCAGTTGCAACCGATATTCTAACTGAGTGGAATAACGGTAAGCATAGCAAAATCCATGATAAGCTAGCGTAGAAAGAACAGGATCAAACTTATTGGAAGTGTAATTGCGGCAAGGATCATAAGCCCGTGATGCAGATTGCGAAAGATAAGTGCGGTTTTAAGCTTGCTCTTAAAGCGCTCATCCTCATTGTGTTTCATGGCATCACGCATTAATCCTCTTGAAACATTGGAATGATTCACAAGTATATCTTTTTGTAGAAATAGGGAAGTGCTGTTATCTAATAGTCGGAAAGTTACTGCAAGTATAAATAGCAGTAACGGGGTAAGCGGCCAGATCGCTGAAAGGTATTCCAGGAATTCATTCATGAGCGTCCTAAAATATTAGTTTTCCATCGACAACTGGATTATTTTCTCGATTAATCGATCATCTTCATTTAAATACCGTTCAAATACATTAGTGCCAAATAGTTGCTGTGCAATTTCAGCCTTTAAATATTTCTTTAAAATAGGCTTACGCTCTTCACTAACATTTCCTAAACCAATGTTTTGATATTTTAAATAGCGATTAAAATCATAAATCATCTTATCTGTAATTTCGATCTTTTCGCGGTAATTTTTCCTGGTAATACTGTTGTAAAATGTCCGGTCCTTTTCCAGAAGATCAAATATAAATCGGCTCATATAACCACCTCTTAGGAGCAAGGTGAGTTTTTCCTTTTCCAGGTTGGTGTCCTTTGGAACAAAAATATCCGGGATGATTCCGCCGCCACCATATACGACTTTTCCACCGGGAGTGATATAACGAAGACTGTCATTTGTGACAATCGAATCCCGACTGCTTAATTCCCCATTTTCATATCTTTCCATATAATCATTGAAGTAGGACTCATTGCCATTATCATATGGTTTCTGAATAGATCTTCCCGTAGGAGTATAATATCTCGCTATGGTAAGTCTTACAGCGCTACCGTCACCCAGTTCCATTTCGCGTTGTACCAGACCTTTTCCATAAGAGCGACGCCCAACGATAGTTCCTACATCATTATCCTGTAAGGCTCCGGCTACGACTTCGCTGGCGGAAGCTGAATTTTCATTGATAAGGACAAAAACCTTCCCGTTTTCGAATTCCCCTTCTCTTTGAGCAAAGGTTTCTTCAATAGAACCACTTTTATTTTTGGTGAACAGAATCAGTTTATCGTCCTTGATAAATTCGTCGGCTATATTGATCGCTTCAGAAAGGTATCCTCCAGGGTTGTCCCTTAGATCCAACGCGATTTGTGTAGCGCCACTGGCTTTTAGTTCCTGTATGGCTTCACTAAATTCTTCATAAGTAGTTTCAGAAAAACGATCGATCTTAATATAACCAAGCTCTGTGGTAAGCATGTAACTGGCATCGACGCTTTTTATAGGCACAACACCTCTTCTTACATTGAATGTAAGCAACTCGTCGCTTCCCTTCCGCAGAACTTTTAAAGCAACTTTTGAGTTTTCCTTGCCCTTTAGTTGTGCGATGACGGAGTCCTCTGTCACATCACTTTTGAAAAGAGCTTTCCCGTTAGCATATAATATCCGGTCTCCGCCTCGAATCCCGATCTTAGCACTGGGGCCACCTTCGAGAGCCTGTATGACAACGATTGTATCGTTCACCTGGTAAAAGCTTACGCCAATTCCAACGAAATCACCTTTCATATTCTCGCTGACTTTCGCATACTCATCCTTCGGAATATATACCGAATGTGGATCCAGATTTTCAAGAATTTTATTGACGGTAATATCTACGATGCTATCTGTGTTTACATCGTCAACATATTCGTAATCTATATAATCGATAAGACGATTTAATTTCTGCTTTTTTGGATTTGCAGAGAATAATTCATCGCCGGTATCAAAGTTAAGTCTCGCTCCCAGGATCAATCCCGCAGCACATGCGATACTTAAAAGTAAAGGGGTATATATTATATTTCTTTTCTTCAATTTTCTTCCAGTTCAGTGATCTGCTCCAGCTCCACGCCAGCTTTCCGAAGAAAGTCCAGCCCGGCATTGTCCTTATAATCAATTTGATAAACCAGGCGTTTAATCCCGGATTGATGAATAAGCTTACTACAGTCCTTGCAAGGTGATATTGTAATGTACAAAGTAGCATCTTTACAACTCTGCGTAGAACCAGCTACCTTAAGGATCGCGTTTGCTTCAGCGTGCAGGACATACCATTTCGTGTAGCCTTCCTCATCTTCACAAAAGTTCTCAAATCCACTTGGGGTACCGTTGTAGCCATCAGAAATGATCATTCTGTCTTTAACTATTAACGCGCCAACCTGTTTTCTATTACAATGTGATAATTTGCTCCATTCCCGGGCGATACGAAGATATGCCCGATCAAATTTGAGTTGTTTTTGCTGATTCATAAGAATTCAATAGCTCTTTGCAATGCATTATTAATTACCTGCAAATTAAAAGATTATTGCGAAACTTTATGATTCGTAGTGTTTAAATCTACAATGCCAGATAGGTTTCCTGCAGAATTGGTAGAATGACTCCAATTACGATAGAAGCAGTCACAATGATCCAGTCCCTTTTGGAGACCTTTAATAGATTCTGACAAACAGATCCTATGATCATCACGGCCAGCACTACCATTATTTGTGCAGCTTCAATCCCTAGGGCGAACTCCACCAGAGGCCAGAACTTATTGCTAGTACCCGAAGCAATCATTTTAAAATAGGAAGAAAAACCAAGTCCATGGACGAGTCCGAAAAAGGCAGTTGTAAAATAGAGGAGGTTGTAATTTGTATTCCGAACTTTTTTACCGGCAGTGGCAATATCAAAAATTGCAGTAGCGAGTATCGTAACCGGAATTAAAAATTCTACGTAATTGGGATCTACTTTAAGAATTTTGTAAACCGAAAGAAACAACGCAAGTGTATGTCCAACAGTAAATAAAGTTACCAGGCCAAGTACTCTTTTCCAGGTCGTGAAACCATAAGAAGCTACCAGGACAACTAGAAAAAGAACGTGGTCATAAGCCTGCCAATCTAAAACATGATCTAAACCAAGCTCGAAATAAACCCAAAATTGTGACATAGTACGCTGTTATAGGGCATCGAAAGTACGACTAATTCATAAAATTGCAAAGATGAACCTAAGCCTTTCTGGAATGGTTCCAGGACTTGAAATATCATCCTTAGGTCTTAGCCGGCTCATGGTAGCTTCTTAATGATGACTTCTGAATGAGTATATTTCATTACAATGTTGAGCGTAAAATCTTATGCTAGTTGTTCATCATTTCAGAAAATAGAAAAGTCTGATTTGAATCTGAAATTCAGGAAGTGATGAAAAATAAAAAAGCCCTGTAAACAGGGCTCTAATCTTAGGAAGTAATATTCTTAGATTTGTGGAACTTCAGAAGTTGCTTCAGGAGTTGCAGTAGTATCCATCGCAGTTTCAGAGCTCATCATTTCAGATGTAGTCTCAGAATCCTGATCTAGAGAAGCTTCAGCATCTACCGGAGTTGCTACCGGAGAGATAGGAGTTTCAGTAGAATCTTCTTTCTTGTCTGTACAAGAGATAGTTGCAACCATAAGAGCAAGTGCTAAAGCACCAAAAAAATTTTTTTTCATTTTATGTGATATAATTTAAAATCGGGCGAATGTATGTCAAAATTCAATTGCTTTTACATCGGTGATAAAAATTTTCTACATTTTACAAAACCCTAGTATTTAGTTAGTTAAGAGGTTGATAAAACTGATTGAGTTTTATGTCGAGTACGGAAGTTTCTTTCCCTATATTTTCTGCAATTTATAAGTTGCGGTTACATTTTTTTTATATTTTTGCCGTCCACAAGCTCGAGTGGCGGAATTGGTAGACGCGCTGGATTCAAAATCCAGTTCTTTCGGGAGTGCGGGTTCGATTCCCGCCTCGAGTACTTAAAAACCCTTGCAGAATTCTGTGAGGGTTTTTTTATGTTACTTTCCAGCCAAAGATTCTCAGATTATATCTTCCATTATTTAGTTGCCGGTAGAAATGGATTTTTAGTAAGAAAATTACTTAACGCCTCCTACGGTTGATTTGTAGGTGAAGCGTATGTTCAAACACACGGAACGAGATCAAGTCTTAGTCAAATTATCTGTGGGAAAGATATTACTATATGGCTGTAAATCCCGGAACTGATATAGGTTTTAGTTTCATTAAATACTAGGAATAATCAATTTATGATAAGGCGATAAACTGTCTAGACTATCCAGATCAAAAGCCAAAAAAAGCAAAATATCATACAATTGTAGATTATATAGGCGTCTTGTCGAATAAATTTCTGAGGTACCTCTTCTTTTCATTTCTTTGATTTAAAATAATGAGATTTAAATAAAATCAATTTTACACATTTAAACTTGTTGGCATGTTGTTTTACAAATTATTTCATGCCAACCAATGAAGATCCTAACCAACTTTTGAAATATCTTATTCCCCACTAATAGAGATATTTCATTTTACCCACAGTTTGTATAGAGAGTTTAGGCAAGAAGAGATGCTACTTTTTTGATAGTAATCATCAGTTCTTGTGAGGTCGATCGTGCTGAAATATGTACGAGTATTTTAACAAAAATTCATATACGTGAAAGGTTCAATTTTTATCATTCCATTTTCTGTTATTATACACCTAGCTATAATTAACTCAACCCTCTATGTGCTAACACCAGAGACTTTTGCAAATTTTCTTGTGGCTACAAGTTTGAACATAGCATGGTTACTAATAGGGATTGGACTTAGCTTCTATAGTATAGATCGTAAAGAGAAGTTTATTAATAAATTTCATAAATTTTTGCGTCATTATTTTGTCTTTTCGTTGTCTTATTTTACAGTTTTAGCTTTTGTCAAAATAGATTTTGATCCGCAGGTACAAATTTTAGTTCTCCTGATATTATTTTCGTTTTTGTCCGGATATCGATGGCTATTTTTTGAATTTCGGAAAATGTATAGAAAAGGAGGTGGAAACTTCTTGAAAGTCATCATTCTGGGTAAGGATGAAAACTTGGTTAGACTTGAGAGAATTTTCTCTAACCCTGAATACGGCTATAGGTATTTAGGTTTTTTTCAGAATAAGCGAAGCAAAAAAAATCACATTAACCAACTTGGTTCTTTTGAAGACTCCTTCGAATATATTATAAATCATGAAATTGATGAAATATATTGTTCTGTAGGCCAATTTAATTCTGAAGAATTAGCAAGGCTCAGAACCTTTGCTGATAATAATCTGAAGAAGCTTAAATTAATTCCAGATACGAAAGCGATTTATTCAAGTTCTATGGAGTTTGAGTTGTTTGAAACCTTACCCGTTTTGAACCTACGAAAGTCTCCAATGGATAAAAACTATGCGAAATATGGGAAGCGGTTGTTTGATATTCTAGTGTCTTCAATAGTAATTGTTTGCGTACTTTCCTGGCTAATTCCACTTTTGTTCGTCCTAAATCTAATGGAGTCTAAGGGACCGGTTATATTCAAACAATTGAGACATGGAGAAAAGAAAAAATCTTTCTGGTGTTACAAATTTAGATCGATGGCTGTAAATACAGAGGCTAATAGTCATATGTGTACCCGGAATGATTTAAGAGTGACTAAAATTGGTAAGATTATCAGAAAGACCAGTATAGATGAATTACCTCAGTTTTTAAATGTATTTTTAGGTAATATGAGTATAGTTGGCCCTAGGCCGCATATGCAGCTTCATACTGAAGATTACGAACGAAATGTAGATAAATATTTAGTCCGTCATTACGCGAAACCAGGAATTACCGGACTAGCACAAGTAAGAGGCTATAGAGGTGAAATAGTGAGAAAATCTGATATAATTAATAGGACAAGAATGGATATATTTTATCTGGAAAAATGGACTCCAATGCTGGATCTTCAGATTATATATAGAACTGTTGTGCTTGCCATTAAAGGTGATGAAAAAGCCTATTAAATTTTTAGTTCCCCAATAAAATTGAACAAATGAAAGTAGCTTTTATTACTGGCGTTACTGGCCAGGATGGTGCGTACCTAAGTGAATTCTTACTGAAGAAAGGGTACCAGGTACATGGATTAAAACGACGAGCTTCGTTATTCAATACTGACAGGATAGATCACCTCTATCAGGATCCTCATGTTCAGAATAGGAATTTTATACTTCATTATGGTGATATGACGGATAGTACCAATTTAATTCGTCTTATTCAGGAAATTCAGCCAGACGAAATTTATAACCTCGCGGCTATGAGTCACGTTCAAGTGAGCTTCGAAATCCCTGAATATACTGGAAATGCTGATGGTCTGGGAACATTAAGGATTTTAGATGCGGTGAGGTTGTTAGGCCTTGAAAAAAAGACCCGTATTTACCAAGCTTCAACCTCAGAGCTATATGGAAAGGTTCAGGAAGTACCTCAAACTGAAAAAACTCCTTTTTATCCAAGGAGTCCCTATGCGGTTGCTAAAATGTATGCTTATTGGATTACAGTTAATTATCGAGAAGCATATAATATGTTTGCTTGTAATGGTATTTTGTTTAACCATGAATCTCCAATTAGAGGAGAAACCTTTGTTACCAGGAAAATTACAAGAGCGGCTTCCAGAATAGCCTTGGGACTTCAAGACAAATTATACCTGGGTAATTTAGATGCTAAAAGAGATTGGGGGCATGCAAAGGATTATGTAAGAATGATGTGGATGATACTACAAGCAGATGAGCCAGAAGACTGGGTGATCGCAACGGGTAAGACTACCTCGGTTCGTGATTTTGTAATTATGGCATTTGGTGTAGTTGGAATAACCCTGGAGTTTAAGGGTGAAGGAGTGAACGAAAAAGGCTTTGTAAAGCAGTGTTCTAATCCAGATTATAAATTGGAAACAGGTGTTGAGATAATTTGTATCGACCCTGGATATTTTAGACCAACCGAAGTGGAACTATTAATTGGAGATGCTAGTAAAGCTAATGAAAAACTGGGTTGGACTCCAGAATATGCATTAGAGGATTTAGTAAATGAAATGATGGATATGGATATTGAGTTGATGAAAAAAGAAAGACATTTACATCAAAACGGTTATCAAACCTTCAACTACTACGAATAAAATTCTCGGAATTTTCTTTTTATATGAAACACAACTCTAAGATTTACATTGCCGGTCACAAGGGATTAGTTGGAAGTGCCATTCTCAAAGAACTTCAAGAGAAAGGCTACCGAAATTTGATCTACAGAAGCCACAATGAATTAGACCTGGCAAACTCTGAGGAGGTAAAAGCGTTTTTCGAAAAAGAAAGACCAGAATACGTTTTTCTTGCTGCAGCAAAAGTTGGAGGGATTGAAGCCAACAATACATACAGAGCAGATTATATCTATGAAAATTTGATGATTCAAAACAACGTAATTCATCAAAGTTTCAAAACTGAAGTTAAGAAGCTGTTATTTCTAGGTAGTACTTGCATCTATCCTAAGAATTGCTCACAACCAATGAAAGAGGACTCTTTACTTACCGGCCCACTGGAGTATACGAATGAACCTTACGCGATTGCAAAAATTGCCGGAATCAAAATGTGCGAAAGTTATAATCTCCAGTATAACACCAACTTCATTTCATTAATGCCAACCAATCTGTATGGACCTAATGACAACTTTGATCTGAAAAAGTCACATGTTCTCCCGGCGTTGGTTAGAAAAATGCATTTAGGTAAAGCACTGGAAGAAGGAAACTGGAATTTAATTAGGGAAGATTTACTGAAAAGACCGATAGAAGGTATTGACAGTTCCAGCAATGAAAATGAAATTATAGAGGTATTGAATTCCTTCGGAATTGAAAAAACTTACGAGCGAAATGTGACTGTCACTATCTGGGGGACAGGTACACCTAAGAGGGAGTTTCTCTATAGTCAGAACCTCGGAGAGGCTTGTGTTTACGTCATGAAAAATGTTGATTTCCCTGATCTCTTAAATCAAAACTTAGAACAAACGAAGGCGGAGGTGAGAAACACTCATTTGAACATTGGTACTGGAGAGGATATTTCCATAGAACAACTAGCAATACTAATTAAATCAAAAATTGGGTTTGAAGGAAATTTAATTTTTGATACTTCTAAGCCTGATGGAACACCTCGAAAACTTACGGATGTATCTAAGATCAATAGTTTAGGATGGAGACACTCAATAGAGCTACCTGAAGGTGTAGAAAAACTTTATGATTGGTACCTCCAAGACACTCATAATAAATAATCTGGCAATTAACACGAACAATATTAACTCATATTAGCAAGCAATGATAAAAATTTCAAAATACGTTTATTTGTCAGTTTTGGTACTTTTACTGGCCTCCTGTTCGAACCTAAAAGACGCTACTTACTTTAATAATATTCCTGATTCACAATTTAAATCCAATCTTGAGAACTTAGAGCCAGTATTGAAGGAAAATGACTTATTAAGTATCGCTGTAAGTAGCTTAAATCCAGAAGCTACCCAGATCTTCAACCCGGTTAATAGCTCAGAGATGGACCGTAATAATAGCAATCAGGCTCCGCAATATTTAATAGATCAAGACGGTTATATTCGTTTTCCTTTTCTTGGGAGAATTATGGCTGCTGGCAAAACCAAGCCCCAATTGCGTGAAGAAATTACCGAGGAACTCGAGAAAAGAGAATTGCTAGTAGAACCCATAGTGAATATCAGGTACCTGAACTTTAGAATTTCAGTGATGGGAGAAGTAGGTAATCCTTCTGTATTAACAATACCTAGTGAAAAGGTAAGCATATTAGAAGCCTTAAGTCTTGCTGGAGATCTTACGATCTACGCCCAAAGAGATAACGTTTTACTAATAAGGGAGGACAAAGACATTAAAAAATTGACTAGAATAGATTTGACTTCTAATGAAATATTTACTTCACCTAATTATTTTTTAAAGCCAAATGATATTATTTACGTTGAACCAAATAAATCGAAGGTAGCCAGCACATCTCGTTTGACATCCTGGCTTCCAGTTATACTTAGTGCACTTTCGTTAGGAGTAATTGTGATCACTGCTAATTAAAAAAGATAAAATAGAACTTATGTCTACTAATAATAAAGCGTCCAAAAACGAAAATCTATTGAGTTCGATGATGGATTTGTTTTTTCCATTTTGGCCATTGCTTGCTGTTTTCCTGATAGTAGCTTTATTTTTAGCATGGGGCTTCAAGCAGTATCAAACTCCTACGTATGGTATCTCTGCAACCCTTATAATTAAGGATGAAAATAAAGGAGTTGATGATGGTCAAATGGTTGAATCCATGAACCCTTTTGATTCAAAAAAAATTGTAGAGAATGAGATTGAGGTAATACAATCTCCCGATATAATGAAAAAGGTAGTAGATACCCTCAATTTATATGTTCCCATTTTTGAAGAGAAAGATTATTTTGGTTTAAGTGTAAAATCTGTTTCGGCATATAACTCATCACCTATAAATATCAAACTTAAAAATCCAGATAAGATCCTAATTGATGAGGAGGCTCCTAGCGAACATTATTTTACTTTTGACTCATCTACAGATGAATTGAAAGTAGATGGGAAAATATATCCTTTAAACCAATGGGTAATGAGTTCATTTGGTGAGGTCATGTTTTTTCCAAATGAGAATAGAGTTAAGCAAGCTAGCAATCCACTATATTTTATTCTGGTTAATCCCCGAAGTGTAAATCAAAGTTTATTACAATCATTAGAGGTAACTCCACCCGAGAAATTATCGACTGTCATTAATCTGAGTCTGGAAGATGAGGTGCCAAGTCGAGGAGAGGATATTTTAAATGGTTTGATCGCAGCATACAACCAAAAAGGAATAGAAGACAGAAATAAACTGGCTGCTAATACTATGGAATTTATTGAATCTCGTATTACTAATGTCGAAGATGAACTTAGTGATTTAGAAACTGAAATTGAAGAATATCGTTCCTCAAAAGGTGTTGTGGATCTAAGTGAACAAAGTAGGATTTATTTGCAGGATGCGGGCCAGAATGATCAACGTATCGCAGATATCAGACTAAAACTATCTGTATTAGATAAGGTCGAGAATTATATTCAATCAAAAAATACCGGTGGTAGTATAGTTCCTTCCACATTGGGAATAGATGATCCTGTGTTAACTCAACTACTTCAGAAGCTGTATAATTCTGAGATTGAGTACGCACGTTTAAAGAAAACAACAGCGGTAAATAATCCGATGTTGATGTCCTTAGCGGATGAGATTAATAAAACGAGACCTAATATTTTAGATAATGTACAAAGCCAGAAAAGTAATTTAAATGCAAGTTTATCCAATCTTTATTCAAATTCTGGAAGATACAATTCAGCATTAAAAACCATTCCCGAAAAAGAACGCAAATTACTGGAGATTACGCGTAGGAAGACTGTGAAAAACGATCTTTTCGCATATCTGCTTCAGAAGAGAGAAGAGATTGCCCTTTCATACGTTCCTACTCTCGCAGATGAATCTGTGGTGACCAAAGCACAGGCATCCCTGGAGCCTGTAAGCCCAAAAGGAATCAAAATTTATGGAATTGCCTTGTTTTTAGCAATAGGTGGTTGGATCGCTTACGTAATTACCAAGGAAATGATGAACAGTAAAGTACTGTTCCGGTCAGAAATTGAAGAGTCTACTAGTCTGCCTGTAATTGGCGAGTTATCATATCTAAAAGGAGGAAAGTTATTATCCCTGGAGAATCCTGAGGATGTGCCAGTAATTGAAGAATTCAGGCAGCTGGACGCACAATTAGGTTTGTATAGTCGTACTTTCAGAAAAAAGAAAATCCTGGTTACTTCAAGCCTGGCTGGAGAAGGTAAAAGTTTTGTTAGCAAGAATCTGGCATCCAGTTTAGCGCAATCTGGTAAGAAAGTGATCTTGCTGGATATGGATTTCAGAAAACCGAATACGACTAGAATCTTCGATTTGAAAGATAATAAAGGTATTGTTGATTATCTAAAGGGTGAAACTCAGCTTGATAAGCTAATTGTAAAATTGGAAGCAAACCCTAATCTGGATATTTTACCCGCGGGCACAGGTGGCGAGGATCAAACTCAACTTCTTCTAAATGGTAAACTTGAGACTATGTTCGATGAACTTTCAGTTCAATATGATTACGTTATTATGGATTCTGCTCCTCTAGGGTTAGTTTCAGACGCCAATTTGCTTTCAGAATTTAGTGAGATTACCCTACTCGTAGTAAGGCACGATTTCACTCCAAAGAAAATTTTACAGAGATTAGATCACAATAAAGTTGAGAAAAATCTAACTCATGCAGGTATAGTCTTTAACGGACTTAAAAAAAGAGGATTTGTAAAGAAGGACAGTGGTTATGGATATGGTTATAGCCAGGTTTATGGTTACGAGGGATATGCTGCTCAAAAATAAGCGCAGTTCATATTCCAAACCATCAATTTTTAAGTTATGACAAAAAGGTATCTACAGCCGTTACTATCATTCTTTCATACATTTCTGAATAAAGGACAGGCACGAAGTATTAAAGCCAAAAAGAATATCTTCACGTCCATTCTTATTAAAGGTGGTAGTATAGGCATTAGTCTACTTCTTGTCCCTTTGACAATTAATTATGTGAATCCTGATCGCTATGGGATTTGGTTAACCATTAGCTCTATTGTTGCCTGGTTCAGCTTTTTTGATATTGGCCTTACTCAGGGACTTAGAAATAAGTTTGCTGAAGCTAAAGCAGAAGGAGATCATAGTAGTGCACAGGTATATGTAAGTACCACCTATGCCGTGCTTGGAATAATTTTCACGATGCTTTGGGGATTGTTCTTTCTTATCAATCCTTTGTTAGATTGGAGCGATATGCTTAAAGTCTCACCAGGATTATCTGAAGAGATTTCACTATTAGTGGTCATAGTCTTTAGTTACTTTTGTTTGCAATTTGTTTTGAGGGTTGTAACTACTATTGTTACAGCAGATCAAGAGCCAGCAAAGGCATCGCTAATTGACCTAATTGGTCAGGTTCTCTCATTAATCATTATATATATTCTTGTTTCTACTACCCAGGGTTCGCTGGTTTATTTAGGGATAGCTCTGTGTGCAGCACCAATTGTAGTTTTAGCGGGTGCCAATATTTTCTTCTTTTCTGGAAAATACAGTATATACAGGCCGGTATTAAGCAAAGTAAAGTTTGAACACGCTCGAAGCTTGTTTAATTTGGGCGGTATATTTTTTATAATTCAAATTGCCGGAATCATTCAGTTTGAATCTGCTAACATTATAATTTCCCGCAATTTTGGACCTGTAGATGTAACAGATTATAACATTGTCTATAAGTACTTCGGGGTTTTAAATATGGCGTTTATGATATTTATAACTCCATTTTGGTCTGCATCCACAGAGGCATTTTTGAATCGGGATATAGAATGGATACGAAAGGGGATCAAAAAGTACAACCTCTTAAATATATTGTTCATTTTGGCCGGTTTAGTTATGTTATTGCTTTCAGATTATGTCTATAAATTCTGGCTTGGTGAAGGAACGGTCAGTATTAATTTTTCTTTATCACTGTGGGGTTTCATATATTTTAGTGTGATGATATTTGGGTCTAAGTATGTAAGCTTTTTAAATGGAATTAGTGCTTTGCGTATACAGTTCTGGGCTAGTATACTAAGTCCCTTTATCTTTATTGCCCTTGTTCTTGTATTTATAAAATATTTTGAAATGGGAGTTTATTCTCTCTTTGTAGCTTCGGTAATAGCGAATTTCAATGCGTTTATTATTGCTCCTTTACAGTACTACATGATAATCGTTAAAAATAAAAAAGGGCTTTGGCTCAAATAGAATCTCATATGGATAATTTAAAGGTACTGCATTTACAATATGCAACTACGTCTTCCAGTCCTGGGTATAGACTTCACGAAGCTTTTGTGAACCGGGGCGTATCTTCGAGTTTACTTTCCTTGTATAATGATCTAGATGAATCCAGCAATATTACCAGCCTGGGAAGAAACTCCAGATGGATTTCTAAAGCCAATAATAAGGCAGAAGGATTTTTGAAAAGAAATATGACATCTGAATTTGGTATTTTTTCATATCCAGTGCTCGGTTCTAATATTTCAGATATGGACATGGTGCGGGATGCTGATGTGATCTATATACATTGGGTTTTGAACGGTTTTCTCAGCCTCAAGAATATCGAAGAATTGATCAAGCTTAATAAGCCAATATTGTTTTTTATGCACGACATGTGGACCATAACCGGCGGATGTCATCATAGTTTTGGTTGTAATAAATATATGGAGGAGTGCAATAATTGCAAATTCTTTACAGGAGACAATCATAATGATCTGTCTACCAGTGAATTCAATAAAAAGAAAAAGTTATTTTCAACATACGATAATGTAAACTTCATTGCACCTAGCAAATGGTTATTTAATTGTGCTAAAGATTCGGCGTTGACAAAGGAAAAACCAGTGTTTCACGTTCCTAATTATCTCGACGGAAAAATCTTCAAACCATTTGATAAAAGTATAGCTAAAAAAATACTCAATATTGAAGAGGAAGAAATTGTTATAGCTTTTGGTGCAATTTCAATTGATAGTCCGTATAAAGGATGGAAATATTTGCAGAAGGCCTTGGAAATAATTGCTGAAGATAGCTATTTTAATAACGCAAGTATTTTAATATTTGGAAGTGGTTACAATCAGGAGATTGCGGATAGTATAGCTTTCAAAACACGATTTATGGGGTTCCTGACCAGTGATTATGCTACAAATTTAATGTATAATGCTGCTGATGTCTTTATGGCACCATCTGTCGCAGATAACCTCCCATATACTATATTGGAATCACATCATTGCGGCACCCCAGTAGTTGCCTTTGATACTGGGGGAATCCCAGATCTAATAAAGCACACTTCCAACGGCTATATTGCAGAATGCAAGAACTCGCAAGATCTAGCGAAAGGAATAAAATACTGTCTTGAAAATAAAATTAAGGGGTACGCCCTACCGGAGTTTGAAGGAGATTTAATAATGGATCAACATTTAGATATCATCCAAAGACTTTTAAACTAAGACATTCGCTTCGATGAATCACGAAATTTTGTATAAAGATCTATTTCTAGCTAAGAGGGATCGCCAGGTGCTTAATCTCTTCTGGTTCGGGTTTTTGCTTTATACTGCGAGTTATACAATTTCTACTACTGAAACTGTAAATTATAATGTCTGTCAGGCTTTACAAATCATCGGAATTTTAATTTTTATACCTACCGGCACTTACTTGGTGAGCCTGAATATTTCTAATAGATATCTACAGGCTATTTATGTAATATATATCTCCTGGTTGTTTATAGTTGTATTTAGAGGCATTGATTTCAACTATAATTCTATGAAGTTTATACTTTTTGATGCATGGTTCGGTGTTTTTTTATATTTAGTACCACTTTTTATTTTATTTCCGAAAAAACTGGTTAGTTATAAGCGCCTTTTTGACGTTATAATAGTTTTAGGAGTAATCTATATTGGTTATGACATTCTATTCATTAGAGAACTACTGCGCCCAGGTGAAAGTCTTCAAAGTCAGGCTATTGTCGAATATTTCTCTAAAACTTTGGCTAGTCCAAGCTTATTTTTAATACTTACCTATCGCTATCAGAACTTTCGAAAAAAAGTATTTGCTGTAAGCATTCTGTTTGTAACACTATTTTTCGCCATAGTAAGGGCAAGAAGAGGATTAATATTGATGGAATTGCTACCTGTGGTTTTGGTTTATCTACTATATTTATCTAATACTAATTCAAAGCTCTTCATCATACTTATATCCCTGCTTCTAAGTGGATTTTTAGCGATTTTTGGTATGGAAATTTTCAACGCAGGCCAGAATGGTTTGTTCGAAAACCTTATGGATCGAGGATTAGAGGATACCAGGTCTAGTGTGGAGACTTGCTTTTTTCGGGACATGGGAACGAACGACTGGTTAGTGGGTCGGGGAATGTTGGGGCAATATTTTTGTCCCGGAATTGATCCCGATAATATTACCGGCTACAGGGACACTATTGAAACTGATTATTTTCAAATCATCCTGAAAGGAGGAGTAATTTCGATGCTGCTCTTTCTATTGATAACAGTCCCTGCCATTTTTAAAGGGCTTTTCAATTCAAAAAATTTACTTAGCAAGGCTTCAGCAATGTGGATACTCTGGGCCTTATTCATAATGTATCCTTCTACAATACATACCTTTACTATGCAATACATTCTAGTATGGATTGCAGTAGGAATTTGTTACTCTAAAACTCTAAGAAATATTCCAGATAATTTACTTGAGGAATATTTTAAAGGAACTAAAAGTGTTGAGGAAGTAACAGAAAATATCCAGAGTCAATCTCATTAAAAGTATAAGAATGTCATTACCAAAAGTTTTAATTGTAAATCAACCATTCAATACTAACACAGGTGGAGGAATCACTCTGTCAAATCTTTTTAGCCGTTGGGATAGAGAAAAATTAGCGGTAGCATGCTCGGGTTACTTGTTGACTGAAAGTATGGATCCCAAACTTTGTAACAATTATTATCAGTTAGGATCTGAAGAACGGAAATGGATATTTCCATTTAGTTTATTGAGTAGAAAATACTATTCAGGTGCACTTGATATCAAACAAAAAGAAGGAACCAAAAATAAAGTTATCGTCGAAAAATCCAAATTCAGAGAAAAGCTGATAATGGATTATATGCAGCCAACAATGGAATATTTTGGGTTTTCACATTTTCAGGCTAGAACAGGTCTATCTCATACATTCTGTGCCTGGTTAGATAGTTTTGACCCTGATGTTTTATATCTACAAGCCAATACCAGGGAAGATATACTGTTGGGAATTGAAATTTGCGATTACTTGAAGAAGCCCATGGTTTTCCATATGATGGATGACTGGCCAACATTAATAGGGATCAATGGGTTCCTAAAGAACTTCTGGAAAGATCAAATTAATAAAGAATTCAGGGCGCTTTTGAATCGAGCAGATTTATTAATGGGAATAAGTGATTATATGTGCGAAGAATATGAAAGACGATATCAAAAAAAATTCATCACATTTCATAACCCTATTAATATTGATTTCTGGAAAAAAGCCCAAAGAGAAAATTATAAACTACCAGAAAATCCAACCATATTATATGCCGGAAGATTGGGCCTTGGTATCGATAAATCTCTAAAAAGTATTGCAGATGCGGTAGAAATAGTTAACAAGAATCTTGGAACATCAATTAAGTTTGTTGTTCAGGCACAAGAAGCACCAGATTGGATTAAGAATAATAAAAATATTGTACTTAATGGGTTTGTTGAATATGAAGAACTTCCTGTAGTATTCTCTCAAGCCGATCTACTTATACTCCCATATGATTTTAGCGATGAATCTTTAAGTTATATTCAGTATTCAATGCCTACTAAAGCTCCGGAATATATGGCGAGCGGTACTCCTATTGCAATATTTGCTCCTCAGGATACAGCATTGGTGAAATATGCTGAAAAATATGAGTGGGCCGTGGTAATTACAGATAATAAGGTTAAAGTGCTGGCAGAGAAATTAATAGAAATTTTCTCAGATCATTCACTAAGAGAGAGAATTGCGAATACTGCTAAAACTGTTGCAGAAACCAGGCACGATTCAGAAATAGTGGTAAAAGAATTTCAGAAATCTATTTTAAGCGTTCTCAAAATTGAATAATGATCTTGCGCTTCTGAAAAGTAAACTCAATAAATAGGTTGCTGAGACGAGTACTAAGAACATATCTGAGAATTATAAGAATCTTAATTGAATTGAAAATGGGAAGCGCAAATAGATATAAGATAAGAGAGGATATCAGAGTAATGAGACATTATTTAGATACTATTTCAATGAAATATTTATTTAGAAATGCATCTCCTAAAACAATCAAATGAGATTATTATTTATATGCTCAAATAACTACAAATCAAACTCCGGAGGCGGTGGTTCACAATGCACGAACAGGAATTACCTTTCCTTATGCCAAACGTTTGGAGACGAAATGGTTGATGCTATTCAATTGATCACCCCGGTAGAGAGAAATATTACTTCTGTACTATCGAGATTTCGAAATTACACACGAGGCTACAATGCTGGTATATCAAAAGAGGTATTAAATACCATTCTAGAGCGTTCATCTGAATTTGAGTATGTTTTTATAGATTCATCCTATTATGGAGTATTGGCTAAGTACTTAAAGAAGAATAAGTACGAAGGAAAGATTATTTGCTTTTTTCATAATGTTGAACATAAAATGAGCCAGGAAGAAATAAAAGCCAATCCTTTGAGCTTCTGGAGAAGTTTAATAGTGTACTATAATGAAAAAAATGCTGTAGAGTTTTCAGATAAAATTATTGTACTCAATAAGCGTGATTTAAATGATTTGAGCAAGATTTATAGCAATTTTTCAAACAAGAAAACCTATCAAATTCCTATTAGCTTTAAAGATAACTACACATCTGGAGAAGTAGACGTTGAAGAAGAGACTAATTTACCACCAGTTTTCCTATTTGTAGGTAGTACTTGGTTTCCAAATATTCATGGTATATCATGGTTTATTCGGGAAGTGCTCGATCATGTTGATATCAAATTACAAATAGCAGGCGGCGCATCCAATATTGTAAGTAAGAAATTAAACCATCCAAAGATCGAATATCTTGGTTTTGTGCCAGATCTTTCAAAAACTATTAGAAATGCCGATTTTGTATTAGCTCCTATCTTTATGGGCGGTGGTATGAAGGTAAAGATCTGTGAAGCATTGATGTATGGAAAAAATATTGTTGGAACGAAAGAAGCATTCATTGGCTACAATGTAGAGACCAATAAAGCCGGAGCTGAATGCAATACTAAAGCAGAATTTATAGAAACTATCAATGAGTTGACGATCAGAGGAAAAAGGAAGTTCAATACCTATAATAGAAATATTTTTTTAGAAAACTATTCTTTTGCCTCTACTTTGGATAAATTTAAGAGTGTTTTTGAAGAAGCAGAAGCTTAAACTTCACCGATGAGTTTGGATATAGTCGAAAGAAAGAAAGGAATCAGCATCATAATCCCTACTTTTAATAGAGCGGAGTTTGTTAAAGATGCTATTTCAAGCGTGATACAACAAGGTTATCCGGGTCCAATTGAGATTATCATATCAGACGATGGTTCTACAGATCGTACCCTTGCTGCTGCATCCTCATTTGGTAGTAAAGTGATAATACTAAAAAAGCCGAAGGATTGTAGTACTCAAGGAGCATCGGGAGCCAGGAATCGGGGTATTTTAAGTGCGACTCAACCCTTTATTTGCTTTCTAGATTCAGATGATTTTTATCTTCCTGGACATTTAGAAAAAATGGAAAATGCTATTAGTTCTGATGCTGAATTAGGTTTCGCACTTTGCAATTCTTTAGAAATGCTTAATAATAAAAAGGAGGAAAGATTTCGACGCTGGACGAAAACCAATATTGAACCACGAGATCTGGACAATCTTTCTATTACAACAATTCATTTTGCAAACAGCAATGGGTTTATTTTTAAAAAGGAAGTCTTCGAGAAAGTCGGACTTTTTAACGAGGACATTCAAGTAGGTGAAGATTCTGATATGTGGATGCGTATCAATGAAAAATTTAAAGGTAAGTATGCGAATCATTATGGTACTGTAATACGAATCCATGACCTAGATCAGCTTACTAAAATTCCGAAGTACGACCTAATCAAGGGACATTATAAAGTTTATAGAAGTGCCCTAAGGCGTTACTACACTCTTGGCTTGAACGATTCATATAGATGCCGCGCGCTTAGTGTACTTTCCTTAAAGTATAAGATAAGTCAGTGGCCAGTATTAAAGAATATTTATCTTTTTATGGCTAATAGGAAGAGTAAAAATAAAACAAATATGCAAGAGGATTCTTCTTGGAAAACCTTGAAACATTTCAGCGACCAAAACCAACAGCTAGTACTTGACAGAAGCTAAAACCAGTAGGTATAAACAATAAAATTGAGTGTAATGACTTTAGATACAAATTTTGATCTATGCGTAATAGGTAGCGGACCTGCTGGTATGATTATGACGATGGAGTATATGGAAAAACATCCAGAAAGTAGAGTGCTAATGGTTGAATTTGGATTTACAGGTCAGCCTAAGCAAAACTCTTTGGATGATTCAATTGATATTAAGGTTCCAGGTAATCACCATGAGCCCTACAATTGCACTAATAAAGGCTTGGGCGGTACTTCTCTTACCTGGGGGGGAAGATGTGTAATGTATGACGAAATTGATTTTTTAAAAAGACCATCAATCAATAATAACTGTACTTGGGATCTCGACTTTTTTGAAGAGGTCAAGCCTTTCGTTCCTAAGGCTACAAAATTTTTTGAATGTGGCGATCCCGTATTCGACTTAAAAAAAATTCCCAAATTTGAAGACACACACATTGCTGAGGATTTTACGGAAGGAATAGTCACAGATAGTCGAATAGAGCGTTGGAGTATGCCAACTCGTTTTGGTAAAAGATATGGGGAAACTCTGGAACAACTTCCGAACCTCAAAATTCTCCTTGGCTACGAAGCAAGAGATTTTGGAAACCTGGATGAAAATGGAAAGGTTAGTTCCTTGAAAATTAGAAGTGTTGAAAATAAGGGCTACGATGAGGTAAAGGCTAAGAACTTTGTGATTGCTGCAGGAGGACAGGAATCTACGAGATTACTACTTCGCAACACTCATTTATTTGATAGGCTCAAGCGTGTACCCCAGGCATTAGGAAAATTCTACCAATGTCACTTATTTGGAAAGATAGCTTCAATAATTTTTAATGGTGATCCTAAGAAGACAGATTTTGGATTTCTTAGAAATGCAGATGGGACATACATAAGAAGGAGGATGCAATTTAAGACCAGCTATCTTAAGAAAAATGATTTGCTCAATACGGCTTTCTGGTTAGATAATCCTTTCTATTATGATCCCAAACATAAGAATGGGTCAATGTCCTTCATGTATTTGACAATGCTCATCCCATTTCTAGCAAAAAAGCTTGCACCTCCGGCAATTACTCACACCATTACAAAGGGGAAAAAAATTGGCATTCAGAAACATCTTTTAAACTTAGCGAAAGATTTTCCTGGCTCTTTTATCACTCCAGCCAGGATTTTTTACAAACGCTACCTGATTGCTCGTAAACTACCTGGTATCTTCTTATTCAGTCCTACGAACAAGTATGCACTTTACTTCCAATCTGAACAGTTGCCTATTGCAGAAAACCGCATGGAACTCAGTCCCGAGAACGATAGACTAGTAATCAATTACGGTTTTACAGATAAGGATGTTGATTCTATAATTAAAACACACAAAGCTCTGGATAAGCATCTTAGAGATACCGGTTGTGGTAAACTGGAATATTGGCATAAGGAAGAAGACCTCGGTAAAGTCATTAAACAAATTTCAAAAGACGGTGTACACCAAATAGGTACGACCAGGATAGCTGAATCTCCGGAAGATGGGGTAGTAGATAGAAATCTCAGGGTACATGGAACAGATAATGTTTATGTTTGCAGCAGTTCAGTGTTTCCTACTTCGGGACAGGCAAACCCCACATTCTTCTTAGGTGCCTGTGCAGTTCGTCTTGCTAATCATATATAATAGATAATGAAAAAAACAGAATTAACGCCAGATATAAAGGCTTCTATACTCGGCTTTGGATGCGCGCCTATTATGGGATCTGTTAATTTGAAGACTGCTAAATATGCATTAGATATGGCTCTCGAGTACGGAGTGAATTATTTTGACATTGCAAGATCTTATGGCTATGGTGAGGCTGAGGGTGTCCTAGGTAAAATGATAAAGGATAGGAAAAATGATGTTTATGTAGCTACTAAATTTGGGATTATTCCAAACTGGAAAGCTGGTATGCTGAATCAGGTTAAACCCATGGTACGATATGTTATGAGCTTAAAAAAGGCCAGATCTTCACAGCCCACAAAAATTGGAAATCGATTTTTGGATCATGTTGTTCCTTTACGGCCTGACGATATGAAGAAAAGTCTGGAGAAAAGTTTGAGTGAGCTCAAAAGGAATTATGTAGATTTTCTTTTTATTCACGAACCTCATCATTCGATTGGTAATATTGACGAGTTGATTGTCACCGCAGAGACTTTAAAAAAAGAAGGAAAAATTAGGTGTTTTGGCCTTGCTTCAATGCATTCTCAAGAAGATTTGCACAATAGCTATATAGAAAGGTTTGATATAACGCAATATAACAATCCTTTGATTAGAACTGATTACAAGCAATTTGTTTCAAAAAATGCTGGACAGCCAAGCATAATCTTTTCACCTTTCTCCACTGGTTTAAATACGATGAATCCAGCCGAAAAATTGACCAAGCTGTTTCATGACTTTCCAAATAGTGTGGTGTTATGTTCTATGTTTAACCCTGATCATATTAAGCAAAATATTAAGCTTGCTGAAAGTATTAAATTTTGAAACGTCGTTGAAAAATAAGATACTAGCACTTTTGAATATTTCAAAATAGCCGCAATTAAGACAGAAATTTACAAATCCGAAGTCTATTCGTTCCAATTATTATATATGAAATGAAGTTAAGTATTTTTAAAAATAGTTGCATTCCTTGGTTACAATGAAGAAACCAATGGGAGCTAAATTTGGAAAAAGGGTAAAACCTCAAAAGGAATGAGTTTAGATATATCTGAAACTATGAAAGGAATTAGTGTCATTATTCCTGCTTTTAATAGGGCGAAGCTTTTAAAAGAAGCCATAATTAGTATTACGGAGCAGGATTATCAGGGTTCAGTAGAAATTTTGATTTCTGATGATGGTTCGACAGATGAGGTCTCTAAAGTGGCTTCATCGTTTGGACCTCAGGTAAAATTCATAGAAAAACCAAAAGACAGTATTCATAAGGGAGCATCATACGCCAGAAATCGTGGAATTTTGGCTGCAACTAAACCATATATTTGTTTTCTTGACTCTGATGACTTTTATCTTCCTGGCCATTTGACCAGGATGGTTGCTGCGATAGAATCAGGTCCAGACTTTGGATTTGCACTTTGCAACTCATTAAAAATGATAGATATCGAGCATGATAACAGGTTTAAGCGCTGGACCAAATTGAATGTGGAACCAAGAGATATTAGTAACCTCGCCATTAGTACAACCAACTTTGCTAATACCAATGGTTTTATTTTCAAAAGAGAAGTTTTTCAAAAGATCGGTCTATTTAATGAAAAACTTAAAAATGCGGAAGACACAGATATGTGGATTCGTATAAGTGAAAAATTTAAAGGTGTTCATGCGAATCATTATGGAACAGTAATTCGACTGCATAGCGACGCGAGGCTAACAGATGTTCCCAAACACGTTTTACTGGAAAATCATTATGAAGTTTTTAGCAATGCTCTGAAACGGTATTACAAGGATGGAATGGAAGATTCATATAGACTACAAAGATTATACTCTCTTTGTCTCAAATATAAAGTAAGCCAGTGGCCAATATTCAATAAAGCTTTCAAGACTATAAGTATACGTAATATGAAAAGAGAAGCTTATACAGCTGAAGATTATTCTTGGAAGCCATTAGAATCTTTTATTGAATAATCATAAAGTTGGAGAGTTGTAAAAGATCATGAATTAGATGAATTAGTATTACCTATTGAAAACATCAAATAAATTAAATAATTGGAAGTAAATTAAATCAAATACAATTTAGATAATATAGGTAATGCAATTTTACTGACAGAAAAGAGTAATCATATAAAGTATAGAATATAATTCTAGGAAACCTCAATTATCAGGAGAAAAGGATAACAACTACTGTACTTAAGAGAAAATAGCTTCTTCAAATGAATTTTTGATAAGTATTAAAATTGCTTGAATTAAAGAGAGTGTTATTATGGTATAAAATTTAAAATTCGTCTTTTAGATTACTTTATAATAATTGGAATATCTCAGTTATTTATTAAAATTTAAAGTGTAATTTTTAATTTTAAATTTTTAACATAAGCACATTACTGGGTTTCAGATATTTTGATGCTATCACTATTCTAAGAGAATAAAATTTTGAACATTGAATACTTTCGAACAGGCGGTATATAGATAGCAATTATTTTTTCTTTCAATTTTAGAAAGTGTTATTCTTATAGCTCAAGTATAAAGTTCTTATACAATCATAATATATATTAGATGAAAATATTAGCAGTTGCCTCTGGAGGAGGGCATTGGATTGAGCTTTTGAGATTATTACCTGCTTTTAAGGGTAATGAGGTCATATTTGCATCAACGAAGGACGGTTTTGCTGAAACGGTGCAGGATTTTAAGTTTTATTCCATTCCAGATATTAATAGAGATGAAAAGATAAAACTTCCAGTTGCTTCGTATAATATATTTAGACTTGTTCGCTCTATTCGACCAAACGTAATTATCTCTACTGGGGCACTTCCAGGATTACTCGCATTATTTGCTGGTAAAGTTTATGGAGCAAAAACCATTTGGGTAGATAGTATAGCTAATGCAGAAGAGTTCTCACTTAGTGGAAAAATTGCCACCAGATTTGTAGATAGAACCTACACGCAATGGCCAGAACTTGCCACTAAAAAACAATTGTTTCACGGAAATGTACTTTCATGATTTTTGTTACTATTGGTACCCAAGTTCCTTTTGATAGGCTTATTAGAGCGATAGATAAAATAGCTCCGCAGTTGGAAGGTCATGAAATAATTGTTCAGGCTCCATTAGAGAATTATGAACCACTTCATTTTAAAACTGTAAAATTTATAAATCCATTAAAATTTCAGCAGATATTCGATAGAGCCGATTTTATTATAAGTCATGCCGGGATGGGAACTATTCTGTCTGCAATGAGTAGTCAGAAAACCTTGATAATTATGCCCAGACGGCTAAAGTTTGGGGAGCATCGAAACGACCATCAAGTTGCTACCGCAAATAAATTTAAGTCTCTTGGGTATGTAAACGTAGTAGAAGATGAAGATGAACTACAAAACATTTTAACTAACAAAGAAACCCATAAATTAAAGGTTTCAAAAGAACTTGGTACTTATGCATCAGATGAACTGATTCAATCCATAGCAAGTTTTATAGCACAGGATGAATGACTGAAACTTACTAATTAATGGGATTCGATATTATTAATTTAATTAGATATTAGTTTGTTAGGTCTAAATTAATATTTCCGCCGTCTTCATCTAAATATACAGTACCTCCAGCACCTTTTTTTATAATCTCATTATTCTCTAAAGTATTAGCTGTGGCGCCTTCAAAGAAATGAACCGTAGTGGCATAGTTTCTCACACTAATCAAAGTATTATCGTAAAAGGTATTACTGCTACTTTTGTATTCCACATATAATCCAATACCACCATCCGAAGAATGAAAATTGTCTCTAAAAGATGAATTTTTAACATCGTTAAGGTGTAATGCATCGGCACTAAAATTATTATTAGAATATTCTAATCCATCAAGATGATATAGTTCTATCAAATGAGGGCTATTCCCGGTAACCGTACCAGAATTTCCCTTGACTATAACATCTTTCATATATAAACTTCCACCAGCTCTTCTATTCATAGATATTGGATTGTAAGCATTCTTTACTGTAGTCAACTCATTGTTTTGGATAAGAACGTTGTTCCATGCTACATTTTCAATGGCGCGATCTTTCGCATCTATTATAATATTGTCTGTGATTTCGGCATTCTTACCAGTACCACTCAGACTAATAGCCATACCGTATTTAGATTTAGTTCCAAGATTATTAAAATAACAGTCTTTTACTGTGACATCTTCCATTCTGAATACATCATCATAATCATGGTTCACCGTTTCAATAGCCATCCTTCCAATATCCTGAAAAGTACAGTTGATAATAACTATTTTTTTAGATCTATACGGACCTTGTGATACAAACTTTAATCCATTCGTATCTGTATTGGGACAACTGAAGGTGCAGCCCTCAAAATGAATATTGCGGGCATTTGCATTATTGAAATAAATCAAACCACCATAATCCGTTGCTTTGGCAGTAGAAGTACTTTTAAATACTATATTGTTAAAAGAAATATTTTCAGCATCTTCTTCGAAGCGTATCAAATTTTCAAGTTTGCCCTGGATTACTACATTATCAGCACCTGTGATGTTTAGATTATATATATCCTTTAAATTAATTCTTTCTTGTAATGTATATGTACCGGGTAATAGATATAGATTGGCATCAGATTTTAATTCAGAAATAAGTTCGTTTACGTTTCTGACTTCCTTTATAGGCGTTGTAGTTTCCTGGGTTTCCTGAAGTGAATAGTAATAATTTTGCGCAATTATAGAATTGCTACAGATCAAAACGAAGAGAAATGCATTAATGAACTTTCCCATTACAATATGATATAAGAATTACTTCCTGTTTTGCGAATTATACCGCCAGTATATATCTTGTTATTACCTTTAGAAATATCCTTTCCAGTCTGGCCATTAATTGAAACACCAGATGAACCTTTAATTACTAATAATACGCCGTGAACTTCTAAATTAAGCGTTTCTCCTACTTTCATTGCTGAAAATCCAGATGGAATAGTTAAAGTCGCTGATTTTGAACATGCTATGGTATTACCGATATCTTCAGTATTAATACTCCGCGATGAAGTTAGAGAAATTACTTGTGCTTTCTTAGAATATCTTTCTGCTGCTTCTTTCAGAATTTCTTCTTTGATTTTATCAACTTCAGCCTGAGTGTATATTTTCGGCGCATCCTTAAGACTGGAATAATTTCCGTCGAAATCATCACTTGCATTGGTATCCCAACCTTCGAAAACTATGCTGTTACCATTTTCTATAGAAAGTTTATTATTTTCTAATGTTAAGGACTGTGGTTTTCCATCATTGTTCTCTAAGTTCGCCACAAGATCATCTACTTCTTTACGCGAATAAAGGTCTGGTAGATTCTCCAGTTCCTGGTAATCGCCATTGAAAAGATCTGGTTTATTTTTAAGATCAGTATAATCTCCGGAGAAGTCATCATCTGCATTCATATCCCAATTTACAAAGCTGATACTATTACCTTCTGAAATAGAGACTTTATTCCCATCTAAACTTAATTGCTGAAATTGTTCACCATTATTCTCCGTATCAGCAATTAGATTTTTAACTTCAGTTACAGTTAAAATTTCAGGTTGGTTTATTAAGTCTTCGTAGTTACCGGTAAATAGGTCTGGCTTATTCTGCAGATCCTGATAATCTCCGGAAAAATCATCAGTGGCATTCATATCCCAGTTTTCGAAAATAACTTCATTTCCTCCAGAGATCAAAAGCTGATTTCCTTCTAGATTCAGCGATTGAGAAATACCGTTTTGATCACCAATATTTGCAATAAGTTCGTTGACCTCTACTTGCGTATAAACTTCAGGTTGGTTGATTAAGTCTTCGTAGTTCCCGGTGAATAGGTCTGGTTTGTTCTGCAAATCCTGATAATCTCCGGAAAAATCATCAGCGGCATTCATATCCCAGTTTTCGAAAGTAACTTCATTTCCTCCGGAAATCAAAAGCTGATTTCCTTTTAGATTCAGCGATTGAGAAATACCATTTTGATCGCCAATATTTGCAATTAGTTCGTTGACTTCTACCTGCGTGTAAATTTCAGGTTGATTTATTAAATCCTGATAATCTCCGGAAAAATCATCAGCCGCATTCATATCCCAGTTTTCGAAAGTAACTTCATTTCCTCCGGAGATCAAAAGCTGATTTCCTTCGAGATTCAGCGATTGAGAAATACCATTTTGATCACCAATATTTGCAATAAGTTCGTTGACCTCTACCTGCGTGTAAATTTCAGGTTGATTTATTAAATCCTGATAATCTCCGGAAAAATCATCAGCCGCATTCATATCCCAGTTTTCGAAAGTAACTTCATTTCCTCCGGAGATCAAAAGCTGATTTCCTTCTAGATTCAGCGATTGAGAAATACCATTTTGATCACCAATATTCGCAATAAGTTCGTTGACCTCTACTTGCGTATAAATTTCAGGTTGGTTTATTAAATCCTGATAATCTCCGGAAAAATCATCAGCCGCATTCATATCCCAGTTTTCGAAAATAACTTCATTTCCTCCAGAGATCAAAAGCTGATTTCCTTCAAGATTTAGTGATTGAGAAATACCATTTTGATCTCCAATATTCGCAATAAGTTCGTTGACCTCTACCTGTGTATAAATTTCAGGTTGGTTTGTTAAGTCTTCGTAGTTCCCAGTGAATAGGTCTGGCTTATTCTGCAGGTCCTGATAATCTCCAGAAAAATCATCAGCGGCATTCATATCCCAGTTCTCAAAAACAACTTCGTTACCCCCTGAAATCAAAAGCTGGTTTCCTTCAAGATTCAGCGATTGAGAAGTGTTTTCCTGGATGTTTATATCTGTAAATAACTGATCTATCTCTTCTCGACTGTACATCGCTGGCTTATTAGTTAAATCCTCATAATTTCCCGAAAAATCATCATTTGAATTTTTGTCCCAACCATCGAACACCGAATTTTCGCCGTTTATATATGCACTTATGTTTTCAATTTGGGCGGCCTGAATTGTTCCATTAAATTCCTGAGCAGATTTAGCATGTAAAGCGTAAGGCACACTTAGCATTGGACTAATCCCAGAAAGTGAATAATTCGATCCACCAGTAGGATCTGTTTGACTTTCGATAAAGAATGGTCCATGAGCCCAATCAATTTTACTGAAATCACCCTGTATCTTATTTCCAGATCCAATTTGCAGGGAAATTAGACCATTGGCATTTGTTTGTGTTGAATGTAATTCTTCATAAACACTTGAACCATTGGATGAACCTTGTTTGATAAGAATTTTGACATTAACCTCGCGATCCCCAACAGGAATGTTGGAGTTATCTCTTATAATACCTTGATAGCTGAAGTTTTCGGGAGTTTGAGCGTAAGCTACGCAATTAAGTAGTGCTATTAATATATAGCTAAAAATCCATTTCATTTTTTATCTCTTAATTATTTTCAATGTTTTGAGGTGTCGCCCCTCTTCCATTACGTTTACAACATACATCGCTGATCTAAGCCTGGTTCCATTAATTCTGGTGGTTGACTGTTGTAGTTTACCGCTTTGCATGAGTTTACCATATAAATCAAAAAGTTGGTAGGTAAGATTTTTAATCTTAGGACTGTTATTTTCTATAAAGAAGTAATCATCTACAGGATTAGGGAAAGAGCTTATTTCTATACTTGGTTCAGGATCTGGTAGTAATTCGGCCATTTGTATTTCTTCCGGTTGATGTACTCCCTCAGAAATATTATAGTTGGATGAATTATTCAGGTTGGTAAATACCTGGCCAATAGAAAATGAGAATTCACCAAACTCATTCTTACTCGAGCCACCGGAAGCGTTCAGACTGGCTAAAGATGAGTTCAAATCTTCAATCTTTAAGTCATTATTTTGGCATTGGGATGAGGTATACGCAAGTAGCGTAAGTACCAGGATAAAATATTTCATGTAGGCGGAAGAGTAGGTGTGTTGGGGACTTGTGTTCGCTGCTAATGGAGATGTATACTAATTCTGAGTAAAGTATTAATAAGTTAAATCTTTGAAACTATTCATTTCAGGTTTGTATTTGTAGTTAACGTTTGGTTTCCCATTGGGGTCATAACAAACATCAAATAAGAACATTCCCATTCTATTTCCATTAAATTCTAATATAAAATCCCCTGGAAAATCTTCATGAAATATTTTATTACAATTGGCAATGACTTCTCGAAGGTTGGTAGATTTTATAGAATTTTGGAGTTTTTGGGTAATGACTGTAGTGATCATTTTGGTGGCAGAACTTCCTTGATCTTCATTTAAAATCTGAAAAATATCTGGATTCATTTCTGCTCCGAAAGAGTCAGGCTTTGAAATTAATTTATTCCAGAAATTATTTACGTATTGATAGCTCCTTAAAATCTTTTTGTAGGAAAAATTTGTAGTCCTTTTAGTTGATCTATCAGATTTCGCTACTCTGAAGTTGCTTCTGAAGTTTAACTTTTCATTCAGAATATAGCCGGTTACGGCGGTTGATTGATCGATAATGTAGGCAGTTCTTTCCATGAGATTGATTATTGAATCCGATCAAATATATATAATTGTCGTTAAAACGTGCATTTTACTTAAATTTTAACAAATTATAAAAAATTGTGTAGTAGCAGATTACAGCGAATTCTCTTTATTATTTGTTAATGATTCAACTTTCAGACCATTTATTTCTTATAGACTAGTTTGGGGTAAATGGTCTTAATTATCGATAATGTTAACTAATACAATAGAAGTAATAATTTGAAGGAGGCCGATAAAAGGCAACTTTGATGGCTGTGTAGCATGGTTTGAAAAACACCCTCAAAGTTTTGTAATATTAGTATTAAGAAATGATATTCCATTTCTGTAGAAAATGATTATATTGTAATATAATCATCATATTAAAATAGCTGTGTATTTCCCCGAAATGTGTAGATTATATACCCAGAATTTAGCAGATGAAACACCAAAAAGTTGAAGTTGCAATACCCTAGTAATTATGTAATTGTAGGATTACCTAACATATTAATTCCCATAAAATGTTAGTTGTTTCCTTTATTTTAATACAGAGCTGAAAGTTTTTTAAGATGTTAAAAAATGAAAGTTATATAAAGGGTATGAGGTTGCATTGCCCTTCATCTACAATACATGAGGTGTTCCAGAAGCAAGCCACATTATTTGAAAATTCTGTTGCGCTCGAGTACGAGGGGGATTTTATCCTATACAGTGAGTTACAGGAAAAGATTAATAGGAGGGCTAATTGGTTGCAACTATATGGAGTTCTGCCAAACCACATCGTTGCAGTTTCCTTAGAAAGATCTCCGGAATTTATTATCACAATTCTCGCAGTATTACAATGTGGAGCTGCTTATCTTCCAATCGATAGTACATTCCCAAGTTCAAGAACTTCTTTTATGGTTGATGACTCACGGGCAGAGTTTTACATCACGTCCAAAGCAAATCAGGAAGTTAGTATTTCCTGTACTACCATTTTATTAGAAGATATTAAAAAGTCTGAAAGGGATCTTGAAGTTATACCACTTAATTTATCAATTTCTTTAGATGCTATAGCCTATGTGATCTATACCTCGGGATCGACTGGGAAACCAAAAGGTGTAAAAGTGACTCATGCTAACACTATAAATCTATTAACTTCATTAGCTATTGAGCCCGGTATAAATGAAAACGATAAAATCTTTGCTCATACTACCATTTCTTTTGATGCGATGATCATGGAGATCTTTCTTCCTTTACTTCACGGTTCCTGTATAGTAATCGTTGATGAGGAGACAAAGCTGGATGGTAATCTCCTATTGAAAAAAGCGATTAAAGATAAAGTTACTATAATGTTTGGAACACCAAGCATTTGGCAAATTTTATTGGATTCTGGCTGGGAGAAACCACTTAACTTAAAGGCTTTGATAGGTGGTGAATCTCTTCCTTTGTCACTAGCACAAAATTTGCTGCAGAGGTGTAAAGAACTATGGAATTTATATGGTCCTACGGAAGCTACAGTTTGTTGCCTACTCACTAAAATAACTAAAGAGAATACTGCGATTACTATTGGAAAACCAATAGCAAACTCACATATTTATATAGTGGATGAAAGGGGGATTCCAGTAAGCCAGGGGGAAATCGGGGAAATAGTGATTGGTGGAGATGGAGTCTCTTTAGGATATTTATATAGACCTGAACTTACAGCAGCACGCTTCATTCCAGATTCGTCTTCTGAAAAGGAAGAGGCTACAATGTATATGTCTGGTGATTTAGGTAGGTTGCTTCCTAATGGCGAAATTCAATACTTAGGTCGAAAAGACGATCAGGTGAAAATTAGAGGAAATCGTATCGAATTAGGTGAAATAGAAACTGCTCTAAATAAAGTTCCTGGGATTAAAATAGCCTCGGTAATTGTGTATGAAAAACATAATGATTCAAGTCTGGTAGCTTATTTGCAGTCAACAAATTCTGGCAAAGACCCAAAGATCATACAGGAACATTTAGCTGGATTTTTACCAGATTATATGATACCCTCATATTTCATTTGGTTGGAGCAGTTTCCCATAGCTACAAGTGGTAAGATTGATAAAAGAAATCTGCCGGTGCCCGAATTTACAAGGCCAACTTCTTTGCCAGCTTTAAAGAAGCCGCGTACCCAGTTAGAAAAAGATCTTCTAAAAATATGGGAAGAGCAACTCCAGATATCTTACTTAGGAGTAGAAGATAACTTTTTTAGTATGGGAGGAACTTCAATAATGGTTCAAAGGTTAGTAACAAAAATTAAGAACCGATTAAACATTGAAATTCCAGTAACTAAAATTTATCAATTCCCCAGTATTTCAGAGTTGTCCCTGCATATAAATTTAAATAGTGATTCAGAAGAGTCCGAAGAATTAGATAAAGAAACAAATTCGAACGTCTCGAGGGATATCGCTATAATTGGGATGTCTGGAAGATTCCCGGGAGCAAGTTCAATTCAGGAATTATGGACAATACTCAAAGAAGGTAAAGAAACTATTACCTTTTTTGACCCTGAAGAACTGGATTCCTCGATACCTGAAGAATTACGAAATGATCCACTTTATGTGAAAGCCAGGGGCATAATTCCTTCTGCGAAAAAATTTGATGCCTCATTTTTTGGCTTAAATGCAAAGGTAGCAACAGCAATGGATCCACAGCAACGTCTCTTTCTCGAGGTTGCCTGGGAAGCTCTGGAACAAGCAGGGCATTTACCAACTCATTTTAAAGGATCTATTGGTGTGTATGCGGGAACAGGTACTAATACTTATTATAGAAATAACCTGCTTCCAAACCGAGAATTACTGGATATGGTTGGTCATGTACAGGTAGATACCCTCAACGAAAAGGATTATATCGCTACTAGAACTGCTTATCATCTAAATTTAAAGGGTCCCGCAGTAAGTGTACATTCAGCATGCTCAACGTCACTTTTAGCTGTCTCAGAGGCAGTTGAAGCTATAAGAAATGGATATTGCGATGTAGCACTCGCTGGTGGTTCCAGCGTAACCGCGCCAATCAATAGCGGACATCTTTATCAAGAAGGTTCTATGCTTAGCTCAAATGGTCACTGTCGTTCGTTTGACGCCGAAGGCAAAGGAACTGTTTTTAGCGATGGTGCAGGAGTAGTACTTTTAAAAAGCCTGAGTGAAGCTAGAAAGAATGGCGATTTAATTTATGGAGTTATAAAAGGTGTAGGTGTAAATAATGATGGTGGGAGTAAAGGTAGTTTCACAGCGCCCAGTATAGAAGGGCAGGCTGGTTGTATAAAAATGGCATTTAAAGATGCACAAATTTCACCTTCTTCTATTAGCTACATTGAAGCTCATGGAACGGCAACTCCCTTAGGTGATCCTATCGAAGTAGAAGGACTTAAATTAGCATTCGGGAAGCAGAATAAGAAGTCCTACTGTGCTATAGGATCTATCAAAAGCAATATGGGGCATCTTACGGCAGCAGCTGGCGTAGCTGGACTTATAAAGACAGTTCTAGCTATGCATCATCAGCAAATTCCTCCTTCTTTAGGCTATTCAGTTCCAAACCCTAATATCAATTTTAAGAATAGTCCGTTTTATGTGAATGATAAACTACGGGAATGGAATGTAGAGGGTCCACGAAGGGCAGGAGTGAGCTCATTTGGGGTAGGAGGTACCAATGTTCATCTAATACTAGAGGAATATAAGAGTAATCCAAAACCGTCCACATCTGAAAGGCCATGGCAAATCATGGCGTGGTCAGCTAAATCAGAAGAGAGTTTAGAGGCTTATGAGATAGCATTAAAGAAGTATTTAAAGGATAAAAAATCTTATAAAACTCTAGCAGATGTTGCTTATACTTTGAATGTAACGCGCGATATGTTCAATCATAGAAGCTTCATAATTTACAATAACGCTGGAACTTCTGAATTAGATTTTAACTTAGACAGTCCTAAAACGTCTAAGCATTCTAAGTTAGATATTGTTTCCGATGAAATGGTGTTCTTATTTCCAGGCCAGGGTTCACAATACCTTCAAATGGGGAGAAAATTTTATGAACAGGAACACGTTTTCAGAAGAGCAGTAGATGCCTGCGCAACATTATTAATGGATATCCTGGAATTGGATATTAAACAAATCTTATTTCCTAATCCTGACACGCATGAATCAACCGAAGCAGAGATAAGACTTCAGGACACTCAATTTACACAGCCAGCATTATTTGTTATAGAATATGCTCTATCCCAACTTTGGATGAGTTGGGGGATTAAGCCCACCACGCTTTGTGGTCACAGCATTGGAGAATTCGTAGCAGCACATTTAGCTGGGGTTTTCAATCTAAAAGATGCATTAGGATTAGTCGCCATAAGAGGTAGACTGGTTAGCAAACTGCCCGGTGGTAGCATGCTTTCCGTTAGATTGGGTAGTGAAGAAGTGGAGAAAATGTTGCCGGAGGAACTTTCTATTGCGGCATCAAATTCAGATCTTTTATGCGTGGTTTCCGGACCAGAGAAAGTGGTAGTAAGTTTTTCTGAAACATTAAGTGAGCAGAATGTGCTTCACAAAACGTTAGCGACAAGTCACGCATTCCATTCCGAGATGATGAATCCTGTAATAGGTTTATTCGAAGAAGAAGTAAAAAAAATTGAACTAAACCCACCGAAAATTCAGATAATATCCACGGTTACTGGAAAAGTGTTATCTAATGAGGAGGCTACAAGTTCTCAATACTGGGCGAATCATTTGCGACTGCCAGTGCGTTATTCTGAAGCTGTAAATACAATTTTAAATTTGGAAAATCCAGTATTGTTGGAAGTTGGTCCAGGTCGAAGTCTAATAACATTAGCAAAACAAAAGAAAAACGCAAAGCACGTAACTACACTAACTAGTTTGCGAGCCCCAACTGAAGATAAAGATGATTATCACATTATCCTCAATTCGCTAGGTGAACTTTGGTCAAAGGGTTTTGAACCCGATTGGCATTCCTTCTATGCTCAGCAATCCCGACAGAAGGTGTGGCTCCCATCATATGTTTTTAACCGTAAACTTTGTTGGGTAAATCCTCCAGATCAATTGTCCACAGGAAAACTTACTACTAATAGCTCAACAAAAATGGAGGTAATTGATGATGGTAAAAATGAAAATATTACTATGAGAAAGCCTGTAATTATTCAGAAAATATCAGAAATAATATTGAATTCTTCTGGTATTGAATTGGAGCCTGAGGCATTTGAAAGAAGCTTCTTAGAACTTGGTTTAGATTCGCTGATTCTAACACAAATGGCACTAATTCTTAAAAAAGAATTTAATATGCCTATCAGTTTCCGCCAGTTAAATGAAGAATTTGGAACACCAGATTCTCTGGCAAATTATCTGGATAATAACTTACCGCTAGAAATGTTTTCAACAGAAACTAAACATAGTTCCATACAACCAGTAGAGGTTACAGATCATCAACGTGCGACGAAGTCTATTTCAAATCTTTCTCAAAATCAGGACACTAGTTTGGAGATTATTGCTCAGCAAATTAAATTGTTGGGTAAACACATAGAACTACTTCAAGAGAATAGGTCTGTTGCTTTAGTTGCTAAAGAACCTGCAACGAATACATCTAATTTCAAAGAATCTGCGAATCTATTATCTAGTGCTTTGACAGCCGAAGAAAAAAAGGAACATGCAAAACCTTTTGGCGCCTCACCTAGAATTGAAAAACATAATACCAATTTAGATAAGCGGAAACAGGAATTTCTGGAAAAGTTAGTTCAAAGATATTCAGAAAAAACAGCTAAAAGTAAAGAATATACTCAAAAGTACCGGGCGAAAATGGCCGATCCAAGAGTAGTTTCAGGTTTTAAACCATCAACTAAAGAATTGGTATACCCTCTCGTAGTTGAAAAATCATCTGGCAATCGCCTTTGGGATTTAGATGGTAACGAATATATGGATGTTCTTAATGGCTTTGGTTCTTGCATATTTGGTCATCAACCAGAATTTATAACTGATGCACTCCAGGAACAGATTAAGAAAGGTTATGAGATTGGTCCTCAACATCCTCTCGCTGGTGAAGTTTGCGAATTGCTTTGTGAATTTACAAACCATGACAGAGCAGCCATTTGCAATACTGGATCTGAAGCAGTGCTAGGAGCTATGCGTATCGCCAGAACCAGTACAGGACGTTCTTTAATAGTAGCATTTTCTGGTGCTTATCATGGAATAAATGATGAGGCAATTGTAAGAGGTTCTGCGAAAATGAAAACCTTCCCTGCTGCTGCAGGTATTCAATCTGAAGCTGTTCAAAATATGCTGATTTTAGAGTACGGTACAGAGGATACCTTAAAGATATTAAGGGAACGGGCTAATGAATTGGCGGCAGTATTAGTAGAACCTGTACAAAGCCGAAGACCTGAATTTCAGCCAGTAGAATTCCTAAAAGAAGTACGGGAAATAACTACAGCATCCAAAACGGTACTCATTTTTGATGAAATTATTACTGGATTTAGAATGCATCCGGGTGGTGCTCAGGAATTGTTTGGTATTAAAGCAGATCTAGCCACATACGGTAAAGTAATTGGAGGAGGAATGCCTATTGGAGCTATTGTAGGAAAGCGAATGTATATGGATGCTTTAGATGGAGGGTTTTGGCAATATGGAGACAACTCTTATCCGGAAGTTGGTGTAACCTATTTTGCTGGCACATTTGTTAGACATCCACTTGCCCTTTCTGCTGCTAAAGCTTCATTATTGCATATGAAAGAAAAGGGTGGAGATTTTCAGAGGAAATTATCTTTGATGTGTGATAAATTTGCGTCCAATCTTAATCATGAGTTCAAAGATCGAAAATTGCCATTCGAGATAACACATTTTGGATCACTATGGCGTATAAAGTTTTATGAAGATATTCCTTACTCAGAACTACTTTTTGTGCTACTTCGGGAGAAAGGTATTCATGTATGGGAGGGTTTTCCTTGTTTTATGACCTCTGCATTCAAAGATGAGGATATTCAAAATCTTACGCATACTTTTTTAGACTGTGTAGAAGAGCTCACGAAGGCCGATTTTTTACCATCCAGTAATTCCAGCAAAAATAGCGAAACAATGAATCCATCCTCAATCTCCTTGAATAAACCGCCGGTACTTGGTGCAAGACTAGGAAGAGATGAAAATGGAAATCCAGCTTGGTTTGTGGAACAAAAAGGAGAGAATGGAGGTTATTTAAAAATTGATTTATAAATTATAATTTGGTTTGGCTAATTGCATAACTAAAAGATTAATCATCATAGAAAATTAATTTTCCATTGAAAAATTACAGTGATTTTGATCCTTTTGCAGGACCAGAGATTGGTCGTGTGCTTCATACTACAGAAGCGCAAATGGAGATATGGACGGCATGCAAAATAGGCGGCATCAACGCAAATAGGGCTTATAATGAATCTATTTCTCTTGTTTTTAAGGGCAATCTGAATAAAGATTCTATGGACGAAGCTGTTCAAACAATCGTTGAGCGACACGAATCCTTAAGAGCGGTTTTTAGTACTGATGGGAAATTCATGAGCATTTTTAAACATCTTCAAATAGGGCTACGCTATGAAGATGTTTCCAATTTCGCTGAAGCAGATAGAAATAATTCCATAGCATCGATTATTGAAGGAGAAGCTGATTATATCTTCAATTTAGTTCATGGTTCTTTATTTAGAGCGACTCTTATAAAAATTGCAGATTTAGAATATCATTTGGTTTTAACAGCTCACCATATAATTTGCGATGGCTGGTCTTTAGGAGTTTTGATGCAGGAGTTAGGACTATTATACTCAGCTTCGGTTGAAAATATAAACCCGAACCTTCCAAATCCATCCCGCTTTAGTGCATATGCAGATTCTCAGGAATTACTCCTGAAAAGTGATGAATATTATAACATTGAGCATTTTTGGCTAAAGCGATATGAACATTCAATTCCAGAACTCAACTTACCAATAGATTATCCACGCCAATCTACCAGAACCTATAAAAGCCAACGATTAGACTTCCCACTGGATAGTAATATTTTATCAGGATTAAAACGTATAGGCTCCCAAGCAGGTTGTAGTTTAGTTACAACAATACTAGGAGCATTTGAAGTCTTTCTTTATCAATTAACAGGACAAAATGATATTGTGGTAGGTTTACCCGCGGCAGGACAATCTGCAACAGGAAAAACTCATTTAGTAGGTCACTGTGCAAATTTATTGCCATTACGTAGTAGTATCAATAGTAATGTTTCTTTTACTGAATACTTAAATCAACGAAAGCTGGAATTATACGATGCTTATGACCATCAACAGCTGAGTTTTGGACAATTGCTAAAAAAACTGAATACCTCCAGAGATCCATCAAGGGTACCACTTGTGCCAGTGGTTTTTAATATGGATGTTGGCTTAACAAATGGAATAGCATTTTCAGGACTTGAATATACATTGATAAGTAATCCAAGGAAGTATGAAATTTTCGAACTGTTTATTAATGCAAGTGGAACTAATGATAAGCTTGTTTTAGAATGGTCTTTTAATACAGATTTATTTAAAACTGCAACGATACGGCAGATGATGACATCTTTTGAAGATTTGCTAGATGAAATTGTAAGAGGTGCAGATAAAAAAATGAGTCGGATAATTATAGAAAATGACCTTTACGAAAGTTTAAATGAAACTTACGCTAATTTTCCTACTAAACCGCTTCATAAACTTTTAGAAGATCAAGCTATCACAACACCCCAGAGGATAGCTTTGAAATTCAATGATATTGAAATTAGCTACAGAAATTTAAATGATCAGGCTAATCAATTAGCAAATTATTTTCATAGAAGGGGTTTGCGTCCAAATGATTTAATGGGTGTTTGTATTCCCCGATGTCCAGAAATGCTTGTTACATTAATAGCAATTATGAAGTGTGGCGCGGCTTATCTACCTATGGATCCTGAATATCCGGAGGAGCGACTTGAGTTTATGCTACAGGATTCTGAAGCTAAATTTTTAATGACAACTAACAAGTTTTCGAGCTCGCTTTCGGTTGTAAATGAAATTTTTTACTTGGATGAAGCATTTGCAAGCATGGAGCAATTCCCAAAATCTGAACTTGAGCATGAGGTTTCACAGGACTCAGTTGTCTATCTCTTATACACTTCTGGTTCAACCGGTAAGCCTAAAGGAGTACAGATCACTCATCGAAATCTCGTAAATGTATTGTTCGGTATTGATAGTGAACTAGCTATAAATAAGGAGGATAAATTACTGGCCATCACAACGATTTCGTTTGATATTGCCGGTGTAGAACTATATTTGCCTTTATTGAAAGGAGCCTGCGTTGTACTAGGGGATTCTGAAACTACGCGTGACCCAAATTTGATACTGGATCTGGTGGAAAAAGAAGCCATCACTATTCTTCAGGCTACTCCAACAACGTGGCAGATGTTGTTGGATACAAACAGGAACAATGCATTATTCAATTTGAAAGCTATTACTGCCGGTGAAAAACTTACAGCAAACATAGCCTCAAGTTTATTAGTAAGTTGTAAGTCCCTCTGGAATTTATACGGGCCAACCGAGACTACTATATATTCGAGTCTAAAACATATTTTATCGGCAAATGAACCTATAAGCATTGGTCGTCCAATTGCAAATACCCAGATATATATATTAAATGAAAAACTGGAGTTAGTTCCACCCGGAGTCGTTGGGGAAATTGTAGTAGGTGGAGAAGGTGTAGCGACTGGATATTGGAAGCGTGCCGGTTTAAATGCCGAAAAATTTATCAAAGATCCATTTTGTAACTCTGGAAATTCCAGACTATACCGCTCTGGCGATTTGGGGAAATTACTTCCTAATGGAGAGATCCATTGTTTGGGACGCGTGGATAATCAAATCAAAGTAAGAGGACACCGTATTGAGCCAGGTGAAATAGAACAAATTCTCAATGGTATGGAGGACGTGAAAACAGCTGCAGTGACTGCTTATGATAGTTGTCTGGTAGCTCACGTTGTACCAATAAAAATGCTTGAGGATAACAGTGAACAGATTGGACACTGGCGGAATTGCCTGGCTTCTAGTTTACCTGCTTACTTGGTTCCCGATCTGTTTAGAATATCACATGCTTTACCAACCACCCCAAATGGTAAATTAGATCGGAAAGCCCTAATTGAAGAATCTATTACTGAAAAGTCTTATTCCCGAAAAAATATCAAACCAAGGAACCAGACTGAAGAGTTAATTTCTACTATTTGGCAGGAGTGTTTAAATATAGAAAATATAGATGTCACTAGTAACTTTTTTGAATTGGGAGGACATTCCCTTATGGCTGTTCAGGTAGTATCACGACTTGAAAAGCAGCTAGGAAAACGCTTTCCTGTAGCTTTATTATTTGAATACTCTACTATAGAAAAACTAGCAAAGTTTGTAGATACTAAAGATGTAACTTCCTTTACCGGTGATTCATTATTAACTATCAATTCCAGTGGTAGCAAAATACCTTTATATTTTATACATGGGGTAGGTTATAATGCTTTAAAGTTCAAAAATCTATCAGCACAATTGCACAGTGATCAACCAGTTTATGGACTTCAAGGAACTGGTGTTACTGCTTCGGGTACAACGTTAGACTCTGTAGAAAAAATTGCGGCACACTATATCTCAGCTATAAAAAAAATAAATCCAGACGGTCCTTATTCTTTGGCTGGTCATTCATATGGCGGAATAATTGCTTACGAAATGGCTTCACAGTTTAAACACTATGGTGATAAAGTTGAAAAGCTAATTATGTTGGATTCTGATATAGATAATGTTTTCTTTCATAAAACATTAGTCAAAAAACAAATTGCTTCCATTACAAACACTGCTGGAAAAATGGTTTTCACTTTGAAACAAATGAGTAAGAGCAAGGCTAAATTTGATTTTTATTTTAATCGGAAAAAAGATAAGGTTATTAAGCAATATTTTTCAAAATATGCTGAAAATAAAAACCAAATAATAGAGGAACAGCAAATTCTGAGAATTGAAGAGCAAAACAACCGTATGATCAGAAAGTATCATATAAAGCCGCAATTAATTGAAGTTGATTTACTTAGAGCAGTAAATAATATTGACTATATGAGAGATCCAGTTTCTTTGGGATGGAAAGATTTAGCTCTTAATGGTTTAAAAGTTCACGATGTTACAGGAGATCATCTTAGTATGCTCTTACCTCCAAATGATATAGTGACAGCTAAAATTTTACAGGATATTCTAGATCGTTAAGAATGTTAGTAGGTCTCGTAACCTTACAATTTTGAACTATCTATAAATTCAGCCTTATTAAAACTGTCCAATTGGTCCTTAAAAGCTAAATGGCACATTGCGTTGGTATTGATAAGCAACTCTTCAATAAAATAATGGCTGTTTTCAAATTGGGTTTGTCTATTTTTAATTTCAAAAGACCTGAGTGAATCAATGATCCCACAGCCATTAGCTTTTAATACAGCTTCCTTCTGGGTCCAATATTCAAAGAAGGCCGAGTCTGGATGTTCTGCTCTATATATATAATTCCATTCATAATCAGTCATTTGCTCCTTGAAATCTATGATTTCAATATTCCGGATTATCTCAATATCGATTCCGATTTCACAACAATCTGAAAGTGCACAGACAACAATTTGTCCTGAATGAGATATATTAAAGTGCAAATTTTCTATTTCTAGAATAGGTTTAGAGTTGTTTTTTGTAGCCGTTTGCAGATTGAAATAGTTAAACCCTAACTTTTGTAAACCATTTTTCAATAAAAGAGTTCCTAACATTGAAGATTGAGCATCTTTCCAATTAAAATACCGCGTTATTTTTTTATCATATAGAGCTGAAAAATTCTGAGAGAATTTTTGAAGCATTTGGCTATGTATAGTCTTGTTTAAGTAAGTATAATAGATATAGGTCATCTTTCTTTTTACATAGTGAATTAGTTCGGCCACATTGATGTCTCATCAAAATGTAGAATTAAGTCGGTTTATCCCTCAATTGGTTATTTTAATTTTCAAATTAGATAATGTTCCAACGAGATAAAGATTTTTAGAAATATAGGTCGTTTGATATAACATATTGCAAGGCTCTAGATTAAGAAGGAGACCATTTCTTATGAATTATTAATATTCAAACTGTTCGAGTATCATACTAATACTATGAACGAGGATTCTAAACTATAAAGTACGTTTATAAGTGAATGTAAAGCAAGATGCTATCAGCTGAATATCTTTCAACAATGGATTATTCTAAGATTACCATAAGTTTCGCAAACGACTAAGCCTCGAACCTTTCATTACGTCATCTTAATTAAACACTGTAAGGTTTTGGATAGAGTTGAGACGAAATCCCGGCCTGTAGAGATACAGGTTTCAAATTTTAGATTTATGACCAAACATATAAATTATTCTATTCTGGATCTTGCAGTAGTAGGCCAGGATATTTCACATTCTCAGGTTTTCAAAAATACCGTAGACCTTGCTCAGCAGGGAGAAGAACTGGGGTATAAAAGACTCTGGCTCGCTGAGCATCATAATATGGTGAGTATCGCGAGCTCTGCAACAACCGTTCTTATGAGTCATGTCGCGGCTAAAACTGAGAGCATTCGTATTGGAAGTGGAGGGATTATGTTGCCAAATCACTCTCCGTTAATTGTGGCTGAACAGTTTGGAACTTTAGGGTCGCTTTATCCAGACAGGATCGATATGGGACTTGGCCGGGCTCCGGGAACAGACCAGGTAACTGCGCACGCGATTCGAAGTGATCGCATGAATTCTGTTTTTAAATTTCCGCATGAGATCGATGAAATTCAGCGTTACTTTAAGAATAGCTTAAAATCTACAAAAGTGAGAGCGACTGTTGCTGAAGGGGTTAACGTGCCTATGTACGTTTTAGGTTCGAGCACAGATAGTGCTCATGTGGCTGCAGAAAAGGGGCTTCCTTATGTTTTTGCCAGTCATTTTGCACCAGGACAGTTATTTGAAGCTATGGAAATTTATTACAGGGAATTCCAGCCTTCAGCATATCTTGAAAAACCTTATACCATCGCAGGGATCAATGTGACCGCCGCAGAGAACAACGAAGAAGCCGAAAAACTTTCTACCAGTTCGCTTAGAATGATGGTAGGTGTTCTTACAGGAAACCTGGACTATTTGCAAAAACCGGTTGAAATGGATGCTGAATTACGTGAAGTTCGCGACAATCCCGCTTTACAAAGAATGCTGAAATATTCTTTCGTAGGGGACAAACAGCACATCAAGCAAAAAACTGAAGAATTTCTGAAGGATACCGGGGTTGATGAGGTCATTGTCGCTTCTCATATCTACCATCAGGAAGATAGACTTAGGTCTTACCGCATTTTTTCAGAAGTGATGCAGGAGATGAATTCCTAAACTTCCTTAAATGCTTGAGCCCAGTCGTTAAGTAAGGTTAAATTACTACTTACAGTACTTGCCGTATTTGACATATGCATTCAAATCCATTATCTTGAAAATAAAAAGATTATGGAAAAGGTAGTAAAGATCAAATCGATTGGGCAGGTGACACATGATGTAAAGCAATTCATTGTCGAAAAACCCGAGGGCTATGAGTTTACACCCGGGCATGCCACAGAAATTTCGATCAACCAGGAAGAGTGGAAGGATGAAAAAAGACCTTTTACTTTCACCAGTTTGAATGAAGATGATCATCTCGAGTTTACCATCAAGATCTATCCAGATCATGACGGAGTAACAGAGCAATTAGCCAAACTGAAGGAAGGTGATGAATTGATTGTAAGAGATACCTGGGGTGCCATCGAATATAAAGGTCCCGGATATATCATTGCCGGAGGAGCCGGAATCACACCATATATTTCTATGCTAAGAGATCTTAAGAAGAAAGATAAACTGGAAGGCATGAATTTATTTTTCAGTAATAAGACTGATAAGGATATTATTCTAAAACAGGAGCTTGATAGCATGCTTGGTGAAAATGCTACGTATGTAATTACAGATCAGGAAGACACAAAGCATACAAATGCTTATTTGAATGAAGAATTCTTCAAGAATAACATATCTGACCTTAGTAAACAATTTTACGTGTGCGGACCACCTGAAATGACGGAAGAGATCAATAAAACTTTAAAAAGTATGGGAGCAGATACCGATGCTGTTCAGTTGGATGATCAATAGTCCATCTAATATATATAAAAAAAGGCCGGAATTTTTTCCGGCCTTTTTTGTTATGATTGCTCTTCAGCATAAGCTTTAAAACTTTCAAGAATAGATTTCCAGCCTTGTTCTTGCTGTTCTACCGGATTCTCATCTTCTGTATCCAGAGTCTCTTTTATCATTACTGTACCATCTTCTTCTGAAAAAGTTACTTCAGCATTCCTGCCATCCTCAAGTTCATAGGTGAGTTTCTCTTTTTCTCTGACCTCTTTGTAAGTTCCGGCGAAATCAAAACCTATTTTTCCATCTTCAGATTCCATCCTGTATTTGAACTTTCCGCCCTCCTTAAGTTCATTTTCGGCGTTGGGACATAACCAATCTTCACTGGCTTTGTTCCATTTAGTAATATGTTCAGGTTTAGTCCAGTATTCCCAAACCTGGTCTAGTTTTGCATGTATCTTACTCTCAATTTCGATCTTTCCTTCTGATGCCATAATTGTACTTTTTATTTAAATATATCAAAAATTGATTGCGCAGTGAGATTATTTAGCAGACTTATCGGTTTTGTTTAACATTTTGATTCTAGTATCTCCATAAAATGTAAACAGGAAATATCCGAAGACCAGATACATCATTTCCAAGGAACCTTCCATAGAATCTTCTATGTAGAGAACCAGGTCTACTGCGATTTCAATGATCGAGATACCAAACTAAAAGAATAAATGAATTTTACGGTCATGAGAAATTTCCGGAGCCTAATGCTTGATTTTTCTGAAGCCAACTAAAGAAAATGCCAGATTTCATGATCTATAAATTAGTGGGTGGTAAGAACAGCCGCTACAATAAGTGGTACCGTAATTAAAGCTGATACTACCGCTGGTTTGGTCCAGCTTTTCCGAATAAATTCTCTTTCCATTCCTATATACCTATTCCAGAAATATTCTGTTAGAATCAAAGCGCCGCCTAGATTCAGCATTAGGCCAATGTAAGTAGTGGAGAAATTAAATACGGTATAGGCGTGACCAGCAGTATATAAAAGTGCAAAGAGCAGTACCTGCCATTTTCCTTTATTCTCCTTAACGCTGTTCAGGTTGCTCATAAGAATAACTGCTCCAAAGATCGTGGAGAAGAGCAGGCAGAACATGAAAATAACTCTTTTCGAATATAGCGCGGGTATGAGTTCTGTTATTTCATTGTCTTCAAATTCATCGTGGTTATGATCTGTTTCTGGTTTGGGGTTTTCAGACCTGTGTGTCATATAGGTTCAGCAAGATTTTTATAATTCAAAATCGAATTTCAGAAAAAGCAATCTATCAAATTTAAATGATGTCATGACAAAAATCTACAATAGAATTCCATTCAGAAATAATAACACTCGCAATAATAGCAAGCACAATTAAAAACAGGATCAGGAGCCAGTCTATAGATTTGAGCAACTTCATCATTATTTTTATATAAGATATAGTGCAGTGTAGGGCCTCTAAATATTCAGTTTTTTATTAAATTAAGGCTTAAAATTAATATTAAAAATTAAACTTTTCACGGTTAGGTTTGAAAACTTTAATTGTATAAATTACAGCAATTCGGTAGCGAGCTATTTGATATAACTATCATTATATAAAAACTATAGATAAAAATTATCGAATACCTTTTCGTAACTTCGAATTCTAATCCAATTTATTAATCTAATACTTAACAAAATGGGAAAAAATAATTCTGGAAGCGACGATAATCATAAGGTTTGGGAAGTCAATGAATCCAGTAAATGTCCATTTATGGGAGGAGCTCTTAAGAACTCTGCCGGTAATGGGACATCCAACCGGGATTGGTGGCCAAATCAGCTAAATCTCAATATATTAAAACAGCATTCTACGTTAACCGATCCTATGGACGATGACTTTAACTATGCTGAAGAATTTAAAAGTCTTGATCTGGCTGCGGTGAAGCAGGATCTTTATGATCTAATGACCGACTCCCAGGACTGGTGGCCGGCAGATTATGGTCACTACGGACCATTTTTTATTCGTATGGCCTGGCATAGTGCCGGTACGTACAGGATTGGAGATGGTCGTGGAGGAGCTGGTTCTGGACAACAGAGATTTGCTCCGCTAAATAGCTGGCCAGATAACGCGAATCTCGATAAGGCGAGATTACTATTATGGCCAATTAAAAAGAAATATGGTAGAAAACTGTCCTGGGCAGATCTACTGGTACTAGCCGGGAATTGTGCTCATGAATCTATGGGCTTACCAATGTTTGGTTTTGCCGGTGGTCGTGAAGACGTATGGGAACCAGAAAACGATGTTTACTGGGGATCTGAAAGCGAATGGTTGGATAATGAAGAAAGATATGCTGAAGGCGATCTTGAAAGTCCGCTTGGAGCAGCGCATATGGGATTAATTTATGTAAATCCTGAAGGACATAACGGGAATCCAGATCCGGTAGAGTCGGCTTCTTATATTCGTGATACCTTCGGAAGAATGGCGATGAACGATTATGAAACTGTTGCTTTGATCGCGGGTGGTCACACCTTCGGAAAAACTCACGGTGCTGCAGATCCTGAAAAATACGTGGAAGCTGAACCAGCTGCTGCAGGGATCGAAATGCAGAGTATGGGATGGCAAAATACCTACAATTCTGGAAAAGGGGCCGATACGATCACTAGTGGTATTGAGGGAGCCTGGACAGATACTCCAACAAAATGGAGTAATACGTACTTCGAAAATCTATTCAAGTACGACTGGGAATGCATAAAAGGGCCTGGTGGAGCATACCAATGGCAGCCTAAGGATAATGCCGGAGCAGGAACTGTTCCAGATGCGCATGACCCTAATAAGAAACATGCACCATTTATGTTGACAACAGATCTTTCTTTAAAGATGGATCCAGAGTATGAAAAGATCTCAAGAAACTTTCTTGAAAATCCTGAAGAGTTTGCAGATGCTTATTCCCGTGCGTGGTTTAAACTAACGCACCGTGATATGGGACCTATCGAAAGATATTTAGGTCCAGAAGTTCCACAGGAGGAACTGTTATGGCAGGATCCTATTCCAAAAGTTGAACATGAGATCATCAACGATCAGGATGTGGAAAGCTTGAAGTCTAAGATTCTTGATAGCGGACTTTCTACTGCAGCGATGGTTTCTGCAGCATGGGCTTCGGCTTCAACTTTTAGAGGTTCCGATAAACGTGGTGGTGCCAATGGTGCACGTGTACGTTTAGCTCCGCAAAAAGGATGGGAAGTGAATAATCCGCCACAACTAGGAAAAGTGATCCAGACACTGGAAGGAATTCAGTCAGATTTCAATAATTCAGAGGATTCTAAAAAAGTGTCTATAGCAGATCTTATCGTGCTTGCTGGTTGTGCAGCAGTTGAGAAAGCAGCTAAAGACGCAGGGCATGATGTAAAAGTGCCATTTACTCCGGGACGTGCAGATGCCACCCAGGAAAAGACCGATGTGGAAGCATTTGAGCCACTGGAGCCTAATGCAGATGGTTTTAGAAACTACTTCGGAAACAGGGATAACATCTCAGCTTCAGCTGAAGCATTGTTGATCGATAGAGCACAACTGCTAACTCTAACTGCTCCTGAAATGACAGTTCTGGTAGGAGGAATGAGATCTATTGGTGCCAATTACGATGGTTCCAAACATGGAGTTTTCACAGACAGACCGGGACAATTAACGAACGATTTCTTTAAGAATATTCTTGATTTTGGAGTGACCTGGAAGGCAACTTCAGAAAATGATCAATTCTTTGAAGGAAGAGATAGAAGAACTGGCGATGTGAAATATACCGGAAGCAGAGTGGATCTAATCTTTGGATCAAATTCAGAATTAAGAGCACTGGCGGAGGTTTATGCAACAGATGATGTTGAAGCGAAATTTGTAAAAGATTTTGTGAAGGCCTGGGATAAGGTAATGAACCTGGATCGTTACGATCTCAAGGCTTAATATTTATCTAATAAATTAGAAAAGGGTGGCATTTGGCCGCCCTTTTTTATTCTAGGTCAATACACGAAATACTGGACAGATTTAAGAAGGAGGCTTACTATAAAAATCACAAATACAGCAAGAATTATAAAGCTAACCAGGTTAAGCACTATACGACTACCTGCAAGATCATACCTGTTATTGAACTTCTCACTCAATAGAGATTTAGCTGTTTTTTCTGAATGCAGGGCATGTAGATACAGCCACCCTATAGGTTTGTAGATTAAATTGTGTCCAAAGGGCCGTTCTTGTATATTCAAAACTGTCTGCGATTTTCAGGTAGAAGAAACCTCTTCTTTTACGTTTGGGTCTGCAAAATATAAAAAAATAGGGAGTTTTACGCTTTCAGATAACCCTCGGCAAGCAGATCGGCTTCAGAAGAAATACTGACCAAATTCCCATTATTCAGAAGAAAATTTTTAGAGGCGACATTCAGAACATCTTGATAATAATGATCTGTGATGATAATACCTTTTCTAACTTTCAGGTTTGTAATAAATTCGATAATGCGCTCCTTATAAAGAGGTTCAACCATGGAAAATGGTTCGTCCAGTAGTAAAAATGGATGGTCAAGGTTACCCAAAAGAAGTAATTCCAGATACCTTCGCTGGCCAATGGCTAGTTCTTTGATCTTTCTGGAAGCAAAATTCCCTACTCCTTTAGCGTAAAAAATACGATCCTGAGCCTCTCCGTCTGGGTGAAAAAAAGGAATAATATCCTGCACTTTTGTATTCTTCGGAAGAAAACTATCCTGCGGCAAATAAGCGATCAATTTTTCTGAAATGATGGAGGATGATGTCAATTCCCGTTCATTAAGATAAATACTGCCCTGGTCAGGTTTTACTTTTCCGAAGAGAATTTTTAGAAGCGTAGATTTGCCGGTACCATTTCTACCGAAGATTCCGATAATTTCACCTGTTTTACATTGAAAATTCAGATAATCCAGAATATTATCTTCGTAGCTCTTATGAATATTTCGGGCCTGAAGAACTTTCAAAATAGCAACAGGATTATTCCGCAGATAATAGAAATCAGAATATTAAGAAGAAAAACACGACTTAGCAGGAATGATTTGTTAAATCCCAGGTTCTCATACATATAGTATTGATGCTTTTTAAAATAATCGAATGCAAGCATACCTATAAAAATACCAAAACTGCTAAAAATAAGCAGCGCATACAAAGGTCCGGCAGCGATCCCAATAATGATCGCCAGCGGAACATTGTATGTATTGATCTCCTTGAAATACCTGAAAACAGCCTGAGTAAACATCGAATTAGAACGTTTAAATAGCTCTTAAGGTATATAATTCAGTTCACTATTCTAAATAGGCACCAGAAGAATAGGTGAGCTCGTAGCTGTGTGTATAAATTTCGAATACGATCCCAAAAGGATCTTCAACATAACACATTTTAAAAGGCTTTTCCTCCGGGTAATATTCTCTAATGGGCATTCGCTGTTTCCCACCATTGGCCACAATTTGTTCAATTAGACCTTCAATGTCAGGATCCTGTACACAGAAATGAAACAATCCTGTGTTAAATGGGTTGAATGCTGGAGCTTCTTTTTTGCCCTTAGAAAATGAAAATAACTCGATTCCAACACCATCTGAAGTAGACATATGTGCGATCTCAAATTCTTCCCAGTCGTTTCCAAATACATCGATACACATCTGCCCAATAGCAGTATCAGGATCTTTCTCTACCTTCGCCGGCTGCATGATCGTGTACCATCCCATTACTTCAGAATAAAAATCTACAGCTTTCTGAAGGTCTGGAACGGTGATTCCAATATGTGAAAATGATCTTGGATACGCGTTTTCTTTTTTCATAATATTCTTCTTTAGAACCTCAAAATTAAGGTATATTCGCCTAGTAAACAATAAGTTACCCAAAAGTAGTATAGGTTACTAAAAGAGTAAATCGTACATTCCCAGAGCTTTATGTCGAAAATTATATCTAAGAATATTTGTCCTTTAAATGCAACCATGAACCATATTGGTACAAAGTGGAAACCTTTGGTACTCTTTCATTTACTGGACGGTCCGGAAAGATCTGGTATTTTGAAATCCAGGATTCCAGAGATCAGTAATAAAATGTTCACGCAAACAGTTCGTGAATTAGAGAAGGACTTACTGGTTTCCCGGAAGATTTACCCGGTCGTACCTCCAAAAGTTGAATACCAACTTACTAAAAAAGGAAGGTCACTGGAATATATTCTGCGTGAACTGGATGAATGGGGAAAGCAGCTTGAGTAATAGATCTGAATCATCAAACAGGGAAACTGTAATTTTTAAAATTCCGTTAGCAAATTATAACCTGTTCGCGCGGAAGTTTTTCTAAATTTACGGCACAATAACAAACACAACTAAACAACACAACAAATGCCGACTACGGAAGCTAAAATCTTTAACTGTACACAAAGCCAGGCGCTGGCCGAGAAAATCGCCGATCATTACGGTACTCATCTTGGGAATGTGATCACTTCCACGTATAGCGATGGTGAATTTCAGCCATCTTTCGAAGAGTCTGTAAGAGGAAGTAGGGTTTTTATCATTGGTTCTACCCATCCCGGTAGTGACCACCTGATGGAAATGCTTCTAATGCTGGATGCTGCAAAACGTGCTTCAGCTAGACATATTACTGCAGTGATGCCTTATTTTGGCTGGGCTAGACAGGATCGTAAGGATAAACCTCGTGTACCTATTGCCGCTAAAATGATCGCAAGTATTCTAGAAACTGCTGGTGCGACCAGGATCATTACAATGGATCTTCATGCCGACCAGATCCAGGGATTTTTCGAAAAACCTGTGGATCACCTTTATGCCAGTACTGTTTTTCTTCCTTACTTAAAGAACCTTGGACTTGATAACCTGACCATCGCTTCTCCAGATATGGGTGGTTCTAAAAGAGCTTATGCATACTCCAAAGCCTTGGAAACCGATGTAGTGATTTGCTATAAGCAAAGAGCGAAAGCAAATGTGATCTCACATATGGAGCTCATTGGAGATGTCACCGGGAAGAATGTCGTCCTGGTAGATGATATGGTAGACACCGCAGGGACTTTGACCAAAGCTGCAGATCTTATGATGGAACGCGGAGCTTTAAGCGTTCGCGCCATCTGTACGCATCCTGTACTTTCTGGTGAAGCTTATGAGCGCGTGGAAAAGTCCAAACTTGAAGAATTAATCGTTACCGATTCTATTCCTCTAAGACAGGAAAGCAAGAAAATCAAGGTAGTGAGCTGTGCAAATCTTTTTGCAGATGTGATGAAGAGTGTAAATGATAATCGCTCCATCAGCGAAAAGTTCATTATGTAACTTCAGCATTCGATATAATCTAAAAAAAGCCGGTTCTAAACCGGCTTTGTTATGCTTGATTCTGGTTGATTTGATTTTCTATCGTGATGATCTCAATCTCTTTTCCAGTAATATCCTTCAGCAGATCTGCCTTGCGTAAACCTCCCCAGACTTCAAGTTCCGGATCCCCAAGCGTTGTTATTTGCAACCTGATCTTTTCTGGAGATCTAATAATCTCCAGTTCCTGAACGTTCTGGTAGTGACTACGATCCAGGCCATCTGCAAGTCGGAGTAAAGCGGCCAGTTTCTCGATTCTTTTGCGTAGTTTTTTTGATAACTGCTTATATAGATAATGTCTCTTCTTAGGAACAGTTCTTCGGTGATAACGAGCGGTATGTGCCATAATATTGATCTCATCTTCAGTAAAGCCACGAAGATCTGCATGTCTTATTATATACAGCGCATGTTTATGATGTTTGCGATAGTTGATATAATAACCAATATCATGCATTAAAGCAGCATATTCCAGAAGCTCGCGATCTGCTTCTTCCAGTTTAAGATCTTTTTGGAAAGCGTCGAATAACTGCAGGCTCATCCCAGCCACATGCCGGGAGTGATCTTCCATCCAGTGACATTTCCGTAGCAGCTCATGAACACTACGTTTACGCGGTTCAGGATAATTAGCGACCAGATCAAGTTTTGGACGTTCTTTTTTGATAAAATCGAGGATCATCCCATCCCGAAGCGCAGCTTCAGAAATTTTGATCTCTTCGATATCAAATTCCTTGATAAGATATTTTACCAGCACCATTCCCGGATTGATGATATCTATTCTTTTCTCATCCAGCTCACTAATATCTTCGCGCTGTTTGCGATCAAGCTGAATAAAATCCTTGTAGAGTTTTTTAAATTCTGAAACATTAAAAACCAGTTCGTTCAGGCTCATATTGGCTGTATGAGAATTCCTGTTGGCGATCATGGCGCCTATATTTTCCATGGTTCCGGAACTTCCAATAATGGTTCTGACTTTATGTTTCGCGAGTATTTCTGAAAGCTCCCCGAGTTCCTGTTTATAATGTTTTTTTAAAGCTTTAATCTCTTCTTTGCTAATAGGATCATGAGAGACAAATTTGGCAGCCATACGGGCAACGCCGAGTTTTAAACTTTGGGAATAGAGGAACTCTTCATTATTACCCAGAATAAATTCCACGCTTCCTCCTCCAATATCCACCATCAATACCAGTTCTTCGGAAAGTGCTATACTATGCTGAACCGCCAGCCCGATCAATGCTGCTTCCTTACTTCCCGGGATTGCTCTTACTTTAATACCAGATTCAGCTTTCATTCGCTGAATAAAATCTCCTCCATTGGTGGCTTCCCGTATGGCTGAAGTGGCGAAGGCGATAATTTCTTCTACATGCATGCTATCGCATAGAAATTTAATTCTTTTCATGGCATCAAGGCCACGTTGCATGGCTTCTTCACTTAATTTATTCTCCATTCCTTTTTCGGCAAGAATGACCATCTCCTTCAGTTTATCTACCGTTCTAAAACTTCCGTCAGGATAAATATCTACCAGTACGGCATGAAAAGAATTCGTACCAAGATCGATCGCAGCGATTCGCTTATTGGCATTTACAGTTTCAGATGGGTTCTCCATGTACTTCAGAATTAATTAAGCTTCAATTTATACAAATTATAGATGAACTTCCAGCGAGAGATCTCAAAATCATGAACTCCTGTAATTCATCTGAACTTTTTAAGGATCAGTGTTTTATAGATTCAGAAAAAGCTTTACTTTTGCAACCTCAAAATTTTGGCAAATGAAGGCAGTCCAAAGCGGACCCGACGACATTTGTTATAACTTTAAATTACAATAATGAAATCAATTACGATCAACGGATCTAAAAGAGAAAGCGTAGGCAAGAAGGCAACGAAGGCACTACGTAATGCTGGACAGGTTCCTTGCGTATTGTACGGCGTAGAAGGTGATCCACTACACTTTGCAGCAGAGGAAATCTCATTCAAAGACCTTGTGTACACTCCAGATGTACATACAGTTAAAATTAAATTGAAAGATGGAAAATCTTTTGATGCGATTCTTCAGGATATTCAATTTCACCCAGTGAATGATGCTATCCTTCACATCGATTTCTACCAGATCTTCGATGATAAGCCAATTACAATGGAAATTCCTGTTCACACTGAAGGTGTTGCAAGAGGGGTTAAGAACGGTGGTGTATTAAGATACAACCTTCGTCGTCTTAAGGTAAGAGGTTTACCTGGAGATCTTCCAGATTACATCGTTGCAGATGTATCTAAACTTAAAATTGGTCAGAAGCTTTACGTAACTGGTGTTGCTAGTGAGGATTATGCGATCCAGCATCCAGATAACACCGTAATCTGTCAGGTAAGAACATCTCGTAACATTGTTGCTCTTGAGGACGATGAGGACGAAGATGAAGTTGCTCCAGATGAAGTACCAGCTACTGAGACTGATGATGTAGCAGCAGTAAAAGAAGGAGAAGACAACTAGTCTTATTCTTTAATTCATATAGAAAAGCATTCCACTTCGGAATGCTTTTTTTATTAGCAGAATTTTATCATTCGGTTTTTAGTAATCTAATTTCAAAGTAGCTGATAAATTTTATCTTTACGAAAACTAAATTGGATGCTTTCATTCTTCGGAAGGATATTACGTAAGAAAGAGACTGGGAAGCAAATAGATCCCATGAAGAAATTTTTGATCGTAGGCCTTGGAAACATTGGCCCGAAATACGAAAATACCAGGCATAATATAGGATTTAAGATCCTGGACGAAATTGCCAGAGAGAAAGAGGTGAGCTTTGAAACCCAGAAACTGGGCGACGTTGCCAGCTTTAAATTTAAAGGAAGAACATTTGTGCTTCTCAAGCCAAGCACGTACATGAATCTTAGCGGGAAGGCAGTGAATTACTGGATGCAGAAGGAAAAAATCAACCTGGAGAATTTGCTGGTAGTGACAGATGATCTCAACTTGTCTTTTGGAACATTAAGACTCAAAACCAAAGGTAGCGATGGTGGTCATAATGGGCTTAAAGACATACAGGCACAATTAAATACCACAAAATACAATCGCTTTAGATTCGGAATTAGTGATGAATTTGCCAAAGGACAACAAATAGATTATGTACTTGGCGAATGGGAAGGTGATGAACTTAAGAAGATGCCGGAACGTTTGAAAACTTCCGCAGAATTGATATTGAGCTTTGGAACAGCTGGAGTTTCCAATACCATGAATTCATATAACGGAAAATAACAGGATTTGGAAGAGCATAAAGGTGCAAACTCATTTAATAGCGAACGTCAAACTGTAGTGACCATAGGGACTTTTGACGGTGTTCATGCAGGTCATCGCAAGATCATAGACCGCCTTGTCAACTCTGCCCATGCCAACAACCTGGACTCGGTTGTGCTAACCTTTTTTCCTCATCCAAGAATGGTGTTGCAGAAGGAAAGTGATATCAAGCTTATTAATACGATCGGGGAGCGCAAGCAATTATTAGATCAAACCGGGATAGATCACCTTGTGGTTCATCCATTTACACATCAATTTTCCAGGCTCACTGCACTGGAATTTGTCAGAGATATCCTTGTAAATAAACTTAGGGCAAAAAAGATCATTATTGGCTACGATCATAGATTCGGGCGCAATCGCACCGCTGATATTAATGATCTCAAGCAATTTGGAAAAGATTTTGGTTTTGAGGTGGAAGAGATCTCCCAGCAGGATGTGGAACAGGTAGCTGTAAGTTCTACTAAAATTCGGAAAGCACTTCTGGACGGAAGAGTGGAACAGGCTAATATTTATCTTCAAAGTGAATTTACTCTGAAGGGTATTGTGGTTAGAGGAAGAGGGATTGGCAAAGATCTTGGCTATCCCACCGCAAATATGGAAATTCCTGAAGATTATAAACTAATACCGAAGAATGGCGTTTACGTAGTAAGATCTGTTTTAGATGGACAGACCATTTTTGGAATGATGAATATTGGAACTAATCCTACTGTTGGAGGAAAGGAGCAAACGATCGAAACGTACTTTTTTGATCTTGATAAGGATCTCTACGGAAAAAAATTTACCATAGAAATGCTGGTAAGGATCCGCGATGAAAAGAAATTTAATTCAGTAGAAGAATTAAAGATCGCCATGAAGCAGGACCAGGCATTTTCAAGTCAATATATCAAGGATAATTATGCTGAATAGGTGGTTGTTCAAAGAAGTCGATAATTCAGCACTCGTTGTATTTCGTGCGTTATTTGGATTATTGATCACCATCGAAGCATTTGGTGCTATTTTCACTGGTTGGATTCGCCGAACCATGATAGAGCCGGAATTCACTTTCAACTTTATAGGATTCGAATTTCTTCAACCGCTACCTGGAAACGGGATGATCTGGTATTACGCGATCATGGGCGTTTTCGGGATTTTTGTCATGCTGGGTTTCAAATATCGAATGTCCATGGTGCTCTACGGGATCATGTGGGCTGGGGTTTATTTAATGCAGAAATCCTCGTATAACAATCATTATTACCTGCTCATGCTCTTATGTTTTATAATGAGCTTTCTGCCGGCACATCGCTGGTTTTCGATAGATGCGTGGAGAAAACCGGAAATTAGCAGAATTTCCATGCCCAGATGGGTCTGGGTGGTGATCGTACTTCAGTTATGGATCGTGTATACGTATGCTTCGGTAGCCAAATTTTATCCGGACTGGCTGGATGGAAGTTTTCCTGCCATGCTTATGGCTTCCAAAAAAGATTACTGGCTGGTTGGAGAGTTCCTTCAGCAACCCTGGATTCGCTATGCGATCACTTCTTTCGGACTCCTGTTCGACCTGTTAATAATTCCGTTGCTACTTTGGAAAAGAACAAGATTGACGGCATTTATCGCCGCGATTTTCTTTCATCTATTCAACAGTTTTATTTTCCATATCGGCATCTTTCCCTATATGTCGCTCGCCTTCTGTATTTTCTTTTTCCCTTCGGAAACTATCAACAAGATATTCCTGCGTGGAAAGAAAAGATTCTACACTGGAAATGAGATCAATGTTCCTTCCTGGAATAAGATTTTTATTGGCGCTCTGGCCGTTTGGTTTGCTATACAGGTCGCCTTGCCATTACGACATTGGTTTTTTCAGGATGATGTGCTCTGGACCGAAGAAGGACATCGCTTAAGCTGGAGAATGATGCTTCGTGGCAAAGGTGGTAGAATTACTTTCAAAGTAGTGGAGAAAGGAACCAGCGACACAATCATTGTTCAGAAAGAAGATTACCTGTCCCGAAAACAATTAAGAGCTATTCCAAGCAAACCGGATATGATCTGGCAATTTGCGCAAAGGCTCGAGCAGGAATATGCTGAAAAAGGTATGGAAATAGAGGTTTATACTGAAGGGAAAATCAGGGTGAATCGTGGTCCATATAAAACCCTTATCGATCCAAAGGTGGATCTGGCGGCTGAAGAATGGCAGCATTTTCGTCATCATGGCTGGATTTTACCTTCTACCGAAGACTAATTTTCTAGCCTGCTTTTGCTACATTTGCAGCTTATAAAAATTTCAACTTCATTTAAAATTTTCAGGCCTTATGTTACAGGTTTCCAAAATAGCAGAACATAAAGACGAATATATACAGGCACTCAAAAAGCGAAATTTTGAGGCTGAAGCAGTGTTCGATAAGATCCTCGAACTGGATGAGACCAGAAGGTCCACGCAGGCACAATTAGATGATACCCTGGCGACTTCAAATAAGCTTTCGAAAGAGATAGGGCTAATGTTCAAAAATGGGGAACACCAGAAGGCTAATGTTTTAAAGCAAAAGACCGGGAAGTTAAAGGAAGATTCTAAAGATCTTTCGGAAAAACTGAATAGCACTATAACTCAACTGCAGGAGTTGCTATACACGATCCCAAATATTCCACATCCATCTGTTCCCGCTGGTAAAAGCGAAGAGGACAATGAGGAGATATTTAAAGATGGTGATGTTCCGGTGCTGGCTGAAGGTTCTCAACCACACTGGGAACTGGCAAAGAAGTACGATATTATTGACTTCGAACTGGGGAATAAGATCACCGGTGCAGGATTTCCAGTGTATAAAGGAAAAGGAGCGAGATTACAGCGTGCCTTAATCACCTGGTTCCTGGATAAAGCAACCGAAGCCGGTTATACTGAATATCAATTACCTCTTTTGGTCAATGAAGCTTCAGGTTATGGAACAGGACAGTTGCCAGATAAAGAAGGGCAAATGTATCATGTTACTGAAGATGATCTTTACCTGATCCCAACGGCTGAGGTTCCTATGACAAACATGTTTCGTGATAACTTAATGACCGAAAATGACTTTCCAATTAAATGTACCGGTTATACCCCATGTTTCAGAAGAGAAGCGGGATCATATGGAGCGCATGTAAGAGGATTGAATCGTTTACATCAATTTGATAAAGTAGAGATCGTAAGAGTAGAAACCCAGGAAAACTCCTACGCAGGTTTAGATGGGATGGTAGACCATATTAAAAACCTACTTAAAGAGCTAAAACTGCCATATCGAATTTTGCGTCTTTGTGGTGGTGATCTTGGATTTACGGCAGCGCTTACTTTCGATTTCGAGGTATTCTCTACTGCTCAGGATAGATGGCTGGAAATAAGCTCGGTTTCAAACTTCGAAACTTTCCAGGCTAACCGACTTAAATTACGTTACAAGAATAAAGAGAATCAAAAGGAACTGGCTCATACTTTAAATGGTAGTGCCCTAGCTTTACCAAGAGTACTTGCCGGTATCCTTGAAAATTACCAGACTGAAGATGGAATTAAAGTTCCTGAAGTTCTGGTTCCATATTGTGGTTTCGATTTGATCGATTAACCTGAGGTTCACCATACTGGAACAGCGCAAATGTTTATATTTACATATGCGCTGTTTTTTATTTATGCTGATTTTCCTGCTCACCGGCTCTATAACGGTTGCACAATCTGAGCAGCTTGCCCGGAATTTTTTCGATCAGGGCGAATACAAAAAAGCACTTGAGATCTATAAGGATATCTACGAGGATAATCCTTCCAATCCAATCATTTTTAACGGTCTGGTAAGTTCATATCAACAACTCGAAGATTTTAAAGCTGCGGAAGATCTTTTGCGGGAGCGTATGAATGCTTCGGCAAATAATCCAGCCATCCTAATTGATATTGGACATAACTACGAACTTCAGCAAAACCTGGAACGTGCAGAACAGTTTTACCAGGAAGCTTTACAGGCGGGTGAATCGCGACCCAATTATGCGTATTCTATTGCCCGAAGTTTTGAGAAATACAGTTTGCTCGACTATGCAGTAAAAGCTTATGAACGAGCAATGGAGATCAATCCCGCTCAGAATTTTAATTTGCAACTCGCAAGGATCTACGGGGAACAGGGGAATACAGAAAAGATGTTCTCTAATTATCTCGATCTTATAGAAGATGATACGAAATTCTATAGCCTGGCAAATCGTGAGTTTAGTCGTTATATCACGGATGATCCGGATACCGAAGCCAATATCAACTTTAGAAAATTACTACTGAAGAGGTCACAGGAAGATCCAAGATTACTATATAATCAAATGCTAAGCTGGCTTTTCGTGCAGCAGCAGGAATACGACAAAGCTTTTACCCAGGAACGCGCAATTTATAAAAGAGGAGAAAAGAACTTACAGGGAATTCTCAATCTTGCACTGCTGGCACGGGAAGCGAAGCAATTTGAGGAAGCACAAGAAATCCTGACCTATGCGATAGAAGAATCGCCATCCCCGGCTTTCAATTTACAGGCCAGACATCTATTACTAAAACTCAGAACCGAAACGGTAACTTCAGCAGGATTGAATGACCTTGAATCGGAATTTGAGCAATTGATCGGAGAATACGGAGTAAATAATGAAACGCTGGAACTTCAGATCGATCTGGCAAACTTTAAAGCTTTCCGAAGAGATAAAAAAGAAGCAGCGATCGCTTTACTTGATAACGCTCAGGAACTGCAATTATCCAATTTCGAAAAAGCCAAAGTGAAAATGGCGCTGGCAGATATCCTGGTGATGCAGGAAAAGTTCAACCAGGCATTGATCTATTATTCACAGGTGCAAAACCTGGTGAAAAACGATGTCATGGCGCAGGATGCAAGATTCAAGGTTGCTAAGACAAGTTACTATAAAGGTGATTTTGAATGGGCAAAAACTCAGCTTGATATTCTTAAAAAATCTACGTCGCAATTGATCGCAAATGATGCCATGGAACTGAGCTTGCTAATCAATGATAATAGCCAGGAAGATAGTACGCAAACTGCACTTAAAAAGTATGCTAGGGCAGACCTGCTGGCATTTCAGAAGCGAAATTCAGAAGCTATTTCTATGCTGGATACGATCCTGAAAATACATAAGGGTGAAAGTATAGAGGATGAGGCTTTGTATTCGCAGGCAAGGCTTTTCGAGGAGCAAGCAAGTTATGATAAGGCAGAGAATAATTATTTGCAGATCATCCAGTCTTATGGTGATGATATCCTGGCAGATAACGCCCATTACTATCTTGCCGAACTTTACATAAACAAGCTGGAACATCCAGAGAAGGCAAAGACTCTTTACGAGCAAATTATCTTTAACTTTGCCAATAGTATTTATTTCACAGATGCCCGTAAAAAGTACAGGCAACTTCGTGGAGATATACTGGAATAACATCTTTAAAAATTTCCCGATGATCATTTATAATGTTACCCTGAACGTACAGGAAGAGATCCACGACCAATGGATGGAGTGGATGAAAAAAGAACATATCCCTGATATGTTAAAAACCGGAAAGTTCAGCGAAGCTTTGATGACCAAAGTGATGGTGCAGGAACCAATGGGCGGCATTACCTATTCAGTACAATATACTACGGAAAGTAAGGAAATGCTGGAGCGATATTATAATGAAGATGCCACTAAAATGCGTGCAAGTTCCAAAGCTTTCGAAGGTAAATTCGTCGCTTTTAGAACCGAACTTGAAATAATTGGAGAATATACTTCTCAGGAATAATTGATCATGAAAAATAACAGGCCACCAAGACAAGAATCCAATACAGATGTTCGTGCAAAGAAACATCTTGGTCAGCATTTTTTGACCGATGAGAATATCGCCAGGAAAATAGCTGATACTCTGGATTATTCCGGATATGAAAAAACTTTGGAGATAGGTCCTGGGATGGGTGTGCTTACCAAGTATCTTCTTGAAAAGGATACTGAAGTTCATGTGATCGAGATCGATTCAGAAAGTGTGGAATATCTGGAAAGCCATTACCTGCATTTGCGTGGTCGCATTCATGAAAAAGACTTTTTAAAACACGACCTTGGAAGTATTTTTAGAGAGGAACAGTTTGCCGTAATTGGTAATTTCCCTTATAATATTTCTACACAGATCGTTTTCAAGGTTTTGCAAATGCGAGACCAGATCCCAGAATTTTCTGGAATGTTTCAGAAAGAAGTGGCTAAACGAATTTGTGAAAAGGAAGGAAGTAAAGCTTACGGAATTTTGAGCGTACTGGTTCAGGCATTTTATGAAGCAGAATACCTGTTCACGGTGCCTCCAACAGTTTTCAACCCACCACCTAAAGTGGATAGCGGAGTTCTACGCTTAAAACGTAAGGAAAACTATAGTCTTCCCTGTAATGAAAAGCTGTTTTTTACCGTGGTGAAAACCTCTTTTAACCAGCGTAGAAAAACACTTCGTAATTCTTTAAAAAGTCTTAATCTTCCAGATAATCTAAGGGAAGATACTATATTTGGCTCTCGACCGGAACAACTCGGTTTCCAGCAGTTTATTGAACTGACGCAAAAAATAGAGCCGTATGCAGTTTCAAATAAGTGAAGAATTAATTGACAAGATCCAGTACCTCATCGAACAAGGAAACGATGAGGAATTGTTGTTGCACCTTGAAGATGTGCATCATGCTGATATTGCTGAAATTCTCACTGAAATAAACCTGGAAGAAGCCACGTATATCGTAAGGCTTCTGGATAGTGAGAAAACTGCTGAAGCTCTTATGGAGCTTGAAGAGAATGTTCGGGAACGCATTCTTGAAAATCTTTCTCCAAGCGAGATCGCTTCAGAGCTGAACGAAATGGATACCGATGATGCGGCAGATATTATTTCTGAACTGTCACCGGAACTACAGCAAAATGTGATCGCTGAGATCGAAGATGAGGAGCATGCAGATCATATCGTGGAACTGCTTCGTTATGACGAAGATTCTGCCGGTGGTCTTATGGCGAAAGAACTCGTTAAGGTAAATGAGAACTGGAGTGTTACCGGCTGTATGGCCGAGATGCGCAAACAGGCTGAGAACGTGACCCGTGTTCATTCAATTTACGTGGTCGATTCCAAGAATAAATTAAAGGGAAGACTTTCCCTGAAAGATCTGTTAACCGCTTCCAGTAACGCCAATATCAGTGATGTTTATATTCCGCAGGTGGATTATGTAAACGTGCATACTGAAGGTGATGAGGTAGCGAGGATCATGCAAAAGTATGACCTTGAAGCTATTCCCGTGGTCGATGAAATGAATCGCCTCGTAGGAAGAATTACCGTTGATGATATTCTAGATTTTGTAAGAGAAGAAGCTGAAAAGGATTACCAGATGGCCGCAGGTATCTCTGAAGATGTGGAGGCCGATGATAATATTTTCAAGCAAACCAGGGCTAGATTACCCTGGCTAATGATCGGGATGTTCGGTGGTCTTGGAGCTGCCAGTATAATTTCCGGTTTCGAAACCATACTTACTACCTATCCAAACTTGCTGGTGTTTGTGCCGCTTATCCAGGCAACTGCCGGGAATGTTGGAGTACAATCCAGCGCAATCATCGTACAGGGACTGGCAAATGATAGTCTGCGGGGGAATATTCTATCAAGATTGCTAAAGGAATTCGGCCTCGCACTTATCAATGGAACTTCCATAGCGATTATCGTTTTCGCTATTAGCTCCTATTTCTTCGGAACCACTATTCGGGAATCGATCAGTATTGGGGTGGCCTTGATCTCGGTGATCGTATTAGCTGCTCTTATTGGTACATTTATCCCTATTATTCTGAATAAAAATAATATTGATCCTGCGGTTGCTACCGGACCTTTTATCACTACAAGTAACGATGTTTTTGGTATCCTTACTTACTTTCTTATCGCCAAGGCGATCCTAGGTTTCTAGTACTGTTTTACTTCTTCTTCCAAATCATTCTTAACTTTGCAGCAGGCAGTTTTAGTAGATTACTGAAACTGTGAAAATTGCTAAATTCAAATAAGAAAGACATGATCATTCTACACGCAGATACCAATCACCCAATATTAATGAAAAAACTGGCAGAAGCTGGTCATCATAATGTGGAAGGCTTCGAACAAAGCCGCGAAGAAACCCTGCAGAATCAACATCTATACGATGGTATTGTCATAAGAAGCAGGTATAAGATTGATAAAGAATTTATTGATGCTGCGCCAAATTTGAAATTTATCGCCCGGGTTGGCGCCGGACTCGAAAGTATTGATGTGGAATATGCTCAGGAACGCGGAATCGAACTATTTTCTGCGCCGGAAGGGAATGCAAATGCTGTTGGGGAACATGCTCTTGGGATGCTGTTATCCCTGTTTAACCGACTCAACAAAGCAGATCGTGAGGTTCGCGAAGGATTATGGCATCGTGAAGAAAATCGTGGCGTGGAACTGGACGGTAAAACAGTTGGTTTGATAGGCTACGGAAATATGGGGAAGAGTTTTGCGAAAAAGCTTAGAGGTTTTGATGTTGATGTTATCTTTTATGATCTGAAGGAGGGGATTGCAGACGAGAATGCAAGACAGGTTTCCTACGATGAATTTTTTGAAAAGGCTGATGTCGTGAGTTTGCATACTCCGTTAACAGAGAAGACTCTTCAAATGATCAATAAGGAATTTATCGCTAACTTTAAGAAACCCTTCTGGTTTATCAACACAGCAAGAGGGAAGAGTGCGGTGACAGAAGATCTGGTTGATGCACTAAAAGAGGGGAAGATCCTTGGAGCAGGACTGGACGTACTGGAATATGAAAAATCCAGTTTTGAAAGTCTTTTTGGGAATAAGAAGAATGTTAGCATAAGTGCGGCAGATTCTATTCCGGAAGCTTTAAGGGAACTTATGTTTATGCCGCATACACTATTGAGTCCGCATGTTGCGGGATGGACCAGAGAATCTCATGAAAAACTGGCTACAGTGATCGCAGATAAGATCATAGGGAGCTTTGGAGTTGAGAATAAGTAAATAGGGCTTCACTTTAGAGCCTTAGAGATCTCACTTAACTTTAAACAAGTAAAGAATTTTAAAATTTATCGGGATAAATTCGATGCATTATGAAAAACAGGGTTACAGGTTTAGGAGGTTTCTTTTTTAAAGCAAAAGATCCGGACGCTACAAAAAGCTGGTACAATCAGCATCTAGGTTTGGATACAGATCAATACGGTTGTACTTTCTGGTGGAAGGATAATCAGGGAAATGATTGCTCAACGCAATGGAGCCCGATGGATCATAAAACTGAATATTTTCAACCTTCGGAAAAACAATTCATGATGAATTTCAGGGTAGAGAACCTGGAAGAATTACTGAAGGTTTTGAAAACTGAAGGAGTAGAAGTTGTAGGCGAAATGGAAACCTATGACTACGGTAAATTTGGCTGGATCCTGGATCCCGAAGGAAACAAGATCGAATTATGGGAGCCAGTGGATCAGGTTTTCCTGGATCAGATAGAAAAAGATAAAGAATAAAAAAAGCCATGCATCGCATGGCTTTTTTCTTGATTCAATATGTCATTTAAGCTTTAGTGGTAAGATCTAATAAAGCTTCTTTTATAGATTGTGGACCTTCAATTGCCTCAAAAGTCATATTTTTTACTAATGGATCTGCCAGTGACATCACCAGTAAAAATGCTACATCATCTCTGGAGATCTCTCCTCTTTTTCCAAGTGAGCCTTCTGCGACTTCAACTTTAGCAAGGCCAAGATCATCTGTCAACGCACCTGGTCTTACGATCGTATAATTCAATCCACTTGCACGAAGATAATCGTCAGCTTCTTTTTTCGCTTCTAGATAATGCTTAAGATCTTCATTCTTTGATGGCTCATCTGCTGCCATTGCGCTTAACATCACAAATTTCTGAACGTTGGAGTTTTTCGCTGCATCGATAAGTTTTTTTGCACCTTCCTGGTCTACAGCGATCGTTTTTTCCTCACTGGTTCCTCCACCAGATCCTGCGGCGAAGATCACCTTGTCAATTCCTTTCATGGTATGACTTACATCGCCTTCAAGATCTCCCATCACAGCCTCTACATCCATATCTTCAAACTGCTGTCTTTGTTCTTCTTTTCGAATAAGTGCCAGCGGATTAAAACTTTCAGAATTGTTCAGGATTTCGATTACTCTTTTTCCTGTAGCACCGGTTGCACCGGCTATTAATATATTTTCCATGTTGTTAGCGTTTAGAGTTGCAAGTTAAGAATCAGGCTTTCCAATGTCCAGTAAAAACATCAGAATAACAGTATCTTAACAGCAGCTTATTTATCTTTTGCAGTTGTCGCCGCCCGCTCTTCAAGTTCTTTCTGAAACTCTTCCATCACCGGTTTGACAGTGCTCTCCGGTAGATCAGCAATCCTTATATACATGAGTCCGTCTACCGCATCATTGAACAAAGGGTCTACGTTAAAAGCAACCACCTTAGCATTTTGTTTGATATATTTTTTTATAAGCACCGGAAGCCTGAGATTTTCAGGTTCCAGCTCATCTATGATGCGGTCAAATTTGTTGAGATCAGCTTCACTTTCATCAAAGACAAGATCTTTATCGGCATCGACAAGTTTTACTTTAAATTCTTTCTTTGGGTGAACATACTGGGCAACATAAGGATCGTAATAATTAGACTTCATGAACTCAATCATGAGAGATTTTGAAAAATTGCTGAACTTGTCGCTAATGGTGACCCCACCAATCAGATATTTATGTTCTGGAAACCTTAAGGTACAATGCACAATTCCTTTCCATAGTAAAAACAAAGGCATTGGCTTTAGCTGATATTCTTTAATGATAAAGGCCCGACCCATTTCAATGCTCTCGCTCATCATTTTGTAAAGTTCCGGTTCAAAACCAAACAGGTCCTGCAGGTAGAAACCATCAATTCCATGCGCTGCAAAAATCTCATTTCCCATTCCCATTCTGTAAGCGCCAGCGATCTTTTCAGCTTCTCGATCCCATAAGAACAAATGATGATAATGATCATCGAATTTGTCCAGGTCCACACTTTTATTAGTGCCTTCTCCCACTTCCCGAAATGTGATCTCTCTTAATCTGCCAATTTCATTCAGGATGTTTGGGATCACTTCACGTTTTGCCAGAAACACCTCGTAATTTTTACTTTGCAGCAGCCTTTTATCCATTCTCCTGCAATTCTCCACTTCAAGACTCATTAATTCTGAATTGGTTTCTTCAGCAACATCTTTCGGAGATCTAGGGATCTTTAATGTTCTGGGGAGTTTGGATAGTAAATTTTTCTTCTCAAAAACATTAGCAAGCATATATGTTTTCCGTCGTAAAAATGCGGTATACGCTTCCAGGTTTGTGTGCTCTTTCTGATCTTCTACTGAAATTGGATGACCTATTCGAACCTTTATTTTTCTACGTTTCTGAGAAAGCATCTCACTCGGTAATTTTGCAGTACGCAACACATCACTCATACTAGCCAGGCGATAGAAAAATACGCTGTTCTTAGCATGGAAATAGATAGGAAGCACCGGCACTTTCGATTTCTGAATAAGTTTCATGGCTGAAGGTTCCCAGGGTTTATCCACGATCAAATGTTTATCCTTGCTTGTAGAGACCTCTCCGGCAGGAAAAATTCCCAGGGCGTTCCCGGCTTTGAGATGTGCGATCGATCTTTTCATTCCTCCCAGACTGGACCTGGCATCCTTATGGTCTTCAAAAGGATTTACCGGCAGGATATAAGGTTTGAGAGGGTCGAGACGGTGTAAAAGAAAATTCGCAATAACCTTATAATCGGGTCTTTTTTCCAGAACCAGGTTCATCAGGATCATCCCATCAATTCCTCCCAGAGGATGATTGGAAACGGTAATAAAAGCACCATCTTTTGGAATCCTTTTCAGGTCTTTTTCTGGAATATCAAAATCGATCTCAAATTCATTCAGAATAGAGTCTATAAATTCGATCCCATTAAGGTTTTTGCGTTTATCGTATTCACGATTAATACGGGAAAGTTTCGTGGTTTTAAGGATCAACCAGCCTATGCTGTCACCAAGAAAACCAAATTTGCGAAGATTCATCACTTTGGCTACTTCTCTTGCACTTACAATTCCCATAGTTGCCTGGTTTGGTTATTTTGTGACCTAAAATCAATCTTCAGCTACCAGTTGAACGGTGTTTTGGGTCAATTGTTTTAAAAGTACGGTTTTATCCTTTTCCAGGCTAGCGATCGCTTCCGCATTGAAATGCCTGATGGTATAAAGAGAAACACCGGTTTTGTAATCCACTTTGAATCGCGCCTTAAGATGCTGTATCAGTTTTTCGAGCTGGTTGAATTTGTTATCTACGCAAACTTTAAAACTAATAGCCGAGTTCTGAATAAGATCCACCTTCATTTGATATTTATGGAAAAGTCGGAATATTTCAGAAATATTCTCTTCCACCATAAAGCTGAAATCCAGTGATGACAACGAGATCAACACCTGGTTCTTCTTCACGATAAAGCATGGTACTTCAGGAAAAATAGTCCTGCCCTTACTTACGGCAGTGCCTTCTTCCGCAGGATTAATAAAAGAGCGAACATAAAGCGGTATTTCCTTTCTTTGTAATGGCTGTAATGTTTTTGGGTGTATCACTGAAGCACCATAAAACGCAAGTTCTATAGCCTCTTCATAGGAGATCTGGTTGAGTAAATGAGTTTCAGTGAAGTGCCGTGGATCTGCATTCAGAACTCCGGGAACATCTTTCCAGATCGTAACATTTTCCGCATTAAGGCAATAGGCAAGGATCGCAGCTGAATAATCTGAGCCTTCCCGGCCTAATGTCGTTGTAAAATTATTCGCATCTGAAGCAATAAAACCCTGAGTGATATTGAGCCTAGACGTATCAACATGACTGAGTACGAGGTCCTGAGTTTTATTCCAGTTTACCTGAGCTTCCCGATTGGTGCTATCGGTTTTAATGAATTGTCGTGCATCCAGCCATTGTGATGGAATCTGCTGATTACTAAGGTACTCGCTAACAATAGTGGTAGAAAGCAATTCACCAAAGCTCACGACTTGGTCGTAAACGAAATCGTATTGTATTGATTTATTATGCTCTAAAAAGTTTTCAAGTTCGGTAAAAAGCCTTTGAATTTTAGTGAAAACCTGTGCTCTTGTATCTGGAAAAAGCTCCTGCATGATCTCCAGATGATAGGTTTTTACTTCCTCCAGCGTATTCGAAACTCTGGAATTTTGCAGGTATTCCTGAACAACAAACTCTAAAGCATTCGTTGTTTTACCCATCGCAGAAATTACGATCAGTTTTTCTGCAGTTCCTGTGACTTCAAGAACCTTTAAAAGGTTACGTACGCCCTCAGCATTTTTTACTGAAGCACCACCAAACTTAAATACTTTGATCACTATTTTTTCACATTTTTATGGATGCCACTTTCTTCCATATGTACGGTCTTCCAGCTCTCCTTTATTTGCGCACCCGTATTTTCGTAAAATTCGATCGCATTTCTATTTCCTTCTGAAACGACCCATTCTATACGTTTAACGCCATGTTCATGACCATATTTCACAACTTGCTGGTATAAAGCTCCGCCAAGACCTGTTCCACGCATACTTTCACGAACGATAAGGTCTTCAAGGTGTACGGTTCTTCCTTTCCAGGTAGAAAACCTGAAGTATACCAGCGCCATTCCTTCGATCTTACCAGAAACATCGGCTACAAAACATTTAAAGTTTTCATGTTCAAAACCTTCTTTTTCCAGTGCAGCAACATCTACCTCTACATCATCAAGATGGTTTTCATGTGCAGCAAGTTCTTTTATAAGTTCCAGAACATCCCGCATATCTTCACGTCTGGCCTCTCTAATTGTATATTCCATAAGTCAAATTTTAACAAAAATAGGGATTGTAGATGATAAGTCTATTAAAGCCTTATTAAAGCATATTTTTATTTTGGAGATAGGCATGCATTCCATCTGCATCCATTTGTACGGTATCCCAGTCCTGCATGACATTAGCACCACTTCTGCGATAGAAATCGGCAGCATCTTTATTCCAGTTTAGTACTACCCATTCTGTTCTTTTTACATTTTCTTCGGAAGCAAATTTGATCACCCGGCTGTAAAGAGCAGATCCCAGTCCTTTGCCTCTGTAGCTTTCCCGAACCACCAGATCCTCAAGATGAACAGTTTTTCCTTTCCAGGTTGAATACCTGAAATATATAAGAGCCATTCCATGGATTTTCCCTTCAACTTCAGCAACAAAACAAGTGAAAAGAGGTCGCTCACCAAAACCATCTCTTATAAGATCTTCTTCAGAAATAATAACCGCGTCTGGCTCCTTTTCGAAGATTGCGAGTTCCTTTATAAGATCGAGAACGTCTTGCATGTCCCGGGCTTCCGCCTTTCTAATGTTAATTTCCATATAAATACTTTTCTACAAATTTAAACAATAGTAGTATTGCCAGCGAAATCGTTATAGTAAGATCAAATTTTAATACTTTAGCGGCCAGAAACCCAATTTCATGTCTAAGCCAAATCAAACTCTCGGAGAATTTATCATTGAAAACCAGTCAGATTTTCCGGGTTCTTCCGGTGAATTATCCAGACTTATCAATTCTATTCGACTAGCTGCCAAAGTAGTAAATCACGAGGTGAACAAAGCCGGACTGGTGGATATTATAGGAGCTTATGGCGAGACTAACATTCAGGGTGAAGACCAGCAAAAGCTGGATGTCTATGCGAATAACAAGTTTATTCAGACCCTAACGAATCGAGAGATCGTTTGTGGGATCGCTTCCGAAGAGAATGATGATTTTATCCGGATCGAAGGGCATAAACGCGATCATAAAAATAAATATGTTGTATTAATGGATCCGCTGGATGGTAGTTCGAATATAGACGTAAACGTATCTGTAGGAACTATTTTCTCGATCTATCAGAGAGTGACACCTATTGGGACTCCGGTTCAGAAGGAAGATTTTCTTCAACCCGGGAATATGCAGGTGGCCGCAGGATATATTATTTATGGTACTTCAACGATGTTGGTATATACGACAGGTCATGGAGTGAATGGATTTACATTAAATCCTGCACTGGGATCCTGGTATCTTTCTCATCCAGATATGAAATTTCCTGAGGATGGAAGGATCTATTCTATTAATGAAGGGAATTACATACATTTCCCACAGGGTGTAAAAGATTATATCAAATATTGCCAGGAGGAACAGGGAGATCGTCCTTATACTTCCAGGTATATTGGTTCGATGGTATCAGACATTCACCGAAATATGATCAAAGGTGGAATTTTTATGTACCCGAAGAGTTCCAAAGCCAATAATGGGAAATTGAGACTGCTTTATGAGTGCAATCCATTTGCATATCTAACAGAGCAAGCTGGAGGTAAAGCCAGTGATGGTTTCCAGAGAATTATGGATATAAAACCTACTGAGCTTCACGAACGTGTGCCTTTCTTCTGCGGAAGCAGGAAAATGGTGGAAAAAGCTGAAGAATTTATGCGTAAGGCAGAAACTGAAGATCAGTCTCAGTCGTTATCTTTCTCAAGCAAATAACGATAATCATCGAAGTTTAACTGTCCGCTGAAGATCTGGATAGAACGCTCGATAATTCCTTCTGAAGCCTGGCTGGAAAAACCAAGGCCTATTGCGTAGCGCTTGATAAGTTCAGTTTCTTCTTCGTCGATCTCATTGTCTGCAAAGATGATCTTGAAAAGATCGTGCAGGCGCTCTAATCTTCTTTCCACACTATTGGATCCGGTAAGAGGAAATGCTTTTGGGTTTTCGATCACCTTAGCATATTCAGCTTCGTTAATATCCAGTTTACGCGCAAATCTTTGAAGTAATTTCTCTTCTCTATCGTTAATCTCGCCATCAATGGCTGCAAGATTTACGATCGATGCAAAATGACTTAAGTTTCTTAGATGCTCTCCTGAGCCAAATAAATCTGAAAAGGACATTTGTAATATAATTTAGTCTTACAAATATAAAGATATCCCGCACTTTAATTACGCAAAGCCAGCATTATTCTTGCTAGTCGTTCGCTAATCTTTTCTTAATCCTTTCCGTTTGAATCGAGTATTATTTAAATTCAATTTTCTTCAGAATTTATGGAAACACCGCTACTGGCTTTTAATGACAAAGGAATTTACTGCGCTGCTGCAGATGTATATCTGGACCCGTGGAAACCTGTGGATAAGGCGATCATTTCACATGGTCATGCAGATCATAGCAGGTATGGTCACAAAAAATATATTACGCATCATAGCAACGTGCCTATCATTAGTCACCGGCTGGGAGAAATTAATGTCACCGGCAAGAAGTGGAATGAAAGCTTTACGATCAACGGAGTGAAATTTTCGTTGCATCCGGCAGGTCATATTATTGGTTCTTCCCAGATCAGGGTGGAATATAAAGGTGAAGTCTGGGTTTTTACCGGGGATTATAAGACAGAGGATGATGGCGTTGCGGTCCCTTATGAGCCCGTAAAATGCCATACTTTCATTACTGAATGCACCTTTGGATTACCCGCTTTTAAATGGACTCCACAGGAGCAGGTCTTTACTGAAATTAATAACTGGTGGTCGCAAAATCAGGCAGATGGCAGAACTTCTGTGCTCTTCGGTTATTCCCTCGGAAAAGCCCAGCGATTACTTAAACATTTGGATCCTTCTATTGGTAAAATATATACTCATGGAGCGATCGAGAACATGACTGAAGTTTTACGTTCTCAAATCGATTTTCATGAAACTACAAGAGTGACCAGGGAAACTACGAAAGAAGAATTAAAAGGTAATATCGTACTTGCGCCGGGAAGTGCTCATGGAAGTACCTGGATAAGGAAAATGGTGCCTTATGTAACCGCCTCAGCCAGTGGATGGATGACTTTTCGTGGTGCCAGAAGAAGAAGAGCCATAGATAAAGGCTTTGTACTCAGCGATCATTGTGACTGGCAGGGTTTATTATCGTCCATCAAAGAAACTGGTTGCGAAAAAGTGATCTGTACTCATGGGTATACCGATATATTTTCGAAATATCTACGCGAACAGGGTTACGACGCAAGAACTGAAGAAACTCAATACGAAAGTGAGACCGGGCAACTGGAAAGCGATAAAGAAAAGGATTCGGAATGAGAGCATTTGCAGATTTGATCAAAACCCTGGATAGTACCAATAAAACTACCCTGAAAGTAGAAGCTCTTACCAAGTATTTTAAAAATGCTGAAGACAAAGACAAGGTCTGGACCATCGCGATCTTGAGTCATCGACGACCACCCCGACCGGTAAACACCACGCTTATGCGGGAATGGGCTTCAGAATTAGCGAATATCCCGCTCTGGCTGTTTGAAGAATCCTATCATATTGTTGGTGATCTGGCAGAAACTATTGCCCTTGTTATTCCGAAGAGTGATAGTTCTACAGAAAAAAGTCTGAATCAATTTTTACAGGAGATCCTTGAATTAAAGAAGAAGCCAGAAGAAGTAAAAAAGGAATATCTTTTTGATAACTGGTTAAATCTGAATTATTACGAACGTTTCGTCTTTACTAAGCTTATAACCGGAAGTTTTAGAATTGGAGTAAGTCAGAAATTGATGACTCGTGCTCTGGCAAAAGCTACCGAAATTGATGAGGATATCCTCGCTTATAAATTAATGGGGAACTGGGAACCTTCAAAGATTACCTATAATAAGCTTATTCTCGAAGAAAATGAAGAGGATTTTCTTTCAAAACCTTATCCGTTTTATCTTGCTTACGCCATTGAAGATGAACCTGATGCACTTGGAGATGTTTCAGAATGGAGCGCAGAGCATAAATGGGACGGCATACGTTCGCAGGTAATTATTAGAAATGACCAGTTATTTGTGTGGTCACGCGGAGAAGAACTCGTAACCGATAAATACCCCGAATTTGAAGCTTTGGTTGGTGTATTGCCCAATGGAACGGTCATAGACGGTGAAATTCTGCCATTTCCTGGTGGTGAAATTGGTACTTTCAATGATCTGCAAACGCGGATTGGGCGTAAGAATGTTAGTAAGAAACTTCTTGAAAAAACACCGGTTATTTTAAAAGCCTACGATATTCTGGAATGGGAAGGTGAGGACATCCGGAATACGGCATTTGGAGAGAGACGTGAGATCCTGGAAAAGCTATATTACGAAGTTCGAAGCGAAGAGTTGCCCTTACATCTTTCAGAAAGTATACGATTTAAAACCTGGGAGGAAGCTGCTGTAGAGCGTGAAAACTCGCGAGAGGTAAAGTCGGAAGGATTAATGCTGAAAAGACTAGATTCTCCGTATCTCGTAGGGAGGAAAAAAGGCGACTGGTGGAAATGGAAAGTTGATCCTCTCACCATAGATGCTGTTCTTACCTATGCCATGCGAGGTCATGGAAGGCGAAGTAATTTATTTACAGATTATACATTCGGGCTCTGGGATGAAGAAAAAAAGGAACTGGTCACTTTCGCAAAGGCTTATTCGGGACTTACCGATAAAGAATTCAGAAAGCTGGATGCCTGGATCAAACGAAATACGCTGGACCGCTTTGGTCCTGTTAGAAGTGTAACTCCACATTACGTATTCGAAATTGCTTTTGAAGGAATTGCAGAATCTAAAAGGCACAAAAGTGGTGTTGCAACGCGGTTCCCCAGGATACTTCGCTGGAGATTGGATAAAAAGATCGAGGAAGCCAATACTTTGGATGATCTAAAAGCGCTCATACCATAATGAAGCGCGCAGAACTCATAGGACTGGCAGATGACTGGTTTGCGGAACAGGACTGGAAACCTTTTAAATTTCAGAAGGATACCTGGACAGCTTATCTTCAGAAGAAAAATGGATTATTAAATGCGCCTACCGGAAGTGGGAAAACTTACGCCTTGTGGGTTCCAATAGTACTGGATTATATTCGTAAAAACCCGGATTATAAAACGAAGCATAAGAAAGGTCTGAAGGCGATCTGGATCACTCCGCTTAGAGCTTTAAGTGTCGAAATTGAGCAAGCCGCTTCACGCTTTGCGGAAGAAATGGGAACGCAGTTTACCGTGGGTATCAGGACCGGCGATACTTCCCAGAAGGACCGGGCCGCGCAGAAACGCTCCATGCCAGATCTCCTCATTACAACTCCTGAAAGCCTGCAATTACTACTGGCTTCTAAAAACTACGATAAAACATTCAAGGATCTGCAGGCGATCGTCATCGATGAGTGGCATGAACTGCTGGGGACTAAAAGAGGTGTTCAGGTAGAATTAGGTCTTTCCCGATTGAAAACTATCTCCAAAGATTTACGAATCTGGGGTATTTCTGCAACTATTGGAAATCTTGATCAGGCAAGGGAAGTGCTGCTTGGGCCAAGTTCAAAAGCCTATGAAAATTCGGTTTTGGTAAGAGCATTCTTGAAAAAGAAGATCGATGTTCGATCTATTATTCCGAAGAAAATGGAGAAATTCCCCTGGCGTGGGCATTTAGGCTTGCATTTGCTGGATGAGGTCGTGCCTATTATCAAGGAATCCAGAACCACTCTGCTTTTTACCAATACCAGGTCGCAATGTGAACTCTGGTTTCAGAAATTGCTGAGTAAATATCCGGAGTTTGCCGGTGAAGTTGCCATGCATCATGGGAGTATTAATAAAGAAACCAGGCTTTGGGTCGAGCAGGCGATAAGAAATGAAAGTCTGAAAGCTGTGGTCTGTACTTCAAGTCTTGACCTAGGAGTAGATTTCGCACCGGTGGAAACGATCGTACAAATTGGCGGACCTAAAGGTGTAGCGAGATTTTTACAAAGGGCAGGTAGAAGTGGTCACCAACCGGGAAAAGTAAGTTTGATCTACTTTCTGCCAACTCATGCTATAGAGTTGATCGAGGCTTCAGCTTTACAAAAGGCCGTAGTTAAAAAGGCGGTAGAGGATCGAGTGCCTTACCTGATGAGTTTTGACGTTTTAGTTCAATATTTAAATACGCTGGCAGTTTCTAATGGGTTCTTCCCAAAAGAGATCTTCCCAGAAATTGCCAGTACGTTCTGCTTTCAGGGTATTACTGAAGATCAATGGCGATGGATCCTTAATTTTATCACCAAAGGTAGCCAGAGTCTTCAGTCTTACGACGAATATAAAAAAGTGGAGATCGAAGAAGATGGAAAGTTTAAGATCAATAACCGGGGAGTTGCCATGCGTCACCGACTTCAAATTGGAACGATCGTTAGCGATGCGGTACTTAGTGTAAAATATATTAAGGGTGGTTATATAGGAACTATGGAAGAGTTCTTTATTTCGAAATTGAAACCTGGTGATGTATTTACCTTTGCCGGTAGAAACCTGGAACTCGTTCGAATTAAGAACATGCAGGTACTGGTTAGAAAATCGAAAAAGAAAACTGCTAAAGTTCCCAGTTGGTCCGGTGGAAGGATGACTTTCTCCGCTCAAATGAGTGAATTGTTACGCGATGAAATGTATGAAGCTTCAGCATTGGAGCAGGATGAAAAGACCAGTCCTGAATTCGAAGCTTTAAAACCTATTTTTAAAAGGCAACAGAGAGATTCAATCATTCCAAAGGCAGATGAGTTTTTAATAGAAACTTTTAAAACCAGGGAAGGTTATCATGCGGTTTTTTATCCTTTTGACGGGAGATTTGTGCATGAAGCTCTGGGTAGTTTACTTGCTTACCGTATCAGTTTGCTTGTTCCTATTAGCTTTTCGATCGCATTTAATGATTACGGATTCGAATTACTTTCAGACCAGGAGATCGATATGCAGCAAGTATTGGATAACAATCTGTTTTCTGCAGATTTTTTAATGGATGATCTCTATAAAAGTCTGAATGCTACGGAAATGGCCCGTAGAAAATTCCGCGATATAGCAGTAATCGCTGGATTGGTATTTACCGGCTATCCAAATAAGCTGATCAAAAGCAAACACCTTCAATCCAATTCTCAACTATTGTTCAGTGTTTTCAGAGATTATGAAGAGGATAATTTACTGTATCAGCAAGCCTTTCGGGAGACTTTTGAACATCAATTGGAAGAAGGGAGATTAAGAATCTCCCTCGATAGAATTTCAAAACAAAAGATCGTGTGGAAAAAATGTGCGAAACCAACACCCTTCTCATTTCCAATCATTACAGATAGAATGCGTGAAAAATTATCTTCAGAAAAACTTGAAGACAGAATTAAAAGAATGTTGAAGCAATTAGAGGCTTAGTTGCTCTCTCTCAATTGCTTATCGATATAATGTCTTACTAACTCTGTAGTTACACCAAATGCAACATGGGCAAAAAGCTCATTGATCTGCATTCTTACAGGCACATCTGTTGGTTTAGGCTCAAGACCTAAAATAGGTAAAGAAGTTTCGTGCGTGGAAGCCCAGGTCGTTGCACCAAAAATAATCCCATCCATAGGTTTAAGACCAAAACGGTTCTTTTTACCATATCCATAAGCGGCTCCTAGTGAACCACCCATTGGGATATTCACCAACTGTTCTGCCAGTGCTTCATTGTGAGTGCTTACGGGGCTACCTGTGATCTTAGTCGAAAGGTCATCTACTATCTTCATTTGAGACGACTTCTGGTCGATTTCTCTAACCGGAAGAACCTGCTCAATAAGGGTCTTAACAGCAGTCCCGGCAAGACCACCAATAAAACCTGAAATTACGCTACGACTTGTATTAGAAACATATGAATCCTTCTGAAAGAAATTTGCTACACTCATGATTTTGATTTTTTTGTGGAATAAAACTATTTATAAAGCGGGCGTTGCACAATGATTTAACACTGCTTTGGCACAGCTTTACACGAATTTTATATTTTTGAGTATGGATGATAAATTACAAGTAGCCATTATTCAGGCTGAGCTGGAATGGGAAAATTCTGATGCGAATCTGGAGATGTTTTCAGAAAAGATAGAAGCGATCAGCGATAAGACAGAACTTATTGTATTGCCGGAAATGTTTACGACAGGGTTCAGTATGAATGCTGAAAATCTTGCTGAAGAAACAAATGGAAAGACGGTCAACTGGATGATCCAAACGGCTAAACACAAAAATGCAGCAATTACCGGAAGTGTGATCATAAAAGATCATGGCGAATATTATAACCGACTATTTTTCGTATTTCCTGATGGAAATTATAAGATTTATGATAAACGACACACCTTTACTCTGGCGAAGGAACATCTTACGTATACTGCCGGAAAAGACAGGTTGATCGTAGAATACAAAGGTTGGAAGATTTGTCCGCTGGTATGTTATGATCTTAGATTCCCAGTGTGGGCCAGAAATACTGAAGATTATGATCTATTGATCTATGTAGCAAATTGGCCAGAAAAGCGTGTAAACGCGTGGGATGCATTACTGAAAGCTCGTGCTATTGAAAATATGAGCTACTGCATTGGATTGAATAGAACCGGCGAGGATGGAGATGGCTATGTTTACAACGGGCATTCTGCTGCTTACGATGTTTTAGGTAATGCGATCACCGGCCTGGATAGATCTGAAGAATTCGTGGAGGAATTCGAACTATCCAAAAAGGAAATGCTGGAAACCCGTGAGAAATTAAAATTCCTTCAGGATCGCGATTCTTTTAGTCTAGACTAAATGTGTAAGGTTGATCCCAGTTAGCGCGCACTTCCAGAGTGTCTCTTAAATACTGAATCCTTTCCGGCTGAATCTTTTTCAGGAAATTGCCTGTATCCCACTTTTGGTTGGCATTGCTGTCAAAAATAACTCGCACCAGGATATCCCCGGGATTGAGATAATTGAAAGTGAAATTAGACCGGTCTTCTGAGTATTGCTCCGCTAAAATTTCACCTTTAATATTGGTTAATTGGACGATCACTGGAAATTGCTGAATATTCTGAAGATCTATGATAATAGTGCCAAATGCGGAAAGATCTTTAGTTGTGATATTCTTATAGATCGTGTCATTAGTGTCTTCAAAAAGATCTGTAATTGCACCAGGTAATGCGGTGATATTGTAATTATTTGAGGGCTTTTTCTCGAATTTTAGTCTTACTTCATTCATTAATGGATCAAATTCAGCTTCAAAAGGAACATCAGCAGAATCCATATCCATGATCCTGATCTGGTCTGCAGCATACTCAACGATTGGCGTGTTAGCTTTTAACTTAAAATCTTTGATCAAATCGCCATTCTCTGTTGAAACCATCAAGGAGTCACGTTCCAGATTTCCCATTCTCGCGATTAAAGTATCCTGCGTCTTTGGAGAATTCACCTCAAACATGAGGGTGTCCAGTTCAGGACTGGTATTATACCAGTAATATAAGGTGTCTTTTACAGGGTCCTTTATTATTCTAGAGCGAAAACCTTCAGGCATGGCGGAAAGCAAATCGATTTTAATACTATCGGGATCTGCATATCCTTCGTAACCAAAAATGATCTGGTTCCCTTTAAAATGATTAGGTCTTTTAGGTTCGAATTCGAGCTGTTCCTTGAAAACTGTAAGTTCAAAGGTTTCTTCAGTAGGAATCGTAATATCACCTTCTACAAAACCAATTTTTTCCTTTTTAGGGTTATAAAGGTAATTATCGTTGCTATCCATAAGCGCAACCATCCTGTAGGTTCCCGCCTTAAGATTTTCAAGACTGAAATTAAAAGTGCTATCCTGAGAATAGGTGATATACCTCGGAGTTTCCTTGAAAACTATAGAATCTGTGTAAGAAGTATCGGCTTCATAAAGCATTACAGAAATTACTTCTGAAGGTTCTTTCAGCTTAGCATCTCTAACAATTCCAGAAACTGCCAGTGAATCTATATAATCTCCTGTTGAAAATACATATTTGAAATAATCATAGGGATTCCCCTCGTTGTTGTCTACGATAGATTTTCCGAAGTTAATGGCATAGGTAGTATTCTCTTCGAGAGTATCAGTGATCTCTATCTTGATATCTTTTCTCGCAGTTCCCAGAGGCATGATGTTCGGTTTCGGGACCATGGGAGGAGAAATATTGATCTGCTGGGAAGGTTTGTCCAGCTTTATATATTCATCAAAGTAAATTCGTATTTCCTCTTTGTCGAAATTAGTAGTAAAGTTTTCGGGGTTTGCTCTCAAGAATTTTGGCGGATCTTCATCTACCGGTCCGCCCTCAGGCATTCCTTTTTTTGCACACTGTACTGTGGTGAACAGAAGTATCAAAACGAGAATAAAACCGGGTACTCTTTTCTTCATGAATGAAAGTGAATTCTTTTAGCAAAGAAACAATTATTTTGAATTACAACGTAATGCTTAGTGTGTAATTGCCATGGTAGCGATAGATATGCTGATATTTTCTATTTCAAGTAATTTATGAGCACAGGCTTCCAGAGTTGCTCCTGTAGTAACCAAATCATCAACCAGCAGCACATTCTTTCCCTTCAATTCATCGGGCTTCTGAAGTTCTAGCGTTTGCTCAATTTTACCCCATCGGGAGATTCTGCCTTTCCTCGTTTGTGTTTGCATGGCGTTTACTTTTAATAAAAGATCAGATCTATATTGAGCATCCAGTTTTTTAGCGATTTCGATACCAAAAGCTTCTACCTGGTTGTAACCACGTTCTTTCAATCTGGATTTATGCAAAGGAACAGGAAGAACCAGGTCTATTTTCTTGTAATCATCAATAGCCGATAGCTCTTCTCCCAGCCATAAGCCAAGATATTTTCCAATTTCCTGGTGTCCGCGATATTTCAGGTCATGGATAAGCTGTTGTACCCCAGATTTTTTTCTGAAATGTAATAATGCGGTTGCTTTGTCTATCTTTACCCTGCCCTGGAAAATTTTTTTGACCGGATTGTCGTTATCTAAATGATATCTGGTAACCGGAAGATCATGCAGGCAACTGGTACAAAGTATATGCTCATTTTTCACAAGTTCTGCCTGGCAAATGTGACAGGAAGCCGGATAAAGAAGATTGATGAAATCGTGAAACATTTGTTAATGGCTTGTACCAGACTTGGTTAAACGTATAAATTTACAAACTAAATTGATTCATAATGACAGAAAATAAAAGCAATACTGCATTAAAAGTTCTTACAGGTGTACTTGCCGTGGCGCTTATTGCCCTGAGTATTTACACCATCAAATTTTATAACGAAGAAAAGGAGAATAAAGAGATTCTTCAGAAGGAAAAAACAGTTATAGAAGATGAATTGAACGAACTTATCATCAAGTATGATGAGGCGATTGATGAGAATGAAGTGATGGATCAGGACCTCGTAAACGCACGTGATCGAATTACCCGATTATTAGATTCAGTAAAAGATAATGAGGCGAACCTGGTTATGATCTCAAGATATAGAAGAGAGATTGGCAATCTAAAAGCTGAAAAAGACAGATTATTCCGCGTTGTGGATAGTTTAAGTGCACAAAATCAACAATTGAGTACTTCTTTGGATAGTACAAGCGTTGCATTACAGGAAAGAACCAGATTTTCAGATTCTTTGCGTAATACGAACCAAAATCTTTCTACAAAAGTGGATAAGGCTGCACGTCTTAAGATCACAGGCTTAAAGGGAGAAGGTGTGATCGTTAGAAATAGCGGCAAACTAGTTGAAAATGATAGAACAGGACGTATTGACCAGATTAGAACCTGCTTTACTCTAACTGCAAATGATCTTGCAGATACAGGTGAGAAAACCATGTACGTTCAGGTTTATAATCCTGAAAATGAACTCGTAGGTGACCAGATCGTGGTGCAACATGAGGGTGGAGCAATGGTTTATAGCGCATCTTCTAAAGTATTCTACGAAAAAGATGAATTGGACGTTTGTATTCTTTCTAATACAGATGAGGATAAACTACTGGAAGGAACTTATAAGGTCTATGTATATAATGACGCTGTTCTTCTTGCAAATGGAAGTTTTAGCCTGAGATAGATTATTAAAATATAAAATACAGACCGCCTTGAAGCTTATTCAGGGCGGTTTTTTTATTTTTGCTCCATGGCAAAACAAGAAGACCTTTTTAAGAACGTGATTTCCCATGCCAAGGAGTATGGGTATATTTTTCAATCCAGTGAGATCTATGACGGCCTGAGTGCTGTATATGACTATGGTCAGAATGGAGCTGAGCTGAAGAAAAACATCAAGGAATACTGGTGGAGAAGTATGACGCAGTTACACCAGAATATTGTTGGTATAGATGCTTCGATCTTAATGCATCCTACCACCTGGAAGGCTTCTGGCCATGTGGATGCCTTTAATGATCCTCTTATTGACAATAAAGATTCTAAAAAGAGATATCGAGCAGATGTTCTGGTAGAGGATTACGCTGAAAAGCTACTTCAGAAAGCAGAAAAGGAAATAACGAAAGCAAAGAAAAGGTTTGGTGATGATTTCGATGAAGAAATGTACAGGCAGACCAATCCAAGAGTGCAAAGATATCTGGGTGATCGTAAAGAGATCCTGGAAAGACTGGCTCGCTCGCTTACCAATGAAGATCTTGCTGATGTCAAAAAGTTAATAGAAGAACTTGAAATAGCAGATCCAGATACAGGTTCCAAGAACTGGACTGAAGTTAGACAGTTCAACCTTATGTTTGGAACAAAACTAGGAGCTTCAGCCGATTCTGCAACAGATTTATACCTGAGACCTGAAACTGCTCAGGGTATCTTTGTAAACTTTCTGAATGTTCAGAAAACCGGAAGAATGAAAATTCCTTTCGGGATAGCACAGATCGGTAAAGCCTTCAGAAATGAGATCGTGGCAAGACAGTTCATTTTCAGAATGAGAGAATTTGAACAAATGGAAATGCAATTTTTTGTAAGACCAGGTGAAGAACTTGAGTGGTACGAGAAATGGAAAGAAATAAGATTAAATTGGCATAGATCACTAGGTCTGGGTGAAGAAAATTATAGATTCCATGACCATGAAAAATTAGCGCATTACGCTAACGCAGCTGCAGATATAGAATTTGATTTCCCATTTGGATTTAAGGAACTTGAAGGAATTCATTCAAGAACAGATTTTGACCTTAAAGCTCACGAAGAACACTCTGGTAAAAAGCTGAGGTTCTACGATCCTGAGCTCAAAGAGAATTATGTGCCTTACGTGATCGAAACCTCGATAGGTCTTGATCGTATGTTCCTGGCAGTTCTTTCATCTTCGTTAAAAGAAGAGCAACTGGAAGACGGGAATACTCGTACAGTATTAAAACTTCCTGCAGTACTGGCTCCAACAAAAGCAGCAGTATTACCACTGGTAAAGAAAGACGGCTTGCCGGAACTCGCACATAAGATCATTGATGAACTTCAATGGGATTTCAGAGTGCAGTATGATGAGAAAGATGCCATTGGACGTAGATATAGAAGACAGGATGCTGCCGGAACTCCGCTTTGTATTACGGTAGATCATGATTCGCTGGAAGATGATTCAGTAACTGTAAGATTCCGAGATACCATGGAACAGAAAAGAGTAAAAATCTCTGAACTCGATGCATTGATAAGAAAAGAAACCGACTTTAAAACCTGGATGAAAGATTTCGTATAGAAATATTCATTTCTGGTATAGTCCCGATATAAAGGCAATTAAGCGATTAATTGCCTTTTTTATATTGATTAAATTTGATAATGTCTATTTTTAGTCATTATTGAAGTTGATGCATTCGCGATGAAAAAATATATACTATTACTTCCTCTTTTATTTCTTTTTCAGCTGAACGTTTTTTCCCAGCAGAAAGAAAGAATGGGACCTGCATTCATAGATTCTGCCAGCGTAATTAAATCGGGAGCACTTTCAAAGAAACGATTGATTCCTTCTACCAAAAAGCAAAAGCTTTATAATCCGAGAAACCGGGGAATCAATAAGATCGTTCCAGGGAAAGGCCTGCCGAAAAGGGATGATCCTACTGTACAAAAGAAAAAAGGTGAGATTCCGGCGAAAGCGCCAATTTTCACTTTTGATGGAGCAGATACTAGATCAACACCATCAGATCCTACCGGTGCCGTGGGCCGAAATCATTATGTAAACGCATGGAATTCTGAATTTGCGATCTGGGATAAGCAGGGAAATGTTTTAATTCCTGGTTCTTCGCTCGCTAGTATTGGTGGAGCTTTCAATGATGAAACCGATGGGGATCCTATCGTTTTCTACGATGAGTCGGCAGATAGATTCGTGGTCATGCAATTTAGCGATGATCTCGCGCCACGGGGTACGAGTAATTCCCCAGCGGCATTGCTATTTGCAGTTTCACAGGGTCCTGATCCCGTTAATAGCGGATGGTATACCTATAGATTTGACCTGGAATCACTGCCAGATTATCCAAAAATTTCACTTTGGAGCGATGGCTATTATATTACTACCAACAAAGATGCTTTAGAACCACAGGGCAAAGAGATCGTTTACGTACTCGAGCGTGATAAAATGCTGGCTGGTTCAAATGATGTTAGAATACTGGGTTTCCCTTTGCCGGGAATTCAGAATAACGGATTTTACAGTCCGGCAGGTTTCAGCGTAATGGGATCAGATCTTCCGCCTGCGGGGGATGCACCAATTATTTATTTACAGGATGATCAATGGGCCGGGGTAAATGAGGATCACTTAAAGATCTGGCTTATGGATGTAAGCTGGGAAGATCTTTCATCTTCCAGCATTCGTTTAAGTCAGGAACTTACTGATGGTGTCTCACCATTTATAGCAACTTTTGATGGTGGGAGCTTCAAAAATCTTGCTCAGCCGGGTAGTGATACAGATATTGATGCCCTTCAAGGTGCTATGATGTATATGACGCAGTATCGAAGGTTCGAAGATCACAATTCGGTTGTTATGAACTTTGTGGTGGATGTAGATGCTAGTCCTGCCGAACATGCGGGCATTCGCTGGTATGAACTAAGGCAGCCAAACGATGGAGCAGCCTGGAGTGTTTACCAGGAAGGTACTTACGCCCCGGACCCGAGTGATAGATTTAGCGGAAGTATTGGGATTGATGCCCGGGGAAATATAGCTCTTGGTTTCACGATTCTGGATGATAATCCTTTGGATCCAATTTTCCCATCCATTCGATATACTGGAAGGTACGTAAATGATGCTTTGGGAATCATGAGCATCGAAGAGCAGAGCATTGTGGAAGGATTGAGTCCGCAGCCCAGTCCTTTTGGCCGCTACGGAGATTATGCGCATCTAAGCATAGACCCGGTAGATGATCTTACGTTCTGGCATAATGCAGAATATTTTGAAGGAACTAGACGTCTTAATAAAGTAGGAGTTTTTAGATTTTCAGCAACAGAACTCAACGATATTGGAGTGATTAGCCTGGAAAGTCCTGAAGATGCAAGTTTGACCGCTTCAGAACAAATTAGCATCAGACTGAGAAATTTCGGACTTAATCCTCAATCTAATTTTGAGATCAGCTATACCATAAATGGCGGAGAAACGGTAACTCAGACCTATACTGAAACCATTCCTGCGGAAAGTGTTGCTGAATTTAATTTTTCTGAACTGGCAGATCTTTCCGAAGTAGGCCAGATCTATACACTGGTGATTTCTACCAATCTTGAGGGCGATGTTAATCCCGGAAACGATAGTATTGAAGCTGAGGTGAAGAATTTACCGCCTAATGATGTTGGAGTTACTTCCATCGACGCGCCAGAATCTGGAGAGAACCTGAGTGCTTCTGAGCAGGTGACGGTTACGATCGAGAACTTTGGGGGAGAGCCTCAAAGCAATATCCCGGTTTCTTATCAGGTTGGAAATAACGCCACTGTTTCTGAAGTTTTTAATGGCACCCTCGAAGTGGGAGGTCTTGAAGTATATACCTTTAATCAGACTTCTAATTTCTCAAGTTCCGGGAGATATACGATCACGGCAAGAACCAGGCTGGCAAACGATTTTGATCCATCGAACGATTCAGAAAGAACATCGGTTGCAAATCTGGATTGTATTCCTGAAGGTTCAGATTGCTCCCAGGGAGATGGTATATTTTATTTCGAGATCAATGATTTTGTAAATGAAAGGATTCCATGTACTACAGGATATCTTGATTTTATTGGAGGTACTACGAATCTTGATCGATCAATAAACGATTATAGCGTTACTGTTCAAACCAATTTTGCAGATGATGATGTGGAGAAGTTTTCCATGTGGATCGATCTAAACGATAATGCGGTTTTTGAAGATTCTGAAAGATTGATCACTTCGGAAGTGATTCCGGAAATTAATACGCCATTCACTTATAACTTCAGTTTACCGGAAGATGCCAAACTGGGACAGCACTTACTGAGAATAAGAGCTGGTGACACCAGTTTTGATGGAGATCTAAATGATCCATGTTCAGTAATGGCCTATGGAACAACACATGATTATTCAGTAAATATCATTGACAGTACTTTAGATATTGAAGACTTCATCCTGAATGAAGCTGAATTGATAGTGGTTTCAGATCCAACAGTAGAAGGTCTTCACAGGGTAGTAATGGAAACAAGCTTTAATGAACCTCTGCGTCTTACAGTTCATGATATTAGCGGACAATTGCTCCTGGAAAACCTGATCCTGAATGATGGGGATGGTTATATCTACGATCTGGATATGTCATACGCTGCGAGGGGAGTTTACCTGGTTCGCGTAGGTACCCGAAAAGTTGGAAAAGTAAAACGCTTTATCGTCAAATAACGATCATTTTAAATAAATCATAACGCTATCCGGGACGACGAAAAGTTCAGATAGCGTTATTTTTGTGCAAAATCGACTTCTATGACTATAATATCATATAACGTAAACGGCATCAGGGCTGCGATCAGGAAAGGTTTTCTTGACTGGTTACAACAGGCAGATCCAGATGTAGTTCTTATTCAGGAAATAAAAGCTACTCCAGAACAACTGGATCTGGAAGTCTTTGAAAAGGCTGGGTATCCATATCAATACTGGTATCCCGCAACTAAAAAAGGTTATAGCGGAGTGGCAATTTTGAGTAAAACCAAACCAGATCATGTAGAATATGGGACCGGGATAGATTATATGGACTATGAAGGCCGGGTGATTCGGGCAGATTTTGGAGAACTTTCAGTCATGAGTCTCTATTTGCCATCGGGTACCAATACTGCCAGGCTCGATTTCAAGTTCAAATTCATGGAGGATTTTCAGTATTATATTGATGAACTTAAAAAGTCCAGACCTAATTTGATCATTGGCGGGGATTATAACATTTGTCACGAAGCCATCGATATTCACGATCCTGTGAGGTTAAAGAACACTTCCGGATTTCTTCCTGAAGAACGACAATGGATCGATAGGTTGATGCAAAGTGGCTTTATAGATAGCTTCCGTCATTTTAATGAAGAACCAGATCAATACTCCTGGTGGAGTTACAGAGCCAATGCACGAAATAATAATAAAGGATGGAGGATCGATTATAATCTGGTAGCAGCACCCCTCAAGGATCGCTTGAAAAGAGCAGTAATCCTGCCAGAAGCATACCATAGTGATCATTGTCCCGTTCTAGTAGAAATCGAAAAATAAAGAAATCATGAAACTTAGAATCCTTACAATATCAACACTTCTGGCATTAGGAACTTCCTGTGTCTCATCGAAAAAATACAATGATCTGGAAGGTAGAAATGCAGACCTTCAGCGTGAGAACAGAAGCATGAATGAGGACCTCAATTCCTTCCGAAGAAATTCGGGAAAGCTTGGGAATGATCTTGCCAGCTTACAAAAAGAGTACGATGCTACTACCACAGAGCGAAATGATCTTATGCAGAAATATGCTGCGTTGCAAAAGAACTATTCCAGTCTGGAAGAATCTTATGACGCCCTTGAGCAAAACAGTTCAGCAGCAATTCTGGAGAATTCCCGTCAAAACAGAGAGTTACTGGCACAGTTAGACGAAAAAGAAGCCGACCTGCTTACCGAAAAGAACCGACTGGAAAAACTTCAAAAGGACCTCAGTCTTCGTTCTCAGAGAATCGATGAATTGGAATCTGTTATTGCAGCTAAAGACGCCAAAATGAACGCCCTTAAAAATGCTGTTTCTAATGCTCTTACAAATTTTGAAGGTAAGGGATTAAGCGTTGAGCAAAAAGATGGGAAAGTATATGTTTCCATGGAAAACAAATTGCTTTTTGATTCTGGTAGCTGGGCAGTGAACCAGGAAGGAAGAAAAGCTGTTAAACAACTGGGAAGCGTACTTGCGCAAAATCCCGATATCGCAGTTCTAATTGAAGGACATACAGATAATGTGCCTTATGGTGGAAGCGGACAGTTAAAGGATAACTGGGATCTTTCTACTAAGAGAGCGACGTCTATAGTGCAGATCTTACGCGAAAACAACCAGATTGACCCTCAAAGTCTTACTGCTGCTGGTAGAGGTGAATATGCACCAATCGCCAAAAATGAATCTGAAGCAGGAAAAGCCAAAAACCGTAGAATTGAAGTGATTCTTACTCCAAAACTGGATGAAATCACTCGTGTTCTTAATGAAATTGAATAATTAGATGAAATATAGCAATCTACCGAATACCAATATAAAAGTTAGTAAGATCTGTCTTGGTTCCATGACTTGGGGAGAACAGAATACAGAGGCTGAAGGTCACGAGCAAATAGATTACGCCCTGGATAGAGGTGTAAACTTTATCGATACTGCTGAAATGTATTCGATCCCAACGAAGGCAGAAACTCAGGGAAGTACAGAAAAAGTGATTGGATCCTGGTTAAAGAAAACCGGAAGAAGAGATGATGTAGTGATCGCCAGTAAAGTGGCTGGTCCCGGAGATATGGTTTCGCATATTCGCGAAAATCTTGGTTTTCACAAGGAAGCTATCCAGGATGCTTTGCATAATTCATTAAAGAGATTGCAAACAGATCATATCGATCTTTATCAGTTGCACTGGCCGGAACGCAATACCAATTTTTTCGGGAAACTGGATTATAAGCATGACGAATCTGAAGCCTGGGAAGAAAACTTTCAGGACATCCTGGAATCTTTGCAGGAGTTTGTTCAACAGGGAAAAATTGGTCATATAGGTTTGAGTAATGAAACTCCCTACGGACTCATGAAATTTCTTCAGGCTGCGGGAGATAGACTGCCGAAAGTAGTGACCGTTCAAAATCCGTATAGTTTGTTGAATCGAAAAGACGAGGTTGGATTAACAGAAATACTTCATCGGGAGAATGTAGGCTTATTTCCTTATTCGCCGCTTGGAATGGGAACGCTTAGTGGAAAGCATTTAAATGGTATTCAAAAAAATTCCCGTTTAGATCTGTTTCCGCAGTATAAGAGATATTCAAATGATCTGGCTGTCGAAGCAACCAGGAAATACAAGGATCTGGCAGATAAGCATGATCTTAATTTAACCCATCTGGCATTGGCTTTTGTCAATCAGCAAAAATTCGTGACCAGCAATATTATTGGTGCTACGACTATGGATCAATTAAAGGAAAATATAGAAAGTATTGATATTGTTCTTAGCGATGAAATTTTGAAAGAGATCGATGAGATTCATCAGCAAATTCCGAATCCTGCACCTTAACTATTTGGGCTAACCAGGCTCTCATGCACATACATTGAACGGTCGAGGCTATCACGAACATGGTACCAATCGGCCGTTTTTCCTTGCACAAACAAAAGTTCGCCATTTCTGGCAGTTTTCATTATTTTGGAATTACTGGCGGCTGCTTTATTCCGCAGATTTGCTTTGGTTGAATTTACTCTTAGTTGCTGCGCTATCTCATTTTCCTTCGGAATAGATTCTTCCAATGTTTCAGTTTTATAAACAAATCCCAGCGGATCGATTGCTCCAGTATTCCTGCGGTAAATTCCGAAGTGTAAATGTGGAGGTGTGGTTTTTGCATTTCCGGTATTGCCAACAAAACCAAGAGTATCACCGGTTTTGACCAAATTTAAATTTGGAACGATACTATCCAGGTGAGCATAATATAGAGATTGAGAGCGTTTTGAATCACGCAGCCAGACCTGTTTTCCGCCAAGGCCTTTCTCTCCTGAAAAACCTACCCTTCCTGAAGTTGTTGCTATCACCGGCGTTCCCCGATCTGCAAAAATATCGATACCCTCATGGTCCCGGCGGCCACCATCCCGAATGTCTCCCCAGTAGCTACCAATATCTGCATTTTCACCGCCAGAAACTGGAAATTGATAGGCTGGTAATATGGAAAGTTGGATGGTAAATGGTGTATGAGCTTCAATTTCCGGCTGAAAGATCACTTTATAGAGTCCGTTTTCTTCTACTTCGTAGGAAATAGAACCATCAGATTTAGGTTTTAAAACCTGTTCAAACTTTTTAGTTTCCTTGTTACGACGATATATTTCAGTAAAAATAAGGGTAGAAGAGGAGTCGGTTTTAAAATTGGTGTTGAGGATCTCACCTGGTTTTAAATACGCCTGGTAAGAGTAAATACTGAAGCTTTTCGGTTTTAAGTTTCCTGCTTCAGTATACGGCATTTCAACTTCAATACTATCGTTTAAAGCTTTCTGAATTCTGGATTCCCAAAGACTGAATAATTCATTTGAAATATCGCGTTCCCGTTGATATTTCTCTTTTTCAGAAAGACCCGAAATAAGATCTTCAGCCTTTTCCAGCTGAGAACAGCCAGAAATAAGCAACAAAATAAGAATATACCAAAGGTTGCGAATTTGCTTCATATCGAGCTAAATATACGCAGCAATTGTGCCAGTTTATTCAAAAAGATGACTTACAACATCTTCAATTTTGGAAACTTTAACGACCCTGATGTGATATTCAGATTTTGGAAATTTATTCTGTTTGGCAACCATAATACTGGCAAAACCAAGTTTCTCGGCCTCAAGAATTCTTTGCTCGACCCTGGTCACTGGTCGCACTTCACCGGCGAGGCCAATTTCAGCAGCAAAACAGATATCTTTTGGAAGTGCAATATCCTCGTTTGAAGACAGAATTGCAGCAACAACTGCGAGATCTATCGCCGGGTCATCCACGCTAATACCGCCGGTGACATTTAAGAACACATCTTTCGCTCCCAGCCTGAAGCCAGCTCTTTTCTCCAGAACTGCCAGTAACATATTCAGTCTTTTAGCATTGTAACCGGTGGTAGAACGTTGTGGTGTCCCGTAGACAGCGGTGCTTACCAAAGCCTGGATCTCGATCATTAGTGGTCGCATCCCTTCCAGTGTAGAAGCGATGGCTGTTCCACTCAGATCTTCATCATTCTTGGAAATAAGTATTTCTGAAGGGTTGTTCACTTCCCGGAGTCCGCTGCCCTGCATCTCGTAAATGCCCAGTTCATGGGTGCTTCCGAAGCGGTTTTTATGAGCTCTAAGGATTCTGTATACATGGTTTCGATCTCCTTCAAACTGCAAAACAGTATCTACCATATGCTCCAGAACCTTTGGGCCGGCGATACTTCCTTCTTTCGTGATATGACCAATCAAAATGACCGGAGTATTACTTTCCTTAGCAAATTTTATAAGCTCGGCGGTGCATTCCCTGATCTGCGAAATACTTCCCGGAGCGCTTTCAATATAATCACTATGTAAGGTCTGTATCGAATCGATAATAACCACTTCAGGCTCGATCTCTTCTACCTGACGGAAGATATTCTGAGTTTTAGTTTCGGTAAGGATAAAACAATTGGCAGGATTAGGATCGATACGTTCAGCACGCATCTTGATTTGCTGCTGACTTTCTTCTCCGGAAACGTATAAAACCTTGTATTTTAACTGCAGACTGATCTGAAGTAGTAGCGTACTTTTTCCAATTCCCGGTTCACCACCAAGCAAAGTAAGCGACCCCGGAACGAGCCCACCTCCAAGTACACGATTTAGTTCATTGTTGCCAGTATTAAGGCGATCATGTGGTGTGGTTTCAATTTCAGCAATAAGTAAAGGCCTGGCTAATTTTTTAGCTTCCTTACTAGCACTTGTTTTCCAGTCCTTTTTTTCAGGTTTTGCAACAAGTTCTTCTACTATCGTATTCCAGTCCCCGCAACTGTTGCATTTCCCCTGCCATTTTGCGTATTGTGCACCACATTTCTGACAATAGAATGTTGTCTTTACCTTCGCCATTTTATAAATTATATACTGCTAATAACCGAAATCTTTTTTGATTGCATCTGCCTTATCAAGCATATAATCTGCATCCAGAAAAGCGATACTCTTTTGTCCGTAGGCATTTTGATACATACGCATTGCCTTTTTAGGATTACCGGTTTCTTCTTCATGTCGGGCTTCAAAGAATGTTCCCAACATAGTTCCCGGATAATGATCAAAAGCAAGTTTATAAAGATCCTTATAGGCTTCCCAGTTTCGTGTCTTTTCAATTGCGTTGTGAACAGCCATAAAATCGTTGATACTTATTTGTCTTTTAAGACCATAAAGCTCTTCGATAGATTCATATTTCTCGGTCAGATATTGGGTAGGAGAAATAGAAGTTTGCAGAAGGATTTCATTATAATCTTTTGTTGAAATAGGACGGTAGATCTCAAACATGCTTGAGATTGCCGAAGGTATGGCTTTGCCGACCAGTGAGTAATGGGATTCCCCGGTAAATTCTTCAAATTTGTAAGAGACCAGCTTGTTGTTAATATTTTTGAGCTGATTGTCAAAACTCGAAATACCAGATTTTAGTGCAGGAATATCTTCGTTAGAAGTAGCTAAATAAAACCATTTTTTAGATTCTGAAGATTCTAAAGCATCTGTAACCCAGTTCGCTACTTCAGGCGCTAGATCTGGACTAAGATTAATGTAACCTTTGAAAATGGGCTCTTGTTTAAGGAGATAATAATTGATAAAATTGGCGGTGAAATCATGTCCCACGATCATGCGGAAATTTGCCGTTCTGTATTTTTGATCGAGGCTGGCGAGTAATTCCATCCCAATAAATTCAAAAAACTTAGCGCCTTTATCTGCAGGAAGAGAATTTTCTCCGTAGGATGTATCTTCCATACGTATTCCATCCTGGTTGATTCCAACAACGATCATCTCGGGAATGTCTTTCCAGTAGGAATAGTAATCTACCATACCAGCTACGGGTTCGAACAGGTAGTCTCCGTCCAGAACGACCACAACCGGGTATCTTTTTTCTGAATTCTGTTCGTAATTTCTGGGAAGTTGAATTTTAATTTCTCTTTTCTCTCCTAGCTTTTGAGAGTTGACGGTCTCATGCAAGATCTGCGACCAGCTTACTAAAGGCAGAATGAGTGCCAATAGCAGGGTTAATAAACATTTCATAGGTGTAGTATTGATTCGGACAGGAAAGGTAAGTATTATTTCCTGTTATTAAAAAGCGGTAATAGGATAAATGATAGTCCGCCAAATAACAGAACCACAGCGGTTTGAGTTGCCCAGGAGATCCAGCCAAGCGCTTCAGCAGCATGTGATTCGATACCAAAGAACATCAGGATTCCGCCTACGGCTAATGGATAAACGCCTATCCCGCCATTAGTCGCTGAAACTGCAAAACTTCCTACGACGAAGGCAGCTAGAATAGTGCCTGGAGTAGCATCTGCAGTCTCAGGAACGCTTAGTTTTATTACGAAGAACATGCATAGATACATTGACCAGATAAAAATGGTATGTGCTATAAAAGCCCATTTCTGGCGCATGTTCAGGATACTTCGCATCCCTTCTAGCAAACCTTTTGCGAGCTTTTTTATTTTTTTAAAAGGTCCCCAGTTCGATCTTTTAATAACTGTAAGGCCTAAAACCCCGATTCCTGTTAATCCCAGAAAAATAAGTAGGGTATTGACGGGTTTAATGTTCTGGTCATGCAGGTATCCTAGAAGATCGTCGGTTTGCAAAATTAGCGCGACCCCAATGATTAGCATTAGAATAAGTAAATCAGCAACTCTTTCAGAAATGATGGTTCCAAAACCTTTTTCAAAAGGAACCTTTTCATAAGTAGTTAGCGTCGCAGCGCGTAAAACTTCACCAGATCTTGGAATTCCGAAGTTAGCAAGATAGGCGACCATAACTGCCATGAATCGGTTTGGAAGCCGGGTGGTATAACCCATTGGTTCCAGCATAAATTTCCAGCGATAAGCCCTGGAAAGATGCGAAAGAGTTCCAAGAATAAAAGAAACTGCTATCCAGAATTTGTTGGCATCAACGATACTTTGCCACAGGCTTGTACGTTCCTGGGAAGTAGAACTCTGTAATGAATACCACACCAAAAAAATCCCCAGAAATAAGGGGATACTAATTTTTAAAAACTTTTTGAATTTTTTGCTCAACGACCTATTTCAAAAGATTGGTTTCTTCATCAGGAAATACCAATGACGGTTTAAAGTTTTTAGCTTCTTCTATTTCCATAATTCCGTAAGCGATAATAATTAAAATATCATCCTTAGCAACTTTTCTAGCCGCTGCGCCGTTTAAAGTGATCTCACCTGAATTTCTAGGGCCTGGAATTACATAGGTTTCAAGACGTTCACCGTTGTTATTATTAACGATCTGTACCTTTTCACCTTCAATAATATTCGCTGCTTCCATTAAATCTTCATCGATAGTGATACTACCAATATAATTTAGATCTGCACCGGTTACTTTAACTCTGTGAATTTTGGATTTTACTACGTGAATCTGCATCATGAATTAATTGTTCAGAGCGATGTTATCGATGAGACGAATATCGTCTGCATATACTGCGATGAACGCCCTGTATTGTTTTTCTTTTTCTTTGATTTCAATTTTTTGAAGACTATCAGTCTCAGCAATCATAAAATATTCCAGCTCCAGAACATCCTGATCTCTAAATGCCGTCTCAACCCAGTCTGTCACTTCTTTAGCACTTTTTGTGCCAAATAGCTCACGGGCAGTTTGTAGCGTTTCGTAAATAAGAGCTGCTTTCTGCCTGTTTGCATCAGTTAGACGTTCATTTCGTGACGACCTTGCAAGTCCGCTATCCTCTCTTAAAATAGGGCAGCCAATGATTTCTACCGGCAATTTTGTAAGATCTGTAAGTTTGCGAATAATCTGTAATTGCTGGAAATCCTTCTCCCCGAAAAAAGCCTTGTCAGGTTCAGTAGCTTCGAACAATTTTTTCACCACGGTACCAACACCATTAAAATGTCCATTTCTAAATTTTCCTTCCATGACGTTCTCCAACCCACCAAAATCAAATTGCTGGGAAACGATCTTACCATCATAAAGTTCAGTCGCATTAGGACTAAAAATCCACAAATCTTGGAATTTTGTCTCTAATAATGCGATATCCTTATCGAGATTTCTGGGATATTTTTCCAGATCTTCCGGATCGTCGAATTGAGTTGGATTTACAAAAATAGATACAACAACCTGGTCTGTTTGTTGCGTGGCGAATTGAACCAGGGATAGATGACCTTCGTGTAAAGCACCCATGGTTGGCACCAGTCCGATGCTCTTTTCTTCAGATTTCTTCTCGCGAATAGCCTCAAGTAAACGTCCTTTCTCCCTAAAAACCTGCATTTTATTTTAAAATTAACAGCGTGCAAACTTAATATATCTGTGGCAATCTGCATAAAATTTTGTAATTTTGCGTGTTTTTTATTCGGAAACGTAACTAAAGCAAAGAATATATGAAAGATAAGAGAGTGTTATACGTCTCGTCTGAAGTTATACCGTACTTACCTGAAACCGATATCTCATCTACTTCCTTTGAAGCTGCAAAAATGGTTAATAACCTAGGCGGACAGATTAGGATTTTTATGCCAAGATTCGGAAATATCAATGAAAGAAGGCATCAATTACATGAAGTGATTCGATTATCAGGGATGAACCTGGTGATTAATGATCTTGATATGCCTTTAATCATTAAAGTGGCTTCCATTCCAAAGGAAAGAATGCAGGTTTACTTTATTGATAATGAAGATTATTTTAAAAGGAAAGCAACCTTAACAGATGAAGATGGAAATCTCTTTTCTGATAATGACGAAAGAGCAATTTTCTTTGCAAAAGGGGTGATCGAAACAGTGAAAAAACTTAACTGGTCTCCAGACATCATTCATGTGCATGGTTGGCTATCTTCCCTATTGCCACTTTACCTTAGAAATTATTACGGGAATGAACCATTATTCCGTGATGCAAAAATTGTGACCTCTGTTTACAATCAAAGTTTCGATGGAACGTTAGATGAAGAACTACGTGAGAAAATTTTGTTTGATGGTTTTGAAAATGCAAACGTAAAGCATCTAAAAACTCCAAACTTCGTAAATATTTTGAAGACGGCAGTAGATAATTCAGATGCTGTAGTAATGGGTGGTGATGATGTGCCTGAAGAGTTGCAGGATTACATTAAGAAGCTTAATAAACCGGTTCTTCCTTATACCGAAAAAGAAAATTTCTCTCACGCATATCAGGAATTTTATGACACTAAAGTATTGTCAGAATCGTAAGAAAAATTTTAAATGAGATTAAATAATTTATACAGAATAACAGTCTTTATGGCTGTTATTTCCGCTTTTGTAGGGTGTGATGAAGACTTTTCAGAAATAGGAGGAGAGATCATAACCAATCCTTCGAATGTTGAAGTTCGGGAGTTCAATGTGAATGCCTACACCAAAAAGCTTAATTCAGTACAAACTAATAACTCGTCCAATTTCTTTCTGGGCGTCACCAATCACGATCTGTACGGTAAATCTGTCGCTAGTATAGTTAGCGAGTTAAGATTATCTACTTTGGATCCGGATTTTGGCGACAATGTGGAACTTGATAGTGTGGTGCTTAAAATTCCTTATTATTCTTCGGAAGCAGCCACTTCAGATGATGATGAGGTAACATATGACCTGGATTCAATTTATGGAAATGGTTCTTTCAAATTATCCATTTTCGAGACGAACTTTTTACTGAATGACCTCGATCCTGACGCTGGATTCGAATCGGCTCAGAGATATTATTCAGATCAAAAGCAACTATTCGAGCAGAATATTGTAGGGCCAGCGATCTATGTAGAAGAAAATTTCGAGCCTTCGGCTTTAGCTTTCGATTCGTACGAAGTTGGTGAAGATGGAACCGATACTATCGCAAATACACCATCTTTCAGGATAAAACTTCCTACGGATTATTTCGAGACGAAGATTCTTGATAAGGAAGGTTCTTCGGAATTATCTTCGAATACCGATTTCAGAAACTACTTCAGAAATTTATATATCAAGGCTGAAGAGAATGGAACTGAAGGATCACAGATCTTCTTTAATTTAAATAATCAGGATGCTAAGATCACTTTGTATTACCGTAGCGATCGTGAGGTAGACGAGGAGATTGAAGAGGATGTTCGTGGTAGTTATACCTTGAATTTTGCTTCTGGAAACAGAGTGAATCTATTGGAAGGAGCATATCCATCTGATGTTTTACAGGAAATTCATTCTCAATCTTCAGAAACCGGAGCTGAAAATCTTTATATTAAAGGACAGCAAGGGAGTATGGCGATTATAGAACTTTTTCCGGATACATTGGTGCTTCAGGATCTAAGATCAGAAGATCTATTGATCAATGAAGCTACCCTGGAATTTTTTGTAAATCGTGATGTTTATGAAGGTGAAAATCCAGATAGACTATATTTGTATGACTTTACAAATAATGCTTTTCTTGGTGATTACGCGATAGATCTTACGCTAAATGCCGCAGATCCTTCAACTAGTTTGACAACTTTTTCTAGTCCGTTGCAGGTCGAAGAAGGAGAAGACGGTTATTATTATACATTAAGGATCACTAATCATTTATCCAACATTCTGAATAATGATGGAGATAATGTAAAACTGGGACTTGTAGCAGTACCTAATATTAATACGGTTGTTTCAAGGTCAAGTCAGGGAGTGATTGCAGGTTCCTTAAATTCTGCAGTAAGAAATTCAGAAGAGCTTACCAGAATTCCTACGGGTTCTGTATTAACTCCGGAAGGAACCGTATTGCACGGTAGCAATTCCGCAGATGAAAATAAGAGATTGAAATTGAGAATATATTATACCAACTATAATTAAGAAATATGTGTGGAATTGTTGGATACATAGGGCATAGGGAAGCTTACCCTATTGTTTTGAAAGGATTACAAAGACTGGAATATCGTGGATACGATAGTGCCGGAATTGCTCTATACGATGGTGAAGAGCTGAAGATGTGTAAAACGAAAGGTAAAGTAGCCGATCTAAAGCAAAAATTCGAAGAGGAAGTTACTACAAATGGAACTGTTGGAATTGGTCATACAAGATGGGCAACCCACGGAGAGCCAAATGATGTGAACTCTCACCCTCATTACTCAAATTCTGGTGACCTTGTAATTATACATAACGGGATCATTGAGAATTATGATTCTTTGAAAAAAGAGTTGAAAAAACGTGGTTACACTTTTAAAAGTGATACCGATACTGAAGTATTGGTAAATCTTATAGAAGATGTGATCGTAAACGAAAAGGTGAAGCTAGGTAAAGCAGTTCAGATTGCTTTAAATCAAACTATAGGTGCCTATGCAATCGCTGTTTTCAATAAAACAAAACCAGATGAAATTGTAGTTGCAAGACTGGGAAGTCCTTTGGCTATTGGAGTTGGAGAAGATGAATTTTTCGTAGCATCAGATGCATCCCCATTTCTAGAATTTACTAATAATGCGATCTACCTGGAAGATGGAGAGATGGCAGTTATTCGTAGAGATAAGGGTGTGAAAGTGAGAAAAATTCATGATGATTCATTAGTAGATCCTTATGTACAGGAATTGCAAATGAATCTGGAGCAGATCGAAAAAGGTGGTTATGATCACTTTATGCTGAAGGAAATTCATGAACAGCCAAATGCAATTAGCGATACCTATAGAGGTAGAATGCTGGTTGATCAAGGCATCATTAGAATGGCCGGGGTAGATGATAATATGGAGCGTATTGCGAATGCAAAACGTATCATTATTGTTGCTTGTGGTACTTCATGGCATGCTGGATTGGTTGCGGAATATATTTTTGAAGATATCGCAAGAATCCCTGTGGAAGTAGAATACGCTTCAGAATTCAGATATAGAAATCCAGTGATTTCAGAAAACGATGTGGTTATTTCCATATCGCAAAGTGGTGAAACTGCAGATACGATGGCAGCTATTAAGCTAGCCAAGGAAAAAGGAGCTTTTACCTTTGGAGTTTGTAACGTTGTAGGATCTTCAATTTCAAGAGAAACTCACGCAGGAGCTTATACGCATGCTGGACCAGAAATTGGAGTAGCTTCCACAAAGGCATTTACAACTCAAATCACAGTACTTACATTAATGGCTCTTAAGCTTGGAAAGTTTAAGGGGACCATTTCTCATAGCGATTTCCAATTCCATTTACAGGAATTAGAGAGAATTCCGGAGAAAGTTAAAGAGGCGCTTAAGTCTGATGAACTTATCCAGGAGATTGCGGCTAAATACAAAGATGCTCCAAACTGTCTTTATTTAGGTAGAGGATATAATTTCCCTGTAGCACTTGAAGGAGCTTTAAAGCTTAAAGAAATTTCTTATATCCACGCTGAAGGTTATCCTGCGGCAGAGATGAAGCATGGACCAATCGCACTGATCGATGAGCAAATGCCAGTTGTCGTGATTGCTACTAAGAAAGGACATTACGAAAAAGTAGTGAGTAACATACAGGAGATCAAGTCCAGAAAAGGAAAGATCATTGGTATCGTTACTAAAGGAGATGAAGAAGTTAGAGATCTTGCAGATTACGTGATCGAAGTTCCGGAAACTATGGAGTCACTTACTCCGTTACTTACAACGATCCCATTGCAGTTATTATCCTATCATATCGCAGTGTTGCTTGGAAAAAATGTGGATCAACCACGTAACCTTGCAAAGTCTGTTACTGTAGAATAATAATTATTGACATATTTTTATAAAAAGCCTCTTCTTTTGAAGAGGCTTTTTCGTTTTAATAAGATTCTTAGCACGGTTTAACGTTGAATATCCGTGCATTTTCAAAACATTAAAAACTTCTCTTTATTTCAATCTGTTTTTTCAGAGAAAAATTTATCTTTGCACCCTGAAAATGACCTATTTCTGATTTATCAATTTTGAAATCAAGCGAGTAGGTATTTGAATTTTACGTAATAAAATTAAAAGAATTAGATAAATGTCTAAAGTCACAGGTAAAGTTGCCCAGATTATTGGTCCTGTAGTTGACGTTGTGTTCGACTCAGAAAACGCTGAACTGCCAAAGATCTACGATTCTTTGGAAATCGCCAGAAAAGATGGTTCTACTTTAGTTCTTGAAGTACAATCACATATTGGAGAAGATACTGTAAGAACGATCTCTATGGACTCTACTGACGGTCTTAGCCGTGGTGTTGATGTTCTTAATACCGGAAATCCTATTCAAATGCCAGTTGGTAAAGATGTTTACGGACGTCTTTTCAACGTTATTGGTGATGCGATTGATGGTCTTGGAAACTTGCCAAAAGCAGGTGTAGATGGATTGCCAATTCACCGCCAGGCACCAAAATTTGAAGATTTATCTGTGTCTACTGAAGTTCTGTTTACCGGAATTAAAGTGATTGACCTTATCGAACCTTATTCTAAAGGTGGTAAGATTGGACTTTTTGGAGGTGCAGGAGTTGGAAAAACAGTACTTATCCAGGAATTAATTAATAACATCGCTAAAGGTCACGGTGGACTTTCTGTTTTTGCAGGAGTTGGTGAACGTACTCGTGAAGGGAATGACCTTCTTAGAGAGATGTTAGAGTCTGGAATTATCAAATACGGTGACGATTTCATGCATTCTATGGAAGAAGGCGGATGGGATCTTCAGAAAGTAGATAAAGAAGTAATGAAGGATTCGAAAGCAACCTTCGTATTTGGACAAATGAACGAACCACCTGGAGCACGTGCGCGTGTTGCCCTTTCTGGTCTTACGATTGCGGAATATTTCCGTGATGGAGCCGGAGAAGGTCAGGGGAAAGACGTTCTTTTCTTCGTGGATAACATTTTCCGTTTTACACAGGCTGGTTCAGAGGTGTCTGCACTTCTGGGACGTATGCCATCAGCAGTAGGATATCAGCCAACGCTAGCAACCGAGATGGGTGCGATGCAGGAGCGAATTACTTCTACTAAAAATGGATCTATTACATCTGTACAGGCGGTTTATGTACCTGCAGATGACCTTACCGATCCAGCGCCGGCAACAACATTTGCCCACCTGGATGCTACAACGGTACTTTCTCGTAAGATTGCTGAGCTAGGTATTTATCCAGCGGTAGATCCTTTGGATTCTACTTCAAGAATCCTTACTCCAGATATCTTAGGAAATGAGCATTATGATTGTGCACAAAGAGTGAAAGAGCTTTTACAGAGATATAAAGAGCTTCAGGATATTATCGCTATTCTTGGTATGGAAGAACTTTCCGAAGAAGATAAGCTTGCAGTATCCAGAGCAAGACGTGTTCAACGTTTCCTTTCTCAGCCATTCCACGTAGCAGAGCAGTTTACTGGTCTTAAAGGAGTGCTTGTAGATATTAAAGATACCATCAAAGGTTTCAATATGATCATGGATGGAGAGCTTGATAAGTATCCGGAAGCGGCCTTTAACCTTAAAGGAACCATCGAGGAAGCGATCGAAGCTGGTGAGAAAATGCTTGCTGAAAACTAAAATTAGTTAAATGTATTTAGAGATAGTTACTCCAGAGGCGGTAGTATTCAGAGCTAAAGTAGATGCTGTGAAAGTTCCAGGAAATGATGGTGAATTTCAAATGCTGAACAATCACGCACCTATCGTATCTGTTCTTACTGAAGGTGATGTAAAGATCGACCTTGCAGCCGGAAGCACGAACGAGATCAAAGCTAAGGATCAGTCGGCTTTTAGAACGGAAGGAAACAATACTGAAGTTTTGTACTACACCATTAAAGGTGGAGTTCTTGAAATGAAGGATAATAAAGCTATTATATTAGCCGATTAATATTCTCATTCTTATAAAATTAAAAGCCTTTCATTTCTGAAAGGCTTTTTTTATGTGCATTTTTAACCTGTTAATTATTTAGATTCCAGCCATTTCTTTCGGTTCTCTAATTGTTCTTTCGAAGCATTTTCAGATAATGTGATCTTGTATTCAGGATCTGCTGAAAGTTCTACGAAAGTAGTTTCAGTCTTTCCAAATCGCTGATACTCGAGGCTTAACTTTTCACCTTCCGCAGTACCAGCAATCACATCTTCCATTGCTTTTGAAGTATTTACTGGAGTTCCATTTACTGATGTGATCAAGTCTCCTTCGTCCAGGCCAGCTTCGTAGGCAGGACTTCCTATTACAGTATTTCGACTAATTTCCAATCCATTCTCAGTTTCCCGAAAACTAGCTCCAAAATGATTCTTTTCGACCTCCTGTGTAATGCTAACACCAACTTGATCGAACAACTTCTTGTATTCCGGTTGTCCACCTGTTCTTATATGTTTTGCAAAAAAATCATTTGAAAACTCCTTACCTGCATATGCTGTAAGTGTATTTTCAATATCCTCCGTATCGTAAGCAACCTCATTCTTTCCATACTTCTGCCACATCATTTTCATAAAATTATCGAGATTCAGATCATTTTCTCTTAAAGAAAGGTCAAGTGCAAGACCAAGGATACTTCCGTAGGAATAATAGGAGATAAAGGTGATTTCACGATTCACAGGATCTACAGACTTTGCTGCATCAACAAAAGGTGCCTGCATGCTCATCTCCATAGGATTGAAATAGCGGGTAGCAGGAGAATTCCAGACATAATTAAAAGTTCCGGAAAGCCCTTCTATATATTCTTTTTCTGAAGTGATGCCTGCACGATGCAGGATTAATCCGGTATAATAAGTTGTGAAACCTTCAGCAAACCATAAGTTTCGGCTCATATTTACTTCAGAAAAACTGAAGGGTTCCAGATCTGCAGGGCGTAAACGTTCCACATTCCATCCATGAAAAAATTCATGAGCTACGGTGCCAGTATTGCCTTTCGTTCCACCATCTGCCAGAGCATCTGTTTTTGTAAGAATCGTACTGTTTCGATGTTCCATTCCGTCGCCGCTGGCATTTGGCATATAGCAAGCCAGGAAAGTATATCTGCCATAATCATAATCTGGTAATTCGCCGAAAACGGCTGCTTCCTGTTCTACGATCGCTTTAACCTGCTCAAAATATTGATCAAGTTCAGCTTCAGTTCCCTGGTGATGCAGAACAAATTCGATCTTCTGGCCATCGTGCTCGAAACTTCTAATTTGATGATCGCTGATCTCTATCGGGCTGTCCATAAAATAATACAGATCTGGCGCCTTAAAAGTATTCCCATTGATCTTCTCAAGCTGCGTAGCGATCTTCCAGTCTGGTTGATCCTGAAGATCGATCTGTAATTTAATATCACGATCTTTCAATTCTTCGGAATACATGAAGGTGGCTGGAATATTTAAGTGAGCATGGCTGGCATCAACCTGAGAATAAGTGCCATCACCGCGATTTGCGTAGAGTATATACTCTATGCTAACGGTGCCATCTGTATTCTTTACCGTCCAGGAATAAGGATCCTCTCTAGTAATTTCTAATTCTTTTCCCTCGCTATTGAAAGCTTTGAAGCCGTACACGTTTTTAGCAAATTCATGCAGGGCGTATCTACCAGGAGAAGTACGGCTCATTCGCACAGTTAGTTCCTGTGATTTTATCTTCGGAAATGTTACTTCTATCTTTGCTTCATGATGAACAGCATTGCTGAAGGAAATTTTATAAGTGTTTACCTGTGAAGTCGCTGCCATGGAAGTTAAAAGCAGTAACAATAATAATGATCGCATAAATTGAAATTTTAGGTAGCTAAATTTAAGAGAATAAGTCGGAAATTCTCTAATCTGGCAAATATTCCAGAATATCCCCGGGTTGACAATCCAGAGCCAGGCAAATAGCTTCAAGTGTGGAAAACCGAACGGCTTTGGCTTTCCCGGTTTTAAGAATAGACAGGTTTGCGGTGGTAATCCCAACCATTTCAGCCAGTTCATTGCTTTTCATGCCTCTTTCTTCTAGAATCCGATCTAGATTTATGATAATGGCCATGGCTAAACGGTTAGTTTGTTCTCTTCCACCAATTGATTTCCCTCTTTAAAGATTTCAGCAAAGATAAAAGCCAATAGAGCAATGATCAGAAAATCAAAATCAAGATGAAAACCACTTACGTGATAATAGCCGAAATCCCACATGGTAATCCATGACAGTCCGGAAATAATAAGACAATAAACTCCTATCCTTTGGAATGCCTGCACATTGGTGGTTTTAAAGGTTTCCAGGTTTTCTACTGACGTCAAAACATTTTGAAATTGTTTTATAGCTAGGTACATGAGAAGAATTATTCCTGCAAATCTTAGATAATTGAAATATAGCGAAGCTGTATTCCAATCGGTCATATAGATAACATCCTCATCTGAAACTTCTTCTCCTATTACTTTCTCGAATTTTATAGAATTGTCTTTTATCGGTTTGTCTGCATGCCATCCGTTATAAAAATCGCGATCTACTTGAAAGTGGATAAAAAAAATCGTGAGAATTACTAAGACAAGAATGAAAGCTCCGTTAATTAACTGACAGAGAAAAGCTGCGGTTTTAAGTAGGCTATTTTTACTCATCATATTTATAATTAGATAGTAAGATCGTTTTCATTTTTTAGATGGTAGGCTTTTTCAAATATTTTACTCAGGACAATAAAAAACGCTCCAATGGCGATGAAAAGCCAGAAAGTAGATATTTCGAGTTTTAGTTCGAGTCTTGATCGAAAGATGATTCTCATGATAAAGGAGCCAAAGCTATCGATAATGCTGAGCCAGATAATTAATTTCCCTAATAAGTTGAAGCCGGCGATCTGGTATTTAGTGAAGAATTTGTTATTCTGAAAACTGGCTACAATTTTCAATAATAACCAGACGATCAGGCTTATTCCTAAATACAACAGCATACTGTAGAGAAACTGAACGAGGGCAGTAGTGTTCGAAGTAATCGGGAAGAGCAATTCAATGTCTGAGTTGAGATCGTAAGTATTGAAGAAACTGTAATTAATCGCAAATCCCAGTGAAACTAACGCCATAAATAGAGATAGTACTAGGCTGATGTAAAGTAAACCTTTGAGAATTTTAATCGAATCAGTCTTCATAATTATCGTTTTACGATAACAAACATAAATTAAATTATCGATTATCAATAATTTTATTTGCAAATATTTCTAAGAGCTTGTTGTAATTGATAGAAAATTGAGAGTGAATTAAATAGAGAGTAATTAATGTAGAAATCACGTTTATCTCCAGGATTATTGATTGCGTGAAAACTATTCTTCAATAATAACTATTATATTTGCGACAAACAGATTTACTAAGTATGCTTACCGCAATTCTTACAGGATTTATATTTTCTATTCTCTTTGTTTTTGTAGGGAAGTTCTTCAAAGGTAAGCTCTCGATTCTGGCTTCCATAGTACCACTTGGGCTCTTTTTATACTTTTTCCAGTTTATAGCTCCAATTGCAGATGGTGAAGTAATTACCAGATCCTTTCAATGGATTCCATCCTTTGGAGTAGATCTTGGTTTTAAGCTGGACGGCTTGTCGTTGCTATTTTCTTTAATGATCACGGGGATTGGTTTCCTTGTTTTTGCGTATACCTCTTCTTACTTAAAAGGACACGGTTACCTGGATAGATTTTACGGATATCTCGCTGCGTTCATGGGTGCGATGCTTGGACTGGTACTTTCTGATAACATGATCACTTTGTTTGTGTTCTGGGAACTTACCAGTATTAGTTCATTCTTCCTGATAGGTTTCAACAATACAAATCCGGCTTCCCGAAAATCGGCAATGACCGCTTTGGGTATTACCGGAATAGGAGGATTATTACTTCTTGCTTCAGCTTTATTACTTAATAATATTACGGGCACCTACAGTATTTCAGAGATGCTGAGTATGAGTGAAGTTATTCGTGGAAACGAATTTTACGCAGTTGCTGTTATATTGTTATTTGGTGCGGCTTTTACAAAATCGGCTCAATTCCCATTTCACTTCTGGTTACCTGGAGCAATGAAAGCTCCAACACCGGTATCCACCTACCTGCATTCTGCCACCATGGTAAAAGCGGGAATCTATTTATTAATGCGTTTTACTCCTATTCTTGGAGGTGAAAATATTTGGAATTATACGCTGATTATCGTTGGGGGAATTACCATGCTTTACTCTGCGATCCATACCTTATTCAGAACAGATCTTAAAGGGATCCTGGCCTATTCAACAATTTCGGCCTTAGGGATTCTGGTGTTTCTAATTGGTCTGGGAACTGAAGAAGCATTCCTGGCTGCAGCAGTATTTATCATTGTTCATGCGTTATATAAAGCAACTTTGTTCCTGGTAACGGGAATCATAGATCACCAAACACATACCCGTGATGTCACCAGACTTGCGGGACTGAATAAAATTATGCTTCCGGTCGGAATCGCCGGGATACTGGCGGCAATTTCCAGCGCCGGAATTCCCCCAACGATAGGTTTTATTGGAAAGGAACTTACGTACGAAGCTACGTATCATTCAGAAACGATTATCATCATTTCGATGATCGCGATAGTTCTTACTAAGATTCTCTTGTTATATGCAGGTTTTGTAGCGGGAATCAAGCCGTTTACCGGAAAATTGCCTGAAGAACACAAAAATGTGAAAGCTCCTGGTCCAATCATGTGGATTCCGCCGGTATTACTGGCAACTTTAGGTCTTGTTTTTGGAATTGCTCCATTTCTAATTGAAGGTGCTTTAATTAAACCTGTAGTTACGGCTCTTGGTGGTGATGCTTCTGAAATTCATCTGGCGTTATGGCACGGATTTAATCTAATTTTTATTCTTAGTTTGATCACAATTGGTGTTGGAACTACGTTATATTTTGTTATCAAACCTTCAGAAAAACTGGTGGCATCTGCAGCTAAATTTAACTCAATTTCACCTGAAAATATTCTGAATCTTATCAATAAAGGTTTTGTGCAATTCTCTAATTTCTGGACGAATTTCTTTCAGAATGGATATTTGAGAAACTACATTTCTATCATAATTCTCTTTCTGGTTGTTTTAGTTGGATATATCATGATTGGAAATACTCGTTTTGTGATCGACTATAATTCATTATCTAAGATCACTGTCTACGAGATCACCACGACTTTGATCCTGATTGCTGGAATTTTCTATACAGTTTTTACTGAATCCCGTCTGGCAGCGGTCGCAGCAATGGGTGTGGTTGGTCTTTCTATTTGTTTGATCTTCGTATTCTACTCGGCGCCCGATCTGGCCATGACCCAGTTCTCGATTGATACACTTACAGTAATTCTATTCGTACTGGTATTATATAAATTACCTAAGTATTTGAAACTTTCAGACTATAAAACGCGTGTGAGGGATGGTGTACTATCTAGTGTTTTCGGTTTGATCATTTCGGTTCTAGCGCTTGAAGTACTTTCTGAACCTGTAAGTAAGCAGGTTGGAGAATTCTACGCGGCAAACTCATATGTTGAAGCTCATGGTAAAAATGTTGTGAACGTAATCCTTGTAGATTTCCGGGGTGCAGATACACTTATTGAAGTTTCAGTATTATCAATAGCAGCAGTAGGAGTATTCGGCTTGATGAAACTAAGACTTAAGATGAAGGATAGAAAACGATATGCAGATACAAGTCTAAAACAAGAAAACAAGGAACAATAATATGCGAACAACCATCATATTAAAAACAGCTTCTAATTACCTTTTACCGGTATTATTGGTGTTTTCGATCTTTATCCTTCTCCGCGGCCATTACCTGCCAGGAGGTGGATTTGTTGGCGGTCTTATCGCATCTATTGCTTTTATATTGCATTCGTTTGCCAACGGACTCGAGAAAACCAAAGAGCTTTTAATCGTGCATCCGGGATTTCTATTACCGGTAGGACTTGCTATTTCGTTTATGGCTGGTCTTGCTCCAGTAGTTTTTTTTGATATGCCTTTTATGACCGGACTCTGGTCGCATGATACAGTTGCTATTCTTGGTAGCGTAGGATCTGCGCTATTTTTTGATATTGGTGTTTACCTCGTGGTAAATGGAGTGACTCTTACAATAATCTTTACAATTTCTGAATCGGCCTGATATGGAGATACTTTTAGCATTAATGGTAGGTATTCTATACGGAACTGGTATTTATATGATGCTTCGCCGAAGTATGGTGAAACTTATTATAGGAATCATATTACTAGGTAACGGAGCAAACCTGCTTATTTTTCTCCTCGGAAGAATTACCAAAGGAGCTCCGCCAATTATACCCGGGGATTCCAAGGTTTTCGTAGAAGCCTTTGCCGATCCTGTACCGCAGGCATTGATCCTTACTGCCATTGTAATTAGTTTTGGATTGCAATCTTTTGCCATCGTTCTGGTAAAGAGGGCGCATACCGTAGTTAGAACTGATGATTTGGACGAAATGAACGCAACCGACGAAGATTCATGACACAGCAATTAATATTATATCCGCTTTTCTTACAGATGGCCATCAGTATTATTTTGATGTTTGGCTGGTCCAGGATTCGTTTTCAGAAGATCTTTAGCATCTTTGGGAGTACGCTGAGCGTAATTCTGGCGATCGTTCTTTTCAGCTATATCTGGCAAAACGGGACTCAAACTATCCAGGCCGGGAACTGGGAAGCTCCCTTCGGAATTACCTTTGTTGCAGATTCCCTGGCGGCTACGTTAGTACTCTTAACAGCAATTTCAGGTCTTGCAGTCTCCATATTTTCCGCAGGTTCAGTATTAAGAGACCGGCTAAGGTTTGGCTATTTTCCCATATTTCATTTCCTGTTATTAGGTTTAAACGGCGCTTTCCTGACCGGTGATATTTTCAACCTCTACGTGTGGTTTGAGATCATTATTATAAGTTCGTTCGTACTGATTACTATTGGAGGTGAAAAGGCTCAGCTTGAAGGAGCTGTAAAATATTTCACGCTGAACATTTTAGCTTCCATGATCTTCCTAACGGCGATCGCAGTACTTTACGGTATTACCGGAAGCTTGAATATGGCCGATCTTGCAGGTCAGGTAGCTGCTGTAGAAAATCGCGGACTCGTTCAAATCACTGCCGTATTATTCTTAATAGGTTTCGGGATCAAGGCAGGAGTTTTTCCACTATATTTCTGGTTACCGGCTTCCTATCATACACCTCCATTTGCCGTTTCGGCTATCTTCGGAGGATTATTGACTAAGGTAGGTGTCTATGCCTTAATAAGGGTGTTTACGCTAATATTCGTCAATGAACCCTTCCTTAATAATATTATTATGGTCATCGCCATACTTACTTTAGTGAGTGGTGGAATTGGAGCATTAGTTCAGAATAACATGCGTAAGGTCTTTTCTTACCTTATCATCTGTCATATTGGTTATATGATCGCAGGGATCGGGATGTTTACAGAAATTGCAATTGCCGGAGCGATCTTCTACCTTATTCATGACATTATCGTAAAAACTAATCTTTTCATGCTGAGCGGGGTGGTCTATAGAATCACAGGAACTAATAGCATGCGGGATCTTGGAGGTATTTATGCCAAATATCCGAAGATAAGTTTATTGCTATTTATCCCATTATTTTCCCTGGTTGGGATTCCGCCATTATCAGGTTTCTGGCCAAAGATCAATCTGATAAAAGCTGGATTTACTGGAGAGAATTATATTACCGTTGCGGCGATCATATTTGCCAGCTTTATAACTTTAGTGATCATTGCGAAAATGTGGGCTGAAGTGTTCTGGAAGGATGCTAAGGAAATGCCAGAAAGAAAATATTTTGGATATTATCATAAGATGACCGATCTAAAACGCTCGCAATTTATCGTGCCAGTAGCTATGCTTAGTATTGTATCTTTGTATATTGGTTTTGGAGCTGAACATATTCAGGAGCTTTCTGCAAGAATTGCTGATGAACTGGTAAATAGTGAAGGATACATTGAGGCAGTTTTAAAGACGAAGAATTAAGAAGATGAAGAATAAATTTCTTTCAAATATATTGTTAACGTTCGTATGGGTTGCCCTTACGGGTGATTTTTCATTCGAAAACTATCTGTTTGGATTTTTTCTGAATTTTCATATTCTCTGGCTTATTACTGTAGGTAGAAAACGAACGCGTTATTTTCTTATAGTTCCGAAGATCATATTGCTGTTACTGAATTTCCTTTATGAGCTTGTAAAAGCGAACATAGAAGTTGCATATGAAGTGATCACACCAAGACTTAATGTGACGCCTGGAATAATCATGGTGCCGCTGGATGTTAAATCTGATATTGGGATTACCGTTCTTGCTAATATGATATCCCTTACACCAGGAACTTTGAGCATCGATGTATCTAATGATAAAAAGGTTCTTTTTGTACATGCAATGTACCTGAAGGATAGAGAGAAATTCATCCGCGGAATCAAGGATGGATTTGAACGTAGAATTTTGGAAGTGCTGTCATGACGTTAGTTGAATATTTACATTATATCATATTACCCATACTGGTGATCTCTGCAGTTTTGATACTTTGGAGGTTTATGAAGGGTCCAAGCATTGCAGATAAGATTGTATCGCTCGACCTTCTCATTACAACCGGGATTGGGATTATTGCGATATACAGTATTATTTACAATCAATCCACCTTAATGGATACTGCGCTAATTCTAGCATTGATCGCATTTTTAAGTACAGTAGCGCTTTCATTTTATCTTGAAAAACGTAAAAGGAAATGATAGATATCATAATAGCCGCCATAGCAACACTGGGAGCCCTTTTCGTTCTTTTAGCAGCGATCGGGATCGTTCGTATGCCAGACACTTATCTTCGTATTTCAGTAACTACCAAAGCTGCGACTCTTGGAGTTGGTCTTTTATTACTAAGTTCCACTGTATTTTTTAGTAATGCAGATGTAACTTCACAGGCATTTGTCATCATTCTGTTTCTATTCTTGACTGCACCAGTTAGTGCACACCTTATTGGAAGGGCTTCTTATTTCATCGGAGTAAAACTCTGGGATAAGTCGGTAATGGATGAATTGCAGGGTAAATATCAAAAGAACACCCATATCTTAAAAAGCAAGGTGGATGATACCCCTGAAGATAACGTAGATCACAGCAAAATGGATGATGCCGATAAGTAATTAGCGGTTAATCTTTTTCTTCTCAACTAGTTAATTTTTATAGTCATTCTTAGGTAGGTATACCAGTAATTTTCCAGTCATATTTTATAAAATTCATTGCTTAAGTTTGCCATATGCAAAAGCTACCCTTAAAATTAGAGAAAAGACTTGAAAAAAGGAAAAATGATAATTCCTTCAGATGTCTTCCTCAAGAATTTAAAGGGGTAGATTTTTTTTCTAATGATTATTTAGGTTTTTCTTCTTCGGAAGTAGTTAGAAAGAGAACTTCGGAGATAATGGAAGCGCAGGCTTATCAAAATGGAGCTACCGGTTCCAGACTTCTTTCTGGTAATCATCCATTATTCAGTAAAGCTGAAAAGATGATTGCTGAATTTCATAACGCTGAATCTGCTCTTATCTTTAATTCCGGTTACGATGCTAATCTTGGGTTCTTTTCCGCAGTACCGCAGAAGGGTGATATTATATTCTATGATGAGTTAAGTCATGCTTCTATCCGAGATGGTATTAGAATGAGCCTGGCGAAATCTTATAGATTTACTCATAACAGTCTGCAGGATCTTGATTCCAAACTACGAAGATTCGATACTTCATCCAACGATTTCCAGGTTTATATAGTGACCGAATCCGTTTTCTCCATGGACGGTGATATTCCAGATCTTGAAGGAATAGCTAGATTAGGTAGTGATTATAATGCCTTGCTGATTATAGATGAAGCTCATGCTACCGGTGTGTTTGGAGAAAATGGTGTTGGTTTGGTGCAGCAACTAGGAATCGAAGAAAATGTATTTGCGAGAATTCAGACCTTCGGTAAGGCAATTGGAAGCCATGGTGCTGCTATTTTGGGAAGTGATCAGCTAAGAAATTATTTGATCAACTTTGCAAGAAGCTTTATTTATACCACTGCACTACCTCCACATACCCTTGCTACGATTATTGCAATTTATGAAAATCTACAATTAGATGTTGAGAATATCACAAAACTTCGTGCAAACATCAATTTCTTCAAAGCTGAACTTGATAGGAACGCGCTTACAAAAAGATTTATAAACAGCGATTCTGCTATACAAAGCTGCATCGTGCAAGGGAATGAACAGGTTAAGTCTATTGCTTTGCAGTTGCAGGAAAATGACTTTGTGGTAAAACCCATATTATCGCCAACGGTTCCTCTGGGACAGGAAAGATTGAGATTTTGTCTGCATGCCTATAATTCGAAGCAAGAAATTTCGGAGGTCTTGGAAAGGCTGGCTAACTTTGTGCAAAAATCAAATTAATGCCTGCTCATTATTTTATTACCGGAATTAGCACAGATGTTGGAAAGAGCATCGCAGCTGCAATGATCACTGAAGCACTGGAAGCAGATTACTGGAAGCCTGTACAGGCAGGTGATCTTGATAATTCAGATACTCACAAGGTTGAGCGTTTGGTTAGTAACTCCAGGACGACTTTTCATAAGAATAGCTATGCCTTGAATAGTGCCATGAGTCCGCACGCTGCTGCGGAAATTGATTCAGTAAAGATTGATTTAAAGAAGATCAAAAGACCTAAAACCAATCGCGATCTCGTTATTGAAGGAGCTGGTGGATTACTTGTGCCTTTAAATAACAAAAGCACAATTTTGGATCTAATTGAAAAAGATGATTGCGTTATTCTGGTTTCCAGGCATTATCTGGGAAGTATAAATCATACTTTGTTAAGTATTGAAATGCTTAGATCACGAGGGATAGAAAATATTAAGATCATTTTTAGCGGGGATGAGCATCAAAGTACTGAACAGGCGATCCAGGATCATAGCGGAATTGAAGTACTGGGTAGGATAGAGCAGGAGCCGTACTTTGATAAAAATGTAGTACTGGAATATGCTGAAAAATGGAGAGAGAAATTATGCAAGAAGTAGAAATTACATCAAGCCTGAAAGAAAGAGACAGTAAACATTTATGGCATCCGCTTACACAGCATAAAGTATCTTCGGAAATGCTGCCAATTTCAAAAGCGAGCGGCGTTATACTTACTGATGATGAAGGTCGTGAGTATATTGACGGAATCTCATCCTGGTACACTGCGGTGTATGGGCATTGCAATCCCTATATCACAAACAAAGTCGCTGCGCAGATGCAGAATCTGGATCAGGTAGTTTTTAGCGGATTCACACATAAGCCCGCCATAGAGCTATCTGAAGCATTGATAAAGATACTGCCTGAAGGGCAGCAGAAACTGTTTTTCAACGATAATGGCTCCACAGCGACCGAGATCGGGATAAAAATGGCTTTGCAGTATCATCATAACCTTGGAAATGATCGAAAAGTAATGCTGGCTTTCGAAAATGGATTCCATGGAGATACGTTTGGCGCAATGTCAGTCTCCGGACTTTCAGTTTATAATGGAGCTTTTGAAGATCATTTTATACGTGTAGAACGTATTCCGGTTCCAGATGGAACGAACAACAAGGCAATTCTTGATCAATTAGAATCTATACTCAGCAAGGGTACTATTGCTGGATTTATATATGAGCCTCTAATTCAGGGCGCTGCAGCAATGAAGTTTCACGATGCTGAAGGACTGAATGCAATATTGAAACTTTGCCGTCAACATGAAGTTCTTCTGGTGGCAGATGAGGTAATGACTGGTTTTGGTAAAACCGGAACTTATTTTGCTTCAGATCATATTGAGGAAAAACCAGATGTGATCTGCATGTCCAAAGCTCTTACGGCAGGCTTGCTGCCTATGGGGCTAACCTCCTGTAATCAAAAAGTATATGATGCTTTCTATTCAGATGAAATTGCGAAAGGTCTTTTTCACGGGCATACCTATACCGCGAATCCACTTGCGTGTACAGCGGCCCTGGCTGGAATAGAATTATTGACTTCCGAAGAAATCCAACAGAACATTCAAAGGATCTCTGATAATAACCAAAACTTCGTTCGTGAATTGAAGCAGAAACAACAGGTGCTCAACGCTCGCTCTATGGGTGTGATTCTTGCTTTCGAACTTGATGTGGAAATGGAGCGTTACGGGAATTTGAGAAATAAGCTTTTCAGGTTTTTTATGGATAATGGGCTGTTTTTACGTCCGCTTGGGAATACGATCTATATCGTACCGCCTTATGTAACTTCTGAAGAGCAGATGAAAAAGATCTACAAATTACTTCAGGAATGTATAGATCAATTTCAGGCGTAAATTAACGCTTGATGAGCTATCACAAATAACAATCAATACTATTTTTGCTTTAAAATAAGTCCTTGAAAAATCCAATTTCCATAGACGCGATTGCCAGTATTTCTCCATTAGGAAGTACTGCGGAAGAGATCTGGAATAATTATCTCCAGGACTCCCATCACTTTAGTAGAAGAACAACTACTGAGAAGTCTAGGTGGGCAGGAGAATTGTCGGAAGATCTAGACAATCAATTACTAGAGCTTCAGCAGGAAGACTCCAGGTATCGCCATCTGGACCGTTCAGTTTTAATGGCAATTCTCACCGGTCGAAGACTCAAAGATGAACCGGGTTATAACAATAGCAATTCCGGCTTGAACATTGGAAGCAGCCGTGGCGCTACAGAACTTTTTGAGAAGTATCATAAAGAATTTATAGAGACCGGAAAGGCATCTACCTATAGTTCTCCAACTACCACTTTGGGAAATATTTCCTCCTGGACCGCGCAGGATATGCAACTGGAAGGTCCGGAGTTTTCTCATAGTATTACCTGTTCTACAGGAATGCATTCTATTTTAAATGCGATCGCCTGGCTGGAAAGTGGAATGCGAGACAACTTTATTGCCGGCGGTAGCGAAGCACCTCTTACAGGATTTACACTCGCACAAATGGAGGCTATGAAGATCTATGCACAAAGTGATGATGAATATCCATGTAGATCGCTGGACATGGAGAAGCAAAAAAATAGCATGATTTTGAGTGAAGCTGCGGGATTAATGTCATTTAGCAAGAACCCTTCAGCGAAATCGCAAGCTGTTATTCGTGGAATTGGTTATGCCAATGAAGAATTAAGGCATGGAGCTTCGTTATCGCGGGAAGGTTTCTGTCTTCAGAAGAGTATGAAAATGGCAATTAAAGACACTTCCGAAGAAATTGATGCGATTGTTATGCATGCTCCGGGAACCATTGGTGGTGATCTAGCTGAAGTAAATGCGGTGAAAGCGATCTTTGGCAATGATCAACCAGCGATAACCTCGAACAAATGGAAGACCGGTCATAGTTTCGCAACTTCCGGAATTCTGAATATACAAATGGCGATATTAATGATTCAGCATCAGCAATTTATAACTGTTCCCTTTTCAAAATTTCAGAAGAAACCTCGGCAATTAAAAAACATTCTGGTGAATTCTGTCGGTTTTGGTGGGAATGCGGTTTCGCTGCTTATTTCTGCAAATTGATATTGTTAGGAATCCCGTTCATAAAACTTATTGCAGCTTTACCCTTTAAAGCTTAGTTTTCTTTATTTTTGAATACAAATCGAATTACATGGCACTTAAACACGACTGGACGAAGGAAGAGATCCTCGATATATATAACAAACCATTTATGGATCTGCTTTACGAAGCTGCAAGCATTCACCGCGAGCATCATGATCCAAATACAGTACAGGTTTCAACCTTACTTTCTATAAAGACCGGTGGTTGTCCTGAAGATTGCGGATACTGTCCACAAGCAGCCCGTTATCATACAGATCTTGAAGGGAATGACCTTATGAGTGTAAACCAGGTGAAAGCCCAGGCGTTGCGTGCTAAAGCTTCTGGAAGTTCCAGAGTTTGTATGGGTGCAGCCTGGAGAAACGTAAAAGATGGGGAAGAGTTTGACAATGTTCTGGAAATGGTAAGAAGTATCAATAAACTTGATATGGAGGTTTGCTGTACACTGGGAATGCTTACTGAAAACCAGGCAGCAAGACTGGCAGAAGCCGGACTTTATGCTTACAATCATAATCTAGATACATCAGAAGATTACTATAAAGAAGTAATTTCCACCCGTGGTTTTGATGATAGACTTGCTACGATCGATAATGTTCGTAAAACGAATGTGACCGTTTGCAGCGGAGGGATCATTGGAATGGGAGAAAGTCCTGCCGACCGTGCAGGAATGCTGGTTGCGCTGGCGACTCTTAATCCACAGCCGGAATCTGTTCCAATCAATGCGCTTGTTCCAGTAGAAGGAACGCCAATGGAAGAACAGGAACCAGTGCCTATCTGGGAAATGATCAGGATGGTGGCAACCACCAGGATCGTAATGCCAGAAACACAGGTGAGACTTTCTGCTGGAAGAACTCAGATGAGTAGAGAGGGACAGGCAATGTGCTTTTTTGCCGGAGCAAATTCCATTTTTGCCGGAGATAAATTGCTAACAACTCCAAATCCGGATGTAAATGAGGATATGGAAATGTTTAAAATGCTTGGATTAAATCCGCAAAAACCTTTCGTTAAGAAATCTCAGCCTGAAAGTGTTGCAGCTGAAAATTCTCAATTTCAGAGTCAGAATGAGAAACCAAAATGGTCCCGACCAGGTCACAAGATCGAGCGAAATCTTGAAGCTCAGCAAAAGGCAAAAACGAAAGTTTAATTAACGAATATCTATTGAAACTGGATCTCCAAAATATTCCCAGGCGAAGCAATCTTTCAAAAGAAGATTTTCACCGGGAATATTTTGAACCCAGAACGCCGGTTATTATTGAGGATCTTAGCCGGGATTGGGCTGCTCGTAAAAAATGGAATTTCGATTATTTCAAAGAGAAAGCGGGAGAAATAATCGTTCCCTTGTATGACGGCAAACCCGCCAGCGGTCGTTCTAATTCTCATGGTCCTGCTCGAAAAATACCCTTTAAAGATTATATAGATATCCTACAGGATGGTCCTTCAGATCTGCGGATGTTCTTCTTCAATTTACTTAAGAACTGCCCTGATCTTATTAATGATTTTAAGTATCCGGAACTGGGAATCAAATTCTTCAAGAAGCTTCCTGTATTATTTGTTGGAGGAGAAGGTTCTAAGGTTGTTATGCATTACGACATGGATCTGGCTAATAATTTCCATTTCAACTTTGCGGGTAGAAAGCGCATTATCCTGTATCCGCCAGATCAAACAGGTTTATTATACAAGGTGCCTTATTCCATAGTTAGTATGGAGATCATTGATATGGATAATCCAGATCTACAAAAATACCCTGCTTTAGCAAAAGCCAGAGGTTTTGAGTGTACTTTAGAACACGGAGATGCTCTGTATATTCCCAGTCACTGGTGGCACTGGGTGAAATATGAAACCCCAAGCCTTTCGCTTACGCTTAGATCGCTGCCAACTAAACCATCAGATCTGGGAGAGGTTATATCAAATCTTTTATTTATGCGGAATTATGATAATTTGATGCGTAAATTGAAGGGTCAGAAATGGATAGACTATAAAAACCGTAAGGCAATGGAGTGCACGCATCGTTATGCCGGTTTTAAATGAAGGATGAATTTATGAGACTTGAGAACATACCGAAGGTTAAGACCATTTCTAAAGCAGATTTTGTGCGAGATTATGTTCGACCACAAAAGCCAGTGGTGATCGAACGTTTGATCGAGGATTGGCCTGCTTACGAGAAATGGAATCTTAATTTTATAAGAGAGATTGCCGGGGACAAGGAAGTGCCATTATATGATGATCGCCCAATTAGTTCAGAATTTAAATTCAACGAGCCGCATACAAAGATGAAAATGCGGGATTATGTAGATCTTTTAAAGTCAGAACCTACGAATTACCGTATATTTCTATATCATCTAATGAAGGAAGTTCCTGCACTGCAAAAAGATTTCAAATTTCCAGATATGGGTCTGCGTTTTTTAAAGCAGTTACCTATGCTTTTTTTCGGCGGAGAGAACAGTAAGGTGTTTATGCATTATGACATAGACTATGCAAATATTTTACATTTTCATTTCCACGGAAAAAAGCGTTGTATCTTATTTCCACCTTCTGAAAGTAAATATCTATACAAGGTGCCACATGCTTTGATAAGCCGCGAGGATATAGATTTTACAAATCCGAATTATGACAAATTTCCTGCGCTTAAGGAAGCCACAGGCTTCGTTACAGAACTTAAACACGGAGAGACTTTGTATATGCCTGAAGGTTACTGGCACCATATGACCTATCTTACTGCTGGTTTTTCCATGAGCTTACGGGCCACTCCAAGGACTCTTACCAATTTTTCCAAGGCTATATATAACCTTGTTTTTATGAGGCATTTTGATAATTATATGCGAAAACTACGCGGACAAAAATGGATCGATTACAAGAATGAGCAGGCAATAAGGAATACGCATAGCAAAAATAAGATCTACTAAAGTTTTTCCTGGAGAGAGTCAAAAACAAGGGAGGACTCATAGCCTTTGCGCATTAAATGATCTGCCAGCTTACCTTTTCTTTTGTATTCATTTGGTTCGTTGATCTTCTCAAGTTTCTTTTCAGCAAGTTCAAAAAGCGTTGAACGATAATCAGATTCTTTGATTTCGGTGAGTCCCATTTTAATAATAGGTGAGGAAATTCCTCTTTTCTTCAATTCCTGGGTGATTTTAATACGCCCCCATTTTTTTATTCTGAATTTCCCTCTGACAAAGCTTCTGGCAAAACGTTCTTCATTTAGAAAACCTTCTTGCATGAGTTCTATGATGATCTTTTCCTTTGCGGCGTCAATCATATGCATTTCATTCAACTTGTCTTCTACTTCCTTCTGAGAGCGATCTCTGTAAGCGCAGAAATGCATCAGCTTCTGTAAAGCTTCTTCTACACTATAAGATTTGAATTTATGCTTCATTTTGAGATAAGAATCTTTTCAATTGAAACGCCCAGTAAATAATAGTAATTAACAACCAGATTGAAAATAGCGCAACTTCCGCAGGGATCAAATAATAGGTATCATATAGGCTGCATGTGATTATTTCGCCGTAAAAGGTGAATCCCAGGATTAGGGTAATACTGCTTACAAGAAGTGGAAATTTTCTCATTTTTCAAATATAGAATTTTGAATTCTAATTGCTGAAAAATTAGAAGTTCAAACATAAAAAAACCTTCCTGGAAGGAAAATTCTAAAATACTTTTCTGATTGTACTATTTGGCTTTTTTGTTCAGTCGGCCTTCTGCTAGCTTGTCCAGTTTCTCGTCTGCTTTATATTCTTCATCAAGCGTTTTCTGTAGTTTTTTGGCGATGCTATCGTAGCCCAGTTCTTTGGCGTAGCGAACTACAGTTCCATATCCTGAGATCTCATAATGCTCTACTCTTTGAGCATCTGCAATTAGACCGGCATCACGTACTTCTTTTTCAGCATCTTCTTTTAGAAATGCTTCAGCTTCAGCAATAAGTCCTTTCATGGCTTTGCAGGTTTCACCGGTTGGTTTAATTTCCAGTTCCTTGCAAACTTCTTCCAGGCGTTGTTGGTGTTCCTTGGTTTCTTCAAGGTGTGCTTCGAATGCTTTCTTCAGCTTAGCATCGGTAGCATTTTCAGCCATCTTAGGAAGAGCTTTTAATAATTGGGTTTCTGCACTGTAGAGATCCTTCAGTTGGTGTTCGAATAAATCTTTTAAATTTTTCATGATTAATTTTAAATGGTTAATACCATAAAATTAAGCGGAAGAATTAATGACTGTAGTTAAACCAATGCCAAAGAATTGTTGCTCAAATGCCAATTGGCAATTTCAGAATAAGGCATAAAAAAACGCCTTCCAATTGCTTGAAAGGCGTTCTTGTTATTGGATCACTTTCCCGTCATTATCGTGAAAGTGGTACTCTAAATACGTGTAAGCATCGCGAGGTAAAATTTTCACCCACCTTTTGTGGTCAACAAACCACTTGGAGCGGGGAGATGGAAAGCCTTTAGTTAAAAAGGCTGCAATAAAGGGATGTGCGCTAAGGGTGATCTTTTTATGATCTTTCTTGATAAGCTTTTCAAGATCGACTTTGATCTTATTCACCAAACTAATTGGTGCTTCGATCTCGCCGTTTCCGTTTGGATTATCCTCACGGGTCTTGATATTCATTTCAGGCCTTACGCGTTGTCTGGTAATTTGTATCAATCCGAATTTACTCGGAGGTAGAATCTTGTGCTTAGCACGGTCATCACTCATTTCGTTACGCAGGTGATCGTAGAGTTTCTTTCTGTTTTCGGCTTTGTTCATGTCTATAAAGTCCACTACAATGATACCACCCATGTCACGCAAGCGTAACTGCCGGGCAATTTCTGTGGCACTTATCATGTTAACCTCTAGCGCAGTGTCTTCCTGGTTTTTAGATTTATTGGAACGGTTACCGGAGTTTACGTCAACGACGTGCATAGCTTCAGTATGTTCTATTACCAGATAGGCGCCTTTACTCATAGATACGGTGCGCCCAAAGGAAGTTTTTATTTGTCTTTCGATACCGTGTTTTTCGAAAATGGGTTGATTGGATTGATGCAACTTTACGATTGATTCTTTTTCTGGAGCGATTTCGCTCACATAATCTTTGATTTGCGTATAAAGTGTTTCATCATCCACGCAAATGGAAGTAAACGAATCATTGAATATATCTCTTAACAAAGAAGAGGCTCTGTTCAATTCTCCCAGTACTTTCGACGGGTGATGAGGTTTATACAATTTTTTACACATTCCTGTCCAGCGACCAACTAAATTCTGTAGGTCTCTGTCCAGTTCTGCTACTTTCTTGCCTTCGGCTACGGTTCTAACAATTACACCAAATCCTTTAGGTTTGATGCTTTTTACCAGTCTCTTTAAACGTTCCTTTTCTTCTTTGCTTTCAATTTTTTGAGAAACTGAAACCCTGTTTGAAAAAGGTACGAGAACGATATAACGCCCTGGCAGGGAAAGCTCTGAGCTAATCCTGGGGCCTTTCGTAGAGATAGGTTCCTTAACTATTTGAACCAGTAGCGATTGATTGGATTTTAGAACATCGGCAATAGAGCCGTTTTTGTCTATATCCTTTTCAATAGAAAAATTCTTTAAAGAATAATCTTTTAGTTTACCTGTGCTTACACGTTTGATGAACTTTACCAGAGAAGAGATCTGAGGTCCCAGATCATGATAGTGTAAAAAACCATCTTTCTCATAGCCAACATTTACAAATGCGGCATTTAACCCAGGAACAGCTTTTCGAATCTTGGCAATATAAATATCTCCAACATTGAATTTGGTGCTGTCCTCTTCTTTGTTAAGTTCAATAAGTTTTCCATCTTTTAATAAGGCAAAATCTACAGCAGAAGGTTCGGACCGGATAATTAATTCTTTGTCCACACTTCCAGATTTTATATCCATACCTGTAATAATTACAGACATAGATGGATTAAACATTATTTTTTCACAGGTTTTGAATCCTGAAGAAACCTTTTTAGCAAAACTCGTTTGCTGAAGGTTTCAATTTCAAAGAACGATTGTAATTAAATAAAAAAAGTAGTTGTCACACTACTTTTTCTTGTGGCGATTAGCTCTTCTTCTCTTCTTACGCTTGTGCGTAGCCACCTTATGTCTTTTTCTTTTTTTACCACTTGGCATAGTGCAATGTCATTTAAATTAATACTTATTTCTTGGAAAGACCGGGTCGTCCGGTATTTCAATTTACTTTACCTCAACATTTGATTTAACTCCTTCTACAAAAATCTTTGCAGGTTTAAATGCAGGAATGTTGTGAGCAGGAATTTTAATGGTCGTGTTCTTGGAAATGTTTCTTCCAGTTTTTTCAGCTCTGGTCTTTACAACAAAACTTCCAAAACCACGAAGATAAACGTTATCTCCACTTTCTAGCGAAGTTTTAACCTCATCCATAAAAGATTCTATAGTAGCTTGTACGTCTGCCTTTTCCATTCCCAGTTTTTCTGAAATGTTTGCTACAATATCTGCTTTCGTCATTTTCGTGCTATTTAAATTTAATTATTGGGGTTCAATTTTTCAAGGGGGCAAATATAAGAATTAAATCTGCAATATTTCAAACCTAATTCACTAATAATAACGGAATAAACCTCTATTATTGCGGAGATTCATAAATTACTATGGTTTTTTCCAAAAGACTGAAGCAATGGTATTTGCAAAACAAACGCGACTTACCATGGAGATCTACTCAGGATCCCTATAAAATCTGGCTTAGCGAAATAATAATGCAACAAACACGAGTGGAACAGGGTTTACCTTATTACCTGCGTTTTACTGAAGCATATCCTAATGTTCATTCCCTGGCCAATGCTCCGGAGCAGGAGGTGTTAAAACTATGGCAGGGATTGGGTTATTATTCAAGAGCGAGAAACCTGCACACCACAGCGATTAGGGTTTCTAAAGAACTTGACGGTAATTTTCCAGATCATTATAAAGAGCTTAAGACCTTAAAAGGTGTTGGTGATTATACTGCCAGTGCTATCGCATCTTTCTGCTTTAATGAACCAGTTGCAGTCGTAGATGGGAATGTTTACCGGGTTTTATCCAGAGTTTTTGGAGTAGACACTCCTATTAATAGTACTCCGGGAATCAAAGAATTTAAGGCATTGGCACAGGAGCTTATAGATTATAAGGATCCGGCTACCTTCAACCAGGCGATCATGGAATTTGGTGCGATCCAATGCAAGCCTCAAAACCCTCTTTGTGAGACCTGTCCTTTTAATGATGTTTGTCTGGCTTTGAAGAATGACCAAATCAAGGAACTACCTGTAAAAATTAAGAAAACAAAAATCAGGCATCGTTACTTTAATTATATAGTCCCTCACTTCAGGGATGAGCAGACCATTCTGGAAGAACGAACAGGAAAAGGGATCTGGTCCGGACTTTATCAATTTCCGCTGGTAGAGACTAATAAACCGGTTGGTGAAGCAGAGCTTATTGATACAGAGAACTTTCAGGAACTCGTAGGTGATCAAAATTATGAGTTACATATATATAATGAGAAGGAGGTTGTTCATAAGCTATCTCATCAACATTTACATACGACCTTCTGGACCGTGAATATTGATACTGAAAGTCTTGAATCCATCAATTTCAATGAACTGAAGGATTATCCAGTACCAGTGCTTATAGAAAATTTTTTAAATGAATTCCTTCCTGAGGATTATAAATAGATGCTTGTTTATATCTTTGCTCGTTTTTGCCTTTGTGGCGAAAAAAAATTAGTATTTTAGAATAAATTTAGTCTTACTAAGCCTTTATTGGCTTTAAAATTATACTGAAATGACAGGTACATTGAACAAGGTAATGTTGATTGGACATACAGGAGATGACGTAAAAATGCATTATTTTGAAGGTGGAGGATCGCTGGGGCGTTTCCCAATTGCTACTAACGAAAGCTATACCAACAAAACAACTGGTGAGCGAGTGACCAATACTGAATGGCACAACGTGGTAGTAAGGAATAAAGCTGCAGAGATTTGTGAAAAATACCTGAAAAAAGGAGACAAGGTTTATATCGAAGGGCGTATAAAGACCCGTAAATGGCAGGATGATTCTGGAAGCGAGCGATATTCTACAGAAATTCATTGTACAGAATTCACATTTCTGACTCCTAAAAATGAAAGTTCTGCAGAGCCATCTACTGGAAATCAGCAAATGAGTCAGAATAGACCTGCGCAGCAGCAACAACCAGCGACTCAAAGTCCCGGAAGTAGAAATGAACCTTATAACCAGACAGAAGAAGAGGACGATTTACCCTTCTAAGTTTAACTAAAATTTCAGCCTTTGGATTCGGAACCTCCCAGTTTGCTTTTGTTTCTAGCCTCAATGGGAATTACCCAGCTTATCAGCCTGATAACTTTATTCGTGCTATTATTATGTTCTGCGATGATCTCTGGAGCAGAAGTAGCATTCTTTTCACTTACTCCCGCGAATTTCATTACTGAAGATGGGAAAAGGTCAAAGACACAGAATATAGTCATCAGTCTTCTTGAAAAACCTAAAAAATTACTGGCTACGATTCTTGTAGCTAATAATTTCATCAATATCGCCATTGTTCTGTTATTCGATAGTCTTACCGATGATATCTTCGGAAGGATGAATACCACGTATTTTGGCATTGATCTGCGATTTTTATTTGAAGTAGGTTTGGTAACATTCCTGATTTTGTTATTTGGAGAGATCCTTCCGAAGGTATATGCCAGTAGAAACAAGGTGCAATTCTCTAATTTTATGGCTTATCCTATCAATGTTCTGGATACGCTCTTTTCTCCTTTAAGCACTCCAATGAGAGCCATAACGCTCTATTTTCATGATAAATTTGGGAAACAACGTTCTTTTATAAGCATTGATCATCTTTCCCAGGCGCTGGAACTTACCAGCGAAGAGGATACAACCCGGGAAGAACAGAAAATCCTGCAAGGTATCGTTAGCTTCGGAAATACAGATACTAAGCAGGTGATGCGTCCAAGAATGGATATTTTTGCCCTGAATGAAGAAAGTCCTTACGACGAAATAATTCCTGAGATCATTGAAAACGGTTATTCCAGGATTCCAGTCTTTCGAGAAAATGTAGATAATGTTATTGGGATTCTGTATATCAAAGATCTGTTACCTTATTTAAATGATAGGAAATTCGTCTGGACTAGTTTGCTTCGTGAACCTTATTTTGTTCCGGAGAATAAAAAACTGGATGATCTTTTAAATGATTTCAAAAACAAGAAGAATCATCTTGCCATTGTTGTGGATGAGTATGGAGGAACCAGCGGACTTATTTCCCTGGAAGATATTATAGAAGAGATTGTTGGTGATATTAGCGATGAATTCGATGATGAAGACCTTATCTATTCTAAACTCGACGAAAATAATTTCGTCTTTGAAGGGAAGACACCGCTTAAGGATTTCTATAAAATTACAAGAATCGAAGATCCTACGGTTTTCGAAGATCAAAAAGGAGAGGCAGATACTTTGGCTGGATTTTTACTTGAGATCTCCGGAGGTTTTCCGAAGAAAAATGACGAAATAATATTCTTGAACTATACGTTCTCCATTGAAGTTATCGACGATAAAAGGATCAAGCAAATCAAGCTCAACATTGCTCCTGTATGAGAAAATTATTCTTTATAATAGTTCTCTTGTTTTTAGTTGGTTCCTGTCAGGACGAGGTGCAACCAAAACCAAAAGCTTTCCTTGCGCTGGAATATCCCGAAGCACACTATGAACAGGTTAATATTGGTTGCCCGTACACATTTGAGAAAAACATTGACGCTCGAATTTCGCCTTCAAGAAATAATATTCCATGCTGGATCAATATTAATTATGATGCTATGAATGGGGTGATTTTTCTTACATATCAGCCTGTTCGCGATAATCTGGATTCTTTACTTACCGATGCTCAGAAATTACCATTACAACATACTGTAAAAGCAGATGCCATAGAAGGGAATGTGTACACGAACGACCTTCATAAAACCTACGGAATGTTATATGAAGTTGAAGGTAACGCCGCCTCCCAGGCACAGTTTTATCTAACAGATAGTACAGATCATTTTATTACCGGTTCTGTTTACTTCAACAGTTTACCGAATTACGATTCCATCGTTCCTGCGGCCAATTACCTTAAACAGGATATCAAACATTTAATGGAAAGTCTTCAGTGGAATTGATATTTTATTCATACTTCACCGATATATTTCTTAATTATTTAGCAAAAAAGGTCTTATATTGTTAATGTAACCATAAATACATTAATTATGAGGCAATTTTATTTGGTATCTCTCAGGTTAATTCTCTTTCTGCTTACCCCAACAATTATGTGTGCACAGGAAGTGCTGGAGGGTAAGACCATTAACGAAGCCACTGGTGAGGTGGTACCTTTCGTTAACGTGATCGAGAAAGGAACCACGAACGGGACCACGAGTGATTTTGATGGTAATTATAGTCTTAGCGTAGAATCTCTGCCTACTACTTTAGTTTTTTCCTACCTGGGATTTGAGACTCAGGAAATCAGGGTGACCTCCAATTCCCCTATGACTATTCAATTTGTTGAATCTTCAGCTACCCTCGATGAAGTGGTCGTTACAGGTTTGGCAACTTCAGTAAAACGTGCGAATGCGGCGAATGCTGTGTCATCCCTCTCTGCAAGTGAAATATCAGGTAGAACGCCTCCTCCCACACTTGATGGTGCACTATATGGTAAATTCGCAGGAGCAACGGTAAGTGCAAATTCCGGAGCGCCAGGTGGTGGTCTGTCGGTAAAACTTCGTGGTGCGACCTCAATTCAGGGTAATACGCAACCACTTTATATTATTGATGGTGTATATATAGACAATAGTTCTATCGCCGCCGGTCTTAACGTAGTATCTGCAGCAGCTGCAGGTGGTAGTGCATCTAACCAGGATAACCCATCCAACAGGATCGCAGATATCAACCCTGAAGATATTGCTAATATCGAAATACTTAAAGGTGCATCTGCCGCAGCCATCTATGGTTCCAGGGCCGCCGCCGGGGTAGTGATCATTACTACTAAAAAAGGTAAGGCAGGAGAAACTATTTTCAATTTCTCTCAGGCTACCGGATGGACAGAAGTAAACAATCTTTTAGGTCTTCGTGACTATAACGAGCAGCGTGTGCGTGATAGCTTTGGCGATGATGCGGCGGCAAGTTTCCTGGAAGCTCAGCAGGAAGGGAGACTCGTAGATTATGAAAAAGAGATCTTTGGAGAAAAAGGACTTATAAGTATCACGAACTTCAGTATGAGCGGAGGTAGTGAAAAAACTCGTTTTTATACCGGGATTACTCATAATGACGAGGAAGGTATCGTAAAAGGAACAGGTTATAAGAAAACGTCCCTGAGATTAAATCTTGATCATAGACCAACCGACTTTATTAAGCTTGGACTAAGTTCCAGTTATGCACATTCATCTGCTAACAGAGGATTCTTTAATAACGACAATTCAGGAACTACAATTGGGGTGACTCTTACCGGAACTACACCGTGGCTTGAACTTTTCCCTAATGAAGATGGTGTTTATCCAGATAACACAGCCGGAGCTTCCAATCCATTACAAACCAGAAACCAGGTTCGAAATAATGAAACTGTGAACAGGTTCATTGTAGGTGGAACTGCTAATGTAGATCTTTATACTGCTGAAAGTTCTAATCTTGAACTGATACTTCGTGGAGGTCTGGATTTCTACGGACTCAAAACCAGAGCGATATTTCCTAAATCCTTACAATTTCAGAAGCCATCAAATGGTGGATTGAATGGGGTTGCGGTTCAGGGTGACACTCAAAACAAAAACTACAACTTATCAGCTTTCCTGGTACATAATTATTTCACCGGAAACGATCTTAACTTCCGTACTCAGGCTGGGGTGACCAGAGAGAATTTTGACAGGAATACTCAGTTGATCTCTGCTACCGGTCTTGTTGCTTCTGAAACTAACGTAGATCAGGCGGCAAACACTGGTGTGAATCAAACGAGATTACTGCAGGAAGATTCTGGTTTCTTTGTTCAGGAAGAAGTAAATTTTCAGGATAAGGTAATTGCAACTGTAGGTCTTAGAGGTGATAAATCTTCTAATAATGGTGATGCGAACGAGTTATATTATTATCCAAAGGCATCTGTAGCTGTAAATCTTAACGAATTCGGATTCTGGAATGAAAGCAGTCCGTGGAGTCAGTTTAAATTAAGAGCAGCATACGGGGAGGCTGGAAATTTCCCGCCATTTGGAGCACTTTTCACTTCATATAATACCTTTTCTACAGATGGATTGCTTGGAATAAGTTTAATTGGAGTGCGTGGAGATCGTAATCTTGAATCTGAAAGACAGAAAGAACTTGAATTTGGTACAGATGTGAGCTTCTTTAAAAACAGGCTTAATTTCTCTGCTACCTATTATATCAAAACCATTGAAGATCTAATTCTTCAGGCCGCATTGGAACCTTCTTCAGGATTTACCAGTGAATTTGTAAATGCCGGGGAGTTAAGAAACCGTGGTATAGAATTAACGTTAGATGCGGTCCCTGTTGCCACAGAAGATTTCACCTGGAATCTGGGAGTGAATTTCTACAAGAATACTTCAGAAATTACCAGGCTTGATGTAGATCCTTTCAACATTGGAGCTTTTGGAGCCACTCTAGGAACCTTCAGAATTGAAGAAGGATCGAGCGCCACGCAAATAGTTGGAATTGGACCAAATCCTGGAGAAAATGGATTTCAGAAGTTTGGAGATGCCGAACCAGATTTTCAAATGGGTTTCAACTCTCAGCTAATTTATAAGAACTTCGATCTTTCCTTTGTATGGCAATGGAAAAACGGTGGAGAGAACGTGAATCTCACAACTTTGTTAACCGACCTTAATGGAACCAGTCACGATTATGATACTGTAGATCTCGATCCAGACGGTCAGGTTGGAAACGGACCTTACAGGGTGAGTCAATTAGGATCATCTGCAGAGGTTTTTGTAGAAGATGCTTCATACTTAAGAATGCGTGAGCTTGGTTTATACTATAATATTCCAGCGGAAGTTTATGATGATTTCCTGAACGGCACTATAGATAATATCAAACTTGGATTCTCGGGTACCAACCTTATCAACATTTTTGATTATAACAGTTATGATCCTGAAGTATCCAACTTTGGAGCAAACGGAATTTTTACCGGAGTTGATGTAACTCCATTCCCTTCTTCAAAGAGATTTCTTTTTCACTTAGCAGTTAATTTTTAATACGTAGATGATGAAAAATACATTAACTAAAATATTCATACTCTTCTTTTTAATTAGCGGTTTACAGGCTTGCGATGTTGAAGAGTTTTCAGACCTTAATAATCCGGAAGTAGATGCTTTCCGTGACAATCTAACCAGAGGTGATCTTCAGGATCTGGTTGGCGGTGTGCTTTACAGTATGCGCGTAAGCCTCGGGACTTATTATGATGATCTTGGCGTGATAGGCCGTGAATACTGGAGATTTTCCAGTTCAGATCCACGATTTACTGCAGATCTTTTAGGAAAAGAAAACGCGGTGCTGGATAATAATACCTTTTATATTACCAATCCATGGGCGGCCAGGTACAGAACTGTGAAAAATGTGAACTTGATCCTTGAATTTATAGAAGGTCAGGACGTTTCAGCTCAATTTTCAGACTCAGAGATTAGCGCAACCAAAGGTTTTTTAAAGACTGTGAAAGCGCACGAACTGCTGCTTAATTTGAATCTTACTTATCAAAACGGTGTTCGAGTAGAGGCGAGTGATGAAAATAATCTGGGGCCATTCTTAGGTTATGATGCAGCGCTTACTGCTATAAGAGCTTTGCTTGATGAGGCGGCGGGAGATCTACAGAATGGAGGCGATTCATATCCATTTACGCTTACTTCTGGCTTTTCAGGTTTCAATACTCCTGGATCATTCTTAGAGGCAAATAAAGCGATTGCAGCGAGGGTAGCGGCCTACCAGGAAGATTTTCCTGCGGTTCTGGATTACCTGGAAGATAGTTTTCTCACTTTGGATGCTTCCATGCTTGATGAGGGTATTTACTACAACTTTAGTGCGGACCAAACTGATATCCTGAATCCATTGTTCTTTCCTGTCGAAGCGACAACAGCCGGAGCAAGAATCGTGCAGCCAGATTTCGTGACCGATGCTGAGGATGGAGACGAGCGACTTAGTAAAGTTGCCCAGCGAAGTGAACCTTTAACCTTCGATTTTCTAACAGGAGATTATGCTGTTTTCAGATATACTTCCAATATAGACGCGATCCCGATCATAAGAAATGAGGAGCTAATACTTCTTTATGCGGAAGCAAATATTTATCAGAATCCTTCTGAAGCTGTAGAAGCTTTGAATCTAATAAGGAATTCAGCAGGACTGGATGATTATGATGGTGATTCTTCTGAAGCTTCTCTTATTGATGAGATGCTTATGCAAAGAAGATATTCGTTGTTTGCTGAAGGTCATCGCTGGCTGGATGTGCGCAGGTATGATCGTTTGGATGAATTACCAACCGACAGGGAAGGGGATGATGTATTTGAGCAATTTCCAATTCCGCTTACAGAAAACCAGTAATATTGCTGATTTTAGATATAGACCATCCCGTACTGCGGGATGGTTTTTTTATGTTTTCATAAGATTTAAAAATTATCTTCGCCGGACTAAAATTTCAGGTTTGAAAAACATTAAGTGGATCTATCTTATCATTCTTTCTATTGTTTGGGGTAGTTCCTTTATCCTTATTAAAAAAGCACTTGTAGGATTGAGTCCTTTGCAGGTTGGGTCTTTCAGAATCATCTTTGCAGCACTGTTTCTAATATTCGTAGGTTTCCGAAGTTTGATGAAACTGAATGGGAAACAATGGAAATGGATCGTAATTTCAGGATTTCTGGGATCATTCTTTCCGGTTTATTTTTTCGCTTTTGCTGAAACCGAAATCGATAGTGCCATCGCATCCATTTTAAATGCGACAACTCCCTTATTAACTTTGATCGTGGGAGCTGCTTTCTTTCGAGCGGTAGTTACACAGAATAAGATCACCGGCGTGATCATTGGACTGCTAGGAACGTTCGGACTCATCCTCAGCGGGGCGAGTATCAATCCAGATCAGAATTACTTTTATAGTCTGCTGGTGATTATGGCAACGGCATGTTACGCTGTAAACGTGAATATTCTCAAGACTAAGATGAGTGATATAAGTCCGCTTGGAATTACCGCAGGGAACTTTTTTGTGCTCTTATTCCCAGCACTTTTGATCCTGTATTTTTCAGGATTTTTTGAACTGGAGCCGATCACTACTAAAGTTGAATTATCGCTTGTTTATGTAGGAATACTGGGTGTCATTGGGACCGGTGTGGCAATGATCATTTTCAATAAATTGATACAGATCTCAGATCCTGTATTTACTACATCGGTTACTTATACCATTCCGGTAGTTGCTCTTGGATGGGGAATGTTGGATGGAGAGGTCTTTAGTTTCTGGCAGTTAGTTTCAGCAATGGTGATACTCTTGGGTGTATTCATTGTGAATCGCTCAAGAAATATTATCAGAAGAAGAAATAACACCAAATAAAAAAAGCCCCGTTTCCGGGGCTTTTATAATCTTCAGAAGAAATAATTATTCTACAGAGAAATCTGCATCTTCTACTCCTTCGTTCACCATAATTTCTGAAACTTTAAATTCAAAAGATTGTGGTCCCATACTTTGCGAGATAGTGAAAGGAAATTTCACTCCTTTTACTTCCTGGTAATCACCGTAACCAGTTGGAATGCTCATTGTCTGGCCTCCCTGGCTAACTGTTTTCACAGACTGTACTTTTAGTCCGCTATCAACTGCATAGTAGTTCTTGGTAGTCTCATCTGCACTTACAACGTAAGCATCTTTACCGTCTACCTGCTCGATTCCTTCGATTTTAGCTTCACCAACAGTTAATTCTGGAAAAGCATCAGCATCAGTTTTTGCAGCTTTGATCTGGTCTTCGTTGTATGGCATTTTCTGCCCCATCTGCATTACAAAACCTGTCTCACCGTTAAATACCTGCTTGCTTACAACCTGACCACCCATAGTTACTTCCTGGCTTAATTTTCCAGCAGAAGTTCTTGTCATGTCAAGTCCAAGTTCTCTACCCTGAACATTTGCACTAGCGATCATTTTTACAGTTTCGATACCTTCAACTGCCTCACGACCACCAATAGCTTCAATATACTTGTTGTATACCTTGTCAACGCTCATATCAGCATCAACTTGTTTTTGCTCTGGCTTTTCAGTTTTCTCACCAAATCTGTTATAATAATTGATCGGGTAAGTTTTACCTTTATAGGTCATCTTTTCAAGATTCTCCAAAACATCAGCACCTTTACCAGCGATCACGATTCTTGAATTATCTGCAAGGAAATACTTCTTTGCAACACGTTGAACGTCTGCTTTAGTAACCTTGTCGATTCTCTCAAGATACTCTTCGTAAAAATCATCATTAAGATCTTCAGTCTCTATTTCCATAGCGAAATTAGCGATAGTAGAAGGCTGCTCTAGTGAAAGCACGAAATCTCCAGTGATCTTAGCCTTGGCATTTGCCAGTTCCTGATCTGTTACCATTTCGTTTCTCATTTTGTAAACCTCGTCCAGGAATGCTACTACAGAGCTATCTGTAACTTCATTTCTTACACTTGCACTGGCTACGAAAGTTGAAGCATATTTATCATTCCCGGTGCTTGAGTAAGCTCCATAAGTATAACCTTTGTCCTCACGAAGGTTAAGGAATAATCTTGCTTCACCACCACCACCAAGAATCTTGTTAGCTACAAGAACCGGGAAGTAGTCATCATCCTTTTTCTTAAGGTTGATCGTATTTACAAGAGCGATTTCAGATTGTACAGCGTTTGGCATATCAACAAAGTTGATCTCTGTTTGCTTTACATTAGATACTGCAGGCATTTTAGCTTCCGGAGTCGCTTTACCTGTCCATGAAGAAAAGTTCTTTTTTACAAGATCTTTTACGTCATCTTCATCTACATCTCCAACAACTACCAGGTAAGCGTTCTTTGGAGAGAACCATGTATTATAGTAAGACTTTACATCTTCCAGTTTTACTGCGTTTACAGTTTCTTCTGTAGAGAATTCACCGTAAGGGTGATCTTTACCATAAGCTAATGCAGAGCGAACTCTACGAGCGTTGTAAGAAACATCCTTTTCGCTGCTCTTAAGACCGTCGATAGTTCTTGCTTTAGACTTATCGAACTCTTCCTGAGTAAATTCTGCATTGATCATCCCGTCTGCCATTAAAGCAAGTACGTCAGGGAAGTATTTAGATAGTGTATTTGCATTCGCACCACCAGCGTAGAAATTTAAACGTGCACCAAGGAAATCAACTTTTTCATTGAATTCATCTTTAGACATGTTCTTAGTTCCGGTTCCAATCAGGTCACCGGCAATTCCGGAAACACCTGCTTTAGCACCTTCGGCGTGTGGAGCATTGTCAAATCTTAGAGACAAGGCAACTCGTGGTAATTTGTTATTTTCCACGATCATTACCTGCATTCCATTATCAAGCTTGAAAGTTTCAGGTTCGTCCACATTTACTTTTGGAGCAGGACCCGGTTCGGGCATCTGGCTACGGTCGATCTGAGCTGAAACTCCAACTGTTAGCGTTGCAAACGCTGCCAGAGTTAGTATATTTTTTCTCATTGTTTTCAATTTTTTAATTATTATTCCGGCTGTTCGCTGGCTGGTAAATACTCAAGCACTACTCTTTGGTTAGGCTTTAGGTATTCTGAAGCAACTCTTTTGATGTCTTCTCTAGTGATATTTCTGTAAATATCGATTTGATCGTTGATAAGATCAGTGTCTCCATAAAGAAGGTAGTTTCTTGCAAGAGAGTTTGCAATACCAGAGATACTGGAATTTGAGTTTACGTAGTTGTTCTCTGCTTTGTTCTGCAGCTTCTGAAAATCTTTTTCAGTAATAAGTTCACTTCTTAATTTAGCGATCTCTTCTTCGATCTCGGTATTTAAAGTCTCCAGTTCTGTTTCTCCCTGAGGAATACTGAAGATAAGGTACATCCCGTAATCTTCCTGTTCCAGGTTGAATGCTCCCACCTGAAGTGCCTGCTTCTGCTCATCTACCAGTTTTTTGTAAAGCTTCGAGCTGTTGCCGTCACTAAGGTAGTCAGAGATCATATTTAGTACATAAGAATCCTTTTCAGTAAAAGCCGGAGTTCTGTATCCAATTACTGAAGCTGGGATCTGGATGTTTGAGTCATAAGACTTCGCATTGATCTGCTCTGTGATTGGCTCTTCTTTCGGGAAATCTCTCGTTACATCTTCTCCTGAAGGAATTGGACCAAAGTAATCCTTGATCATTTTTTTAGTCTCATCGATCTTGATATCACCAGCAACTACCAATACAGCATTGTTAGGTACGTAATACTTGTCGAAGTAAGCTTTGAACTCATCTAAAGTAGCCGCATCAAGATCTTCCATATAGCCAATGTTCGGATCCTTGTAAGGATGATTTTCGAACATATTCTCCTGCATAGCTGGTAATAAGTTACCATAAGGAGAGTTATCCATACGCAATCTTCTTTCTTCTTTTACCACTTCATTCTGAGTGTCAACACCTTTTTGTTTAATAATAGGGTGTAGCATTCTTTCAGATTCCATCCACAATCCTAATTCAAGGTTGTTTGAAGGGAATACTTCGTAGTAATAAGTTCTGTCCTGGCTGGTATTAGCATTGTTGCTACCACCATTTGAACTAACTATTTCGAACCACTTTCCATTTGGAATGTTCTCGGTTCCTTCAAATAACAGGTGCTCAAAAAAGTGAGCCATCCCGGTTCTTCCGTCTTCACGGTCTTTTCCACCAACGTGGTACATCACAGATGTGGTTACAACAGGAGCAGAGTTATCCTTGTGCAGGATCACATGCAGCCCATTGTCTAAATCATACTCAGTAAATTCTACTTCCTGAGCAAATCCTACGATTCCAATCAAGAAAAAGCAGAATAACAGTCCTAGTTTGTTAATCATTTTTTTAAGGTTTTTTCAATTGCCATTATTAGTTTGTATACCTCTGAAATTGTTACATTAAAATCAGCTTATTATCGAGATTGTGCGAAATGTGTTAAAATTAACAAGCTATTAAGGCAATAAACGCCGTAATTTTAGGAAATTTACGTTTAAAACCAACTTTGCTATGGGTAAATTCAGTATTCCTATTAAATACGGTGTGGCTGTTGCCGCCGGTCTTATTGCTTATTTTTTAATTCTTTCATTATTCGATGCTCACAATCAGCCAATTTATAGTTTATTCAACGGGGTGATTATGGCCTACGGGATGTTTGAGGCTGTAAAGCATTACAGACTTCATAAAGGAAATAAATTTAAATATCAGAAGGGCTTTATGGCCAGTTTGCTAACGGGCTTTAATGCAACCATTATATTTACGATCTTCTTTGGCGTTTATTCTACGGAAATTAATCCAGGTTTTTTAGATGATCTAATTACGGTTTGGATTACAGATTACAATACCAGTATAGGTGTGGTCTTATTTGTAGTAGCTGTTATGGGATTTGCTACAAGTTTGGTTCTTACCCTGGCATACATGCAATTATTTAAAGATTCATGGAATACCAAGGAAGCGAAGAAGCACACATTATAAACAATTCTGAAAAGGACAAAAACCTTTGTCAATTAATTAATTAGAATTATATTTGCACCCGCTTCCGTGAAAACGTAAGTGATTTTATTAAGTATTTATATAACTAATTATACGCTATGTACGCAATTGTAGAGATAGCAGGGCAGCAATTTAAAGTTGCAAAAGACCAGAGAGTTTATGTGAATCGCCTAGCAGGTAAAGAAGGAGACAGTATCTCTTTTGATAAGGTACTTCTTACTGCAGATGGAGATAGCATTACTGTTGGCGCCCCGGCTATAGAAGGAGCTTTGGTTGGAGCAAAGATCAACCGTCACCTTAAAGGAGACAAAGTAATCGTTTTCAAGAAGAAAAGACGTAAGGGTTACAGAACCAAAAATGGTCACAGACAGGCACTTACTGAAATTCTTATCGAAGGTATCGATCTTAAAGGTGGATCAAAATCCACTTCAGCTAAGAAAGAAGAGCCTAAGAAGGAAACTAAAAAAGAAGAATCTTCAAACGACCTAAGTCAGAATACAGTTGCAGAACTGAGAGAAATGGCTAAAGATAAAGGTGTTGAAGGATATTCTTCAATGAAAAAAGCAGAATTAATTGCTGCATTAAGCTAGTTTAAACTACTAAAAACGAAATAAAATGGCACATAAAAAAGGAGTTGGTAGTTCCAAGAACGGTAGAGAATCAGAATCGAAACGTTTAGGCGTGAAGATCTTTGGTGGACAAGCTGCTGTTGCGGGAAATATTATCGTAAGACAAAGAGGTACTGCTCACCGTCCAGGTGATAACGTATACGCTGGAAAAGATCATACTTTACACGCTAAAGTTGACGGACTAGTGAAATTCACTAAGAAGAAAGATGATAAATCTTATGTTTCTATCGAGCCTTTTCAGGCATAGTTAGATTCAAATTTATATAAGAACCCTCTTCAGAAATGTAGAGGGTTTTTTATTTCCTGTAAATAAATTGTTTAACTTTGTACTTTAAATAGTAAACAGAATTATGATCGCAGAAGAATATGAATTAGATGAGAGGCAGGTAGACCGAATAATCGCTATGGCCTGGGAAGACAGAACTACCTTCGAAGCTATCGAATTTCAATTCGGATTAAAAGAGGAGGAAGTCATTAGGTTCATGCGTGAGCAAATGCATCCCAGAAACTGGAGAAAATGGAGAGCACGCGTTCAGGGTAGAAAGACAAAACACGAGAAGTTAAGAAGTGATGATGTAAGCAGATTCAAAAGTAAGGCTCAGCGTCAAATCACTGGTAATAGGATTAGCAAGAAGAAATATTAGTGGTAAATAATGGGAACAAAAAATCCCCGGGCAGCGGGGATTTTTCAAAAAACCAAACAAAAAAAAGGGTCATCAATTCAAAGAGAATGTACTAATTAAATTAACCTCGTTACCCTTATAGGAATATTGGGATAGTGTATTATCCCCGATCATTAGCAGCTTGTCATCAAGAGGAATGACATCATAGGTGTTAATGTTCGTAAATTGATCTACAAGACTAAGATCGGGGGTGTTTTTAGTATCAAATATTTTCAGGCCTTCATCACCATCGCAAACAAAAAGCCAGTCATCCTTTACGCCTAAGCCAAAGGGATTATTCATTTCGTAGGAATTTACAATTCTTGGATTGTTCTTGTCTGAAACATCCACAACATCCAACTGATTAAAATTTTGTCCGCAATTGTTTCCGCCTCGAATGGTCACGTATGCGTAATTGTCTTTTACTACTACAGGATCACATCCCAATACGTGCTGAAGGAAAGAAACCTGTTGGGGAGACTCCGGGTTCTCTAGATTATAGATATACATTCCAGTCGCACTACCCAGATAAAGATGATCCTGATAATGGAAGATCGTTTCTATATTCCATCCCGCATATTCACTACTTAGTTCAACCGGATTAGAAGGATTGCTAATGTCCACTACAGAGAGTTCGCTCTCTTCAGCTATATAAAGTAATTCTTCATTAATTGTAAACCTGGCCATACTTCCGCCGGTACCAGATCCACCACCATCTGCTTCAGAGAAGAAAGGCTCGTTGACCAGATCACCTCTGGCATATTCTATTTTTCGGGATTCAGTGATATAACCTATAATAACTTCAGTATTGTGATCAAAATTTTCGAAGTCTACGAAACTTACCTGTCCTGGTGGTGGATTACGGTAATAATTAGGGAAAATGTCTTTGACCCTGCCTGCTTCTTTAATAGCATTCATGTCACTAAGATCGAAAACAACCAGGTCCATTCCATTATTTGCATATAGCATATTATTTCTAATGGCCACATCGGTATTTCGCGGGATCTTCAGAAATTGAACTTTTACGGGATTGAATGGGTCGGTATTATTGATGATGTGAACACCTTCGTTTTTGTCATTGACAAATATATAATTCTGCCAGGCGTAGATCTTTCCCGATTCTTTGATTTCCCGGGGAGCCTGAATTTCTACGGAAGCACGAAAATCAGCGATGGACTGAGTTATGGGTACTGCAACTGTAGTGAACTCATCATCACTATCCTCCTCACAGGAAGTGAAGAGGAAAAGTGGTGATAGTAGTAACACAAAAAGTAAATTTTTCATGTGTAATTGTGGTTAGGTATCTCTTAGATGCTATACTTTCTAAAAGGTTGCGTAAGATTTAAGAAAATTTTTTCTGTCACTTTGTCAGAACTCTGTTTAGTTCTATCTTTGCGATTCTAAAAACCCGGAGGTTAGTATAGATTTATGGAGAAGACAATAGATGAGAAAAAGCAAGGGAACTCTTTAGTCATGGAGCCTAAGCCTGAAAATACCCGGAAACTTTTTATTGAAAGTTTTGGATGCGCAATGAACTTCAGTGATTCAGAAATAGTTGCTTCCATTCTTAGTAAAGAGGGTTTTAATACTACCCAAAAGTTGGAAGAGGCAGATCTTGTTCTGGTAAATACCTGTTCGATTCGGGATAAAGCGGAGCAAACTGTTAGAAAAAGACTGGAAAAATACAATGCTGTCAAAAGAATAAACCCGGGAATGAAAGTGGGAGTGCTGGGCTGTATGGCAGAGCGTCTTAAAAGTAAATTCCTGGAAGAAGAGAAGATCGTAGATATGGTCGTAGGGCCAGATGCTTATAAGGATCTTCCAAATCTTGTGAGTGAAGTAGAAGAAGGACGAAGTGCGATGAACGTTCTTCTAAGTAAGGAGGAAACTTACGGAGATATTTCTCCAGTACGTTTGCAAAGTAACGGCGTTTCAGCATTTGTATCCATTACCCGCGGTTGTGATAATATGTGTACATTTTGCGTGGTACCATTTACCCGCGGTCGCGAACGTAGTCGTGATCCTCAAAGTATTCTTGAAGAGGTGAACGATCTGGCAACGAAAGGTTTCAAAGAAATTACTTTATTAGGTCAGAATGTAGATAGTTATCTATGGTATGGTGGCGGACTCAAAAAAGACTTTAAAAATGCTACTGAAATTCAAAAGGCGACGGCAACAGATTTCTCGCAGCTTCTGAAACTTGTTGCAGAAGCACATCCCAAAATGAGAATCAGGTTTTCTACTTCCAATCCACAGGATATGACGCTGGACGTGATCAAGATGGTAGCAAAATATCCTAATATCTGTAACTACATACATTTACCGGTACAATCTGGAAGTAACCGAATTTTAAAGGCGATGAACAGGCTGCATACCCGTGAAGAATATTTCGAGCTTATTAGAAAGATCAGGGAGATGATCCCGAATTGCGGGATTTCTCAGGATATGATTACCGGTTTTCCAACGGAAACCGAAGAAGATCATCAGGATACTTTATCCCTAATGGAGAAAATTACATATGATTTCGGCTTTATGTATGCTTATTCTGAAAGACCCGGGACCATGGCTGAAAGAAAGCTGAAAGATGATGTGCCACATGAGGTGAAGAAAAGACGCCTTCAGGAGATCGTAGATCTTCAGCAGAAGCATAGTAAACAAAGGACAAAACGTTTTCTGGGTGAAATTACCGAAGTACTGATCGAAAGAGAATCCAAAAAATCTGATCAACACTGGAGTGGTAGAAATTCACAAAATACCGTGGTGGTATTTGACAAGCAAAATTATAAAATTGGTGATTTTGTAAATGTAAAAATAAAGGACTGTACCAGTGCTACTCTTATAGGGGAGCCAGTGGGATATAGTGATAATAATTAACGAGAATAATGACGTTCTTCTCACTTGTACTGAAGAATGTCTAATAATACTGAAGTTTTAAATGGAATCAGTTCAGGCAATTAAACAGCGATTTGGAATTATTGGAGACGATCCAAAGCTTAATCGTGCGGTAGAAAAGGCAATTCAGGTTGCGCCAACAGATATTTCAGTACTTGTTACCGGAGAAAGTGGTGTAGGTAAGGAAAGTATTCCGAAGATCATTCATGCGCTTTCTCATCGTAAACACGGTAAGTATATCGCAGTGAACTGTGGAGCAATTCCCGAAGGAACTATCGATAGTGAACTGTTCGGACACGAAAAAGGTGCATTTACCGGTGCGACTCAAACCCGAAGTGGTTATTTCGAGGTAGCCGATGGTGGAACCATATTTCTTGATGAAGTGGGGGAGTTGCCATTGCCAACGCAGGTAAGATTGCTTCGTGTGCTGGAAAATGGTGAATTTATAAAAGTGGGTTCCTCAAAAGTTCAGAAAACCGATGTTCGTATCGTAGCTGCTACAAATATCAATATGTTCGAAAACATCAAAAAGGACAAATTCCGCGAGGATCTCTATTACCGTTTAAGCACGGTGGAAATTGCATTGCCGCCGTTAAGGGAAAGAAAAGGTGATATTCATCTGCTTTTCAGGAAATTTGCTTCAGATTTTGGATTGAAATACAAGATGCCCACGATCAAACTTGATGATGAAGCTGTGGCTTTGTTATTAAAATATCGCTGGGGAGGAAATATTCGGCAGTTGCGAAATATTGCAGAACAGGTTTCCGTTCTGGAACAGAAGAGAAATATTAGCGGCGATGAACTAAGGCAATATCTTCCGGATATTGGCAGCAATCTACCAGCAGTCATTTCAGATAAGAAGAAGGAAGGAGATTTTAGCAATGAGAGAGAGATCCTTTACAAGGTGCTTTTCGATATGAAAAGTGACCTGAACGATTTGAAGAAGTTAACGCTGAAGTTGATGCAGGAGGGAGACAGCAAGCAGGTTCAGGATGACAATGAAGGTCTTATCGAAAAGATCTACGGGAATAGCGGTGATGATATTGATGAAGCTGATATTGATGAAGATGAGCTGAATGTGCTGCAAATTCCGCAACAGAATTCTTCATCACCAAGTCAGGAAGAAAAGGATAAGTATTATTTTGCTGAAGAAATTGAAGAGGAAGAAACACTTTCGCTTCAGGACAAAGAGTTGGAGCTTATCAAAAAGTCGCTGGAAAGACACAGTGGGAAGCGCAAGGCTGCAGCAGAAGAATTAGGAATAAGTGAACGAACTTTATATCGAAAGATCAAACAATACAATCTATAATTAATGACAAGATTTCTTAGCATTATCACGGTATTACTGGTGAGTTTGAGCTTATCTTCCTGTATGTCATATTCTTTTACGGGAGCTGACACTGGAGACGCCGAAACATTTCAGGTAAATTTCTTCCAGAATAATGCAGATCTTGTGGAACCGGGAATAGACCGTGCATTTACCATCTCTTTGCAGGACCTTATTCAGAATCAAACAAGTTTGAGTCTTACCAATACCAATGGGGATTTGATCTTTGAAGGTGAAATCACACAGTTTTATGTGTCGCCAATGTCTGCAACTGCTGAAAATACCGCTGCGCAAAGTAGACTGACTATTGCGGTAAACGTTCGTTATTACAATACACTGGAACCGGAAAAGGATTTTGAAAAGCGTTTTTCTTTCTATTATGATTATCCGGCACAGCAACAATTGATCGGGGCAAACCTGGAGACGGCACTGGACGAGATATATACGAGAATTACGCAGGATATTTTTAACGCAGCGCTTACCGACTGGTAATGGAAAAAAAAGCACTCATCGATTTATTAAATTCTCCTGCGGAAATTACTAAAGAACAAACGCGGGAACTGGAAATTTTGCTTGAGAAAGCACCCTATTTCCAGGCGGGTCGTGCTATAAGACTGAAGGGACTTAAAGAACATCAGGAATTCAGTTACAACTCAGCATTGAAAAAAACCGCGGCCTATACCACAGACCGTGATATTCTTTTTGATTTTATTACTTCTGAAGAATTTAATCAAAACACGATTGCGAGACAGATCAGGCAGCAGGAAGACCGACTGAAGGAAATGACGGTCTACGAACATGAAGAAGTTCATGGAAGACGAAGCATAGATCTGGATGATGCGATCAAAATGAAGCAGTCTGAATCTGAACGCGTTATGGATCCTGCATTGTTCGAACGTGCGCAGTTGGAGGATACTTCAGATAATGCGATAACTAATGAATCTTCCGAAGAAGAGAACCTGGAGATTGGAAAACCTCTGGAGTTTGATCAAAAGGAATCTCATTCATTTTCTGAATGGTTAAAATTAACCAAGGCAGAACCTGTAGATAGAGAAAACGAGGCAGAAGAACCTGAAAACGAAGATCGCCAGAGAAAATTTGATCTTATTGAAGAGTTTATTGCTAAAAATCCTAAGATCAAACCGGTAAAATCTGTTTCCAAAAACAATCTTGCTGAAGATTCTATGACCAGCCAGGAGTCGCTGATGACAGAGACTTTAGCGCGTGTTTACCTCGAACAGAAGAACTATAAAAAAGCCATTCAGGCATATAAAATATTAATTTTGAAAAATCCCGAAAAAAGTGGTTTCTTTGCAGACCAAATTCGGGCAATAGAAAAATTACAAGACACTAATAACGATTAAGAATGAGCACATTCACTATATTTTTAGCTTTAATAATTATCGTAGCATTTTTGCTGGTAGTTGTGATCATGGTTCAAAACCCTAAGGGTGGAGGACTATCTTCTTCTTTTGGTGGCGGAGGTCAGCAAGTTGGAGGGGTTAAAAAAACTGGAGACTTTTTAGATAAAAGTACCTGGACACTTGCAACTTTATTGCTTGTTTTGATCCTGCTTTCTAACGTAGCTATTATGGATAAGCCAGCCGAAGCTGGAACAAGGGTTTTCGAAAGTGACGAACCTGTAAATACTGAAATGCCTGCAGCTCAACCAGCAACTCAAACTGACAATGAGCAGTAGATAAGATACTCAACAACATTTTAAAATGCCAGCTTATGACAAGCTGGCATTTTTTTTTGCCTTATGGCAGAGAAATAGAGCTGGCATAATTTTAGAAATATGTCTCCCGTATTTGAAAAATTAATTAACCTAATAATAAAATTTAATAAAATGGGACTAAACATTAAGCCACTTTCAGACAGGGTTGTAATTGAGCCTGTTGCTGCAGAAAACAAGACTGCTTCTGGTATCATTATTCCTGAGACAGCTAAAGAAAAACCTCAAAAAGGTAATGTTGTAGCTGTTGGTGGAGGTACCAAAGATCATGATATGACAGTTAAAGAAGGTGATACAGTTCTTTACGGTAAGTATGCCGGAACAGAGCTAAAACTTGAAGGAACAGATTACCTGATCATGAGGGAAGATGATATACTAGCAATAGTATAAGTTTCACTTCAATTTTCTGGCAACCGCTGGAATTTATAATCAAAAATTAATTAACCAATTATTCTGTAGTCTAACTATAGAAAATTAAAAATAATAGAAATGGCAAAAGATATAAAATTTGACATTCAGGCTCGTAATGGGATCAAACGTGGAGTTGATGCATTGGCGAACGCTGTAAAAGTAACTTTAGGACCTAAAGGTCGTAACGTAATTATCAGTAAATCTTTCGGGGCACCAACTGTAACTAAAGATGGTGTAACTGTAGCAAAAGAAATCGAACTTGAGGATCCTTTAGAAAACATGGGAGCTCAGATGGTGAAGGAAGTTGCTTCCAAAACCAATGATCTTGCTGGTGATGGTACTACTACTGCTACTGTTCTAGCTCAGGCTATCGTGCAGGAAGGTTTGAAGAACGTTGCTGCAGGTGCAAACCCAATGGATCTTAAACGTGGTATCGACAAAGCTGTTGAATCTCTTACTGCAGATCTTGCAAAGCAAACTAAAGAAGTAGGTGACTCTTCAGAAAAAATCAAGCAGGTTGCATCGATTTCTGCTAACAATGATGATGTTATTGGTGATTTGATCGCTCAGGCATTCGGAAAAGTTGGAAAAGAAGGTGTAATCACTGTAGAAGAAGCTAAAGGAACAGAGACTTATGTTGATGTTGTGGAAGGAATGCAGTTCGATAGGGGATATTTATCTCCTTATTTCGTAACGAATTCTGAGAAAATGACGGCAGATCTTGAAGATCCATATATCCTTCTTTTTGACAAGAAGATCTCTTCAATGAAAGATCTACTTCCAGTATTGGAGCCAGTAGCTCAGTCTGGAAAACCTCTATTGATTATTGCTGAAGATGTTGATGGTGAAGCTCTTGCTACACTGGTAGTTAACAAACTTCGTGGATCATTAAAAATCGCTGCAGTGAAAGCTCCAGGATTTGGTGACCGTAGAAAAGCAATGCTAGAAGATATTGCTATCCTTACTGGTGGTACTGTGATTTCTGAAGAAAGAGGATTTACTTTAGAGAATGCTACTATCGATATGTTGGGTACTGCTGAAAAAGTAGCGATCGACAAGGATAATACTACAATCGTAAACGGAGCTGGAAATAATGATGATATCCAGAGCAGAGTAAACCAGATCAAATCTCAGATCGAGTCTACTACTTCAGATTATGATAGAGAAAAGCTTCAGGAGCGTCTGGCTAAATTAGCTGGTGGTGTTGCAGTACTTTACGTAGGTGCAGCTTCAGAAGTTGAAATGAAAGAAAAGAAAGACAGAGTAGATGATGCACTTCATGCAACCAGAGCGGCTGTAGAAGAAGGTATTGTTGCTGGTGGTGGTGTTGCGTTAGTTAGAGCTCAGGCTGTACTAAGCAAAATCAAAACTGAAAATGCTGATGAAGCGACTGGAGTACAGATCGTTTCTAAAGCTATCGAATCTCCACTAAGAACTATCGTGCAAAATGCTGGTGGTGAAGGTTCAGTAGTGATCAACAAAGTATTAGAAGGTAAGAATGACTTCGGTTATGATGCCAAAACAGATACTTACGTAGACATGCTCAAAGCTGGTATAATTGATCCTAAGAAAGTAACAAGAGTAGCATTGGAAAATGCAGCTTCAGTTGCTGGAATGATCCTTACAACCGAATGTGCGCTTATCGATCTTCCAGAAGACAATGCTGGAGGTGGAATGCCACAAGGAATGGGCGGCGGTATGCCAGGAATGATGTAATCATCAATTCATATAATTAGAAAACCTGGCAATTTGCCGGGTTTTTTTATTTATGGTTTTTGATCATTTCGTAAGAATTCAAAAGCGCCTTTCCTTAGATTGATCCCATATTCAAGATAGGCTTTGAGACAGACCAGAAAATTTGCCCAACCTTCCGAGTTTCTGCCGAGCCAGGCAATCCCTTCAGCGTCATTTTGCATTCCTTCTTCTGCAACTGAAACCAATGTTTGATTTTTTTCAACTTTAGTAAGTGCGATAGTCACCGTGGTAATGTGATTCTCGGCACCTTCCCAGGTTAGTATTATAATTTCGGGATGTTCTACTTTAAGCACTTCAATAGAAAACTCAACGAAATTGAATTCCGGGAATTTCCAGATGATCTGCTTGCCAGCTTCAAGATCTGAACTTGCTTCAGAAATGAAAAATCTGCTTAATTTCGTCCTGTCCGTTAAAGCATTGAATACCTCCTCCCTGCTTTTAGAAACCTGAATCTTTATTCTAATGGTTAAATTCTCTGGATTCATTTTAAACTGTTTTTATCCCTTTCGTTTAAGATTTCAATGAAAGAAAATATTCTATATCTTCATCTTTTTGAAAGATATGAATTCCAGATTTAAATTAATAGCGCTAGTAGCCGGGCCACTTCTTTTTGTCGTTTTGCAATTGTTGGGAGCACCCAATTCAATGCCTGATGCAGCATTTGATGTTCTATGCATAACTTTATGGATGGCGATCTGGTGGGTTTCTGAAGCAATTCCAATTGCGGTAACAGCTCTATTACCAATTATCCTTTTTCCTTTAACCGGAGCGGTAAGTATAGAGGATACAACCGCAGCTTTTGGTCATAAATATGTCTTCCTGTACTTAGGTGGATTCATACTCGCGGTGGCTATCGAAAGATGGGATTTACATAGAAGGATCGCACTAAGTATCATTCAGTTGATAGGTGCAGATATTAAAATGATCATTTTAGGTTTTATGGTGGCTACGGCATTTCTTTCCATGTGGATTAGCAATACTGCTACTTCAGTAATGATGCTGCCCATTGGAACTGCAATAATTAGTCAGTTAAAAGACAATCCGGCAAGTGAGGAAAATGAAAATACAATTTTTGGAAAAGCGCTAATGTTAGCTATTGCTTACAGTGCTTCTATAGGTGGCGTTGCAACACTCATTGGAACTCCTCCAAACCTGGTATTTGCTGGAATCGTAGAAGAAATATATGGGATAGAAATCAGCTTTACCAAATGGATCATTCTGGGCTTACCAGTTTCGATCATTTTGCTTTTTATTTGTTGGAAGTACCTTACCAGTAAAGCTTTTAGTTTCACACAAACTGAATTTCCAGGAGGGAAGGCAGAGATCGACCGACTCAAAGCAGAACTGGGAAACATGAGTATTCAGGAGAAAAGAGTTTTAGTAGTTTTTGCTATTACTGCATTTTCCTGGATTAGCAGAAGCTATCTTATTCAGCCATTTTTGCCCTTAATAGACGATACAATTATCGCGATGATCGCGGCTGTAGCGCTGTTTCTAATCCCTGCAAGTAAGGCGAAAAGAAAACTGGTTACCTGGGAAGAGGCGGTGAAAATTCCCTGGGGAATCATTTTATTGTTTGGTGGTGGTATGGCACTTGCAAAAGGTTTTGGGGAAAGCGGTCTGGCAATCTGGATAGGAGAGCAATTAACGAATCTTGAAAATTTACCATTATTGTTACTGGTAGTAGTATTGATTGCCGCGGTAAATTTTCTTACCGAAGTCACCTCAAATCTTGCCACCACGGCTATGTTGCTGCCAATACTTGCATCGATGGCTATTGCGTTGAATCTACATCCCTATTTCTTGATGGTTGGAGCTACTCTGGCAGCATCCTGTGCTTTTATGCTTCCTGTGGCAACTCCGCCTAATGCAGTGGTATTTGGTTCGGGTTATCTTAGAATTCCGGATATGATAAAAACAGGTGTCTGGATGAATATAGTAAGCATAATTTTGCTCAGCCTGATAGTTTATTTTCTACTGCCGTATTTATGGAATTTTGATCCGGAGGTAATTCCGCAGAAATTTTTAGGAAATGGATCCTAGTTTTCTTCGAATTCCTCTTCTTTCATACTTGCCTTGGTTTGCAGGAAATATTTAGGGCTTACTCCATACTTTTCTTTAAATATTTTGGAAAAGTAACTACGATTGTTGAGTCCGATAGACGTTACAATTTCTGAGATGTTCTTTTCTGAAAGTTTAAGCATTTCCTTGGCAGCTTCTAACTTGATATGCTGCATATATTTATTTACAGTAAGATCGTAGACATATTTAAAGCCTTCCTGAAGTTTATTTACATTAGTTCCAGCCTCTTTCGCCAGGGTTTCTACGGAAAGATTTGTGCTAAGATCACCCTGGATTCTTTTGGCAACATAATTCACCTTTTCAATATCAGACTTTCTTAAGATCTTTGGCAGGTTCTCGCCATTCTCGTCATCCTGATACTGGTCTATCTGTATGGTGAGCATTTCAAATGCTTTGCCTTCCAGAAACAGGTTGCGTAGAAACCCTGTAAAATCTTTGGTATTAATCTCATCCATTAAGTCTGCCGACTTAATACTATAATTCCCCTGGTAGAAAAATTGCTTTTTCGAAACTGCGTCTTTAAATAGCTCCTTCAAGGTTGGATCAAGATCTTTAAAATCATAATTGGAACGATGAGCAAAAACAGATCTAATGATTTCCAGGCTCGATACATGGGTTTGGACATCCTTTTTAAAATATAGGATATGTCCATCATATCCACTGCTGCTCACTACAATGTTCTGATAGGTGTCTATGCTGTGTTCATCATCACTGTGCTGAAAGCAATGGCTAATACTTCCTTCAGAACAGAAAATAAATTTTAAAGGGTGTACGGTATTTAGAGAAAAATGAATTTCAACATCCTGTGAAAACTTACAATTGTAGGTGATATAGCCCATCCCGGAGTCAAAACTAATTCCTCGAATAGTACCTTCACCATACTCTGAAGGAATTTCGACTAGAAGTTCCCCGCTACGATTTTGCACATCTGCATCCAGCGATTGTGCTATGTTTTGCACAATTTCATTAACCGGTAGCGTTTGAACATCAATTCTCATAATAATACAGCTGAATTATTTCGCCTAATAAGATAGGCTTTTTACAATTAAAAATCTTAAAATCTTGGGTTGTAAAGTTAAAGCTTGTGTGAAAAAATTAAGAATTTCTATAAAAGAAACTGTCAATAGAGATAATGGTAATGCGAAAAACGTTAGTGTTTCGGGGTGTTTCCAAAGCATGGCTAAAATTTAGAGCTATTGGCGGAAATTAATTCAAATTGAAAATCTTTGTTAAATATATATCGTTAATTCATTTCAGTAAGAATTTGCTTTATTTTTCAGTAAAAACCATCAATATGAATCAAGATAAAGATAGATCCTCGCCTGTACCTAAGGAAGATCGTGATAGTGAACAAAAAGTAAATCAATCTACCGAGACCAGAACTGAGAATTCCAGCTCAAAAATGTGGATCGTGATCGCAATAGTAGCTGTATTTTTACTTATTATTCTGTCTATAACCGGAGTTCTATAGTTTAAAACTGTAGCTTCGTTTTTTTCGTAATTATAAGTATTAACGCACATAAGTATAAAATAGATGGCTAAGAATTATTATGATCCGGCAGACCTTAGAAAATTTGGAGAGATTACTGAATGGAGTGAAGAGCTTGGAAACAAGTTTTTTGACTACTACGGTAAAGTGTTCGAAGAAGGAGCTCTCTCTGCCCGTGAAAAGTCATTGATCGCCCTTGCGGTAGCGCATGTTGTAAAATGTCCTTATTGTATTGATGCATATACCAAGGATGGATTACAACGTGGTATTACCAAGGAAGAGATGATGGAAGCCGTTCATGCTGGTGCCGCCATTGAAAGTGGAGCAACCCTTGTGCATGGTGTGCAGATGATGAATAAATACAAAAAGCTAAGTATGTAAGTTTTTTCTGAATTGAAGAACTAAACATACGTAGAAACAACTATATGATCACAAAATCCCTGAAGGCGCGTAAGGATGATCTTTCAAGCCCTAAGAACCAGTTAGAATTTTTAAGCGAAGGCATATTTGAAGAAGGCGAACTCCCGTATTTCCGGGATAAGATCGCAGAAACTCATGACCTGCCATTCAAACCCAAAAAACTCGAAATACTACAGTTGAATCTTGGTTACATGTGTAATCAGGTTTGTTCGCATTGCCATGTAGATGCCGGTCCCGATCGTAAGGAGATCATGACGGTAGAAACCATGAAGCAATGTCTGGAAGTGATCAAGAATACCGGAGCCCATACGCTGGACCTTACTGGTGGTGCCCCTGAAATGAATCCGAATTTTAGATGGTTTGTGGAAGAAGCCGCTAAAGCCGGAATCAAGGATTTCATTGTTAGATCAAACCTAACAATCATTCTCGCCAACAAGAAGTATCACGACCTACCGGAATTCTTTAAGAAACACAATGTCCACGTGGTTTCGTCACTCCCATTCTATAAAAGAGAAAAAACCGATAAGCAAAGAGGTAGTGGTGTTTTTGACAAATCAATCAAGGCACTTCAAATGTTAAACGCAGTAGGTTACGCGCAGGAAGGCACAGGTTTAAAACTGGATCTGGTCTATAATCCATCCGGAGCATTTTTACCAACAGATCAACAGGCGATGGAACAGGACTTTAAAAAAGCTCTAAAAGAAGATTTCAATATCGATTTTGGCAGTCTGTTCGCAATTACAAATTTACCCATAAGCCGATTCCTTGAATACCTTATAGCTTCTGAAAATTATGAAGATTATATGTATGCGCTGGTAGAAGCTTATAATCCTGCAGCCGTTGAAAATGTGATGTGTACCAATACGATCTCCATTAGTTGGGATGGCTGGTTATACGATTGTGATTTCAACCAGATGCTGGAACTAAAAGTAAATTCAAAAGTGCAGCATATTAGTGAATACAACGAAGATATTTTAAATAATCGAAATATTATCATTTCACAACATTGCTACGGTTGTACTGCTGGAGCAGGAAGTAGTTGCCAGGGAACAGTAGCTTAATATGAAATTACAGGGAATCATTTTCAGTTTAATTTTTTTCATTGGAACTTCCGGGTTTAGTCAAAACGCATTGGATGATCTATTGCAAAAATACAATTCTGGCGATGTTCCATATACTTCCGTAGAGCAACTGCGTATGGATCAATTAAATGATGAGGTGGTCATCCTGGATGCAAGGGAAAGCAATGAATACGAAACCAGTCATCTTGATGGATCAAAATTTATAGGATATAATAATCTTGATCTTAGCGTTTTGGATTCCATTACCAGGGATAAACAGATCGTTGTCTACTGTTCAGTAGGAATTAGATCAGAGAACATAGCCAAAAAGATTCAGGATTTAGGATTTGAGGATGTAAAAAATCTATACGGAGGAATTTTTGAATGGAAAAATACCGGCTATCCTGTTTATGACAATAAAGGCACGGAAACCGAAAAGGTTCATACTTTTTCAAAACACTGGTCGAAATATCTTAAAAACGGAGAAAAAATTTACTAGGTGTCAAAAGAAAATCTGCTAATCATATTTACAAAAAATCCTGTTCTCGGAAAGGTAAAAACCAGGCTGGCCAAAGGAGTAGGAGATAAGAAAGCTCTTGAAATTTATAAATTTCTGCTGAAGCATACGAAAGATATAACCGGTAAACTCAACGTAAACAAACATGTTTTTTACGCCTGGAATATTGCTGAAAATGATATCTGGGAGGATGGAGGATTTCATAAGAGATTGCAAGTAGAAGGAGATCTGGGAGAGAAAATGGAAGCTGCTTTTAAAGCTGGATTCGACGAGGGCTACAAGAAAATTGTGATTATTGGAAGTGATCTTTACGATCTTGAGGCAACAGAACTTGAAGATGCTTTTGAAGAACTTGAAGCTCACGACTATGTAATTGGACCTGCTGAAGACGGTGGATATTACCTTTTGGGTATGAAATCATTAAATTCAGCTTTATTCATGAACAAAGCCTGGAGTACTTCCAGTGTATTCGAGCAAAGTCTGCAGGATATGCAAGATGGAACTTATAAAGCGCTGCCACTAAAAAACGATATAGATACGCTGGAAGATATCAAAGATCATCCGGCTTTTCAAAAATTAATAAATAATGACAGATAGAATAAACGAATCGGTAGATTATTTGAAATCCAAAGGATTCGGTGAACCCGAGGTTGGGATCATATTAGGTACAGGTTTAGGTAAACTACTGGACGATGTAGAAATTGAAGTAACCGCCAGTTACAATCACATCCCATATTTTCCAACTGCCACAGTGGAATTTCACAAGGGGAAACTGATTTTTGGAACCCTGGCAGGAAAAAAAGTGGTCATCATGCAGGGGAGATTCCACCTGTACGAAGGTTACAGTCTGTTTGATGTTACATTCCCGGTAAGAGTAATGAAACGTTTGGGGATGAAACGTTTGCTGGTTTCCAATGCTTCCGGAGCGATCAATTTAGATTACGATAAAGGTGAGTTGATGCTTATCGATGACCATATTAATCTTCAGGGTGGTTCGCCACTGGCTTTTCATGGCGTTGAACATTTGGGAGAACGATTTGTGGACATGAGCGAGCCTTATGACAGATCTATGAACGATCAATTCGAGAAAACCGCAAAAGAGCTGAATATTACTTTGCATAAAGGTGTATATGCTTCGGTATTGGGACCTCAACTGGAAACCAGAGCAGAATACCGTTATTTAAAAATGATCGGTGCGGATGCTGTTGGAATGAGTACAGTGCCTGAAGTGATCGTTGCCAACCACTTGGGGATTCCGGTTTCAGCAATTTCTGTGATCACAGATAAAGGGGATCCGGATAATCTTGAAAAAGTAGATATTCAGGAAATTCTGGCAATGGCTGCCAAAGCAGAACCAGATATGGTTAAATTATTTAAAGAATTACTTAAGAAATTATAAATGAGTTATTTAGAGATTACTAAAGACGTTTACCGTGAGGCGGCACTTACACCAGATGTAGGACTTTGCTGCACCACAAACCCGATCTGGGAACTTCCGGGATTAAAGATCCCAAAGATCATGCAGGAGATGAATTACGGTTGTGGTTCCACGGTGCATGCCCGGGATCTGACAAATAATCCGCGTACGCTCTATGTGGGTGTAGGTGGCGGAATGGAACTTTTACAGTTCGCTTATTTTTCCCGAATGAAATCGGGAGTGGTTGGAGTAGATGTGGTAGATGAAATGCTGGAAGCGTCCCGCAAGAACTTTGTGGAGGCAGAAGCGCAGAACCCATGGTTTAAATCTAAATTTGTAGATCTTAGAAAGGGAGATGCTACGGCATTACCGGTTGAGGATAACTCTATAGATGTAGCCGCACAGAACTGTCTTTTCAATATTTTTAAAACTGAAGAGCTTACTCAAGCTTTGAAGGAAATGTACCGGGTATTAAAGCCGCATGGAAGACTTGTAATGAGTGATCCAACCTGTGAGCAGGACATGAATGATGAACTTAGAAATGATGAACGCTTAAGAGCGCTTTGTCTTTCCGGAAGTTTAAGCATCAAGGATTATGTGAAAGCATTGACCGATGCCGGCTTCGGAACTATCGAGATCAGGGCCAGAAAGCCTTATAGAATTCTGGATCCTAAAAATTATCCTACAGATGAATTGATTTATATTGAATCTATTGAAGTAGCCGCGATCAAAGATCCTATGCCTGAAGATGGGCCGTGTATCTTTACCGGAAAAGCTGCGATTTATTATGGAGATGAAGATCATTTTGATGATAAGAAAGGACATATTTTATTGAAGAATCAGCCAATTGCAATTTGTGATAAAACCGCAGGTGCACTGGCAGATCTTGGAAGAGATGATATTTACATTAGTGAGTCCACCTGGCATTACGATGGTGGTGGATGTTGCTAATTAAAACATAAAGCTATGAAGAAGGTATTTTTAAGTTTTTTGATCCTGGTCTCAGGGGCATTTATTTGTCAATCCTGTAACCTTATTTCGAGCGCTGGCTTTAACAGTAAAGGATTGCCTACACCAGATTCTGCAAATACTTCTGCAGCTGCAGAGGAAAAAGTAGATCATTCTGGCTGGGATCAACTATTGAAAAAGCATGTGGATGGCGACGGAATGGTAGATTATAAAGGTTTTCAGAAAGACCGGCCAGCGCTTGATAAATATTTAAAGATGCTTTCTTCCATGCAACCAGATGATACCTGGACTCGCAATCAACTTCTGGCATATTATATCAACCTCTATAATGCGTACACGGTGGATCTTATTCTTCGGAATTATCCAACAAAGAGCATTAAGGATATTTCCGGAGCATGGACAAAAGAGTTCGTCAAGATCGGAAATAAAGAAATTTCACTTGGTGCTATTGAAAATAGTCTGTTACGAAAAATGGATGAACCAAGGATTCACTTTGCGATCAATTGCGCGTCTATAAGCTGTCCAAAACTTATCAATGAAGCTTATACCAGCGAGAATATCGAAAAACAACTGGAAAAGGCTACAAATGAATTTATCAATTCAGATAAGAATGAAATCTCCGCTTCCATCCTGAAGCTTTCATCGATCTTTGATTGGTATAAGAATGATTTTACTGAAAATGGATCTTTGATTGAATACATCAATCAATATTCAGAAGTGAAGATCAATTCGAATGCCCAGGTAGACTACAAGAACTACGACTGGAACCTGAACGAAGCAAAATAAGTTCTGTGATAAGTATAATTATCCCGGTCTATAATGAAGAGAAGCAGGTTCCAGCTTTGCTAAAATACCTGGAAACTGCTTCTTCTACTTATATACGGGAAATTCTTGTTGTCGATGGTGGAAGTACAGATGAAACTTCCCAACTTGCCATCGAACACCCAAATGTTACCTATTATCTTTCTGAAAAAGGCCGGGCAGTTCAAATGAATTATGGCGCAAAAAAAGCAAAAGGTGAACTGCTGTATTTCCTGCATGCCGATAGTTACCCACCAGAAAATTTTGATGTTTTAATCATGGAGGCTGTCAGAAAAGGCAATAATTGCGGCTGTTTTCAAATGCGCTTTGACAAGGATCACTGGTGGCTGAATTTGATGGGGCAATTCACAAAATTTAATCATCTATCCTGTAGAGGAGGAGATCAATCTTTGTTCGTAACCAAAGATCTATTTGATTCCCTTAGCGGTTTTGATGAAAGTTATACGGTTTACGAAGACAACGAATTTATAAAGCGTTTATATGAGCATGGATCATTCACAGTGATCAGGAAATGGCTTACAACTTCTGCGCGTTTATACGAGCGCATGGGTGTCTGGAAAACACAAAAGTTGTTCCTTGAGATCTACTGGAAAAGAAGATTTGGTGCTACTGCCGAAGATTTACGCTCTCATTATTGTAAACGGATTAATTCCTGAAGCTACCATAAAAGCTTTTCAACTCCTTTTCTGCTGGTTTATTCTGCGGAGTGAATCGGGAATTTTCGAGTCCGCCGCTATTGGTTCCCTGATGCCATTTCCATAGAAAACCACCTGCAAACCATTCTTTAGACCAAACCTGTTCAAAAAGAACTTTATAAGCATTTGCCTGTAAATTAAAATTGATACCGGGATGTTCCCGTTCAGAATTCCAAGGCGTTTTCAAGGCATGGTCAATACTTCTATATCCAAATTCTGTAAAAATTATTTGCTTCTGAAATTTATCAGATACAGATTCAAGTGAACTAAGATGAGGTTCCCAGCCTTCTTTTATTTGATCAATATCGGGAGAAGCTTCGTCACTTATAGGAAAGTAAGCGTCCACGCCAATATAATTCAGTTCATCCCATATCGTAGTTTGATCAAATTTATCCCAGTTTTCAGCATAAGTTATTTCACCACAGTATATTTTTCTCACTTCGGAAATCAGATTTTTCCAGAAGACGGGTCTGTTGCTCACAAAATTGAAAAGTTCGGTTCCAATACAGAATAATTCCACATCTAGTTCTTCTGAAATTTCAGCATATAAAAGAATAAATTCAGCATAAGAATCTTCGAATTGTTTCCAGTCTTCTTCAGTTTCAAATTCGAGATCCCCGGTGAAAGCACCATTTCTAATCCAGATCTGCGGCTTCATCATGATCTTTAGATTACGCTCTCTTAATTTAGATACAGTATGCTCAATACCTTCCTTGCGTTCTCCAAACCACTGCCGATTAATGTTAAATTTTATTTGAGGTTCCTGGCTGTCCGCTAGAAAACCAAAGGGCATCAGGGCAATGTAATTGGCTTCAGTTTCAGCAACATAGTTTACTTCAGTATCGAGAATAGAATCCCGGGAAGCAACCAGGCTAATCCCATTCATTTTAGGTGATCGTTGATTTGTTTGACAGGACGCTGTTAGTAAACCGACCATTAGAAAGATCTGAATTATAAGGAGTGCCGATTTCCACTGCATGATTGAGCGATTATTGAGTAGTATAATTGGGTTTGTAGTTATTTTCAGCTTACTTTACTAAGTATATTCTGGCCTGTAGCAAATTATAAAAATAAATGGAGCATATCGTTATCATTGGAAATGGAATTGCAGGTATCACTGCTGCCCGGCATATTAGAAAAGCTTCAGACTGCAAGATCACCGTAATTTCCGGGGAATCTGACTATTTTTTCTCACGTACCGCTTTAATGTATCTCTATATGGGACATATGAAATGGGGCCATCTAAAGCCTTATGAAGACTGGTTCTGGGAGAACAATCGAATAGGACTTAAGAAAGCCTGGGTTGATCACATAGATTTTCAAAATAAAGAACTCAGTTTTTCTTCCGAAGAAACATTGCACTACGACAAGCTTATTCTGGCTACCGGTTCTTTGCCGAATCGCTTTGGCTGGCCAGGAGAAAATCTCAATGGCGTGCAGGGAATGGTCACCAAACAAGACCTGGAAAAACTGGAGGAAAGAACCTCCAGTATCAAACAGGCGGTTGTCATTGGGGGCGGACTCATTGGTGTGGAACTGGCAGAAATGCTGCATACAAGAAAGATTCCAGTGACTTTACTGGTGAGAGAAAAAGGCTTTTGGAGCGGCGTATTGCCACCACAGGATGCAAAGATGATATCTGAGCATATCCTGGCGCATGGAATAGACCTTCGTCACGAAACAGAACTTGAGGAGGTTCTTGGAGATGAACAGGGCAACGTTCGCGCTATTAGAACCAAATCTGGGGAAGAGATCAATTGCGAATTTGTTGGTCTTTGCGCAGGTGTAAAACCTAATATCAACTTTCTTGAGAACCTGGAAATTGAAACCGAAAAAGGCATCCTCGTGAACGAATTTCTCGAAACCAGTATTCCAGATGTTTACGCGATTGGTGATTGTGCACAACAAAGAAAAGCCATAGGAGAACGAAAACCGGTGGAAGCAGTATGGTACACTGGCAGAATCATGGGTGAAACTGTAGCCAGAACGATTACTGGAAACCGAACTCCTTACCAACCAGGTAACTGGTTTAATTCTGCTAAATTCTTCGATATAGAATATCAAACATATGGCTGGGTGTTTAATAAGCCTGGTGTAAATGAGCAGCATTTTCACTGGCAGCACGAAAGTGGAGAAAAGGCGATCACGATCGCTTTTGATACTGAATCAGGAAAATTCAAGGGAATCAATACCTTCGGAATACGAATGCGACAGGAGGTATTCGATAAATGGCTGAATGAAGGAAAGACGATAAACCACGTGTTATCAAACCTCAAAGCAGCCAATTTTGATCCCGAATTTTATGAACATCACGAGGCCGAGATTTTTAAAAGTTTTACGAACAATTTACAAAGCACCTAATGAGTAGAATTGAACAAAATATGTCGGTAACCGGCGAAGCTGCAGCATCTCTCAATACAGGACAGAAAATATCGACTTTGCTGGGGATGTCTGGACTCATCATTCTTTGTCTCGCTGCTTTCAATCTAAATTTCCCCAATAAGGTTCTTTGGCTAAGTATCGCTTTAGGATCGATCACTGCAGGAATTGTGTGGTTTGCTCAGGCTACCTATTCGAGCACGCATGCAGGCATTAAGAACGACGGAGTCTGGTTTAAAAGTATGACCAATCGCGGTTACGTGGCTTATCTTACAGGTGTTGGCTTGACCGGGTTCTATATACTGCTCTATTTCTATCCTCAATATCTTGGTTTAAGGGCAGAAGGGGATAACGTAGGATTGATCGCTCTGTTTGATCCTCTGAGTTACTTGTTAAGCGGTAATCCGGCGAGCCAGTGGTTCGTATATGGAACTTTGTATACCATTGCTATTCTGGCCTTTGGAGTGAAATTCCTATGGAAATACCGGCATAATCGCTATGAGAAATTAAGAACTTTTAGTGTGATGTTCTTTCAGCTGGCATTCGCATTTCTTATTCCTGAATTTATGTCCAGGCTTAACGACGATGGGATGAACCTGCCGTATTACGATCTTAAGAATATCTGGCCGCTTAATTATTATAATTTCGAACAATACCGGGTAGATGGTTTTCTCTCATCGGGTAATATAGGACTGGCTTTGCTAATTTTCGGTGTGGTTTCAATATTTGTGATCACCCCGATTCTGACTTATAAATACGGGAAAAGATGGTATTGCAGCTGGGTTTGTGGCTGCGGAGGTCTCGCTGAAACTGCTGGAGATCCTTACCGCCAACTTTCAGATAAGAGTCTTTTTGCCTGGAAGGTTGAGCGATGGGTGGTGCATAGTGTGCTTGTTTTCGTCGTTTTGATGACTACTGCTGTCATCTACAGTTACCTTGGCTATGATTCTTCAAAATACTGGCTTACACGTGATGTCTTCCTGATTGGTGTTGGGACATTTCTCACCTTGCTTTTTGCAGCGATCTGGTATTTTAAAAGAGAAGAATTACAGAAGGACGCACGATACGGTGCAATTGGATATCTCGTAATCATCCTGGGATTAATAGCTTTTCACTATTTCAGCGGGCAGAACTTATTCTTGTTTAATGCGGAAAGCCTTCGCCAGGCTTATGGTTTTCTGATAGGGGCAATATTTAGCGGAGTCATTGGAACTGGTTTTTATCCAATTTTCGGGAATCGTGTATGGTGTAGATTTGGCTGTCCAATGGCGGCAGTTTTAGGAATGCAACAACGTCTATTCTCAAAATTCAGAATTACGACCAACGGCGGTCAATGTATTTCCTGTGGAAATTGTTCTACCTATTGCGAAATGGGGATCGATGTACGGGCATACGCACAAAAAGGTGAGAATATCGTTAGATCCAGTTGTGTTGGCTGCGGAATCTGCTCAGCGGTTTGTCCAAGAGGTGTACTCAAACTGGAGAATGGATCTACCAATAACCGAATCACGGCAGAAAATGGAGTTGTGGGGGAGAATGTAGATCTTTTAGATCTTCTGAAGCAGAAAAGCTTATAATTTGTAAGGAGTTCGCTTATTTTCGCACTTCTTAAGCTGAACTGAATAACTGCCCATGCATTCTTCCATAAAAGTGATCATTCCGGCCTATAATGAAGCCGATTCGATTGGTTTGGTAATCGCAGCTATTCCTGACATTGTAGAAGAAGTCATTGTGGTTAGCAATAATTCTACAGATGCTACTGAAGCAAATGCTGCTGCTGCCGGTGCTACAGTCCTGCAGGAGAATCGAAAAGGTTATGGCTATGCCTGTCTAAAGGGAATGCAATACATCTCTGAACAGTCTAAAAAGCCGAATATTATAGTTTTTCTGGACGGAGATTATTCAGATTATCCTTCAGAATTAGTAAGGATCATTCAGCCGATCATTGAAGATAACAAAGATTTTGTAGTAGGAGCGAGGGTAAAAGAATGGCGGGAAACTGGTTCGATGACCTTTCCGCAGATCTTTGGAAACTGGCTGGCTAAAAGTTTAATGAAATTGTTCTTCAACTCTACTTTTACAGATCTTGGACCTTTTCGAGCGATCAAATATGAAAAATTACTTCAGCTGGAGATGCAAGACAAGACCTATGGCTGGACGGTTGAAATGCAATTAAAAGCACTTAGGAAAAATTTAGATTACTCCGAGATCCCAGTGCATTATCGAAACCGGATCGGGGTTTCCAAAGTTTCAGGAACACTTAAAGGTGCTATCTTTGCAGGTGTGAAAATATTGGGATGGATCTTCAAATACAGTTTTAAATGATAGACCTGCTGGTGATCATACTATACACGCTTGCGTTGCTGGTTATCTTCATCTACAGCCTCTCGCAGCTACACCTTTTGCTCAATTACCTCAAAGCTTTAAAATCCACCGAGACTGCGGAAAAATTTAACTTCGAAGCGAACGATGACTATCCATTTGTCACCATACAATTGCCGCTTTATAACGAAGAATATGTTGTTGAGCGTTTGCTGAATAATATTGCCAGAATAGAATATCCCAGGGAAAAACTTGAGATCCAGGTCCTGGATGATTCTACAGATGATTCTGTAAACATCACTTCTAAACTTATTGAAAGTCTGAGTCTGGAAGGATTGGATATACGGCATATCTGCAGAGAAACACGGACTGGTTATAAAGCCGGAGCTTTAAAAGAAGGTCTGAAGATCGCTCGCGGAGAGTATATCGCGGTATTTGATTCAGATTTCGTACCTGGCAAAAATTGGCTGAAACAAACCTTGCCTTATTTTAAAAATTCCAGGATTGGTGTGGTGCAAACCCGTTGGGGACATCTAAATCGTGATTATTCGCTACTTACCAGGATACAGGCTTTTGCGCTTGATTTTCATTTTATACTGGAACAAACTGGAAGAAATTTTGGTCGCAATTTTATCAATTTTAACGGGACAGCGGGAATCTGGAGAAAGGAATGTATTCTGGATGCCGGGAACTGGAGTGGCGATACGCTTACAGAAGACCTTGATCTCAGTTATCGGGCCCAGATGAAAAAATGGGAATTTAAGTACCTTGAAAACGTAGAAACTCCAGCCGAATTGCCTGTGGTGATTAGTGCAGCAAGGAGCCAGCAATTTCGGTGGAACAAAGGCGCTGCCGAAAATTTCAGGAAGAACTACGGTAAATTATTAAGAGATAAATCGGCATCATTCAGTACCAAGTTTCATGGGTTCTTTCATCTTTTGAACTCCAGTATGTTTTTGATCGTTTTGTTTCTTGCGGTGCTCAGTTTACCGGTACTTTACATCAAAAATTCCAATCCGGCTTTCGATTGGTATTTTAATCTGGTGGCAGTATTTGCCCTAAGTACGCTCATCTTTTTTCTTTGTTACTATGTCGCCTGGTCAAGAATACATGGAAAAGGACTCAAATCCTTTCTTAAGTTTGTTGGGATGTTCCTAACCTTTTTTTCAATAGCGATGGGCTTTTCAGTTCATAACTCGTTGGCTGTTCTGGAAGGTCATCTCGGGAAACGCTCGGAATTTATAAGAACACCAAAATTCAATATTAGTGAGAGTGGTGACAAATGGAAGGGTAATAAATACCTATCCGGTAAGTTTTCAAAAAATATCATTATTGAAGGGATACTGTTTCTTTATTTTGGCTTTGCAATTTTTAGCGCATTCCGACTTCAGGAATTCGGACTCATCATTTTCCACCTCATGCTATTCGCCGGTTTTGGTTTCGTTTTCATACAAAGCTTAAAGTCTGAAGTTTAACTAACTTAGTCGGAAATCCTTATACCGGAATGGATCTAAAACTGCTCAGGCTTTACAAATTCCCAATTCTTATAGCGCTCTCCTGTGTGGCCTTTTACTGGAGTTTTGCATATGGATTAGTCCGCGAAGATTTTGGTCGGCTGTTGATGCTTTATACGGCTTTATGTTTCCTGAGTTACAAGCTCTATAACTTACTACGTCACAATTTCAAATTCCTGGTCATACTTGCGATCATTTTTAGATTGATCTTCTTGTTCGCAATTCCAGAACTTTCGCAGGATTACTTCAGATTTATTTGGGATGGACAGCTTATTATTGCTGGGATTAATCCATATCAATTTATTCCTGCGGAAATTTTCAATGATGTTAATTTTCCGAATACCGAAGTTTTATTACAGGGAATGGGGAGCCTTAGCGCAGGACATTATTCAAACTATCCACCGGTTAATCAGTTGCTATTCGCTGTTTCGTCGTTTCTAGCAAATTCGAGCCAAGTGCTGAATGTGATGTTTCTAAGATCGCTAATTATCGTGGCCGACCTCGGAACGCTCTTTTTTGGTGCTCGTTTGCTTTCAAATCTCAGAATGTCCAGAGATAGGATCTTTCTCTATATCCTCAATCCTTTCATCATCATAGAAATGAGCGGAAATTTGCATTTTGAGTCGGTCATGGTGCTTTTCCTGGTTTGGTCTCTTTATCTATTGCAACAGAAACGCTGGGTAGCTTCTGCAATAGTGCTCGGTTTGTCCATTTCTGTCAAACTGTTACCACTGCTTTTCCTGCCACTCTTCCTCGGTTTTTTTCTGAAGAATTCGAAGCTGTCTTTCTTGAAATTACTCGGATTTTATAGCCTGATAATCCTAACACTGGTGATCTCGTTTGTTCCATTTTATTCCGAAGAGGTGATGGCGAATTTTATGGCAAGTGTTGGATTATGGTTTGGTAAGTTTGAATTCAACGCCTCGGTATATTACCTGGTGAGGTGGATAGGTTTTCAGGTGAAAGGCTATAACATCATTGAGACCGCTGGCAAGATCTTACCCGTAATCACATTTGTTGCGGTTCTACTTCTGACTTTTCTACGGAAGAATGGGACGATGGAGAGCTTGATTAAGAATATGCTATTTGGTATTTCTGTTTATCTACTTCTATCTACAACAGTGCACCCCTGGTATCTGGCAATTCCAGTCTTTCTAAGCGTGTTTACGAGATTTAGATTTATGCTTGTCTGGTGTTTACTGGTCATCCTGAGTTATTCGGCTTATTCCAATACTCAATACGATGAAAATTTTTGGCTGGTAGCCTTAGAATATTTGGTAGTAATTGGATATTTCCTGTATGAACTATTCCTTCAGAAAAGGTCTAGGCTTGTGGATTAGGTTTATTAGATTTCTTCAGAAGATATATATCACGCATATAGATGAGTGCGCCAAAGAAATGTGCAGCCATTAGAACTGGGTCTTCCCGGAATATTCCGTAGGTAAAAAGCAAGCTGGAGCCTATTAAACTAAGGACCCAGAAACCCAGCGGTAATGAAGATTCCTGATTTACTTCAGAATAATACCATTGGTAAAAAAATCTTGAGGTATATACAATTTGAGCTACCAAACCTAAAGCAATGATCCAACCCGCAATATTTTCAGACCTCAATACATCATCCCAGGTTTGTGTTCCAAAAAAAGTGATGTAGGCCGCAATAGCAAATGGGAAAATTATGACCAGTCCTTTAAAGAAGATATTTCGGTTTTTCCATTCGTTCATTAAAGAAAGATTTCGCCAGTATACTCCGTAGATGAGGAACTGCCCTAACATGATTGCAAAATCATCCCGTAAATATCCATAGGTGAATAATAAAATAGAGGCCAGTAAGCTCAGTTTCCAGAATAAAACCGGAGTTTCAACTTCCTTGGATTTTTCAGAAAGAAACCATTGACTTATCAATCTAGCACTAAATAATAGCTGCGCTAAAAAACCTATTGCAAATATTGGCCAGTTTTCCATCTTAGTTATACATTCTTTTAAGGATCTTCTTTAAACTGTTTTTCATCATAGATTGAGCACTTACAGAGAATGCAAAATCCTTACTATCATCAGGAACTTTCAACTCAGACCGTACATGGCTGTAATAAACACTAACTTTTTCATTTAAATTAATGATCTCCAGCGACACCTTGGTCACATTGGCCTCACCAGGTTCGATATTCCCTATCTGTAGAGATCCAAGATCATCTGAAGGCTTTTCAGCTTTGATATTGATGAAATAGTCATAACCTTTTGCTCTTGAAGCCAATTGGACAAGATCTTCCGCTGAACTATTGAAACCAGGTTGTGAGTTGATCAAAGTCCCTGGCGTGTCTTGTATGCTCACAAGTTTTCCATTTGAGATTCGATCTTCTAATTTGTCAAAAATCATCTCTCTTAATTCAAGCCGAACGCTTTCTGGGGCATCAATAATATTTAGTAAGTAGGTGCCTTCCGGAAAGCTATACGTTTTTTGCGATACACTGGAAAACATATAACTGGGTGTATTGCAGGACTGTATTGAAAAGGCGATGATGAGAAAGAGAAAAAGTTTCTTCATTTAATATAAAACAGAAAAGCTGCTCAATATTAGGCAATTTCGCCTGTTGAGCAGCTTCAATGTAAGGTAATTATTTGTTAATTACATATCCAGGAGATAGGCAAATATCAGTGGTGCAACGATGGTCGCATCACTTTCAATAATATGTTTAGGAGTATTTATATCCAGTTTTCCCCAGGTGATCTTTTCATTTGGAACAGCTCCGGAGTAAGAACCGTAACTGGTTGTAGAGTCTGAAATCTGGCAGAAATAGCTCCAGAAAGGAGTATCTGTACGCTCCATATCCTGATAAAGCATTGGAACCACGCAAATTGGGAAATCCCCGGCAATACCACCACCAATCTGGAAGAATCCAATTCCATCTTCGGAATTTTCAGTATACCAGTCGGCAAGGAAAGTCATATATTCAATCCCAGATTTCATCGTACTTGCCTTCAGTTCACCTTTAAGCACGTATGAAGCAAAGATATTTCCTAAGGTAGAATCTTCCCATCCAGGAACCACCATTGGCAGGTTCTTTTCCGCAGCAGCATACATCCAGGAATCTTTTAGGTCGATCTCGTAATGCTCCTCCATAACTCCGCTGAGCAATAACTTATGCAGAAATTCATGTGGGAAATAACGTTGTCCTTTTTCTTCAGCATCTTTCCAGATCTTGAAAATATGATCCTGAATTCTACGGAAAGCCTCTTCTTCAGGAATACAGGTATCTGTAACCCGGTTTAAACCTTTCTCCAATAGATCCCACTCATCCTGAGCGGTAAGATCACGATAATTTGGAACTCGTTTGTAATGTGAATGCGCTACAAGATTCATCACGTCCTCTTCAAGGTTTGCCCCGGTACAGGAAACAATATGCACCTTGTCCTGGCGAATCATCTCGGCAAAGATCTTTCCTATCTCTGCAGTACTCATTGCCCCAGCAAGGGAAACAAGCATTTTTGAACCGCCTTGCAGCTGTTTTTCGTAATCTTTTGCAGCATCTACTAACGCCGCCGCATTAAAATGTAGGTAATATTTTTCTATAAATTGGGAAATATGTCCTTTACTCATCTTCGTCTTCTTCAGTAAAATTTTGGTATTTAAATTTGTAGCTCAGCATTTTGTAATAAAGTTTTGCTGCCAGGAAGTCTGAAGATTTTTCATTCTTATCCGGGCAAAGCTCTACAATATCAAAACCAACCACATTCTTTTTCTTGAACATCATTTTGAGAAATTCCAGTGTCTCATACCAGAATAATCCGCCTGGCTCCGGAGTACCGGTTGAAGGCATGATGCTAGGGTCGAAAGCGTCAAGATCTATAGTGATAAATACGTTTGGAGTCATTTGTCCAATCGCATCTTCCTGCCAGTCTTCGTAAAGATCATGAGCGAAATAAACCTGGTTTTCGTCCATATGATCTTTTTCTGAAATGTCCATGGAGCGAATTCCTACCTGAACAAGGTTCGTAGTCTTGCTGGCCTCATGAAGCGCACAGGCATGATTGCAGGTTGATCCTTCGTATTCAGGTCTTAGGTCTGCATGAGCATCCAGTTGTACTACCGTAAGGTCTGAGAAAGATTCATTAAAAGCTTTGATACTACCAATAGAAACTGAATGTTCACCCCCAAAGAGGGTTACGAATTTCTCCTGTTTAATATAGTTTTTCGTGGTTTTGTAAACCGCTTCAACCATCTTTTCGGGAGAAGAATCCTCGGTCACCGGTGGTGCGAGATAAATTCCTTTTTTGTAAACCTCAGTATTTGTCTCGATATCATACAGCTCCATATTTTCTGAAGCGTCTAAAAATGCATCCGGACCTTTATCGGCACCTTTCTGCCAGGTACTGGTTCCATCATACGGCACAGGAATCAATACCACTTTTGCTTCGTCTATACGAGCATATTTATCGGGTATCCCGGCGTAATTCTTTTTGCTCATGGCTAATTGAATTGTTTAGTTAGTTGTTTATTAGTTGGTTAAAGGTATCGTTTTAATTATTTCTATCATAGCCAAGAATACTTAGCATGTCTTCAGAGTTCTGTTGTTCGCTGAAAAGTTTCGTTGTGATCTTATCATCTTCATCCCGGTCGATTAAAATATGCTTTGGCTGCGGAATAAGGCAATGCTGTAATCCGCCAAAACCTCCAATCGTATCCTGATATGCACCGGTATTAAAAAACCCTATATATAAAGGCTTCTCTTTTTTAAACTTCGGAAGATAGATCGCGTTAGTATGTTGTTCAGAATTATAATAATCGTCACTGTCACAGGTTAGACCTCCCAGTAAAACTCTTTCATACTCATCATTCCACCTGTTTACTGCCAGCATGACGAATTTTTTACTGATCGCCCAGGTATCTGGTAATGTAGTGATGAACGAAGAGTTGATCATATTCCACTTTTCACGATCGTTCTGCTGCTTCTGGTATAAAACCTCGTAGATCGCACCACCACTTTCACCAACAGTAAAACTTCCAAATTCAGTAAAGATATTTGGAACATCTACTCCGGCTTCTTCACAGGTTAGTTTGATCTGGTTAATGATTTCATCTACCATGTAAGCATAATCATAATCGAAAGCCAGTGAATTCTTGATAGGAAATCCTCCACCAATGTTCAAACTATCCAGGCTAGGACATAATTTCTTTAAACTGGTGTATACTTTCAAACACTTGTTCAATTCATTCCAGTAGTAGGCTGTATCGCGAATCCCGGTATTAATGAAAAAATGCAGCATTTTAAGGTCTACCTGCTCGTTATCCTTCAGTTGTTTATGAAAAAAAGGAACGATGTTCTGGTATCCAATTCCCAATCTTGAGGTATAAAATTCGAATTTTGGCTCTTCTTCCGAAGCAATTCTTATCCCTACCTGGAATTTCCCGTCCACTTTTTCTGAAAGTAGATCCAGTTCCTCATAATTATCGATCACCGGGATACACTTTTCGTGTCCGCTATTGATCAATCTACTTATATTTTCTACGTATTGATCTCTTTTGAAACCGTTACAAATTACCCAATGATCATTGGAGATCTTTCCTGCAGCTTTAAGCTTTTCAACAATATTGATATCAAAAGCTGAAGAAGTTTCAATGTGAATGTCATTCCTTAAAGCTTCCTTGAGAACATGTTCAAAATGGGAGCTTTTGGTGCAATAACAGTAATTATAGGAACCTTTATAATCATGTTTTTCCAAAGCGGCCTGAAACCAGCCTTTTGCTCTGTTGATATTCTGTGATATTTTAGGCAAGTATGTAAACTTGAGTGGAGCGCCATACTGCTCCACAAGCTTCATCAGGTCAATATCATGAAATTTTAATTGTGTTCCTTCCAGTGAAAATTCTTCCTGTGGAAAGTAATAAGTCTGGTCTATGAGATCGCTGTACTTTGTATTCAATTTGCGTAAATGATTTTAAGGCTAAAAATTAGATAATAATTGATAGGGTCAAAAAGATCGACTAATAAATTAATGTTAAGAAAAGAGTTTGACTCGCTCCATTGCTTGACGATAGTTATCTGATCGTCATGGAGTTGCAATGCTGAAGGCTTTTCAGCTAATAAAAAGATATTTCTATTCAATTACCTATAGATCGACAGGAAGCCAGGGAAAATCCTCCGACTTTTGACGTGGTAAATGTATTTAAAAAATTAAAATGGAAAAGCTAAAAAATGAATTAGTGCATCCCAAGGTTGATAACCTCCTGTTCAGTAAGGTTTCTGGTGCGTCCGCGAGACAGATCTTTCTTGGTTAGACCTCCAAAAACAACGCGATCCAGGCTTTCTACATCGTACCCCATGCTCTTAAAGATCCTGGTTACAATATGTTCCTTAATGCTGTAAAGTTCGATCCCAACTTCAGTATGAGGTTTGTCGTCAATAAAGCTAATGCTGGTCACGATCACTTTAGAACCTTCAAGGAAAACTCCTTTTTCGATAGATTCAAGATCTTCCTTGGAAAGAGCTTTACTAAGCGTTACATGATAGATCTGGCGAATTCCATTCTTAGGTTTGGCCAGTTTTTTAGCTAGAGTTCCATCATTGGTAAACAGCAACAGACCCTTTGCCTGGTTATCTAGTTTCCCTACAGGACTTACTCTAGCGTCGGTAACTTTTGAAACAAGTTCCATCACAGTTTTACCACCTTTTTCAGGATTTCCAGTTACAAAAAATCCAGCTGGTTTATTCAGAAGAATATATTGTGGTTTCTCCGGGTTGATTCGGCGACCATCAAAACGAACATCGTCTTCAAGTTTTACTCTATAACCCATCTCTGTAACAGACTTACCGTTCACAGTAACATTACCGGCAGCAATGTACATATCAGCATCTCTACGGGAACAAATTCCAGAGTTTGCGATATATTTATTAAGACGAATACCTTCGGTATTAGAAAGGGGACTCTTCTCCATTTTTGGCTTTACCGGTGCATTCCCACGTGCGTGAGATTTTTTCCGGGTACCACCACCTTGTCTGCCACTATTCTTACCACCTGAAGATCTATCGTTTCTGCTCATTGCCAAAATTTTTGCAAAGATACGTTATCCCGCATGAGGATGCTAAGTATTTGAGAAAACTTTTAAGATGAGGGTATTACCTTAAAAAACCCGGTTGAGCACTTCCTGTAGATCAATAAGTAGAATGCTGAATACGCCTACGACAATGATCAGTTTTAAAATATTATGCAACAAGAGATATTGCCACTTGGCTTTACTGAAATATAAGAGTAGAAGAAAAACACCGAGCAGTAGCAGTGAAGTATAAAAATAATAATTCATGTAACCTGTCTGAAATTGAGTGATCAACAGGTAAATAGGGATAATGGCAACCACTGCACATACAGCAAGACAGAATTTGCTCCATCGCTCCCCGAATACAAGTGGAATGGTTCTGTAATTCTGCGCGAGATCACCCTGCATGTTTTCCAGGTCTTTGACAAGTTCTCGCATAAGGATCATTAAATAGAGGAATACAGCATGAATAAATATTACCGTCTCAAAATTTCTATAATAAACGAAGATGACAAAGAATGGAGTGATCGCAAGAATGGAGGCGACTAGATTCCCGAGAAACAGGATCTTCTTCAGGCGATGTGAGTAGAACCAGATTACAAAAATATATATACTGAAAAATACTACTGCCTTGAATGATACATAGCTGGCAAAAAAGATAGCAGCAAAATTCAGTATAAAATAAACTGACAATTTTGTACGCTGACTAACCACCCGATCAAGCATCGTCTTTTTAGGACGATTGATAAGATCTTTTTCGCTATCGTAAAAGTTGTTGATAATATATCCTGAAGCGATCACAGTAGAGGAAGCCAGGATCAAAAAAAACAGGTTAGCATCAAAAAATACTTCCCGCAAAGGTTTATCTGGGGCAAGTATAAATGCTGAAGTTAAATACTGCGCAAGGACGACCACCAATATATTATATCCCCTAACTACAGAAAATAAACTGAGTATTTTCAGCAGCAGGCGCTTTTTCGCGATCCCTGGCATAAAATTGAGTTTAGAAGTTGTAAACTACTTCCAGGTTGTATCCTTTAAGTGATTTTCTTGCTTTTTCAATATCTTCAGTGAAACCAAGGATGTAACCTCCGCCACCAGACCCACAAAGTTTTAGGTAGTAATCATTAGTTTCGATCCCTTTCTGCCACAGTTTATGGAACTGCGCAGGAATCATTGGTTTGAAATTATCCAGAACGGTATGAGATAGTTTCTTTACGTTCTTGAAAAGCGATTTTACATCTCCTTTCAAAAAGTCATCGACACAGGCATCTGTCTGAGTAACGAACTGGTCCTTCAGCATTTTTCTGAAAGGTTCCTGTTTCATATTCTCCATAAAAATACTAACCATTGGTGCAGTATCCCCGGTAATTCCGCTGTCTAATAAAAACACTGCTCCCGTACCATTTTCAGTTTGAGAAGGAATCCCTGCAGGTTCAATATTCTCTTTGGAATTGATAAGGATAGGAATGCTCAAATATGAATTAAGCGGATCCAGTCCTGAAGATTTTCCGTGAAAAAAAGATTCCATTTCGCCGAAGATCTTTTTCAGCTTTAATAATTTGTCCCGGGTAAGATTCTCCAGAACGGTGATCTTGTCATGGGCATATTTGTCATAAATAGCGGCAACTAAAGCGCCACTACTACCAACACCATAGCCTTGAGGAATACTTGAATCAAAATACATTCCGCTGGAAATATCAGCCTTAAGAGCTTCAATATCAAATTTTACAAGTTCCGGATTGTTTTCCTGAAGTGCTTCAAGGTAAGCAGCAAACTTACGCAGGTTGGTATTCGATTTTTTAGCCTCTTCAGTGTCATTGTCAGACAACTTCAGGGCGCCATTATAAAAATTATACGGAATCGATAAACCTTTGGAATCTTTAATGATCCCGTATTCTCCGAAGAGAAGAATTTTTGAGTAAAATAAAGGTCCTTTCATAAGCATTCAGGTTCAGTAGGCAGAAATGTAGCCGCAAACTTGTTAAAATTACAATTTTTTTGCACCATTCCCAACCTGGTCGCAAATATAGTGTCCATTCTCACAATACGCAACTAACTCATTCTTAATGAACTCTAAAACTTTAGGAGCGTGAGCTTCAGGATATAGCAAATGTACATTAGCACCAGCATCCAGCGTGAAACAAGCGGGAATACCCGTATCTTCTCTAAACTTCCAGATCCTGTTAATAATTTCCAGCGTGTTCGGTTTCATAAGAATAAAATACGGCTGACTACTCATCATCATGGCGTGAAGTGTCAATGCCTCACTTTCCACAATTTTTATGAATTCTGAATAATCACCAGATTTCAATGTGGGAATCAGCTTGCTTAAATTGTTATGAGCTTGTTTGAAGCGCTCCTCAGCAAAGGGATGCCCATGCATTAGATCATGGCCCACCGTGCTGCTAACCTGCTTTTCACCTTTATCCACAAGTAGAATAGTATCTTGAAAATTTTGAAAGTTCTCATGTAATTTATCTTCATACCTGATGGCAAAAAGATCTGATGAACTCTCAAAATCATTATGTTTTCCCCAGATCATAAGATCGCCCTGAATACTTCTGGAGGCACTCCCGGAACCAAGTCTTGCGAGGAAAGATGCTTTTCTCTGGAAGTGTTCTTCGCTTATATCAGGATTTAGCTGACTTTCAAGATCCATAATACAAAGGGCAAGTGCGCTCATCCCTGAAGCAGAAGACGCTATGCCGCTACTGTGAGGAAAGCTGTTTTCACTTCTTATAATAAACTTGTAATCAATTAGATAGGGGCAATATGCCTGAATGCGCTCAAAAAACTTCTGAATCTTGGGTTTGAAATCTTCTTTAGGTTTATCCTCAAAATAGAAATCAAACTCAAAACTGTCAGATTTATCCTCTTTTTTCTGAAATTCCAGGCTAGTAGTTGACCTGCAATGGTTTAGCGTAAAACTAATAGACGGATTTGCAGGGATTTGATGTTGCTTCTTACCCCAGTATTTAACCAGTGCTATATTACTTGGGGATTGCCAGCTTACTTTGCCAGACTTTACTTCATTGGAATACATGGAGGGAACAAATTCCTGATGCGTCATTCTGAAAAATTTTTGTCAAAGTTAAACTTTATGTAAAGATCTGGAGATGTTTCCTTTTAAATAAATTGCTATTTTAGTGAGAGTAACCAACCAGATATGACCACAAAACTTCTCATAAGAAGCACTTTTGCGGTAGGCATTTGTCTTGTCTTCGGTCTGCTTGGTGCGATCGCTATTCAAACAGGAATGGCAGATTGGTATACAGGTTTGCAAAAACCCTGGTTCTACGTAAAAGACGATATTTTAAGCTCGATCTGGCTATTTATGTATGTTTTGCTTGGAGTCGCTGCTGGAATCGTTTGGAGTAAAGGTTTCTATCACAAATGGGTGAAAACAGCACTTTACCATTTTGGTTTCCAGTTATTCCTGAATGGTTTCTGGTTCCTGTTGTTCTTTGCTCTTGAAAAACCAGTCCTCGCGCTATTGGATCTGGCACTGCTTTTTGTGGTTACACTTTTCACCATTAAATGGTTTAAGATTGTAAGTAATACAGCTGCTTATATGCTCATTCCATATGCAGTATGGATTCTTCTGGCCTTCGCTTTTAATTTCGAGATCTGGCGTCTTAACTCATAGCCTTTGCAGCAAGAAATCCACCAGTCCACGCGTTCTGAAAATTAAAACCTCCAGTAATTGCATCTATATTCAGAATCTCCCCGGCAAAATATAGATTTGGGTGTAGTTTGCTTTCAAATGTTTGAAAATCTACTTCTTTTAGATCGATTCCTCCAGCGGTTACAAATTCTTCTTTGAAAGTACTTTTGCCGTTCACATTAAACTCGGCCGCTGTAAGCTGTGCGCCCAGATTCGACAATTGCTGTTTGTTGAGGTCTGCCCATTTACTATCCTGAGAAATGCCAGCAGCAAGAACAAGGCTATGCCATAGTCTTTTTGGAAGGTCGAACTGAGCTCTTTTATAAACCTGTTGTTTGGAATGTTCCTGTTTCAAATCTTTTAAAGTCTCGAGGATCGACAGTTCATTTTCACCAGGAATCCAGTTCACTTTTATGCTGAATTTATACTGAAGTTCATTCAAAGCTCTGGCTCCCCATGCTGAAAGCTTTAAGATAGCAGGGCCGCTAAAACCCCAGTGCGTTATAAGTAATGGCCCATCGCTGCTAAGTTTAGCTCCGGGAATCTCTACTTCTGCATCAAGAGCGATGCCGGGAAGATCCTTGATCCTGTCATCTTCAATATTAAACGTGAAAAGGGATGGAACGGCGTCAACGATGGAATGTCCGCTGCTTTTCAAAAGATTCCAGATCTTCGAATTGCTGCCAGTTGCAAGCATCAATTTCTCACAGGAATATTCTTTGGAGCCTACTTCAATTTTCCAGTAATCACCTTCAGTAGAAAAACTTTTTAAACTTTCACCAGTGCGGACTTCAATTTTCAAATTATCGCATTCATTTCTGAAGCATTCAATAATGGTTTCCGAAGAATCTGTAACCGGGAACATTCGTCCGTCATCTTCAGTTTTTAGAGAAACTCCTCTGTCTTCAAACCAGCCAATGGTATCACCGGTCATAAATTTGTGAAAGGGTCCTCGAAGTTCTTTGCTTCCGCGGGGATATTTACGAACCAGTTCAGCAGGAATAAATTCAGCATGAGTGACATTACACCGGCCACCACCTGATATCCGAACCTTATTCAAAACGTCTTTGCCTCTTTCAAGAATAAGGACTTTCAGGGACCTGTTATTTTCAGCAATATTGATGGCTGTAAAAAATCCTGCTGCACCGCCACCTACTATGATCCTGTCGAAATATTCCAAATATGAGCTCTTTGATGGCAAAAATAAACAACTAAGAGCTAGTATCTAATTTTGCAACAACTTAACGGGATTCTGTAATCGATCCGGGTAATCTGAGATGATGCCATCAACCCCGAAATCGATCATTCTTAAGATATCATTCACTTCATTCACGGTCCATACGTTTACCTTAAAGCCATGATCCTGACATAATTTCGTATTATCTCTCGTAATAATTCCTACGGAAGGGTGTATTGCTACTGCATCCAGTTTCTTTCCAAGTTCTATCACTTCAGGTACACTCGCTTTACTCAGGACTGCCAGTGGGATCCTGGAATTGATCTTTCTGACTTCAAACAATTCGTTCTTCTGAAAACTGGAAACCAGAAAGTTGCCATATTCCCAGTTTTCCTTTTCAACTTTATGCCGAATGATTTCTGAAACCGCACTCGCAGTATTCCGACCCTTAAGCTCAATATTGATCTGGCATTTATTCTCGATAAGATCTAGCACTTCGTGTAGCGTAGGAATTTTGAACTGCTCTTCGATCAAAAATGACTGCATTTCTACACTGCTTTTTTTAGCGATTTCTCCGCTGCCATTAGTAGTTCTGTCCAGGGTAAAATCATGAATCACGAACAATTCGCCAGTGGCACATCGATGCACATCGATCTCGATCATATCCACTCCAAGACTGATCGCTTTTTCAATACTTTCCAGTGTGTTCTCAGCTAGATGAGCTTTAGCACCACGGTGGCCAATTTTATTGATCTTTTCCATTTTTCAAATTTAGAAATTAATGACTTTCCCTGAAAGTTTAGCGGTTTCACTACAAAACTCGGGAATTTAGAAATGATTATGACAGCTTAACATTTAATTAATTAAAAGCCGGGGTAAATTGAATTTCAACCAAAAATCGGGTGTATTCTAAGGTAATTCTCTTGGTAATATTTATTCATCGGATTAAAAATCTAAATTAAATGGACAAGTGGTTCGCATTTGACATTCCTTCCTTTGTTGCAATTATACTAACAGCAATAGGGATTTATATCGCAATTGTCATCTTTACCCGGATCGCCGGTAAAAGAAGTTTTTCTAAAATGTCCAGTTTTGACTTTGCTATGACCGTAGCTCTTGGGTCTATGGTAGCAACTACCGTTCTAAGTAAAAGCGTGAGCTTATGGGAGGGTGTAGTTGGTATCGCAGCTGTATATATTTTACAGCTATTTGTGGCTATCCTGCGTAGGTTCAAAGCGGTTCAAAATGTAGTGGACAATGGTCCTTTGATGCTTATGGATGGACAAACAATCCTACATGAAAATTTGAAAAAGGCCCGGGTGACTGAAGCAGATCTTCGTTCTAAGTTAAGAGAAGCGAATGTGATCAGGCTGAAAGAAGTGAGAGCGGTGGTTTTCGAAGCAACCGGTGATATTTCGGTTTTACATACTGATAAGGACGACGAGGAATTGGAAGATTATCTATATAAAGACGTTTCAAAATAGAAAGAAGATGCAGGTAAAGGAAAGAACAAAACGGAAGAGTTTAAAAGCTGTTTCAGATGAACAGATAAAGGCAGAATATGCCGAATTTATTCTTGAGAATGAGCACCCATGTATCATGGCTAAGACTATTTTCACCATGGACCAGTTCACTCTCAAAACTTATGATGACTTTGGAAGTATGGAGACTTCTGCCAGATTATTAAAGGATCTAAAAGACTATATTGAAGCTTACGATTTTGAATCGAATGATTTCAAAACATTCCTGGCAGTATTTCCAAATACTCCGGAATATTCTGAAATTTGCTTCGAAGAATTACTATGGAAGCAATTAGGCAACATTCATAAACTGGATAATGAGCCATGGGATCCCGCGGTGAGTGATAACCCCAATGACGAAAATTTTAGTTTTAGCATTGGTGGAAAAGCATTTTATGTTGTGGGATTGCATCCAAATTCTTCTAGAAAGGCAAGACAAAGTCCATATACTACTCTGACATTCAATTTACACTGGCAGTTCGAAAAACTCAGGGATATGGGAACCTATCAAAAAGTTCGCGATAGAATTCGTGATCGGGATGTAGCTTTGCAGGGTTCGATCAACCCGATGTTGGAAGACTTTGGAAATAACAGTGAGGCTAAGCAATATAGTGGGCGTAAAGTTGATAAAGAATGGAAATGCCCTTTTCATTAGGAAATTAAAAAATGTACAGACCAAAAAAATACCGGAAAGATGAGGATGAATTTATTCTCCCATTTATTCGGAAATTTCCTTTTGCCACGTTCGTTCTCAAAGGAGAACATCTTCTAGCTACGCATATTCCTGTGCTTATCGATCAATCTGAAGATGATAATTGGAGATTATTTTCGCATATCGCAAACCATAATGAACAGCAACAATTTCTGAAGGATGATGTTGAGGTATTAGTGATATTTCAAGGTGCTCACTCTTATGTTTCCTCTTCCTGGTACGAAGAAGCAGACATCAGTACCTGGGATTATTCGGCAGTGCATGTGAATGGAAAAATTAAACTTCAGTCAGATTCAGAACTAAGAGAATCTCTATCAAAGCTGGTAGCTAATTTCGAGAAGGAGCAGAAAAATCCTCTTTACTACGATAAAATTCCGAAGAAAATGCTGGAAGATCACCTTCCGCAGATCACAGGGTTCTGGATCGATCCTGTAAAAGTTGAAGGTATCGCAAAACTACACCAGTCTTACCATTCTAAAGATGTCGAAAGAGTAGTAAGCAAATTAGATGCTTCAGAAGATCCTCTAAAAAATCAAATTTCAGAAGACATTAAAAACGAACATAATTTATAATGATTGAAGTAATTAAAAGACAAACGGGTGCGGCATTCAGACTAAAAAAAGGTCAGAAATTAAAAGTGATCGATCCAAATGGTGAACAGGTAAGCGATATGGTTCTTTTTAATGCGAAAGATACCCGGGAAAAGATCTCTTCCGGCAAAACTCTGGATTTTCAGGAAAGTATTTTGATTAGTCAGGGTGATCATCTCTGGAGTAACAGGAGTAATCAAATGATGGAGATCCTGGAGGATACGAACGGTCGAAATGACTTTTTACTTGCGCCGTGCAGTCCTGAAACTTTCCAGATCATGTACGACAATAAGGAGTATCACCCGAGTTGCTTTGAAAATCTTTATACAAACCTGGAAAAGTTCGAAATTCAGCCAGATGATATTCCTACTGCATTCAATATTTTTATGAACGTTCAGTTCGACACTAATGGGAAATTGAGCGTGGATCCACCTTTAAGCAAAGAAGGAGATTATGTTCTGTTCGAAGCGAAGATGGATTTAATAGTTGCACTAACTGCATGTTCTGCAGAAGACAGCAATGGTGGAACCTTTAAGCCAATTCACTACGAAATTATCGATTAAGAATTTTTCCTTCGGTAACGCATATTCAACATTTCTATCGCTAAAGAAAAGAATACAGCAAAGTAGATGTAGCCTTTAGGAACATGGTAATGTGCACCTTCAACGATAAGCATCACTCCAATCAGTATCAAAAATGATAAAGCCAGAATCTGAATAGTTGGATGGTTATTTACAAATTCTCCTACAGGTTTGGCGAAGATCATCATCACGATTATAGAAACAATTACCGCTATTACCATGAGGATAATTTGATCTGTCAAACCTACGGCTGTAAGTATGGAATCAAAAGAGAAAACGATGTCTAGAAGTACGATCTGAACGATCGCAGAGCTAAAACTTATCGTTGGCTTTTTACCTTTTTCGGTCGTATTATTTTCCTCCTGTCCTTCTACCTTATGATGAATTTCAAGAGTACTTTTTATTAATAAGAATATACCACCGGCGACCAGGATAATATCCCGCCAGCTTAATTCAAAATCTGCAACAGTAAGTACCGGTTCGGTAAGTCCAATGATCCATGTGATACTCAACAGCAACAAAATACGCATGATCAACGCAATGGATAAACCGCCTATTCTAGCTTTTTTCTGACTCTCTTCGGGAACTTTTCCCGCTACTATAGAAATAAATATGATATTGTCTATTCCCAGAACGATTTCCAGAAAAGTAAGAGTTAGTAGAGCTACCCAGGTATCTGGTTGTAGAAATATTTCCATGATCAATTGGTTGGTACAGCGTCAAAATTAGATAAAAATGAATTAGTCATAGTTAATATTTTGAGAAACTGATTGAGCCTGTTAATTCTCGAAACCGAATTTAAAATTAATTCCTCCATAGACAGAAATCTGGAAAAAATTATAATCTGTTCGCCAGCGGGATTCACCTCGTAGATAGATAAAGAATCTGTAAAAGTAGAATTCCAGTCGGTTATTGATTGCGAGGGAAGGAAAGGATTTCCAGGGTCTCTGAATTACAGATAGGGAGAGATCGGTTACCGGAATCAGCTTTTTTCCAGGTCGGTACACATAACCAAGATTAAAACCAGATGAAGCATAACTAATGGCTTGAAAAGTTTCGTAATACGCTTCGAAGCTAAAATGTTCATTTCTATATCCCAAAGAAAATATTCCGTCATATGCAGCTGGATTCACAGTGCCACCAAATATTGCATTTCGAACATCAAGTCCTGAACCAGCATAGAAATAAGTTTCTTCACTACTAATCCAGCTTTGAGCAGAAATTTGCGTTGCTAATAATATTAATAAGAATACGATACATTTTTTCATCAAAATAGTTCATAGAAAACCACTCAGCCTAATTGCTGATTAATCGGGTCGCCTTGAATATCTTTTGATGTTTGGTTGAGAATGAAGATAGAACTTACTTTCCGATTAAATGTTTTAGATAATTCAAAAACTAAATATCAAATGTGTATGTCTCGAATTTGGTAATTTTTATCACTAAAAATCTTTAATCTGTTTATAGTTGGTTTAGTTTATTTAATAATTCTTAAATTCTGCACTTAATTTTGAATATTAGATGGTTCAGTTATGAAATCTGGCGGACTTTGATATCCAATCTTATTTAATTACGATTATGAATAAAATTTTCTTCTATTCCATAAGTGCAGCCCTTGCCGGGTTTCTTTTTGGATTTGATACAGTAGTAATTTCCGGAGCAGATAAACAATTACAGGCATTATGGGGGACTTCAGATGCCTTCCACGGTTCTGTTGTGATGGCCATGGCTTTATGGGGTACTGTAGTTGGAGCGATCTTCGGAGGTATTCCCACAAATAAGTTTGGTAGGAAAAATACACTTATTGTTATTGGAATCCTATATTTTATTTCGGCTTTGGGTTCATCTCTGGTAGACGATCCTTATACCTTTGCATTCTTTAGATTTCTGGGTGGACTTGGAGTAGGAGCTTCTACCATCACCGCACCAGCGTATGTATCTGAAATAGCACCGGCCAATAAACGCGGTAAATTGGTAGCCCTGTACCAGTTCAATATCGTTCTGGGGATTCTTATCGCTTTTCTTTCCAATTACCTGTTAAGAAATACCGGAGAAGAACCATGGAGATGGATGGTTGGTGTAGAGGCTATTCCAGCTTTCCTGTATATTCTGTTCGTTATCGGAATTCCTAAGAGTCCGCGTTGGTTGGTCTCTAAAGGAAGAATGGCCGAGGCTAAACGCATTCTGGAAAGGATTAATCCAGGATTAGATGTAAGTGCCAAAGTTCAGGAGATCAGAACACAATCTGATTCTGAAGCTACCGGTGAGAATATCTTTATGAAAAAGTACCGTTTCCCGCTTATTCTCGCATTTTTAATCGCATTTTTCAATCAGTTATCCGGTATCAATGCATTCCTGTATTATGCCCCGAGAATTTTTGAAGCTGCCGGTCTTGGAGAAAGTACAGCATTGCTCAGCAGTATTGGAATTGGAGTTGTTAACCTGTTATTTACCTTATTAGGAGTATTTCTTATTGACAAACTTGGTCGAAAACAACTCTTGTTGTTTGGATCGATAGGCTATATTATATCTCTGTCACTGGTGGCAGCCGCATTTTTTCTGAACTGGGGAGGTCTTTGGGTACCAATATTTTTATTTTTGTTCATAGCTTCACACGCCATAGGACAGGGAGCGGTTATCTGGGTATTTATTTCTGAAATATTCCCCAATAGATTACGTGCTTCAGGGCAGGCATTTGGAAGTTCAACTCACTGGGTGCTTGCCGCGATCATCCCTTCCAGCATTCCGTATTTATTCAGTACCATTGGAGCCGGCTGGGTTTTCGCCTTCTTTGCATTCATGATGGTGCTACAACTGTTTTTCGTTATTTTTATGATGCCAGAAACCAAAGGAAAATCCCTCGAAGAACTGGCGGAAGAATTATCCATTAAAGAAATTTCAACTACAACCTGATATTATGAACAAGATGAAATTCGGTTTAACCTCACTGGCTGTTTGCTGCCTGTTTTTCAATTCGTGTAAGGATCAAAATTCTGAAGAAACTTCCGAAGAAATAGCTCAAACAGAAGTTGAGGAAAACAGTGACGAAGCCTATAGACCCAATTTTCATTTTACTCCGGAAAAGAACTGGATGAATGATCCGAACGGTATGTTCTATCTTGATGGCACGTACCACTTATATTTCCAGTATTATCCAGACGATAATGTTTGGGGGCCAATGCATTGGGGACATGCCACGAGTAAGGATATGATCACCTGGGAAGAACAGGAGATCGCGCTATTTCCAGATGAAAAAGGTTATATATTCTCAGGTAGTGCTGTAGTAGATAAAGACAATACTTCAGGATTTGGGGAGGATGGCAAGACTCCGGTGGTGGCTATTTTCACTTACCATGAACCAAAAGGAGCAGAGAAGGGTGAAAAGGATTACCAGTCCCAGGCAATCGCTTATAGTCTTGATAAAGGTATGACCTGGACAAAATATGAAGGCAATCCAGTGTTGCCTAATCCAGGAATTGAAAATTTCAGGGATCCAAAAGTAACCTGGGATGAGGAACACAAGCAGTGGCTAATGGCTTTGGCTACGACCGAAAAGACTTTGTTCTATACTTCGCAGGATCTGAAAGAATGGAAAAAAGTTTCTGAGTTTGGACAAGGGAACGGAGCACATGACGGAGTCTGGGAATGCCCGGATTTCTTTCCAATGCAGGTTGAAGGTACCGGTGAAACTAAATGGGTGCTGATTCAAAGTTTAAATCCAGGAGGCTATAACGGTGGTTCTGGAACTCAGTATTTCGTAGGGGATTTTGATGGTACAACATTTACGCCGGAAGAAAATATGAGCAACCTGGAAGAAAGGCATGACTACTGGATAGACTTTGGAAGAGACAATTACGCTGGAGTGACCTGGGCTAACGTGCCAGAAAAAGATGGCAGGAAATTGTTTCTAGGATGGATGTCTAACTGGTTATATGCACAGGAAGTGCCAACCGAAACCTGGAGAAGTGCGATGACCATCGCAAGAGAACTGAAGCTTATCAAAGATGATGGAAAATACCTGGTTACTTCACAGCCGGTAGAAGAGTTACAAAAATTCCGAGGCGAGCCAATTAAGAAAAGCGCACTTTCAGCTAAGAAAGATTTGGTGCTTATCGATTCATCAGCGATCGATCTTTCCAAAGCTGAGGTGAAATTCAGTATTTCCGGATTAGAGGAAGATGGGAACTATTATTTTACACTTTCTAATGAACAGGGAGAAAAATTCGTGGTAAATTATAATCATTCAGAACAAAAGCTCAGTATGGATAGAAGTGAAGCGGGAGTGAATGATTTTTCAGACAAGTTTTCCGGGACACCTTCAACAGCACCGAGAATAACAGCATCCAATTCTATGGAAGTTCGAATGATACTTGATAAAACCAGTATGGAATTATTCATTGATAATGGAAAGACCGTTATTACAGAGATCTTTTTTTCTGAGCAGCCATGGGATACTTTCTCGGTTGGTTCCGAAGAAAAAGAATTTACAGTGGATAATTTTGAAGCTTATGAACTAAATTTTAATAATCAATAAAAGTATATGTCAAAAAGGATAAAGGCGGTTTGTTTTGGTGAGGTTTTGTATGACGTGTTTCCAGAAATGGAACGAATTGGTGGTGCACCGCTTAATGTCGCAGTAAGGTTAAGCAGTCTCGGTATAGATGCTGAAATGATCAGTAAAGTTGGAGTTGATTCCAGGGGAGATGAATTGCTGGACTACCTCAGAACTCAGGGTGTTGAAACCGGTAATATCCTAAAGGATGAAACCCGGGAGACCGGTGCGGTGGATGTAAAGCTCTCACAAAGTGGTTCTGCCAGCTACACGATTAAATATCCGGCAGCGTGGGACGGAATTGTCGCTACTGAAAATATCGAGAAATCGGTTTCCCGTAGTGATGCTTTTATCTTCGGAAGTTTGATCTGCCGTGATGATGTAAGCAGAAAGACCTTGTTCGATCTTATACCAAAAGCCTCTTACAGGGTGTTGGATTTCAATTTAAGACCGCCCCATTATTCAAAAGATCTCTTAGCTGAATTGATCCAGCATGCAGAATTCATTAAATTTAACGATGATGAATTGTTTGAAATCGCAAAAATATTAGGTTCAGAATATAATTCACTGGAGCAGAATCTGTTGTTTATTGCGGTTAAATCTAACGCAGAAACTATTTGCGTTACTAAAGGCAGACATGGCGCTGTTTTGATGCATGACAAGAAGCTTTATTATAATTCCGGTTACCAGGTGAAAGTCAAAGACACAGTGGGAGCCGGCGATTCATTTTTAGGTACGCTACTGGCGAAAATGCTTCAAGGAGAAAAGCCTCAGGTAGCATTAGATACGGCCTGTGCGATGGGCGCTTTAGTAGCGGCGAAAGAAGGTGCCAACCCAGTAATTTCAGAAGAATTATTGCACAGATTCATGAATCCAATGGATGCTAAAAAAGGTAAATAATTACTGAGTATGACTTATATAGACTGGATAGGTTCGGTAGGAGTGTTTTTAATTCTTCTGGCATATGTGCTTAATGCAGCAGGAAAACTTGGAACCAAAGATCTTATTTATATATTACTGAATTTGATAGGAGCCTCTTTAGCCTGTTACGCATCTGTATTGATGGACTACGTACCGTTCATAATTCTGGAAGCGGTCTGGGCTACGGTTTCACTCTTCAGTCTCATTCGGTACAAAATGTAGAACCAAATCATAAAAAAAGCGATCCTAAACTGGATCGCTTTTCTTTTCTTAGTTGTTGGGGTTTAGTGTTATTTCTTTACACTTAGTTCTCTAGTTAACCATCCACTTCTGCTAGCTGTTGCAATCGCATAAGGGGTGATCCAGAATAGTCCGAAAGTGTGTAGAATACTGTATGAGTAAGCCCACAATGATTCTGATAGCTTATATCTTTTCGCATAGAACAATACCGGGAAACTTGAATAAACCATAATTCCCAGAAATGTTGAGCTAAGGAATAAAAGTGGGTGAGAGATCACGAAAAATAGCATGATCATAATCAATGGATAACTCATAATGATCTTCAGGAACTGGTTGATGAACAACAGTCTTGATCCAAGAGTTGAACCTTCTCTAAACTGAGTAAATACATATTTAGACATGGCAATATTCTCACGCACATTACTTCGCCCCCATCTAATAAACATCTTATAAAGACCTTTATATTGCTCAGGTACATTGGTGTATGCATACGCGTTTCTCTGGAAAAGAACGTGTTGTCCCTGCTTAAGAATCATGTTAGTCATAGCTCTGTCTTCACCGATATCTGAAGGTTTCCCCATAAAAGTCTGGTTGATCCACTCAGGAAGACATTCAAAAACAGCACTGGCACGATATGCTGCCAATGCACCAGGAGTACAAAGTACAGATTCCAGTGTGCTTTCCGAAGAACGCATAAATTCGAAACTTAGTACGAAATTCACGTTTAACATCTTTGGAAGTAAGGCTTTTTCGTTATTCAGAACTCTGATGTTACCTGCAACGGCACCACATTTTTCATTAACAACGAATGGGCTTACCAGATTTCTCAAAGTATCTGCGTTTACTACAGAATCACTATCTACAGTCACAAAAACTTCACCAGTACCAAGGTTAAAACCTCTGTATAAAGCATGTCTCTTTCCCTTATTTTCAGGCTGCTGGTAAATCGCTACACGATCACCCAAAACTTTTTTAGCTTCCTGCATCCAGCTCCAGGTATCATCCTTACTACCATCATCGATTGCTAATAACTGTAGTTTTTCTGTAGGAAATTCACTTTCTGCGAGGCTCATAAGCGTAGCATACACCTGTTTTCCCTCGTTATAAGCTGGAACGATCACGGTACAGGTTGGTAATTCTTCGTTAGATACAGATTCTATTGGCTTGTACTTGAAATACAACACCAGATTATAGATAAAAAATGCTCCTCGATATAGGAAAAGGGCAGATGCAAGGATAAAGAAAGCATAACCCCAAGTAGTATTCATTCGGGCAGTATTGATCTCTGTAAAATCACTCTGCAGAAAATATACAAGATAAGCTGATCCCAACATGAGTATGAAAGTGCTAATAAGCACAACGATACCCCATGTATTCAGCGGATTTTTGGTTGGTAAGAATTTATTTATTCCTGAAGCGTGTTCTTCTTCAGCAATAGATTCATAATTCTTTTTAGTATTCATATTTCAGATTTTTGTTCGTATTGGTTTCCATATAGGCAACTCTTATGCCATTAGAAAAGCCCTGATAATCAGGGCTCAATTTGATCTTATTTTAAAATCATGGGTGACAATTCCACACTTTTGCCGTGTAATCTGAATTATTCCTCAATAGTGGAGCTTATTCTGAAGGCACTTCTTCAGTCTCTTCCACAACTTCAGATCCCTCAGTTTCTTCAATTTCTTCTGTTACTTCAGAAGCTACCGTTGGTTCTTCTTCATCTGAAAAATATGGGAATACATCCAGGATTGGTGATTCAGTAATTGCAGGAATGCTATAATCGCCCATAGTTTCCTGTAATGCCTGCTCCGTATTTTCATAAGCCTCCTTTACATCGTTCGCCTGGATAAGCATGTATAAATTGGACTTTCTTTCCTTCCCACTCTCATCATCATAACTAATAAGCGAAACCTTGGACTTGAACCATCGATCTGAATTTTCAAATGGATGAACTTCAGATAGATTTGCCACCTTTATATTGGTAATCATGAACTCCTCACTTGTGTAAGTCTTCATCTCTTCTGTGATTCTTGCTTCAGCTTCAGTATAAGAAACAGCGTCCAGAAGATAGGTTTCAGTAGTTACTTTACTTTCCCCGCTTTCATGGGTCTTTCTATACTTTACTTTGCACTCGTACCATACTACGCTCATAATGAAAATCTTTTTTTGGGTCGGCAAATATAGATTTTAAAAGCAAAGTGTTCGTAGCAAGTTTGAGAAATTTGTAGAAGTTATAAATGTGAAAGTGAAAGTGGTTGAAAACCGGCTAATTACGGCTTAGTTTTCTGTAGGTGTGATCCTTTGGTCAGTATTAAGTTGAAATGATTTGCAGCAATAAGTACAGGCCATTAAGGAAGCTTCAGCTGGATCATGCCGAGCGTGCAGTTCCTGGAAATCATTAAAAAAGCCAAGTTTGGTTCTTCCAGTCTTTTCGGGCAGGAGATCACAGCTTTTAAGGTGAACCACATGTTGGTTACCAAAGCGTTTTCTGTTCTCAAGATAAAAGCAAAACATTCCCTTCCTTTTGGGTAAAGATAGCGAAAAATGCTCCCTGAATAATCTCAACCGCATAGCTCAAATTTGAGGGCAAATGTATACTTGCATCCAGAGCTAAAGGTTCAGAAATTATTAATATCTTTTCTGCAGTATTATCTTATGGTTAATTGATTTGTAACTTAGTAAGTTGAAATACTAATCTTTAAAATTACGCTGTTTATTCATTCAGTATGCAAAAGAAGAAAGTGCTTTTTCACAAAATCCACGGTAGATCAAGCAAGATCTTAATCTCTCTGGCATTAGTGTGCCTCGTATTATACGGCGTAGATTATTTCAATGATATGTTTGGAAGATTCGATAGCGTACTTTTATTCAGTGCACATCTAATTCTTTTAATATTCTGGAGCCGAATGATATTTTACAAGTCGGTAGTTTCCTGGAACAAACTTGGAATAAATATCAAAATGAAAGGAATCTGGGGGAAGCAGTTTACCTTTGAAAAGATTCGTTCGGTTGAAATTACAGAAAGTGAACTTATTATTATTAGTCGCTACGGAAAAACATCAATTTTTGATATTAAACATGTTTCAATACAGGATAGGGAACGAATCGCAAAGATCTTTGATCGCTTTTGCACGGAGTCTTATCATGAATTGAAGAAAGCCAGCTGAATATTTGAGAACTATTATACCTGTCTTTACTGAAATAATGGTTCAGCTGATTGAAGCTTTTAAAAATCTTCGGCTGGAAGAAATTTTTTGAAGTGTGATAGCAAAACTTCCTTATTCCGAAATTCATTTTTATTCTTTTACCCCTTTGAGCTATTCAATATGATAATATCGCACAACTTGTGAGTCTAAGGCGATACAATTGGTAATTGAACCTAAATTCCGATCCATTTATTTAATTTAGTTGCCAGACATTGGAACAATGAACGAAATCATAACTACTATTTTCTTCTTTATTGCCGTCATCGATCCGCTTGGGTCGGTACCGGTTTATCTGGAAGCAACCAAGAACATTCCCGAAAAGAAACGGAAGACAGTCGCGATCAGAGCTTCCATCATTGCTTTTCTAATACTACTGTTCTTTATTATAGTAGGACAGCTTGTTCTTGATGGAATGGATGTTTCCCTGGATGCTTTTCAGATCTCAGGTGGTGTGATCCTTTTCTTGTTCGCCCTGACGATGATCTTTGGTGATGGAAAACCTGAATCTGAAAAAGGTCTTATTAAAGATTACAAGCATGTGGTGATCTTTCCAGTTGCCATCCCGTCTATTGCTTCTCCAGGTGCGATCATGGCGGTAGTGCTCATGACAGATAATAATCTATATACAATACAGCAACAGGCTGTGACCACTGCGTTGGTTCTTGTGGTTATTGCCATTACCTGCATATTGCTATTAACAGCCAATCGAGTGAAAGACCACGTGGGAGAATATGGGATTACCGTGGTAAGTAAGATCATGGGACTAATTCTGGCAGCATACGCAACCCAATCCATACTGGCGGGATTAAGAGACTTTTTCGTAGTTTTAAAATAGCCTGATAGCTTAATTGATATGACTAAAACAAAATATTCATTTAAATATTTCTTCGGTTTTCTGATAGTTCTTCTGGTGTTGCAAGCCTGCGAGGATAAGAAGGAGATAAGCTCTATAAACCCAATTAATTGGGAGTCGAGACAAATTGCAATTCCGGAGAATGACTCCCTAGCTTCCGGAGAAACTTATCTATCTATTTATTCTGAAATTTATAGTCAGACAGAACATATCACTCATGATCTAACTGCGACCATTAGCATGAGGAACACTAGTCGGAAGGATACAATTTATGTTGAAAGAGCCGACTATTACGCCACCAATGGAAAGCTCATCCGAACTTATTTTGATGCTCCCATATATATCGCGCCACTGGAAACGATTGAAATTGTGATCGATGAAACCGATAAATCTGGTGGGACGGGGGCTAACTTTGTTTTTGACTGGCAGGCAGATTTGAATACTACCGAGCCGGTATTTGATGCCGTAATGATCTCCACTTCCGGGCAGCAAGGCCTTTCTTTTACTACTCAGGGAATTCGTACTAAATAGTTATTATTCTTAGAAAATAGAGGTTTCACTGTTAACTTCATCGTTGAATACTAGTATTTTAACCAATTTTATTTTTATTTCTCAGGATTTAATTCCTAAATTTACCATCCAAATCAGGTCTAAACCTATAAATGCCAGCCCTAACCCGCATTCATTAAGACCACAATAAATTGCGTCATGAATAAAGTGAGGTTGTTGGGATTGGGGATGATCATCTTTGGAATCCTCATTGGCTACCTAAGTACCAGCACAAATTTACATTTAGTTTCAGGGATTATGCTAGGCCTCGGCATAGGATGGACTATAACCGGTAGATTCGGTCGAAAACATGATAATACTATCTCTGGAATTAAAACTACTACTTCAGAAGAGCAAACCGTCTAAATTGATTTGTTCAGCTAAGGAGTACAATTCCCTTTAAAAATCCTGCTTCAATCCGACTTTATTAACCTAGGTCAATCAACCAGGTTAAACTATTTACAAACCCACTAGCTAAATTTATACAGCTCCTTATCACCTCGTACTTTTGTCTCCGAATTAAAGTGAAATCTAAAAATCACAATTATGGAAGATAATATCAAAGGTAAAGTAGTAATTATAACAGGTGGTAGTAGTGGACTAGGGGAAAATACAGCCCGTCATTTAGCTTCACGAGGAGCAAAGGTTGTTATTGCTGCGAGACGTAAAGAAAAACTGGATGCAATTGCTGAAGATATCAGAAAAGATGGAGGTGAAGCGCTTGTAGTCGTGACTGACGTTACTAAAAGAGACGACCTGAAAAATCTCATTGAACTTAGTAAAAAAGAATATGGCAAAATTGATGTTCTTATCAACAATGCCGGATTAATGGCTATCGCACCTCTTGCTGAAGATAAAGTGGAGGAGTGGGATAAAATGATCGATATCAATGTAAAGGGTGTGCTTTACGGGATTTCCGCAGCGCTACCAGTATTCCAGGAACAAGGATTTGGCCACTTTATAAATCTTTCTTCAGTTGCCGGAATTAAAGTATTTAGTCCTGGAGGAACCGTTTACAGCGGAACTAAATATGCGGTAAGAGCAATTTCAGATGGGTTACGTCATGAGGTTGGTGGGAACATAAGAACAACAACCATAGAACCTGGAGCTATAGATTCTGAATTAAAATATGGTTCAAGCCACGATGAAAGTTCAGAAAATGTAAAAGAATTTTACAAGCAGGCAATTCCTGGAGACTCTATCGCGAGAGCTATAGCGTATGCGATTGAGCAACCAAAAGAGGTAGACGTGAATGAGATCGTAATTAGACCTACGGTTCAGGAATTCTAGATCATCGCTTACACCGAAGCAAAAAAAAGTCCTTCAGAAATTTCTGAAGGACTTTTTTTTAGTATTAAACTTCCAATTTTTACTTAAGCACTGTAGCTCTTTCAGTTTTAACCTCGTAGTCGGTATAGCCTTTTGCTCCTCCAGAGTAAAAAGTATCCTCATCCCACGAGTCCAGTTCAACACCCTGTTCAAATCTTTCAGCAAGATCTGGATTAGAAATAAATGGTTTTCCGAAGGCAACAAGATCTGCATCACCATCGTCAAGCACTGCATTCCCTTTTTCCTGATCGAAATTCGTATTGATCATTAATGTTCCTTTGTAGATAGGGCGATAACGTTTCGCGATATCTGTTTCAGCAAAAGAAATTTCAGAAACATCTGTAAATGGTTCAGAAAGATGGAGGTAAGACAGATCGTATTCGTTCAGCTTCTTGATGATATAATCGAAAGTAGGAATCGTTTCTTCATCCATAGTCATCCCGAATAGGCCGTGCATGGAAGGATTTAAGCGAATCCCGATTCGATTTTCCGGCATTACTTCTTTCACCGCATCCAGAACATCAAAAAGTATTCTTGATCTTTTCTCTATAGAACCGCCATATTCATCATTTCTATGATTGGAAGTCGCATTGAAAAACTGATGAAAAAGATATCCATTGCTGGAATGTATTTCTACTCCGTCAAATCCTGCTTCCATAGAGTTTTTAGCTGCCTGCTTAAAATCTTCAATGGTTTGCTTGATATCTTCTGCAGTCATTTCTCTAGGCACAACCGTATCCTTAAAACCTTCTGGTGTGAACGATTTTGAATTCGGATTGATGGGAGATGGCGCTAATGGCAATTCACCTCCATGAAAATCTGGATGTGACATTCTACCCACATGCCATAGCTGAATAAAGATCTTTCCATCAGCATTATGAACTGCTGAGGTCACGTCTTTCCAGGCTTCAACCTGTTCCTTTGTATGAATTCCGGGGGTATTAATATATCCAACGGCATCTTTTGAAACCTGGGAACCTTCAGAAATTATAAGACCAGCGCTCGCTCTTTGTCGGTAATATTCTGAATGGAGTTCAGGAATAGCTTTCTTCTCTGGATTATCTGCACGACCACGGGTCATAGGAGCCATGATGACGCGATTTTTCAATTCCAGATCGCCTAATTTATATGTTTTTAATAATGCTTGTGTACTCATGATTTGATTCTTAAAAATTGAATACAAAAGTATGGCCTGTGAAAGGGAAAATAATTGACATGGAATAACCAGACTTGTTAAAGCATGTTAAGCTGAAGAAGATTTTCTAAAAGCAATTGGCAAAATTGATGGACTCAGGAATTCAGGCCGGTTGTAAGAAATCTAATGAGGCGAGATTTGATTGTAAGGTTTTCTTCGGAAAAGGGAATAAAAAAAGCTTCAGAGAAATCTGAAGCTTTTTCGTTGTGCGGGCGAGAGGACTCGAACCTCCACACCTTGCGGCACTAGATCCTAAGTCTAGCGTGTCTACCAATTCCACCACGCCCGCATTTTAAAGTTTCACAACACTTAGGACTCGTTGTGATTCCCTGCTTAATTACTTAAGCGGGTGCAAATATAAAGATAAGTTTCAATTTTCAAACAGTCTTCCAGAAAAAAATTAAAAAAATTTCAGCTAAAGTTTATTGACTACTACTAAGTTTCTGATTCTCAGCATGGATCAATTTTCATGATTTTGAACAAAATTTATTTTCTTATGAAAACACTAAGAGCTTTGAGACCAACTTTCCGCCGACTTCTTTATAACTTTACGCAAACCTGAAAATTAATACATGGATTCTATAAAAACATACCTCGAAGAACATAAAGACAGATTTGTCGATGAATTAAAGGAATTATTAAAAATTCCTTCGATATCTGCAGATGCAAACTACAAGGACGACATGCTGAAGGCTGCGGAAGCTGTGAAGCAAAGTCTACTGGATGCTGGTTGTGATACTGCAGAAGTTGCACCAACTCCAGGTCATCCTGTCGTATATGCTGAAAAGATCATTAACAAAGATCTTCCAACTGTGCTCGTATATGGCCATTACGATGTACAGCCACCAGATCCATTGGATCTATGGAATTCTCCGCCTTTTGAACCTGTTGTGCAAAAAACCGATATTCATCCTGAAGGGGCAATTTTCGCCCGGGGAGCTTGTGATGATAAGGGACAAATGTATATGCATGTAAAAGCCATGGAATACATGACCAAAAATGATGAACTGCCATGTAATGTGAAGTTTATGATCGAAGGCGAGGAGGAAGTAGGAAGTGAACACCTGGACTGGTATATCAAGGAAAATAAGGAGAAACTTCAGAATGATGTGATCCTGATCTCTGATACTGGAATGATCTCCAAAGACACTCCATCTATCACAACCGGTCTACGCGGACTCTCCTACGTAGAAGTGGAAGTGACCGGAGCGAATCGGGACCTGCATTCAGGTCTTTACGGTGGTGCGGTAGCAAATCCTCTGAACGTCTTAAGTGAAATGATCTCCAAACTTACAGATGATAATAATCATATTACCATTCCTGGATTTTACGATAACGTAGAAAACCTTCCTGAAGAGGAACGCTCCAAAATGGCAGAAGCACCTTTCAGTATTGCAGAATATAAAGAAAAACTGGATATCAGGGATGTTCATGGAGAGGAAGGATACTCTACGCTGGAGAGAGGTTCAATCAGGCCAACCCTCGACGTAAATGGTATGTGGGGTGGTTATATTGGTGAAGGAGCCAAAACAGTGCTTCCATCGAAAGCTTATGCAAAAATATCCATGCGACTGGTTCCTAATCAGGATCATAAGGAAATAACAAAGTTGTTTACAAAGCACTTTGAAAGTCTGGCTCCAGATAGTGTTCGAGTGAAGGTAAAACCTCACCATGGCGGCTATCCATATGTAACTCCAATAGACACGATAGGTTACCAGGCAGCTAGTGCAGCCTATGAGGAGACCTTCGGAAAAACGCCGATCCCGCAAAGAAGTGGAGGAAGTATTCCAATTGTATCCCTGTTTGAAAAAGAACTGGACAGTAAAATAATCCTGATGGGCTTTGGTCTGGATACCGATGCGATCCATTCCCCTAACGAGCACTTTGGAATATGGAATTATCTAAAAGGTATTGAAACCATACCCTGGTTTTACAAACATTTTATTGAAATGAGCAAAAAATAGAGAATATATCAATATTTCTATATAACGGGGGATCAGGTTCGCAGAATTTGATTCCCCGTTTTAGTATATTTGCCGCACTAAAATTATTTTCATGAATAAAATATTAAGTACCTGCCTTCTTGCATCGGCATTGACTTTCGTTTCCTGTAATGAGGACAAGAAAAATGCAGAAAAGGATGAGCAGCAGGAGATCGCGATGAACTCAGATTTTGAGGTAAACGTAGATGAATTTGCAGATATTAAAGTACTGCGCTACCAGATCCCGGGTTGGGAAAACTTAAGTCTGAAAGAGCAGAAGTTAGTCTATTATCTAACCCAGGCAGGACTTGCCGGGAGAGATATTATGTGGGACCAGAATTACCGTCATAACCTGGAAATTCGTGAAGCCCTGGAAAATATTTATACCAATTATGAAGGCGACCAGTCTTCAGAGGAATGGAATTCATTTGAAACTTACCTGAAAAGAGTTTGGTTCTCGAACGGGATTCACCATCACTATTCCAATGCTAAGATCAAACCTGAATTCAGCAAGGAATATTTTGATACGCTTTTAAAAGAAAGCAATACCGAACTTACAGGTGAAGCTTACGAAGTTATTTTTAATGATAAGGATGCGAAAAAAGTAAATCTTAATGAAGCTGATGGTTTACTGGAAGGTTCTGCCATCAATTTCTACGGTCCTGATGTAACTGCTGCGGAAGTGGATGCATTCTACGCGAAAATGAAATCTCCAAATCCTGAAAGACCGCTTTCTTACGGACTTAACTCCAAGCTTGTAAAGGAGAATGGAAAACTGGTTGAAAAAGTTTATAAAAGCGGCGGACTTTACGGTGAAGCGATCGATGAGATCATCAACTGGTTGGAAAAGGCAAAAGGTGTCGCTGAAAATGAGAAACAGGCCAATGCTTTAGGTCTTTTGATCGATTACTATACTACCGGAGACCTGAAAACCTGGGATGATTACAACGTTGCCTGGGTAGAAGCTACAGAAGGTAATATTGACTATATCAACAGTTTTATAGAGGTTTATAATGATCCAAAGGGTTACAGAGGATCTTATGAAAACATCGTTCAGATCAAGGATTTTGATATGTCCAAAAAGATGAGCGTTCTTGAAAATGAAGTGCAGTGGTTCGAGGATAACTCGCCAATCATGGATGAGCATAAAAAAGATTCTGTAGTAGGAGTAACTTACAAAACAGTGATCGTTGCTGGTGAAGCAGGTGATGCATCTCCAAGTACGCCAATTGGTGTAAACCTTCCCAATGCGAACTGGATTCGTAAAGAGCATGGAAGCAAATCTGTTTCTTTAGGGAATATCATTTCTGCTTACGAAAGCGCAGGCGGATCAGACAAACTGAAGGAATTTGCACATGATGAAGAAGAAGTACAACTTTCTGAACAATACGGGAAAGAGGCTGATAAGCTACATACTGCACTGCATGAAGTAGTTGGTCACGCTTCAGGACAGATGAATGCTGGTGTTGGAGAAACCAAGGAAACTCTAAAGAACTATGCATCTACACTTGAAGAAGGTCGTGCAGATCTTGTAGGTCTGTATTACCTGATGGATCCAAAACTGGAAGAACTTGGACTTACAGATGATTCTGAAAAACTGGGGAAGGCTGCTTATAACGACTATATTCGAAATGGATTGATGACGCAGCTAGTAAGAATTGAGCCGGGTCAGGATATCGAAGAAGCTCATATGCGTAACAGACAATGGGTGAGTAAATGGGTTTACGAAAAAGGACAGGAAGAAGGAGTTATTGAAAAAGTTGAAAAAGATGGTAATATCTACTTTGATATCAAAGACTACACGAAGCTTCGTTCATTGTTCGGAGATCTGCTTAAAGAAACTCAGAGAATCAAGTCTGAAGGTGATTTCCAGGCTGCAAAAGACCTGGTAGAAAACTACGGTGTAAAAGTAGATCAGGATATTCACAAACAGGTACTGGACAGAAATTCAAAATTTAAGTCGGCGCCATATAGCGGATTCGTGAATCCTGTTTTGGTTGCTGAAATGGATGAGAATGATGAGATCATTTCGATCAAAGTAACTCAGCCAAGATCTTTCCAAGAGCAGATGCTTGATTATTCTGAAAACTATAGTTTCTTAACTGAAAGGAAAGAAAAAGAAGAAAAAGAAGTTGCTAAGACTGAAGAGTAGTTAGTAGCAGAATTGTAGAAAAAAAGCGGCCAACTGGCCGCTTTTTTTTGTGAGTATATTTCTATTTAAAGTTTGTCTTAAGGTACAAACGTTCTACTTTTTCTCTTGCCCAGAGTTCCTTCCGTAGAAATTTTAAGCTGGACTTTTTTGTTGGATTGGATTTGAAGCAATTAATATTGATCCTTTCAGCAAGCCCTTCCCATCCATAATGATCATGTAAAGAATCAAGGATATCAGCAAGTTTGACACCGTGTAAAGGATTGTTTGGCTGAGTGTTCTTTTTATTTTCCATAGGCGTGATTAGGTTTTCTTTACGAACTTGGTCAGTAATACGATCTGCTGGCCTTCCACTTTACCTTCAATTTGCTCAGCATTATCATGAACCAGGGATATTCTTCGAACTGCAGTTCCCCTTTTTGCTGTAAGACTGCTGCCTTTTACATTAAGATCTTTGATTAAAACAACGCTGTCACCTGCTTCCAGCACCACCCCATTACTATCTTTATGAACGAGTTGAGTATCGGTTTCCCTAGTCTGTATACCTGTTTTAGCCCAGTTCTTCAACTCATCTTCCATATACATCATATCAAGTAAGTCCTGCGGCCAGCCTTCAGATTTAAGTCTGTTCAGCATTCTCCACGAAATAACCTGTACGGCAGGAACTGTACTCCACATACTGTCATTGAGACAACGCCAGTGATTTGGTTCTACATTTTCCGGATTTTCTATTTGCGATTCACAGTTCTGGCAGATCAGGATCTCAGCTTCCTGGTCCTCTGGAGCTTCAGAAACTGTATAGGCATTCAGGTGTTCGGTTTGTCCGCACAATTCACAGGTGGAATCACTGCGTTCTCTTAATTTATCTTCAGAAATCATTTATTTGAACATTTTGAGAAGCAAAGGTAGCTTAAAGCCATGTTTTTTTCAGAATTTCTGACTTTTTCAGTAAAATAGATTCAATTTCCAAGGATTCTGCTCCACAATTCAGGAAGCAAGCTTTCTGCATCTTTCATGGAACGCTCAGTTTCAGTGGCGGTTAATTCTCCATCCTCTTCCTGCAGTAAAAAGCTGAAAATAAATGGCGCATCGGGATCATTCATATCCAGTTTTCCGAAGCGAAGATCATTAAAATAAAGCTGCTCGTTCTGCTCGCTGAAAGTATACCAACCTTCGCTAATATCAATCAAACGCTTTAAGTTGGGGTCACCTGCAAGACTGTCGGCAAACTCAAGATTCTTCGGTACTTCCTGAAAACTTATAGGTTTGGTGTCAAAAATGGAATAGTCGGCGATTAAAAAATGATCTTTAGCTTCTATATTTGCGCTCCATAAAATACTATTCATAGGCGCAGGTCGTGTATCCATTCTTTGATAGGAAATCGACTGTTCTTCCAAAGCATTTTCGAACTTGTTATAAGTGATCCATTTAAGTGCAGGGGTGATCAATAATAGGTAAATGCTACTAATAATTAAACCAAGCCGATTGTATTTCGTTCGTTTTTGATCATCTCGTTTTAAACGCATTGCCATGATAAGCAGCACTAAAAACGGCAAGGTATAAAGTGGATCAATGATAAAGATATTCTTATAAGCCAGTCTTAGATCGAATGGCCAGAACAGTTGTGTGCCCCAGGTGGTATGTGCATCGAGCAAAGGATGAGTGAAAAGTCCCCAGAACATGAGCCATGACCAGTTCTTCCAGGTAGCAGCAGATTTTGACTCGATCTTTGAAATTAGCCATCCAAAAACCGGCGCGAACAGGACTGAAAATACTATAGAATGAGAAAAGCCACGGTGGATCTCGGTCGCAGTGATCGTATCATATGCATAGCCTACAAAAGTGTCCAGATCTGGAATGGTTCCGGCGATTGCTCCATACAACATCGCTTTATTTCCAACTTTTTTACCCAGAACAGCTTCTCCAACAGCTGCGCCTAATACAATTTGTGTCAATGAATCCATAAGCGATGTAGTCTAATTAACTTGTGAAAACTTACCTGTAGATCAATCTTCCACGATATGCATTTTTCTAAGTAAGAATGAAGCATTCATATTTTGGCAAATTCCTTTTTTGAATCGGTAATCAAAATGAAGTTCATTATTCTCAATTTCGGCATCGAAATAGTAATTCTTTACCTGTTCGAACTGGTTGGCAGTTTCGCACAAACTAAGATCGTGTGTAGCAATGATCCCAGTTGAGTTGGATTTTACAAGGCGTTCAATGAACTTTTTTGAGCCAATCGCCTTGTCTGTACTATTGGTGCCTTTCAGGATCTCATCGAGAATGATAAAGTATTTCTCGGTCTGAATTTTATCCACGATATACTTTAGTCTTTTCAATTCAGAAAAGAAATAAGACTCATCATTACCCAGCGAGTCACTGGTACGCATGCTGCTTATCAATTTGATAGGTGTGTAGGTACAGGAATCGGCACATACCGGAAGTCCCATGTTCGACATGACGATTTGCAGCGCGACCGTTCTTAAAAAAGTACTTTTTCCAGCCATATTTGCACCGGTAATGATAAAAAACTGGTCACTTTCTATTCTGAAATCGTTATCTACACGTTTAGTTTGCTTTAGAAGTGGATGCCCTAGTACTTTTGCTTCTATGCCAGTAGGTACTTCAGAAATCTTCGGAAAGGTATATTGTTGATGATTAAAGGCGAAATTACCGAGGCTGTTGTAAGCATCGAAGTTTTCTACGGCCTTAAACCAGTTGCTAACTTCCGTTCGATGCTGAAGTATCCATTTTTCGAGTCGGTAAGATTGTTTTAGATCCCAAAGCATAAATCCATTCGCAAGAAATCCAAATAGAAAATTATTCCGTTGATCCAGAGCATCAATTCCTTTACTAAATTCCTTTAAAATTTCTGAAGCTTTTCGTTTTTCCGAAGCAATGGAAGTCTGGAGATCATGGAGAATAACCGACTCAAATTTTTCGTCTTCAATAAAGCCGAGTAGCTGGTAATATTGCTGAAAAGTATCCTGTACCTTTCCGATTGCAGAGGATAATTGATTGATCCTGCCAACGTATATGGCGGTGATCATGATGCCTATAAGCAACCATAATAGCAACTGGTAAAATCCAATAAAACTGAAATAATAGGCGAGGATGACTCCCACAGAAATAGTCGTAAAAACTAATGGTAACCAGCGCATAATTGCCGGAACAAAAGCTTTATAATTTGTAATCCATTTGAGAATGGTCTTCGAAGAATTCTCGGTTCTTACCAGGGTAGCGGTAGCGCTAAATTCCTGTCGCCAGTCGGCTTTGTTAGCGAGTTCTTTTATTGCTTCCTGTTTTTCAGTAATTCGGCTAGTGTCATTACTAAGCAGAAAAGATGAAAGTTTGCTGGCTCCTTCAGCTAAAGCAGTTCGATTGAGATACTGAAAAAAGCTTTTTCTTCCGAAGAGATCAATATCACGACTAAAATCATGATCTTCAACATCAAATTCCTTTCCCTCTGGTAAATTCAGAAAATCTCCAGTTTCGAGAACGTGGATCTCAGTTTCGTTTATAGAGATCAAAGCTTCCGTTTTATCCTTTTCGCGTTTAAGACCTGAATGTCTTGAGATTAGGAAGATGAATAGTGCCAGGCAGCCAATGACTACAGGAACAACGATCTGTACCTGATCGTAGAAAAAATAAATTGCGGCACATAAAGCAAGAAACACCAGTAATCTCAGGATACTCGAAACCGCCAGTTTTCCTGCTAAATTCTTTCTCTCCTGCTCGTATTTGTTTTTTCTATCCTTGTAAAAAGCTAAAGGTTCTTTCATTCTAAACTATCTAATTCCTGCTTAAGTTTTCTGGTTAATCCAGCAACTACCAGCTCATAACTATGATCTATGAGTTCCCTAGTCAAATCTGGATCTGCTCCACCATTCATAACTAATGTATTCCAGTGACGTTTATTCATGTGCCAACCCGGTAAAATAGTTTCCGGGTATTCTTCTCTTAGCTGCACAGCCCTATCGGGATCACATTTTAAATTCACTCTAAGTGGAACTTCATCGAGACTGGCAATGCTAAACATCTTGCCCATGACCTTAAAAACAAGATTATCCGGACCAAAAGGCAAATGCTCTGAAACACCTCTTTTTAATAAGCAATAATCCCTGAACTGATCTATATTCATAAAATTTGTGTTTAATAAAAGAAGCAGATCTTATTTTTCCAGTTTTGGAGCATCTGTATTTTCGATAGTAAGTGCTGAATAATCCAGTTTCCAGCCAATGGTTTCCACGATTTTTTCCATAAGAGCGATCGTTCCCAATGCTTCTTTTTGTGCCTGCTCCATGAGTCCGCTTTGAGGGATCTTGTCTACGATGGTTTTTTTGGCGTCACGATTAATGTCTGTAAGATCTGAAGTCGTAAAAGGATTCGCCCAGCCTTCACGTTTATCGTAGTATTTAAAATCTGTTTCGATCGTCAATAATTCCGGTTGTGGGAAATTGGTGAGTATGATCTTTTTATTCTCATTATCGCTTTGCATTCTCACCTTGCTCAAATCAAATCCAACGTGTGCTTTCGCCTGTACCAGTACAATAGCTTTCTTCTTTCCGAAGACCAGGCTGATATATTTTTCCTTTAGATTCTCGTAGTGATAGATCTCAGAAAAATCACCTTCTACAGTGATGAATTTGCAAACACTTCTAATCTTATCCATAAGAACAACAGATTGTTCATTGGTCTTCTCCATGGATCGATTCTTATTGAAGATCGAAAAAATAAAGTATGCAGCAACCGCACCGGCCGCGAGTCCTATAAATAGTAATTCCATATTATGTACCTATTTCACCTAAATGAGTGAATTTAAATCCTTTTTCATATTTAAGACCATATCCAAAACAACGATCAAAGCCGGAATGCACAAAAAGCATGATTCCCGCAAGCTGTAAAAATGCATGATCAAGCATGATTCCTATCAGGTAGATCGCGACGGCAATTCCTTTATGATGAAAAATATTATAGGAATATGCACCAATCTTATCACTTGCAAGATAACCCAACATGCCAATATCGGGAACTAAAAATAAGCCTGCAAACCACCACCAGCTATAATCCAGTTTTGTGAAGAGAAAAACCCCCAGAATAAGCATTGCAAATTCTTCGATTTTCAAACTAAGCTTCATCTGTCGAGAATTTTATATAAGACTGGTTTTGATGGTGCTGCGTCATTTTCGAAAGATGCCGGCTGCAAACTTAGAAAATAGGCGCCGTCCTCGATCTTATTTGGAACATAGATCAATTCTGTAATCGTCGCATGGTAACGGATTTCCTTCGGGTAGTTCCAGAAGGCTTTGTGGGCCAGAAGTTTTCCTTCATCCTTCTCTTTATCTACAGAAGGCTGATCTATAAGCAGGTGATCGATTCCGTGTTCTCTTAAAAAATTAGCCGCCGCTTCCTCGAGATATGGCCAGTTCGTATGAGAATGATGTTTGGAGATCTTACCAATATAATTCGGTAGCGTCCTGATAATGATCGCTTCAGCAGTAGAATCCTTAAAAGCTTTTTCTAATTGTGCTCTTCTGAAAATACGGTCTTCGCCAGCAATTTCCGGTTCTAAAGAGATCACTTCTGCCTTAAAAAAGAAACGTTTTAAATGCTGCTGAATGAAGTTCGGTTCTTTAGTGATATGACCAACACACTCGGTATGCGTGGCGTGAGCGTGAGGATTAAAGCTGATATTGTTGAAATTCACTGAAGCTCCCGCACTTACTTTGCCAATAAAATTGCCATCAACAACCGGCTTGATCTCGGGGTGTTCCAGATACCAGGCGATTGGATTTTTTTCATCACCACGCAGACTAATGGAAATATCCAGAGGTTTGGAAAGATCCACACGAAAATCTGAATTCTGGTAATGTATGCTGGCGATCATAAGAGATGAATATGCTCAACAAATGTAAGATTGTAAACCGATAATAGGCTAGCGGTGAAGTTGATATTTCTGAGACTCACCAAAATTTTAGTCATCGAGGTAAAAGAGCTCTGCAGCAATTCCATCGCTTAGGAATTTACCTTTTTCAGAAATATGGAATTCGGAATCACGCTTTTCCATATGTCCGTTTTCAAGAAAAATTTGTGCTTCCTTTATAAAGTGTTGTTCGTAAAGTTTTCCAAAGTTGCGGTGAATATCTTCTGAATTTACACCATATTTTGTGCGTAATCTCGTCATAATATATTCGTTATAGGAATCTGTTAGCGATAAAACTTCCTGCTGTTGCGGAATTTTATTTTCTGCTAATGCTGAAATATATAATGAATTATTTGCCACGTTCCAGCTTCTGGTCTTGCCGTCATAAGAGTGGGCAGAAGGACCAATTCCAAGGTAAGGTTTGCCTAGCCAGTAAGCCATATTATTTTCTGAATGAAAGCCTGGTTTTCCATAATTTGAAAACTCGTAATGTTCAAATCCGTAATTTGTAAGCTTTCGCACCAGGATATCAAAATGCTTTCTGAACTTCTCGTCGGTGACCGGTTGGATCTTTCCTTTCTTGATAAAAGTTTCCAGTGCTGTTTTTGGTTCTACGGTAAGCGCATAACTGGAAACATGAGGAATGTCCAGTTCCAGAGCGATCTCCAGATTCTCGATCCATTGCTCATCAGATTGTCCGGGAATTCCGTAAATAAGATCAATACTGATATTATCGAAATATCGCTTCGCAAGTTTCAGGCTTTCTAATGCTTCCGTTGCGTTGTGTGCGCGATTCATCAATTTCAAATCTGCCTCAAAAAAGGATTGCACACCAATACTTAGTCGGTTTACTGGCGAATCATTCAGCATCCTTAGAACATCTTCCGAAAGGTCATCGGGATTTGCTTCGAGAGTGATCTCGGCACTATTTGAAACTTCAAAATTCTGGTTGATGCTTAGAAAGATCGATTCAAGTTCTTCCGAAGAGAGTAGAGAAGGAGTTCCGCCTCCAAAGTAAATAGTTTGTATAGGTCCGGGAATTTCATTTTTTCGCAATTTCAGTTCCCTGCCAAGCATTTCAACAAGTTGCCCCTTCTTTTTTGTAGAGGTGGAAAAGTGGAAATCGCAATAGTGACATGCCTGTTTGCAAAATGGAATATGAATATAGATTCCGCTCATGATCTATTTGATCTTACCCGGATTTTGCTTTACAAAGGCGCTCCAGCCTGTGTAGCTTTTGCCAATTTCGGTTTTTCCAGAGTTGTAAAAGTGGCAAACCGCTGCAGCCAGACCATCTGTAGCATCGAGATTCTTCGGAAGTTCCCCGATCTTCAGCATACTTTGCAGCATCTTTGCAACCTGCTCTTTACTGGCATTTCCATTCCCGGTTATCGCCATTTTAATTTTCTTCGGAAGGTATTCTGTAATAGGAACTTCGCGTGATAATCCAGCGGCCATAGCCACGCCCTGCGCCCGACCCAGTTTTAACATGGATTGCACATTTTTCCCGAAGAACGGTGCTTCAATAGCAATTTCATCGGGATGATAGGTGTCTATAAGTTCAATGGTTCTCTCGAAAATTAGTTTCAGCTTTACATAATGATCGCTGTACTTGTTGAGCTGTAACTCATTCATTTGAATAAAGCTCATGTTCTTGTTAACCACCTTGATCAAACCAAAACCCATGATCGTGGTTCCGGGGTCAATTCCCAGGATGATCCTTTCCCCCTGTATAGTTCTTTTGTCTGTCGTGCTACTCACTAAAATTGCCTAATTTGGACTTCTGCAAAACTAATCATTTAAAATCTGGCGTTCGCAATTTATGGCCATGCTTCCTGTCTACATCCTAGCCGTCATTTGTCCGTGTTATATAATTTTACTCCTATCACTTTTATACGGATGGAAAAATTTAAAATTCAATCCTGCCTCTGTTTCTTCTTCTGAAACTGGTTTTTCCATCATCATTCCGTTTAGAAATGAGCAGTTCCATTTGCCCGGTTTATTTGACTCTCTGAAGCATTTGAAGTATCCGAGTAACAAGTTTGAGATCCTTTTGATCAATGATTCTTCTGAAGATGATTCAGAAAAAATGGTACAGGAATTTAGCAATATGCATCCTGAACTTTCGATCGAGCTCTTGCAAAACCAGAGAGAATCCATTTCAGCAAAAAAGGATGCTATTAATGTCGGCATAGATAAATCTAGATTTGAATATATAGTCACTACAGATGCCGATTGTAAAGTTCCTGAAAACTGGTTGCAGGGATTTGACAATTATATAGAGTCTCAGGATTCACATCTAATTGCAGCTCCGGTAATACTGGACGCAATTCATCCTGAAGATCCGTTATTCCGAAAATTTGATCTCATTGATTTTATGAGTTTGCAGGCTACTACAGTCGGTACTTTTGGATGGGGAAAACCGTTTATATGTAATGCGGCAAATCTATGCTTTAAAAAAAAAGCATTCCAGGAAGTTGGAGGTTATAGGCAGTCCAGCAACTATGCAGGTGGTGACGATGTTTTTTTACTTCAGCAATTTAAAGAACACGAAAGAAAGATCGATTTTATAAGATGCACTAACATGATCGTAACCACCGCAGCGCAGAAAGACTTTCGAAGCTTTTTACAGCAACGTTTACGCTGGGCAGCAAAATCTGCCGGCTACAAAGATAATTTTGCCAGGTTTGCTGCTTTGACCGTATTTCTAATGAATGCTGCAATAATCATAGGATTGGTGTTTTGCCTGTTCGACGCCAGCTATTTTCAGTGGCTTACGATTGCATTTCTTATCAAGTTTAACCTGGATTTTATGTTGATATATAAAGCTGCGGTTTTCTTTAACAGGAAGGCAAGCATGCGAAGTTATGCCTGGAGTAGTATTGCCTACCCTTTATTTTCTTCAGGAATTGCGCTGACTTCTCTATTCGCAGGTTTTAAGTGGAAAGGAAGAGACTATCGAAAATAAATTTATTCGGCTTTTACAACTACAGGCATTTTAAACACAGTAGATACAGGAATTCCTCTTTTGCTGGCCGGGTAAATTTTAGGCAAGGAATCAATACTCTGCCTGATCCAGTTCTTGATTTCTGGTAATTGATTGGTCACCGTGGTATCAACTTCTATGGATTCAACTTGCGGTTTTCCAGTCTTGTCGATTTCCAGGTAAATAAAAAGCGTATCATCAATGCTTTTGGTCACTACGGGTTGCTGACTCGCCAGGTGACTGTAAATTGTTGTAGAGACCTGTCGTGCGAAGCAATTCTTAGCTTCGGCAAGGTCGGTAAGATTCTGGCAATCTTCGAAAGCGGGATATTCATCCACTTCTTTCCAGTTCAACGTGCGTGATTCCTGCTCCAGAACCTCTTCAGAAGAAATTTTCCTGGTTTCGAAATTACAGGAGCACAGAACTGAAATGGCAACTGCGAATAATATCTTCTTCATTAAAATTTAGCTTTCGGATTCCAAAAATAGTGAAATCTAGCAGGTTAGGAAAATTATCTGCTACTCCGAAAAATGCTCCTCTTTTTTAAGCTCACTCAACCTGTATTTTGCAATTTCGATCATAGAAGCATTCCCATTACCGGCATACCTGTTAAGGTATCGCTGGTAATGTTCAGCCACAGATTTTTTATCTTCAAAATACCTGTCGGCAGTAAGAGCGAGTTCCAGCAAAGCTCTTTCGTTCTCTTCATTTTCTTCGATCGCAAATTTGAAAAATCGGTAGGCCTCTTCAAAATCTTCGAGTTCCTTTGAAGCAAGTCCAAGATTCAGAAACTCTTTGTCAACTCTGGGATTTTTTATAAAAAGTGCATTGTAGAAATGTTCTCTCGCCTCTTTATGTCTGTCCATTTCCATCAGGATGACACCAATATTAGAATGCGCAGCGCTATTCATATCATTAATGTCGAGCATTTGCTTATAGGTTTCCAAAGCTTTTGGTAACTGGTTGGTCATACGATAGGCTTTTGCGAGCTTTTCCAGTACAAATTCTGAAGCTTCACCTTCTTCTACGATCGTATTAAACGCCGGTATCGCCTTGTCAAACTGAAAAGTAGACATATATGCCTGGCCCAGAATAGATAGAAGACTTACATTTTTTGGACGTTTTTTTAAACCAGCCTGCGCGAGTACAATTGCTTTGTGTTTTCTACCGCGAGCTAATTGATATTTACTCGTTTTATATAATGCACCTTGATGTGAAAAATCATAACTAACGGTTTCGAAAAATAAACGATTGGCCAGGGTATCCAGTTTGCGCTTCTCCTTGGTAAGCCCTAATCTATAGGTGAAACCGGCATTTTCAGGATACCTTTTTTTTAAATTACTGAAGATACTATCTGCTAGCTCAAGTTTCCCGTTTTCAAGTAGCAGTTCTCCATAGTCCTGCATCGTTAGAACCATCTCAGGATGTTGTTGTGTTACCTGTTTGTAATTCTCAAGTGCAGCTTTGATATTACCTTCCGACTGATGGAATTTCGCAAGTTTCAATAGAACTTTAGCATCTTTATCAGGCAGGTCTGTAAGTAATTTAATGGCTTCTTCACGATTGCCAACCGCTGCAAGGCTATCAGCATTATTTAAAATATCCTGCTGCGCATAGGCTGGCAGCAGGACAATTACAGAAAGAATCAGGGCTAGTAAAAATTTCAAATTATTGAATATTATCCGTTCTTATTTTCTTTTTGAGGCGTAGCAAATTCTATGGGTAAAGCATAAGCGATCGCAACTTTTTCACCTTCGAATTCACCCGCTTGCATTTTTGGTAATGAATTTATCACGCGAGTGGCTTCAGCTTGCAAGCTGGCTCTTATATCAGCCTCTTTTGCCAGAGATCTTGATTCAACATCTCTTATTTCACCGTCTTTCCCTATCACAAATTTCACAACGATACGTTGACGACCGGTAAGATTCAATTCCTTACCCAAAGCGGTATTAAAATTTTTATTCACATGATTGGTGATTCGCTCCACCGTGCAATCTTTCTGTTCATCGCCAGTTAGCGATTCACATCCAGGAAAGACCGGTGATTTATCTGCCACCGCAAAGGGTGTAGCCATCTCCTGGCTGAAGCCTGAAAGAGAAATTAGCAATACAAAGAGGCTAAGTAGATTTTTAATTTTATTGATTCTCATAATCTTGTTTTTGAATTTATTATTGGACCTTAAATGCGATTGGTAAACTATACATGACACTTACGGCACGACCATTTTGTTCTCCTGGAATAAATGATGGAAGTTCAGAAATTACTCTTTTAGCTTCCTCTTCTAATCTCGGATGCGGAGCTCTTGACCTAATATCCTGAACCTGTCCGTTTTCATCAATTCTGAATTGAACGATAACACGATTTATTCCTTCAAGTCCTAATTCCTTTCCCAGGGAAGTATTGAAGTTCTTGTTGACGAATTTTGAAATTTCTGAAGAAGTACAGTTTTTTCTGGCGTCATCCACCCATTGGTCACATTCTTGGAAAGCAGGAACTTTATCGATTACTGCAAATGGTACTGAGGAAGCATTATCGTAGGCGCTATTATCAGCACGGTTTTGAATATCTTCGGTAGAACCTGGCGCTGGCGGAGGTGAAGGTGGCAATGTTTGTTCTTCAACAACTTCTATAACCTCTGTCCCATTCGCCTTCGCTTCTTTCAATAATAACTCTTCTCTTTTCTTAAGAAGCTGCAGGAACTCTTCTTTCTCTGATGGAGTAAGGCTCTCCTTATTTTCTAGATGTGCTTTAAGTTCCGCAATTATTTCCGAAGTGCTGGATTCCTGTAATTCTGGTTCTATTTCCGCAGAATTATCATCGGAACATGCTACATAAGTGAGCATTAGCATTAGCACGGGAACGATGAGTAAAAACTTGAATTTTGAAATGTTGGATGATTGATTTTTCTGTAACATAATGATTCGTTTTTTGATTAATGAATGACTAAAAAATTGATTGGTGAATGAAAAGTTTTCTGTTCCGAAGGCGGTATTTAGCAACTGTTCAAAATATTGCTTTTTTCCCGATTTCTGAACGGTGGTACTATCAGCAATATACTCATGAAGCGTGGCCAGACGTGACTGGAAAATATAGATAAGCGGATTGAACCAGAACAGGATCTTCAATAATTCAAAGACCATCAAATCAAAACCGTGATGATCTCGCAGGTGTACCAGTTCATGAGTGATGATATGCTGTCGGTCTTTTTCTGAAATCTGGTCTCCTATATATAATTTGTTGAAATAGGTGAAAGCAGTATCAGAATCTGGAACCTCTCTTAGCTCGTAGTAACGAACATCAATAGTTTTACTTTTTCGAGCGATCTTCTGAAGTTTAATGAGCTTGAAAATAAATATGCTTAGACTAATGACTACTCCTGCGAGATAAAACCAGAATAACCAGTTGATCGAAGGATCGGCCTGAACAGGATTCGTAGTCGCGGCGTTCGAGGTTCCACCAATCATGACCTCTGGCATTAAGATCATTGTTTGATCACTGAATTGTTGCATGACTCGTGCTGGTGCACTTTGCTGTAAGCTCCCAATTTTTATAAATGGAATTAAAAACGCCAGGATAGGAGTTGCAATCAGGTACGCACGGTTAAGTTTAAAAAAGGTTTCTTTTTCCAGCAATACTTCGTAGATCACGAAAAATGCCAGCTGGAATAAAATTACCTGGATGATATAATGTTCCATCACTTATTATCTTTATTAATTTCTTTCAAAATTGCTTCGAGATCTGTTGATTTCATCTCGTTCTTTTTCATAAAAAAGCTAACCATACTTTGAAATGAACCATTGAAATAATTGTTCATCAACTGGTTAATGCTCTGGTTGCTATAGGTCTCTTTCTCAACTTTTGGAAAATAGATATAACCTTTTCCCTTTTTTCTATGATCTACAAATTCCTTATTCTCCAGAATTCTTACGATCGTCGAAACCGTATTGTAAGCGGGTTTGGGCTCGGGCATTTCATCAATGATTCCGTTCACATTAGATTCTTTTAGATGCCAGAGAATCTGCATGATCTCTTCTTCTGCTTTGGTTAATTGTTTCATGGTAAATGAATAAGTTAAAGCTAATATAGAACTAATCTTTTAGTTCGAACTAATTATTTAGTTAAAAAATGAATTTAAGTTGATTATCTTCGTTCAGAAAAAGAAATAGTATGGAGATAGTATTGTTAAGTGTGGCAGCGATTTTTATGATCCTGGGTATCCTGGGAAGTTTTCTGCCGGTCTTGCCCGGAGTACCATTAAGCTGGATTGGACTGCTTATATTTTTTCTTATTCCGGGAGTAGGAGTGAATTACGTGTTCCTTGGAATCACGCTTTTTGTTGCCATCCTTTTCTATATTCTCAATTTTGCCATTCCAGCAATGGGAACCAAGAAATTTGGAGGAAGCCGAAAAGGAATGATCGGTGCCACCATAGGTTTGATCATAGGGATTTTTGCTCCATTTCCATTCGCTATTCTTATTTGTCCGTTTGTAGGTGCTTTTATTGGAGAAATTCTAAATAAATCTGATTCCAGAACGGCTGGAAAGGCTGCTTTCGGTTCTTTTCTCGGTCTGCTGGCTTCAAGCTTTATGGAATTCATCGTCACCTTTGCATTTCTTATCCTGTTCTTTTACCAATTCTGGAGTTATAAGGAGTTTATATTCTGAAAGATCTGATTTTCAGAAACCTTTAAATAAGCGTACTTTTGCAAAAAAGTTAAATGATGTTGGATTTTATCGTGGTAGGAGCGGCACAGGCAGGTTTGGCCATGGCCTATTATCTAAAACAACAGGGTCATAACTTCCTGGTAGTAGATAAAGAATCCGAAATTGGTGCTTCTTGGATGAATCGATGGGATTCTCTTACTCTTTTTACTCCTTCTGAATTTAATAATATGCCCGGGATGGAATTTCCGGCTAAAAAAGGTCATTACCCATCTAAAACTGAAGTTGCCGGCTATTTTAAAGAATACGTGCAGAATTTTGATATTCCGGTTGAGTTAGAAACTTATATCCAGAAGATCACGCGAGTAAATAATCATTTTCTGCTGAAGTCGCCGCAGGGTGATTTAAAAGCAAGAAATGTAGTTATTGCTACTGGGCCATTTCATATTCCTTATACACCAGCTTTCTCTAAAAAGATCTCTTCTGAAGTTTTTCAGATCCATAGCAACTATTATAAGAATCCAGAACAGTTACAGTCAGGACCTGCGATGGTGGTAGGAGCCGGAGATAGCGGATTTCAGATCCTCGATGAAATTTCTGAAAGTAATCGCAAAACCTATTTTTCAGGAACTACAGATGTAAAAGTACTTCCGCAGGAAATAATGGGTAAAACACTTTGGTGGTGGTTTACAAAATCTGGTTTTTTAAGCTTCAGCAGAGATACATGGCTGGGAAAAAAGATCAGTAATTCGCGACAACCCGTAATTGGAACAGATGTAAAGGGAATTCTAGCCAGGGAAAATGTGAGCGCTGTGGGAAAAACTAAAGATGCTGAAAACGAACGTATTCTTACCGAAAAGGAAGAACTTCGGGATATAAAGAATATCGTCTGGGCTACTGGTTACCGACCAAATTTTGAATGGATCGAAGGACTGGAACTGGCTAAGAACGGCTATCCTGAACATTACCGCGGAGTAAGCAATATGGAAGGTCTGTACTTTATTGGTCTGCCCTGGTTACATACAAGAGGTTCTGCAACCCTTGGCGGAATCAAAAAAGATGCGGCTTACCTCGCCGGGAAGATCGCTGAAAAGCATTCAGTTTCAGTATAAAACCTTATAACAATAAGAACTTCAGCTAAATTGGTTTTATGATTGTATCGCATATCTTACTTTTGCGATATGACAGTTACAGATACACACACTCATTTATATAGTGACTCATTTGATAGCGACCGGCAGCAACTTATTCAGGATGCCATTGCTCAAAATGTGACCCGTTTTTTCATTCCGGCGATAGATTCAGAAACTACCCAAAGTATGTATGAGCTGGAAAAAGCTTTTCCAGAGAACATCTTTTTGATGATGGGATTACATCCTACTCATGTGCAGGAGAATTATGAGGATGAATTGAAGCATGTGGAAGAGGAACTTGCAAAACGTAAATTTTACGCTGTAGGAGAAATTGGGATCGATCTGTATTGGGATAAATCTACACTGGAAATTCAGCAGGACGCTTTCAGAAGACAGATACAGCTTGCGAAAAAGTATAAACTTCCAATTGTTATTCATTGTCGTAATGCTTTTGATGAGGTATTTTCAGTATTAGAGGAAGAAAAAGGTGATGATCTTTTCGGGATCTTTCATTGCTTTACGGGCAATTTCGAGCAGGCGCAACAGGCACTTTCTTACAATATGAAACTCGGCATTGGCGGAGTGGTTACTTTCAAAAATGGTGGAATCGATAAATTCATGGCTAAAATTCCGCTAGAGCAGATCGTTCTTGAGACCGATGCTCCATACCTGGCTCCTAAACCTTTCCGCGGAAAAAGGAACGATCCTGTCTATATCATAAAGATTGCCGAGAAATTAGCTGAAATATATGATCTCCCGGTGGAGACTATTGCTGAGGTAACTACCAAAAACTCAAAGGAAGTCTTTGGAATCTAAAGCTGTTAAACATAAATTTTGTTCATTTGTTGAACTAATATTAGAGATAGGTGCAAAATTTTGATGATATACGTTTTTACGACGATGAAGAGGTAAATCCTGCTTTGCAGCAGTATGTTAAACATCCCATGGTAAAGGCGCTTCTGCAATTTACCTTTCCCGATCTGGAATATGACGAGATCAGGACCATACTTGCAGATTGTTATTCTATTAAGGATTTTCAAAGCAAGGTAATTTATTATAGTGTGGAGAAAGTTCTGGAGAAAACCAGTGAGGGTCTTAGCGACCGTGGTTTCGATAAACTTGATCAGGATGAATCATACTTCTATATTTCCAATCACAGGGATATTCTGTTAGATACTTCGTTACTTAATTATACGCTGTACAACCATGACCTGGTGATGACTGCTTCTGCCATTGGTGATAACCTGGTACAGAAACCTTTCCTTGCTGCCCTGGCAAAGTTGAATCGTAATTTCCTGGTCCTCCGAAATCAGAGTCCGCGTGAGATGCTTAAAAGTTCTATGCGACTTTCAGAATATACGAGAGGATTACTGGAAGATTCAAGATCGATCTGGATGGCGCAAAGAGAAGGGCGAACCAAAGATGGGAATGATGTGACCCAACAGGGTGTTCTCAAGATGATCGGGATGGCTAAAGGTGACCTGGATCTTCTCGATTACCTGGCTAAGATCAAGATCGTACCGGTTTCCATTTCTTATGAATTTGATCCTACAGATATGTTGAAGATGCCGGAAGTACTGGCAAAAAGGATGCAGGAGGAATATAAGAAAAGCGCCAATGAAGATTTTAATAGTATCATGCAGGGCGCGATGGGTCAAAAAGGTAGAATACGCCTGAATGCGGGCGAAGTGATCACTTCAGCAGACCTGGATTATATTCGTGAGCAGAATCTTTCTGTCAATGATCAGCTTCAGGCAGTTTCCAAACTCATCGATAAAGCGATCCATAAGAATTATAAGATATGGCCATCGAACTATATAGCCTGTGATTTATTAAGAAACGAGGAGCGTTTTACAGAGAAATACACAGAAAAGGAGAAAAGACAGTTTGACCGTAGAGTAAGCAGGCGGGTAGATATTAAAAATCCGCTGGCTTTGAATAGTTACCTGTTAATGTACGCGAATCCTGTAATCAATAAACTGGACCTGAATGAAGGATAATTCCAAGATACTACTTGTTTATACCGGTGGTACCATTGGGATGATCAAGGATTATGAGACTGGTGCGTTAAAAGCTTTCAATTTTGATGAGCTTCTACACAACATACCGGAATTGAAGATTCTTGAGCATGAGATCGAAACCATGACTTTTGGTGATCCAATCGACTCCTCCAATATGAATCCCGAATACTGGATCAAGATCGCAAATGTGATCCATGAACGATTTGATGATTATGATGGGTTTGTGGTGTTACATGGAAGTGATACGATGTCGTATACCGCTTCAGCGCTGAGTTTTATGTTCGAAAATCTAACGAAGCCAATTATTTTCACTGGTTCGCAGTTGCCTATCGGGGATTTGCGGACAGATGCAAAGGAGAATCTAATCACAAGTATTCAGGTTGCAGGTCTAAGAAAGAATGGAAAACCAGTTATTTCTGAAGTTGGGCTTTATTTTGAGTACAAATTATACCGGGCGAACAGGACTACAAAGATTAATGCCGAGCATTTTCAGGCATTTTCTTCCATGAATCATCCTGCTTTAGCTGAATCTGGTGTATATCTTTCGGTTAATTATAAGGCACTTTGGGCTCCTAATAGAAAGCAGAAAACAAAATTACATATAGGTTTTGACGATAATATACTCGTATTAAAAATGTTTCCGGGAATAAGTGAGAGCACGGTGGAGCATATTCTAGCCAAACCTGGGCTAAAAGGAGTGGTATTAGAAACTTATGGTAGCGGGAATGCGCCAAATACATCCTGGTTTCTTGAACTTCTTCGGAAGAAAATAAAAGAAGGGCTTTTTGTGGTCAATGTGACGCAATGTGTAGCAGGAAGTGTGAACATGGGACAGTATGAAACCAGTGTGGGTCTTATGAAAGTAGGGGTGGTTTCCGGAAAGGATATCACTACCGAAGCTGCGGTAAGTAAACTAATGTACCTGATAGGTAAAGACTTATCTCCAAAAGTTTTCAAAACGATCTTCGAAACCTCCCTTAGAGGTGAAATGTCTTAAAATTAATGGCGGGTTTCTTGACGGATAATTATTTTTTTCGTTATTTGCCGAGCCTAACAAATACAGAGAGGTGGCCGAGTGGTCGAAGGCGCACGCCTGGAAAGTGTGTATACGTCACAAGCGTATCGAGGGTTCGAATCCCTTCCTCTCTGCTAAGTGTTTATTAAAAATAATTTATATCTTTAACCTTTAACTAATTAAATTAAGACAAACAGTAATGAAAAGATTATTTTCTATTTTGGTAATCGCCGCGATTACGGTTCTTGGAACCTATAATCTACAGGCGGCTAACGGTACGAATAATTTGCCAGGAACGATTGTGAGCTTTGTACAGGATGACGAAGAAGCAATGGCCGGTGATGATCTGGAAGAAGAAGATCTTGGTTTCCACCAGGAGCTTAAGAAACGTTTCATCGAAGGTGGTCCAGGTTTTATGGGGATCGTACTATTGTGTTTAATTCTTGGTCTGGCTATTGCCATTGAGAGAATTATCTTTTTAAACCTATCTACTACAAACACTAAGAAGTTAGCTCAGGATGTTGAGGACGCACTTCATAGTGGTGGAGTAGAAGCAGCTAAGGAAGTTTGTAGAAATACAAAAGGACCTGTTGCTTCAATTTATTACCAGGGTCTTGACAGAGCAGATGAAAGCATCGAAGCTGCTGAGAAAGCGGTAGTTGCTTACGGTGGTGTTCAAATGGGACAACTTGAGAAGAATGTATCTTGGGTATCTTTATTTATCGCACTTGCACCAATGCTTGGTTTCATGGGTACTGTAATCGGGATGATTCAGGCTTTTGACCGTATTGAAGCAGCTGGAGATATGCAGCCTTCACTTGTAGCAGGTGGTATTAAAGTAGCACTTCTTACAACAGTATTTGGTTTGATCGTTGCGATTATTCTTCAGATTTTCTACAACTATATCATTGCTAAGATTGATAGCATTGTAAATGATATGGAAGATGCATCTATTCTTCTTATCGATATGTTGGTAGCTTACAAGAATAAAAAACGAATCTAAGACAACGTAAATTATGACCTTACATAAAGTATTAAAATATCTGGCACTCGTGATCGGTGTGATTGGGATGATTCTTCTGGGAAGAATTATCGCGACCGGTGACGATGCTATAAAAGCCTCGGCAGACCTACAGGGGAGTCACTTAGACCCTTTCATGTGGATTGCATACCTGGTTCTTGCAGTAATCGTTGTATTGGTTGCTATCTTTGTGATCGTAGGTTTATTCAGAGGAAATATTAAGAACACAATTATTGCCGTGGGATCTTTTGCAGTGATCATCATTGTCGCTTATGTATTAAGTGATGGTGAGGCAACTCAATTGAAAGATGGTACTATGCTGTCTGCATCTGGTGATCACTGGGTGGGCGCAGGACTAATTACCTTCTATATACTTGCAGGAATTGCGATTGCTGCAATGGTATTCTCCGGAATAAAAAAACTAGCTAAATAATATGGCAAAGAGATCAGCACCGGAAGTGAATGCCGGGTCTATGGCAGATATCGCCTTCTTACTTCTTATCTTCTTTCTGGTAACAACTACCATTGAGACAGATAGCGGAATAAGCAGGAAATTACCGCCATGGCAACCTGAAGAGCAGGATCCTCCGGTTATTAAACAACGTAACATCTTTACGGTGCTTGTGAACAGTAATAACGAGCTGCTGGTTGAGGATGAGAGCATGGAAATTGGAGAACTGCGTGCAGCAGCTGTTGAATTTCTTGATAATGGAGGAGGTACTGGAGACGAAGCATGTAGTTTCTGTCAAGGTCCTAAAGATTCAGGATCTTCTGTAAATCCACAGAAAGCTATTATTTCATTGGTGAATAACCGTGGAACGGAATATGGAACTTATATCGCTGTACAGAACGAACTTGTAGCTGCATACAATCAGCTTAGAGACCGTGAAGCTCAGAGAATGTATGGAACAACCTTCACTAAAATGGAGAGTGATTATAACGATCCAAGGTATACTGGTGACAAAGAGGCTTTGAAGGAGAAGATCGATGTGATATCTGATATGATTCCTCAGAAATTATCTGAAGCCGAACCAACGAGTTAGAACTAAATAAAGAAAACGACTTAAATTATGTCAAAGTTTAAAAAGAAGAAATCTGGAGAGTTGCCTGCTGTAAACACGGCATCTTTGCCTGATATCGTTTTTATGCTATTGTTCTTCTTTATGGTGGCAACTGTAATGCGTGACAATACTTTAATGATTCAAAATAATTTACCTTTTGCAGATCAGGTGGAAAAATTGGATAAGAAGGATTTGATCATGTATATCTATGCAGGGAAACCAAGCGAGAGATACCAGGCTAAGTATGGTACTGAAGCTAGAATTCAATTGAATGATAAATTCGCTAGTGTTGAAGAAGTGCAGAAATTTATCTACGCTGAAAGGGAATCTAAGCGTGAAGAACTTGTTCCATATCTTACAACTGCTTTGAAAGTAGATGAAGAAACCAATATGGGACTTGTATCTGATATCAAGCAGGAACTAAGAAAAGCAGAAGCGTTGAAAATCAACTATACTACCAAAAAGGGAGAAGCTGGTAAGAACGTAAACTAATATCTTTTCAATTTAATTATAGAAAGCATCCTGTCCGGGTAAAACCAGGCAGGATGTTTTTTATATTTATAGCTTATTATAAACCATGAGGATCAAACTGGTCATACTTACTTTAATACTACTTTTTCCTGTACTATCAATTGCGCAGGAAGATGAGCGGCAGTATAAGATCCCGGATTCAGTACCCTTTACAATAGATAGCCTCTACAGAGAGGATCAATTCTACGTCGGTTTTAGTTTCAACCTCATCACTAATAAACCTGAAGTAATTTCGCAGGAAAGTTTTTCTGGAGGTATAAACCTGGGAGTTATTCGAGACATGCCTTTGAATGAACGTAGAAACGTTGCGCTCGGTCTTGGGATTGGTTGGGGAATTGATAGTTATGGACAGAATTTGCGTATTACTAAGTCTGCTTCCGGTGTCACAGATTTTCAATCCTTGGATGACATAGATTATGATACCAATCGCTATACTACACAGCAGTTCGAATTGCCATTTGAATTTAGATGGCGTACTTCAACACCAGAATCCTATAAGTTCTGGAGGATATATTCAGGAGTGCGTTTAGGCTATATTTATAACTTCCGAAGTAATTATAGAGACGACGCAGAACAGAGTGTGATAAATGATCTTTCGGAGTTAAATAAATTTAGAGCTGGAGCAACTTTTACCTTTGGATACAATACTTTCAACTTTCATTTTTACTATTCATTGATCCCTTTTTTCAAAGATGCTTCGCTTCAGAATGACTCTCTAGATGTATCTACCTTAAAAATAGGTCTGACATTCTATATTCTGTAAACCACAGATTGAATAGGAGTAATTGTGGGCCTAGACCTAAGATACTTCCTAACCATAGTTCTGAGCTTGTATGGGCTTTAAAATAAAGTCTCGATGATGCTGTGAGACCGCAGGCGATGATAAGAAACGCCACGGTATAGATATAATAAAGGTGAAAGTAAATACAGAAGCCGGTAACGAACATCAATAGCCCGGTGATTCCCATCATATGCAAACTGACTTTAAGCCTGAACCAGCTCAAAGTATAAGCTAATAGAGTAGAAATAAGTATGCCTGCGAAGTAATAATAGAGTCCGGGGTAATTATAGAAGTTTAAGATCTGATGTAAAACCATCAGAATCAACAAGCAAAAGAAGAATAGTGGCCAGCGCCTTTCTTCAACTTTCTCCAGAAAAACCGATTCTGCCTTTCCTAAATTCTTCAGTAAAAAATAAAATACTACCGGGATGAAAATGGTAATGATCGCTATTGCCATTAATTTGGCCTTCACGATCTCGTCTGGAAAATACCTTGGTATAAAAATAAAATAAAACAGACTTCCAAAAAATGGCATCCACAATGGATGGAATACGTATGAGGAAAGCCTAAGCAGAATTTTCATTAGATCTCTTTTCGCAATCTTGCTACAGGAATATCCAGTTGTTCGCGATATTTCGCAACTGTTCTTCTGGCGATAGGATATCCTTTGCTTTTCAGGACCTTAGCTAGTTTCTCATCTGTAAGAGGTTTTCTTTTATCCTCTTCCTCTATAGACATTTCCAAAATCTTCTTTATTTCTCTTGTAGATACTTCTTCACCTTGATCGTTGGTCATCGATTCTGAAAAGAACTCTTTGATAAGTTTGGTACCGTAAGGTGTATCAACATATTTGGAATTTGCTACTCTTGAGACTGTAGAAACGTCCATCTCAATTTCATCTGCAATATCTTTTAAAATCATGGGTCTCAGATTCCGTTCATCTCCGGAAAGAAAGTATTCTTTCTGGTAATTCATGATCGAACTCATAGTCACCATAAGCGTTTGCTGCCTCTGTTTAATAGCTTCAATAAACCATTTTGCGGCATCTAGCTTTTGCTTAATGAACATAACGGCATCCTTCTGAGCCTTTGTCTTTTCTTTGGATTCCTTGTAACCTTTGAGCATGTTACTGTAATCTCTTGAAATATGCATTTCAGGAGCGTTTCTACCATTCAGGCTCAACTGTAGATCACCATCTTCTATTTTTATGGTGAAATCTGGTATTACATGCTCAACCATTCTGGTATTTCCCGAATAGGCTCCACCTGGCTTAGGATTTAAATGCTCAATAACATCTATAGCCTCACGAAGATCGTCCTCGCTTATATCATGACGAGTAAGAAGTTTGTTGTAATGTTTTTTACTGAAATGATCAAAAGAGCGTTCCAGTAAATCTTTGGCTAGTTCCACCTGTCTTGTGGATTCTCTGCGGTTTAGCTGAATGATCAAACATTCTTCAAGACTTCGCGCACCAACACCAGCAGGATCGAGACGTTGTACTTTTTTAAGGACTTTTTCAACCGTTTCCTCGTCTGTGTAAATATTCTGGGTGAACGCAAGATCATCTACAATATCCTGAATGCTTCTTCTAATATATCCGCTTTCGTCAACACTACCCACCAGGAATTCTGCGATATCCTGCTCAATATCATCGAGTCTTATCGTGCTTAACTGAGTTTTCAAATGTTGCGTGAATGAAGTTCCAGCGGCATAAGGCACCTGCTTGTCTTCATCATCTGCACTGTAATTATTAGCATTCAGGCGATAACTTGGTATTTCATCATCACTCAGATACTCATCAACGTCTATTTCAGTCTCAATACTTTCACTATCGGTATCGTATTCATCGTCTGAATTATCATTTGCTATATCATCATATTCGTCGACACGATCTTCCTTTCCATCCTCCAGCGCCGGGTTCTCTTCCATTTCCTGTTTGATACGCTGCTCAAAAGCCTGGGTAGGCAATTGAATAAGTTTCATCAACTGGATTTGTTGCGGAGAGAGCTTCTGAGATAGTTTAAAATTTAATTGTTGCTTTAGCATAAAAGAGTGCTTGTCTAACAAAAATAAGGAAAAATCGATCCAAGTTGGCTTTGGCACGAACTATGTTCGTGGTAAATTTTTGTTAAGAACACTTATGGCGGGAGAGGTTTCTAAACCTCTTCGGAAGCTTCAATTCAAACTCCATTTCTTCTGACGTTATAGGATGTCCAAAACTAATTCCGGAGCTTAATAGATATAGATTCTTGTTCTTAAAATACCCTTCATCAATTCCATAAATCGTATCTCCCACAATGGGCAAGGAAATATTACTTAAATGTATACGAATCTGGTGCGTGCGACCAGTGATGGGCTTGGCTCTCACCAAAGAAAAAACTTCATCCTCGATTTCAAAGTTATCAACTGGTTCAAAAATAGTCGTTGCAGCTTTACCGTCAATGCTTACATTCTGTGTCACCGCGCTTTGTAGCTTGCCGTGAACCACCGCATGATAAGTTTTATGTATAGACTTATTTTCGAAAGAGCTGTGTAATACTTGCTGTACTTTTCTGGTTTTGGCAACGAGAATGATCCCGGCGGTAGGATTATCCAGTCTGTGGACAGGAACCGGATATCGTAAAGCATCTTCTAAATTTGATACTGATAAATTATGCGGAAGGGCATTTTCCAGTGTTCGAAAATAATTGCCATTGGTAGGAATGCCTGATGGTTTGTGAACTACAGCGAGATATTCATCTTCATATAGTACTTCAAGTATAAATGTGAAGATCTTTCTTTGCTGAAATTTATCTTCGAGAAGTTCTATCTTCTGTCCCGGTTGGATCCAGTCTGCAGTGGTTGCTTTTTGTCCATCCAGTAGGACAAGTTTCTTTGCGATCGCCTTTTTCAGTGCCGACCGACTGTTTATTTGAGGGAAAATAGAAATCGCATACTCCTGCAACCGGATCTTATGTTCGATTGCAGGAACTGTATGCGATGCTATAATATTCAATCTTAAAATTCTGCGTTTTGCGGAGTTCGTGGAAAAGGGATCACATCTCTAATATTACCCATTCCAGTAGTGAACTGAACAAGTCTTTCAAAACCAAGTCCAAATCCACTATGAACACAGGTTCCGAACTTACGGGTGTCAAGATACCACCATAGTTCCTCTTCCGGAATGTTCAATTCTTCCATTTTCTCTTTAAGAACATCCAAACGTTCTTCACGCTGGCTTCCTCCCACGATCTCTCCAATTCCAGGGAATAGAATGTCCATCGCTCTTACCGTTTTTCCATCTTCGTTCAAACGCATGTAGAATGCTTTGATCTTAGCCGGATAATCAAAAAGTATCACCGGTGTTTTAAAGTGTTTTTCAACAAGGTAACGCTCATGCTCACTTTGCAGATCTGCACCCCATTCCTCGATGATATAATTGAATTTCTTCTTCTTGTTTGGCTTCGAGTTCTTCAGGATCTCGATAGCTTCGGTATAACTAACTCTTTTGAAATTGTTTTCCAGCACAAAGTTGAGCTTCTCCATAAGACCCATGTCGCTTCTTTCTGCTTTTGGCTTCAGCTGATCTTCTTTTTCCTGTCTTTCGGCAAGAAATTCCAGGTCATCTTTAGAGTGTTCCATCACGTATCTAAGTACGTATTTGATGAAATCTTCAGCTAGGTCCATATTCTGATCCAGATCGCAGAAAGCCACTTCTGGCTCGATCATCCAGAATTCAGCTAAATGCCGGGAAGTATTGGAGTTTTCAGCTCTAAAAGTTGGACCGAAGGTATAAACCTGCCCCAAACCAAGGGCAAAAGTTTCAGCTTCCAGTTGTCCTGAAACTGTTAGATTAGTCTCTTTTCCGAAGAAGTCTTCCTTATAATTAATGCTACCATCCTCATTTTTTGGAGGGTTTTTCATATCCAGCGAAGAAACTCGAAACATTTCTCCAGCACCTTCAGCATCACTACCCGTAATAATTGGCGTGTGAACATGGTAAAAGTTCTTTTCCTGAAAATATTTGTGTACTGCGAAAGATAGTTTGCTTCGCACACGCATGATCGCTCCAAAAGTATTTGTACGTACACGTAAATGCGCCTGCTCACGTAGTTTCTCCATACTATGCTTCTTTGGCGATAGAATGGTTAGTTTCACTTCTTCAGGATTCGCATCCCCAAGAATTTCAATTTCTGAAACTTCAATTTCAACACGTTGCTGACTACCAAGACTCTCCTTCAAAGTTCCTTTGATAGATATAGCTGCACCTACGTTAATGCGATTGATAGTCTCCTCATCGGTATTTTCAAAATCGATAACGCATTGCAGATTTTTCAAAGTAGAACCATCGTTAAGCGCAATAAAACGATTACTACGGAAAGAGCGTACCCATCCCTTGATATGGTGTTCCTGTAAAAACTGATCGCTTTCAAGTATTTCAGCGACTTTTGCTTGTATCATTTAGTTGAAATTTAGAAAAAACAAAGATAGTTTTTCGCCTGAAGCTTAGCAAGCAGGCTGTTTTATATATTAATTTAATTGTTTTGCTGATCGCGATTGGCCTCCTCTTCTTCGGTCTCAAAAATACGCATCGCCGGCTCTTTTAAAGTTTCCTTGTTAGCAATACTTCTTTCCAGTGAAAGTAGAAGTGAAGGTAGCAATAGCAAATTCGACAACATAGCAAACAGCAAAGTGGCCGAAACCAGTCCGCCAAGGGCAACCGTTCCTCCAAAACTACTGATCATGAATACTGAAAATCCAAAGAATAGAACGATCGAGGTATAGAACATACTTACACCAGTTTCTCTTAGTGCAGCATAAACGGAGCGCTTGATCTTCCAGTCATTGGCTTTTAATTCCTGCCTGTATTTTGCCAGAAAATGAATAGTATCATCTACTGAAATTCCGAAAGCAATACTAAAAACCAGGATCGTTGAAGGTTTAATAGGAACTCCAAGAAATCCCATCACTCCAGCAGTAACGATCAAAGGTAATAAGTTTGGTACAAGAGATATCAAAATCATCCTGAAGCTTCTAAACATCCAGGCCATTAAACCTGCAATAAGAAGTATAGCGAGTCCTAATGAAATAATTAGATTCCGAACCAGGTAACTTGTTCCTTTCTGAAAAAGCAATGCCTTTCCGGTAAGTGAAACCTCATATCTTTCAGATGGAAAGATCTTTTCTATTTCTGGCAGTAGGTCATTTTCGATCTCCTCCATTTTCTCGGTCCCAACATCTTTCATGAATGTGGTAATTCGAGCATATTGTCCAGTAGAATCCACGTAGCTCTGCATAATTCCTTCCGAAGAAGAAAGACCTTTTGCATAGGGCATTATAAAGTTTTGCTCCTGTGAAGTTGGTAGCTGGTAATATTTTGGATTCCCATTATAATATGCCTGCTTACTGTATTTTACGAGTCGGTTGATGGATAATGGCTTGCTTAATTCCGGAATCTCTTCGATCTTACTTTCGAGATCATTCATTCGTTTTAAAGTAGAAAGTTTCAGTACGCCCTTTGGTCTCTTGGTATCGATCATGATCTCCAATGGCATCACTCCATCAAATTCCCGTTCAAAGAATTTTACATCCTTATAGAATTGGGTCTCCTGTGGCATATCTTCAAGAATACTTCCTGAAACCTTTATGGTATAAATTCCGATGATACTAAGAATCAGTAGAGCGAGAGAAGATATATAAATAGCTATTCTATGGTTTCTTACCATATCTTCCATCCAGTCAACAAAGCCGCCAATCCATCGTGTGTTTAGATGTTTCAGGTGTCTGTCTCGCGGTGGTTTCAAGTAAGAATATATAACCGGAATTATCAATAAGCTTAAAACGAAGATCGCCAGGATGTTGATAGATGCCACCACACCAAACTCTCTTAAAAGCTGACTATCGGTTAAAATGAAAGTAGCAAAGCCAGATGCGGTAGTTACATTGGTCATCAATGTAGCATTACCCACTTTGGTGATCACTCTTTGTAATGATTTCGCCTGGTTTCCATGCTTTTTAATCTCCTGCTGATACTTGTTGATCAGGAAAATACAGTTTGGAATTCCTATGACTATAATTAGCGGAGGAATAAGTGCTGTTAGGATCGTAATCTCATAATGCAGAAGCCCTATAAACCCAAAGGCCCACATAACCCCAATACAAACAGTAACCATGGAAATAATGGTGGCTCGTATGGATCTAAAGAAAAAGAAGAAAATTATCGAAGTGACCAGCAAGGCTGCGACAATAAAAAGTCCAATTTCATCGACTATGTTTTGTGCATTTAGTGTTCGTATATAAGGCATTCCCGAAACCCTGACATCGATACCCTGCTGCTCTTCAAATTCAGCAATAAGAGGTTCCAGTTCTTCCAGTACAAAGATCTTTCTGGCTTTAGTGTTTACCAGTTCTTTATTGAGATACAAGGCAGATTGTATGGTATTGGAATGTGAACTATACACCAGGTTCTCATAGAAAGGCAGAGCCGTAAAAAGTTTGTTTTCGAAAGCTGCGAGAATATCACTATCCAGATCTTCTTCCGGTAGAACCGGTACCATTTCAAATCTTTTGGGATCTTCAAACTTTTTAAGTTCCTGAAGGCTGGCCGGTGAAATGATCTGGTCAACTTCAGGATAAGTAAGTAGTGTATCTGTAAGTTTATTCCAGGCTTTAAACTTTTCAGGAGTGAACAAGGCAGAATCCTGCACACCTAGCAGAATGAGATTTCCCTCTTCGCCAAACTTCTCCAGGAAGTCGTTATAACTCACATTCACCTCGTGGTCGTCTGGCATTAAATTAGCCTCGGTATACGAAAACTGCATGTTCTTCCATTGTGTGGAGAGCAGGTAGGTTGCGATCAGTATAAGAACAATGATCACAATTCGGTTTCGTAAAATAAGGCGTGCGATGGAATTCCAGAATCCAAAGCTAAAGATCTTTTGCATGGCTTTCTATTAGCGGCGCAAAGGTAAAAAAAACCCTATTTAAATACTTTGTTATTACTGTATTAATCGAGCTTTGAGCTATAACTGTACCTGTAAGGTAAATTTAAGAGAGAAATTTTCTTTAAAAGTAGGAAGATGATATGCTCCATATCTATAGGCTGTGCTAAGACCAAAGCCGCCAAATAATTTATTTAACTCCAGCCCTGCTTCAGAAAATCCATTTTCAAGAGTATTGAACGTTATGCCTTCATGCTTAGCAATATCAGTAAAATCACCAATGGCGTGCCTTGATATAAAAACAAGTTCTGGTCGAAAACTTTTACTTATGATAAACGGCCTTAACTGGTGTCTCATGTGCAGCATCACCTGGCGGTCTGAATAAAATTCATTGAAATACATGGTTTCGAAACTGTTACGACCAGCAACCGAAATTCTTTGAGAAATCCTGGATCTGTTTGGATTATTAGGGTAGGAGTGGAAAGCGTGGGTTAAAGGGATATCTCCCACGGCGTAGTTACCTTCCAGTATAAATTCGGTTCTGGATTGATCGAGCCTTAAGATCTCATGCTCTGCCTTGATTCCAATTCTGGTAAAGTTGAAATCGCCGTCCAGAATTTTAACTGCCTGTTCTAACTGACCAGTAAACTGAGGGAATTTTTTCTCCAGTAAAACATCACCTTGCGGAGTTCTGAGATATTTTGAGAACGGTTGCCAAAGGAAACCGGCTTTAATAAAGTGGAGATCATAATCACTGTATAACTGATTGTTATCGTTATAATTGTAATTTTTTATCTGCCATATTTCTTCTCTTGAAAATCGCAACTGCGTATCCAGCCTTGGTGTAATCTTATGCTCAAGGCCAACGGCAAAAGTCCTAATATTGTAATAGTTATTGGTGTTTACGAATCTAGGTTCCAGAATAGAAAAAGTATTTCTCCCTTTCAGATAATCTACGGAAGCAATTTCATCAATATCTCTTGAGAAACCGAAGTTCAGATACGTATGATTTCTCTTATTAAGATAGATCTGGCTACCCAAACCATATTTAAATACTTCATCTTTAAAGCCGTAAGTGAGATACGAGTTCAGATTAAAATTCTCTGAAAATTGATCGTTGGTCTTTCCTCCAAATCCAAGCCTTATACCTTCGTAGTTACTAAACTTAAAGATCTTTCCAAGGTCCATATCCCAGAAGCCTAGAGGGTAAGAGCCAGAAGCGATGGCTTTTTTGACCTGAATTTTACGCTCTATATTCTGATTCTTTATAAGACTGTCTACTTTCTGTTCAGTAGCCTCATCGCGATCATCGAATTCCACTTTTCTATTCTCTTTCCAGAAACTTTGAGTTCTGTCTATTGCGTCTGGATCGATCCTGATCTCCGCATCACTTATTTTTACCTGAGCCTGTGGCTGCAAGTCGAAATCATAATGTATTACGGTTGAATTTAAGTAAAGATCCTGGCTTATTTCATCGGCACCAAGGAGTCTACCAAGGATTCCAGGGTTTTGTTGAACAGTTCCAATTCCTACCGTACCTCCAAAAACAGCAATTTCTTTTCCTCCCGAACCTGCTTTTATAGTGGTCGTTTGTAGCTTCGGAAACCAGACATCTTGATCAGGGAAATATTGATATTCATAGTCAACTTCCAGTTTTACCGATCCCAGAAGTTGCGCTTTTGCCTTCTGAATAGCGAGGGTTTCTGTATCTAAATAGAGAATTCCTTCCAGGCCAGCTACAATCTCTTCACGCTTCGGACTAAAGTAGATCACATAAGCAGGTCTTGAGGTTCGAGTCGTATCGAGGATCTTATAATCATAGTTTCTGAAAGCTGTTTTCCCTAGCGGTCCTGCATAATCTGTTTTGTAGAGACTGTAATCGTTTTTATATAGAGAAAACGGGTTGACGCCCATAGTGAGGACATTATAAACCGGTTTCTTAAATCCGGCAGTTCTTACACCGAGCACTTCTTCTGAAGTGTCACCATTTCCATCATAACTGTGACTGGCAACTTTTTCTGAAAGGTATCCACGCCCTTCGTTTACAATAGTTTTCATTGCTGCTGAAGTACTATCGACATAAAGCTGAATTCCACCACCTTCGTTGTCTACAATAAACTTGGAATAACTTTTATATTTAAAACCAGGTAAGACCTCCTCAGGATCATTCAATTCTTTTCGCGAAATTGCTTCAGAAATAAGGCTATCCGCAGGATTTGGTGCATTGGAAAGTTCTACCGTTTGCAGTCTCTCCCTAACTGCGCTTAATTTTATCTGTAGATACTTTGTATCTTGATTTATACGGGTACTTATTGACTTGTAGCCAACATAACTAATCCTTACTTCAACGACTTCTTTTCCAACTTGCAATTCAAAGCTACCGTCAATATTGGTTAATACTGTGCCATTTTTGAGAATGATCCTGGCGTAAGCAAGTGGTTCATTAGTTTCTGAATCGATGACCCGGCCGTTCACCTTAGACTGTGCGAAGCCAAAAGTAGTAATCAGTAAAAACAAGTATACTAGCTTTGACATTACCTTAAAATGAATTTGTTCAGAAATAAAAATGCCGGTTCAAATCTGTTTTTCTCCAGACCTGAACCGGCATAAAATTTTGAAAGTGTGATCATTAAACGGTCATGATCTCTTTTTCCTTCACAACCAGGATACTTTCGATCTTGGCGATATATTCATTGGTAAGTTCCTGAACTTCATCTTCAGAAGCTTTTAAAGCATCTTCAGAGATATCAGTTTTTTTAAGTTCCTGCATCGCGTGCTTACGATCATTTCTAACTCCAATCTTAGAATCTTCCGCTTCAGCTTTTGCCTGCTTGGACAATTGAATACGACGCTCCTCGGTAAGTGGCGGTACGTTAATGATCACGCTTTCACCATTGTTCATTGGATTAAACCCAAGATTCGCAACCATGATCCCTTTTTCGATTTCCTGGATCATACTCTTTTCGAAAGGCTGAATTGATAATGTTCGCGCATCTGGTGTGTTCACATTAGCTACCTGTTGCAAAGGCGTTTTTGCTCCGTAATAATCAACCATTACACTTCCAAGCATGCTTGGAGTAGCTTTACCGGCGCGTATATTTGAAAGTTGTTTTTTAAGATGCACAATGGCGTTCTCCATTGCTTCTTTTGCTTCTTCTAAAATAAATTCAACCTCGTCCATTTCTAATATCGTTTTCTATTTAATTATAAATTTACTTTTGTTCCTACAGGCTCTCCAGTGGTAACTTTTAACAAGTTTCCTGGTTTGTTCATATCGAATACAATAATAGGTAATTCGTTTTCCTGGCTCAAAGTAAATGCCGTTGTATCCATTACTTTTAATCCTTTCTTCAAGACATCCTCGAAAGAAATAAAATCAAATTTTGTAGCGCTTTTGTCCTTTTCCGGGTCTGAAGTATAAATTCCATCTACTCTGGTACCCTTAAGAATCACATCAGCTTTTATTTCAATAGCTCTTAATACTGCTGCAGAATCTGTAGTGAAGTACGGGTTACCAGTTCCTCCACCAAAAATTACCACACGACCTTTTTCCAGGTGCCTGATAGCTTTTCTTCTTATAAAAGGTTCTGCAACTTCATTAATTTTGATAGCCGACTGTAACCTGGTTTGAATATCTGCATCTTCAAGTGCACTTTGTAAAGCCAGACCATTAATTACGGTAGCCAGCATTCCCATATGGTCACCTTGTACTCGATCCATTCCTTTACTGGCACCGGCAACACCTCTAAAAATGTTTCCTCCACCAATTACAATAGCAAGCTCAACACCTTCTTCTACTACCGATTTGATTTCCGCAGCATATTCTGCCAGGCGTTCGGGATCGATGCCATATTGGCGCTTTCCCATTAAAGCTTCTCCAGATAGTTTTAAAAGTATTCTCTTGTATTGCATAGCTGTTTTTTATGAACCGTTGCAAATATAGCTAATATCTGAATTTGTGAAATATAAAGAGCCCTTTTTGAAAATGATTGGGAAGCATTTAGAATAAATTAACTCATTGGCCTTTTAATAATCGACTGACAGCCAATTCTGCTGGCGGGGTTTTTGATATATTTGGTTCATTACTAAAACTTAAAATATTAGGACCTATGATGGGATATTATATAATGGCCGGGCTCATATTCTTAGTGAGCATGTTTGTGAGCAACAAACTAAAGAGCAAATTTAAGGAGTACTCCAAGGTGCACCTTCAAAATGGAATGAGTGGTAAGGAGATCGCTGAAAAAATGTTACGGGACCACGGCATCAATGATGTAAAAGTGATTTCCACCCCTGGAATGCTTTCAGATCATTACAATCCGTCCAAGAAAACCGTAAACCTGAGTGAGGGAGTTTACTCTCAACGTAATGCTGCGGCAGCGGCTGTTGCTGCTCACGAATGCGGTCACGCAGTTCAGCATGCTAAAGCTTACAGCTGGTTGCAAATGAGAAGTAAATTGGTGCCGGTAGTAAGTATCGCTTCCAAGTTTTCTCAATGGGCAATCTTTGGTGGACTTATATTAATGAGTATGGTGAGCGTAGGAGTAGGGCAAACTGTGCTACTTGTAGGAATCATTATGTTTGCAATGGGTACCTTGTTCAGTTTTATCACCTTGCCGGTAGAGTATGATGCCAGTAAAAGAGCTTTGGTATGGCTGGAAACCGAAAATATGCTAACTTCTGCGGAACATGATGCAGCAGAAGATTCGCTGAAATGGGCGGCCAGAACTTATGTAGTAGCTGCAGTAGGATCACTGGCAACACTACTATATTTCGTTGGAATATTTATGGGTAGAGATTAATTTAAACTTTAGAATAATAGAAAAGGCTGTTAGAACTCTAACAGCCTTTTTTCATTATATCTTGATCTGACGGTCTATTTGTTGATTAAGACTTATAAAGGTTTCTGTACGGGATACACCGTCTATTGCCTGAATGTTCTTATTCAGTACTACCATTAGATGTTCGTTGTCACGACATAAGATCTTTAAAAAAATAGACCAGTTTCCCGTTGTGTAGTGACATTCGATAACCTCAGGAATTTCACTAAGTTGCTTAACTGCCTGAGGGTTACTTACAGCTTTATCCAGGTAAACCCCTACAAAAGCCATGGTTTTATAACCTAGCAATCTAGCATCCAGCATCATCTTAGAACCCTCGATCAAACCAGATTTCTCTAGTTTTCTCAAACGCTGGTGAACAGCTGCGCCAGTAATTCCAATATTCTTGGCGATCTCCAGGATCGGTTTTTTTGCATCTTTCATTAGATAGTTAAGAATGGTCTTGTCGATCCCATCTAGCTCAACACTATCGTTTACAATCTTCATAAGGATAATTTTTGGTCGTTAAGCTAAAATAGCAAAAATGCTTTTCAATTCTAATTACCTACCTCACCAAATGGGTTGTATCCTAGATATTCTGTCTCTTTTTCTTTAAAAATGATATCATGAGCTTCAAGTTCTTTCAGAATAGGCTCATAGACCTCCTTGCTTATTGGTAATTGTACCCCCGGGGTTTTGATTTTTCCGTTCAGGATCATCAATGCTGAAATGGCTACCGGCAATCCCACGGTCTTAGACATGGCTGTTTTCGACTGATCCTCGCCAATATGAACCATGGTGGAATCTATTTGCTTCTTTTCACCATTTAGCTCGTAACCGAATTTATGGTACATAACGATCATATCCTTGTCCTCTTCAGCTAAGGTCCATTTATCCATTAAGATCTTTTGAAGCGCTTGCGCCGGAGTAGCATTTTTGATGCCGATCTTTTTTTCTGAATTAAATAGATCGAGTTCTATAAGCTTGTCCCACATAATGTCATCCTGATCGATCTTAAGACTATGTCTTGTTTTAAGTTCTACGGAATCACTTGGGGAATACGGCAGAAAAGAATTGATGAAATCGCGGTAACTCATTTCTTCTGAATTAGTCATTTCGAAACTATCATCGGTCATTCCAAGTTGCACGAACATATTCCATGCTCTACTGAAGCCTACTTTTCTGATAGTTCCTCTATATAAAGTAATTGCATTTTCGAGTCCGTAAACACTCTGATATTTAAGAGAATTCCTGTTGGCATAACCTTCAAATTTTCCGTAGCCTTCTACTTTAAGAAATTCAGTCCTGCGGAATAGTCTATGATATGGAATATACTTGTACTTCCCTTCCTGAATAAATTCAGCAACACCACCCTGTCCGGCAACGACAACGTTTCTGGGATTCCAGGTAAATTTATAGTTCCATAGATTGTTGTCACTTTCCGGAGCAACAAGTCCGCCGGTAAATGATTCAAAAAGTAAGATCTTTCCACCTTTGTTTCTTATTCTGTCAATAACCTGCATGGCACTCATATGGTCAATTCCCGGGTCCACGCCTATCTCATTCATGAACACAAGGTTCTTTTTCTTGACCTCCTCATCCAGAGCACGCATCTCATCGCTTATATAGGAAGCCGTTACCATATGCTTGTTGAATTTTACGCAATCACGGGCGACTTCAATATGGAATCTTGCGGGCAACATGGAAATCACCAGATCTGCCTGCTGAATTGCCGGTTCCCTGCTTTCCTTGTTGAAAACATCCAGTTCGATGGCTTCGCAATGTTTGCGATCCCGGCAGGCATTTTCGGCATTTTTGAGTTCCTTATCACCAATTTTTAATTTTAGATTTTGCTCTACCGCCCGGTCGAGCAGGTAGTCTATAAGTGCAGCGGTAGATTTTCCTGCACCTACGATTAATATTTCTCGCATAAATTAAGTTAGTTTTGTGTAGTGCAAACGAATGTATTAAAAAGCTGACTCATATAAAACTATGCAGACAAACAGGAAATTCTTAGTAACCGGAGCCATTTTTGGATTGATTGCTGTGATCCTTGGAGCTTTTGCAGCACATGGTTTGAAAGAAACACTTTCTGAAGATTCATTAAATAGTTTTGAAACGGGAGTTAGATTCCAGATGTATCATGCTTTTTTGATGTTGATCCTCGGAATCATTATTACTGAAAAAGATAACAAGCTATTATTTTACCTTTTCCTTCTTGGTACTATATTATTTTCAGGATCTATCTATTTATTATCCACAACGGCGGTTACAGGAGTAGACTTTTCAGCAATAGCATTAGTTACCCCAATTGGTGGAGGACTTTTAATTGTAGGCTGGTTCTTATTAGTGCTGAAATTCATAAAGTTAAAAAACAAATAAATTAATTGACGATATCGTTATATCTGCATAAGATTTTTACTTTTGTACGCCTAAACAAACAACAGAATTGATTTTTTTATGGTCGATAACACCCAAATTACGAAAACGATTTCGTTAGAGGATTACGGGATCAAAAATGCCAGAGTACATTATCAACTATCTCCAGAGGAACTTCAGAAGAAAACTATCGCATTAGGACAGGGAGTAGAGAGCTCATTTGGAGCGCTTGCTGTTAATACTGGTGAGTTTACAGGAAGGTCTCCAAAGGACAGATTCATTGTAAAAGATGAGATCACAGAAGATAAAGTATGGTGGGGAGATATTAACATCCCCTTTGATCCGGAAAAATTTGATTCTCTTTATAAAAAGGTAACAAACTACCTTGGAGATAAAGAGATCTTTGCTCGCGATGCCTACGCTTGTGCAGACGATAATTATCGTTTAAACATTAGGGTGATTAATGAGTATCCATGGTCAAACCAATTTGCTTTCAATATGTTCTTGAGAGTAAATGATTCAGAACTTGAAAACTTTCAGGAAGACTGGCTGGTGGTAAATGCACCTGGATTCAAAGCAGATCCTTCAGTAGATGGAACCAGACAGGAAAATTTTGCCATTCTTAATTTTAAGAAGAAGATCGCGCTAATTGGGGGAACCGGTTATACTGGGGAGATCAAAAAAGGGATCTTTTCAGCGCTTAATTTTGTGTTACCTGTTTACCACAACACACTACCAATGCATTGTTCTGCAAATGTAGGAGAAGACGGCGATACTGCTATTTTCTTCGGACTTTCAGGAACAGGGAAGACAACACTTTCAGCAGATCCGGAAAGAAAACTTATCGGAGATGATGAGCATGGTTGGACAAAGGAGAACACTATTTTCAATTTTGAAGGTGGATGTTATGCTAAGGTAATTAACCTTTCCGAAGAAAATGAACCGGATATTTACCATGCGATCAAGCCTGGAGCTATCCTGGAAAATGTCGTTCTTAATGACAATGGCGATGTGGATTTTAGTGATACTTCAATCACGCAGAATACACGGGTAAGCTATCCTATATATCATATTGATAATATACAGGAACCTTCTATTGGAGAGAATCCTCAGAATATATTTTTCCTAACGGCAGATGCATTTGGAGTATTGCCTCCAATTAGCAAGCTTACACCAGGACAGGCGGCCTATCACTTTATAAGCGGATATACTGCAAAGGTTGCTGGTACTGAAGCTGGGGTAGATGAGCCTGTACCAAGTTTTTCTGCTTGTTTTGGCGCGCCTTTCATGCCGTTGCATCCCACGAAATACGCAGAAATGCTAAGTCGTAAAATGAAAGATGCAGGGGTTAACGTATGGCTTGTGAATACAGGCTGGACCGGTGGACCTTATGGAGTAGGAAATCGAATGAAATTAAAATATACTCGTGAAATGATAAGTTCTGCGCTTGAAGGGAAACTTGACGGAGTGGAATTTGAAAATCACCAGATCTTTGGATTGAGTATGCCTAAAACTTGCGAAGGAGTTCCGGCAGAAGTCTTGAATCCAAAAAACACATGGGCAGATAAAGAGGCTTATGATAAAAAAGCAAAAGAGCTTTCAAGTTTCTTTAAGCAAAATTTCTCCAAGTTCGAGGAGTATGCAAATGAAGAAATCATGAAGGGAGCTCCTGTAGATTAGTTTTAAATTGTTAGTTGAAATCAAAAAATCCGGTCGCAAGACCGGATTTTTTATTTATCGTATAAAAGTAAAAGCAAATTTACTTCTTATTCACTTCGTTAATGTATTTGCTAATTGCCATGGTCATACTCGGAGTTTCCGGAGTAGGAGCTTTGATATCTGCTGTTAGACCATGTTCCTTAGCTGCCTTTATAGTTGTGTTTCCAAATACAGCGATACGTGTATTATTCTGCTTAAAGTCTGGAAAGTTCTCAAAAAGAGATTTAATTCCGCTAGGACTAAAGAATACAAGAATATCATAAGTTACATCTTTCAGGTCTGAAAGGTCACTCACTACAGTTCGGTAAAAAACTGCTTTTTTCCATTCTACTCCAAGTTTATTTAATGTCTTTGGAACATCTGGCTTCAGCATATCTGAAGAAGGAAGTAAGAACTTCTCGTTCTTATATTTCTTAATAAGCGGAGCAAGCTCTGCAAACGTTCTTTTACCTACGTAGATCTTACGTTTACGATAGACCACATATTTCTGAAGGTAATAAGCAACGGCTTCACTTAGACAGAAGTATTTTAAGGAGTCTGGCACCTTGAATCTCATTTCCTCGGCAATCCTGAAGAAGTGATCTACAGCATTACGGCTGGTTAAAATGATCGCGGTGTAGTTGGCAAGATCAATTTTTTGTTGTCTAACTTCCTTACTGGGAACGCCTTCAACATGAATAAAGGGGATGAAATCAATTTTAACTTTCTGTTTTTCTTCCAGCTCAAAATAAGGAGAGTTTTCTACCTTAGGTTCGGGCTGGGAAACCAAAATTGTTTTCACTTTCATATGCAATTCTTTAAAGTTCCTTTTTAGATCGTAATTAACTTGTACAAAATAATATAAGGGGCGATTTCGAGAGCGCAAATGTACAAAATAAAATAGAACCAATTAACGCTAAGCGCACTTTGATTCCTTCTATAGATTATAAACATTGAAAATGCATTTGCCAGTACGGCCGTAACCGCGATGATCCTAAGGCTGAGGCCAGTAACTTCCATGCTATAAACCAGAAAAAGGCAGGCGAAAAGAAGAAAGATTGATATGAAATTGCGATAACTTAATTTCTGAAAAATATAGTAATCTATCCGCTCATCTATATCAAAGATGTTACCAATGATCTTTTCAACTCCGGCTTTCAATAAAATAAGACAGGTATAACCTGTGAGAATGCGAATAAACAAAACTATAGAGTGAAGATCTGTTTCAAAAAAATACCTGTATCCCAGAAAGATAAATAAAGAGACTGCGATCGCCTGTACAGAGAACAGTATAATGTTAAAACCATGAAAAGCCTTATTCTCCTTTCCTTTAAAGGCTATAAATTTACCAGAGTTGAGAAGCGATATAAATTCTTCAAAACGCTGTGGAAAGGCAACACGGGCTAATACCAGCAAGCCAAAGCATAGAAGGAATGTGATCGTGATCCAATCCTGATATTCACTTAATCTTGCCGTCGCCTGCATTTAAAATTTTTTACAAATGTAAAATTTTGACCCTATTTGCGGTTGCTTTCCATGAAGATTTGAAGTTTTAATTTGCATACATTTGCGCAAAAGTTTTAGGAATGGGAAATGGGATAATTATTATACCCACCTTTAATGAAATAGAGAACATTGAGCGCATTGTGAGAAACGTTTTTTCACAAAGACGCAAGTTTCATGTTCTCGTTGTGGATGATAATTCTCCAGATGGTACAGCAACCAGGGTTCGCACTTTGATGGCTGAATTTCCTGAAACATTGTTCCTTGAAGAAAGATTAGGTAAGCAGGGATTAGGAACTGCTTACATTCACGGATTTAAGTGGGCGTTAAAGAGAGATTATGATTTCATTTTTGAAATGGATGCAGACTTCTCGCATAATCCCAACGATCTTATACGGCTGTACAATGCCTGTAAAAGGGATGGAGCCGATGTCGCCATTGGTTCGCGCTATATAACCGGTGTTAATGTCATTAACTGGCCTATGAACCGTGTATTAATGTCGTGGTTGGCATCGAGGTATGTGCGCTTTATTACAGGTATGGACATACAAGACACCACGGCCGGGTATGTATGTTATAAAAGTGAAGTTCTAAGAGCAATAAACCTGGATCGTATACAGTTTGTAGGCTATGCTTTCCAGATAGAAATGAAATTCAAATCCTATTTAGAAGGATTTAAGATTATAGAGGTTCCGGTGATCTTTACAGATAGAACACGAGGAACATCAAAAATGAGCGGCTCCATTATTTCTGAAGCCGTTTTTGGGGTTATAAAAATGAAGCTGAAAAGTCTGTTTAACAGGAAAAAATTCTGATGAAAAAGGTTTTAATCAAGAACGCTAAGATTGTAAACGAGAATAAGATCACTGAAGGGGATGTGTTCATCGAGAATGGAATCATCGTTGAAATTGCAGAAAGTATAAGTGCAAAATCACCAGATGTAATTATCTATGATGCTGAAGGAACCTATTTGATACCTGGACTAATTGATGACCAGGTACATTTCAGAGAGCCAGGTCTTACTCATAAAGAAAATATAGAGACGGGGTCGAAGGCGGCGGTAGCCGGTGGTATTACCACGTTCATAGAAATGCCGAATACCTTGCCGCAGGCCACAACAGAAGAGTTGCTGGAAGATAAATTCAGTATCGCTGAAGAAACTTCTTATGCGAACTATTCATTTATGTTTGGCGGTACAAACGATAATCTTGCTGAGATCGAAAAAATCGATCCCAAGAAAGTTGCTGCTTTAAAACTTTTCCTGGGTTCCTCTACGGGGAATATGCTGGTGGATAATGAAAAGGTATTGGAACAGATCTTCAAAAAATCTCCTGTACTTATCGCAGTACATTGTGAAGATGAGGAAACCATTCAGAAAAACCTGGAAGAGGCAAAAGCGAAATTTGGTGATGACATTCCTATTGAAATGCATCCGAAAATTAGAAGTGAAGAAGCTTGCTACAAGTCATCTTCTAAAGCTGTGGCTCTAGCGAAAAAAACCGGTGCTAGATTACATGTTTTTCATGTGTCTACCGCCAAGGAATTAACTCTATTTAATAGTAAGAAGCAATTAAAGGATAAAAAGATAACGGCTGAGGTTTGTATACATCATTTATGGTTCAACGACCAGGATTATGCAACTAAAGGAACATTGATCAAGTGGAACCCGGCAGTTAAAACCCAGAAAGATCAGGAAGCTTTGTTACAGGGTCTTCTGGATAATCGCCTGGATGTACTTGCAACAGATCATGCTCCTCATACCAAAGAAGAAAAGAAGAACGTATATACGAAAGCTCCAAGTGGTGGACCATTAGTTCAGCATGCTTTACCTGCTTTGCTTCAAATGCACCATCAGGGGAAAATATCTCTTGAGAAGATCGTGGAAAAAGCCTGTCATAACCCAGCAATTCTTTTTCAGATTGAAAAAAGAGGTTTTATTCGTGAAGGATACAAGGCAGATCTTGTTCTTGTAGATCTAAACTCACCATGGGCTGTACAACCAGATAATATCTATTCAAAATGCCAGTGGTCTCCGTTTGAAGGAACAACTTTCAAATCACGTATCACTCATACTTTCGTGAACGGTAACCTGGTTTATAAGAACTTCAAACATCAACCATTTACGAAAGTCGCTGAAAGACTAACATTTGATCGCTAGAAAATCCTACATATTATTACTTGCATTATCCATCTTTCTGATTGCCTGTCAGGATTTGGATAAGACTGAGAAGCCAGACAACCTCATCCCGGAAGAGAAGATGGTAGATGTGCTTACCGAATTATCTCTGGTTCATGCAGCGAAAAATTACAATAAATTCAAGCTTGAACAAACTGGGATACAACCAGACAAGTTCGTGTTTGAAAAATATGATATTGATAGTCTTCAATTTGAACAGAGCAGTAATTATTACTCAGATCAATATGTGATCTATGAAAGAATCTACGATTCTGTAAGAAGTCGAATTAAAGTGTTGAAATCAAAATACGATGCTTTGCGTGAAGTGGAGATCAAACGAGAAGATAGCCTTAAACGCTTGCAGAAGGATTCTTTGCAGATGATGGATTCTATCATGGCCATTCCAAGATTAAGAGATTCTGTGCAACGTAGCAGGTTAAAACTGAAAGATGACAGCAAATCAAAGAAAGTTATTCGAGATAGTCTGATCGCTCCCATGAGCATGGGGGAGGACCGGAACTAGTTCTTATAATTACCGGCAGTTCGTTTGACAACACTTTCCATAGGCTCGAATTGATAATTCATTTCCTGGGTGATCTTTGAATTATCGTAATAGCTTTCTTCGTGCAGACTATTGATAGTTTCATAAGTGATAGATCTTTTTCTTCCGAAAATACTTCCAATCTTTTGAAAGAACCATCCTAACGCGATCATCCATTTCTGAAGTTTTCGTTTAGGTTTCGTCTTATTCAGTGCATTTGCAGCCCACTCAAAAACTTGCTTAAATGAAATATTTTCTGAAACCAGAACATATTGTTCATTCACCTTTTCAGAATTCATTAGAATAATCATGGATTTCACAACATCCTGTACTCCTACAAACCCGGTGACTTTTGAAAAGTAATAGGATAAACCGGAATCTATCTTTTTAAATATTTTGCCTGAACCGGAATTCCAGAAACCAGGACCAATGATCACCCCGGGATTCACAATAATGGCATTTACACCTTCTTGTGTTCCACGCCATACTTCGATTTCTGCTCCATATTTGGAAATAGCATAATCGTTGTGCTTTCCTTCCGGATTCCATTTACCGGTTTCATCTATTTTGTCTGCATTCGTGATGTTGCCCAAAGCAGCGATACTACTCACAAAACATAATTTATGCACTCTACAGGAAATGCAAAGGTTGACAATATTTGCTGTGCCTTCAATATTGACTTTTCGTAATTCTTTCTCATCTGCAGGGTCAAAAGATACCAGGGCTGCCGAGTGATATACTTGCTGGACATCTACAAATGCTTCGGTAAGTTGCGGGATATTATTAAGATTAGCGACTTTCCATTCAATTTGATGAAATAGTTTTCTTGCTTCTTCAGCTTCAGAATAAAAAGAAAAAACTTCGAGAACCTTATTCAAATCGCTATTCTCACGATGAATAGCACGAATTTTTTCACCAGCACGCGCCAGTTCATATAGTAAATGAGCGCCTACCAATCCCGTACCACCAGTAACAAGTATCATAGGGTAAATATAGTTATTGCACTTAGGAAAAATAAGAGTAAATGGTATCTTTACGGCTATTTTTACCTGAATTAGCATATTATGGAGAAGAATTTCGTAAAAGAACTTACCTGGAGAGGGATGTTGCACGACACCATGCCTGGAACCGAAGAACATTTAATGGAAGCAATGCGTGCGGCTTACGTTGGGATAGATCCAACAGCAGATTCGCTGCATATTGGTCACCTGGTGGGAGTCATGATGTTACGCCATTTTCAACTTGCGGGGCATAAGCCTTATGCGTTAGTTGGTGGTGCTACCGGAATGATCGGGGATCCATCGGGGAAGTCGGCTGAACGTAATCTGCTAGATGAAAAAACTTTACGTCATAATCAGGATTCTTTAAAAGAACAACTTTCAAGATTTCTTGATTTTGATTCTGAACATGATAATGCTGCAGTTCTGGTAAACAATTACGACTGGATGAAGGATTTCTCATTCCTTGAATTTATCAGGGATGTAGGGAAGCATATTACCGTGAACTATATGATGTCTAAAGATTCAGTTAAGAAAAGACTTTCTTCTGAATCTTCTGTAGGAATGTCTTTTACTGAATTTACTTACCAGCTGGTACAGGGTTATGATTTCCTGCATTTATACAGAGAAAACGACTGTACGCTGCAAATGGGTGGAAGCGATCAATGGGGGAATATTACTACGGGAACGGAGCTTATTCGCCGAATTGGAGATGGGAAAGGTTATGCTTTGACCTGTCCTTTGATCACAAAGGCTGATGGAACTAAATTCGGGAAGACAGAAGGTGGAAATATCTGGTTGGATAAAGAGAGAACATCTCCTTACAAATTCTACCAGTACTGGTTGAATACCAGTGATGAAGATGCTGAAAAATATATCAAGATCTTCACATTCTTGTCCAAGGAGGAGATCGATTCTTTAATTGCTGAACACAAGGAAGCGCCGCACAAACGTGAGCTACAGAAGCAACTTGGAAAACAGGTGACGACAATGGTGCATTCAGAAGAAGATTATAACAATGCGCTTGCTGCTTCTGAAGTTCTCTTCGGAAAAAGTACGGCAGCCGACTTCAGGAAGCTTAATGAAGCGACCTTTCTGGATATTTTCGAAGGTGTGCCACAAGCTGATATCGCGATGACTGAAATTGAGAACGGACTCGACATGATCGCTGCGCTCGCTGCGCAAACTAATTTTCTGAAATCGAATGGAGAAGCCAGACGGGCATTAAAAGAAAATTCTGTAGCAGTGAATAAAGAGAAAGTAAAAGAAGATTATACGATAACTAAAGATGATCTTATCAATAACAAATATGTTATTTTAAATAAAGGAAAGAAGAATACTTATATCATTAGAGCGATTTAAAACCTTAGAATGCCCGACTTCGTAAATAGGAGTATATGGGTAATTTCAAGGAAGAAGATATAATAAGGGCGATCATTTTCATAATTTCAATGGGAATGATCGTCTTTCTTGCATTTTACAGCTAATCAAATCACTTGGGAAGCTAAAATACAAAAGCCTTCAGGAAGAACCTGAAGGCTTTGTAACTAACTAACTAACCAATCTAATATGAAAATTCACTTAGCGCAAAATGAAGATATGAACCTTCTCCATCTTACAATTATTGAGTCGCACTCAACTTCAGTAAATTACAGCTTGAAAAGTTAAAATTTCCATTATAGAACAAGAAGGTTACAACCTCTGATGTCGCTATTGTCAAAACGCCCCATGATCTCTATTTGGTCACCTGAGATTATTCCAAGATCCTGGGTGGCAATAAATGAACAGGAGTTCAAATTAGCCAGATCTATTACATTAATACCACCGGTTTTACCATCCTGTACGTAACTAAGCGCATCTTCCGGATCACGAATAAGTATCTTCATCCAGTTTGGAGTTTCAAAAGTACCATTCCCTTTAGAGTATGCCTGGGATAAAAGTTCAGTCATTCCATATTCACTATGTATATGATCAACCCCAAAACCAGACCTTAGAATTTGGTGCAGTTCTTCTCGTATCATTTCCTTACGTCTGCCTTTCATTCCTCCAGTTTCCATTACAATGGTATGCTGTAGATCAAAAGTTTCGTTTTCTACAAGATCTAGTAATGCAAAAGAAACTCCAATCAGGAATACTTTCTTTCCAGCCTGGTCTAACTTCTTTAACTTTTCAGAAAGATCTTCCAGGTCATCGAGGTAAAATCCGCTATCGGGCTTATTTGACTTTTTGATGAGCACGTCTGCCATATAGATAAGAGAACTTCCTGTGCGTTCCAGGTAACTTGGTAGAAGAGCCAGAAATGTATAATCTTCTGGAGAGCCGTAGAAAGCTTCAAATGCTTTTAAAAAACTCTCTTCATAGATGCGAAGATCGGCAACGTGATGCTTGCTGGTTGCAGCTCCGGTAGTTCCGCTGCTGGTAAAAGTGATCTCTGCTTTCTGTTCTTCAGTAATGATATTTTCTTTCTTGAAAAACTCTATGGGTAGAAACGGAATCTCCCTGATAGATAATACGTTTTCAGGTGATTTCTTCAGAAGTTTACAGAATTTTTGATAAACAGGATTATGCTGATATTGATATTGGTAAACTTCAAGGCTTAGCTTTTCAAATTCTTCCGAAGAGGAAATATTGAAGATTTTATTTTTCAGCATAAAGAAACATTGGAGCTTCAAAATTAAGCAATAAAAAAGCCTCTTTAAAAAGAAGCTTACAAATTAAGGCTTGATGTATTTTATTTTACCACCAGTTTGCGGGTAGCTTTAGATCTTCCTTCCTCTATTTTAATAATATAAATTCCGGGAGTAAGTGTTGAAACATCTAATTCTCTACCTCTTAATCGGGTCTTAAGAACTGGCTTTCCTAAAACATTATAGATCTCGATCTTCTTTTCCTGGTTTTTGGTGGATGAGATAAAAACTCTTCCCCCAGTAATCGGGTTGGGATAAATGGATAAACCATCGATAGAAATTTCTGTTCGAGCTGAAGCAGAGATAGAGTCCTGAGCGTTCGCAGGGATTGCCAACATCAGGAAACTAAATAATAAAAAGCTAAATAGGTACTTTTGCTTCATTCTCTTTGGTACAGATTAGACAAACTTACAAATAAAATTTCAAAAATCCTGCCACAAAATGCTGGCTTGCCGTAATTTATAGATAATAAAAAAGGGCTGCCAGATGGCAACCCTTAATTTTGGCTAATTATTGACTTTCAATATTTTAAACTAAATCTTGATTTTAGTTTACCCAATCAAAATCTGCAGCATCTACAGTTGCATCTGCATCATAGGCTTCTTCAACATCAGCATCCTCACCGTTAATCTGGATTCCAGAAAGATCTGTTCTGGTATCATCTGCTATATCAATATTGGTTTCAAAACCAGATAAAGAAAGACCGTTGATCGTGGCTCCAGATAGTTTCTTGAACTGCAATGCTGTTCCTCCAGCAGTTGAAACTGCAGTGATCTGGTTCAGTGTTGGCATATTGTTCTCTCCATCTGCCTCCACAACCGTAGAGAAGTTATCGATACTTAAGTTGATGTATGCATTTGTAACAGAACCGTTCCAACCTTCAGTCCAGTCGATCTGGTCATCTTCATTGTTCTCAAAGTATGCATTTGTAACAGAAACTGAACCTCCAAAAAATTCAACTCCATCATCTGCTCCATTGATGATCGCAATATTGTCGATCGTAGTTCCAGATCCAACAGCGTAAAGAGATAGTCCATTGTACTGAGATTCAGAATTGATCTGTGCTCCGGCATCTTTCAGAATTAAATAAGAGATAGAACCTGAATTGTCTTCAGCATCAGAACCTCCGTAAACGATCCCTCCAACTTCCGCAGTAGCATTTAAACCTTCAGTAGTTGCTGCGTTTCCAGCGATCACAAGACCACCCCAGCTTCCAGCTTCACCAGAAGTTGAAGACATCACTACAGGATTTGATTCTGTTCCCTGGATATCGATCATTGCTCCTTGTTGTACTACGATATAAATACTTGTAGCATCAGTATCGGCATCACTTCTAGCAGTGATCTTTGTTCCAGCAGGAATAGTAAGAGTTGCTCCGGCATTCACAGAAACCACGTCACTAATTACATATTCGCTATCACCATCTAAAGTTAGGTCGCTATCGATATTGTTTGGAAGTACAGATACCTGACCACGATTAGAGATCCAGTCAAAAGTAGATTCCATTACCGTTGGAGTTAGAGAATAAGTATTGTTGATATCTGCATCATCACCGTTTAATTGAATATTAGACAGGTCTGTTCTGGTATCATCTGGAATATCAACTGAATTGTCGTAACCGTTTAAAGAAAGCCCGTTGATGATCGCACCAGAATTTTTCTTGAACTGTAATGCAGTTCCACCTTTTGTAGAAACTGCTGTAAAGTTATTGATAGTAGGTTGCTTGTCTTCACCATCTGCCTCAATCGCAGTAGAGAAATTTCCAATTGTATGAAGAACATAAACATTATCGATTGTTCCGTTCCAACCTTCAGTCCAGTCTACTGCATCATCTTCGTTATTTTCAAGATAAAGATTCGTAGCATTTGCTGAACCTCCGAAGAATTCAACTCCATCATCTGCTCCATTAATAAGAGCAACGTTCATGATAGATGTTCCTGAACCTACTCCATATAGAGAAAGTCCGTTAAACTGAGATTCAGAATTGATCTGAGCTCCGGCATCAGAAAGTACCAGGTAATTGATAGATCCTGAATCATCTGCAGCATCACTACCACCGTAAAGAATTCCTCCAACTTCAGCAGTTGCATCAGAACCTTCAGTAGTTTCAGCATTACCTGCGATGATTAGTCCACCCCAGCTACCAGCCTGTCCATTAGAAGAACGCATGATCACAGGAGCAGAAGCAGTACCGTTAATTTCGATATCTCCACCTTTTTGAACTACGATATAAACGTTGGTTGCGTCACTATCATCCAGATCTGGATCTGCAACGATCTCTGTTCCTGCAGGAATTGTAAGGGTTACTCCACTTTCTACGGAAAGAATTCCGGATAATTGATACGAAGTATTAGCATCAAGAGTCATGTCTTCATCAACGCTTCCGTTAAGGATGTTATCTGAAGTTCCTGGATTTGGTGTCCCAGTGTCATCTGTAGGATTAATGATCTCAATATCATTATCATCACTACTACAACTTGTGATAAGCAAACCGCCAAAAAGCGCGCTCATTAACAAAAAGTGTCTTGCTGTTTTTTTCATAATTTAAGTTTTGATTGTAATTGGTTGTGTGTATATAATTTGTGGTTAAAAAATTAGAAGTTGTAGCTTAACCCAAGGCTCAATACGGCGCCTCTGGTGTAAGACCGAACGGTTTGTTCTGCCTCTGCAGCATTACCAGATAATGGTCTGATTGCCTGATATCTTTCAATTTCAGGGTTAAGCAGGTTCTGTCCTTTAAATTCAAGTTCAAAATTGTTCCCGAACTCTTTAGTCAGTATCAAATCAAGGGTTACAAAACCTTTCTCGATGATTTCGTCGTTGTACTGGATATCAATAAAGTCAAGGTTTTGAGTATCTGGTGATCCAAGTGCGTAGATCTTATCTGAAGCGTAGTTTGCTACGATAGTTCCACGGAATGGATTTTCTGTTTCTGTACTAAAGTTTGCCGATGCATTTACGATCCAGTCTGATGCTCCCTGAAGTCCGATTTCATCGTTTCCATTATATCTGAATGTTCTTACAAAAGATCCATCTTCAGCAAAAACATCTTTAAGATCCTGACTATGCCACATTCTGGTGATATTTCCAGAAACACTCATGTCAAGGCCCTGGTCATTATCATTTTCAATCACATCCATTCTTGCCTCTAGCTCCAGACCATAAATGTTTGCTTCATCACTAGCGTTGAAGTAAGAGAATACCCCTGAAGCACCACGTGCCTGAGTTCTGTTAATTGGATCAAGTATCTTTTTATAAAAACCTGTAAGAGATAGTAACTCACCAGAACTTGGGAAAACTTCATATTTAAGATCCAGGTTATAGTTATTTGAAGCTTCAAGATTTGGGTTACCACGAGTGATCTGTCCAATCTGAGAAACATATTCAAATGGCGCGATCTCTTTAAACTCTGGAAGAGAAATTGTTTTGCTGGCTGCAAGTCTAATATTCGAATCTTCGTTTGGAGAAAACTTAATGTTTAAGCTTGGATATACATTATCGTATTCCTTAAATGTAAAATTCGGAAGGTTTTGTGGGTAGTTGTTCACATCAAAGATCACATCTACCTTGTCCTTCTGGTATCTCGCTCCTGCATTAATATTCCATTGTTCGTTTCCAATGTTGAAAACTGCAAATCCACCGTAAGATTCCAGTGTTCCATTATAAATATCTGGCGTAAGACGGTTGAATTGTAACAACCTGTTATTGAAGTTTTCTGTAGTGAAGATCGCTCCAAGATCATCGATAGATGGAGGGTTTACTGTATTAAAGTCGGTTTCCTCAGCTCCAAAGAATTGAGAAAAGAAATCACGTTCTTTATTCCTATAATTACCTCCAAGAATAAGGGAAGCATTCTTAGAATCTTCGTTATCCATGCTCAGGAAATTATAAGTGTTCTCGATTCTGGCATTAAACTCAGTATCATCGATCTCCTGAGTAGATTTTCTTTGCTGAAAACCTCCGGTTCTTGCCAATTGCACGAAGTTATTGTCACCAATATTTACTTCATTACGAATACGGTTTGGCTCATCTGCGTTTACAAGGTTAAATCCTGCAGACCATTCCAGTTCGTTCTTCCCGTCAAGAAAATCATGGAAACCGTGTAACTGGTTAACCCAAAGCCTGGTTTGTTTGATATTCTGATCACGTATAAACTGGTTCAGATTTTCACCTCTGTTAGTTTCCTCGAAGACAAAACCTTCACCATTTCTACCAGCTTCATAAACCTCATCGGTTACTTTATTGATAAATAAACTGGTTGCTTTCAGGCGGTGATTATCATTGATCTCGAAGCCAAGATCTGCCATCAAAGTATTATTATCTGTCTTTTTGAAGTTTTCAGCATCTGTAAACTGATCTTCAAGAACGTTGGTTCTGTAGTTTCTAAAAAGACCTTCGTTATATTCAAAAGCAACCGAATTAGATGCAGTAACAAATGCTCTCAACGGTCCAAATTCTTTTCCGGCAGTTATGCTTACCTTTCTATTTACGGGAACAGAAGTCTGCGGATTCCAACTCTGGTTGTTTAAAGTAAATTCTGTTGGAATGCTCTGATCGTAAACGCCGAAGTAAGTGTCTTCCTGGTTTGGAGAAACTTTAAAATTGCTAAATTCTCCAATGGCATTTGTATTCACTCCGCCCTGAACGCTAATGCCTAATTCATCTTTTCCTCTCAATTCACGAGAAGAAATATCTACATTTCCAGAAGCCTGGTCTGCAGAACTGATCGCTGAGTATGCTTTACTGATCGATACATTCTGAATTACTCTCGTTGGAAACAATCCCAGATCGATATTCTTTCTTTCCACATCATCTGAAGGGATTGGGAGACCATTCATCGTACTATACAGGTAACGATCACCAAGACCCCTTACAAATAAGTCACCAGAAGCTTCACTAGTGGTTACCCCTGAAATCTTTGTGGTAGCGGTAGCAGCATCGGAAACTCCAAGTTTGGCTAATTCAACGGCCCCGATGCTTTCCTTTATTTCTACTGAATTTTTTTGTTCTACTAACAAAGCAACTTCAGAATCTCTTCTAGAGACAGTCGTAATCACTACTTCGTCTAATGATGCTGCACTGGATCCTAGTTCTGTATTGATCTCCGTCACTTTTCCAGCTTCCACAACTACATCTGGAATTTCCAGAGTTTCATATCCTACAAAACTAAAAACGACTGTATAGATTCCTGGTTGTAGTTTGTCTAAAAGATATATTCCGTCGTAATCTGAAGTGGTTCCTTTAGAAGAATCTTTAAGGAGTACATTAGCGAAAGGAAGAGGTTCACCACCCATTTCCTTATCGGTTAGTTTACCACCAATAGCACCAGTTGTAGTTTCCTGTGCTTGCACAACACCAACTAATAGAAGTAGTGTTAGTAAAAAGAATTTTTTCATTTTTTTTCTTGCTATAAAATCTCGCTGCAAATAAACGGCAAGAAAGCCGCGACGATGTTACCCTAGATTTAACCCTTTGTCATTAAAGAGTTAGTTTAATGTTACCAATAGATTAACCTCAATGTTAATTCAAATTAATCCTTAATTTTATGAACTGTAAACCATAGTTGTACACCATGAAGAAAAAAGACATTCAGATTTTATTAGTAGATGATGAGCCGGATATCCTGGAAATAGTAGGGTATAATCTCTCTTCGGAAGGTTACCAGGTGATCACTGCAGATAATGGTGCAAAAGCTGTTAAGCTTGCTCAAAAACATAAACCGCATCTTATTATTCTGGATGTTATGATGCCCGAAATGGATGGTATTGAAGCCTGTGAGCAGATAAGAAAGATTACAGATCTTGAGCATACGATCATTACATTCCTAACTGCAAGAGGAGAAGACTATTCGCAAATGGCAGGTTTTGATGCCGGAGCAGACGATTATATCACTAAACCTATTAAGCCAAAAGTTCTGGTGAGCAAAGTAAAGGCGTTGTTAAGACGCTACCGCGATGAAGAGGCAGGTTCCAATATTGTAAAACTTTCCGGGATCACTATTAATCGCGATGAATATAAGATCGAACAGAATGGTGAAGAACGCAGTCTGCCCAGAAAAGAATTTGAGTTGTTATCTTTGTTAGCATCCAAACCGGGGAAAGTCTTTAAGAGAGAAGATATCCTTGACAAAGTATGGGGTAATGATATCGTAGTTGGAGGAAGAACGATAGATGTTCATATTCGAAAACTACGTGAAAAGATCGGTGACGATAAGATCAAAACCATCAAAGGTGTTGGGTACAAGTTTGTAGTTTAATGGCGCAACAATTTAAGAGGTCTTATAGATTTGCAATAAGGACTGCTTTATTTATCAGCCTTTTCCTTACCGCGATACTGGCGTTATTCATCTTTCTGGATTTGCAGAACTGGTGGATCGCACTTCTTATTTTTGCAGGTTTGTGCTACCTGTTCTCATTTTTGATCATCCAATATAGAGTAGAACGGTTTATTTATCGCCGTATCAAGAAGGTGTATGATAATGTATCACTTCTCGATTCAAAAACCTTAAGTCCTAACCAGATCACTACAGACATGTCCAGTCTTACCCGCGAGGTAAAGAAATTTGCCGAGGATAAAAAGCTGGAGATCGAAACCTTAAAAGTAAGAGAAGCTTATCGTAAGGAATTTATGGGTAATGTTTCCCATGAACTCAAAACACCACTTTTCACTGTTCAGGGTTATATCCTAACTCTAATAGATGGAGCCCATAAGGATAAGGTCATTCGAAAAAAATACCTCGCCAGAGCCAATAAGGGAGTAGAGCGACTTATTTATATCGTGAAAGATCTTGATATGATCACCAAGCTGGAAACCGGTGATCTACATCTTAAGTACGAGACTTTTGATATTATTGAGTTGATACAGGCATCCTTTGATCTTCTTGAAATGAAGGCTACCAAAAAAAATATTACGCTCACTTTTGATCTGGATTACTCAGAGCCCATTCTCGTAAGGGCAGACAGAGAAAGAATTCAGCAGGTTTTGACAAATCTTATCGTTAACTCCATTAAATATGGAAAGAATGGTGGAACTACAGAGATAAGTATTGAGAATCTTATTAAAAACAAGGTCATTGTTAGGGTGACAGATAATGGGGAAGGGATTGCCAAAGAGAATATTCCGCGTTTATTTGAAAGGTTCTATCGTGTGGATAAAAGTGGTTCACGGAAAGAAGGAGGTTCAGGACTTGGGCTTTCTATAGTGAAGCACATTCTGGAAGCGCATGAGGAAAAGATCTATGTGGAAAGTGTGTTTGGAGTTGGAAGTGAATTTTCATTCACTCTCGAAAAACGCAAAGAGATCCCGGAGAACTCGGCCATCACCGAAATTACTTAAGCCGGTATAATTATCAATTTCTTTCAGTTTTTCTAAACTGAATTGATTTTGTGAACAGAAAGGAGCAATGCTTTGCCGTTCCAGTCTTTTTGCCAGATATTCCTGTTCTTCCTGTCCGGGTGTTGGAATAAAGAACGCCTTCTTTTCTAATTTTGCCAGATCCATCAGCGTAGTGTAACCTGATCTTGCAATGATCGTCTCACTACTGTTTATAGCATCTTCCAGTTCTCTTCCGAAGAGATAATTACGAATCTGCAGGTTTGAATTAGTTGAACTTAGCTGTTCTTCTTCGGAAATTACTCCGCGTACCAACAATATACTGTCATTAGTTTTACTGAAGCATTCTAACAATTTTTCTTCAAGCAGGCTACGCTGAGGTTCCGGCCCGCTAAGCAGCAGCAGGTACTTGTATTTAATTTCTATTTCACGCTTCTCGAATCTACTCAAAGCACCAATATAGGTGCATTGCTCAGGCAGATCATCTACATGACTCAGTTTTCCGCTTAAATTCCTTTCCGTCGAAGCATAATCCGGAATCCAGATCTGGTCAAAATTCTTCAAATGCTGGCGATTAATAAATGTAGAAAGGAAGGTAGTGATGCCACTTAGAACATGGATCTGGTGAGTGATAAAAACATTTGTTTTCAGATCTTCACTATAAACCCCAAACCGATTGTCGGAAATGATGCCTTCAATTTGATAATCTTTGATAATCTGCCTGGTCTTTTCTTTTTCCGCAGCGATGGTCTTTCGAATATGACTGGTTTGGGCAATGATCTTCCAGTTGAGAAGCCATCCTTTCTTTGCATATTGAATATTATAACCGGGTAATTCGAGATGAGTAAGCTCTGGAAATTCCTTTTTCAGTAATTGCAGTGCGGCACCATCTGAAGCCACCATAGGTTCGTAATTTTCGTTTTGAAGCGCATTAATTACAGGAATACTACGGGTGGCATGTCCCAATCCCCAATTCATCACAGCCACTAAAATTCGTTTCTTGGACATATTCAAAACTATTCTTAGCCGCTCCTAAGCTAATTTCTTTAATTTTGCCAAAATATCAATTTTAAGTGGGAAGCAAGAATAAACTTAAACGTTTCAGAGAGAACGAGCAGTTTGAAAATGTAATTCAGCCGTCAAGAGAAGAACTTACGGACAATGAATTTGCGTTAAAAGGAAACTGGAGCAAGGATTTTTTTAAGAATAATAATCCAATAGTTTTGGAACTCGGCTGTGGAAAAGGTGAGTATACCGTAGAGCTGGCCAGGCAGAATCCAGATAAGAACTTTATTGGGGTGGATATAAAAGGAGCACGTTTCTGGCGTGGCGCAAAAACTGCCATCGAAGAAGGAATGGAGAACGTTGCTTTTATTAGAACGCAGATTGAACTTATAGAATATGTATTTGCTTCCGGAGAAGTTAGTGAGATCTGGATCACATTTCCAGATCCACAGATAAAATATAAGCGTACAAAGCATCGTTTGACCAATGCAGAGTTTTTAATTCGCTACAAGAATATTCTTAAAGTCGACGGACTCATGCACTTAAAAACAGATTCTGAATTTATGCATGGTTATACTTTAGGCTTATTACATGGTCAGGGTCAGGAGATCCTTTATGCGCATCACGATATTTACAGTAATGAATATTCTCCAAAAGAAGTAACCGGAATTCAAACTTTCTACGAAAAACAGTACCTTGAAAAAGGTAAACCTATTACCTATATTCAATTCCGGATTAAATAGACATTATTGGAAGAAACAAAGATTTTCCTTATTACCTATTTTGCCGCCTTTATTGGTGTGGTGCCTCCAGGTTTGGTAAACATGACCGTGGCAAAGACCTGCGTGGAAAAAGGTAAAAGAAACGGACTCTATGTAGCCATTGGTGCAGGTATTATTGTATTTATACAGGCACTTATTGCGGTACTGCTTGCAGGTTATATTTTTGAAAATCCTTTTGTTAAAAAGATGCTGCTTCGGGCTGGTCTCGTAGTATTCTGTATTCTTGCGGTATATTTTTTCATCCAGGCACAGAAAAAGAAAAGAATTGACCCAAGTAAGCGAAAGGCGAATGCGAATAGTATCTATAAAGGCATGTTCATCGCTGCCTTGAACGTGTTTCCTATTCCTTATTTTGTAGCAATTGCAGGAGCAATGAATTTAAGCGGTGGTCTGGAATACGACTGGTCCTTAAATTCATCCTTTTCTATAGCTGCGTGTTTAGGAAGTTTTACAGCTTTATATCTCTACGTGGTACTTTTTGATAAGATCGAAAAGAAAGCAGAGTCATTTGCAAAGTACTCCAACTATTTCATGGCAGCATTAATGGCAGTACTTATTGTCATTGCGCTGGTAAGAATTCTGAATAATTAGTTTTGAAAGATAATTCAGGTTTTTTTGATAGGGTTTATGAAGTCTGCCGCGAAATTCCTGAAGGGCGGGTAACTTCTTACGGAGCCATTGCAAAATCTCTTGGTGCTGCTCGTAGTGCAAGAATGGTAGGTTGGGCAATGAATAATTCTCATGATAGAAATGTTCCGGCGCATAGAGTAGTGAATCGTAACGGAATGCTTTCTGGTAAACATCACTTCTCTGGAACCAACGCTATGCAACAACTTCTGGAAGCTGAAGGTGTTGAGGTGAAAGAACTACAGGTAGTCAATTTCAAGGAACTCTTCTGGGATCCCATGAAAGAGCTTTAACTGAATATAAACTACCATAAATTACTGCTATCCAGCTATCGATCTAATATTCCTAAATTCTTCGTATTCTTAGCTTTTACCTTTATATTTGCGTTTAGAATCAGTCTAATTAAGCTGTAAAAAATCTGATTAAAATCAGTCTATGAAATTGAACAGAAAAGAAATTTTATCCGCATTAGAAACTATTTCCGTAGCCGGCGAAGGAGCTAATATGGTCGAGAGTGGTGCGGTTCAAAATGTAATGACCTTTGGCGATGAAGTAGTGGTCGATCTAGTATTAAGTACACCAGCTCTTCATATCAAAAAACGAGCAGAGGTTGATGTGATGAAAGCCATTCATGAAAAGGTTTATGAGAAGGCGAAAATTAAAGTAAATATCAAGATTGAAGCTGCTGAGAAGAAGCCGGAGATCAAAGGGAAACAAATTCCCGGAATCAAAAATATTATTGCCGTGGCTTCTGGAAAAGGAGGCGTTGGTAAGTCTACCGTAACTGCGAATCTTGCAGTGACCCTGGCTAAAATGGGATTCAAGGTAGGTATTCTAGATGCAGATATCTATGGTCCTTCTACTCCAATTATGTTTGATGTGGAAGCTGAAAGGCCCTTATCTGTTACAGTAGACGGGAAATCCAAAATGAAACCGGTAGAAAATCATGGCGTTAAGATCCTGTCTATAGGATTTTTCACCAAACCTAACCAGGCTGTAGTCTGGAGAGGACCTATGGCAGCGAAGGCATTGAATCAAATGATCTTTGATGCAGCATGGGGAGAACTGGATTTTATGTTGATCGATTTACCTCCGGGAACGGGAGATATTCATTTATCGATCATGCAATCATTACCAATCACTGGTTCTGTTATTGTAAGTACACCGCAGAACGTTGCTTTAGCCGATGCTAAGAAAGGAGTTGCGATGTTCCAGCAGGAAAGTATCAATGTTCCGGTACTTGGAATTGTTGAGAATATGGCTTATTTCACTCCGGAAGAACTTCCTGAAAATAAATACTATATCTTCGGAAAAGAAGGTGCTAAAAATCTGGCAGCAGATCTGGAAGTGCCATTTTTAGGAGAAATTCCGCTACTACAGAGTCTTAGAGAATCTGGAGATATTGGAAGACCGGCAGCTTTACAAACTGCTACTCCGTTGGAAAGTGCATTCGAGGAAATCACTCGAAATATGGTGCAGGAAACGGTGAACAGAAATAAAAATTTACCTCCTACAGAAGCTATTAAGATCACAACGATGGCTGGATGTAGCGCGGTTAAGAAGAAATAAATGACAAGCGAAGAAGTTAAAATAAATGTTGAAAAGGCACTTGCCGAAATTCGTCCATTTCTTGAAGGCGATGGGGGGAACATTTCCCTTGTATCTATAGAAGAAAATGATCGTTTGGTGAAAGTACAGCTTGAAGGAGCTTGTGTTGGCTGTTCTGTTAATCAAATGACCCTGAAGAGTGGTGTGGAAATGACGATTAAGAAATATGTGCCTCAAATAGAAAAAGTGGTAAATATAGATCGATCTACCCTTTAAAATTTTGCTGAAGAATGATTAAAACTGATATGCTCATTATCGGTGCAGGTCCAACAGGATTATTCGCCGTTTTTGAAGCCGGACTCTTGAAGATGAAATGTCACCTGATCGATGCTCTTCCACAACCTGGAGGACAATGTTCAGAAATATACCCGAAGAAACCAATCTATGATATTCCTGGTTTTCCTGAAGTGCTTGCAGGTGATCTGGTTGATAATCTTATGGAGCAGATCAAGCCTTTCGAACCTGGATTCACTTTAGGCGAGAGAGCGGAGACTATAGACAAACAGGTAGATGGAAGTTTTATCGTTACAACCAGTAAGGGTACTAAACATCATGCTCCGGTAGTAGTGATCGCTGGTGGACTGGGGAGTTTTGAGCCTAGAAAACCACCAATTCCTTCTATCAAAGATTTTGAAGATAAAGGTGTTGCTTATATTATTCGTGATCCTGAAGTATATCGCGATCGCAAGGTAGTGATCGCCGGTGGTGGAGATTCAGCTTTGGATTGGAGTATCTTTTTATCAAATGTTGCTTCGGAAGTTTCTTTGGTGCATAGAAGAAAAGATTTCCGGGGAGCTTTAGATTCCGTAGAAAAAGTTGAAGAGCTTTCGAAAATCGGAAAGATAAATCTGATCACTGATGCTGAAGTTGTAGATCTTCAGGGAAAAGATGAACTTAATGCTGTAGTTATAAGGCATAAAGATGAAGCTAGAGGAGAAGAGATCAAAGAAGTAGATGATTTTATTCCACTTTTTGGACTTTCACCTAAACTTGGTCCAATTGGAGACTGGGGATTGGAAATAGAAAAAAATGCTATTAAGGTTGATAATACTTATGATTATCAAACGAACATTCCCGGGGTTTATGCAATTGGTGATGTAAATACCTATAAAGGAAAATTAAAGCTTATTCTTTGTGGTTTCCATGAAGCTGCGATCATGTGTCAAAGTGCTTACCAGTTAATTAACCCAGACAAGAAGTATGTGATGAAGTATACTACTGTAAGCGGAGTTAGTGGTTTTGATGGAAGTAAGAAGGAAGCTAAAAGAGAAGTCGTAAAAAGTATAAATTAGAAGTAATTAAATGTCTGACGTTAAGATCACCATAATAGACCGCGAAGGAGAGGCTCATGTTATCGATGCCCCAACAGATATGAATATGAACCTTATGGAGGTTATTCGCTCTTACGAGCTTGCTTCTGAAGGTACCATTGGGATATGTGGTGGAATGGCGATGTGTGCTTCTTGCCAGTGTTATATGCTCAATTATCAGCACATGCTGCCGGAGATGAGTTACGAGGAAGAAGATATGCTGGATCAGGCATTTCATGTGGAAGATAATAGCAGGCTTAGCTGCCAGATTCCTATTACCGATGAACTGGAAGGATTGGAGATTCGAATAGCTCCAACAACCGAATAACAAAAAAAGCCTGAAGATAATTCTCCAGGCTTTTTTACTATAATTTTTTCTAATTCTAGATTGTTTGAAGCGATTTACGCTCTTCAATTTCAGCTTCGATACCATCCCAGAATTCGATTCTGCTTTGCAATGACTTTTCAGCAACAGCTTTTACTTCCTGCCACTTCTTATCATCATTTCCGCACAATTGCTCGACCATTCTAAATGCCATTGGACCATGTTCATCTTCATCCAGTTCGATATGGCGATCAAAGTAGTATTTGAACAGACTCAGATCTTCCTCAGGGAATTTTTGCTGCACTTTGCTTATGATAGAGGTAAACATTGCTGGAATCAAACCTTCACGTCCAAAGGTGAAAGCTGAAGCGATCTTATGAGGTTCCTGGCTATAAACAACTTCGAAAGTATGTTTCAGAAATTGTTTAATGCTTACTGGTAATTTGCTAGTCGCGATGATTAAAAATATATCAGTGCCATGAGTTACCTGCATTAAAAGATCTTCGATTTTGGTCTTATTTGCCCCGGCGGCAGTCATCGCATCCAGATACATTTCAAAATGACTCTGGCGTTCTCCCTGCATGTTAATATCGGTTTCCTCGGCGAGAACGATCTCATTGATTAGGTATCTCGTTTCCGGATCTCCTACCGGCAACCACGGATTGGTCGTTTTAGTAAGTTTTTCCTGAAGGGCAGTTAGTAATGACATAAAATCCCAAACCGCAAACACATGATGTTCCATAAACAATTGCAGTTGTTCAGGACTATCGATCTTCTGGTAAAGTGAATGATTAATTAACTGGTTGGTTAGAGGTTTTAAACTTTCGTTTATCTCTTTAATCATCATAGGGTTATTTTTCCAGCAAAGGTAAGAGCTAGTCCACATATTATAAAAACATTAGATAGGTTTTACAGCTAGTTTAACTAAATGCTATGGTTAAAACTGTACTTTGAAATATGCCATTAAATGCAGTCCTTATATTTTATTCTGAAAAATCTGTAGAGTATTTACAGGTGGATGGAGTAGTGGCTAAAAAGCCGAAACCTCTAAAAACTAAATGCTGCGATAAATATAAAAAGGGCAAACGTTGCAAAGGCTGCCCTTGTTTTGATTTGTTATAGGATTTATTTTTTTAGCTTACCAGCATTGAATGTCACTAATAGCCGGACTGAGCCTGTCGAAGTCCATTCCAAACGATCAAGCGCTGCGATAAGTTTAGCATAACATTTTAAAATGCAGCGTGTCCCGTAATATCCATCCCGGTAATTAATAGATGAATATCATGAGTTCCTTCATATGTAATCACACTTTCAAGGTTCATCATATGTCGCATAATGCTGTATTCACCGGTAATTCCCATACCACCTAGAATTTGTCTGGATTCACGTGCTATTTTAATAGCCATTTCAACGTTATTCCTTTTTGCCATGGAGATCTGCGCCGAGGTGGCTTTGCCTTCATTTTTCAAAGTTCCAAGTCTCCAAGCCATTAGTTGTGCTTTGGTGATCTCAGTGATCATTTCCGCAAGCTTCTTTTGTTGCAATTGTTTTGCGGCAATAGGCACTCCAAACTGTTCTCTTTCCTTAGCATAACGCAATGCAGTATCATAACAATCCATGGCGGCACCTATGGCACCCCAGGCAATCCCGTATCTGGCCGAATCCAGGCAACCAAGCGGTGCTCCCAATCCGGACTTATTTGGTAATAGATTTTCCTTCGGCACCTTTACATTGTCAAATATCAATTCTCCGGTAGCACTGGCTCTTAAAGACCATTTGTTATGAGTTTCAGGAGTACTGAAGCCTTCCATTCCACGTTCTACGATCAGGCCATGTATACGTCCTTCTTCATTTTTAGCCCAGACAACGCCAATGTCTGCAAATGGTGAGTTTGAGATCCACATTTTTGCACCATTTAATAAATAGTGATCCCCTTTATCCTTAAAGTTTGTGGTCATTCCTCCAGGATTAGAACCATGATCTGGTTCTGTAAGACCAAAACAGCCTACCATTTCTCCGGAAGCTAATTTTGGAAGATACTTTTTCCGTTGTTCCTCAGTTCCATACTGGAAGATTGGATACATCACCAGGGAAGACTGTACTGAAGCTGTAGATCTAATTCCGCTGTCTCCACGCTCAATTTCCTGCATGATAAGTCCGTAGGAAATCTGGTCAAGTCCGGCACCTCCATATTCTTCAGGAATGTAAGGTCCAAAAGCGCCAATTTCAGCAAGGCCTTTTAAAATCTGTTTCGGGAATGTGGCAGTTTGTGCTGCTTCTTCTATGATTGGAGAGACTTCTCTTTTTACAAATTCACGGGTAGCGTCGCGAACCATTTTATGTTCACTTGATAGCAGGTCGTCAATCTGGTAATAATCAGGAGCCTGGAATAGATCTGGTTTCATTGTGTAGTGTTTCTAACAAATGTAACCAAGTCTTTACTGAGAAGCAATTATAATTTCAGGTAGAAATCTTTGACTAGATTAATGTATTCCGGAGTGTAATTATGTCTGGATATTTCAATGATAAGATCTTCAATTTCGGCTGAAGTTTCTTCAAAACTGAAGCTCATAAGACTTCTTTTTACGGGTGCTTCAGCAGTTCCCTTTACTCTGGAAATTCTCGTAGGATATAATTTAAAAGTCTTAGCAATCTTAATCGCAGTATCCTCTTTAGAAAAAGGAATGATCATATCAAAGCGTCCGTTTTTGGATAGCAGGAGGGAAGCACCTTCCAATAATTCGGCGAGAGGCAAAGCTTCAGCAAAACGAGCCTGATCACGATGATCATCACCTGTCTTATAATCTTCAGTATAAAATGGAGGATTGGATAGAATTAAATCGTAATGCTCTTCATCCTGCATCTCTTTCACAAACTCATCAAATGCTGCATGATAACAGAATAAGCGGTCACCCCAGTCACTATTTTCAAAATTATCCACAGCCTGTTCATAAGCATTTTCTTCGATTTCTAGCGCATCAATAAGTTCCGCCCCAGATCTTTGAGCCATCATGAGGGCAATAAGCCCGGTTCCGGTGCCTATATCCAGGATCCTTTCCGGTTCATGTGCAAGCGAAGACCATGCGCCAAGCAGCACACCGTCTGTTCCAATTTTCATGGCACAACGATCCTGTTCTATGGTAAAATGTTTGAATTTAAATGGCCTTGCAGACATGGATGGTGATTTTTAATGGAACTGAAATTCTTCAGTTATGATAACATTTCAGCTTAACTGGTAAAATATGAGTACAAAAAAAGAGGTTTTAAATACATAAAACCTCCTTTGATATGTTATTCAGAATAAATTATCCTAGAGCAACTCTTTCGAAAGCAACTACTTCAAGTTCGCTGTCTACAGACTTCACGTACTCCTCAACGCTTTGCTTGTTCTCCTTGATATAAGCCTGGTGAACCAAAGTGTTGTCTTTGAAGAAACGCTGAAGTTTTCCCTGAGCGATCTTGTCAAGCATGTTTTCTGGCTTTCCTTCCTGTCTCAAAGTATCTTTAGCAATCTCGATTTCTTTATCGATAGTTTCTTGATCAACTCCAGTTTCATTAAGTGCAACTGGATTCATTGCTGCAGCCTGCATGGAAACGTTCTTTGCAGCTTCATCCGCTCCATCAACGCTTTTAGAAAGACCTGTAAGAACAGCAATCTTATTTCCAGCGTGGATGTAAGATCCTACGAAAGGAGCTTCAAGAGTTTTGAAAGCACCAATTTCGATCTTCTCACCAATAACACCAGTTTGCTCAGTAAGTTTCTCCTCTACAGTGATCCCTTTGTAATCAGCTTTAAGAAATTCCTCTTTAGAAGAATAGTTAAGAGCGATTTCAGCGAAATCGTTAGCCATTTTGATGAAATCATCATTCTTAGCAACGAAATCTGTTTCACAGTTCAGGGAAATGATAACACCTCTAGTGTTTTCAGTATTCACCTGAGCAATTGCAGCACCTTCAGAAGAATCTCTGTCGGCTCTCTTTGCAGCTACTTTCTGACCTTTCTTACGAAGCAATTCGATTGCAGCGTCAAAATCACCATCAGCTTCCACTAATGCTTTCTTGCAGTCCATCATTCCTGCACCAGTAGCTTTTCTTAATTTATTTACTTCAGCGGCGGATATCTTAGCCATAATATTGTTTTTTTATTGAAAAAAGTCGTTTAGAAACTCACTGTAAAGAAAGAAGCTAAACGACTTTTAGATTTTATGTAAACGTTATTTTATTCTTCTTCGTTAGATGATTTGGCTTTATCTAAAGTTTCACTTTTAGATTCAAGCTTCACATCATTCTTAGCTTCTTTCATTGCCTTTTTGTCTTCGGCATCTTTAGAAGGAACTTCAGCTTTCTCTGCTTTAGGAGCAGCAGGTTTAGCTTTTTTCTCTTCTGAAGCATTAGAATCCTCCTTTTTCTTAGCTGGTTTCTCAGATTTTCTTTCTGAAAGACCTTCTACGATAGAGTCTGCAACGTAAGAAACAACTTTGCTAATAGATTTAGAAGCATCGTCATTAGATGGAATTAGATAATCAACCTCACGTGGATCTGAGTTGGTATCAACCATCGCAAAAATTGGAATGTTTAGTTTTTGTGCTTCTTTGATCGCAATGTGCTCACGTGTAGTATCTACAACGAAAAGCGCAGCTGGAAGTCTTGACATGTCTGAAATTGAACCTAAGTTCTTTTCTAGCTTAGCTCTAAGACGATCTACTTGCAAACGTTCTTTCTTAGAAAGAGAGTTGAAAGTTCCATCTTTCTTCATTCTATCGATAGAAGCCATTTTCTTAACAGCTTTACGAATAGTAACGAAGTTTGTTAGCATACCACCAGGCCAACGCTCAGTGATATAAGGCATGTTAGCCTTTTCAGCTTGCTCAGCAACGATCTCTTTCGCTTGTTTCTTTGTAGCTACGAAAAGGATCTTTCTTCCGCTTGCTGCGATCTTTGCAAGAGCATCACCTGCTTCCTGCATTTTAGCAGCACTTTTATATAAGTTGATGATGTGGATCCCGTTACGTTCCATATAGATATATGGAGCCATGTTTGGATTCCACCGTCTGGTTAAGTGTCCAAAATGAACACCAGCATCAAGTAATTCTTTTACTTCTACTTTGTTTGCCATTTTTGTAATAGTTTACGTTCTGTTGAGATAGCAACAACCAGGTGGCTACTTAATAGTATGGCCCTGACTGTTTAGATGCTAAACTAACTTCTGCCCGGCATGAACAGAATAACAACAAAAAATTAATTTTTTTATGAACTCCCCGGAAAATATTCCGGTAATAATATTAACGTTTAGAGAACTGGAATTTCTTACGGGCTTTCTTCTGTCCGTATTTCTTACGTTCTACCATACGTGGATCTCTAGTAAGAAGACCTTCTGGCTTAAGTGCGCCATGATTTTCCTGGTCTAGCGCCACCATAGCTCTGGATAGTGCCAGACGGATTGCTTCAGCCTGTCCAGTGATACCTCCACCGTAAACGTTAATTTTAACGTCGAAGTTTCCTTCATTTTCGGTAAGCATCATTGGCTGGTTCACTTTATAAAGAAGTGTTCCAGTTGTGAAGTAATCTTTAAGGTCTTTCTTGTTTACGGTAATGTTTCCCTGTCCTTCTGAAACATATACACGGGCCACAGCAGTTTTTCTACGGCCAATTTTGTGAATTACCTCCATTACTTAACGTCGTTTAAGTTAATAGTTTTAGGTTTTTGAGCTTCGTGATCATGTTCAGATCCTACATAAACCTTTAAATTTCTGAATAGTTCTGCTCCAAGTTTGTTCTTAGGAAGCATCCCCTTAATTGACTTTTCTACTAGTCTCTCAGGACTTTTTTCGAAAAGTTCTGAAGCTGTCAGACTCTTTTGACCACCTGGATAACCTGTGTGACGGATGTACTCTTTCGCGTCCCATTTCTTTCCAGTTAAGTTGATTCCCTGCGCATTCAATACAATTACATTGTCTCCGCAATCAACATGTGGGGTGAAGTTAGGCTTGTGCTTTCCTCTAAGTAGATATGCTACTCTTGAAGCAAGACGACCTAAATTTTGTCCGTCAGCATCTACCACAACCCATTCTTTGGTTCTGGTGGCTTTGTTAGCCGATACTGTTTTGTAACTTAATGTGTCCACACCAATTGATTTTACTAATTATTAAACATTCCAATCCCATTTACCCGAATCTCAATCGGGAAAACAGGGGTGCAAATGTACAATTATAAATTCATATAGCAAACAGCACTATCAAAATTTAATCTGACTTAAAGCGGCTGGTTTTCAGGATGATAAAATACCTGTATATCTAAGCTTAATTCTGTCAAGCGAATCACTATTATGTAGGTAAAGGACTTCAAAAAGAGATTATTAGTAATATTTATATCGATAAAGTACTTTTTTGTGCGTTTAAAGTTAATTTTTGCTGTTAAGGATTCCTTAATTTCTATAATTGTACTGTATGTTTGTAATCCCTAAATATATATCATGAAACGAATAATGAATGTTAGATTGTATTTCTGCCTACTGTTCGCAGGAATTTTGATGCAAAGTTGTAGTAAGGAAGACGTTGCTCAGGAATCTCAATTAAAAATCAGTAACGCAACCACAGTTACTAGCGAAAACATGGTTGGAAGTTGGAATTTAACGAAAATGATGGCAGACGTGGAAGTAGATCTTGACTCTAATGCTGGTGGAAGTAAAAACCTTCTGGATGAAACTGATTGTTTTAACACAATGAGTATAACATTTAACTCTGATAGTACGTTTGTAAGTAACAATGCAATGATGAGTTTTGAATCTGGTGATGGTAATGACTTTAGTTGCCTTTCCGATAGAATGGATTCAGGTGATTGGTATGTAAGCGATAACAAGCTTGTTTTGGAACTTACTATTGATAAAGAAACCTTTGTTCATGAAAAAGCGATCGATCTCGGATCTGGAACTTTCGCTTTTGATGTTTCTAAAATCGAATCAGATCAATACGTGAATGATCCCGGTAATACGAGAGCTTCTGAAATCAGAATTATGATGCTGGAGTACACTAAAGTGAATTAATAGTAAGAAGTAGTTTATAGTGTTAGTCAATAAACCTCGTTAGTATTGCTAACGAGGTTTTTAAGTTTTTAGATCTTTCTTCGACTAGTGAGCTTCCAACCAGTTCTGGCCAATTCCAATTTCTACATCTAAAGGCACCTGCAGTTTGTAGGCGTTCTCCATTTCTGTTCGAATCATGATTTTCATCTCTTCCAGTTCTTCTTTGTGAGCGTCGAACACCAATTCATCATGAACCTGTAGCAGCATGCGCGTTTTATAGTTTCCAGCCTTCAGTTTGTAATGAATATTAATCATGGCAAGTTTGATGATATCTGCTGCACTACCCTGGATTGGTGCATTCACCGCATTTCTTTCCGCAGCACCACGGACCACCTGATTTCTGGAGTTAATATCTTTTAAATAGCGTCGGCGTCCCAGTACAGTACTTACATACCCATTCTGTCTTGCAAATTCTACCTGGTCTGCAATATAACTACTCAGTTTAGGGTAAGTCTTATAATAGGTGTCGATCAAATCTTTTGCCTCACTACGAGAGAGAGAAGTTTGATTGCTCAATCCAAAAGCTGAAACGCCATAGATGATCCCGAAATTCACAGTTTTGGCGTTGCTTCTTTGTTCACGAGTAACTTCTTCCAATGGCACATTGAAAACTTTTGCAGCTGTGGAAGCATGAATATCTTCACCCTCTTTAAAAGCTTTGATCATGTTTTCTTCATCACTTAAAGCGGCGATAATACGCAATTCGATCTGGGAATAATCGGCTGCAAGCAGGACGAAGTTTTCATCTCTGGGAACGAAAGCTTTTCTAACCTGTCTGCCCCGTTCTGTTCTAATCGGGATGTTTTGTAAGTTCGGGTTGTTGGAACTCAGCCTTCCGGTAGCCGCGATAGTTTGCATATATTCGGTATGCACACGGCCGGTCGTTTTTTCTACCTGATTTGGCAGCGCATCCACGTAGGTGTTCTGTAATTTAACAAGTCCGCGGTAATCCAGTACATGTTGAACGATCGGGTTCTCTTCAGCTAAAACAGAAAGTACGTCCTCGCTGGTGCTATACTGACCCGTTTTCGTTTTCTTGGGTTTCTTGGAAAGTTCCATTTTTTCAAAAAGAATGATTCCCAGTTGTTTTGGCGAACTTATCAGGAATTCTTCGCCTGCTTCTTCATAAATTTTAGCTTCCAGGACCTTTATATCGTTGGTTAATGCTTCGGAAAGGGATTGCAGGTAATTTTCGTCCAGTTTGATTCCTTCCAGTTCCATATCTGCCAGTACTTCTACCAGCGGAATTTCAATTTCGTTGAATAATTTTCTTGTGTTTGCGTCTTCCAGTTCTTTCTCGAAAAGCGTTTTTAGCTGAAAAGTGATATCGGCATCTTCTACTCCGTATTCAGTTTGAGATTTCAGATCCACATCACGCATGCTTTTTTGATTCTTACCTTTCTTTCCAATAAGTTCGGTAATTGGCTGCGGAGTATAATTAAGGTAAGTTTCGGCCAGAACATCCATATTATGACGCATATCTGGATTGATAAGATAATGCGCGATCATAGTATCAAAAATTGGTGATTTCACCTCAATATTATATTTGTCCAGAACCTTGATATCATATTTCAGATTCTGACCTATCTTCTCAATAGATTCATTTTCAAAGAAAGGACGTATTTTTTCTATCAATTCCTGTGCTTTCTCGCGTTCCTCCGGAAATGGAAGATAGTAGCCTTTCCCGGATTCCCAGGAAAAAGCAATTCCTACTAATTCTGCATCCAGTGGATTTAATCCAGTGGTTTCAGTATCGAAACAAACACTTTTCTGCATAAGCAGTCGTTCGAAAAATAGCTTTTGTGTCATTTCTGTTTCAAGCAACTGGTAAAAATGCGGAGTATCAGCCAGATTTGTTCTCGATGATGTTCGTTCGATCTCTTCGCCATCACCTCCAAATAATGAAAACTGTCCAGCGCCAGCGGTTTGCGCGTTTTGTTTTGCTGAAGTTGAATTACTCACCTGTATAGGGGTGCTCTCTTCTTCTCCTGAAAATAATTTTAAAAACTGATCTTTTAGTCTTCTGAATTCAAGGTCTTCGAAGATCTCCTGTACTTTGTCACCATCTGGCATGGAAAGTTCGTAATCTTCAGCATGAAACTTTACATCACAATCAATAAATATGGTCGCCAGCTTTTTGGATAATCGCCCTAATTCAGCATTTTCGATCACCTTTTCCTTCATCTTTCCTTTAAGGTCATCGGTATTTGCCAGTAGACCTTCCATACTTCCGTATTTCTTCAAAAACTTCTTGGCGGTCTTTTCACCAACTCCTGGAAGTCCTGGAATATTATCTACGGAGTCGCCCATCATTCCGAGGAAATCAATCACCTGCTCCGGGCGTTCCACCTCAAATTTATTCTGAACTTCAGGTATTCCCCAGATCTCAATCCCATTTCCCATTCTGGCAGGACGATACATAAAGATATTTTCTGAAACCAGCTGAGCGAAATCTTTGTCTGGAGTCACCATATATACCTTATAGTTCTCTTTTTCTGCCTGCTTGGCGAGAGTTCCAATGATATCATCTGCTTCCATTCCGGCACATTCCACTACTGGAATATGCATGGCGCGAAGAATTTCCTGTATCACCGGGATAGATTCGCGTATAGGTTCAGGAGTTTCATCCCGGTTCGCTTTATAGTCTGAAAACATTTCAGTTCTGGCTTCGCTACCATCCTTATCGAAACAAACCGCTAAATGATCTGGTTTTTCTCTTCTTATAACATCAAAAAGAGAATTTGTAAAACCCATGATCGCAGAAGTATTAAAACCTTTGGAATTAATTCGCGGGTTTTTGATAAAAGCATAATATCCTCGGAAAATTAATGCGTAAGCGTCCAGTAAAAAAAGGCGTTTTTGATCGGCCATTAGAAATGTTTAATAAAATTCGTGATTAGCTCAAAATTACAAAGATTATATCGTTCCGCAGAAAGATATAAAACTAAGAATCCAAATAAGAAGGGCTCAGGTTGTCGCTGCTAATTCCTTCATGAAACTTAGCATAACTGAAGCCTTTGTGGATACAGTAAGATCCAATTTCCCCGGCCTTATTAAGCGCTACATAGGCGATCTGGAAATCTTTGTAATTAGGCGCCTTGCGAACGGTTCTCATGACCGCTTCCTTACAGGCATCCTGCGGAGAAATTCCCTGTCGCATCAATTCCACGATCAGGAAACTACCCACACTTTTCATAATTGCTTCGCCCATTCCGGTACCTACAGCTCCACCAATTTCGTTATCCAGAAAAAGACCTGCACCAATAATAGGAGAATCACCAACACGGCCATTCACTTTATAGGAAAGTCCGGAAGTTGTACAGGCTCCGGCGATATCGCCTTTGTCGTCCATACATAGCATCCCAATAGTATCATGATTTTCAATATTTATAATAGGTCTGTACTCTTTATGTTCCAGCCAGACTTTCCAGGCTCTTTCCGAGCTTTCGGTAAGCAGGTTCTTCTTTTTAAACCCCTGCTGAATGGCAAATTGTAAGGCACCTTCACCGGCCAGCATGACATGCGGAGTTTCTTCCATCACTTTTCTGGCAACCTGAACCGGATGTGCGATCTCCTTAAGATAAACCACTGCGCCGGCGTCTCCATCTGGTGACATGATGCAGGCGTCTAAAGTAACATTCCCATCCCGGTCTGGCGCGCCGCCATCACCAACGGTGGTATTCTTTAGATTGGCTTCTTCTACCATCACTCCCTGTTCCACAGCATCCAGCGCACTGGAACCATTTTCCAGCATTGACCCGGCTTTTTTGGTTGCGTTTTGAAAATTCCAGGTTGCCACCGCAACAGGTTTTGGTTTGATGTTCATAGGTTCTAATATATTTAGAGGAAAAAGGCTGGAACTTATACTAAGTGCTCCTACGCTGATCCCGGTTTTCTGAAGAAATTGTCGACGTTTCATGATTTAAATCTCTTGCTAAAAGTAATATTTCGAAGCATGCTTTTAAAATAAAGAATAATAGAATGCTTTGTAAGAAGTATGAGCTTAAAGAATCGTTAATAAGCTGGGGTTCGCTGCAATTAAAATTATCTTCGCAAAAAACTACTTAATGCGCTGGTTAATTCTTGCCGTTATCTACATCATCGTAGATCTTTACGCTTTTCAGGCTTTACGGGTATTTTCAAAGAATGTATGGGTTGCCTCGTTCTATTTCCTGATTTCGATCATTGTGATTGCCAATCTTTTCTATCAATTCAACCAGCCCAATCCTAATGATGGTTTTGGGGGTGGAAGGGGATACGCGATAGGTATTTTTCTTGCATTCTTTGTAGCGAAAATTGTACTTGCTTTAGTTCTGCTAGGGGAGGATTTTCTAAGACTGCCATTTGCTGGTTTTCAAAAATTATTCGGCTCTTCAGAAAGTTTTTCTATTCCATCAAGAAGGAAATTTATAAGTACAGTTGCTCTGGGTCTTGCTGCAATTCCGTTTGCTGGTTTGCTTTACGGAATGGTAAAAGGTCGATATAACTTCAGGGTATTACGATATACACTTTATTTCGATGACCTTCCCGAGGCTTTTGATGGTTATACCATCAGCCAGATTAGTGATGTACATAGTGGAAGTTTCGATAATAAAGAAAAGATACAGTATGGGGTTGATCTCTTAAAAGAGCAGGAAAGTGATCTGGTGGTTTTTACCGGAGACCTTGTGAATAATAAAGCTTCGGAAATGGAGAACTGGAAAGATGTATTCTCGCAGGTAAATGCCAGGGACGGTGTATATTCTATCCTAGGAAATCATGATTATGGAGATTATACGCAGTGGGAAAGTCCGGAAGCAAAAAAGAAGAATTTACAACGCCTGAAGGATACGCATGCAGAAATGGGCTGGAAGTTAATGCTGAATGAACACAGTCTTATTGAGAGAAACGGAGAAAAGATAGCGCTGGTTGGAGTAGAGAATTGGGGAATTGGCGGATTCAAAAAAGCCGGTGATCTTCAAAAAGCCGGAAACGGACTCTCCAGTAAAGATTTTAAAGTATTACTTAGCCACGATCCTTCTCACTGGGAAGAAGAGGTTAAGAAGGACGAAAAACATTATCATTTAACGCTTAGCGGCCATACTCACGGGATGCAATTTGGGATCGAGATACCGGGTTGGTTAAAATGGAGCCCTGTGCAGTATCGTTATAAGCACTGGGCTGGAATTTACGAGGAAGCAGGACGCTATATTAATGTAAATAGAGGCTTCGGATTTCTGGCATATCCTGGTAGAATAGGAATATGGCCCGAAATTAGCGTCATCGAACTGAAAAAAGGACCTAAACCCGCTTAATACAAAGAATTTCCTATATTTGATTATAGCTGGCAAACACGGTAAATAACCGAAAAAATAAATACTGAATTATGTCAAAATTTGGTGAACTAGTAGATCTGAACATTCCGGTACTTCTGGATTTTTATGCTGAATGGAGCGAAGCTTCCGAAGCCATGCATCCGGTATTACGTGATGTCGCGGCCGCTTTAGGTGATAAAGCCAAGGTCATAAAGATCGATGTGGATAAGAATTCCCAGCTTGCTGAAGCATTGAGAGTAAAGGGTTTGCCAACGCTTATGATCTACAGGGATGGTGAAATGAAGTGGCGACAAAGCGGCGAGCAAAATGCAAATACGCTTATTGGTCTTTTAAAGGAGCATCAGTAAGACTTTTAAAGCTAAAGCCTTTTTCAGCATAATATCTCATCACTCTGGGTAATACTTCCCTGAGATTTTTAAATGCCTTTTCTGAATCATGGAAGACGATCGTACTTCCATCAACAGCATTATTTATTACATTCCGGTAGCACTTTTCTGCTGAAATACTGTGGTCATAATCACCACTTATTACATCCCACATCACAATTTTATAATCTTGTTCCATAAGTTCACGCGCCTGAGCATTCATGATCTTGCCGTAAGGTGGTCTGAAAAACTTTGTCTTTGGAAAGAATTTATTAGCAGTAAATTCCTGCTGAGTTTTCTGAGTATTCTCGATATAATCAATTTTGCCAGTTTTCCAACCGTTAAGGTGATTGTACGTGTGATTTCCCACACAGTGTCCTTTTTCTAAAATATTTCGGAAGATTTCCGGGTGCTTTTCAACATTCTCTCCAATACAAAAAAAGGTGGCTTTGGCTGAATACTCTTCCAGCAGATTCAGTACCCATGGAGTGATCTCTGGGATTGGGCCATCATCGAAAGTTAGATAAATAGCATTTTCATCCTGTATCCTGGAAATACGTTTCGGATAAAGAAGTTTCAGGACTGTAGGATATTTAGGCAATAATAAACTCATCGATATTCAAAAATAAAAACCCGGCGCAATTGGCCGGGTTTAATTTTATTGCTGATCACTTTGCAGCGAAACCGAATCGTCCGGTTGCTCTATGGGAGTTGCACCATCCAGCGCTTCCAGTATCTCCTGTTGCGGAGATTTTGCTTCAGCATCTATTTCTTCATCTTCACGGTAGAAATGCCTGAACTTCTTGAGATAGGTATTAAATTCTTCGGCTTTTTCTCTGGCCGTCTCACGATCCTCATAAACCATCATAATGTCAACCAGGCCGCGGTAACGTTCCATATCTGTAATGATCTCATCTGCATATCTGTATTGACGTTCTACTTCCCAGCTGCTATAGAATTCCAGGTTCTCCTGATATTTTTTAGTCACTTTCTCCCATATCTCACTAGCTTTCTGAGGTTTATTAACTTCGTAGTAACCGGTAATAAATGGTTCCAGTAACGTATAATACTCATAGTGCTCGACTGGCATATGTTGCATTCCCAGGTCAAGGATCTCTTCAGCATGTATCGTATCACCCTCGTTAAGAAGATTCTCAGTCAGTCTTGCGAGGTTGCTTCTATAGGTAATAGAATTTTTACGGGTTTCAGGATCATGATAAATGTCTGAAGATCCCATATTCCCCCAATTCCAGTTCTTCACGATATTGTACATCTTCTCTGTATTCACTCGACCCATATCGAATGGATTTCGAGGATCAAGAGGAGTTTGAATAGGAACCAGTTTATAAGTAACCCCTTCCAGTTGAAGATAATCTTTCATCCACAGGTAATCATCGTCACCAAAACTTCCGCCGGTAAAATAGATAGGGCGTTTCCAATCATTATTGGCAATGATATCGAGCATCAACAACCTGTTCTTGTAAAGCACCTGATCACCAATCTCAATATCTATATGATCAACGATCTCATTAGCTTCAGAACGGTCTACGATATTATTATCCAGCACATTCTGTTTGTCTACCGGAATTCGAACATATTTAGAAGGGAAGGTGTTGATCATGGACCCACTTTGTAATTCGGCCATGGTTCTTGGATCCTCATTCTGAATATAATTCATCCAGGTTTTGATGCCAATCGTATCCTGAGTTACTTCTCGCAGGAAGATCGCATCGTTCTTTCCGTTGTACCAGTCCTGTGGTAATTGTGACGGGATTGCATCACTATCAAAAGCTTTTCGCTTCATCTGGTCAATATACCAGTCGGTTGCCAGTAAACTTGTATTGATTACACGAACATCGGTTCGGTATTTTTCAATTTGCTGAACATACCAGAGCGCAAAAGTATCATTATCTCCAATGGTAAATATAATGGCGTTTTCGTCGATGGAATCCAGATACATCCGAGCCATGGTAAGCGCAGTGTCTCTACCGGAGCGATCATGATCATCCCAGTTTTCCGAAGCAAGCAGCGTTGGTACAGCAAGTAAACTTGCGATCACCACTACCGGAGCGAGAATTTTAGGACCAATCTTTCCTTTAAGTTTATCGAAGATAGCATAGACTCCAAAGCCTATCCAGATCGCAAAAACATAGAAGGATCCTACAAGTGCGTAGTCCCGTTCCCTTGGTTCAAAAGGTCTTTCATTCAGATAAACTTTAAGCGCAATTCCGGTAAAAAGGAAAAACACCATAAGCACCCAGAAATTCTTCTGATCTCTTTTCAGCTGAAAAATGAGTCCGATTAAGCCGAGTAAAAGCGGCAGGAAATAGTAGGTATTTCGAGCCTTGTTATTTTTTACATCTGAAGGTAAATTCTCTTGCGAATCAATATGCCATTCATCAATAAAATCGATTCCGCTAATCCAATTTCCATGCAGATCTCCGAATTTTCCCTGGATATCATCCTGTCTCCCGGTGAAGTTCCACATAAAATAACGCCAGTACATATAGCCAACCTGATACTCCAGGAAGTAGCTGATGTTTGAAGAGAAAGAGGGTTTTTCTACATTGATGTAATCGCTAAACTGTCTCAGGAAATTATGATAATCTTCCATATCCCTCTCACCCCGGGAAAACTGAGTGCGGAATTCGTTGATCGCACTTATAAGTCTTTCTTCACTTTGAAATTCTGGTTTGATCGTGAATTCCAGAGGACCGGTAAATTCCATGTAATTAGTAGCATGTTCGGTACTCCACATTCTCGGCAGCACCGCTTTATGGTCATCATCCAGGTTCTGGCGTGCGTTTTTATATTCATTTACGATCACATACTTTCCAAGCTCCTCGTCTTTCTCATATTGAGGTTTTCCATCGCGATAAGGATTATTTTCATCAAGTCCGGAATACATCTCAGACCACTGAGGACCGTAGAATAGATGGGTTTCACCATATTGCTCACGATTATAATAGGCGAGTAGCTCACGGGCATTATCGGGGCTGTTTTCATTGATCACGGTTGGTGCATTACTACGAACCGGTAACATTACCCAGCTGGAGAAACCGATTAGAACAAATAGTATACAAAGCAGGAGTGTGTTGTACTGATACAGGTTACGCTTGCGAGTGAAATTGATCAGGAAATAGAATACAGCGATGATCGCAAGTAAAGCGATTGCTGTTCCCGTATTAAAAGGCATTCCCAGGGAATTAGTAAAGAACAATTCTGAAGCAGAAAAGAAAGTAAGCGTATAAGGTAACAGCAGTTTGAAGATAAACATAAGAACAGCGACTACGACCACGTTGGCGATGATGAAGTTCTTGACGGTAACCTTCTTATAGTTTTTAAAGAAATAAAGGAATCCGATAGCCGGTAAGGTTAAAAGACCCATAAAGTGAACCCCAAAAGAGAGTCCAATGACCAGGGAGATCAATATGATCCAGCGATTCCCACGCGGAGTGAACATATCCCGTTCCCAGAGTAGTCCTAAATAAAACATAACCGACATAAAGCAGGCAGCCATGGCGTACACTTCGGCTTCCACGGCATTGAACCAGAAGCTGTCGGTAAAAGTAAAAGCAAGTGAGCCAACGAGGGCACTACCCAGAACGGCTATTTTCTTAGCATCGGTAAGTGTTTCTCGTGGTCCGGCGATCTTTAGAACCAGTAAGCTAATAGACCAGAACATAAACATGATGGCTACGGCGCTGGCAAAACCAGACATAAAGTTAATCATGAGAGCGACCTGAGTATTGTCTGTTGCAAAAGTGGCAAAAAACGCACCCATCATTTGATAGAATGGAGCTCCCGGTGGATGACCAACTTCCAGGTTGGCTGAGGTAGCAATATATTCACCGGCATCCCAGAAACTTGCCGTTGGTTCCAGAGTAAGTGTATAGGTGGTGAGGGCAATAAGAAAAACCAGCCATCCCAGGATCTTATTCCACTTACTAAAGTTGAAATCTGTCATAAATACTCGTGTAATTCTACTGAAGTGGCGAATTTAATAATAATATGCTGAATGCTTTACAAACGCAATGGAAAAGCGATTATTTTGGAAGTGTCTGGAAATGAATAGAAAAAATATGCTTTCAGAAAAAAAAATGAAATTTTAATGAAAATCTTTTTGAAAAAGTTTGTGCGATAGAAACTTTGTCTTAAATTTGCATCCGCATTAAAGCATTGGCCTATGGTGTAACTGGCAACACGTCTGGTTTTGGTCCAGAAGAGTCTAGGTTCGAGCCCTAGTAGGCCAACAAAAATGTTAAAAACCCAAACTGAAAAGTTTGGGTTTTTTTGTTTTACATATTGTCAGGGCGAGAAGCTTGTCCCGAGTTTGCCGAAGGAAGCTTGAGAAAGAAGTTCTAGGAATAGGAAATCGAATATGGTTCCAGTAACCTTATGTAAAACTTTCTATCACTTAATAGGTGTTGGAATAAATGATGTTGCCATCCTTAGCTTGATGAAGGAAGCCTGTCGAAGGGAGCTCATCCAATCAAAATTTCCAAAGGAATTTATCCGATAGTATACCAATCAGATTATAAATCGACCCTGACTAAACTTGTATCCGATTTTCCTGGATCATCAAATCAATGCCGTCCTGAGCCTGTCGAAGGAAGCTTGATGAAGGAAGCCCAACGAAAGAAGTTGTTTCATCACATCTTTATTCTATAAAATTTCTTTGGATAATTTGCGACTGATGTGATTCTGACGCAACTTTACATCAAACTACTATTATGGCCAGGCAAAGTATTTCCTTCACAAAGCCAAATGATGAGTGGCTAAAATCTCAAGTTGAGAATCAAGAATATTCCAGCAAAAGTGAACTGGTCAATGTTTTGATAAGACAAGCTCGCAATCAACAAATTCAGATTGATTATATCAAAAATAAGATTGAGAAAACTGAGAAAAGCGGATTTACTAAAAACAGTAAAGAACAAATTCTAGCGCAATCGAAATCTTTGCTTGATGACTGATTACAAATTAAGTAATCTTGTAAAGAAGATTTAATTAGAATTCATCAATTAGGTATAAAGCGATTCGGAGTGACTCAAGCCGACAAAAATTTTGAGAGGTTTTTCGAATATTTCGATATGATTGCAGAACAAGCTTTCGCATTGGAATCTATTGATTTTATAAAAGCTGGTTACCGAAAATGTGTTTGTGGATCAGATTCCATCTATTATAGAGTATTAAATAATTGCGTTGAGATAATAACTATCATCGGTAGACAGGATATGAGTAAGATTTAACCTGAAACCGGTTTGAAATTACGCGAGTAAGAATTCAATGCTATATGCCCGCACCCCATTTCTATGCTATAACAAAAATTATAGAGAAAATCATACCACCATCCTGAACCTGTCGAAGGAAGTTTGTCGGAGGGAGCCGGTAGAAATTGATGTTACAAGAGATAATGCTGCCCTGAGCCTGTCGAAGGGAGCCTGTCGAAGGAAGCTCGGCGAAGGAAGCCTGTAAAATCAATTTGGATCGTCCCAAATCAAAAGCGTACCTCAATAGCATAATATCATCGGAATTTGACTAACACTTATTTCCAGGTTTATAATAATCAGGAACTTCAGCTCCACAACTTCCAGAAAAGTATCAGGTGTTGGATTTGAAGCTTGTAAAAAATTGTTCCCCTGCCTGAAATTTCCGAACTTTGCGTCAGAATAGTTTATGCACCCTACTGTGAAACCGAATACTCATTAAACCCGTCGCAGTATGCCCTGGTACGTAGCAAGAACAAGATCACAACACGAGATCAAAACTTCAGAATATCTATCCAAATTGGGAGTAGAGGTATTCTGTCCTACGATCGTGGAAGTCCGTCAATGGAGTGACCGTAAGAAGAAAGTCACGGTTCCATTATTCAGATCCTATATCTTTGTAAATATCGCTGAAAGTGAGAGGTCAAAGGTCTTTGATGCGCCCGGTGTGGTTAATTTTCTACAATGGCTCAATAAACCGGCGATCGCTAAGGATGCTGAGATCGAAGCTATACGGTCATGGCTTAATAATGATAAGATCTCAGATCTGGAAGTTACCCAGTTTAAACCCGGAGATCAGGTAAAACTAAAATCCGGTAAAATGGCTAATCAAACAGCAGTGATCAAAGAGGTTGGTGATAAAAAGCTAAAACTTATCCTCGAAGAACTTGGCTGGATACTTACCGCCAGCGTGCACGACGTAGTTTAGGTACACTTAGCTCCTTAAAATTATAATTTATCGGTTTAATCCAATATTTTAGCAGCGAACTGACAGGACACGGATTGTTTTCTGCAGTTTTTGATCGCTTGAGCTTATAATCTTTATGAAGATATTAGTTACCGGTGCAGCCGGATTTATTGGATTTCATCTGTGCAAAAAACTTTTGCAGGATGGACATGTTGTAATTGGTCTGGATAATCTCAATGATTATTATTGCCCTTCCCTTAAAATTGCACGTCTTGCCGAATTAGGAATTATTACAGCGACTGATTCCGCATTTAATCAGCCGGTAAAGAGTCAGCAGTATCGCGATTTCATATTCCATAAGATGGATCTTCAGGATCGCGAAAACTTACCTGGACTTTTTAAAACTTATAAGTTTGATCTGGTGTGCAATCTGGCTGCGCAGGCAGGAGTACGATATAGCATCGAAAATCCTCAGGCTTACATCGATAGTAATCTTGTAGGTTTTGCCAACATTCTCGAATGCTGCCGACTTTATAACATTAAAGATTTCGTTTATGCCAGTTCTTCCAGTGTATATGGACAGAATGAGAAAGTTCCATTTTCAGAAGAAGATAGAGTAGATGAGCCTGTTAGTTTATATGCGGCAACGAAGCGCAGCAATGAACTGATGGCGTATACCTATAGTCATCTCTACGAAATTCGCTGTACAGGTTTGCGATTTTTTACAGTATACGGACCCTGGGGACGAGCAGATATGGCGATGTTTTTATTTGTAAATGCTATTAAAAATGGAGAACCTATCCGGGTCTTTAACGAAGGGAACCTGGAAAGAGACTTTACCTTTGTAGATGATATCATTAATGGAGTGAATGCGGTGATCAATGATTCGGATACTGATAAAAATGCACTACACCGCATATTTAATATTGGAAACAGCCAGCCGATAAAATTGCTGGATTTTATTGAGCAAATTGAAACACAGCTGGGGATGAAAGCTAAAAAGAATATGATGCCCATGCAGCAGGGAGATGTAAATAAAACCTGGGCAGACTCCCGGCCGCTTATGCAGCGTTACGCATATGAACCAAAGGTCAATATCGAAAATGGTATAAAAGAGTACCTGAAGTGGTTTTCTGAATACTATCATTAATACCAAGAATAGTAGAGAATTTAATTATGAAAAAGAATTTAGAAATTGCGATCATAGCTTCACTGAGAGCTGGGAAAAGAATTATGGAGATCTACGAAAATGAAGATTTTGAGGTAGATTTTAAAGGAGATGATTCTCCGCTTACTAAAGCCGACCTTGCTTCTCACCAGATTATCATGCAGCATCTGTCTGCAACAGATATTCCGGTGCTTTCAGAAGAAGGAAGAGATCTTTCGTATGAAGAGCGTAAGAACTGGTCCAGCCTATGGATCGTGGATCCCATCGATGGTACGAAAGAATTTATTAAGAAAAATGGGGAGTTTACAGTAAATATTGCCCTGGTTAGGGATCAAAAACCCGTGATGGGAGTGATCTATGTTCCGGCGCTTAAAGAACTGTATTACGCTGCTGAAAATATGGGTTCTTTTAAGGTCGATGATATCGTGGATTTCAGCGGAATGAAAACTCTCGAAGCTTCCGCAGTAAAGCTTCCGAAGAAAAATTTGAATAAAAAATTCACCGTGGTAGCGAGTAAATCTCACCTTTCCGAAGAAACTAAAGATTATATCAGTCAGCTTGAAGAAAAGCACGGCGAAGTAGTTAGTATTTCTAAGGGGAGCTCTTTAAAGCTTTGTATGGTAGCTGAAGGTAAGGCAGATGAGTATCCGCGTTTTGCTCCTACCATGGAGTGGGATACGGCAGCGGGACAGGCGATCTGTACTTTTGCTGGTAAGACTGTGCATGATCATAATACAGGTGAAGAAATGTTGTATAATCGCGAAAACCTGCTGAATAACTGGTTTCTGGTGAAATAGCTAGATTTGCAGCAATGCCATATAAATTTTAGAAGATGAAAGGAATTATTCTTGCCGGAGGTTCAGGTACCCGATTATATCCTATTACTAAAGGAGTGTCCAAGCAATTGCTGAATGTGTATGATAAGCCCATGATCTACTATCCGCTTTCAGTATTGATGCTTGCCGGGATCAGGGAGATTCTAATTATTACGACACCACAGGACAGAAGTAATTTTGAAAAACTGCTGGGTGATGGGAATGATCTGGGCATGAACTTTCAATATGCGGTGCAGGAATCACCAGATGGTCTTGCGCAGGCTTTTATCATTGGGGAAGAATTTATAGGTGGTGATGACGTTGCTTTAATTCTAGGAGATAATATTTTCTACGGACATGGATTTACGAGTTTACTTCGGAAGTCGGTCGCTACGGTGGAACAGGAGCAAAAAGCCGGAGTTTTTGGATACTATGTAAATGAGCCATCCAGGTATGGGGTGGCAGAATTTGATGCTGAAGGTAATGTCTTAAGCGTGGAAGAGAAGCCGGAAATACCAAAATCCAATTATGCGATCGTAGGCCTGTACTTTTTCCCAAATTCGGTTGTGGAAGTCGCGAAAAATGTAAAGCCTAGCAAACGTGGGGAACTGGAGATCACTTCTGTGATACAGTCATATCTTGATGATCACAACTTGAAAATGGAGATCATGCATCGTGGTTACGCCTGGCTGGATACAGGAACACATGAGTCTATGCTCGAGGCAGGGAATTTTATTCATACTCTGGAAAAAAGACAGGGACTCAAAGTAGCCTGCCTGGAAGAGATCGCTTATGAAAAAGGCTATATAAGCAAGCAGGATCTGGCACAACTGGCAGAAAAACTGGGGAAATCATCCTATGGAGAATACTTATTAAAGAGAGCAGGACAATGAGCAATCAAAACAAAACAATCCTGGTTACCGGTGGTGCAGGTTTTATAGGTTCTAATTTCATACCCTATTACCTGGCGCAATTTCCGGAACAACATATTATTAACTTGGATGCACTTACCTATGCTGGTGATCTGGAGAATCTTAGTGAAGTGGAATCCAATCCTCGCTATCAATTTATAAAAGGAGACATCTGCAACCGTAACCTGCTGGAAAAGATCTTTCAGGATCATCATATCCACGGAGTTATTCATTTTGCTGCGGAATCTCATGTAGATAATTCTATTAGCAATCCAGGTGTTTTTATCGAAACTAATGTGAACGGAACTTTTAATCTTCTGGATGTTGCGTTTAAGACCTGGATGAAAGCGCCTTTTGAATACAGGGAAGAATATAGAGATTGCAGATTCCATCATATTTCCACAGATGAAGTGTATGGAAGCCTTGGTGAAACCGGATATTTTACTGAAGAAACGCCCTATGCACCCAATTCTCCGTACTCGGCAAGTAAGGCGGCTTCAGATATGGTGGTGCGTAGTTACCATCATACTTACGGAATGAATACGGTTATTACGAACTGTTCCAATAATTACGGTCCAAAGCAGCATAAAGAAAAGCTGATTCCAACGATCATTCGTAAGGCTATAAGCGGGGAGGATATTCCTATCTATGGCAACGGAAAGAACGTGCGTGACTGGTTATATGTGCTGGATCATGTAAAAGCGATCAATTTGGTTAATGCGGAAGGTAAAGCGGGTGAAGTATATAATATTGGTGGTGATGCAGAAATCCAGAATATAGAGCTTGCTCACAAGATCTGTACATTGCTGGACGAACTTAAACCGAAGGATTCCGGAAGTTACAGCGAGCAGATTACCTTTGTAAAGGATAGGGCAGGACATGACCAGCGCTACGCCATTGACGCTAGTAAGATCAGGTCTCAATTAAACTGGAAAGCGGATTCAGAATTTGAAGATGCTTTGAAAGAAACTATAATTTGGTACTGGTAATAACATTAAACCCGGCTATTCGCCGGGTTTTTTTATATCTCTTTTACCTCTTTTTCTATCCCGAATAAGTTATACATATTTAGCTATATTTGAACCTTAACATTTCAAAGTCTCGTTCAACAGGCCTGAACCCACTGAATGTCAAAAACTAACCAATACCCGAACCTTCCAGGTTTTAACCTGAAGTTGTTACTGATCTCTCTGGTTAGTGCGCTGGTGCTTGTGATCCTGGGGTTCTTTATGCTATGGCAGCGTTACCAGATCCTGGTAGACGACAGGCAGACCGAAATGTCTTCCATGATCGATGTGGTAGCCCAGAACATTGACCAATCCCTTAAATACAGTTATTCTGCAGCCCTTTCATTAGCCTTGCAGATCGACGAAGAGGGTGAGATTGATAACTTTGAGCTCATTGCATCTCAGCTCGTAGATAACAACCCGAACATTGATGCGATCCAGATCGTACCCGATGGCGTTATTACCAAAGTATATCCATTTGAAGAGAACAAGGATGCTATCAATTACAATATTCTCGAAGACCCAACCCGTAATGAAGAGGCGCTGGAAGCGATCGAACGAAAGCGTATGTTCTTCGCCGGTCCCTTTGAGTTAAAACAGGGTGGCCTTGCTGTGGTAGGAAGATTACCTGTTTTTATAAGAAATGACTTCTGGGGTTTCGTAGCCGTTATTATTAAATTCGATAACCTTATTCATCAGTCAGGGATCCACGAATTATCCGGTGATGATTATCAGTTTCAGTTTTCAAAGATAAATCCGGTTACAGAAATGGAAGAGTTTTTTCTGCAGTCCAGACCAGATCTGCACGAGAGTTATTCCGAAGTGATCACTCTGCCAGATGGGGAATGGCGATTATATATTATTCCGCAGTCATTACACCAGCCATTTCTAAGACTTATTCCAGTTGCCTTACTTATCATTTTTCTCGGTGGAGCGGTTGCATATATTCTCTACCAGGTTTTAAAACGTCCTGTGATCATGCAGCAGCGAATGATGTCCCAGGCAGGGGAATTAGCGGAGAGTGAACAACGTTTTAGAACGATCTTCAACCAGGCAGCTATCGGGATGGCTCGTCTTGACACCAACACCGGGATTATCCTGGAGACCAATAAGAAATTTCAGGAATTGTTAGGCTATCCTGAAGATTACCTGGTGGGTAAATCACATATCGATATTACTCATCCTGATGACAACCAGAAGAATATTGAACTTATTGATAAACTTCGTAAAAATGAGATCAATCATTACAGCCTGCAAAAACGACTGATTAGAAGCGATGGAAAAACCATCTGGATCAATCTAAGTGTTTCTCCATTATGGGCAGAAGGGGAGCAGGCGACTTCACAGATCGCACTTATCGAAGATATTTCTGCCAGAATGGAGGCAAAGCAATTATTGATTGACAATGAAAATCGTTTTCGAGCTCTCGTAGAAAATAGTGATGAGATCATTCTTATTGTAGATACCCAGAATAGCGTTCGATATTATTCTCCTTCACTGGCTAAAGTGTCCAAATATGAAGAGATCGATTTTACCGCTCATGGTGTTTTGCATTATATCCATCCAGATGATCATGATCTTTTAAGGCAAAAGATCGAATACTCTTATACGAAGCCCAACGTACCTATTGTAGATATTATCCTTCGGGTAAAAAATGCGGAAGATCTCTGGTTCTGGGTAAATGCGACGCTAACCAATATGCTGGACGTTCAGAATGTGAATGGATTCGTGGTGAGCCTTCGGGATATTACAGAAAAGCGCGAAGCAGAACTTAACCTTGTAAAGTCGTATGAACTGGTGATGGAACAGAATAAACGTCTGCTAAACTTTGCCTACATAGTTTCACACAATTTACGCTCTCATGCCAGTAATATGCAGTCTATTCTGGAATTATATACTGAAGAAGATTCAGTAGAGGAAAAGGGTCAGTATATAGAATTGCTTCAGAAAGTATCAGGGAACCTTGACCAGTCTCTGCATGATTTAAATGATGTGGTTTCCATTAGCACCAATATGGATATTAGTGTGCAAAACATCAATGTTCGGGAAACACTGGAAAGTACTTTGGAAATCCTCATTCCGCAGATCAACCGCAAAGATGCCAGAGTCCGAAACAAGGTTCCTGCTGCAATGGAGGTTTCCTTTAATGCGGCTTATATGGAAAGCGTATTATTAAATTTCCTTACCAACGCGCTTCGTTATACCGATAAATCCAGAACTCCGGAAATTACTATTTCTGGCTATCTAAAAAATGAGCGATGGGTACTTGAAGTACAAGACAACGGAATTGGGATAGATATGGATGCTTACGGTGATAAGATCTTCGGACTCTATAAAACCTTTTCCAGCAGAAATGATGGTCGAGGTGTTGGTCTTTTTATTACCAAAAATCAGGTGGAGGCTATGGGAGGTTCTGTTGATGTGGAGAGTACACCCGGAGCAGGGGCAACCTTTAAAGTTTTTTTTAAATGACAGATAAGATAGCAGTAATAGACGATGATGAGGTCTATCAAATGATCATTAGTCGGTACATTGAAAAATCTGGTGCTTTCAGGCTGGCAGAATATTACCAGTTTCCAAAGGAGGCACTGAAGTACTATAGCGACAATAAAGAGAATTTACCTTCAGTCATGTTATTGGATATTAATATGCCCTTGATGGATGGCTGGCAGTTTCTGGAGGCTTTGCAATCTCAATTTCCGGAAGTTTACGATCATACAAAAATTTACATCGTGACCTCGTCGATCGCATTTTCAGATAAAGAACGTTTTGAGAATTTTCCGAAGTTGGCCGGTTTTCTATCGAAACCTTTAAATGTAGAGAAGCTTAAAGAAATAGGAGGGAGTCAGAAATAAAAAAGTTCGGTGTAGGGACCGAAACTTTATGGGTACTTCAAGAATGTTTACTATGCTGCTGAAGTAATATTATAATGAGAAAGAATTGTCTCATAGAAAAAGATGCTTTTCTCATCCTTTTTTAGACAGGATTGTAAAAATCTTTCCAGGTCCATACACTCAAAAGTGATATTTGTATATTTTTTCTGACCTACAGGTAATTGTAATTCGATCGTTTGCTCGTCATAGTTGATATGCACATTCTTAGCTTCGAAATATTTTTTAACGATGGCTCTATGCATTAACTGAAAATTCGAGGACTCAAGATTCTTATTAGAGATACTGTAAGAAATGAGATTTTTAACCTCGTCTATTAACTCCGGGGTAGTAAAATTGTTCATTGTAAGCTTATTGTTAGGTGTATTGTTGTATGATTTACAATGGCTAAATTACTATTAGACAGGCTAAAAGCTGTTAATAAAAATGTAATACTTCCCTTATTAATAAATTTTTAACCTTACCATAATTTTGTTTACAAATAATTCAGATTACAGATCTAAAACCATCGGTGAACGCATGATGCTACCAGCTTCATCAAGAATAGACAGGTTGTAGAATGAAGTTTTGTTCCTTTTTAGATAACCTGAAGAGTAATGAATATGTCCAAACAAATGAATTTTCGGCTGAACGAAGTCTAATGTTTTCAGCAATTCTTCACATCCAAGACGTTCTCCGGAAGCAATTTGATCCATGATTCCGAATGGAGGGGTATGCGTAATTAGCACATCTGTATCTTCCGGTATCTTATTCCAATGCCTTTGCATTGCCAAACCTCTTTCTCTGTTAAATGCCCAGTTCTCCAATCCTGGAGTTACTGGTGATCCCCAGAATTTTTTATCATTAATGATCAATTCCCGGTCAAGAAGAACTTCTATGCCTTCAGGAATGGTTTTTAATAACTCCTTTTTTTCAAAATAGAAATCGTGATTCCCGGGTATGAGAATTTTGTAGGGATGAGGTTGGTCACTCATCCATTTTAGAAAATTATTGGTTTCGTTCCGGGTGCCACCATCTGTACAATCTCCGGCATGAATAAGCACGTCGCCATCAGGAATGGGTAAATGATGATGCAGATTATGCGTGTCTGCAAGACAAACGAGTCTCATGCTAATTAAATTGGTTGAGTTTAAGACAAAAAAAATCCGTTGATGCAAATCAACGGATTTAATTCTTCTTTCTCAATTATTATTCTTCATCTTCCGATCCTAACTGGAGCATTTCTCCATTAGTTGGTAAGACTTTATCAATCGTTTTCAAAATTCCAAAGGCGACGATCGCAGCAGTTACTACGAAAAATATAAATTTAACCAGTAAACTTTCACTGATTACAAGACTGTAAAACCCGAGAAATAACTCGACCATTACAAATAAAACTTTTACACCGAGCTTTAAAAACATTTTTTTCTAATTATTACCCTACAAATATAGCACGCAATAAGCTTAGGTTGAAAGTTTAAAAATAAGTTTGACGAATATTTAACTTTGGTAACTTCTGGCTCACAATCTTTTAAGTTAAATATTCTTAATTCAGCCAGAATCATGCCTGCCGAATAGTAAATTGGCTCACCTAAATCCTGGTAAATTGAAGAAATCAAACAAAATCGCTGCTGGAGTTTTGATCGCAATTGGTGTTCTGGCTCTTATTTTATTGATAGCGAACAACATTCTGGAGAGTAAGATCAAGAAAGGAATCGAGAAAAATCTGGATTCTGCAAATGCGGTGTATGAAAAGGTCGACGTTAAGCTTTTAGACCGTTCTGCGGAAGTGATTAATGCTGCCATAAGTATTCGTGGAAAAATGTTGAAAGTTGATACCATTAGATTAAATGATATCGAGATCCTTGAGTATTTAACTGACAAGAATATCGTTATTGGTGATCTGAGAATTTCCAATCCTGAAGTAAAGATCTTTAAACTTCCGAAGAAAGAGAAGGATACTTCCTCTTCCAAAAAACAGAATAGTTTTAAAAATAAGATCAGGATCAAAACGGTTAAAGTTTCCGGCGGAAGCCTGAAGATCTTTGAAAAAGATAGTTCAAAGCATAGACTTTACTCTAAACTTCGCGATATTAGTATGGAGCAGGTGCGAATTGATTCAACCTCTCTGAAAGAATCTGTTCCTTTCAATTATGATCTTATCCTTCTGAATATTGATAGCTTATTTTATGATCTAAATGATCTTCAGAAATTATACGTCGGAGATCTTGTAATAAAGAATAATGATGTCAAGATCACCGATTTTCAGCTTAAACCGAAGTTCTCCAGAAATGAACATCAGCAGAATATTAGTAAAGAAACCGATTGGTATGATCTTGAGATCGATAGCATTGGGATGCAGGGTCTTACCTGGAGTCTACAGAATGATAGTCTGAAGATTGGAAATTCTCTCACTCATATAGATCAATTCGATTTTGTGATTTATAGAGATAAGTTACAGCAGGATGATAATAGTATTAAACCTTTATATAGTCAAATGCTGCGGGAAATGTCGGTTTTATTGCAAATTGATAGTATGAGTCTTACCAACGGTTATCTCAAGTATGAAGAGAAGATTCATGCAGATCGCGAGCCGGGAACTGTGGATTTTTCTAATATGAATCTTCAGATAAGTCAGATTTCCAATGTGAATCTTGATAGGGAAGATTTTCCGGAAACCAGAATCAAGGCCCAGGCAGATTTTATGGAAACTGCATCTCTGGATGTGAATTGGTCTTTTAATATTGCTGATATCCAGGATCGTTTTAATATAAGCGGTGAACTTGGCAGGATCGCTGCGGAACAGATCAATGAATTTATGAAACCAGCCATGAATGTACAGGCACATGGAGAAATTGAAGATCTGTACTTTAATTTTGCAGGTGGACCTTACACGGCTAAGGGTGATATGCGACTGGAGTATAAGGATTTTAAGATCGAAGTACTGCAGAAGGATGGAAAAGAGAAGAACAAAGTCGTATCTGCACTGGCGAACCTTATCGTGAAGAATAAAGCGCAGAATAGTAAAGCGAATCATAAAGATATTACTGTGGACAGGGATAGAACAAAATCCTTCTGGAACTATCTCTGGAATATGATCAAGAATGGAGCTTTGAAAGCATTTATTTAAATTCTGAAAGTTACTACCGGCCTGTTGGCGTGATTGACCAGATCTTCGCTAATGCTTCCATTGAAAAAGTGTGCGAGACCTTTACGACCATGCGTTCCAATTCCAAGCAGGTCTGCTCCTCGCTTACGAGCAAAATTCAGAATACCTTTTTCAACGCTAATGTCATTATATATATGAATATTAGTTTCCAGCTCAGGATATTCTTCAGTGAATTTCAGCATTCTTTTAGTAGCTTCCGCAGTGCTTAAAAAGTCATTGGGTGTGTTTACGAATAACAGGTGCATTTGCGTATCGATCGCCCGGGCAAATTTCATGGCTCTTGAAAGCAGGTCTTTCTGATCTGATGTTGCATCTGTAGCAAACACAAAATTTTCAATTCTAAAGTCAGGGATCTCATTTTTGATCACCAGTACAGGAATTTCAGAATTGCGAACAACCTTCTCTGTATTGGAACCAATGAACATTTCCTGGTAGCCGCTGGCGCCATGTGAGCCCATTACGATCATTTCGCAATTCTTTTCGTGGCTAATTTCAATAATTCCTTCAAAAGCGCGGTGGAACTGAACGGTTTCGTGAACCTTTATTCCCTCAAGATAATCTGCCATCTTTAATTTGGAAAATCTTTGATGCGCAAGCTTCATAAAAAATAGTGCCTCCGGAACGTTCTGGCTACTGCCGTGTACCGGGTCGATCAACATCATTGGTAGCTCCAGCATATGGAGCAAATAGATCTCACTGTTGAATTTTCGGGCCAGTTGTGCAGCGACTTTAAGAGCTTTTTCGGCCTGATCGCTGAAATCGGTGGGAACGAGAATATTTTTCATAATTCGAAGTAATAGATTGAAGGTGAAGTCTCTATTAAATTTACGAAGAATATTTCATTTCCTCTGGCGTTTTTATACTTGAAAAATATTGCTATATTTGCAGCGTTGAAACTAAAATTTTGGTACAGCGAGGGGACAGAAGTCCCCTCTTTTTATAAACATATGCTGAAGGATAAAGTAGAAAAATTAGCAGAGCAGGTCTTTGAAGAGAATAAGAATTTATTCTTAATAAGCCTTGAAATGAACTCCGCTAATCACATAAAGATCGTAATAGACGGTGATGAGGGAGTTTCAGTAAATGATTGTATTACAGTAAGTCGCGGGATCGAGCATAATCTCGACAGAGAAGAGGAAGATTTTTCGCTGGAAGTGACTTCTGCAGGGGTTTCTGAACCTTTGAGCTTACCAAGGCAATACAGGAAAAACATAGGTCGCAGGCTGAAAGTGAAAACTGAAAATGATAAGTTTGAAGGAGATCTTCTGGCTGCAGACGAAAAAGAGATCAAGCTAGCCTGGAAAGCCAGGGAGCCCAAGCCGGTAGGTAAAGGGAAGGTCACAGTTGATAAAGAGGCAACATTGTCTTATGATGAGATTGTGGAAGCGAAAGTTAAAATAACATTTTAATCACAAATTGATATGGAAAATATCGCGTTGATTGAATCATTCTCAGAATTTAAGGATGATAAGCTTATAGACAGGGTTACGCTTATGGCGATCCTGGAAGACGTTTTCAGAAATGCTTTGAAGAAAAAGTATGGAGAAGACGATAATTTTGATATTATTGTAAACCCTGATAAAGGAGATCTTGAGATCTGGAGAAACCGGATCGTTGTTGCAGATGGTGAAGTAGAAGATTCCAATAGGGAAATCTCTCTTGCTCAGGCCAGAAGGATCGAACCCGATTTTGAAGTTGGTGAAGATGTTTCAGAAGAAGTGAAGCTTATTGATCTTGGAAGAAGAGCTATTTTGGCATTACGTCAAAACCTCATTTCTAAGATTCATGAGCATGATAACACGAATATTTATAAGCAGTTTAAAGATCTTGAAGGAGAAATTTACACTGCAGAAGTTCATCATATAAGGCACAGAGCAATCATTCTCCTTGATGACGAGGGCAATGAAATTGTGCTTCCTAAAGACCGCCAGATTCCATCAGATTTCTTCAGAAAAGGAGAAAACGTACGTGGGATCATAGAAAGCGTTGAGTTAAAAGGTAACAAGCCTACCATCATCATGTCCCGAACCGCACCAGGTTTCCTTGAGAAGTTATTCGAGCAGGAAATCCCTGAAGTGTTCGATGGTTTAATTACTATCAAAAAAGTAGTTCGTGTTCCTGGTGAAAAAGCGAAAGTAGCAGTAGATTCTTATGATGATAGGATCGATCCTGTAGGTGCCTGTGTGGGAATGAAAGGTTCCCGAATTCACAGCATCGTTCGTGAGCTTGGAAATGAAAACATTGATGTGATCAATTTCACCAATAATGAGCAGTTATTCATCACAAGAGCCTTGAGCCCTGCGAAGATAACCAGCATTAAAATGGATGAGGAAGCTAAAACTGCTGAGGTAATGCTGAAGCCAGAAGAAGTTTCCAAAGCTATTGGTAGAGGTGGTCACAACATTAGACTGGCCGGGCAATTAACCGGTTATGAGATCGATGTTTACAGAGAAGGTGTTGAGGAAGATGTGGAGTTAAAAGAGTTTACAGATGAAATTGAAGATTGGGTAATCGCCGAATTTTCAAAAATTGGTCTGGATACTGCAAAGGCTGTATTGGAACAGGATGTTGATGATCTTGTACGTCGTACAGACCTTGAGGAAGAAACCATTAAAGACGTTATGTCGGTTCTTCGCTCAGAATTTGAAGAATAATATTTTTTTAATATAGAATACATTAAAAGAGGTTAATTTAGAGGGCAATTTATGGCAGAAGCGAAAACAACGCGATTAAATAAAGTTCTACGTGAGTTCAATATCTCGTTAGACAGGGCTGTGGAATATCTTACTTCCAAAGGCTACGAGATTGATGCACGTCCAACTACCAAGATCTCGGGAGAAATCTACGAGGTGCTTTCTGACGAGTTCCAAACCGATAAGAGTAAAAAGGTTGCTTCCAAAGAAGTAGGAGAAGAGAGAAAGAAGGAGAAGGAGGAACTTCGCAAGGAAATAGAGGAAAAGCGTAAAGCTGAAGAGGTGAAGAAAGAAGAAGTTTCTTCTTCCCGAGCTAAGCTTGCCGGTCCTAAAACGGTTGGTAAGATAGACCTGGACAAAAAGCCTGGAGAGCAAACTCCTGCGGAAGAAGCCTCTAAAGAAACTGAAGAAGTAAAAGAAACTCCAGCTGAACCTGTCAAAGAAGCTGAGAAGACTACTGAAGAAAAAGAACAACCAGCAAAATCTGCAGAGAAGCCTAAAGAGGTTCCTGCGGAAAAACCTGCTGAGAAAAAAGAAGTTCCTGCTCCTAAGAAAGAGGAAGCTCCGGTTGCTAAAAAAGAAGAAGCGAAGCCAGAAGTGAAAACTGAGGCCAAAGCTGAAACTGGAAAAGCTCCTGATGCTCCAGAAGCTACCGAAGAGAAGAAAGAAGAAGGTTCTGATACGATCAAGACCAACTACACGAAGCTCGACGGACCTAACTTCACCGGTAAGAAGATCGACCTTTCACAGTTCAAGAAACCTGTAAAGAAGAAGGACGAGAAGAAAACCGAATCTAAGGACGAAAAGGATAAGCGCAAGAAACGTCGCCGTCGCATCAGTAAAGATGTAAAAGGTGGTGGTGGAAACAGTCCGCGTGGTGCAGCTGCTAAAAAAGGCGGAAGAGCAAGAAGCAAACCTATTACAAAGGAAGAGCCAACCGAAGAAGAAGTACAGAAACAAGTACGTGAAACTCTGGAAAAACTTCAGGGGAAATCTTCCAAGGGTAAAGGTGCTAAATATAGAAGACAGAAAAGAGACGAACACAGGCAGCGTTCTGCAGATGATCTTGCACAGCAGGAATCTGATGATAAGATCTTAAAAGTAACAGAATTTGTTACTGTAAGTGAAGTTGCAACCATGATGGATGTTCAGGTAACTAAGATTATCTCAGCATGTATGTCTCTTGGAATGATGGTAACCATGAATCAGCGTCTTGATGCTGAAACATTAACTATCGTTGCTGAAGAATTTGGCTATGAAGTTGAGTTCACCACAGCAGATGTAGAAGAAACAGTTGAAGAAGTTGAAGAGAATCCTGAAGATCTTGTAACCAGAGCTCCAATCGTAACTGTAATGGGTCACGTGGATCACGGTAAAACTTCCTTACTGGATTACGTTCGTAAAGAGAATGTAATTGCCGGTGAGAGTGGAGGGATCACGCAGCATATTGGTGCATATGGAGTTGAGCTTGATGGCGGACAAAAAATTGCATTCCTGGATACTCCTGGTCACGAAGCCTTTACGGCGATGCGTGCTCGTGGTGCACAGGTAACAGATATCGCAATCATTGTGATTGCGGCAGATGATGATGTGATGCCTCAAACAAAAGAAGCGATCTCTCACGCACAGGCTGCGGGTGTTCCGATCATCTTCGCGATCAATAAATCTGATTTGCCAACGGCGAATCCAGAAAAGATAAAAGAGAAACTTGCCCAGATGGATCTTCTTGTTGAAGACTGGGGTGGTAAGATTCAGTCACATGATATTTCAGCAAAAACAGGAGCTGGCGTGAAAGAATTACTTGAAAAAGTACTTCTGGAGGCTGAAATTCTGGAATTGAAGGCTAATCCTAAGAAACTTGCCAAAGGTACAGTGGTGGAAGCATTCCTAGATAAAGGTCGAGGTTATATTGCAACTATTCTTGTTCAGGCTGGTACTCTTAAGATTGGAGATTATGTGCTTGCCGGTAGAAATAGTGGTAAGATCAAGGCAATGCATGATGAGCGTGGTCACGAGGTGAAAGAAGCCGGACCATCCACACCAGTATCTATCTTAGGACTTGATGGTGCTCCTCAGGCAGGTGATACCTTCAAAGTAATGGAAGATGAGCGTGAAGCAAAAGATATTGCAGCACGTAGAACTCAGCTACAACGTGAGCAGAATGTTAGAACTCAGCGTCACATAACGCTTGATGAAATTGGAAGACGTATCGCACTTGGTGACTTTAAAGAACTTAATATAATCCTGAAAGGGGATGTGGATGGTTCAGTAGAAGCGCTAACAGATAGTTTCCAGAAGCTTTCTACGGAAGAAATTCAGGTGAATATCATACACAAAGGAGTTGGTGCAATTACAGAAAGTGATGTACTATTAGCTTCAGCATCTGATGCGGTAATTATAGGATTTAATGTTCGACCTGCAGGTAACGCCAGAATGGTGGCCGATAAGGAAGAAATCGATATCCGTACGTACTCGATCATCTATGATGCGATCAATGATCTTAAAGATGCGATGGAAGGTATGCTTTCACCGGAACTTAAAGAAGAGATCACTGGTACTGCAGAGATTAGAGAGACCTTTAAGATATCTAAGGTTGGTACGATCGCTGGTTGTATGGTAACCGCAGGAACTATCTACAGAAGTGCTGGAATACGCCTTATTAGAGATGGTGTGGTTGTTTACACTGGAGAACTAGCTTCATTAAAACGTTTCAAAGATGACGTTAAAGAGGTGAAGAAAGGATATGATTGTGGTCTTCAGGTTAAGAACTACAATGACATTAGAGAAGGTGATGTAGTAGAAGCATTTAGAGAAGTAGAGGTTAAGAAAACCTTGAAATCAAAATAAACTGAGTAGAACACTCAACAAAAAAAAGCGGCTCATTGAGCCGCTTTTTTTGTTAGTGGTGTCAATAGGATGTATTGGAAAGCTATTGATCCCAGAAGGTCAGATTCATAATACTATTGGTTGTGTAGTATGATATTCAATAGTACCTATTATTTTTGTTTTTGAAGATTCAATCATTTCTTCAGAACCCATTGTAATATGTTTTGAGGATTCCAGTGTGCCTATAAAATTAGAGGTTCGGAATTATCGATTGATCATTCGAGAGCAGCTACTATATTTAGAGACAGCAATCGCATTGGTGCAGTTCGGTAATAAACTGCATTGGCTAGGCGAATAGCAAAACACTTTATTTGGAATAATTTATATATGTCAAATATTGAATAAGATTGTAAAGATCATATTAGATTAATAGCCTTATTTCATTGAGTAATCCTTGTAGCGATAGTACTGGCTTTTCCTGGTAACATTAGGTTAACTAAAACTTTTTGTGAGTAGCCATTCAAAGAATTGATGTTTGGGGTATGACTATGTTCGTTTCTACATCATTCCAATAAGAAAATTATGCGTCTAGCGCCTTTAGGTTTCGAAAAAAAGTCTAAGTAAGTGTCTGGAGGAAACCAGGAATTTCCTGTGAATTTCTACCTAAGACACAGTTGAGAATACGGGCGAACAGACTTTGATTGAAACCCTGGATTTCTTGTTAGAATATGAGAAATCTTCAGCTATACGTACTTGATCTCGTTGGTTAGTTTGTACATATCAAGTTTCGAAGATCTATCAAAAAAAAGCGGCTCATCGAGCCGCTTTTTAATGTATAATGTTCAAATTCTTATTTTCTCTGTGGCTTCGGAATAAAAGCTGAAGGAAAGTCCTCTTTCAGGGTAAGGAGTGCTCTGTCTGCTTCCAGTCTATTTCTAAAGTTACCTACCCATACTTTGTAATTTGGAGCTTCATAAGCGATCTTGGATGGGTAATCGTATAGATTGCGGTACTTCTGAATTACCTCGTTTGCTTTACCGTTATCACCATAAAATAACTGTATCACGAAGCGGTCACCAATTTTATTATTATCGCTCAATTCTTTCTTAACTTCCATCAACTTATCGATCTTTTTGCTTTGTTGAATTTCAACACTGGCTTGTTGAGCGCTGGAACTCAGATTAAAAAGAAGGAAAAAAGCTGCAATCGTAAATGAGTACTGTATATTAGGTTTTTTCATAGCTTGTGGTCTTTTGACAAATGTAAAATATAATAACTTAAACAGCTTGTAAAATATTATTTAGAACTATTATAAATTACCCATTAACACTTATCTAACATTCCTAGAATCGTCTATAAGTATTACTTTTGTGCCTGAATTTAAAGGTACCTTTTTAGGTATTTAGCCCTAAAATACTGAGTGTAAAAACCGTACCAAAGTTTAGACGTTAATCGAACTTAAAATATGAAAAAGGTGATTTTCCGCCATTCAATTTCGCGACAACTACTCTTAAGCGTAGCTTTCTTATTTACATTTTCTCTGTTCGCGCATGCGCAGGATCAGACGGTGCAGGATAGTACAGCTCAGGCTGAGTCTGGCCAGGCGACCGAAGCTGATGCTGGTGCTGGAGCAGCTGCTGCCTCCCTTGGAGATGCTGCTGCTGGTAAAGAATTATTCAATTCACTGTGTGCAGCCTGTCACAAACCTTATTCTAATTCTATTGGTCCTGCCTTAAACGGTGCGACAGATAGACATGAAATGGAGTGGCTTTATGATTGGATCCAGAATTCTGCTGCTTTGATCGCGAGTGGTGATGCTGAAGCTAATGAAGTTTACAATGAATGGAATCAAACGGCAATGCCGGCTTTTCCTCAGTTGACCGAGAGTGATATTGATAATATTCTTGCTTACGTTGAGCAGCCTAAACCAGAGCCAACAACGGCAACTACTGGTGCAGCTCAGTCAGGTGGAGGTGAAGGTTCAGGTGGTGTTTCTGTAAATATCATTTTAGGAATTCTTGCTTTTGTCCTGGTGCTTCTTCTTGTGGTGCTTTTCCTTGTAAACAAAACTTTAAGAAATTTCGCTTCTGCCTCTGGAATTACAATTCCGGAGAAGCCAAAAACTAAACCTTTATACCAGTCTTTCGTAGAGAATCAATTCCTTCTTGTAGTAACGTCAATTTTTGTGTTGCTTACTGTAGGTTACTTCTCTTACGGTTTCCTAATGCAGATTGGTGTTGATCAGGGTTATCAGCCAATTCAGCCAATTCACTATTCACATAGAATCCACGCAGGTGATAACCAGATCGAGTGTAAGTACTGTCACTCTTCTGCAAGAGTTTCTAAGCATTCCGGGATTCCTTCTCTAAATGTTTGTATGAACTGTCATAAGGCTATTGCTGAAGTGTCTCCTGAAACGGCTACTGAAGAATACTCTAAAGAATTTTATGATAAAGAGATCGCAAAGTTATATGATGCGACCGGTTGGGATCCAGCTTCCAGAACTTATTCTGGAGAAGAGAAACCAGTTAAATGGGTTCGTATTCACAACCTGCCAGATTTCGCATACTTCAATCACTCGCAGCACGTAAGTGTAGCTGGAATTGAATGTCAGAAATGTCATGGTCCTATCGAAGAAATGGAGATCGTGTATCAAAATGCGCCTCTAACCATGGGATGGTGTATTAACTGTCACCGTGAAACGAATATCAGAATTGAGGGTAACGAGTACTATGAAAAGATTCATGAAGAGTTATCTAAGAAATATGGTGTAGAAGAGCTTACGGCTGCTCAAATGGGTGGTTTAGAATGTGGTAAGTGTCACTACTAAAATCCTGAAGTTCAGGTTTAATTTAAGAAGCTAATATTTAGATATAATATGTCATCAAACAAGAAATACTGGAAAAGTGTTGAAGAGCTGGAAGATAAAAGCTCTGTTGTTGAGACGCTCCAGCAAAAGGAATTCGCCGAGGAGATCCCTATTGAGGACTTTCTTGGGGATAAAGAAAATCTTGCAGATTCAAAAACTTCAAGACGTGATTTCCTTAAGTATGTTGGTTTCAGTACAGCAGCGGCATCACTGGCTGCCTGTGAAGGCCCGGTGGTAAAGTCTATTCCTTACGTAGTTCAGCCAGACAGGATCGTTCCTGGTGTTGCTAACTACTATGCGACAACTATTGCTGATGGTTTCGACTTCGCTAGTGTATTGGTTAAGACACGTGAAGGTCGTCCTGTAAAAATTGAAAATAATGATCTTTCGAAGTTCAAGGGCGGAGTTAACGCTCGTGTTCATGCTTCGGTACTTTCATTGTATGATACTAAAAGGGTTAAACGCCCAATGATTGAAGGAAGAAACGTTTCTTGGGAAGAATTCGACCGTCAGGTTGTTTCAGATCTTGAAAATGCTAATGGCGAGGTGGTATTGCTTACGCAAACATTTGCCAGTCCTTCAACTGCAAAATTAATTCAGGAGTTTTCTTCAAAATTTGGGAATGTACGCCATGTAGTGTATGATACCGTTTCAGAAGATCCTGCGTTGAATGCATTTCAGTCTAAATACGGAAGACGTGCGCTGCCTCATTACGATTTCTCTAAAGTGGAAACTGTAGTTGGTGTGGGTGCAGATTTCCTCGGTGACTGGCAAGGTGGTGGTTTTGATGCTGCTTTTGCAAAAACCAGAATACCTGAAAATGGTAAAATGTCACGTCATATTCAGTTTGAATCGAATATGTCACTAACCGGAGCAAATGCAGATAAGCGTGTTCCAGTTAAACCATCTGAGCAAAAAGCTGTAATGGCTGCTCTCAAAGGTTATATCGCTGGTGGTTCTACCAGTGGTCTTTCTGAAAAGCTCGATGATGCAGTAGTGAAAGCGGCAAGACAGCTAAGAAAAGCAGGAAGTGCTGCAGTAGTAGTATGTGGAATCCCAGATGAGGAAGCACAGGGATGGGCGTTAGAGATCAACGAAGCCCTGGGAAGTCAGATTATGGATTCTTCAAATGCTCGAGTAACTCGCCAGGGAAATGCTAGCGAAGTAGCGCAACTGGTAAAGGATATGAATAACGGAAGTATCGGCGCTCTTATGATCGCTGGTCTAAACCCGGTTCATACGCTTCCAAATTCTAAAGAATTTGTGGAAGGTCTTAAAAAAGTGAAAACTGTAGTTGATTTTACTACAAGAACTGATGAGACTTCTAAACTAAGTAAATATGTTGCTGCAACTCCGCACTATCTTGAAAGCTGGGGAGATATTCAGTATAGCGAAAAGGCTTTCAGCCTTATGCAGCCAACAATAAGACCATTATTTGATACCAGACAATTTCAGGATACGTTATTGAAATGGACAGATAATAACCAGTCTTACTATGAATATATTCAGGAAACCTGGTCTGGCGGACTTGGAGATCGTAACTGGAGCGAAGTGCTTCATGATGGTGTCTTTGAAGCTAGTTCACCAGTAGCTCTTCCGACATCAACAGGAAGCAGTGCATCAGCTATTTCTTATAGCATTGATGATCTTGACGGTGAAGGTTTTGAATTAAGTCTTTACACTAACACTGCGATTGGAGATGGACAGCAGGCAAACAACCCTTGGTTGCAGGAAATGCCAGATCCATTAACCAGAGCAAGTTGGGATAACTACATTACCATGTCTAAGGCAGATGCCGAGGCGATGGGAGTTATGAACGAACATGTTGCAAATGGCGGACTTAACGGTAGCTATGTAAACGTTAGTGTTGGTGACACAGTAGTTCAGAATGTTCCGGTGTATATCATGCCAGGACAGGCGAAAGGATCTGTTGGACTCGCACTTGGATACGGTAGAAAAGCCGGTGTTCAGGAAGAGATGCAAACAGGTGTGAATGCGTATCCATTGTATAATGACTTCAGATCTGTTCAGAAAGTAAAAATAGAAAAAGCTCCGGGTGTTCATGAGTTCGCTTGTGTTCAGCTTCATAATACATTGATGGGTCGTGGTGATATCATCAAGGAGACAACCCTTGAGATTTTCAATACTAAAGATGCTCACGTATGGAACCATGTTCCAGAAGTTTCTTTAGATCACCAGGAAACTCCAGTAACTTCTCCGGAAGTTGATATCTGGGAAAGTTTTGATAGATCTACAGGTCCTCACTTCAATTTGAGTATCGACCTGAATGCATGTACCGGATGTGGTGCTTGTGTGATCGCCTGTCATTCTGAAAACAACGTTCCTGTAGTTGGAAAAGAGGAAGTAAGAAAGTCCAGAGATATGCACTGGTTGCGTATTGACCGTTACTTCTCTTCTGAAGAGAACTTTACTGAAGATATCGAGGAAAAAGAAGATGCTTCAGGTCTTGGTTTTGGAGACTATATCTTTGGGGATAGAGAAGGAGAAGGTTCGTTGTCTACTTTCGACAGACTTGAATCTACTGCAGATAATCCTCAGGTTGTTTTCCAGCCGGTGATGTGTCAGCATTGTAACCATGCTCCATGTGAAACAGTTTGTCCTGTTGCGGCAACTTCTCACGGTAGACAGGGTCAGAATCAAATGATTTATAACAGATGTGTTGGTACTAGATACTGTGCGAACAACTGTCCTTATAAAGTACGTCGTTTTAACTGGTTCAATTACGCTCAGAATGATGAGTTTGATTACCACCTGAATAACGACCTGGGTAGAATGGTTCTTAATCCTGACGTTACTGTACGTTCCAGAGGGGTAATGGAAAAATGTTCTATGTGTATTCAAAAAACTCAGAAAACCATTCTTGATGCGAAGAGAGAAGGTAGAACGATCGAAGATGGAGAATTCCAGACTGCTTGTTCTGCTGCTTGTGATAAAGGTGCGATGGTTTTTGGGGATGTGAATAACAAAGACTCGAAAGTTCTTGAAAAGAAAAATGACGACAGGATGTATCATCTTCTTGAGTATGTAGGTACTAAACCAAACGTGATGTACCAGACGAAAGTTAGAAATACAACCGAAGCTTAAAATAACGAATAACTAAGAATCAATTAGAAGGATATGTCTCATTACGAAGCACCTATACGAAAGCCTCTAGTTACCGGGAACAAAAGCTATCACGATGTGACGGTAGATGTTGCTGCTCCGGTTGAAGGACGGGCTAACAAATCCTGGTGGATAGTTTTCTCTATTGCCCTTGTTGCCTTTCTTTGGGGTGTAGGATGTATAGTTTACACAATTTCTACAGGTATTGGTACCTGGGGATTAAACAAAACCGTAGGTTGGGCCTGGGATATTACCAACTTCGTATGGTGGGTAGGTATTGGTCACGCCGGTACACTTATCTCCGCTGTACTATTGCTTTTCCGCCAGAAATGGAGAATGGCAATTAACAGGTCTGCAGAGGCAATGACCATTTTCTCTGTAATGCAGGCAGGTCTTTTCCCTCTTATTCACATGGGACGTCCATGGCTGGCATATTGGGTACTTCCAATTCCAAACCAGTTTGGATCACTATGGGTGAACTTTAACTCGCCACTTCTATGGGATGTATTTGCGATCTCTACGTATCTTTCTGTGTCACTGGTGTTCTGGTGGACTGGATTGCTACCTGATTTTGCAATGATTCGTGACCGTGCGATCACTCCTTTTACTAAGAAAGTATATGGTATTCTATCCTTTGGATGGAGTGGACGTGCTAAGGACTGGCAACGTTTTGAAGAGGTATCACTGGTACTTGCCGGGTTGGCAACACCACTTGTACTTTCTGTACATACGATTGTATCTTTTGACTTCGCAACTTCGGTAATACCGGGATGGCATACGACCATTTTCCCTCCTTACTTCGTTGCGGGTGCGATCTTCTCTGGATTTGCGATGGTGAACACCTTGCTTATCATTATGAGAAAGGTTTCCAATCTTGAAGACTATATCACAATTCAGCATATCGAATTAATGAACATCGTGATCATGATCACAGGTTCTATCGTAGGTACGGCATATATTACCGAGTTAGTGATCGCATGGTATTCTGGTGTTGAGTACGAACAGTATGCATTCCTTAACAGGGCTACCGGACCTTACTGGTGGGCATACTGGAGTATGATGACCTGTAACGTGTTTTCTCCTCAGTTCATGTGGTTCAAGAAATTACGTACCAGCATCATGTTCTCATTCTTTATTTCGATCGTAGTAAACATCGGGATGTGGTTCGAACGTTTTGTAATTATTGTGACTTCACTTCACCGTGATTACCTTCCATCATCATGGACGATGTTCTCACCTACCTTTGTAGATATAGGGATCTTTATTGGAACTATTGGATTCTTCTTTGTATTGTTCCTTCTGTACGCTCGTTCGTTCCCAGTGATCGCTCAGGCAGAGGTAAAAACAATTCTGAAGGCTTCCGGAGAAAAGTATAAAAAACTGAGAGCTCAGCATGGTGATGATGTATTGCATTATGATCCTCAAGCGGTAGGAAGAAATCCTATGCAGAACGAGGAAGATGGAATTCACCATAAAATTGAAGATACAGAACATCAAAAAACGGTAGAAGCAGATCATCCTCATGAGGATACTGTAAACGCTGATGGTATGGTTGTTTCAGAAGTGATGAAGGACCGTATCGATGAGATGTTAGGAAGAATTGGTACTTACGATCCTGCAACACAGTCTGCAGATGATCTAACCAGGCTTAAGAATGTTGGACCTTTATTACAACAACATTTCCACCAGGTTGGTATTTACCTTTTCGACCAGGTTAGTAAATTGACAGAACAGGATTTTGTCTTGCTTGATGAAGTGATCGAAAACTTCCCTATCCAGGCTAACAGAGCTGGATGGACAGAGCAGGCAAACAAACTAAAAAATAAATAATCAGGATGGCATCTAAAGTTTTACACGCTATTTACCAAGATGACGACCTGCTTTTACAGGCTGTAAAGCAGATTCGTGAAGCACGCTATCATATTGGAGAAATCTATTGTCCATTTCCGGTTCATGGACTTGATAAAGCAATGGGACTTGCTCCAACAAGACTTGCCATCACCGCATTCCTCTATGGATTGGTTGGTTTGGCAGTAGCAGTTGCTATGATGAATTTTATCATGATCGAGGACTGGCCACAGGATATTGGAGGAAAACCAAGTTTTAGTTTTCTTCAGAATATGCCGGCATTCGTACCTATCATGTTCGAACTTACAGTATTCTTTGCAGCTCACCTTATGGTAATCACTTTCTACATGAGAAGTAGATTATGGCCATTCAAAAAAGCTGAAAACCCTGATGTAAGAACTACAGATGACCTGTTTCTTATGGAAGTGGATGCTGCGAACCATAACATAGATGATCTTACCAAGTTTCTTTACGATACTGGTGCATCTGAAATTAGATTAATAGATAATAAATAGTGATAATGAGAAGTTTGTTCCATAAAACTATAGGATTTTGTCTGCTTGGCTTTGCAGTTGTTTCCTGCAATGACAAGGAGGATCCAAACTATCAGTACATGCCAGATATGTATGAGTCTGTAGGTTACGAAACTTACGGTGAGTACAAGGTATTCGAGAATGCTCAGGAGGCAAAGTTACCGGTAGAAGGATCTATCCCAAGAGGATGGATGCCGTACGATTACGAAAATTCTGCAGCAGGACTTGCAAATGCTAAGGCAAACCTTAACAATCCAATTCCATATACTCAGGATAACCTAGCAGAAGGTAAAGGATTGTACACTATTTATTGCGCAGTTTGCCACGGTGATAAAGGTGATGGAAAAGGAATTCTTGTAGAAAGAGAAAAGATCCTTGGTGTACCATCTTACGATGATGCTGGTAGAGCAATTACTGAAGGTAGTGTTTATCATGTAATGTACTACGGAATTAATAACATGGGATCTTATGCTTCTCAGACTTCTATTGAAGAACGCTGGCAGATTGATCACTATGTGATGAGCTTAAAAGATAAGTTGGAAGGTAAACCTGAAAGAGAATTCGAAGAAGAGCAAACAAGCCTTCTTCCTTCCAGAGCAGATGCTAATATCTATGAGGATGCTGGCGATACCGCTGCTGAAGGTGCTACCGAAAACAACCAAACCGAAACTCAAGAATAAAGATTTAGATCTATCAATATGTATACGCTATCCAGTAAAATAAAATTAGCAGCAATCATTTGTATGGTTGTGGGAGCAATAGGTCTCGTTTACGGGTTTATCGCGGCTCCAGAAACTATCGAGGATGTGGAGGCAATGATGGCTTCTGAACATCACGGGGAAGAGCATGCGACAGATGAAACTCACGAAGTTAATGTAGAGCAGATTCCTGGTGGAAACACTGAAGTTGAGAATATAGAACACACTGAAGATAATACAGATCATGCAGCTGAAGCAGATCACGCTGAAGCTGGTCAAGGTGAGGAAGCATCTCATGAGGCTGAGCATATGGAGCATATACTGCACCAGTTACAGAACAAGCCATGGGCTGCACTTTATGTAGCTGCATTCTTTTTCTTCATGATCTCCTTAGGAGTTCTGGCCTTTTACGCCGTACAATACGCTGCACAGGCAGGTTGGTCACCGGTATTATTCAGAGTGATGGAAGCTATTACTGCTTACTTACTACCTGGTGGACTTATCGTTTTTGTAATTCTTGTTCTTTCAGGTTTACATCTAAACCATCTATTCGTATGGATGGATCCTGAAGTAGTAGCACATGATGAAATCATTCAAAATAAAACAGCATACTTAAACGTACCGTTTTTCTTAATTAGAGCTGCTATCTATCTTGGTGGATGGGCTATCTTCAGACATTTACTTGTAAAGAACTCTAGAAAGATGGATGATGCAACAGATCTTTCGATTTTCAAGAAGACCTTCAAGCTATCTGCGGGATTCCTTGTATTCTTTATCGTGACCGAGTCTATGATGTCATGGGATTGGATCATGAGTTTAGATCCACACTGGTTTAGTACATTATTCGGATGGTTCGTGTTCGCAAGTATGTTCGTTTCCGGGATCACCACGATCGCTATCATCACTATATATCTAAAATCGAGAGGATACCTTGAATTCGTAAACAACAGTCATATTCATGACCTTGCGAAATTCATGTTCGGGATCAGTATTTTCTGGACCTACCTTTGGTTCTCTCAGTTTATGTTGATATGGTATTCAAATATTCCCGAAGAAGTGGTTTACTTCATCCAGAGAATGAATGATTATCCTATACTTTTCTGGGGAATGATAGTAACAAACTTCATATTCCCGGTATTATTGTTGATGAACAGCGACTACAAGCGTGTGAACTGGTTCGTAGTAATGACGGGTATCATAATACTTAGTGGTCACTACATTAACGTTTATGTGATGGTAATGCCTGCAACAGTTGGAGAGTCCTGGTTTATAGGCATTCCTGAAATTAGTGCAATGCTATTGTTTGGAGGTTTATTCTCTTTCATAGTATTCAACGCACTTACTAAGGCACCGCTACTGGTAAAAGGTAATCCATACTTGAAAGAAAGTAAACATTACCATTATTAATAAAGATTGATTGTTTAAAGAAGAACTTATAAAATGACCGTATTTTTAGTAATCATAGTACTCGCACTTCTGGCCGTAACAGGTTGGCAGATCTCTAAGATCTTTCAGTTATCGAAGGGATCAGATGAGGATACTTCACAGGTTGCAAACGATAAGGATAACCGTACTCACGGAATCCTGATGCTAGCATTTGTAATTTTCCTTTACGTTATTACCATATTTTGTTTCTGGGAATACAGTAAATTCTACCTTCCGGAAGCTGCTTCTGAACATGGTTCAGAATATGACACCTTAATGTTCGTGTCTATCGGACTTATCATGTTCGTTCAGATCATTACTCAGGGTCTACTTCACTATTTCGCGTTTAAATACAAAGGGAAGAAAACACAAAAGGCATTATTCTACGCAGATAATGATAAGCTGGAATTTATCTGGACGATCATTCCTGTAATTACTCTTGCCGGTCTTATTATCTACGGATTATTTACCTGGAGTGATATTATGAATATCAACGAAGATGAAGATCCACTGGTGATCGAAGTTTATGCTTACCAGTTTGACTGGAGAGCGAGATATTCTGGAGAAGACAATACATTAGGAAAAGCAAATGTTCGTTTTATCGAAGGTGTGAACCAGTTAGGTGTAGACGAATCTGATTCATATGGAAAAGATGACGTTATCACTACTGAATTACATTTACCGGTAGACAGACCAGTACTTTTCAAATTCAGATCTCAGGATGTATTGCATTCAGCTTATTTCCCATTCTTCCGTGCACAAATGAACGTAGTGCCTGGAATGATCACTCAGTTTGGTTTTACTCCAACGATTACTTCCGAAGAAATGAGAGAAAGCGAATATATGCGCGATAAGGTGAAGAGCGTAAATGAGGTAAGAAATGAGCGTAACGAAGTACTAAGAGCACAGGGTGAAGCTACCCTTGATGAGTATGAATTTGAGTATTTCTTATTATGTAACAAGATTTGTGGACAGGCTCACTACAACATGCAAATGAAAATCATAGTAGAATCTGAAGAAGATTTTAATGCATGGATGTCAGAGCAGCCTACTTTTGGAAGTACTATGGAAGAAAGTAGTCAGAATGTAGATAGACCAGAAGATACTGCTGGAGATGGCACGCCAGAGTCAATGCAAGAAGATTCTGAAGGGGAGATGGAGACTGAAAATGCACCTGAAGGTGAGAATGCAGTAGCTTCAGTAGAATAGATAACGAACGTACAATTTTAAGATAAAGAAATTAGAGATATGTCAGCAACTGCAACAGCACCGGCACACGATCACCACGATGATCACGGACATCATCATAAGGAAACTTTTATAACAAAGTATATTTTCAGTACCGATCATAAGATGATTGCGAAGCAATATCTTATTACAGGTCTTCTAATGGGAATAGTAGGTATTGGGATGTCTATCCTTTTCCGTATTCAGCTTGCATGGCCAGAGGAGTCTTTCTGGGTTTTTGAAGCACTATTAGGAGAACGCTGGGCACCGGAAGGAGTAATGTCACCAAGTATTTACCTGGCACTTGTTACTATTCACGGTACGATCATGGTATTCTTCGTATTAACTGCCGGACTTTCCGGTACGTTTTCAAACTTATTAATTCCGTTGCAAATTGGTGCGCGTGATATGGCCTCAGGATTCCTGAATATGGTTTCCTACTGGTTGTTCTTCCTTTCTTCAGTGATCATGCTTTGTTCATTATTTGTGGAGTCAGGACCAGCAATGGCAGGCTGGACGATTTATCCTCCACTATCTGCATTGCCACAGGCAATTAGCGGTTCTGGTACAGGGATGACATTATGGTTGGTTTCTATGGCGATCTTTATAGCATCTTCATTACTAGGATCCTTGAATTATATTGTGACGGTATTGAACCTTAGAACTGCAGGGATGTCTATGACCAGACTTCCTCTTACTATCTGGGCGTTCTTTGTGACAGCTATTATTGGAGTTGTATCGTTCCCGGTATTACTTTCAGCCGCATTATTATTGATCATGGACAGAAGTTTTGGAACATCCTTCTTCTTAAGTGATATCTTTATTAAAGGAGAGGTATTAAGTCACCAGGGTGGTTCTCCGGTACTTTTCGAACACCTATTCTGGTTCCTTGGTCACCCTGAAGTTTATATCGTATTACTTCCAGCACTAGGGATCACCTCAGAAATTATCGCTACAAACTCACGTAAGCCAATCTTTGGATATCGTGCGATGGTAGCATCAATTCTGGCTATTGCATTCTTATCTACGATCGTTTGGGGTCACCATATGTTCGTATCTGGTATGAATCCGTTCCTTGGATCGGTATTTACCTTTACCACATTACTAATTGCGATACCTTCAGCAGTAAAAGCTTTTAACTATATCACGACCCTCTGGAAAGGTAATTTACAGATGAACCCGGGAATGCTATTCTCAATAGGTCTTGTATCTACCTTCATTACGGGTGGTCTAACAGGTATTATCCTTGGGGATTCTACACTGGATATTAACGTGCACGATACGTACTTCGTGGTTGCTCACTTTCACCTGGTGATGGGTATATCTGCATTGTACGGACTATTCGCAGGAGTTTACCACTGGTTCCCTAAGATGTTTGGTAGAATGATGAATAAGAATCTTGGTTATATCCACTTCTGGGTAACAGCTGTAGGTGCTTACGGAGTCTTTTTCCCAATGCACTTTATCGGGATCGCTGGTCTTCCAAGACGTTATTATACTAATACTGAATTTCCATACTTCGATGACTATGCAGATGTAAATGTTATCATTACGGTAGCTGCTATCATTACCGCTTTAGTTCAGTTGGTGTTTATTTATAACTTCTTCTCTTCTATGTTCTACGGAAAGAAAGCAGTTATGAACCCTTGGAGATCTAACACTCTGGAATGGACTACTCCTGTAAAGCATGTACATGGAAACTGGCCAGGAGCAATCCCATCGGTTTACAGATGGCCATACGATTATTCTAAAACTAGAGAGGATGGTGAATATGTAATTGCCGGTCAGGATTTCGTGCCACAAACAACGCCACTTCAGGAAGGTGAAGAAGAATTAAATCACTAGAACAATATTAAGTTTATATAGAAAGCCTTTTCCACCACGGAAAAGGCTTTTTTTATTCTATATGTCTTACCGACTTCTCAAATTGTAATATCTTTTTACAAATCAACTGAAATGAAATATTTATTCTCTTGCCTGCTTTTGATAATTAGCTTCAGTCTTTCTTCCCAGAGTGAATGTGACTGCAGTAGGAATATTGAGGTACTGGATAGAACCGTTCAGAAATTACCTGTTACCAGAAACACGTCAGATCTGTTTAATTACAATAAAGCATTAAATGCTGCCAATAATTATTCGTATTCAGGGAACTATTCAGAATATGATTGTTTTCAACAGATGAGTAAAATACTTGTTACTCTGAATGATCGGCATAATATGATGTATTCTGAAGTTGGTTATGATGTAAAACAGTCAGATACATTCTATCATGAATTTCCAAGGTTTGAAGGTGATCTGGATAGTTTAAAAATGAAACTTGAGATTAAAACAATAAAAGATGTAGAGGGTATCTATACGCGAGATGGTTTTAGTATAGGTTTATATGCCTCCGAAGAGAATTTGATAGTAGTGAATCTTAGCGGTGGAAAAAAGGTATGGCAGAAATGTGAAATTATAGGTCTATTCTTGAAATACGAAAGTGGTCGCTATCTTGCTGCAATAGGTCAGTTTCACGACAAGCAGCTTGTGAATTTCCCCTTGGAGATCAAGAATGGTCATATTTCAAAAATACAGTTTTCAAAGCCCAACGCCAGTCCAGATCTCTCCAGGGTAGTGGATACAGAAACTTTTCGATATTCAAAATCTGGCGATATTACGTATTTGCGAATTGGAAGTTTTTCCGGATACAATCCCGTTTTGAAGAATGCAGAAAACTTCTATAAGAGCCTAAAAGAGAAACCTGTTACTAAAGACCTGATCCTGGATCTTCGCGACAATGGTGGCGGTGGTGATAGAAATTCTGATATTCTCTATAAATATCTACGGAAAAACTATAAGAATGCAAGATTATATGTACTGATAAATGGGAACACTGTGAGTAATGCAGAGCAGTTCGCTCTAAGACTTCAGAAGTTTAAAAATGTAACCTTACTTGGAAGTAAAACTAGCGGAACTATCGCGTATGAACTTGGTAAAACTTATGATTTTCCCTGCTATAACTTCAAAGGATTCTTTACTTTTAAAGGCGATAAAAAATATCTGGAATATGAGTCTGTAGGAGTGCAGCCAGATATTATTCTGGACAATTCTGTAGATTGGATCAAGCAGACTAAGGAATACATTGCGAAAAGCAAATAAATGATGAACGAGAACCTGGATGCCAGTGGAGAGAATCTTTCTCCTGAAGAATTTGATATAGAAAGAGCTTTAAGGCCCCTAAGCTTTGATGACTTTGCGGGACAGGAACAGGTGCTGGAGAATCTGCAGATCTTTGTGCAGGCAGCTAACATGCGTGGAGATGCGCTGGATCATACCTTGTTTCATGGACCTCCAGGTCTGGGGAAGACTACCCTGGCGCATATACTTGCCAATGAACTCAATGTTGGAATAAAGATCACTTCGGGTCCCGTTCTTGATAAACCCGGAGACCTCGCCGGTTTGCTTACAAATCTCGACGAGCGTGATATCCTTTTTATAGATGAGATTCATCGATTGAGTCCCATAGTAGAAGAATATTTGTATTCTGCCATGGAGGATTATCGTATCGATATTATGCTGGAAACCGGTCCAAACGCAAGAACGGTACAGATCAATTTAAATCCTTTCACTTTAATAGGTGCAACAACGCGTTCAGGATTACTTACAGCGCCTATGCGGGCGCGTTTCGGAATTTCAAGTAGATTACAGTATTATTCTACAGAACTGTTATCAGGTATCGTGGAAAGGAGTTCTGAGATCTTAAAAGTTCCAATATCACAGGAAGCTTCTATCGAGATCGCTGGAAGAAGTCGTGGAACTCCGCGTATAGCAAATGCCTTGCTAAGAAGAGTTCGGGATTTTGCGCAGATAAAAGGTAACGGAAAGATCGATATTGAGATCGCGAGGTATAGCTTAAAAGCACTGAATGTGGATGCGCATGGACTGGATGAAATGGATAATAAGATCCTGGAAACCATCATCGACAAGTTCAAAGGTGGTCCTGTAGGTATTACTACCCTGGCGACAGCTGTAAGTGAAAGTGCTGAAACTATTGAAGAGGTTTACGAGCCATTTTTGATTCAGCAGGGATTTATTTACCGGACACCTCGCGGAAGAGAAGTAACCGAGCATGCCTACCGTCATCTTGGGAGAACCAAGGCTCCCGGACAGAATGGATTGTTTTAACAAAGTATCATGATGGAGAAAGAGAAAAGTATTCCCGAAGTATCACTGGCTAAATTTTTAAAGCATTCAGCCAATATTTTAAAGAATCCGTTACCGTTTCATAAGAAGAACTTCGAGGAAAAGGGAGATACTTTTCGATTGAAGATCGGTTTTAGCAAATCGGTTATTTTCAGCAGGGATGCAGCTCTCGTAGAATATGTGCTTCAGAAGAACCAGAAGAACTTTGTGAAATCTGAAATACAGACCAAAGACCTGGTGAAATATGTGGGTAAAGGTCTTCTTACTTCAGAAGGAGAGCACTGGAAGAAACAACGAAAGTTGATCCAGCCGGCATTTCATAAAAAGCAACTTGCCAATTTACTTGATTCCATCAAGGAAGCAATCTGTGCAGAATATGAAAAAATCGAGACGGGGAAAGAGATCGATATTTTTCCAATTATGAACGATCTTGCTTTTCAGACCGTTGTAAAATCACTTTTTAGTAGTGCTGCAAATCAAACTGAGATTAACCGACTCCAATATATTACAGAAGCTACGCAGCAAATGCTGGTAAAAGAATTGAGGCAACCCTATCTGGGATGGTGGTTTAGTCTAAGTGGGAAAATTGATAGTTATCTTCAGCTAACAGAGGAGGCAAGGAGTATTTTACGAACCATAGTTCACGAACGACAGGCTTCAGGAAATCGGTATGACGATCTCTTGGATATGCTGCTGGATGCGAAATATGATGACGGGAACTTCATGGACGAAGAACAACTTATTGATGAGATCCTGATCCTGTTTACTGCGGGACATGAAACCACTTCCAATTCGTTAACTTTTACAGCTCAGCTACTCGCATTTAATCCGGAATGGCAGGAAAAGGTATATAAAGAGGTCTCAGTTTTGAAGAAAGAAAGCGATGATCTGATGCATCTGGTGACCAAAGCACCATTCACTCAAATGGTTCTAGAGGAGTCAATGCGTATGTATCCTCCAGCTTATTTTATAGACCGAGTGAATCTTGAGGAATTTGAATTTGAAGGCAAATATTTTGAACCAGGTTCCAATTTGTTGTTCTCACTGCATGAAGTTCATAGACACCCAGATCTATGGGAAGAGCCAGACACTTTTAAGCCAGATAGGTTCGCTGATGGCGGAAGACAATATTCTTCTCAATATTTCCCATTTGGTGCGGGACCAAGAAAATGTATTGGAAATAACTTCGCAATGTTCGAGATGATCATTGCGGTAGCGGAATTGATGAATGATTACAAACTGCAGCCGGTGAATGAGGAAATCGAGATCAAACCTTTGATAACTCTTAAGCCTAATAATGCTATACTAAAGTTCGAGAAACGAAATTTCTTAAGATTAGAATCTTAGGTTTTATGCATTATATCTGTTGGGTTCTTACCGTGTAGTTCCGGGATTTATTACGGCTCTTCAATAATCTCACCTATTTAATTTTTACATTAGCTGCTCTAAATTCAGTCTTTGAATCCTTCAGAAGCAAAATATTCACAACTTATTAAAGCCGAAGCAAAACGCCTCGGCTTTTTGTCATGCGGAATTTCAAAAGCTGAATTTCTAGAAGAGGAAGCGCCAAGACTGGAAAGCTGGCTTCAGAATAATATGCATGGGGAAATGCGCTATATGGAGAATTATTTCGATAAGCGTCTGGATCCTACTTTGCTAGTTCCGGGTTCAAAAAGCGTAATTTCTTTATTGCTGAACTATTATCCTTCAGAAATACAAAACAGCGAGTCCTATAAGATCAGTAAATATGCTTACGGTAGGGATTATCATTTTGTGATCAAGGATAAATTGAAGGAAATGCTCGCTACCCTACAGGACGAAATCGGTGATTTTCACGGTCGGGCTTTTGTAGATTCAGCTCCGGTTCTGGACAAGGCCTGGGCTGCAAAAAGCGGACTTGGCTGGATTGGGAAGCATTCAAATTTGCTTTCGAAACAAACTGGCTCTTTCTATTTTATTGCTGAATTGATCGTAGACCTTGATCTGGAATACGATACTCCTGTTACCGATCACTGCGGAAGCTGTACCGCCTGTATCGATGCCTGTCCTACGGAAGCGATCGTAGAACCTTACAAGGTAGATGGTAGTAAGTGTATTTCTTATTTCACCATTGAGCTGAAGGACGAGCTTCCGCAGGGTATGAAGAATCAGTTTGATGATTGGATGTTTGGCTGTGATGTTTGTCAGGACGTTTGCCCGTGGAATCGATTTTCTAAACCTCACCAGGAGCCATTATTCAATCCGCATCCTGAACTTCTGGAAAACTCAAAGAAAGACTGGGAAGAGATCACCAGGGAAACATTCAACGAGATCTTTAGAAAATCTGCCGTAAAACGAACAAAATTTGAGGGTCTTAAACGGAATATTGAGTTTCTAAAGCCTGACTAATTTGAGAAGTCATAAGAAATAAGCACTTTTTCATTTTCTCCATTCTTATTTTTAGCTGCTTGCTCGATCACGATCCTATCTACTTCAGCTTTCACAATATTCTGAAGTTTTCGCTTGGGATGAATTACCATTTTTCTGGAAATGTCTCCATTTTCCTCGATGATCAATGAAATTTTCAGTAGATCAATTTGTTTGTCTTCATAACTCATTTGCCTTAGCTTCATTCTAAGATCATACTTATAACGATCTACTATATTTCTAATTCCTGTCTCGTAGCCTCGAAACTCAGGAGGAGTTGCTACTTCATTCACATCGGTTATGTTTGCAAAATCTCCATCCCCTGAAATCCTGGCGCTATTATTCCCTAATTCAAGGCTTCTGAATTTAAACGGCAGGGTATAAGTGATCGCTACGGGTTGTTCGTTTAACATTGCCGGCTCAGCGATCGTCAATGCTTTAATTGCATCTTCCGCTACCCGGGCGATAGTGGGGAATTTGGATCGTGATCGTACATTAATGACTTCTCCCTTTTCACTCACTGTAAATTGTATATACGCTTTTCCAGATTCTTTCGATTTAATGATATCAGCAATTTTAGCATTGCTATTCATAAACTGACTTATAGAAATGGTAAAACATTCTTCGGAAGGGTCTTCTTCGCAATAGCCCTTTATAAGTGGTGGACTGTCTACCTCGTTTATGGATAGACTTTGCGCAAATATGTGCACAGGCACTAGAAAAAGTGCTAAAAACAGACTTTTGATCATGAAAATAATTTAGGCCTCCAAAGTATAAATTATCTTAGAGATACGTTTGAAGCTTTTGTTCTTTTTATTTCTCTAAGGACAGCAGCCTTATTAACTTTGCTAATTAGCCGAAAACTTAAAATTATGAGTAACACTTCCAGAAAAAGAAGAGAGGCATTGGTTTACCACGCTAAACCTAAGCCCGGGAAAATTGAAGTTGTACCAACTAAGAAATATGCCACCCAGAGAGATCTGTCTCTGGCTTATTCACCAGGTGTAGCTGAGCCATGTCTAGAGATTGAAAAGGATAGGGAGAATGTTTACAAGTATACCACTAAAGGAAACCTGGTAGCAGTGATTTCCAATGGTACTGCCGTTCTGGGTCTTGGCGATATTGGTCCCGAAGCATCCAAGCCGGTGATGGAAGGAAAAGGTCTTCTCTTTAAGATCTTTGCAGATATTGATGTTTTCGATATTGAAGTAGACACTAAAGACGTAGATAAGTTCATAGAAACGGTTAAGAATATTGCGCCAACTTTCGGCGGAATCAACCTGGAAGATATCAAAGCTCCTGAAGCATTTGAAATTGAACAACGCTTAAAAGCAGAACTGGATATTCCGGTTATGCATGATGATCAGCATGGAACTGCGATCATTTCAGCAGCAGCTTTGCTCAATGCATTGGAACTGGCTAAGAAAAAGATGAGCAAAGTGAAGATCGTCATTAGTGGAGCAGGAGCCGCTGCAGTTTCATGTACCAAGCTGTACAAGGCTTTTGGTGCTAAAGCTGAAAACATCGTGATGCTTGATAGTAAAGGTGTCATTAGAAAAGACAGACCAAATCTTTCCGAAGAAAAAGCAGAATTCGCCACGGCCCGTAAGATTGATACATTGGATGAAGCAATGAAAGATGCCGATGTATTCGTGGGTCTTTCTATCGCTAATATTGTAAGTCCGGCAATGCTTAAAAGCATGGCAAAAAGACCTATAGTTTTTGCAATGGCCAATCCTAATCCAGAGATCGATTACAACCTGGCGATGGATACCAGAAAAGATATCATCATGGCGACAGGTAGAAGTGATCACCCAAACCAGGTGAATAATGTACTAGGTTTTCCATTTATCTTCCGTGGAGCATTGGATGTGCGCGCGACTAAGATCAATGAAGAAATGAAAAAAGCCGCGGTGAAAGCACTGGCAGAATTGGCTAAAGAAGCGGTGCCGGAGCAGGTGAATATAGCGTACGGTGAAACCAGATTAAATTTTGGACCTGATTATATTATTCCGAAGCCTTTCGACCCTAGATTGATCGCCAAAGTTCCGCCTGCAGTTGCCAAAGCTGCAATGGAAAGCGGTGTTGCCCGGGAAGGGATTGATGACTGGCAACGTTACGAGGAAGAGTTACTGGAACGAATGGGTAATGAGAACAAGATCACTCGTTTGTTGCAGAACCGAGCTAAAACAAACCCTAAACGAATCGTTTTTGCTGAAGCAGATCATCTTGATGTTCTTAAAGCTGCACAGATCGTTAATGATGAAGGAATTGGATTCCCGATCCTACTTGGACGAAGTGAAGTGATCAAAGAACTAATGGCTGAGATCGATTTTCAGGAAGATGATGTGGTTATTATTGACCCAAAATCTGATGATGAAGAGGAAAACAGGAAAAAATACGCTTACAAATACTGGGAAACCAGGCATAGAAGTGGCGTAACTAAATACGATGCCGAAAAATTACTAAGAGAACGTAACTATTTTGCCGCGATGATGGTTAATGAAGGAGATGCAGATGCATTACTTTCGGGATATTCCAGAGCTTACCCAACGGTGGTAAAACCTATGCTGGAACTTATTGGCTTGGCAGATGGTGTTTCCAGGGTAGCAGCAACTAATGTGATGAATACTTCCAGAGGTCCGTTATTTATTAGTGATACTTCTATTAATATAGATCCTTCAGCTAAAGATCTTGCCAAGATCGCGCAAATGACGGCTCGTACGGTTCAGTTGTTTGGTATGGAACCTGTGATCGCGATGGTGTCTTACGCTAACTTCGGATCTTCTAAACATCCAAGAGCGACCAAGGTAAAAGAAGCAGTTTCTTACCTGCATAGATTTCATCCGGAACTAAGTGTTGATGGAGAATTGCAAGCAGATTTCGCTTTAAATCGTGAGATGCTTCAGAATAAATTCCCGTTTTCAAAACTCGCCGGTAAGAAGGTGAATACGCTTATCTATCCAGATCTGGATTCAGCTAACAGCACCTATAAGCTTATCAAAGAACTCAACAATGTAGATTCTATAGGCCCGATCATGATGGGAATGAGGAAGCCGGTTCATATTCTTCAGCTTGGTGCAAGTGTGGAGGAAATGGTGAACATGGCTGCAGTAGCGGTTATAGATGCACAGGAGAAAGAAAAGAAGGCTAATAAAAAAGCTTAATATCTTACATAAAGTAAAGGCGGGAAGATGATTCCCGCCTTTGCTTTATTTTACTACATTTGAACCTCAACACAACTTTCTTTCATGATTCATCACCTCAAGGGTCAGTTAATAGAAAAAAATCCCACCTATGTGGTTATTGAATGCAACGGAATAGGATATACCGTAAATATTTCCCTGCATACATTTTCACTAATTCCTGAATCTGAAGCGATCAGTCTTTATACTTATCTTCAGGTAAAGGAGGATTCTCACACCTTATACGGGTTTATTGAAAAATCTGAAAGAGAGATCTTTAAACTTCTTATTTCCGTTTCTGGTGTAGGTACGAGCACAGCCCGCGTAATGCTGTCTTCCTTGCAACCAAAGGAGGTGATCAATGCGATTGCGACCGGTGATGTTCCTACCATCCAGAGTGTGAAAGGTATCGGCGCCAAAACAGCTCAAAGAGTTATTCTTGATCTTAAGGATAAAGTTCTTAAGGTGATGGGCGATGATGAAGTTTTAATGACTCCGAACAATACAAATAAGGAAGAAGCGTTATCAGCTTTAGAGATCTTGGGTTACAATAGACGCCAGGCTGGCAAGGTTGTAGAAAAGATTCTGAAGGATGATCCTGAATCCACCGTAGAATCTATTATAAAAATGGCTCTTAAAAAGCTGTAACTAAATTGAAGAACAATTACCTGAAATTGTCTTTACCGGTACGCCTGACTTTCCTGTTATTTATGGTGTTTTCTATAGACGCCATTTCCCAGGAAACTCCTCAGGACACCATCCAGGCGGGCTTTGCTCTAGGTGAGCTTCAGCTCCCAGATCCACAATCTATAGAATCCAGATACGAATATGATCCTATCCTCAACCGTTATTTTTACAGGGAGCGCGTAGGACAGATCAATATAGGACTGCCTTTAGTTCTTACTCCGCAGGAATATGAAGACCTCGTGCTGGAGGAAGAAATGCGTAATTATTTTAAGCTGAAAAATGATGCACTTTCTGGTAGAAAGGAAGGAACCGAGGATATTCAGCGTGATCTTTTGCCAGATTTCTATGTCAATAATAATTTATTTGAAAGCATTTTTGGTGGCTCTGAAATCAATATCGTTCCACAAGGATCGGTAGAAATAGATCTTGGACTTCTTTATACCAAACAGGATAACCCGGCATTTTCTCCAAGGAACAGAAGCAATTTATCTTTTGATTTCGATCAGCGGATTAGTCTTTCTATGCTTGGACAAATTGGAGAGCGTCTTCAGGTTACCGCGAATTATGATACGGAATCAACTTTCGATTTTCAAAATCAGCTGAAACTTGAGTATACGCCAAACGAAGATGATATCGTTCAAAAAATTGAAGTTGGTAACGTAAATATGCCTTTGAATAATGCACTTATTCAGGGTGCACAAAGTCTTTTTGGTTTTAAAACCGAACTTCAGTTTGGGAAAACAAGGATCACCGGTGTATTTTCAGAACAGAAGTCGGAGCGACGTACGGTTAATGTGGAAGGTGGCGCAACCGTAGAGGAATTTGCCAAATTTGCCCTGGATTATGATGCCGACCGGCACTTTTTCCTGGCGCATTACTTCCGGGATACTTATGATGAAGCGCTAAGAAATTATCCTTTTATTAATACCAATATTCAGATCAAAAGGATACAGGTTTGGGTCACGAACAGAACCAACAATATCCAGAATATCCAGGATACACGAAATATTGTAGCGATCCAGGATCTTGGGGAATCCAATGTTCCGGGAAATATTGGACTGGATACACCGCCGGGCGGATTTTTCAATCAGCCAGCAGGAGCTTTTCCAGATAACCTTGTAAACGATTTTAATCCCTTCGGAATAAATGGCAATGGTGAATCTATATTGAATCAGGCTATCAGGGATATTGCTACAGTAGACCAGGGATTTGGAACAGTAACAGTTTCCGAAGGAACCGATTATGCAAAACTGGAAAATGCGCGGCAACTAAAACCTTCAGAATACACCGTTAATACGCAGCTGGGATACATAAGTTTGAATCAACGTTTAAGCAACGATGAGGTGCTTGGGGTTGCTTTTCAGTATACGATCAATGGGGAGGTTTTCCAGGTTGGTGAATTTGCTAATGATGGAGTGAATGCTACTAACGATACCGGAACAGAAGAACCAACAACCGGAACCAATTCCAGGGCTAGTCAGAATCTTGTGGTTAAGCTGCTTAAAAGTACGATCACCAATGTTCAGGAGCCTATCTGGGACCTGATGATGAAAAACATCTATAGTCTTAATGCTTACCAGCTGGAACGTGAAGATTTTAGAATGAATATTCTGTACACAGATCCTCAGCCCTTAAATTATATAAAACCTGTTGAAGGAACCACGCTGCCTGCAGATGTGAATGAAACTCCATTATTGCGCGTTTTCGGGCTGGATGAATTGAATACCAACAATGACCCAATCAACGATGGGGATGGATTCTTTGATTATGTACAGCAAATTACCATCGATCCTCAAAATGGTAATATCATCTTTACTACGGTAGAACCATTTGGGGAACACCTTTTCCGAAAACTGGATGAGAATCCGAATGCCGGTAGTGAAGATTATAATATCCCTGAAACCTGGAACCCAAACCAGGAAAAGTATGTTTTTCGTGCCATGTATCGTACTACGAAAACTCAGGCAGAGCAGGAAGAGGCAGATAAGAACAAGTTCCAGTTAAAGGGTAGATATAAGTCGGCTGAGGTAGAAGGAATTCCAATTGGTTTCAATTTGCCACCGGGATCGGTGACTGTAACTGCCGGAGGGAGAATTCTTCAGGAGGGTGTGGATTACGTGGTGAATTACGAGCTGGGAAGAGTGCAGATTCTTGATGAGGGCTTACTTGCTTCTAATATTCCAATCCAGGTAAATACTGAAAACAATGCTTTATTCGGTCAGCAGACCAAGCGATTTACGGGGCTAAATGTAGAACATCAGTTCAATGAAAATTTCCTAATCGGGGGTACTTTCATTAATCTTAAAGAGCGCCCACTAACCCAGAAAGCGAATTATAGTTACGAGCCTATTAACAATACAATTCTTGGTTTAAACCTGAATTATAGTACAGAAGTTCCATTTTTAACCAGGCTGGTAAATAAACTTCCAAATATTGATACAGATGTGATGTCCAATGTATCTGTGCGTGGAGAATTTGCTTATTTGCTACCGGGATCTCCTAATTCCAATGATTTTGATGGAGAGGCGACTACGTATATAGATGATTTTGAAGCTGCACAAACGGCAATTGATATCAACAATCCTTTAGCATGGGAATTGTCCAGTGTTCCGGTTGGATTTGGTGGCGAACTTGCGAACGGAGATTTAAGTGCTGGTTATAGAAGAGCAAAAATGAGCTGGTATACAATAGATCCAATTTTCTATAGTAACAACAGGCCAGATGGGATCAGCGATTCAGATATTTCGAGTTATGCGACCAGGAGAGTTGCGCTTAACGAGATCTTTCCAAATACAGATGTAGTTCAGGGTCAGCCGCAAGTGGTTTATACCATGGATGTAAATTATAATCCTTCGGTTCGTGGGCCTTACAATTATAATCCTGCAGCCGCTGGTGGGAATACGCTGCCTGTACCCGGCAGTAATTTCGCGGGAATCACACGTCCTATTAATACTACCAATTTCGAGCAAACCAATGTGGAGTATATTCAGTTCTGGGTAATGGATCCTTATATCTATGCTGAAAATGCTAATAAAAGCGACGGACTCATAAACTTTAACCTTGGTAATATTTCTGAAGATGTACTGAAGGATGGACGAAAGCAATATGAAAACGGGTTACCCGAAGGTGAAGGTGAAGCCAATGTGATCACTTCTGCATTTGGGAATACTCCGGCAGATAATTCACTGGTGTATGCATTTGATTCTGAAGGGGATGGAAGAACGCTTCAGGATGCAGGTTTTGACGGACTACTTGATGCTGAAGAAGCTTTAAAATTCCCGGATTATGGAAACCTTGCCGATCCTTCCGCAGATAATTACGAGTATTTCCTGAATCGGGATGGTAGTGTTTTAGATCGATACCTGGATTATAATGGAACTGAAGGCAACTCGCCAACAGATGTTTCTGACACCAATCGTGGGAATACCACGCTGCCTACAACTGAAGATATTAACCGGGATAATACGATGAATACTATTAATAGTTATTTCGAATATAAAATTCCTTTTTTCCGGGGGATGAATATAGATAACAACCAGTATATCACCGATGTCAAGGAATTGACGACCACACTTAGAAATGGTCAGGATCTGCCGGTGCGTTGGGTACAGTTTAAAGTGCCAATTTTTGAACCTACCAATGCTATTGGAGGAATCGCAGATTTTAGATCCATTCGTTTTATAAGAATGTTCCTTAGCGACTTTCAGGACGAGACCATCCTTAGATTTGGAACTATGGATCTTGTTCGTGGAGACTACAGGAGGTATAACCAGAGTTTATTCGAGGATTCGGGACAATTGGAGAACCCAAATACTTCCTTTGAAGTAAATGCCGTGAATATTGAAGAAAATGAGAACAGGCAGCCTATTCCTTATCGATTGCCTCCGGGTGTTGAAAGAGAGCAGCTGTATCAAAATAATACCAGCTTACGTCAAAACGAACAATCACTTTCTTTAAGCGTTTGTGATCTGGAACCTCAGGATGCCCGTGCGGTTTATAAGAATTTCCAGATCGATATGCGGCAGTATAAGAATCTTGAAATGTTCCTGCATGCTGAATCTGTAATTAACCGCCAGCCGCTCAAGGATGGGCAGTTGGTCGCATTTGTTAGAATGGGAACAGATTTTGGTGACAACTTCTACCAGGTGGAAATTCCTTTATCACCAACACTTTTTGGCGCTTCTACTGCAGAAGAGATCTGGCCTGAAGTAAACAGAATGAACCTGGAACTGGATCTGTTACAGCAGGTAAAAACTTCAGTACTGGGAGATCCAACTTTGAATTCAACCGATTTGAATTTCTTTACTGAAGATCTTCAGGAAGTAGATGCTGAAGCGCCCTACGATATGGGCAGACTGCGTATTGGAGTAAAAGGTAATCCAAGTTTTGGAAATATCAGGTTGCTGATGGTTGGAGTAAAGAATGGAACCAGGGAAGATGGGGTCACCGATCTTTGCGGAGAAGTATGGTTTAATGAATTAAGACTTTCAGACCTAAAGAATGAAGGAGGCTGGGCCGGAGTGGTTAGCATGGATAGTAATCTTGCAGATTTCGCAAATATTTCAGCTACAGGACGAAGAAGCACGGTAGGATTTGGAGCATTAGGACAGGGGCCTAACCAGCGAAGCAGGGAAGATCTTCAGCAATATGATGTAGTTACGAATCTTAATATGGGGCAATTGCTTCCGCAGAAATGGGGAGTGAAAATACCTGTAAATTATAGCAGGGGAGAGGAGTTGATCACGCCAAAATATGACCAGGAATTTCTGGATGTGGAATTGGATACAAGACTTGATAATATTGAGGACCCGGCACAGAGGGATGCCGTAGAGAAGCAGTCACAATCCTATACCAAAAGACAGAGCATAAACGTAATTGGACTTAGAAAAGAGCGTACCGGGGAACGAACGCCGATGCCTTATGATATTGAGAATTTTGCTTTTGCAACTTCCTATAACCAGGTAGACCATCGGGATTTCGAGATCGAGGAAAGTATCGATCAAAGTGTTAGAGTGGGTGGAACTTATGAGTTTAGCTTTCCGCAGAAAAGCCTGGAACCTTTAAAAAATCTGGCAGTTCTGGACAGCAGTGATTATTTCGCCATTTTCAGAGATTTCAATATTAATTACCTGCCAACAAATATCAATGCGAGTTCTAATATTTTCCGGCAGTATAATCAGCAAAAGTTCCGTTCTCTGGACCTTAGTGATAGTGATATAGGAATACCAACCCTGTATCAACGCAACTTCCTGTTCGACTGGCAGTATGGAATCAATTATAATTTGACCAGGTCTTTAAGTTTTGCCTTTAACGCCAGCAATAACCGGATTATAAGAAATTATATAGATGATGAAGGTTTTGCTGATGATTCTATAGGAGTATGGGATGACTTTTTTAATATTGGAGAACCAAATCAGCATTTTCAGACACTTCAGGTGAATTATGACCTGCCTTTTGAAAAGATACCGGTTTTAAAGTTCGTGAATGCCACCTATTCTTACACCGGAGACTTCCAGTGGCAGCGAGGATCTCAGCGTTTTCAGCAATTAGAAGATATTCCTGCAATTGGAAACAGCGTTCAGAATTCCAATACACATCAGATCAATGCCAGTTTAAATCTTCAGGATCTTTACAATTATGTTGGTTTGGTTCAGAAGAAAAATAATAGTGCCGGGAAAAGCATTCAGGAACGGAGCAGGGGAATTCCAACGCTTGGTCCACCTTCCGAGGAAGATGAACAGGTAGAAGAAAAGCCTAAGCCAAAAACCAATAAAGGATATAATACGCTTATCGGGATCGCGACAGGATTGAAAACTTTCCAGGTCAATTATCGCAATAGCCGCGGAATATTTCTTCCAGGTTATACAGAGAGTGTTGGCTTTATGGGAACCTTCAGGCCAACCGCTGGATTTACTTTTGGTTTCCAGGAGGATATCAGGCAAATGGCAGCAGAAAGAGGATGGCTTACATTATTCCAGAATTTCAATCAGCAATTTTCCGCAGTGAAAAATGAGCAGCTAGATTACCAGGCAGGTTTCGGTTTTATACCAGATCTTACCATTGAACTTACCGGGAGAAAGAATGAAGCCGAGAATTATTCTGAAAATTATCGTGTAGATCCTGTGAGTATGGATTATCAATCGCTTACTCCTTATACCTACGGAAACTTCAATATTTCAACATTATTGATCGCGACAAGTTTCCAGCAGTCTAATGAAGCCAGTTCTGAAGCATTTCAGAATTTCAGGGCGAACAGAATTGAGGTTGCCAGAAGAATTGCCAGCGAGCGTGGCTTGGATCCTACAGATGTGGATGAAGAAGGTTTTCCAAGAGGTATTGGTAAAACGAACCAGGCGGTATTATTACCAGCATTTATTGCAGCTTATTCTGGAAAGGATGCAGGAAGTGTGCAATTGGGAGCTTTTAGAAATGTGCCTATTCCAAACTGGAATCTTAAGTACACAGGATTAATGCGTTTTGAGTGGTTCCGCGATAAGTTCCGAAGATTTTCCATAAACCATGGATATCGCGCAGATTATACATTGAATCAATACCAGACAAATCTGGATTATGATCCTGCAGATACTGAAGCATTGAACCAGGCAGGTGATTTTAAGAATCCTGTTCTATTCTCAAATCTAGTGCTAACAGAATTGTTTACTCCTCTTGCGCTAATCGATTTTGAAACCAAGAACAGTATACAGATCATGGCGAAGATGGAGAAAGATCGCTCGCTTGCATTCAGTTTTGATAATAACCTGCTTACAGAGTACAGTGGAAATGAATATACTCTTGGACTCGGTTACAGATTGAGAGATCTAAAGATCGCAACGGCGCTTGGAGGAAGAAGAAGAGTGCTTAGTAGTGATCTTAATTTCAGGACCGATGTTAGTTATCGTAAGAACCGAACGATCGTAAGGTATCTGGATCTTGCCAATAACCAGACAATTTCGGGACAGGATATCTGGTCCATCAATTTCAAGGCAGATTATGCGTTTACCAGAAACTTAACGGCGAGGTTCTATTATGATCATACATTCTCGGAATATGCAGTTTCAACGGCATTTCCACAAACAACCATTCGATCTGGTTTTACCCTGATCTATAATTTCGGAAATTAACGAAGCCATATTTGAACAATTCAGCGAAAAAATTAACTTTGCCACAAGATAAAACTAGCACATGAATATTCCACAAGAATTAAAGTACACAAAAGACCACGAGTGGGTTAAAATTGAAGGAGACACTGCGACTATCGGAGTTACAGATTTTGCCCAGGGTGAGCTTGGGGATATCGTATATGTTGAGGTAGAAACTCTGGATGAAAGCCTTGAGAAAGAAGAGGTTTTTGGAACCGTAGAAGCTGTAAAGACCGTTTCAGATCTTTACATGCCAGTTTCAGGAGAGATCATTGAATTTAATGATAGTCTTGAAGATGAGCCGGAAAAAGTGAATAATGATCCTTACGGTGATGGATGGATGATCAAAATAAAACTATCAGACGCTTCTGAAATTGAAGGTCTTCTTTCTGCCGAAGAATATCAGGAAGTAGTAGGTGCATAAATTAGTTTTAATTTTAGCGCTTCTTTATACAGGTGCCATCACGTACTTTTCTTTGATCGTGATGAACTTTAAAGTAAGTGTAGGCGGTTTCGATCCTACAGACAAAATGCTCCATGCCGGAGCATATTTGTTTTTATGTGTTTTGTGGAAACTATTTTTTATTCTGAAAAGCACCGATTTTACGCGTTATCGCCCAAATCTCTACTGGGTGGCTATCGCATGTTTTCTATTTGGTATGTTAATTGAGGTTCTACAGGGAACTCTAACCAGTTACAGGACACCCGATTGGTGGGATGGCCTGGCAAATTCAACTGGTGTATTGCTTGCAGTCATCTTTTTCCTGGTAATGGCGCCCACCATAAAAAAGTTGAAAAGCAGGTATTCTTTGTAATTAACCTTTATTAACCTAGCTTTTTATGAAACCGAAAAAAAATCCGAAAGCCGATCTTCGTCGGAACTGGGTCCTGTTTCTTCAAATTGGACTTATTGTAACCTTATTCTTTACGCTACAGGCATTTCAATGGAAAACTTATGATCCTGTTCAGGCAGGCAATGATGTGCTGAACCTGGATGATCTAGCGCAGGAGGAAGTTCCTGTAACCGTTTATGATCAAACACCGCCACCTCCGCCACCACCAGTAGAGCCTCCGGAAATTAAAATTGCTCCAGACAATGCAGATGTAGAAGAAGATGAAATAGCTTCTACTGAAATCAATCTTGATGATATCGTGGAACCTGAAGATATTATAGATGCAGAGCCTGATGAAGAGGTTGAAACTGTCCCATTTAAATTTATTGAAGATGTTCCATTATTTCCAGGTTGTGAGGATCTGGATAATAATGCAGACAGAAAGAGCTGCATGAGTGAAAAGATCAGCAGGTTCATTGGGAAAGAATTTGATACCAGACTTGGAGATAAATTAGGACTAACGGGTATGAACCTGGTAACCGTACTGTTCGTGGTAAATACTCAGGGCGAAATCGAGCAGGTACAGGCACGAGCTCCTCATCCTAAGCTTGAAGAAGAGGCTAAGCGAGTGATCTCGAAACTGCCTAGAATGAAACCCGGAAAGCAAAGAGGAAAGGCAGTGCCGGTCTCTTATGCCATCCCGATACGCTTCAAAGTTCAATAGTTTTGAGCTTATACTGAAAATTAGCTGTAGATTAATTACTTATTCTATCAGATTAATTTAGTTTTTTAGAAAAAATCTTTATTTTAGCAACCCTTAACAACTAAACGCATTATGGAACCTAAGAAAAATCCAAAAGCTGATTTAAATAGAAACCGAACTTTTTATTTGCAGTTAGGTCTTATTCTTGTTTTGCTAATAACCTGGCAGGCAATAGAATGGAAGACATATGATCCTGAAGCTGTTGACATTGGTCAATTGAATATGGACGAACTTGATGAAGAGGATGTGCCAATTACAGAGATGTTGAACACACCTCCACCACCTCCACCTCCACCACCGGCACCGGAAGTTATCGAGGTTGTAGAAGATGAGGAAGAAGTAGAAGAGGATGAGATCCAGTCTACAGAGACCAATCTTGATGAGATCGTGGAAGTTGAAGAAGTTGTTGAGGCTGTTGAAGAAGAAGAGGTAGCAGATGTACCGTTCGCGGTTATTGAAGATGTGCCGATCTTCCCGGGATGTGAAAATCTAAAGAACAATAACGAGCGTAAAGCTTGTATGAGTGAAAAGATCAGTAAGTATGTGAACAAGGAGTTCGATACAGATCTTGGTTCTGAGTTAGGACTTTCTGGTATTAACCGTGTGATCGTTCAGTTTAGAATTGATGAAAAAGGTAATATTGGTCAGGTAAGAGCTCGTGCTCCACACCCTAGACTTGAGAAAGAAGCTGCTAGAGTAATTAACAGTCTCCCTAAGATGAAGCCTGGTAAGCAGCGTGGAAAACCGGTAGGTGTTATGTACTCCCTTCCAATTGCTTTTAAAGTACAGGACTAAGTATCCACTCAATATCATATAAATCCCGGCTCTGTCCGGGATTTTTTATTTAGGGATACTTCTGTTTTATGTATATTACAGCACCAATTAACCTGCTACTTATTTATGAAGTACTTCCTGCTTCTTGTTTTTACTTTTTTCTGTCTCAGTGTGCCAGCCCAGGATTCGAGTACAGTTTCTGAAATCTATCCGGAATTTGAAGAATGCTCCAATGTTACTTACGTAAATCAGGAAAGTTGTTTTAAGAATACCTTCCTCGCGAAGTTCAAAACTGATTTCAGGCTACCGGAATCTTTAGTGCAGGAAAACTATACCGGTAAGATCACCATAGTTTTTGAAGTTGATGAAGATGGTCTTTTCCGGGTGATCTATCTGGATGCTGCCTACGAAGAACTAAAGACAGAAGTGAGAAGAGTATTTGCAGGTCTTCCGCAGTTAAAACCTGCTACCTATAACGGCAGGGCGATTCATATGCAGTTTAAGATGCCACTGCAATTACCGCTTGGTTCCAATTCAAACTTGTATCCTGTCAAAGATATTTCCGAAGAAAAGAACAACGAAGTAGTGGCCGAGGAGAAAGTATCCCGAGAGTCCAATATTCTTGAAGAATATGAGAGAATAAAGTCTGATGATTTTACTCAGCCACGATATAGCAGTCAGATTAATATCCCGCTTTCTCACGAGTATTATAGTCGGTTTGATGCTGAGATCAACCAGATAGGTCTCAATTCTCATTCGGCTTCAAAACCACTAATGTTTGCAGAGGTCAACAAACACTATGATTTTGAAGCTGAAAGACAGGAAATGCTGCAGAATCGAAGTACGTATGCAGGTCGAAAACTTTGGAACGAGCACCTGGTTAGGTTTCAGACAAATGATTACTGGTTTACGATAGATCCTGGATTTGACTTGCAGATAGGTAAGGATTTTGAGCAGTCAGAACATGAATTTACGTATAACAATACCCGGGAATTTATCATCCAGGGAGGTTTAGGTAAAAAATTCAATTTTTATTCAGTCATCTACGAAAGTCAGGGAAGATTTGCCCAGTATTATAATGATTTTGCTGAATCTATTCGTCCTGCCGGAGGTGATCCAGCGATCGTACCAGGTAGAGGAATAGCTAAAACTTTTATGAATGATGGGTATGACTACCCGGTTGCAGAAGGTTATTTGTCCTTTACTCCTTCAGAATTTATAAATATCCAGTTTGGCCATGGGAATAATTTTATTGGTGATGGGTATCGCTCCCTTTTACTAAGCGACAATCCATCTCCTTATCCTTATTTGAAGCTGAATACCAAGTTCTGGAAGATAAAATATACAAATACGTGGATGTCACTTAGGGATGTTCGTCCGGAAGTTACCAATAGCGGCTCCTTTAGAACAAAATATATCGCAAATCATTATTTGAGTCTGAATCTTACCAAACGTCTTAATCTGGGATTCTTTGAGTCGGTTATGTGGGAGAATGACAACGATCGTGGCTTTGATCTAAATTATTTAAACCCGGTTATCTTTTATCGCGCGATAGAATTTGCTACGGGAGCCGATGGTGGAAATGCCATTATTGGACTCACAGGAAAATACAAGATATCGAACCAGATGTATACGTATGGCCAATGGTTGATTGACGAATTTTCTTCCACAGATGTTTTTGGAGGTAAAGGAAGCTGGAAGAATAAGCTAGGTTTTCAAATTGGTTTAAAGTACTTCAATGCTTTTAAAGTAGACGATCTGTATCTGCAGGCTGAATATAACCAGGTACGCCCTTACACTTATTCTCATAATTCAATTACGCTTAACTACGCGCATAACAACCAATCCATGTCTCATTTATGGGGTGCGAATTTCAGAGAGTTTGTGGGGATCGCACGCTATAGAAAAGATCGATATTATGGTAGTGCGAAACTGATTCTAGGAAAGCGCGGTTTTGATTTTTCTGAAGATGGCGCCTATTATGGTCAGGATCTTTACAGGAGTGAAGAGGCCCGGCCATTTGAAACCGGAGTAGAAATAGGGCAGGGAAATACTACGAACTCGTTTTATTCTGAATTGGAAGCAGGTTACATTGTGAATCCAACTACGAACTTAAAACTGTTTGCAAGTTTCATTTACAGGGATTTTAATCCGCAGGTGAATACTGCTTTAAATTCTGAAATTTCCACGACCTGGATCAACTTTGGATTGCGCACAGATATTTTCAACTGGTATTTTGATTACTAGTCATTTTCACCTCTGAAAATTAACACATTGCCTGCCTTGCCAAAACCTAATTAAGGAGTATCTTTGCGCAAGTTAAAAAAAAGCTTTTTTGAGCAATACTCGCGTACATAATCCCAACGCTTCCATACTCTCAGATTTTAAGGAAATTACTAAGATGAGGCTGGCCATTAGTGTGGTTTTCTCCTCTGTGGCGGGTTATTTTTTAGGTGCCGATTCCATAGATTTTGTGACTGTTACTTTACTTGCCATTGGTGGTTACCTCATGGTGGGAGCAAGTAATGCGTATAACCAAATCATTGAAAGAAACCTGGACAGCCTTATGGACCGTACGAAAAACCGTCCGCTGCCAGCAGGAAGAATGTCTGTGACCACAGCATTCACTATCGCAAGTATTTTTACTGTTCTGGGCTTAATCGTATTATATGTGATCAATCCAAAGACCGCAATGTTTGGTGCGATAAGCATCTTCATGTATGTGAGTCTTTATACACCATTGAAAACGAAAACGCCATTGGCGGTATTTGTTGGAGCATTTCCAGGAGCTATCCCGTTTATGTTAGGCTGGGTGGCGGCATCAGGTAGCTTCAGTATAGAGCCAGGTACTTTGTTTATGATCCAGTTCTTCTGGCAGTTCCCTCATTTCTGGGCAATTGGTTGGTGGTTGTTTGATGATTATAAGAAAGGTGGATTCTTTATGCTTCCTACTGGAAAACGTGATCGTGGAACAGCAGTTCAGATCATATTATATACCTGCTGGACGATCATGGTTTCATTAATTCCGGTTTTCGGAGTTACCGGTAAGTTGTATTTAACGCCGGTTTCCGGAGTCATAATCTTACTGCTGGGACTAGGAATGATGTATTATGCGATCAGGCTTTTTAAAGAGAAAACGGCTGATGCGGCTAAAAAATTAATGTTTGCAAGTGTGTCTTATATCACCTTGCTGCAAATTGTATATGTACTCGATAAATTTATTAGACAATGGATTTAACACAGGGATCAGACGAAATGAAACAGGCCCGTGCAAAGAAGATGATGCTTTGGTTCGGGATCATAAGTATGGTAATGACCTTTGCAGGTTTGACCAGTGCTTATGTAGTGAGTAAGAACAGACCAGACTGGCTAACCGACTTTGAACTTCCAGTTTCATTCCTCTGGAGCACACTGGTGATCGTAGGAAGTAGTATCACCCTCTGGTTGTCGAAACAAGCGATAAAATCTGGTAATCGTAGAAATGCTTCGGCTTTCTTAATTGGAACGCTGATTCTGGCAATTCTATTTGTGGTTTTCCAGTTCTATAGCTTTTCAGAAATAGTGCAATCCGGTTATTATTTTACCGGAAGTGAGAGTACGATTACAACATCATTTGTCTATGTACTGGTGCTGGCACATTTAGCCCACCTGGCGATAGGATTGATAGTACTTTTAGTGTTAATTTATAACCATTTTAAACAACGTTATAATGCAGGTCAAATGCTTGGATTTGAGCTTGGTGCAACTTTCTGGCACTTTGTTGATTTTCTGTGGATTTACCTGATTATCTTTTTATATTTCTTTAAATAATAAAATTGCGTATTTTTGCGCATCCTTTAACATTAAAACACTTCTATGGAGGCTACTGTTGTTAGAACAGGCACTGAAGGAAAAACCTGGGGTGGTGGTAATGATCCACTAAAAGCAAGTTACGGTAAGATGATGATGTGGTTCTTCATCCTATCTGATGCTTTAACATTTTCAGGATTTCTTGCCGCTTATGGTTTTTCACGCTTTAAATTTATTGATTCCTGGCCAATTGCGGATGAGGTTTTCAATCACTTCCCGTTCTTGCATGGAGTAGACGCTCCAATGTATTACGTGGCGTTGATGACGTTCATTTTAATATTTTCTTCGGTAACTATGGTACTTGCTGTAGATGCTGGGCATCATATGAAGAAAGCTAAGGTTACGCTATATATGTTTCTTACCATTATTGGTGGAATTATATTCGTGGGATCACAAGCTTGGGAGTGGAAGAATTTTATTAGCGGAGAATACGGAGCTGTAACTACCAAAGGAGGTAACATCCTTCAATTCGTAGATGGTGAAGGTCATCGTGTAGCATTATCTGAGATCGCAGTTCCAATTGAAGGCGATAGAGTAGAGCATGAAGCGAACAACGGGATCTGGTTTGATTCTGGAGCTGAGCTACCAACCTATTCACTTGATGAGATCAAAGCTGGTTTTGCAGCGAATGAAAATCTTCTAATTAGAACACAAACATTTACCGAAGATAACGAGAAAACTATCCTAAGCAGAGATGAGTCTCTGGCTAAGCTGGATGCTGAAGCTGTAGGAACTGTAGAAGGTGCCAACCTTACTCAAAATGAGTATGGACCACCATTATTTGCAGACTTTTTCTTCTTTATTACTGGTTTTCACGGTTTTCACGTGCTTTCCGGGATCATTATCAACATTATCATTTTCTTTAACGTAGTTATTGGAACTTACGAGCGAAGAGGAAGCTATGAGATGGTTGAAAAAGTTGGTCTGTACTGGCACTTTGTAGACTTAGTTTGGGTATTTGTATTTACATTCTTTTACCTGGTTTAATTCTGAAATAAATTATTATGGCTCACGATACAACACATGAAGGATCTGCAACTAAAAGGATCTGGTTTGTTTTCGCAATACTTTCAGTAGTAACAATCGCAGAAGTAATTCTTGGAATTATTAAGCCTGCTTTCCTAACAGACACCATGTTCTTAGGAATGAGATTGCTTAACTGGATCTTTATCATACTTACGATCTATAAAGCGTATTATATCGCCTGGTCTTTTATGCACCTTGAACATGAAACTAAAGGGCTTAGAAGAGCGATCGTCTGGACGTCTATTTTCCTTATATCTTATCTTATTTTTATCCTTCTTACTGAAGGTGGATATATCTACGAAGTATATAAGAGCGGGCATGTAGCCTGGGACTTCTAACAAAAGTTAAAAGCATTGGAAAAGGCGGTTTTATAAAACCGTCTTTTTATTTTTGTACCCGTCTGTAAAGCATCTCATTGCTATGAAGAAGTTTCTAGTTCTTGGTATTTTATTCGCCCTTCCAATCACCGCATATTTGTTCTTCGCTTCTGGCAAGAACAACTTCGCCAGGTTACCTGTTCTCACAGAAAATGTAACCGATATCTCCACAATGGAAACCAATACCGATAGTGTGCTTAGTTTTGATGAGCATATCACAGTGGTCGCCTTCTTTGGATCAGATCTCGAAAAGATCAAAGGCAATACCTTCAATCTCGATAAAAAAATACTTGAAAAATATTACGACTTCGACGATTTTCAATTCGTATTAATCCTTCCTTCGGAAACTAAAGAAGATACCGGGAACTTTATTGAAGAATTTAAAAAGATCAGCGAATCTTCGAAATGGAAAATAGCTTATGCAACTTCCGAAGAGATAGAAACAGTTTTTGAAAGTTTTGCTAGTCCGCATAAACTCGATCAGGATCAATACACGCCATATGTTTACATCGTAGATAAAGATCGTAATCTTCGTGGCCGTGATGATGATGAAGATAACGGTGAACTTTATGGGTATGATTCACGGGATGTAGCAGAACTGAATAACAAGATGAACGATGACGTAAAAGTTATCCTTGCAGAGTATCGTCTGGCTTTAAAGCGTAACAATCGAAACGATAAGATCTAATGAAAAACTACTCATATATAGGAATTTCACTGATCATCCTGGTTTTCGGGATCATTTTTATTCCGAAGATCATAGACAGAATTAGTGATGATGAGATCGTTAAAGCGGATCGCTTGAATAAAACAACTGATAAAAAACGTACTAAGACCGACGTTCCTTTGGTTTATCTCGAAATTGACGGAGAGCGAAAAAAAGCACCTCAATTTAGTTTTGTGAATCAGGACGGCGATACGATCACCAACAAAGATTATGCTGGTAAAGTATATGTGGCAGAATTCTTCTTTACAACCTGTCCTACCATTTGCCCGATCATGAATAAAAATCTAGTCGAGATACAGGATGAGTTTGAAGATGCTTCCAATTTTGGGATCGCTTCATTCTCCATAGATCCCGAGCATGATACTCCAGCGGTGCTCACTGAGTATGCCGATAAGTATGGGATTACAGATCCAGATTGGAACTTGCTCACTGGAGATCGCGAAAAGATCTATCAGGTGGCGAATAAAGGATTCGGTATTTATGCTGGTGAAGATGCATCTGTGGCTGGAGGATTTGCTCATCAGGGCTGGTTCGCTCTAGTAGATCAGGAAGGTTATATTAGGTCAAGAATCGATGATTTTGGCAATCCAATCATTTATTACCGTGGATCAGTAGAACGAAATAAGTCGGTCACCGGAGATCAGGAAGAACCGCAGATCGAAATATTAATTGAAGATATAAATAACTTACTTTGAAAACTTCCCTGAACACTTCAGATAAGATCGCCGTTCCTGTTATTATAGGACTTTCTATCGCCGTTCCTGCCATTGTTGTAGTTCTTATGTTATTACCAGAGCGTTACAATATTTTTGGAGCCGATTCGATGACATTTCCGCTCTTTCATGGTGTGCTGAATTTCCTAACCGCAATTTTACTGGTTGTTGGATATTTCTTTATGAAGGCAGACAACTTTTTAGCACATAGGAATACTATGATTGCCGCATTTGGTCTTTCTGTAGTTTTCCTGGTAAGTTATGTGCTTTCAAAGATCAGTAACGAACCGGTGCCTTATGGAGGAGAAGGAATTTTGCGATATGTCTATTTCTTTATTCTTGTTTCCCATATCATACTATCCGGAATCATAGTGCCGCTGGTTTTATTTACAATGTATAGAGGCTTGAGTGGGGAATATGACAAGCACTCGAAGATAGCAAGATGGACATTCCCAATCTGGTTATACGTAGCCGTTACGGGTGTACTGGTATTTTTATTTATGATGCCGTATTATTAATTCTCTTCGGAAATTTATAATTTGGAGAGATTAAGAGACTGAAGATGAAGAAACTACTTATTATAAGCATTCTATTGGCAGCATTTCTTTTAATTCCTGAAACTGCTGAAGCTCAATGCTCCATGTGTCGGGCTGTGCTGGAAAGTGAAGGTGATCAAAGTACCGCAAAGGGTATTAATGACGGTATTCTCTATCTTATGATATTTCCATATTTACTAATTGGTGGGATTGGTTACTTCATTTATCGCACCTGGAAAAGAAGAGAAAAAGAAGAAGCTTAGACTCTCTTACAATGTAAACTTAAGTTTAAGAATTACACTTTCCCTAACATTATTGTAACATTTCATTTTTTTGATAGTCTTATTGAATAGGAGACAGGTTCTTCTGTTTAATAACCATCAATCATGATCAATATTACCAATCTTCACAAATCCTATAAAATGGGCGCGAATTCATTGCACGTGCTCAAAGGGATCAATTTCGAGGTTGCTGAAGGTGAACTCGTTTCCATTATGGGCTCTTCAGGTTCCGGAAAATCTACACTACTAAATATCCTGGGAATGCTGGATGAAGCCGATGAAGGCTCCTATATTCTCGATGGAGTGCCTATCAAGGGGCTTAGCGAGAAACAAGCAGCTAAGTATCGGAATAAATTTCTGGGTTTCATCTTCCAGTCTTTCAATTTGATAAGCTATAAATCTGCATTGGATAACGTAGCACTTCCGCTTTATTATCAGGGTCTGCCTCGCGGTGAACGAATGGATAAAGCGATGAGTTACCTGGAGAAGGTAGGCCTGGCTAAATGGGCTGGACATTTACCTAATGAACTTTCAGGTGGACAGAAGCAGCGTGTTGCCATCGCGAGAGCACTGGCGAGTGATCCAAAAGTCTTGCTGGCCGATGAGCCTACAGGTGCTTTAGATACAAAAACTTCTTATGAAGTAATGGATCTCATTCAGCAGATCAACGATGAAGGAAGAACCATACTGGTGGTAACTCATGAACATGATATCGCCCAGATGACTAAAAGGATCGTAAATCTTAAAGACGGTTTGATCATTGAAGATACTTTGGTTTCACAAATAAGAGCTTCAGAAAATGTTTGATCTGGATCGTTGGGATGAGATCTTTGAAACCATCCGAAAAAATAAGTTACGCACATTCTTAACCGGACTTTCAGTAGCATCAGGAATTTTTATCCTGGTGATCCTGCTTGGAATTGGTGAAGGAATGAGAAATGGTATTGCCCGCGAATTTGAGCAGGATGCTGCAAATTTAATGCTGGTTTATCCTGGAATGACTTCAAAAGAGTATAAAGGACTGAATCCGGGAAGACGTATTCAGTTTAAAAATGAAGACTACGATCAGATCCTAAGAATTTACGGTGATAAACTGGATAAAAGCGCTTCGTTATATCAGCAATGGGGACAGGTGCTCACATACGGGAAAGAATCTGGTTCCTACCAGGTCTACGGAAGTTTTCCCAGCTACCAGGTTCTGGAAAATAACACTCTTACTACAGGACGTTTTATCAATATTCCAGACCTGGACAATTCAGAAAAGAATATGGTCATAGGTCAGCGAATCAAGCTCGATCTTTTTAAGGACGAAGATCCTATTGGTAAATACGTGCAGGTTTCCGGAGTGAACTTTAAAATTGTTGGAGTTTATACCGATCCCGGTGGAGAACGTGAAGAATCCCGTGCTATAATTCCAATTACCACTGCTCAAAAAGCTTTTGGTGGTGGAAACGATATTGCCAGAATGTATCTTACGCTCAAACCTGAAGATGATTTTGACAAGTCGGTAGCTGCCTCCACACAATTTACAGCAGAACTAGACCAGTTTTTAAAGGAGCGTCACACCGTTGCACCAGACGATAATAGTGCCATCTACGTAAATAACTCACTGGAAAATGCGAAACGTTTTTTCACTTTAATGGATATGATCAAATTATTCTTCTGGGGCGTTGGTGTTTGTACTATTATCGCGGGAGTTGTTGGGGTGAGCAATATCATGCTTATTATCGTGAAAGAAAGAACCCGTGAAATCGGCGTCAGGAAAGCACTAGGAGCTCAGCCACTTTCAATTATTGGTATGGTGCTTCATGAATCGATTTTTGTAACGGCCATTGCCGGTTTCCTCGGACTCATATTTAGTCTCGCACTACTGGAGTTTGTGGGCCCAATGATCGAAACCCAATATATTTATAACCCAACCGTTAATTTTACGGTAGCGATCAATACGGTGTTTATTCTGGTGATAGCAGGAGCACTGGCGGGATTCTTCCCGGCCTGGAGAGCAGCCAGGATCAAACCAATTGTAGCACTAAGAGACGAATAGTATGTTTAGTAGAGATCGTTGGAATGAAATTATAGAAGCGCTAACCTCGAACTGGTTTAGAACCCTGATGACTGCTTTTGGAGTTTTATGGGGAATATTTATCCTTGTCATCCTGCTAGCTGCAGGAAAAGGATTGGAAAATGGAGTAAAGCAGGGTTTTGGTGGTATTGCAACCAACACCATGTTCATGTGGACCCAGGTAGCTTCAAGACCTTATAAAGGAATGCCGAAAGGAAGGTTCTACAGTTTTGAAGTAGAAGACGTTGCGGCTATCGAGCGGGAAGTGCCAGACCTCAGGTTTGTCTCACCTAGAAATCAGCTTGGTGGTTTTGGAGGAGATAACAATGTCGTACGTGGCTTGAATACCGGTGCATTCAATGTGTATGGAGATTATCCTGAAATTATTCAGCAGGAACCCATGGATATTACCTCCGGAAGATTCGTGAACCATTCAGATATTGATCAGAAAAGGAAGGTTGCTGTTATAGGAACCGGTGTGCAGGCTGCTCTATATGATAAGGAAGAAGATCCGCTAGGAACTTATATCAAGATTAGCGGAGTGAACTTCATGGTGATTGGAACTTACAAGAAGAAAAGTCGGGGTGGTGATGCCGAGGAAGGTCAGAAAGAGATATTTGTTCCTTTCACAGCTTTTTCTCAGGCCTTTAATCGAGGGAACAAAGTAGGCTGGATGGCCATTACCGCAAAAGATAATAATAGTATCACGGCGCTTAAGGGAGATATTATCGACCTGGTCAAGGAACGTCATAAGATACATCCGGAAGATGATCGCGCGGTGGGTAATTTTGACCTTTACCAGGAATTTTCTAAAGTAAACGGACTTTTTGTAGCGCTTAAGGCGGTAGCCTATTTCGTAGGAGTATTAGTCTTGCTTTCAGGAATTATCGGGATTAGCAATATTATGCTCATTGTTGTTAAAGAGCGTACCAATGAAATTGGAGTAAGAAGAGCTCTGGGAGCAACGCCATGGTCTATAAGAGGGCAGATCCTGATGGAGTCCATTTTTCTTACCATCATTTCAGGAATGAGCGGGATCATCCTTGCTACCGGTGTGATCTGGCTGGTCAATTTCCAGCTGGACCAGATGGATACTTCAGAAATGATGTTCTTAAACCCTTCCGTAGATCTGGGAGTGGTGATCGTAGCCCTTAGTATTTTAATAATCTCCGGTCTTCTGGCCGGTCTTATACCTGCACAGCATGCCATCAAAGTAAAACCTGTGGATGCTTTGCGTACTGAATAGTTAGTAAATAGAAACACAATCAAGAAATGAAAAAATTTGTAACCATCGGAATTTTAGTTTTAATAGCAGTGACCTTCGTTGGGGCACTTTATTATCTCTATCAAAAAAGTGAAGAAGATCCAGTTGTCTATCAAACCGAGGAACCTTCAGAACAAACTATTATCAAGAAAACTGTAGCGACCGGAAAAATAGTTCCGAAGGAAGAAGTGCTTATCAAGCCAAATATTTCAGGAATCATCGACGAAATATATATTGAGGCTGGTGATAAGATCAAACAAGGCGATCTAATTGCTAAAATTCGCGTTATACCGAATGTATCATCACTGCAAAGCGCGAAAGATAATGTGGCAACCGCCCGTATCAACCTTGATAATGAAAAGAAAGTTTATCAAAGACAGAAAGAGCTTTACGATAAAGGCGTGATCTCTGCCAATGATTATGATGCTGCGGAAGTTTCTTATCAGCGAAGTGAACAAAATTATCGTTCAGCACAACAAAATTATGAGATCGTAAGAACCGGAACCACCAGTGGAATTGGAAGTGCGGCAAATACCCTTATACGTTCTACGGTAGAAGGAATGGTGCTGGATGTTCCTGTGAAGACTGGAAACCAGGTAATTGAAAGTAACAATTTTAACGATGGGACCACGATCGCAACGCTTGCCGATGTGAACGAAATGATCTTTGAAGGGAAAGTTGATGAGAGCGAAGTTGGAAAGATCAAGGAAGATCTTCCGCTTGAAGTAACCGTTGGAGCGATTGAAAATAAATCTTTCGATGCTGTTCTTGATTATATAGCTCCAAAAGGAGTAGAGGAGAACGGTGCGATACAATTTGAGATCAAAGGGACCCTTAACAAGGCAGATACCACGTTTATTAGAGCAGGGCTTAGTGCGAATGCATCCATTATTCTTGCGAAAGCTACAGATGTACTTGCTATTAAGGAAGCGCTTGTGCAATTTGATGATGAGAGCAAGAAGCCATATGTAGAGATCATGACGGGTGACCAGGAATTTGAACGTAGAGAAATTGAACTTGGAGTAAGTGACGGAATTAATGTAGAGGTGACTGAAGGCCTAAAAATGGGCGATAAGATCAAGGTTTGGAACCAGCTCAAAGCTCCTACAAATATTGCTCAAAACTAGAATTTAATTTTTAGGTGTAACAACCTGTACCTTTTACAGACATATCATACAGAATTATATTATGAAGAATTATAGTTTACTTGTTACCCTTTTTCTTTTCTGCGGAATGATGAATGCGCAGCAGAAAGAGTGGACACTGGAAGAATGTGTGGAGTACGCATTGCAGAATAATATTCAGGTTAAACAATCTGAACTTGATCTTGAACTTTCCGAAATTGAGAAACTCGATGCACTGGGTAATTTTATTCCAAGTATCAACGGCCAGGCTACCAATGCATGGAATACCGGTCTTACTCAGAATGTTACCACGGGAATCCTTCAGAATCAAACAGTAAGAAACTTCTCTGCCAACTTAACTGCAGGTCTTACAATTTTTGACGGACTTAGAAATTTCAAACAATTACAAAGAGCTAAAATCTCAAGATTGGCCAGCCAGTATTCGCTGGATAAAATGGAAGATGATATCGCCTTGTTCGTTGCAGACGCCTACTTGCAGGTATTGTTCAGCAAACAAAATCTTGATGTTCTACAGGCTCAAAATGAAGTTACCAAAGAACAATTAACGCGAACTCAGGATCTGGTTGATGCAGGTGTATTACCTCAGGGTGACCTTCTGGAGATTAGAGCTACCATGGCAGATGAGAAGCAACGAATCATTCTTGCTGAAAACCAGATACAAATATCGCTTATTGGTTTAGCACAAACTTTAGGAATAAGAGATTATCAAAGTTTCGATATTGTAGATCGTGATTACGCGGTCTTCGGAAATGAGATCCTTGCGAACTCTGTTTATGATGTCATCGAGAAAGCAAAAGAAGAACGTTCAGAATTAAAAATAGCGGAGGCTAACAGAGATCTTGCAGAGCAGGATGTTGCTTTGGCTAAAGGAGCTTACCTACCAACTTTAGGTGCTTTCTTTAATTATAATACAAGGGAAACTGGACAGGGAAGGATCACCGGAGCAGTGCTGGATCCAACCGAACCTACAAGACAGATTGGTTTGGTGCAGGATACAGAACAGATCGTGGTTGCTCCTAATACGATACCAACGCTAGGAAGTCCGTTGCCATTTTTCGATCAGTTATATAGAAATGACGGAATAAGTTATGGTTTTCAGTTAAGCGTTCCATTCCTGAATGGATTTTCAACGAGAAACGCTGTGAAGAGAAATCAGATCAATGTGAAAAGAGCTGAATTCCAGTTGGAGCAGGCAGAACTTGATCTGGAAGCGAATGTTTACCAGGCTTATACAGATGCAAAAGGAGCGTTTGAAGCCTATGAAGCTGCTTTGGTAGCTTCCGAAGCACAGGAGAAAGCATTTGAATATGCTACAGAGCGATATGATGTTGGACTAACCAACGCGTTCGATTTTAGCCAGGCTAAGATTCGTTTTGAGAATACACAAAGAGAGGCGCTAAGAGCCAAATACGATTATATTTTTAAATTAAAAGTTGTAGAACTTTATTTTGGAATTCCGGTTAGGGATTTAAAACTGTAAATAATGAATAAGAAGAAGCTTTTCATCATCCTTGGGATCATCATCGTTTTAATCGTTGCACTAGTTATCGGTAAAAAAGCCGGTTGGTTCGGAAGTTCCGCCAACATCAAAGAAGTGGAGATCACTGAAATTGAACCGGTAGATATTATCGAAACCGTATCGGCAACAGGTAAAATTCAGCCAGAGGTTGAGGTGAAACTTTCTTCTGAAGTTTCCGGAGAAATCATTGAATTACCAATAGTTGAAGGTCAGTTAGTGGAAAAAGGAGACCTTCTGGTAAAAGTAAATCCTGATATATACCAGTCCAGCGTACAGAGAGCCAGAGCAAGTTATTCTAATTCTCAGGCAAATTTTGCACAGACAAAAGCTAGTTTGAAACAAGCTGAAGCAGATTTTAATCGTAACAAAACTTTGTTCGATAAAGGTGTGATCTCAAAAGCTGAATGGGATGGAATCGTTTCCAGTTATGAAATGGCAGAAGCTAACAAAGAATCTGCTTACTACAGCATGCAAAGTAGCGCTGCTACTGTAACTGAAGCGACCGACAACCTTGGACGTACCAATATTTATGCTCCAATGAGCGGTACTATTTCAAAACTGGATGCAGAACTTGGAGAAAGAGTTGTAGGTACACAGCAAATGGCCGGAACTGAAATTCTTCGGGTAGCAAATCTTGACAATATGGAAGTTGAGGTTGATGTAAATGAAAATGATATCGTAAAAGTTGCTGTAGGTGATTCTACGATCGTTGAAGTAGATGCTTACTTAGGAAAGGATTTCAAAGGAATCGTTACTGAAATTTCTAATACTGCAGATAATACACTTACAACAGATCAGGTAACTAACTTCAAAGTAAAAGTTCGTATTCTGAAGGAGTCTTACGAAGATCTGATGGAAGGGAAACCGGAGAGTTACTCTCCTTTCAGACCTGGAATGACCGCTACAGTTGATATTATTACGAATAAGAGAATGAAAGTAATTGGAGTTCCAATTAGCTCAATCGTGATCAAATCTGATACAACAGCGACTAAAAAGACATATGGAACCGCTCCTGCTGCTGAAGGAACTGAAAAATTTGAATGTGTATTTGTAAAAGACGGACAAAAAGCTAAACTTCGCGTGGTACAAACCGGAATTCAGGATGATTCTCAGATTGAGATCACAGATGGCCTGAAAGAAGGTGATGTAGTAATCACTGGCCCTTACAATACCGTTACTAAAAGTCTTAATACCGGAGATGATATCGAGGTGAAAAAAGAAAAGACGGAGGAAGAAGAGGCTGAATAAACTCTAAAGATTTGGCAACTATATTATGTCTTGAAACTGCAACGACCAACTGCTCAGTTGGTCTTTCTCTTGATGGGAAACTAATCAGTCTTAAAGAGGATAATACCAAAGGTTATTCTCATGCTGAAAAGCTACACCTGTTCATTCAGGATGTATTGAAAGATGCAGGGAAAACCCTTCAGGATCTGGACGCGATTGCAATTAGCAAAGGACCAGGTTCTTATACAGGTTTGAGAATTGGGGTTTCAGCTGCTAAAGGATTATGTTTTTCTCTTAATATACCGTTGATCTCGGTTCCTACGCTAGACCTGCTCGTTCATCAATTAAAGAATGAACCCGGGATGAAGATCGCAATGCTGGATGCCAGAAGGATGGAAGTTTATGCTGCTGTTTTTTCTGAAGATCTAATCCAGGTTCGTGACACCAATGCTGAAATTTTAGACGAAAGTTCGTTTGCGGAATATCTACAGAAATCTAAAGTACATTTTATTGGGAATGGAGTGGCAAAATTCAGGGAGATCATCTCTTCTGAAAATGCTGTTTTCCATGAAAAAAAATTCCCTTCGGCTTCAGAAATGACAGAGATCGCTGAGATGAAGTACAAAAAAAGCGACACCGAAGATGTCGCTTATTTTGAGCCTTATTATCTCAAAGATTTTATGATCGGTTAAGTATTATTCAGCCGATCTTTTTTCTCTTTCAGTTCCTCGCATTTTAGTTTGATCATACAGGTAAACATCTCTTTGTGGGTAAGGAATAGTCATTCCAGCTTCCTCAAGTCTAATTTTACCTTCCTCGATCATATACCAGTGCAGATCCCAGAAGTCTGGCAATTCAGCAAAATATCGCACAGAGAAGTTTACCGAACTATCTCCAAGTTCAGAAACAATAATCTGCGGTGCTGGATCTTTTAGAATTTTCTCCTGTTCCATTACCATATTGGTAAGTACTTCTTTCGCTTTCTTGATATCATCATCATAGGAAATTCCGAAGCTTAGATTCTCCTTACGCGTTTTATTGAAACTGTAATTCGTAATATTATCGTTGCTTAGTTCACCGTTAGGAATTACCACTCTCTGGTTTCCGAATGTATCAAGTTTCGTGTAAAATAGAGAGATCTCTACAACGCTACCAGAAACACCCTGAGCTTCGATCCAATCTCCAACCTTAAATGGTTTTAGAACGATTATAAGCACTCCACCGGCAAGATTGGATAGCGAACCCTGCAAAGCAAGACCAATGGCAAGACCAGCAGCACCAATTGCCGCTACAAGGGATGCGCTCTCCACACCAAGTTGCGTGATAACAAGTACAAAAAGTATTATCTTAAGACCCCAGCTGGCAGCGTTTACCGTAAACTTTTCCAGTGTTGGATCGTAATCCTTCTTGTCGAATAGTTTCTTTAAATATTTTACAATGAGTTTGATAACCCAAAGTCCTACAAGCAGCAGCACAATCGCACCGATTAGCGTAGGGAGGTAATCGATAAATTTGTTCGCGTATTCTTTAGCGATTTCGCCGTAGTTGTTCAACTTGTCCATTCTTTTTTTTCTAATTTAAGTTCAAGCCTCTATTCTAAAAAAATAGAGACTATATCCTGTTTATTTTATGTTAAAATTATTTCATCTGCCCTAATGCATCGCTCAGATTATGCACTGGAAGCTGACAATTTCCATGTTGGCAAATATAAATTAATGATTCGCCAGACTTGTGACGATCCTTTAAAATTGCGAGATCAGATTTGCTTATAGAAGCAGCCAGTACTTTATTTTGTAAATATTGCGGCTGAAATCCTTTCGCAAGTTCTTCGGAATTGTCTCCGGTGATGGCAATCTCGTAGAAGGGATGTGTAAAATTCAGTAATAATAGCAACCAGTTCGAGTAGGATTGTGCATAATCGTTAATACCCGGAAGCACAGCTTGCAACATTTTTTCTGATCTATCTATAAGCTCAGTATTACCTGTAAGTTTACCCAGCTTATAATAATTATGGGCCATTACTGAATTGGCTGCAGGAATCACATTATCCTGTACATCAATAATTCTGTTGATCAGCGCCCGGTCTTTGGATGAAGTAAAATAGAATAGCCCGGTCTTATTGTCCTCAAAGTCACGTTCCACAATTTCAAGTAATGCTTGTGCTTTGTCCAGGTAGTATTCTTTGAAACTGCTTTCATATAGATCCAGTAAAGATTGAATCACAAAAGCATAGTCTTCGAGATAGGCATTGATACTGCTTTTTTCATTTTTATAAGTATGATAAAGTCTGCCGTCTGTTTGAACTAAATTTTTCAAAATAAAATCCATAGCAGCTTCTGCTTTTTCAATATAATTTTCTTTTTGCAGCGCCTGGAAAGCCTGGCAATATCCGCTGATCATCATTGCATTCCAGGAAGTGATGGATTTGTCGTCAAGTCCGGGTTTTGCCCGTTTAGACCTTTCAGACCCTAGTTTTTCCTGAAGATCTTTCAGTTTAGCGCTTAAATCTTCCTTGGTTAAGTTTAGTTTAGCTGAAAGGGCCTCAAGGCTTTGAGTTCGAATGAGGACATAATGATCCTTTTCCCATCTTCCGAAGGCATCAATACGATAGACTTCTGAAAACAATTCATAATCGTCTTCCAGAATTTCCATTAACTCTTCCTTTGTCCAGACGTAAAAAGCACCTTCTTCTGAATGTCCTTGACCATTGTCACTATCGGCATCGAGTGCCGAATAAAATGCTCCTAATTCGTCCTGAAGTTCGTTTTCCACGAATTCCAGCGTCTTCTCAACTACATCGGCATACCATTTATTCCTGGTGAGTTTATATAAATTTGCATAAGAACTTACTAATTGCGCATTATCATAAAGCATTTTTTCAAAATGTGGGACATGCCATTTTTCATCCACCGAATATCTTGAAAATCCGCCATCGATAGGGTCATAGACTCCTCCCCAGGATATTTTATCAAATGTATGTTGTACATATTTTAAAAGTTCTGTGTCTTTTTCCTGGTGGGCGAAACTTAAAAGAAAATCATAATTGGAAGGCATCATGAATTTTGGACTTCTATTATATCCGCCATTCTTATGATCCAAAACAGATTTCCATTTTGAGATGATGCCGTCAAATAGTGACTTATCTAATTTCTTTTCATTCTCAGGAATATTAATAATCTGCATTTGAGAAAGTCCTTCTTCCAGCTTTTCAGCATACTCCAGGAGTTTTTCTGGTTGATTATCATACAAATGAGCAATTTGAGTAAGTGCAGATTTCCATTGATCCTTTTGAAAATAGGTGCCTCCCCAAACAGGTCTTCCATCAGGCAAGGCTACGACATTCATTGGCCAGCCTCCCATCCCGGTCATTGCCTGTACTGCATTCATGTAAACCTGGTCAACATCTGGTCTTTCCTCGCGATCTACCTTTACAGAAATGTAGTTCGCATTCATAATTGCAGCTACTTCAGCATCTTCAAAACTCTCATGCTCCATAACATGACACCAGTGACATGCAGAATATCCTACGCTAATCAGCAATAATTTATTCTTCTCTTTTGCTTCATCCAGAGACAGATCATTCCAGGGATGCCAGTCTACCGGGTTATGTGCATGCTGTAGAAGATAAGGACTGCTTTCATTGATAAGCTGGTTCGTATGATCAGGTTTTTTCATAGCACTAATTTGATGGATTTGATATACAGGAGGCTAAAATTAAGGCGATTGTGGCGGGAGCTGCTGGATATTATTAATCTTTTAATAACTTTAACACCCCTGTGATTCAGTTTAATTATAACAGTTTTGCAGATTGAAAACAGATCTATCATATGGAAGACATTTACATTGTGATGCTCGTGGCGCTATTCGCCCTTGCCATTACAGATCTTGTAGTTGGAGTAAGTAACGATGCCGTAAACTTCTTAAATTCAGCTATAGGGTCCAAAGCGGTCTCTATGCGAACGATCATGATCATCGCCAGCATTGGAGTAGCCGTGGGAGCCATATTTTCCAGCGGACTCATGGAGGTTGCCCGAAAAGGGATATTCATGCCGGGGGAATTCTACTTTGAAGAAATCATGATTATTTTCATGGCCGTGATGATCACCGATGTGTTATTGCTGGACTTTTTCAATTCACTTGGATTGCCCACTTCTACCACTGTTTCCATTGTTTTCGAACTACTTGGAGCTGCCGTGTGCATGGCAGTGATTAAGATCTATACGCAGGATAATGGCGATCTTGGTTTACTGCAGAATTATATTAATTCATCTAAAGCAACCGAGATCATTATTGGGATCTTACTCGCCGTGGTCATAGCATTTATAGTTGGAGCTTTTGTGCAATATATATCCCGACTTATATTTTCATTCCAATTTGAGAAGAAGATAAAATATGCGGGTGCCGCTTTTGGTGGTTTCTCACTTACTTCCATACTCTACTTTATAGTAATTAAAGGTTTGAAAAGTGTTTCTTTTATCTCTCCGGAAACGCTTACCTACATTAATGACAACACTTGGTTTATTGTGTTAATAGGATTTATAGCATTTACGCTTATCTCACAGTTTTTAATGAGTGTGCTTAAACTGAATATTCTAAGGATCATTATCATTATTGGAACCTTTGCGCTGGCACTTGCATTTGCAGGAAACGATCTTGTCAATTTCATTGGAGTACCCATTGCCGCCTGGCAGTCTTTTGATCTATGGCAGTCAGCTTACAATGCAACCGGGGCAATGCCATCAGAATTTCTGATGACCGGTCTTTCAGGTAAGGTCAATACTCCTGAACTCCTATTGGTTTGTGCCGGAGCAGTTATGGTAATCACACTCTGGTTTTCCAGTAAAGCAAAAACTGTGGTCGATACCGGGATCAATCTTTCCAGACAGGGTGATTCCGTAGAAAGATTTGAGCCAAACTGGCTTTCAAGAGGGATCGTACGATATTCTGTGATCATTGGCGGTGCTGTAAGTTCAGTTTTACCCGGTGGATTAAAGAGCAGTATTGATAATAAATTCAGTAAACCTAACTCTCACAAGCAGAGTAGGAGGGTAGACGCTCCGGCATTTGATATGGTTCGGGCTTCGGTGAACCTGGTTGTAGCCAGTGTGCTTATTTCTCTTGGAACTAATATGAAATTGCCGCTTTCAACTACCTATGTGACTTTTATGGTCGCTATGGGTACTTCACTTGCGGATAGAGCCTGGGATCGTGAAAGTGCCGTATATCGAGTTGCAGGCGTGCTAAACGTCATTGGTGGTTGGTTCGTAACCGCGATCGTAGCATTTACTGCTGCTGCAATTTTTGCATCTATTATTTTTTACGGCGGGACCATAGCTCTGGTAGTTCTTATTATCGCGGCACTGGTTGTGGTCGTAAGAAGTAGTATTCTTCATTCTAAAGAGATGAAGAAAGAGAAGGATCAAAAAAAATTCAATAAGAGTGATATTATTACGATCAATGAGATCACTGCGGAAACTTCAGAAAATATTTCCAAGGTTATTGCAGGTATAGACAAGGTGTATTCTAAAAGTGTGGATCATCTGGGATATTATGATCTAAGTAAGCTGAAAAAGAATTATAAGCGTATTGAAAAGCTGGAGGTTGAAGTTGATGAGCTTAAAGACAATATTTTTTATTTTATCAAATCCCTTGATGAGAACTCTGTTGAGGCCAGTAAGTTTTACATTTTAACCCTGGATTACCTTCAGGATATGGTGCAGTCGATTAGTTTCATTGCCAGGAATAGCTATAACCACGTACATAATAATCATAAGAATCTGAAGTTTAACCAGATTCGGGATCTGAAAAAGGTGGACGAGCGTTTGCAGGTGCTTTTTGATGAGCTAATGCTGACCTTCAATAACAACGAGTTCGATAAAATCGATAGCTTGCTGAATGAGAAACAGGAATTGCTGGACTATGTTAGTGATCTTATTCAGAAACAGATCGAAAGAATAAGAACTTCTGAATCCAGTCCCAGGAATACGAAGCTTTACTTCGGAATCTTACTGGAAACTAAGGACCTGATTGGTTCTACTATGAATCTGCTACAACTCTTTCAGGAGTTCTACCGGGAAGCAAGAAAGACCAATTACTAAATAAAAAATCCCATCAATTTGAAGGGATTTTTTGCTGTTATAAAAATACATCAATGTGTTTAGCCGTTGATCGCCTCTACGTATTGTACTTTATCCCGAAGCATATCTCGAAGCATCGTTTCGATTCCGCTTTTCAAGGTCATCGTAGAAGAAGGACATCCGCTGCACGCACCCTGTAATATCACTTTTACGGTCTTGGTTTCTTCATTGTAACTGTCAAAAAGGATATTTCCTCCATCACTGGCTACTGCAGGTTTGATATACTCATCCAGTATTGCGACGATCTGCTGGCTTGTATCGTCCAGTTCCTTATAGGCTGCATCATCATTTTCTTCCTGAACCTTTTCGGTTTCCTGAGTTTGAATAGTCTCGGCGGTCAGCACTTCATTTCCTTCCTCGATATAATTCCTAATAAATTCACGAAGTTCCATAGTGATCTCTTCCCATTCAGCAACCTCATATTTTTGAACTGAAACATAGTTCTCATCAATGAAGACCTCTTTAACAAAAGGGAAATGAAATAACTTCTGAACCAATGGTGCATTCTTCGCATCATCAATGTTCTTGAATTCAACCGACTTTAAAACAAGTTTTTTGTTCGCTACAAATTTCATTACCGCCGGGTTTGGCGTGCTTTCAGCATAGACTGTCACTGGTACTTTACCGGTGGTGGTCTTTTCTTCCTTGATCACCTCGCCACCTTTGTTAAGGTATTCTTCAATTTGATCTGCTACTTCCTGTTGAACATCGCTCCATTCCACGATATCGTATTTCTCGATAGCGATGAAATTTTGTGCGATATAAACCGTTTTAACAAATGGTAGATAGAATAATTGCTGGGCAAGCGGTGAACGCTTAGCTTCATCTATATTCTTAAACTCGAAATTTTCATGACGTGTCAGAAACCTGTCAGCTTCAAATTTTATAATTGAAGCCGTGGTTGTAGGGACTATGTTGATATTAAAATCTTTCATCTCAAAATTTTTGGCAAAAATACTAAAGAAAAACTACGTTATACATATATTTACAGCCTTTATGGTGAATTGGGGATATCTTAAAAGAGGCCTTTCACGGTTCTCTTATCAATTGATTTTATGCACTTTTGCTTCGTTTGCGCTGTGGAATTCTCCAGCATTGAACGCGCAGGAAGTGATCCCTACCTATTCAGATTATCTAACCGACAATCTTTATCTTATCCATCCCAGTATGGCTGGTGCTTCTAACTACGATCAACTTCGTATAACCGGTAGAACGCAATGGTTCGACGTGCAGGATGCTCCTAACTTACAGACCGCAGCTCTAAATATTCGAGCTACCGATAAAATAGGACTTGGCGGTATCATGTTCAGAGATGAAAATGGGAATTATTCAAAACTGGGTGCTTACGCTACTTTTGCTTATCATCTCATGTTTTCCCGAAGTACGGTCGATCTTAACCAATTGTCATTTGGTATTAGTGCTGGATTAATTCAGCATAGACTTGATACCAGCGGTTTCACAAGGTTTGATCCATTGGTAGGAAATAATCAATCAGATATTTTTGGTAATATAGATATTGGAGCTTCCTACTATGTGAATGATCTTTATTTCCATCTTGCTGCAAAGAATGTACTTTCAGTAAGTAGAGATCTGTTCTATTCCGATGCGGTGCCGAGTAATATGAGGAAATATCTTTTTTCGGCAGGCTATGTTTTTAGCTTTGACCGTAATAGCGACTGGAGTTACGAGCCATCCATATTATTCCAGGCCAGAGAAGCAACAGAAGAAATGGCGATAGATGCGAACGTAAAGGCTTATTATCAGCTGGATAATAGCAGATTATGGGGCGGAGTTTCTTATCGAAACAGTTTTGAAAGTGTTGAGGTTACCGGGCAAGGTGAAGCGGTTGCAAATCAGCAATTGCGCTACATTACCCCATTTGTTGGAATAGATTACAATAAGTTCGTTTTTGGTTACACCTTCAGCTACCAGCTAAATTCACTTGTGCTAAGTAATACTGGATTCCATCAGATCACTTTGGGCTATAACTTCGGAAAAAGTCGCCAGCGTTATGATTGTAATTGTCCGGCGATCAACAATTAAAAATCTAAAGTTTCAACCTTGTAATTTTGCTCTTCCGAAGAAATAATAGAGGAGAGGACATCGGGGTTTGCATTCGAGAAAAATAAGTTGCTACTGGCATCAGAATTATCATTTAGCAATTCTCTTTCAGCAAGGATGATCTTAGTTTGTTTTGCTACTGCTTCTCCGGAATCAATGATCTTCACCGTATCTGGTATTATCTCTTGAAGAACGGGAATTAGATATGGGTAATGACTGCAGCCAAGCACCAGGTAATCTATTCTGGCATCAAGCATTGGTTTGAGTAAATGTTGCAGTAAGCCAATCATCTCGGGAGTATTCGTTTTTCCTGCTTCGATGAGTTCTACGAGTCCGTTGCCTTCCACTTCTACCACTTGAATGTCCTTAGTGTATAATTCACTAGTCTGGGCAAAGAGTTCACTTGACAATGTTCCCCTGGTAGCCAGTATACCTATAGCCTTATTCGTGCTTTTTAAGGCAGCTGGTTTAATGGCAGGCTCTATGCCTATAAAAGGGATTCTATAGGAACTTCTAAGTACTTTAATAGCATTTGTAGTGGCAGTATTGCAGGCAATGACGATGAGCTTGCAATTGAGCTCCAGAAGCTTTTCCGTGTTTTTGATAGAAAGTGCAATGATCTCTTCCTGGGTTTTCAAGCCATATGGTGCATTCTTACTATCAGATAAATAGATGGTATGCTCGTTTGGAAGAAGTTCATGTATTTCTTTCCAAATAGAAGTTCCTCCTACGCCGGAATCAAAAATGCCAATTGGCTGAGACTTGTTCATAAGGTCTTAAAAATAAAAAACTGCGTACTAAGTGTACGCAGTTTAAACATTTTATTGAAATGTAATTGGATTACAGTCCTAAATCTTTTTTCACATCTGGAGTTAGATCATAACCATCAGCTAAAAGAACTCCTGTTCCTGTAGTAGAGTCTAATACGTAATCGTATCCTTTTGCTCTGGCTACTTTTTGAATGCTCGTACGAACTTTCTCAAGAACTGGTCTTAAAAGATCTGTTTCTTTTTTCTGAAGATCCTGTCTAGCCTTAGTGCTGTGTTCCTGGATTCTTCTTTGAGCAGCCTGAATCTCAGCTCCTCTTTTCTGATTTTCTTCATCAGATTTTGTGTTAGCTTCAGCTTCGTAACGTTGCATTGTGCTTTGAGCTTCAGATAACATGTCTTTGATCTCAGCATCGTAAGTCTTCTCAAGTTTCTGAAGTTGATCCATTGCACTCTTGTATTCCGGAAGTGACTGTACCAACTCCTGAGTAGCGATATGAGCAACTTTAGACTGTGCGTTTGTAAAAGCAGTAGCGCCAATCGTTAAAGCTAAAGCTATAAAAAGTGTTCTGAATTGTTTCATTGTAATCGTCGTTAAAAATTAAAGTTTAAATTTAGTTTATAGTATCATTCTTAGTTTCGCGTGCTTTCAACAAAGAGTCCCTTTTACGTTCTCTCTCAGCTAAAATTCTTGCACGTCTTTCTTCAAATTCTTGTTGTCTCGCAGCCTTTAAGGAATCCCGTTCCTTTTTTCTGGCTTCGATCAATGCTTCACGTTCAGTCTGGCGTTCCTTTACCAGTTCTTCCCGTTCGGTAACTTCAGCATCCTGTTCTACCGTTCTGTTTTCTTCGCGTTCAAATTCTTCTACTTCATCCCGGCCTTCTAATTGCTCACGATTGGCGGTACGTTTAATTGTTCTTAATACCGTTTCGCTTACATCATATTGCTTGTCTGCATAGATCATTCCAACTTCTGAAGTGCGGTCGAAAATAAAATCAAAATTTCTGTTTTCTGCAATTTGCTGAACTGCGATGAAAACCTGATCCTGAATTGGTCGTACCAATTGTTTCTTCTGAATCATGTAATCACCATTGGGCCCGAATCGCTTTTGCTGATATTCCAGTACCTGTTGTTCCATGTAAGAAATTTCAGATTCACGCTCTTCGATAAGTTCTCTTGTTAAAAGAGCTTTTTCATTATCCAGTTTGGATCGCATGGCTTCAACAGCGCGCATTTTAGTGTCGGCTTCCGCTTTCCATTCCTGAACACGGCTTTCCAGTTGCTTTGAAGCTTCCTGGTATTCCGGAACATTTTCAAGAATATATTCCATATCAATGTATCCTAATCTAATTGTCTTTTGAGCCGTCGCTGTACTTAGACCAATCACGAGAAATACTAATATGAAGTTTATTCTTTTTTTCATTCAGATCGAATATAGAAAATATCGTGCCAATTTAAAATTGTTGTCCTATGATAAAGTGTGTTTCCCAACCATTAGGTCCTGGCTGACCACCTACGATCTCGTCGAAACCATATCCAAAGTCAATTCCAAGTAATCCAAACGTTGGCATAAATACTCTTAGTCCAACACCAGCAGATCTGTTCAACTGGAATGGGTTGTAATCTCTGAAGTTGTCGTAAGTCGCACCTGCTTCAAGGAACGATAATGCGTAGATAGAAGCAGCTGGTTTTAATGTGATAGGGAATCTAAGTTCAAGTGAAAATTTGTTGTAAATCACCGCTCCGTCATCTCTGTCATTTACTCCTCTATCAATAGGCACTACAGACTGGTTTGGATAACCTCTTAACTGTATGGTCTCTCTACCATCTAAACTGAATGCTCCAAGACCATCACCACCTAAATAGTAACGCTCGAATGGAGGAATACCTCTTTCGCTGTTGTAAGCTCCAAGGAATCCAAATTCAGCATGTGTACGTAGAACAAGATCACTACTTGGACCAAAGTTGGCTAAAGTTTCATACCAGCTTCCTGCCAGTTTAATTTTGTAAAATTCCAGCCAGTTATATTTTTTCTGATCAACTTTCTCCTGGTCTGCAACAGAATTTTCTGAAGTTACTCTGTTTCCATTGTTATCGATCAGGTTACCATTATCATCTCTTAACTGGTATTCCGGATCATTCTCCAGGTTTCCGTAGTCTACACCATTCCATAATGAATAAGGAGGAGTGAACTTCGCACTGAAATCAAATTTAGAACCCTGAGTTGGGAAGATTGGGTTAAAAGCTGTGTTGTCTCTTACAATTCCCAGTTGGTAATAAAGGTTATTCGAGTGACCATCACCAAAGGTAAACAGTCCTGTGTTATAGTTGTTAAGATCGTATCTCTGGAAACCAACTACATTTGAAATTGTAGCGTACTGGTCTGGTTCTCTAAGTCTTTTCCCAAGACCTATGCTCACTCCAAGAATGTCAAAACTTCTTGTTTTATCTGCTTCTCTTTCAACATAATCGAATAGAAACTGTCTTGTGTAGCTAAAAGATGTAGATAAACTAACCGGTTCTTCACCACCTAACCACGGCTCTCTGAAAGATAAGCTATAAGTCTGGTAGAAAGTACTGGCCTGTGCTCTAAGAGATAAGGTTTGACCATCTCCCATTGGAATTGGATCATAAGCATCCTTGTCGAATAATCCTTGTATACTAAAGTTATTGAAGGATAGTCCCAGAGTACCAATGAATCCACCACCACCGTAACCACCCTGTAGTTCGATCTGGCTGGCTCCTGACTCTACCACCTGGTATTCCAGGCTTAAAGTTCCTTCTCGCGGATCTGGATCCACAAATTCAGGATTTAATTGTTCTGCATCAAAGAATCCAAGTGCACCTAATTCACGAATGGTAGAGACCACGGCCTGCTGACTGTATTTCTGTCCCGGCTTTGTTCTCATCTCACGGTAAATCACATGATCTTTGGTCTTGTTATTTCCAGTTACTCTTATCTCATCAAAAAAGGCCTCTTTCCCTTCAAGAATTCTTACTTCAAAATCGATCGTATCATTGTAAACATTCGTTTCTACAAGATCGATATTAGAGAAAAGATATCCGTTGTTCTGGTAAATATTGGCGATCGATGTTTTATTAGGTTCTCTACTCTGGATTCTTTCATCGATAAGTACACCATTATAAATATCTCCTTTTTCAACACCAAGAGCTTTCCCTAACTGCTCATCTGTATAAGCAGCGTTTCCTAGATAATCGATATTCCCAACGTAATAACGATTACCTTCTTCAATGTCCAGTTTCAGGCTAATGGTTTCCTTATCATTCTTAATAAGAGTATCTGAAACTATACGGGCATCACGAAAACCTTCTTCCTTGTATTTGTTGATTAGCGCAGTTTTATCTTCCTGGTAATCTGCACGAACAAACTTGGAACGCTTCCAGAACCTGATAATGTTCTTTTGCTTGGTGTTCTTCAAGTTCCTCTTCAGCTTCGCGTCTGATAGCTGTTCGTTCCCATTAAAGTCGATGCTTTTGATCTTAACGCGATCTCCTTTGTTCACGTTTACCAACATATTTACTTTATTCGCTCCGGTAGTATCATCAACAGGCTTTGTTTGTATGTAAACATCTGTATTGAAGTAGCCTTCCTTCTTATATTTATTCTGAATATAATTTCTGGTTGTAGTGATAAGGTTTTCAGTAACCTTGGTGCCAGGCTTAAGACTATTTTCATCTATAAGATCGTCACGGTCACTCTTCTTCTTCAAACCAGTAAACGTAGTTTGATTTAAAACAGGAACTTCCTTAATCTCCAGTTCAAGATCTGCTACGTTACCTTCAACATTGGTGATATAGAAATTGATATCACTAAACAGATCTAGAGACCAGAGTTTATTGATAACATTTCTAAGCTTCTCACCTGGAATATAAAGCTCCTGGCCAGATTTAAGGCCGGTGTAGGTAAGAACTGTTTTTTCGTTGTAGGTGGTGGTTCCGGTAACTTTTATTTCTCCAATGGTGTATTTCTTAGAATCTCCCAGTGGAAGGTCCTGTGCTTTGGCAGCTATACTGAAAATGAAAAAAAATGCGAAAAGTGTAAAAATCTTCTTTGTCATGGATGCACTAACTGAGTTGCTCACTTGTTTTTCCAAATCGTCGTTCTCTGTTTTGATAGTTGTATATGGCTTCAAAAAGGTCTTCCCTTCTGTAATCTGGCCATAAGATTTTCGTAAAATACAATTCCGCATAAGCAATCTGCCATAAAAGGAAATTACTAATGCGTTGTTCGCCGCTGGTCCTGATCAATAGATCAACATCTGGCAAATTTTGGGTGTAAAGATGCTCATTTATAACTGATTCATCAATAGCATCAATAGATAATTCCCGGTTACTTATCTTCTCTGCGATTTGTTTGAAACAGCTGGTAATTTCTTCCCTGCTCCCGTAGCTTAACGCCAAAGTGAGGGTCATTCTTGTGTTGGATGAAGTTTTTTCTATAACATCCAGTAATTCTTTCTTCGCTTTCTTCGGAAGATTGGAAATATTTCCAATGCAATGAAGGCGAATATCGTTGTCCTGAAGTGTCTTGATCTCTTTCTTAAGCGATGAAACCAGGAGTTTCATAAGAGTATCGACCTCAAGTTTTGGCCTGTTCCAGTTTTCCGTAGAAAATGCATAGAGGGTAAGGTTTTTCACGCCAATCTCAGCGCAACCTTCTACTGTATCTCTAACAGCTTTAGTTCCTTCTTTGTGACCTGAAGCTCTAAGAAAACCTTTCTGTTTCGCCCATCGTCCATTACCATCCATAATAATGGCAACGTGCGCAGGTAATTTGTCAAGGTTTAAATTGTCTTTATAGTTCATCTAAAAGCAGTAACATGGCTTACGCCCAAATGTAAATGTGAATGACAATCCAGTAAAAACATACCAGTCGTTCGTATTTCTATTCCCGAATTCCAGTTGAGGCTCTCTTCGGTCTAAATATTCTTCCGGCCAGCTTCCATCCAGGTTATCTGTTAAAGTATAGCGAGCTCCAATTTCCAAAGCGCCAATAATATGCTCGGTGATAGCCTCTTTGTAACCAAAAACCATCGGAATAGCGAACTCCCAATTGGTACCTTCATTGGATAGATTCCCGGCTCTCCCATCTTTCAAATAGACATGATCTGCCTTGAAATAGGTGATTCCGGTATATATATAAGGTGTTTTTTGTGGTAAAGGCTCAGACAGGTCAAAGTCCCAGAAATTAAATTCCAGTCCAAGGGAAGCTTCAGCAATCGTATTATCGAAAGAATAACCACGCTGTTGTCTCCTGGTGTCATTAGACTCCGTATCATCTGCTGAAATTTTCGCATATAATAAAGATAGTCTCCATGCGTGTCGCGGACTAACGTTCCACTTCGCCATAAAACCTCCAACGGGAGTATTGGGGAGGATAAAAGTAGTTTTTCCAACGTCTCCTATAAAATTGGCACCACCCGCAAAAACCCCAACTTCATATTTTTGAGAGTAGGAATTTCCGGTAAAAAAAGCCATTATGATAAATGCGATCAGGTACCTCATAGGTTTTCAAAAGTTTGCAAATATAACAATTCTACTTGCCCTGCAATAATTTGAGCAGATTTGTACATACGTATAAACAACAAATGATTTTTTTTATTGCTTAATTCCGTTTGTCTTCGCCCCATAATAGCTTTTTTCGTAGCGTATTAAGGAAACTGTCTTCAGTTAATTCCACGAAATTTATGCAGTAGGGTGCTTTTGAAATAATTATTTCGGTATCATTTTCCAGAGTGGCAATTCGGGAATCCATGGATACAAGATGCGTTTTTTCCCGACCAGATACCTTTAATTTGATCTTAGTGCCATCTCTAATTACCAGTGGACGCGCATTCAAATTGTGTGGTGCAATCGGGGTGATCACCAGGGAGTCGGCGTCTGGTGTTATTACAGGGCCACCACAGCTCAAAGAATATCCGGTAGAGCCTGTTGGCGTGGCGATAATAAGGCCATCTGCCCAGTAAGAAGTAAGAAACTGATCATTTAACCAGGTGTCCACAGTGATCATGGAAGTAGTATTCCTTCTACTTACTGCGATTTCGTTCAAAGCGATCTGTGAGAAAACCGGATCCTGATCTTTAGTATTCGTTTCGATGGTAAGCACAGACCGTGGTGAAAGCGTAAATTTCTTTTCCAGGATCTCGTTCAAAGTGCTTTCAATTTGTTCTTTCTGAATTGTAGCCAAAAATCCGAGTCTTCCAGTGTTGATTCCTACAATGGGGATATTCAGGTTTCTTATATAATTGATGGATTTGAGGATAGTTCCATCTCCACCAATAGAAAAGAACAGGTCAAAGGAATTATCCAGTTCTTCAAACGCGCTAAACTGGCGGTATTCCTTCTGAATGGAATTGTGATCATGGATCATCTGAAGGAAATCTTCTTCGATCAAAACTTCCACATTCTTCTCGTCAAGCAAATTCAGTAATTGTCCAATGTAATGACCCGCATTCTCATGGTAGAACTGGCCGTAAATACCTATTTTCATAAACTTATATATTCAGGTATTTATCAAGATATTTTGATCTATCCTTTAAATTTTTATTGAAAGTGTCTTCCTGATGTTCAGAAATAATAATATACCCATATCTTCTAAACGACTGAATGATTTCGGTCATTCCCGAAGGTGATATTTTAAGGGTTATCTGGGCCATGTCATTCTCTATCTTTGAAACAAAGGTTCCCAGTAAATGCGCATTATTGGATTCTACGATCTGGCTAACTTCTCCAAGCGTGTAGTCTTTGAATGCTTTTTCCACCACAATAATGTTTCCCGGCTCATGTAGAAAAGGTGTTTCCTTGAATAAAGAGATCATTTCATTTAATTCTACATATCCTATATAAATATTCTCATCATTCAGAACTGGTAATATATTCGAATTGTTCTGGGCAAAGGCTTCCAGGCTGTCCAGCCAGTAATTACTTTCCCTGGCAAAAAATCCTTCGAGCGCATAACGATAATCACCAAGAGTCTTATCATTATCAAAACAACGTACATCATTTTCTGAAATGCAACCAATATAAATACCATTCTCCGCAACGGGAAGATGGGTATAAGTAAGTTGATTAAATAATCTGTGTACTTCTCCAATCTTTTCTGAAAGGCTCAAGATCTCCACATCATTTAGAATGTATTCCTGCAAACTCATATACTCAATTCCTTTTCTGCAAATTAATCAAAATAATATTCAATGAAGCAGGCTGCACTTTGTATTTTTGTTAATAAAACCAAGGGAAAATGACGAAATTAAGTGTAAATATCAACAAGATCGCTACCTTAAGAAATGCACGGGGAGGGGATGTTCCTAATGTGCTGGAGGCCGCAAAAAATATTGAAAAGTTTGGAGCAGAAGGGATCACGGTTCATCCAAGACCAGATGAACGTCATATTCGTTATGCAGATGCAAGGGAATTGAAACCGGTGCTTACTACCGAATTTAATATAGAAGGGAAACCTATTCAGCAGTTTGTGGATCTTGTGCTGGATGTGAAACCTGCTCAGGTGACCCTGGTACCAGATGCTGAAGATGCGATAACTTCCAATGCGGGTTGGGATACCATTAAGCACCGTGATTATTTGCGTGAAGTAATTTCAGAATTTAAAAGTCATGGGATTCGTACTTCGATCTTCGTGGATCCAGAGCTAAAGATCATTGAAGGTGCTGCTGAAACTGGTACAGATCGCATCGAGCTTTATACGGAGCAGTTCGCGGTAGATTATGCTAAAGGAATGGAGAATGCTGCAAAATCCTATGCTGCCTGTTCTCAGCTGGCTTATGAGCTGAAACTTGGAGTGAATGCAGGGCATGATCTTTCTCTTGATAATATTGGATACTTCAGTAATAATGTGCCACATCTGGATGAGGTTTCAATTGGTCATGCATTGATTTCCGAAGCTTTATATATGGGGCTTGAAAAAACTATTCAGAAATATTTGAAATTATTGAAATAATATGGAGTTACATTCGATCATACTGGGAGAGGGAAAACCACTAATAATATTGCATGGTTTCTTAGGAATGTCTGACAACTGGAAAACCCTGGGTAAGAAATTTGCCGAAGATGGTTTCCAGGTTCATTTAATTGATCAGAGAAATCACGGAAAATCTCCGCATAGTGACGAGTTTTCGTATAGTTCTATGGCGCAGGATATAGTGGAATACTGTAAGCAGCACGATCTTAAAGATATATTTCTAATGGGTCATTCTATGGGTGGTAAGACGGCAATGCTTACGGCTTGTGAAAATGAGGAGCTCGTAAAGAAATTGATCATTGTAGATATTGCGCCTAAATATTATGCGCCACATCATCAACAAATTTTGAAAGGCTTGACGGCTCTGGATAACGCGAAGCTAAACTCTCGTGGTGATGCTGAAGAATTTCTGGGGGATTATATTAAAGAGCCTGGCGTAAAGTTATTTCTTCTGAAGAATCTTTACTGGAAAACCAAAGAGAAGCTTTCATTACGAATGAATCTGGATGTTTTGAAAGAGAAAATTAATAACCTGGGAGAAGCTTTGTATTCAGGAGCTACATACAATGGTTCGGTTTTGTTTATTGATGGAGAGAAGTCTGATTATATCACAGAGGCAGATCATAAGCTCATTAAAGAACATTTTCCAGAGGCTGAAGTAGCTACGATTTCAAAAGCAGGTCATTGGGTACATGCTGAGAATATGAAGGATTTTTACGTTAGAGTGTCAGAATTTCTTTAATTCTGGATGATTTTATTATGTATGCATAATAAATTTAAATGTATTGTTGCATAATATCTAATTTATGCTATTTTTGGCAAGAGCATTTTAAGATATATTAAATATAATCCTACTTAAATTATGAAAAGACTATTTTTACTTAGCCTGTTTATGTTGGCGGCGGCTACAACCTATGCCGGAGGTTACAGGGTAAGTCTACAGGGTCAGCGTGGTCTCGCTATGGGACACACCGGAGTTGCAGTTGTTAATAATGCAGAACTTGCGTTCTTCAACCCTGCCGGACTGGTATTCCTTGAGAACAAGATCAATGCATCTGTTGGTGTAAGTGCCGTATTCTCTGATGTAGTATGGCAAAATGATGAATTTGGGCAGATGGCCAGAACAGATAGCCCTGTGGGAACTCCGTTCTATGCTTACTTCTCTTATAAATTGAACGAGAAATTAAGTCTTGGACTTGCAGCGTATACTCCTTATGGTAGTACTGTAGAGTGGGAAAAAGACTGGCCGGGATCTCACCTGGTAAATGATATTGAACTGGCTGCTATTTATGTGCAGGCGTTAGCTTCTTACAAGATCACCGATAACCTTGCAGTAGGTGGTGGTCCAATCTATGTTAGTGGTTCGGTTAATTTTAATAGAAACCTTAATAGAACTCTTAGTGACCTGGAAGGAAATCGTTCCAATGTTACTATAGATGCTTCTAATGTTAGTGCCTTTGGATGGTCTGCAGGTGTAATGTGGAGTCCGGTGGATAGTCTTAGAGTCGGAGTAAACTACCGTTCAGAAATTCTAGTAGAAGCTGAGGATGGAGATGCAGATTTCGAGAATGTTCCTAATTCTCCTCTTGCACCGTTCAGCGATACTCAATTTGACGCAACATTGCCACTTCCGGCAGAATTAAGTGTTGGAGTTTCTTACCAGTTAAACGAACAGTGGTTATTCGCATTCGATTACAACCGTACTTTCTGGGGAGTTTACGAATCTCTAGATCTTGATTTCGCTAATCCAAATATTCCAGATTCTGTAAACCCAAGAGAGTATGAAGATTCTTCTAATTACAGGTTTGGTTTACAGTACACTGCCAACGAAACATTTACTTTGAGAGCTGGTTACTATTTCGATGGTTCCCCGGTTCAGGAAGGATTCTTTGCTCCTGAAACTCCAAGAAATGATTCCAACAACTTTACCGGAGGATTGTCTGTAAACATTACAGATAACGTAGCGATTGATGCTGCATTCCTTTACAGTAGATTTAAGGAGATCGACGCTTCTTATGATTCATATACTGAAAATGGACAAAGTGTTCCTTTCGAAGGAACTTATAAGTCAAGTGCATTTGTACCAGGTCTTGGTGTAACTATTAAAATTTAATTAGAAAGATGAAGAACTATTTTAAATATATGGCAATTCTGGCGCTGGGAATCGTTTCTTGTGAACCAGAACTAGAAAATTCTATTGAAGACGGAGATTTTTATACAAGCGGTGAGGCAGATTTCTCAAACTATGTGGCCCTTGGAAATTCATTAACTGCAGGATACGCTGATGGCGCGCTTTATTTAAGCGGTCAGCAAAATTCTTTTCCAAGTATTCTTGCTGAAAAGTTTAGTGCTGTACAGGAGACTGGAGAATTTATTCAGCCACTTGTAAATGATAATGCTGGTGGATTGCTTTTAGGAGGAAACCAGATCACGCAAAATAGATTTGTACTTGCAGTAGGAGCCAATGGGCCTTCACCTGCAAGATATACCGGAGCTCAGCCTACTACCGAGGTTAGTAATAAATTTGCTGGACCTGTTAACAATATGGGTGTTCCCGGAGCTAAATCCTATCACCTTGGTGCTCCAAACTACGGTAGCGTAGCGGGAGTAACTGCAGGTACTGCAAACCCATACTTTGCAAGATTTTCAAGTTCTGAAAGTGCTACGGTTCTTCAGGATGCCTTAGCTCAGGATCCTACATTTTTCACGCTATGGATCGGAAATAACGATGTACTTGGTTATGCAACCTCAGGAGGTGTTGGAGAATACCAGGAAACTGAAACTAACCCAGCACTTTATGGTGAAGGAGATATCACAAATCCTGTGATCTTTAATGCAGTATATGGTCAATTAGCAAGTTCTTTAGCTGAAACGGCAGATGGTGTATTAATTAATATTCCAGATGTAACTTCAGTTCCTTTTTTTACAACTGTACCTAATAATGCGCTGGCGTTAGATGCTGCAACAGCAACACAATTGACTCAGTATTTCCAGGCAGTATCTGGAGTTCTAACTCAGGTGTTGATTGGTCAGGGTGTTCCTGCTGCTCAGGCTCAGGCTTTGGCAGGTCAATATGCGATCACTTTCAACGAAGGTCCTAACAGATTTTTGATCGATACTCCTGTAACCCAAACAAATCCTCTAGGATTTCGTCAAATGACTCAGGAAGAATTGTTAGTCTTAACGATCGATCAGGGTGCATTGGCAAGTGGTTATGGATCTGTACAGTTTACTCAGTCTGTAGGTGAAGTAATTGCTATTCTTCAAGCTGGTGGTATGCCAACTGAAGCTCAGGTGAACACTTTGTTTGGTGCTGTAAGCGGTATAGATGATAAAGATGTGCTGGATAATGATGAGCTTGCAAACATTAAGGATGCAACTACGAAATTCAACAATTCAATTCAGACGTATGCAGATCAATTTGGTCTTGGATATGTAGATGCAAACGCTTTACTAACTCAATTGGATAATGGTGGAATTACGTTCGATGGTGGAAGTGTAAATTCTGATTTTGTAACAGGAGGAGCTTTTTCACTGGATGGAGTTCACTTAACTCCTAGAGGTTATGCGATCATTGCAAACGCGATTATCGATGAGATCAATACAACTTACGGTTCTAACGTGCCTAAAGCAAATGTTGGTTCTTACGGAACTGTAACTCTAAGTCAGGACGTTCAGTAATATTAAAATTGACATAAATATTGAAGAGACCGGGTTTTGCCCGGTCTTTTTTTTGCAATTTTACCAGCAAATCAATCAATAATAGCATGAAATTATTACTAAGACTTTTACTTACAGCAGTGGCTGTGGTTATATTAGCCAAGATTTTACCTGGTGTTTCTGTAGATAGTTACTGGACTGCTATCATCGTTGCAGTAGTCCTTTCACTACTTAACTTTATTGTAAAACCTATCTTGGTACTTTTTACTTTACCTGTTACCATATTAACCCTCGGGTTATTTCTTCTAATCATCAACGCGATCATTATTTTTATGGCAGATGGTTTTATTGATGGATTTGGAGTAAGTGGATGGTTTATGGCGATAATTTTCAGTTTATTGCTTTCCCTGTTTCAGTCGGTACTCTTTTCTATTCTGAAATCAGATTAGATTTAACTGAATTTCAACAAATTGAAAGTTTGCAGACTTTAAGAAAAAGCGTAATTTTGCACTCCAATTTTTATATTAGATCAAAATGAATATTACCAGAGAGAATATTGATGAATTAAACGCGGTAGTAAAAGTTGATATCGCTAAAGAAGATTACGCCGGTAAAGTAGATAAGATTTTAAAAGATTACCGAAAGAATGCCAATATTCCCGGTTTTAGAAAAGGTCATGTACCAATGGGAATGGTTAAAAAACAATATGGACAGGCTGTTTTGGTTGATGAAGTGAATAAGCTTCTTCAGGATAGCCTTAATAAATACCTAACCGAAGAGAAATTGGATGTCCTTGGAAATCCACTTCCGAAGGAACAGGAAAATTTTGACTGGGATCGTGAGAACTATTCTTTTGAATTCGAACTTGGACTTGCTCCAGAATTTAATGTAGATCTTGATCTTAAGGATCCGGTAAGAAAATATAATATCGTTGCCGACGAGAAGATGGTGAACGATCAGGTTGAAAGCATCCAGAAGCAATATGGTAAGCTGAAGACTAAAGATGAAGTAGAAGAAGGAGATACCGTTGCGGGAACTTTCAAGAATGAAGAAGAAGGTATTGAGAACGATACCACTATCGAACTTGCTGCTATCAAAGGAAAGAGAAATCTTGGCAAATTTGTTGGAGCGAAGGTTGGAGATACTCTTACATTGAAGACAAAGAATCTTTTCGAAGATGAGCATGCTTTGGTGAATCACCTAAGCATCGATCAAGAAAAAGCAAACGATCTTGATGTTGAAGTAGAATTCACTATTTCTGAGATCAACGAAAGAGAACTTGCAGATCTTGACCAGGAATTATTCGACAAACTTTTCGGTAAGGATAAGGTAACTTCTCTGACTGAATTGAAGGATAAGATCAAAGAGGATGCAGCAAAGCAATTTGAGCAGCAGAGCGATCAGCAATTGATGAATGATATTACTGAAAAGCTTATCGAAAATACTAATTTCGAGCTACCTAAAGATTTTCTTCAGAAATGGATACAGACAGTTGGTGAGAAACCACTAACAGATGAGGAAGCTGCTGAAGAATATGAAAAAAGCGAGAAAGGTCTTCGTTATCAGTTGATCGAAGGTAAAGTGGTGAACGATAACGATCTTAGTGTGGATTTCAATGATCTTAAGGCATTTGCTTCAGAAAAGATCAAGGAACAAATGGCTCAATTTGGTCAAATGGATCCTTCAGAAAAAGAACTTGATGATATCGCTGCAAGAATTCTTTCTAACCAGGATGAGGTTAAGAGACTTTCAGAGCAGTTAATGAACGAGAAACTTCTCAAATTTTATAAGGAAAATATGAAATTTGATGAAAAAGAAGTGACTTACGAGGAATTTGTGAAAGCAATCTATAAGTAAGCCTTTTTAGGATATATTAATTATCTTTAAGGCGTTAACTCAACCCGAGTAACGCCTTTTTTGGTTTTATTCGGGAAATTGTTTAAGATTAGAAAAATTCAAAAAAATTGATGGACTACGGAAAGGAATTTCAAAAATATGCTGTTTCAGATCATAACATCAACAGCAATTATTACGATAAGATAGTGAGCAGCATGCTTCCTACAGGGATGACTCCTAACATCATTGAAGAGCGACAGATGAATGCCGTAGCAATGGATGTTTTTTCCAGATTGATGATGGATAGAATTATCTTTTTAGGAACAGGAATTAATGAACAGGTAGCGAATATCGTACAGGCTCAACTTCTATTCTTAGAAAGTACAGATGCTTCTAAAGATATCCAGATATATATCAACTCACCAGGAGGTAGTGTTTATGCTGGTTTAGGTATTTATGATACTATGCAGTTCATAAAACCTGATGTAGCGACTATCTGTACGGGAATGGCCGCTAGTATGGGAGCTGTGCTATTATGTGCAGGTCAGGCTGGTAAGAGAAGTGGTTTGCCGCATAGCCGTGTGATGATTCACCAGCCAATGGGTGGTGCTCAGGGACAGGCGAGTGACATCGAGATCACTGCCAGAGAGATCGTAACTTTGAAAGAAGAATTATATAAGATCATTGCGAAACATTCAGGACAAACCTACGAGAAGATCCATGAGGATAGTGATCGTGATTATTGGATGAAGGCTGAAAGAGCCAAGGAATACGGAATGATTGACGAAGTACTTAAAAGAGAAGCATAATTGTGCGGGACTTCAAAGGAAGTCAAAATCTGAAAAATTAAATAATGGCGAAAGAAGATTTAGAATGTTCCTTTTGTGGTAGAAAAAAACCTGAGACCAATTTATTGATCGCAGGCCTTGACGCTCACATCTGCGATAGATGTATCGAGCAGGCTCATGGCATTGTGATCGAGGAGTCGAAACAGGGAGAAGCGAAAGAACTTTCTTCAGATCTTATGCTTAGTAAGCCTAAGAAAATCAAATCCTTTCTGGATGAGTATATCATAGGGCAGGAGGAGACGAAGAAGGTGATGTCTGTTGCGGTTTATAACCACTACAAAAGATTATTGCAACCTGAGAAGAATGATGATGTAGAAATTCAGAAAAGTAATATAGTGATGGTGGGGGAAACCGGTACCGGTAAGACCCTTATGGCCAGAACTATTGCGAAAATGCTGAATGTGCCACTAGCCATCGTAGATGCTACGGTACTTACTGAAGCAGGATACGTAGGTGAAGATGTTGAAGGTATACTTACCAGGCTTTTGCAGGCAGCCGATTATAATACCGAAAAGGCTCAGCGTGGGATCGTATTTATTGATGAGATCGATAAGATTGCCCGTAAGAGCGATAATCCTTCCATTACCAGAGATGTTTCCGGGGAAGGGGTTCAACAGGCGTTATTGAAATTGCTGGAGGGAACTACGGTTAATGTACCGCCTAAAGGTGGTCGTAAGCATCCAGATCAAAAATTCATCGAGGTAGATACAGAGAATATTCTCTTTATCGCGGGAGGTGCTTTTGATGGGATCGACAAGATTATAAGCAAGCGTTTAAACATGCAGGCTGTTGGTTTTAGTGCTTCAAAAAGTGAAGACAAGATCGAGCGTACGAATCTATTGAAGTATATTATCCCTAAGGATCTAAAGGAATTTGGTTTAATACCGGAGATCATTGGTAGATTACCAGCGCTTACTTATATGAATCCACTGGATCGCGAAACACTTAGAGCAATTCTTACAGAACCTAAGAACGCGATCATCAAGCAGTATAAGAAACTCTTCGAGATGGATGATATCGAATTTGATATCACTTCAGATGCTCTGGATTATATTGTAAACAAAGCAATAGAATATAAGCTGGGAGCACGGGGATTAAGATCCTTATGTGAAGCTATATTGACCGATGCTATGTTCGAGATGCCAGAAAGTGATCAGGATCATTTTACGGTAACCAGAGAATATGCTGAAGATAAATTGAACAAATCAACTATGAGTAAGCTTAAAGCTGTTTCATAGAATGATAATTATATAGAAAAATACCGCCCATTCGGGCGGTATTTTTATTGTTTGATATTTAAGCTGAACTTTGTAAGTAAGCCTGGTAGCGCTTCTATATCTATTTTGACCTGTTTTATAGAGTTGACCTCAGGATCGAGGCTAAGATTGCTTGTACTTAAAAGATCTGCCTTCTCGAGCTCTGTACGTTCGAATATGGCATTTGCAAAATCTGATCCTTTGAAATTAGCATTTTTCAGAATCGCTTCAGTAAAATCTACATTTTTAAAGCTACAGTTCTGCGCCTGAAAACCTGGTAATCTGACTTTATAAAAACTGGAATGATCGAAAATGCAATCCTGTGCTATGAAATTAAACCCAAACATTTCGCATTGATCGAAGGATAGACCCATCAGTTTACAGGTGGTAAAGGTACAGTCCTGAAAGGATGTTTTAAAAAGCCTGTAATTACTTAGATCGAATTGATCAAAGTTGCATTCAATAAAGCGAACACTGGAAAGATCGCCATCGGGAAAGCTACAGTTTATAAACTGGCACTGTTCAAATTCGGAATCCAGTAGATCTGTTTTCTGAAATGTGGTGTGTTCGAAAGTTTGCTCGAAAAATACTCTATTTTCCATAATACGATTTTACCAGCTTCCACCAGCTCCACCGCCACCAAATCCACCACCGCCGAAGCCGCCACCAAAGCCGCCACCGCCGCCAAAACCTCCACCGGAGCCACCTCCAAAACCGCCTCCACCACCAAAGCTGCCTCTTCCAAGACTACTTAAAATGATAGCGTCCCACAGGATGCTTCCGCCGTTTCTACGTCCGCCATTACGACCACCGCCACGTTTATTGAACATAGAGATAATTACGATCACGAACAACACAAGGAAGACGATCGCTCTAACTGGGATGCCTCCACTATTATTGTTGGTTTGTGGAACACCTTCGTAGCTGCCAGCGAGAACCTGAAACATAGCATTGGTTCCTTTATCAAGACCAGCATATATATTATTATTTCGAAATTCTGGCAGGATAATTTGTTCTACTATCTCTTTAGACTTTGCATCGGTCATATACCCTTCAACGCCATAGCCCGTGGTGATCCAGATCTTTCGGTCTTTCTCAGCCACCAGAACAAGAAGTCCATTGTCTTCATCCTTGGTTCCAATACCCCACTCATGTGCCCAATCTGCCGCATACGTACCTATATATTCTCCCTGCAGGCTTTCAATCGTAGCGACTACTATTTGGGTGCTTGTAGTATCGGCATAATTGATAAGCTTTTGCTCCAGGGCTTTTTCTTCAGAAGCATTTAGCATATCTGCTTCATCAAAGACACTGGTTTCAACTGCTGGCTTTGGGGGTATTTCCCTTTGGGCCTGGAGATTGAAGGTGCAAATTAGGACGAGTAAAAGTAGTAGTTGTTTGATAAGTCTAGCCTTTTGAAATTTGATCTGAAAGTTCGTTGGTGTCCATTTCATCCCACGGGAAGTGCTTTTGAAGTTCCTCACCAGCCTTTAGTACTCCGTCGACAAGGCCTTTGGTGAAATCGCCCTTTTTAAATTGAGCAACGATCATATCCTTAGTGCTTTCCCAGAAGTTATCTGGTACCACATCGTTTATCCCTTTATCGCCATAGATCACAAAATTTCGATCTTCAACAGCAACATATATAAGAACACCATTAGCCTGCTTCGTGTTGTCCATTTTCAGGGCATGAAAAACTTCCATGGCCCGATCGAAAATATCAAGTTCACCAGCACTTGGTTCGATATGAACACGAATTTCTCCGCTGGTTTTTCTTTCTGCCGTTCTAATAGCATCAACGATCTTCTCTTCCTCCTGTTTGCTTAAAAAAGCTTCTACTTCCTTATTCATAGGTCTAAAAATCGAATTCTACGTCTGGTGCATTCTCAGCTCCGGCATCTGCCTGGAAGCGCTCCATTTTATCAAAACCGAACATGCCTGCAAATAGTGTATTCGGGAAGGTTCTTATGTAAGTATTAAAGTCGGTTACCGCAGCATTGTAACGGTCTCTCGCAACATTGATCCGGTTCTCTGTTCCTTCCAGTTGTGATTGTAGCTGTAAGAAGTTTTGGTTAGCCTTTAGTTCAGGATACCTTTCAACGGTTACCAGTAATCTTGATAATGCTGAAGTAACTCCTTGTTGAGCCTGCTGGAATTGTTCAATTTGCGCAGCGCTAAGATTTTCAGCATCTACATTTACTGAAGTAGCTTTGGATCTCGCCTCGATAACTTCCTTCAAAGTTCCTCTTTCAAAATCTGCCGCTCCTTCTACAGTTTTAACCAGATTACCAATAAGATCATTTCTTCTCTGGTAACTGCTTTCAACGTTAGACCAGGCTAGTTTAGCATTTTCTTCTTTGGTAACAGCCGTGTTATTGAATCCGGCAGTTACTTGCCATACTACTATTACAAGGACTACTATGATTGCTATTGGAAGCCACTTTTTCATGTTATAATTGGTTTTTTAGGTTAACTAGTTCAGCTTTTATTGTTTCTAATTTTCGAATAATATCGAAGTTACTTAGGGTTTTATTCTTTTCTTCCTTAAGATGGATTTTAGCACCTTCCAAAGTAAAGCCTCTCTCTTTTACCAGGTGATAAATCAGCTCAAGATTTTTAATGTCTTCAGGGGTAAATTTACGATTTCCCTTGGCATTTTTCTTCGGTTTAATGGCATCAAATTCTTTTTCCCAGAATCTAATTAAAGACGTATTGACGTTGAATGCCTTGGCAACCTCACCAATACCATAATAACGTTTTTCAGGTAGTTCGATATGCATTAATCCAGGGATTGGTTTTCACGCTGAGCTCTTTCCAGAACTTCGCCAAATTCTTCAGGAGATAAGTTTCCGTAGTAAAAGTTTATAGGATTAATCCTGTCTTCATCTTTAAAGATCTCGTAATGTAAATGTGGCGCTTCAGATCTTCCGGTGCTTCCAACAAATCCAATAACATCACCTCTTTTCACGGTTTGTCCCCGGCGAACGTTGTATTTATATAAATGGGCATAAAGACTGGTATAACCGTAGCCATGATCTATTCTTATATGGTTTCCGTAGCCGGTAGATCTGCTGTCTGCTCTTACGATCTTTCCATCGCCAGTAGCATAAACAGGAGTTCCTCTTGGAGCGGTAAAGTCCATGCCGTAATGGAATTTTCTAACTTTGGTGAATGGGTCATTTCTCCAGCCGTAACCTGAAGCGATCCTGCTTAGATCCTGGTTCTTGACCGGTTGAATAGCTGGAATTGCTTCCAGTAATTCACCTTTTTCCCTGGCAAGATCAGCGATCTCATCCAGAGATTTGGATTGCACCACAAGTCTTTTGGTAAGGATATCCATCCTTTTAGTGGTTTCGGTAATAAGTTTACTGTTGTCAAATCCTTCCAGATCCTTGTACCTGTTAATACCACCAAAACCTGCCTTACGCTGTTCTTCGGGAATTGGATTCGCTTCAAAGTAAAGTCTGTAGATATTGTTATCTCGATCTTCAATATTAGCCATCACATCCTGGATCTGGTCCATCTTTTTATTCAGTAGACCATATTGCAACTGCATGTTGTGTAATTCACGCTTTAATGCTTTTTCCTTCGGAGTTTCAATTTGAGGAATATTGAGATAAATGACGAGTAAAATAAAGCCGGCCAGAAATGATCCGGTAATACTTAGAAGTGCGATACCTAGTCTTTTCCCTTTTTTCTTCTCAATTTTCTGATAAGAAAGGGTCTCGCTATCGTAATAATATTTAACCTTCGACATGAGTTAAAATTATGCTATTTTTGCCATTCGAAAACGGCTCGAATACCGTGTTATATCGTACGGTAAACGAACAAATATATGAATTGTTTTGCCGTCTTCATAATTTAATGAAATTTGCAACAAATTAGCCAAATGAAGTCACAGGAGATACGCCAGCAATTTCTGGAATTTTTCAAATCAAAAGCTCATAGTATTGTTCCCTCTGCGCCAATGGTGATCAAGGACGATCCTACACTTATGTTCACCAATGCAGGAATGAACCAGTTCAAAGAATTTTTTCTGGGAAATTCAGAACCTAAGAACAGCAGGCTTACCGATACTCAAAAATGTCTTAGGGTTAGTGGAAAGCATAATGATCTGGAGGAAGTGGGACATGATACCTATCATCATACCATGTTCGAGATGCTGGGTAACTGGAGTTTTGGCGACTACTTTAAAAAGGAGGCGATCAACTGGGCATGGGAACTGCTTACAGAAGTTTATAAGATCGATCCGGAAATGCTATATGTTTCAGTTTTTGAAGGTAGTGAGGATGCAGATCAACTTGGTCTGGATATTGAAGCACTGGAACTTTGGAAAAAGATAGTCCCGGAGGAGCGTATCATCTTCGGAAATAAAAAAGATAATTTCTGGGAAATGGGAGACCAGGGGCCTTGTGGTCCTTGTTCTGAAATTCATATTGATATAAGATCTGAAGAAGAGAAAGCTAAAACTGCGGGTAGAGATCTTGTGAACATGGATCATCCTCAAGTAGTAGAGATCTGGAACCTGGTTTTTATGCAATATAATCGTAAAGCCAATGGCTCTCTGGAGGATCTTCCAGCCAGGCATATCGATACCGGGATGGGCTTCGAACGTTTGTGTATGGTCTTGCAGGATAAGAAATCCAATTATGATACAGATGTTTTCACTCCGCTACTTAGTGAGATTGAAAAGATCACTAAATCTACTTATGGTCCTTCGGAAGAAAAAAATATTGCGATGCGTGTGATTGCAGATCACGTAAGAGCAGTATCATTTTCCATTGCAGACGGGCAATTACCTAGCAACACTGGAGCAGGTTACGTGATAAGAAGAATCCTGAGAAGAGCGATTCGTTATGGCTTTACATTTCTTGATACCAAAGAGGCTTTTATCTATAAACTGGTGCCGGTATTGAGTAAGCAGATGGGTACTACTTTTCCTGAAATGACATCTCAGCAAACTCTTATCGAAAATGTGATTAGAGAAGAAGAGCAATCCTTTTTAAGAACTCTTGATCAGGGATTGGTGCTTCTGGAGAATCTAATGCAGAATTCGGAGTCCAAAACAATTCCCGGAGAAAAGGCATTTGAGTTGTATGATACCTTTGGATTCCCAATCGATCTCACCGGACTTATATTACGTGAGAATGGCTATGAGCTGGATGAAAAAGCTTTTGAAGTAGAACTAAAAAAGCAGAAAGATAGATCAAGGGCAGCTACACAGGTGAGTGCAGGAGACTGGACCGAGATCAAAGCGGTAAATGAGCAAGCCTTTATAGGTTATGATGAGCTCGAATCAAACGCATATATATCGAGATATCGAAAAGTAGACTCTAAGAAAAAGGGAGAAATGTACCAGCTTGTACTGGATCAAACTCCTTTCTATCCGGAAGGTGGAGGACAGGTTGGAGACAACGGAGTGTTGATGACCGCAGACGGTGAAGCGATCAAGGTCGTGGACACTAAGAAGGAAAATAATTTGATCATTCACTTCACTAAGAAATTACCTGCCAATCCAGAAGCGGAGATCAAAGCTATTGTAAATAACAGAGAGCGCGCAAATACTGCAGGTAATCATACGGCAACTCACTTGTTGCATCAGGCGCTTAGAAGTATTCTGGGTACTCATGTAGAACAAAAAGGTTCTATGGTGAATGGCGGATACTTAAGATTCGATTTTTCACATTTTAGTAAGCTTAATCCACAGGAGATCGAAAAGGTTGAAAATTTCGTGAATGCTCGTATTCGTGAGAACTTGAAATTAGAAGAGCAGCGTAATACCAGTTATGAGTCTGCCCTTGAGCAGGGAGCTATTGCATTATTCGGAGAAAAATATGGTGATTCCGTAAGAGCCATCAAATTTGGTGATTCTATGGAACTTTGTGGTGGAACGCATGTTTCGAATACTTCAGATATATGGTATTTTAAAATTACCGGGGAAGCCGCTGTAGCTTCAGGAATTCGTAGAATCGAGGCAATTACCGGGGAGGCTGCCATGCAGTATTTTCAGGAACAGGCATCTACGCTGAGCGAGATCAAAAATGGTTTGAAGAATTCCAATGATCCTGTGAAAGCGATCCAGAATCTTCAGGAGGAAAATAATGATCTTAAGAAACAGGTGGAGAGTCTTTTAAGGGATAAAGCGAAAGCACTTAAAACCGAATTAAGATCTGAGGTTGATAATATTAATGGTGTCAACTTTTTAGCAAAAAAGGTAGATCTGGACGCAAATGGAATTAAGGATCTGGCATACCAGCTAGGCGAGGAGTTCGATAACCTTTATATACTATTTGGAACAGAGCAAAATGGCAAAGCACTTCTGTCCTGTTATATTTCTAAAGGGCTTGTAGAAAAATCCGATCTAAATGCCGGGCAGATCGTTCGCGAATTAGGCAAGTATATTCAGGGAGGTGGAGGAGGCCAGGCCTTCTTTGCGACCGCCGGAGGTAAAAAACCAGAAGGTATAGACGAAGCTCTTCAACATGCAAAAGACTACTTAAATAAATAGTAAGAATCCCGACCTCTCGTCGGGATTTTTTATTTTTATAGCATGCAGTTTAGAACTATTGTGCCCGTTGATCCGTCTCGCTGGAAAATAGATCATAAAACCAGAATCATGTTAATGGGTTCCTGTTTTGTGAAGAATATTGGCAGCAAGCTTCAGTATTCAAAGTTTCCGGTCTTCCAGAATCCCTTCGGAATTATTTTTCATCCAATCGCGATGGAAAGATTTTTCAGCCGTATAGCTTCCAGAACCTTATTTACAGAAAGTGATTTACTACTGAAGAATGACCAGTACTTGAGTCTGGAAACGCATTCCATGATGAATAGGAGTAATGCTGAAGAATGTGTTCTAAATCTTAACGAATCGCTGGAAACATCCTATGAATTTCTAAGGGAAGCAGATGTTTTAGTGTTGAGCCTGGGGACGGCCTGGGGTTATGAACACGAAAGCCTGCCCGGAGTTGCTGCAAATTGCCATAAGATTCCGCAGAAAGAATTTGAGAAAAAGTTGTCTTCCATAGATGAGATCACAGATTCCTTAAACAGAATTGCTGAATCACTTCGGGAGATCAATAAAGAAATTAAGATTCTCTACACGCTTTCGCCAGTACGACACTGGAAGGATGGAGTAGTTCAAAACCAGCAGAGTAAGGCTCATTTGCATACCGCTATACAGGAAGCGGTTGGGGTTGATGCAGAATCCTATTATTTCCCATCCTATGAAATTTTACTGGACGAACTACGAGATTATCGATTCTACGCTAATGATATGTTGCATCCCAATGAGTTGGCAATTGACTATATCTGGAACAGGTTTTCTGAAGCCTATTTTAAGGAAAGTACGAAGCAATTAAATACTGAAATCGATAAAGTGCAGAAATCGCTTGCTCATCGACCGCTAGCGGAAAACTCACTTCATCATAAGAAATTTCTTACGAAACTACAAGCTAAAATCGAGGAAATCCAACAAAAACACCCTCAAATAACGTTTTCTTAGGCTGCGTTATTATTGAGTTTATCGGTTTTTGAAGTTATGATAATCTAATTTTAACGTTTTATTCTAATTTATTTGTAAATTTACAAAGCAGATCCGTTATAATTTACGTCTGGAAATTATTTAAGCATTGCTCAGGTAATCAGATAATTATAAGGATTTGTTTTCTAAAATTTGTTGGGGTAGATTTTAGAGTTTACAAAAGGACGGGTGGGGCCGTCCTTTTGTTTTTTACTTCTCAACTTTAACTTTCTTTAGTATTCTTCAGGCATTTTCAACAGGCTATTTTTTATACTTTGCTCTCTTATAGATCATAGCTTATGAAGAACTTTCTAATAGTAATCCTTTTTGCCGTCCTGTGTTTATTTGGTTATTTATACTGGGAAAAACGCAATGATGAGAAGGAAAGTCTTCAGCAGAATACTGCGCTTATCCAAGAACAGATCAGGAATGTAGGTAAGCTCGTGGTTACTGAAGGAACCTTCTCGCAGGTGTTCACTTATAAGAACTCGAAAAGTTTCTATTTCGATGTGCTTTCAGCAAGGAAAAAAGCGCTTATTATCGTGAATGCTGATGTAAGCGTAGCTTATGATTTAAGTAAACTTGATATTGAGATCGATGAAGAGAATAAACGAGTCATCATACATAGCATTCCAGAGGAAGAAATCAAGATAAATCCCAATATCAAATACTATGATGTCACTCAGGATTATCTCAACCAATTCGAAGCCGAAGATTATAATAAGATAAAATCCAGGGTAGAAAAAGGTTTGCGAGAAAAGATTGAAAAATCCAGGCTAAAGACCAATGCGAAAAACCGACTCATAAGTGAGCTCCAAAAGATCTATATTCTAACGAACTCAATGGGATGGTCACTGGAATACCAGGACCAGGTTATTGAAGATAATAAGAATCTCGAAAGAATAAAACTTTAAGGACTTACAAGTTTTGTTTCGGTCATTTCGATGCCATCCTCGATCAAATGAGAAATTTCAGGTCTTCGTTTTGTAAGTTCCAGAAGATATGCTTTGACTTCGTCTGCCAGACTTTGATCATGATCAACAGCAAGTTCATATATCTCTATCGCCAGTAACCAATCATTTTTATGATGCTTTTTCAGAATATCAAAAGCAGCGTTTAATGAGAACTTTGTGTTCTCCCCGTGGCGAATGTTCGAAACTGCCTTGTATAAGGACTCCAGTTCTTCCCGTTCTGGTGTTAGTTGACTTTTAATCGTTGTACTGGATGGATTGTGTGTAATAAGATCAAAAGAATAATGATCTGCAGGTCCGGCAAAGGCAGAAATGATTTCTTTTCCTACCGCCATATCATATCGTCCCCAATCTGGTTGAAATAAGATTTCATCTCCATGAGTAACCGTACAATCTTCAAAACTTATAATGATGATTTTGCCCTGTAGATTTCTGGTTCCTGTAATGATTGAACCTTCTACCTTGATGCCGCCTTCAAATTCAAGACATACTCTTTCGCCTTCGTAGATCGCGTAAGCTCTGAGATCACGCGGACTCATATCTTCAATAGCAAGATTAATGCCTTTTAGTTTTCCAATTGGTGATCCAAATCCTTCTGCGTGAGATGACGTACCATGTCCAACGAGCTCTTTTTCGCGGTATGAAAGTGCGGTTTTCCCAGTTGTTTGAATATAGATAGGTCGATCTTCATGTTCCAGAACCCGGCTAAAATTACCAGAAACCTGGATGCCGGTCGTAAACTCTATAGTTCCAAGATTTTTAGAATCAATTAATTTTTTAATTCCTGAGAGTCCACCACGTCTAAGAGCCATTTTATTCGCAAATTCTTCCAGTACGAGGCTAAGATGTGCAAAATCTGGAGTCACATATAGTTGTGGCTGAGGTTTTGTAATATCAAACTCCTGTTGGGAAGCTTCGATCGTGTAAGGAATCTTCTTTACTTTACTGGTCATACAGGATTTACTTTCTCCAATAGAGGAAAGCAAGCCTGCCCCATAGATCTTAGGATCTTCAGGAGTACCAATTAATCCGTATTCTACCGTCCACCAGTGCAAATTTCTAATCTGCGACATTTCGCTAGGATTCACCTTTTTATTCTGAAGATCCTCCACTCGTTTTTCCACAGCAACAATCTTTTCTTCGGAAGTGTTTTCAGCTTCCTTTAAGATCGATAATTCACGAATCGCTTCGTAAACTTCAAAATCATGTGAGCTGGAGATCGCTTTACATCCAATTTCACCAAACCTTCTCAGGTATTCTGCATATTCAGGATTGGCAATGATGGGTGCATGTCCTGCTCCTTCATGGATGATATCGGGCGCGGGTGTATACTCAAGATGTTCGAGCTGGCGAATATCACTTGCAATCACTAAAACATTGTAGGCCTGGAATTCCATAAAGGCTGCAGGAGGAATAAAACCGTCTACGGCAACTGCCGCCCAGCCTATTTCCTCGAGGATCCTGTTCATTCCATACATATTCGGAATACTGTCTATGGAAATCCCTGTCTTCTTGAGTCCGTCAAGATAGGATTTATGGGCAACCTTACTCAGGTAATCCACATTCTTACGCATCACATATCTCCAAACCGCCTGATTAATAGGAGTATAATCCTCATAATTTTGCGGCTTTATATATTGCTGAAGATGGGCAGGTAACCTGTCCAGAATTTCGTTGGATTGAATATTATCGAGCATGATCTTCCTTTACTAAAACGTTTGCGTTAAAAGTACGAAATTTGATATAGAAATTCCATAATCACGGAGAGCATTAGCCATAAAAAAAGCCCCGAATCGGGGCTTTACTATTATTTATTTCTCCATTCCGGGTGGATATTTTTCCATGATCTTGGCAACGATCTCATTGATACGTTCCTGCTTTTTATTTACTTCCCGGGCTAATGCAGCAGTTCCCATTCCCTGCCACACTAATTCTTTATTTTCAGAATCGATAAGGTCAATATAAAGCGTTCCTTCACTGGTTCTGTTTACGGTATTGAATCCACTTCCCCAGTACCATGGGTTCCATCCCCATCCATAGCCCCATCCAGCAAAATTATTCTGGTAGATATTGATGTTCTCGTTAGTTTTTGTAAAAATGCTCACTAGAAGATCTGGGTTTTCAGATTTTGTGAAGCCATTCTTTTGCATTTCATTCTCGATGGCTCTAAGAATTCTTTTCTTATCAAGATCAGATATATCGGCTTTATCTATTCCTGGTTTGAAAAACGCGAAGGATTTGTACTGATTAAAATCGGCTTCCCGATCGTAATCTGATGCCACACGCACACTAGTACACGAGCTAAAGATTAGTGCCAGTAGCAGCACTAGAGGAGTAATTTTTAAAAATCTCATAGGTTAGAATTTAAGTTGTTCGTTGTAAACTGAAGTAGAATATGAGATCTCTAGTAATATTACCAGATAATTTCAGATTCTTCAGTCTTCTAAAAGACTCAAATATCGTGCCGAAGGATTGATTAGAAGGCGATTGAAGCTCAAGAGCCAGTTGAGAATACCAGATGATTTACTCCTGCTTATTTGTTTTGTTATTATATCCATAGGGACAATGACGACAACCACTTTCGCAACAATAACCGCGTTTTAAGTGATATTTTTCAGTAAAACAGCGGTATCCTTCCGGGGTCAGGTAATAGTCTCCGTCCTCGAGTGGGATTCTTTTTCTCTGAAAATTCATAGCGCTAAAATACAATTTCTTATATTCATTCCATGATTTTAATCGTGAACAGAAGGTTGTTATCAGGGAGATTCAAAGGTATTAGCCTCTGGCCATTTGTAATACTCGAGAATATTCATCTTAAGAAGGATAAATATTTTATCAACCATGAGCGTATTCACCTCCGGCAGCAAATTGAATTGCTCGTGATCTTCTTTTATATATGGTATGCGCTGGAATTTTTTGTTAGATATGCTTCACTTAAGAACGGGATGCAGGCTTATCGAAATATTAGCTTTGAAAAGGAAGCCTACAGACGCGAAACCGACCTTAATTATTTAAAAAAACGCTCCTTCTGGGCTTTCACTAACTATATGTAATAAGTCCCTAGAATTTCATTGCTAATTCTTTCTTCTAAAGCGGATGCATTATTTTTGCAGTTATGAATTCCATTTTTCAGACTTCTGAAGTTATTGTTTCTGAAAATCAATTTGTTGCTGAATTTTCAAATTCAGTGACGCTATATATCAAGCGTGAAGATCTTTTGCATTCTGAAGTGTCCGGGAACAAATTCAGAAAACTGAAGTATTCCCTATTGAAAGCTTCAGAATTGAAAAAGGACTATTTGCTCACTTTTGGCGGTGCTCATAGTAATCATATCGCAGCCACGGCAGCAGCCGGAAAACTGGAAGGTATCTCAACTATTGGTTTTATTAGAGGGGACGAACTGGAATTTAAGAAAGAAAAATGGAGTCCGACATTGAAGTATGCAGATTCCTGCGGAATGAAACTGACATTTATTAGTAGGGAGGCATATCGGGATAAAGATTCTGAAGCATTTCTGAATCAATTGGAATCACAATTTCCCGATGCGATGATCATTCCTGAAGGTGGAACAAGTGAACTGGCGATCAAAGGTTGTGAAGAAATTCTTTCTGAAACCGATGGGGAATATGATTATATATGTACTTCAGTAGGAACCGGAGGCACTATGGCCGGGCTTGGTAATGCTACTCTCTCTCACCAAAATATACTGGGTTTTTCAGCACTTAAATCTGAACACCTTTCCGAAGAAATTAAGAGAATGACCACCAATACGAACTGGTCCATTAATACCAATTACCATTTTGGTGGCTACGCAAAGACTTCTGTAGAATTAATTCAGTTTATGAATGATTTTTTCAGAAAAACCGGAATCAAACTCGATCCGGTTTATACCGGGAAATTACTTTTTGGTATTTTTGATCTTGCGCAGAAAGATTACTTTCCGAAGGGTTCAAAGATCCTGGCAATTCATACCGGAGGCCTGCAGGGAATAGAAGGAATGAACGAGAGATTGAGAAAAAAAGCGCAGCCACAAATTATAACCGAACTATGAAATTGAATAGAGTTTTACTGCTGCTTATTGTCGCTATTTTTGCTGCTTCCTGCGGAAGTCGTAAAAAGGTAGATACCAGGAAAGATGATGTTGTAAAAAGTGATCGACGGGAAGAGAATAAAAATTCTCCAGCAGAGATCGTGGATGATGTACGAGAAGAAATGCCGCGCAATTCGTACCATTATCGGATAGAGGATTACATTCGGGATTACTCTGATATTGCCCAGGAAGAAATGAAATTATATAAGATCCCTGCAAGTATCACGCTCGCCCAGGGAATTTTAGAGTCTGGTGCCGGTAATGGGCAGTTGACCAGACAGGCCAATAATCATTTTGGCATTAAATGTCACGATTGGAATGGTGAAAAAGTATATCATGATGATGATAGAAAGGGAGAATGTTTTAGAAAGTATAAGCACGCGAAATATTCTTACAGGGATCATAGCCTGTTCCTTTCGGGACGAGGTAGATATTCAGAACTTTTTGAACTGGATGCTAATGATTATGAGGGTTGGGCGAAAGGATTAAGAAAGGCCGGTTATGCGACAGACAGGCGTTATCCAGATAAATTGATCGATCTTATTGAACGTTATGAGTTGTATAAATTTGATGAAAACACCAGTGCAAAATCTACTCGTAGCTATGCTGCACAACCTAAAACTACAAATGAAGGTCATGTGGTTCAAAAAGGAGATACCTTGTATTCGATCTCCAAAAAATACGATACTACTGTAGAAGATATTAAACGAAGGAACGGCCTGAACGGAAATAACATTTCCATTGGCCAGATCCTGAATGTAAAATAGAGGAATAGAGTTATGATTCATAAGAGAAGTAGTGCATTGTTTGCAGATGCTAAAAAAGTAATTCCGGGCGGAGTGAATTCACCGGTTAGAGCTTTTAAAGCTGTTGGAGGAGATCCTGTATTCGTTAAGCGAGCTGCAGGAGCCTATTTATATGACGAGGATGATAATCAACTAATAGATTATATAAATTCATGGGGTCCGTTAATTCTCGGACACGCCCACAAGCCGGTAGTAGATGCTGTAGTTGAAAAAGCGAGGATGGGAACATCTTTTGGAACGCCTACAGAAATTGAAACCAAGATCGCAGAACTGGCGGTTAAAATGGTGCCTAATATTGATAAGATAAGAATGGTAAATTCCGGGACTGAAGCCTGTATGAGTGCTGTGCGACTGGCCCGAGGTTTTACTGGAAAAGATAAGATCATCAAATTTGCTGGTTGTTATCATGGGCATAGTGATTCCTTCCTAATCCAGGCGGGGAGTGGAGCAGTAACTTTTGGATCACCAAATAGCCCGGGAGTAACCCAGGGAACGGCTAAAGACACCTTACTTGCTAATTTCAATGACCTTGCAAATGTAAAAGAGCTCGTAGAAGCTAATAAGGAGGAAATTGCCTGTATCATTCTGGAGCCGGTGGCCGGGAATATGGGATGTATTCCGCCAGTTGAAGGTTTTTTACGAGGTTTAAGAAAACTATGTGACGAAACCGGAATTTTACTGGTTTTTGATGAGGTAATGACTGGTTTCAGGCTTGCAGCTGGAGGTGTACAGCAGCGAGAAAATGTTGATGCAGATATTGTATGCTTCGGAAAAGTGATTGGAGGTGGATTGCCTGTTGGGGCTTTTGCAGCAAGAAATGAGATCATGGATCATCTTGCTCCCATTGGACCAGTGTACCAGGCCGGAACGTTAAGTGGAAATCCACTGGCTATGGCTGCAGGTATAGCTATGCTCACAGAACTGGATTCAAATCCAGAGATCTTTGAAAGTATAGACAAGAAAACAGCCTATCTGCACGAGGGTATGGAAAAAGTATTAAAACAAAATGAAATCGATTTCACGATCAATAGATACGGTTCCATGATCTCGGTACATTTTGGACTGGATGCTGTTACAGATTTTGCTTCCGCGGCGAAGTCGGCGAACTTAGGGACTTTTAATAAATTCTTCCACGGGATGTTGGAGAACGGAATTTATATCGCACCAAGTGCCTATGAAACATGGTTTATAAGTGATGCACTTAGTTACGAAGATCTTGATCGAACGATCGAGGTAGTAGATAAAGTAGCTAAAACACTTTAGTAATATTAGATCCGGCGGTAATTACTGTCGGATCTTTTTTAAAATCTTCTATCTTTAAAATAGAAGTTTTCATCAGCTTTGGTGATCTCCCTGATCACTTTGCAAGGATTTCCTGCTGCGATCACTTTGGAAGGGATATCCCGGGTTACTACACTGCCAGATCCAATGACCGTATTATTACCAATACTCACTCCTGGATTTATTACTGAATTTCCACCAATCCATACATTATTACCAATTGTTACGGGAATTGCATATTCCCATTCTTCATTTCTCTTATTTGCATCTATTGGGTGCCCGGCGGTAAAAATACTTACGTTTGGAGCGATCATCACATGGTCACCTATCCTAACTTCAGCACAGTCCAGTATGGTTAGATTATAATTCGAGTAAAAATGGTTTCCAAGGTGAATATTGTAACCATAATCACATTGAAACGGCGGCTGGATATAAAATTCCGAAGAGACTGAACCAAGAATTCTGCGAATGAGATCGTGTCTTTCAGCAATTAGCTCAGGCGAACTATTATTGAAATCAAAACAAGTTTTCTGAGCATGCAGTCGCTCTTCGAACAATTCCGTGTCTGATGCTTTATAGGCTTGCTCACTGAGCATCTTTTCTTTCTCGCTCGCCATGCTTAATTACTTAATTTCAACAATTCCTCAAGATACGTTCTGGAATTCGAAAGTCTGGGTACTTTATGCTGACCGCCAACTTTGTTATGCATTTTCAGCCAATCATAAAAAAGATCAGGACGCGCCTGGTGTACAAGTGGCGCATTAAGGGTCATGTTATTATACCTTTTTGCCTCATAATCACTATTTACTTCCTGTAAGGCAAGATCAAGCTGAACCTTGAAATTATCGAAATCTTTCGGCTCGTTCTTGAATTCGATCATCCATTCATGCGCACCTTTCTCACGGCCTTCCATAAATATTGGGGCCACCGTATAGTCCTTGATCTCACAATTAGTTAAAAGACACACTTTTTTGAGGGCAGATTCAGCATTTTCAATGATAAGCTCTTCACCAAAAACATTGATATGATGCTTCGTTCTCCCGGTAACTTTAATTCGGTAAGGATTGGTATTAGTAAACTTAATGGTATCACCGATCTTGTATCTCCATAAGCCGGCGTTCGTAGTAATCACTACGGCGTAATTCACGCCAATTTTAACTTCATCAAGTGGGATAGCGTGTTCCAGGGCAGAGCCGTAGCTGTCCATAGGTATAAATTCATAGAAGATCCCATAATCCAGCATGAGGAGCATCTCTTTAGAATCGTTAAGATCCTGACAGGCGAAAAATCCTTCCGAAGCATTGTAGATCTCATAGAACCTAAAATCTTCCTTGGGTAAAATTTTCTGGTACTGGGAAGCATAAGGCTCGAAACTTACTCCACCATGAAAATAGGCTTCCAGGTGAGGCCATACTTCAAAAACGTTTTCCTTGCCAGTACTTTGCAACACATTATTCAGCAAAACCAGCATCCAGCTTGGAACACCGGCAAGACTGGTCACCCGTTCCTTAATGGTTTCATTTACGATTGCCTGCATCTTGGTTTCCCAATCATGCATCAATGAAACTTCGTTACTCGGAGTACTGCTAAACTCTGCCCAGAAAGGCATATTATCAATAAGAATGGCAGAAAGATCTCCGTAGCTGGTTCCGTTTTCCTGATAAAGTTCCTTACTGCCTCCGAGACGCAGACTTTTGCCGGTAAACATCTGTGAACCTGGATTGTTATTCAGGTAGATACAGATAAGGTCTTTCCCTGCAGCGTAATGGCATGCTTCCAGTGAATCCTGACTAACGGGAATAAATTTACTTTTTGCATTGGTGGTACCGCTAGATTTTGCAAACCAACGAATAGCTCCCGGCCAGAAAATATTATGTTCACCTTTACGGCTACGCTCAATATCACTTTCTATATCTTCATATTTCTGAATAGGAACACGCTCCCTGAATGTCTGATAATTATTGATCTCAGAAAAATGGTAGCGCTTCCCAACTTCAGTATTCTTTGCTTTGGTAATAAGGTTTCGAAGCAGCTCTTGCTGTACCTCATGAGGATACTTAATGAACAATTCCATTTGATGAATTCTCTTCTTTAAGAACCAAGAAGCAATGGAGTTGACTAATGGAATTGGCATTATTTATTTCTATCTTTAAGCCTTGTTTTGCAGGCGTGACGTTATCTGGTTAAAAATAACGGATTCTTTGAAGCCTGCAAAAAAATAGTTTAGTCTTAAAAAGAAAATTCAATGATCTATAGCGGTGTCCTTACCAAAATGAGAACCGAACTTAGCGATACAGTACAGTATTATTTAGTCTGGAAGGATGATTTCATTCATATGAATCAATTGATAGGCAAGAAAATAAGCATCAATTTTCTCAAATACGAGTGTTTAAATTGCGGACTTCAGAAGAAGATATTCAGACAGGGTTTATGTTATGATTGTTTCAGCTCTATACCCGGAGCAGGGGAATGGGTGATTAGTCCGGAGAAAAGTAAAGCGCATTTAGATGAGGAAGATCGTGACCTGGAGTATGAAAAAAGATCGCAGCTGCAACCGCATATCGTCTACCTGGCAAATTCCAGTGATGTGAAAGTTGGAGTAACGCGCAAAACTCAGGTGCCAACAAGATGGATTGATCAGGGTGCGCATGAAGCGATCGAAATTGTGGAGGTTCCCAATCGTTACCTTGCCGGTATTACTGAAGTTGCTTTAAAGAATCATGTAGCTGATAAAACCAATTGGAGAAAGATGCTAACTAACGATGTGCTTGATCTGGATCTTCATGCTGAAAGAGATAAACTGAAGCAATTTATACCTGATGAAGTACGAGATTATTATCTCGCCAATAACAAGGAGACTGAAATTAAATTTCCCGTAGAGAAATACCCTGAAAAAGTAAAAACCCTGAATTTGAGTAAAAGTCCGTTTTATGAAGGCTTATTACGCGGCATAAAAGGTCAGTACCTCATCTTTGATGATGGAACTGCATTTAATGTAAGAGGACACGAAGGTCACGTAGTCGAGATCAAAGTAGTGCTGTAATTTTAGATACAAATAAAAAAAAGCAGAACCTTCCGGTTCTGCTTTTTTGTATCTAATTATTATTGGTAGTGGTATCGGTTTTCTTCTTGTTATTCTTCAAGATGCCACCTAGAATATTCTTTGCAGCATTCTGAACCTGCTCCTTCTGTGACTTCTGAATACTATCAGATTTAGTCGTTTTGCTTTGAGCGGTGCTGTCCTGTTTTACAGCAGTCGTATCATTTTTACTGAAGGGCTTATTTGGATCCCGTTTCCCCTGAAGGATATCGTTGATCGCGTCTACAGCTTTATCTTCCAGCTTTCCTTTTTGTTTTTCAACCACCTTCTGGGTAAGACTGTTCACTGCCTGCTGCATGTTAAGATTGATCTTTGGATTCTGAAAATTTCCGGTGATCCCAACGGGTAGTGCTACCATCATATTAGAGAAGTCTTCACCACTAAGTTTTCCAAGTGTTCCGCCTACTTCATTCCCAAGATATTTTGCTGGAATGTCCAGCTTCAAGTCATAGTTCATGTTCATGTCAAATCCATGAGTACCACTAACCTGGAACTTTACACCTTTAATGTCAAAATCAAATGGCGCAATAGCTACCTGTCCATCATTGAATGAAAGCTTCGTTTTAAGGTTGGAAAGATCGATCTTATCGAAATTGATGAAACCAAGCTGACTATCAAGTTTTGACAATAATGCTGCTTGTTGCGGGTCGAGTTCTGCAGTAAGTAACTCTGCAAGCGCATCACCCACAAGGCTGGTAAGTTGCGGGGTAAGATCCTCGTTCAGGTTACCCTTTAAATTTACTTTGGACTGTACTTTTCCTTTCATGGCTTTTGCCAGTGGAGCAAGATTCTGCATAAGTTCAAGTCCGTTAAAAGAGGACGCGATATCCAATGAATTAAGATCGAGGTTCATTTCGAAAGTAGGAGTAGGGTTTTTTGTGGATACAAATCCATTGGCACCAATACTACCATTAAAGATATTGGTGGACACGTTCTGCAATCTGGCAGATTCATCTTTAATAATCAATAATCCAGTTACATTCTTTAATTCCAGATTATCATAAAAAACCGTATTAGCATCAAATTGTAACTGAATATCCAGAAAAGAAGGGATCTTTACGGCTTCCTTTCCAGTAGTCTTGCTTTCTGTCTTTTGTGCACCATCCTCCGTGGTAGTTGTAACCTCTTCAGTTTCAGCTAACATGAAATCATTCACAGAAAACACATTCGATCTAGCTTTAAAATTACCTTTTAGCTGCTGATCTGTAAACAGAAATCCAATCAGGTTTTGAATGGTTCCATTTGCAGTAAGATCGGTTTTTCCGGTGGTAAGCTTCAATTCAGGAACACTTACATTCCCCTGGTTAAAACTCATATTTGCATTGGAAATATTGATCTTGTTTGGAATTTCAGGAGAGGCATAGCTAAAGTTTGAAATAGAAGCCGTTCCCTTACTTTGTACATTTTGATATTGCTCTTTTTCAATAGAGTTCATATCGAAACTGGTCTGCACATCTGCAGTAAGCCTTCCATTTAGATCCTGTTCAAGTTCCAGCGGATAGGCTTTGTTGATGTTAGCCAGATTTATACTTCCCTTTAAGGCTAGACTTACCAGCATATTTTCAGTAAGATTGCTCACTTTTCCATTGGCAGAAAATTGATCTTCATCTATTCTGAAGGTAGCCGTATTGATATCGATATAAGTGTCTTCTGCAATTCCGGTATCGTTGAGGATCACCATATCCAGGTTGATATCCTGTACGCTTTTAGGCAGCTCTGGATATTTGAACGATGCGTTGCTGGAAGAAATTTTCACGTTCATCTTCGGAATATAGGTATCGTCAGCTTTTCCGAAGATTCTACCGTCAACGATAAAGTCTCCGTTGGTCTCCACGTTTTCAATATTCTGCGCGTAAGTTTGCGGAATCACCGCCAGGAAATTTTTGAAATCTGAAGAAGGGGTTTTAAAGCTCAGATCCATTTCAGTATCACTTTCATTTACCTGTACATAACCATCAAAGGTTAATGGTAACTGGTTCACCATGGCTTCGTTTTCAAGAAACGTATAGCGCATGTTCTCCAAATCCATTTCCAGTACTGCGTCCAGACTTATAGAATTCTGATTCAGATAATTTACTCCGTCATAATTAAGACTTACCAGGGCTTCAGAATAGGTTTCAAGTTCAGAAGTAGCAAGAGAGAAATCACCATTTCCTTCATGATTCAGGTTTTCAACATCCAGTGCGATCTTCGCCGACTCATCCACATATTTGATCCTGGTATTGTTGATCTCATAATGCTTTAGGTCCAGGCTGAATCCTGTAGCGGTCGAATCTCCGGTGGTTGCCGTGGTATCTTCAATAGCAATATCATAATTGGCCTGTCCCAATGAGTCCACCTTGATATTTAGATAGGCGTTATTGATCTTTACCTGATCTACTCTTTTAGGTTCAGAGCTACTCTTAAAAAGTTCCCTGACAGACATTTCCAGAATGATCTCCTCACTAAGCGCAAGAGTATCTCCTTTAAAAGGTTCATTATTTATAATGATAAGATCCTCGATCACCAAAGTGGCATCCGGAAAATTTCGAAACATACTAAGGTTAATATCTTCAAAATCTACCTGAGCATCCATGTTCTCGTTCAATGTCTTCCTCACGAGATCCTTCAGCTGAGATTCAAATACAAAAGGTGCGATCACCAATAGGATGATGATCGTTAGTAGTGTAAATCCAATTATTTTAAATGCTTTTTTCATAATTCTATGTTTTAGAATAGCTATACTATTCGAGAGTAGGTTGATCAAATTGTAATTCTTCCGCAGGCTTCAGCTTAAAATATTTTCTGAAGGCGAAAACCGCAGCATACAAAAATGGTGTGTCTATCGCAGCGATTAAAACTTTAAAAAGAAATCCGCTCAATAAAAGTCCGCCAAAGAGTTCCCATGAAATTTTATTGAAAGTACAGAGCAAGAATAGGACCGAGAGTGTGTCTACGAACTGGGAAAGGAAGGTAGAGAAATTGTTTCTTAGCCAGAGATGTTTCCCGTGGGTAAGTTTCTTCCAGAAATGAAATAGCTGAATGTCCACATACTGAGCCAGCAAATAGGCCACCATACTGGCAAAAACCGCAATGGCTGTGGCTCCAAGGACCCTTCCGAAAATTTCGTTGTCGATGGGCGACCAACTGGTTGCAGGAACATAATCTGCGATATATATAATTAATAAAGAAAAGACCGAGGCAAAGATTCCAGTGGTTACTACCTGGTTGGCCTTCTTTTTCCCATAGATCTCGCTAATAATATCGGTGATCAAAAAAGTGATTGGATATGGTAAAATTCCCACGGAAATTTCAAAAGTGTAAATTCCGAAGAAATCCCAGTAAAAAAACTTCTGAAAGATCAGGTTGGAAACTACCAGAGAGGCAATGAACAACGCGCTCAGGATCATATAAATTTGTAAAGCCCTGTGCTTCTTTTTCCGGGAAAGTTTACTCAAATTTTTTTATTAAGTCTTGCTGCAAAATTAAGAGTATGTGCTTTTGTTTTGCTTAATTTGCTGTGAAATTATTTGAAGCTACCTATTAAAATTTTCTTAATTCGTTTTGAATTCCCCTAAAACAGTACTATTGGCCTTAGGTAGTAACCTTGGCGACCGTCTAGGTTATTTGCAGACTGCACTTGATCAAATTCATGAAAATATTGGATGGGTCCGGGAGGTTTCTGGTATTTACGAAACTCCGGCCTGGGGATTTGAAGGAAATTCATTTTTCAATGCCTGTACGAAGATCGAAACGAGACTGGATGCACAGCAAATTCTAAAAAGTTTACAGGCAATAGAAAATGAGCTGGGACGAGAGAGAAATAATTCCGGTGCCTATCAAAATCGGGTGATTGATCTGGATCTTTTGATTTTTGAGGATGAGATCATTCAGGTAGAGAACTTGCAGATCCCGCATCCCGGAATTCCAGATAGAAAATTCGTTTTACTGCCGCTTCAGGATATTGCGGCAAAGGAAATGCACCCGGTTCTCAAAAAATCTTATCGCGATCTACTGGCAGATACCAGTGATACTTCAGAAATCAACAAGGTTCCAGAGAAATTAAATATTCCGGGTAGCAAGTATAACTTTCCTAGTTGCAATTATATCGCTGTAGAAGGAAATATTGGTGCTGGGAAAACCAGTTTTTCGACGATGGTTTCCGAAGATTTTAATGCAAAACTGATCCTCGAACGCTTTAAGGACAACCCATTTCTACCAAAGTTTTACGAAGATAAAGATCGCTATGCATTTTCATTGGAAATGTCTTTCCTGGCAGACAGGTATCAGCAACTCTCAGATGACCTGGCGCAGTACGATCTATTTAAGGACTTTATTATTTCAGATTATGATGTGTTCAAGTCGCTTATTTTCGCAAGAATTACACTTCATGAAGATGAATATTCGCTTTATCATAAGTTATTTCATCTAATGTATAAGGAGCTGGTAAAACCGGAACTTTATATCTATTTATATCAAAATACTGACAGATTGCTTCAGAATATTAAGAAAAGAGGCAGGGATTATGAGCAGAATATTCAACCGGAGTATTTGATTGAGATCAATAAGAGTTACCTGAATTTTATTAAGTCTCAAAGTAATATGAAGGTGCAGATCATCGATATTTCAGACCTGGATTTCGTGGCGAACCGGCAGGATTATTTAAAGCTTCTAGCCGAAATCGATAAAGCTGTAAACTAGTTTATCGCTGTAATTTCGAGAAAAGATCCCATACTACAACCCCTGTGCTTACTGAAATGTTCAGAGAATGCTTGCTGCCCAGCTGAGGTATTTCGATAACCGCATCACTGGCAGTTACTACTTCCTGTTGCACACCTTTCACTTCATTCCCGAATATTACTGCGGAAATCTGATCCTTTAAAGGTTCAAATTTATCCAGCATCACAGCATTTTCGGCTTGTTCTATGGCGTAGACTTTTTTTCCTTCCTGCTGAAGTTTTGTGACAAGTTCAATTGTATCTTCCACATATTCCCATGCGACAGTCTCCGTAGCACCCAGAGCAGTTTTTTGAATATCCTTGTGGGGTGGTCTGGCGGTAATTCCGCATAAATAGATCTTTTCGATCAAAAATGCATCGGCAGTTCTAAAAACCGATCCAATGTTATTCAGACTTCTGATATTGTCCAGAATGATGATAATTGGAGTCTTGGTTGCTTCTTTAAATTCTGAAACCGTTTTCCGATCCAGTTCCGCATTTTTAAGTTTCCTGTTCGCCATGCCGGCAAAAATAGCAAAACTTCAGAAGCAAATAGAGATATCTAGTTTCGCAGCTTATACAAATGTTAGGATTAAGTTGTAATTACGACCTAAGCAGCGCAATTATTATCGCCTTCGCTTAAATTGCAAGGCATCCAAAAATTAGAATTTGCCAAGAAGAAAAAAGACCTTAGAAGCTAATAAGATCAATTTTAGAGAGAGTTTTGCCTCCCTTAAGTTCGTTCCCAGATTTTTTAAAGAAATAAGGAAAGTGAATCCATCACTTTTTTATGCGAATATTTTTGGTCGTATTTTAAATGCGGTTTTGCCGGTGATCATGCTATTGCTTGGAAAATTGATAATTGATGAAGTTATTCTTCAAATCGGGAATGAAATAAAAGACCTGGATAGATTATGGATGCTGGTGGCGGCAGAGTTTGGACTGGCTATACTTTCAGATCTGTTAAGTCGTGGGATTAGTTTAAGTGATGCGCTTCTGGGTGACCAATACTCCATTGATACATCTGTCAGAATAATAAAAAAGACTTCAGAACTTAATCTCGATCAGCTTGAAGATTCTGAATTTTACGATAAACTGGAAAGAGCGCGGCAGCAAACTACGGGAAGAGTAGGATTGATGTCTAATATTTTGACCCAGGGAGAGGATGTCATCGTGATTATATCTTTACTTGCCGGGGTCGTTGCTTTTGAACCGTGGTTAATCATTCTTCTAATCGTATCGATCATTCCTACCATTATCAACGAGATCAAGTTTAGTGGAACAAGCTATTCTCTCGCCAGAAGCTGGACCCAGGAAAGACGGGAACTTGATTACTTACGTTATGCGGGTGCCAGTGATGTCACTGCAAAAGAGGTGAAGTTGTTCGGACTCTCAAATTATCTTGCGGGAAGATTTCAGAATCTATCAGCCAAATATTATAAGCAGAGTAAGAGCCTGGCGAAGCAAAGAGCTGGTTGGGGTTCAGTTTTTAATATTGTTGGAACAGGAGCCTATTATGGTGCTTATGTCTTTATTATCTTTAGAACCGTTGCCGGGATCTTCAGTATTGGTGACCTGACATTCTTATCTGGATCCTTCAATAGGTTGCGATCTAAATTACAGGGTTTCTTCACCCGCTTTACTCAAATTACCGAGAGTGCTCTTTATCTCCAGGATTATTTCGAATTCCTGGATCTGTCCTTCAGCAATGAAAATTCAGAAGAAAAGCTTGAGTTACCAAAGGTGATTAAACATGGTTTCGAGTTTAAAAATGTTGGTTTCAAATATCCAAAATCTGAAAAATGGGTGGTTAGAAATATCAATTTTCACTTAAGAGCTGGAGAAAAACTGGCCTTTGTAGGAGAAAATGGTGCGGGAAAAACAACATTGATCAAATTGCTTTTACAGTTTTATGAACCAACGGAAGGGGAGATCTTACTTGATCATGTTCCAATTCAAAAGTATAACCAGGCGGCGTATCAGCAATATTTTGGTGTGATCTTTCAGGATTTTGTGAAATTTGAATTGACCCTTCGTGAAAATATTGCTATGGGTGAGATTGGGGAAATAGGCAATCAATCCCGAATAGATAGTGCTGCTCAGAAAAGTCTGGCGCAGGAAGTAGTTTCAGAATTACCGCTTGGATATGCACAGCAGCTTGGGAAAAGGTTTAAGAACGGGAAGGATCTTTCCGGAGGTCAGTGGCAAAAGATTGCGATCGCACGGGCTTATATGAAAGATGCAGAGGTGCTGATTCTTGACGAACCAACCTCGGCTCTTGATGCCCGTGCAGAAACTGAAGCATTCCAGCGCTTTATTCAATTAACTCAGGGTAAAACCGCGGTGATCATTTCGCATAGATTTAGTACTGTACGTATTGCAGACAGAATTATGGTTCTTAAGGACGGACAGGTAGAAGAAATTGGAACTCACCAGGAGTTGATAGCGAATGATAAGTTATATGCTGAGTTGTTTAATTTGCAGGCTGCGGGTTATCAATAACTATAATTTGGATTCGATGGAATTACATACGATCAGACTTTTACTTGACTTCGGACTTATGGTCCTGATCTGGATCGTGCAACTGGTCATATATCCCGGGCTTTGTTATTATGGGCAGAATGAACTTGGTGACTGGCATAAAAAATACACCGGAAGAATAGGGGTGATCGTGGGGCCTTTAATGATCCTGCAATTGATCGTTGCGAGTTGGCAATTATTCCTTCATCAGGGTGTTTATGAAATCATCAGTCTACTTTTTATAGTAGCTTTATGGCTGCTTACCTTTCTTATTTTCGTGCCTTTACACAATGCGATCAAACCATCTGAAAGTTGCGAGCAGATCACTGGGAACCTGGTCTCGAGGAACTGGTCCAGAACTATTTTATGGTCGGTACTATTTATCATGACGCTTCTTGTCGAAATTTTAGATTAAATTTTCGGACAAAGTCCTGAATCTTTACATTAGCATTCCATAAAATCCCGGAAAATTGGCAGAGAAGAAATCGCAGAAGGTGACCCCTTTAATGAAACAATACAATAGCATTAAGCTTAAATATCCTGATGCCATGCTGCTTTTCAGGGTTGGGGATTTTTATGAAACATTTGGGGAGGATGCAGTGAAAGCTGCACGTATTCTCAATATCGTACTTACCAATCGTAATAACGGCGGTGAGCGTACCGAGCTGGCGGGATTTCCTCATCATTCACTTAATACTTATTTACCAAAATTAGTCAGAGCGGGTCAGCGTGTTGCTATTTGCGATCAATTAGAGGACCCGAAAATGACTAAAACCATCGTTAAAAGAGGCGTGACCGAATTGGTTACTCCAGGGGTTGCATTTAACGATGATATCTTAAGCAGTAAATCAAATAATTTTCTTTGTGCAGTTCACTTCGGAAAGAAAAACCTGGGAATTTCTTTTCTGGATATTTCTACGGGTGAATTTTTATGCGCACAGGGAAATCAGGAATATATTGATAAACTACTTCAGAACTTTTCACCGAGTGAAATTCTTGTTCAGAAGAAGTATAAGAAGGACTTTACATCGGCATTTGGGAAGGATTATCATTGTTTCTTTCTCGATGACTGGATCTTTAAAAGTGATTATGCTCATGAAACTCTCAACAATCACTTCGGAACAAAATCGCTAAAAGGTTTTGGTGTAGACCATCTTGAGGAGGGAATTGTTGCTTCTGGAGCCGTTCTCTATTATCTTGGTGAAACCAGGCATCATCGCCTTCAGCATATTGTTTCTTTAAACCGAATCGCGGAAGAGCAGTATGTATGGATGGACAGGTTTACCATCAGGAACCTGGAATTGTATCATTCTAATGCGGCAAATGCTGTGACCTTGCTTGATGTAATCGATAAAACGATCTCACCAATGGGTGGCCGACTTTTAAAACGCTGGCTGGCACTACCGCTCAAAGATGCGAATCTTATAGAACAACGACTGGAAGTAGTAGACTTTCTGCTGAAGAATCCGGATAGGTTAGAAAGAATTCAGGAGCAATTAAGAGAAATGAGTGACCTGGAACGTCTTATTAGCAAGGTCGCTACTCAGAAGATCAGTCCGCGTGAAGTGAACCAGCTAAGGCATTCGCTGAACGCTATCATTCCGATTAAAGAACTCGCTCTGGAATGCGATAACGAAGCGATCAGGGTTATTGGAGATACTTTAAACAGCTGCGATCTGTTGCGTAGTAAGATTTCTGAAAGTATTACGGAAGAAGCACCAGTCAATGTTCAGAAAGGAAATGTGATCGCGAAAGGTTTTTCTTCAGAATTAGATGACTTGCGGGCCATAGCTTTTTCTGGAAAGGATTATCTCGATAATATGATCAAACGTGAAAGCCAGGAAACAGGCATTACATCCTTAAAGATCGGGAAGAACAATGTGTATGGTTATTATATCGAGGTTAGAAATTCACATAAAGATAAGGTGCCGGAAACCTGGAACAGAAAGCAAACCCTTGTAAACGCTGAACGTTATATTACAGAAGAACTCAAGGAATACGAGTCTAAGATTCTGGGTGCAGAGGAGAAGATCCAGCAACTTGAACAGGAATTATTCTCAAAACTGATCTCCTGGATGGCTGAATATATTGATCCTGTACAGCGAAATGCAAAGTTGATCGCAAGACTGGACTGTCTTGCTTCGTTTGCTCAACTGGCTAAACTGGAGAATTATTCGCGTCCGTCTATCACCGATAGTCATGCACTGGCGATTGAAGAAGGAAGGCACCCGGTGATCGAGAAACAATTACCATCTGGAGAAGTTTATGTGACCAACAATGTTAATCTTGATCGAGAGGACCAGCAGATCATTATGATTACGGGGCCAAATATGAGTGGTAAATCGGCCATATTGCGTCAAACTGCGTTAATCGTACTTATGGCTCAAATGGGAAGTTTTGTGCCAGCGAAAGCTGCGGAAATCGGCCTGGTGGATAAAATTTTTACACGAGTAGGAGCGAGTGACAATATTTCGATGGGAGAATCTACTTTTATGGTAGAAATGAATGAAACTGCGAGTATTCTGAATAATATTTCTGAAAGAAGTCTTGTGCTGCTTGATGAAATTGGAAGAGGAACCAGTACCTATGACGGGATTAGTATTGCCTGGGCGATTAGTGAGTATTTGCACGAACATCCGGCCCGGCCAAAAACACTGTTCGCTACACATTATCATGAGCTGAATGAAATGTGTGATACCTTCGGCAGGATTAAGAATTATAATGTTTCAGTTAAGGAATTAAAAGATAATGTGTTGTTTCTGCGGAAGCTGGTGCCCGGGGGTAGTGAACATAGTTTCGGGATACATGTCGCAAAGATGGCGGGAATGCCGCAAATGGTTTTACATCGAGCGAACAAAATTCTTGCGAAACTGGAGGCTTCCCACTCGATGGAAGATTCTGGGGCGGTTATGAAAAGTTCTGCGGAAGAAGAGATGCAACTTAGTTTTTTTAATCTGGATGATCCAATACTGGAAGATTTGAAGCAGGAGCTATTGGGAATCGATATTGATACACTAACGCCGGTAGAAGCACTAATGAAGCTGAATGAGATCAAGAGGATGCTGAGTAAGCAATAAGATTTTCATGGTTTGTTGTTTATGTATCGCACTTTATTATTGTTATTAATTGAAAGTTGCTTAATTCCTAGTTACTGATAATGAAGAGGTAAGCGTCCTAGCTTGAAAGAATTGGTTTTGAGTCAGCTTTTTTCTTAAATAATTCTTTGCTGTTATAAGATTTGTTTTAAATTTGCCTCCGCAATAAACGCTATGATAAAAAGCGTTTTGTTCTTTAAAATCGCGAAAATAGCTCAGTTGGTAGAGCGCCACCTTGCCAAGGTGGAGGTCGCGGGTTCGAATCCCGTTTTTCGCTCTTTAATAGTTTTAAGCTCGGGTGGTGGAATTGGTAGACACGTTGGACTTAAAATCCAATGACCATTAGGTCGTACGGGTTCAAGTCCCGTCCCGAGTACTAAATACCCTCTTAATCTGTTGATTTTGAGGGTTTTTTTGTATCCATTTCTTCCGCACAGAATTCAATGTTTTGCTTAATTCCAAATAGGATAAATAAACCTTTAATGATCTATCAAGAAGGTGAGATGTGCTGATAACAAACTCGTGATGCTTATATAATTGAATTAAAAAGGAATCTAGAGTTTCAATGATTGAATGATTCATTTTCAGAAATAAATGACGTTCATTTTATTACTATCTCTTATCCGGAATAAATCTGTCTAGCTCCCGTTGCCATTGGGAAGTCTGTATTACTTTCAAAATTGAACGATTTAGATCTTCGCGTAACTTACTATTATTACGTATTCCCATGGCATATAACCTGGGATTAAGTAGGATAGGTTGAACACGAAGACTGAGAGCTGCATCACTGTTTATGTAATAATTGAGCTGCGGAATATTATGCAGGATAACATCAGCCTTTCTTGAGTTTACAAGCTGTAGACCATTTTTAAGATCAGAAACTTTTTGAAAACTTACTCTTTCTTCTTCTAAATAAGCCGATGCTTTTGACTCCTGCAAGGCAAGTACCTCCATGTCTTTAAGGTCGGTCGGAATTGCCAATTTTTTACTGGAAGAACTGCCCATCACCGCGCTTACTAAAGATGCAGTTAGAACCGCCGTGACAGCCATGGCGATAAGCATCCAGAAAAGTGCGATGACTCTGCCCCAGAAAGTTACCGGAGCCTTATCACCATATCTAATCGTTGTCATAGTTACACCTGCCCACCAAAATCCTGAACCTATACCTTTTATGATAGAACGTTCGCCTCCAAAATTTTCATCGTTGCTTCTGCGCTCTACAAAATACATGATGGTTCCTATAATTAGCAACAATACAGAAAGTACTAAAACTATGATCCAGAATCTTTTACTGAAAAAACTTTTGATAATGGCTCCAAGATCCATGGCCGGGGAGGTCGCTGCTCCCATATTTGCAGTGTAATAAATATGACTAAAGTCTACCAGGCTGTCCTCCTTTGTATTTAGATCACTTAAAAGTAAAATATCGACCTGTTTATCTTTTAGACTACTATTTGCTATTTCCGGATCTATTTCCAGAAAATCGAAACTATAATTTAGATCATCGGCAACATTTCTCCAAAGCCGAATGCTAATACCGTCCCAATTTCCTTTATTATCTTTGAACATATAAGGTGTTTGTTCAAAACGCCTACCTGAAGTTGCTCTATTTTCTTATTGGTGGAATCCTGCGGAATATTACTTGCTATCATATAACCTGGAAGCATTAGGAATACGACCCCTATAAGTGGTGAAAAATTAAAGCGTGTCATTTTCAATATTATGAATTATACATTTAAGATATCGCTTAGACCTCTAGATTCTCGGAAGATTTCGTTAAAAATAACAATGCCTCAAATCAACAAGTTTGAATTTCAGCAGTTTAAGTAGCGTTACTATCTGCTGAAATGAGCTCATTTCATGCTGAAAATTAGAACCCTTGTCGGAGCCTACGACTATTTTCTTTAATAGATACAGAATATCGAATGGAGCGGCTGAAAATTGTTAGAATACATTAGCAGGGGATTTTTCAGAATAGGTTTCAACGGTATGAGATCATTACACAAAATAAATTCTGGAGTTATATTTCGATTTTTCATTACCGTTTTGAATTATTTTGAAGGAATACTTCAAATTATCTGAAAACGAGTAAAGTACAAGCCCAAATTTTATTAAATTCAGAAATCTTAACAAAAACATTAATTATATGACAAATGTCAGATTTAATATGAAAGCTTTAGCGCTTTCATTTACATTTTTGGCTGCAGTTTCCTGTAAGGTAAAGGATACTCAACAGAATACTTCCACAGGACCAGATCAGGCCATGGTGGAACAAGATACGGTTCAAGCCGAAGAAAGTGCAGACCTCAGTCTTGAATTCAAAAAGTACGAGTTGGAAAACGGCTTGAACGTTATTCTACACGAGGATAAGTCAGATCCTATTGTTTCCGTAGCGATACAGTATGGTGTTGGCTCTAACCGTGAGAAGAAGGGTAGAACAGGGTTTGCACACTTGTTTGAGCATATGCTGTTCCAGGAATCCGAAAATGTTCCGCAGGATCAGTTCTTTAAAACTATTCAGGATGTTGGTGGTACTTTAAACGGGGGAACCTGGCAGGATGGGACCATTTACTATGAAGTGGTGCCCAAGAATGCTCTGGAAACGGTACTTTGGTTGGAGTCTGATAGAATGGGCTTTTTGATCAATACAGTGACCGAAGCTGCTTTTGCCAATCAGCAGGAAGTGGTTCAGAATGAAAAAAGACAGCGTGTTGATAATAATCCTTATGGGCATACCGGTTGGGTAATAGACAAAAATATGTACCCTGATGGTCACCCATACAGCTGGCAGGTAATTGGAGAACTGGAAGATCTTCAAAATGCCACTGTTGAAGATGTAAAGGAGTTTTACGATAAATTTTATGGCCCTAATAATGCTACCCTTGTACTAGCTGGAGATTTTCAGGAAGATGAGGCTAAAAATCTTATTGAAAAATATTTTGGTGAGATTAAAAAGGGTCAGGAAGTAGAGCCATTAGAAACGCAATTGGTAACTCTGGATGAAACTAAACGTTTATATCACGAAGACAATTTTGCCACGGCGCCGCAATTAAATATGGTATGGCCTGTTGTTGAACAGTACAGTAAAGATTCTTATGCGCTAAATTACCTTGGGCAGATTTTATCCAACGGAAAAGATGCGCCATTATACGAAGTTTTGGTAAAGGAGAAAGAACTTACATCTCGCGCCAATGCGTATAATAGTCCGAGTCAATTAGCGGGTCAGTTTACTATTAATGTGACGGCCAATTCAGGAGTAGATCTTGATAGTATTGAAATGGGTATTGAAGAGGCTCTTGAACTTTTCGAACAAGAGGGAGTTACAGATTTTGATATTGAAAAGATCAAAGCTGGATTGGAAACAGATTTCTATAATGGTATTAGCAGTGTTCTTGGAAAATCCTTCCAGTTAGCGCGCTATGATGTTCTTGCTGGTGATCCTAATTTCTATAAGCAAGACTTGGAAAACATTAAAAATGTGACCAAGGAGGATGTAATGCGTGTCTATAATGAATATATCAAAGACAAGCCTTATGTAATGACCAGTTTTGTGCCAAAGGGTAAGACTGATTTAATTACTGAAAATTCTGAAAAAGCTCAGGTTGTAGAAGAGAAAATTACTGAAAATAAGGAAACTGAAGTAGCAGAAACTAATACTGAAGAAGTTGAAAAAACTCCTTCAAATTTTGACAGATCTGTACAACCTGAAATGGGCGAATCTCCAAGTCTAAGTGTTCCTGAAGCGTGGAATACGGAACTGGCAAATGGTTTAGAAGTTTACGGAATTGAACAAAATGAATTGCCCCTGGTAACTTTTAGTTTGGTTATAGAAGGCGGACATTTGCTGGATGATCTTGAAAACAATGGTGTTGCTAATTTAATGAGTGATATCATGATGGAAGGAACGGCTAACAAAACTCCGCAGGAACTGGAAGACGCTATTGCGCTACTCGGTGCAAGCATTTATATGTATACCAGCAATGAATCTATCGTTGTTCGTGGAAACTCTCTGAAAAGAAATTTTTCAAAAACTATGGATCTGGTGGAAGAAATTCTATTGGAACCAAGATGGGATGAAGAAGAATTAGCAAGGATTAAAACCAGCACTATCAACGGAATAGAGAGAAATGAAGCAAACCCTAACAGGATTGCAAACAGGGTATACAATAAAATTCTTTATGGTGAGGATCATCCATTCGCTTACACTAATTCAGGAACAAAAGAAGATGTGGAAGCGGTTAGTATGGAAGACCTGAAACAATTCTATTCTGAAAACTTCTCACCTTCTGTAGCAAGATTACATGTAGTTGGTGATGTAAATAAAGCTGAAGCTTTGGCGGCAGCTGAAGGTCTTAAAAATAACTGGGAAGCGAAGGAAGTCAATATTCCTGATTTTCAGATCCAGAATAATCGTGAAAAGGCATCTCTGTATTTTGTAGATGTACCAGACGCAAAACAATCCATCATAAATATCGGATACATTGCGATTCCAAGAACAAATGAGGATTACTATCCTTTGGAAGTGATGAATTACAAATTGGGAGGATCTTTTTCCGGAAATGTAAACCTTATTCTTAGAGAAGAAAAAGGCTATACTTATGGAGCACGTTCAGGATTTAGCGGATCAAAAATTCCCGGGACCTTTACGGCATCGTCTTCTGTTAGAACAAATACTACAGGAGAATCGGTAAAGATCTTTAAGGATGAAATTTCTAAATATAAGGATGGGATTTCTCAGGATGACCTGCAATTCACTAAAAACGCACTGATCAAGTCAAACGCTCGCCGATTTGAAACTCAGGGGTCGCTTTTAGGGATGTTACAGGAAATGAGTGCTTATGATCTTGATTCAAATTATATCGAGAAAGAAGAAGATGTAATTAACAATATGACTTTGAAACAACATCAGGAATTGGCGAACAAGTATCTGGATGAATCAAAAATGGCTTATTTGGTAGTTGGAGACGCAAAGTCTCAATTCGAGCAATTTAAAGATATGGGCTTTGATGAGGTAAAACTTTTGAATAAAGAAGGTGAAGAAATTAAAATGGAAGATGTAAAATAATCTCAGCTTTTATTTCTGAATAGAAAAACCTGCCGAATCTGGCAGGTTTTTTTGTTTTTAGCTGGGTATTCAGATAATGAGTGCTTATAAAAGATTTGGAATCCAATTCTCTATTTTACTGTTTTAAATTTCTGATTTTGAACATTAAACTGCAAATTTCCATATATAAGATAACTTGATTTCGTTCAATCGAACTATTTCAGCATCTTTATCAGAGTCTCATGATGATCAGATTTTTCGTGGTTATTATACAATGGCAATTAATTACATATATCAACCTTTCAACCTTTTTACTAGCATTTCACAGTAGTTAAAATTAAGATTACATTAGGAAATGATGTTTAACTTCTTTTAATTAGTATTACTCGAAAGTTAAAGACTTGTTAATATGAAGCCAAATACATATACTCTAAATAATCTACAGGACGGTACAATGGCGACAGACCTGAGACAAAGCACATCCATAGATTTTATTAATACGTTGAGAGATAAGCGACTTATATATATTAACGATCGCGGACAGGTTTATCTTACCAATAAGGGTAAGCTAGCCAACAGGTTGGGATTTCAGCGGTATTTCAAACTAGAAAAGGAGCAGCAGGAATTGTTTGAGCAGGAGCTGGAAACCATTCAGGTTGAGAATAGAGGTCTTCTTATGATTTTTTCAGGAATGATTATTAGTCTTCTACTTATCATTGCATTTTGGATGCTGGAACTTCAAACTTTATAAAATCTATAGTCGTTCAAAAACATTAAAATTTTACCGAATTCTATTAAATGATCTTCTATTAGCAGGATAAATTGCCGGATGAAATTTTACTATCTCAGTAAACAAACTAATAGCAATGGTGTCATGTCTATCCATGCCGATAGTTGTACGCAATTGCCTTCAGTTTTTGATCGGGTTTATCTGGGAATATATGATAATAACAGGCTTGCTTCTGAAGCAGCTTTGATGAAATATCAGGTCTTGAAACTTGACACCTGTAGATGTTGTAAATAATCTAGTATTTGCATTACCATTTAATACATCTTTCAGATATTTTCATAGATGGATACTAGATGAGATTACAGTGACTGTCCCGGAGTTACAATCTATATGATTTGGATCTTCTTCGAAACAGTTCAACCCTAATTCCTTTCAGAAAGAAATACACACCTGTATCGGGGATGTATTGCTGAAGATATTTTTAAATCCTTAGCTATTTAAACTTCCGGGCTAGTTTGTAATTTATACTTCAAGACATTTAATTGTACCTTTAGCTTAAAATTTACTGAAATAAATGTCAGGACATAATCACGGTTGTTGCAAGCCACATAACGACGGTATTTTTGGAGAACGAACGGAATTAATATTTGCTATTTTAAGCGGAATATTTCTAATAGGTGGATATATACTTCAGCAGTTTTCAGATTTTGATTTTGTCTATGCTTTAGTTCCATTCTTGTTCTCATATTTTTTTGGTGGATTTTTTACTGCTAAAGAGGCTTTCGAAGAAATATCGAAAGCTAGGTTTGAAATTGATTTTTTGATGTTGGTAGCCGCTATCGGTGCAGCTTTTCTGGACAAGTGGGCTGAAGGTGGATTGCTTTTGTTTCTGTTCAGTCTTGGTCATGCGCTTGAACATCTCGCCATGGATAAAGCTCAGAAATCTATTGAAGCGCTTACAAAACTAGCTCCCAAGGTAGCCTTCAAGAAGATTGACGGTGAGTTCAGGGAAGTGAGCCTTGAAAATTTAGAGGTTGGCGACATTCTACGCATTAGACCTAATTCAACCGTGCCGGCAGATAGCATTCTAGTCAATGGTAGAACGAACATTAATCAAGCTCCAATTACAGGAGAAAGTATTCCAGTAGACAAAGAACCTGTAAAGGATGAAGTTGTAGATTATAATAATATTACTTCTATTCCCGATAAACACCGTGCCTTTGCAGGAACGATTAATGGAGATGCTACGATAGAGGTGCAGGTGGTCAGGAAGGCTGAGGATTCCACGCTTAGCCGGCTTATTGAAATGGTGCAGCAGGCCCAGGATAAGAAATCTCCTACTCAATTACTGACAGATAAATTTGAAAAATTTTATGTTCCGGCGGTACTTATTCTTATTCTAATTCTGAACCTGGCGTTTTTGGTCCTCGATGAACCATGGTCCGCAAGTTTTTACAGGTCTATGGCTGCTTTGGTGGCTGCAAGTCCCTGTGCGCTTGCGATCTCCACACCTTCCGCAGTATTGAGTGGAATTGCTCGTGCAGCGAAAGGCGGAGTCTTATTTAAAGGTGGTAAACCGCTGGAAGATCTTGGAACTTTGAAAACTTTGGCTTTCGATAAAACCGGTACACTTACTGAAGGGAAGCCAAAACTAACAGATGTTATTTTGCTGAATAATTCTTCGGAAGCTGAATTACTTTCAGAAGTGATTGCTTTGGAAAATACAAGTAATCATCCACTTGCCAAGGCTATAGTTCGTGATGGAAGTGCGAAACTGCCAGTAGAATATCAAATACCTCAGTTATCTGCTTCCGAAGCAATTCAGGGGAAGGGTATAAGTGGTCATATTAATGGGAATCAAATATCTATAGGGAACCTGGAACTGTTTGAAGGTGAAGAGCAACTTGATTCGAAACTGGTTAAAAGGATCAAAGACCTGGAAAAAGATGGGAAAACTACCATGTTAGTGAAATCTGGAGATCATTTTAGCGGGATTTTGGGATTGATGGATGCGCCAAGGCAATCTGCTAAGCCTACTTTATCACGTTTAAGAGAATTGGGTATAAAAGAAATGGTGATGCTTACCGGTGACAATCAGTTTGTAGCAGATGCGGTCGCTAAAGAAATTGGAATTACTAAAGCTTATGGTAGCTTATTACCTGAAGAAAAGGTTGATAAGATTCGGAAACTTAGCAACGGCAAGGTTAAAGTTGCCATGATAGGGGATGGGGTAAATGATGCTCCGGCCATGGCAAACAGCACAGTGGGAATTGCGATGGGTGCAGCAGGAAGTGATGTTGCGCTTGAAACTGCAGATATCGCCCTGATGGCAGACAGACTCGAAGTCCTTCCATTCGCTATAGGTTTGAGCCGGAAAGCACATAACATCGTAAAACAGAATTTATGGATTAGTCTGGGTGTAGTGGCTTTGCTACTTCCGGCAACTATATTTGGATGGGCCAATATTGGGGTGGCGGTGGTTTTTCATGAAGGCTCAACGCTTGTAGTGGTTTTGAACGCACTCAGACTTCTGGGCTACAAATCTGAATAGGATTTATTGAGTTCTTTAGTATTATCTTATCATGATTTCCTTGAGCTCAGGGATAAGCGATATTCGGATATGAAGAACAGTTCCTACATATTTTATTCAATTATTTTTGAATTCTGAGGAAAGATTCCATTTATTATTATAAATTTGGAATAATTCCAATATTAATAGTTTATGGGCACACCGGGATCGATTGAAATTAAGCATTTTAAAGAAGTTCGTGAAGAGCATAATTATACTCAAACAGAATTTGCTTCGCTACTGGGTATAAAAAATTCAACAGCAGATATTGAACGTGGCCGTACGAAGCTTTCAGGTAAAGTAGTAGCTGAACTTTTAAGGCAGTTTGCGATCAATCCCTTATGGTTGTTTGGAGACAGTGGGCAGAAGTATCTTAAGATTAGTAAAGGAGATGTAAGTCCAAAAGTTGTCACCGTAGATAATGCCGATAATGAAAACATAGTACTTGTAAACCAGAAGGCGGCTGCAGGTTATCCTCATAACGTTCAGGATGTAGAATGGTATAATCAACTTCCGGCTTTTGATATTCCGTTACCAGAATTTAGAAATGCTACCTATCGTGGTTTCCAGATCGAGGGAGATAGTATGTTACCAGATTATCGTCCGGGTGAATGGGTGATGGGAAAAGCTGTTGCTAGCATAGAAGAAGCCAGTAATAATAAAGTATACGTGATCGTAATGTATGACTCGGTCTTGGTAAAGAAGATTCAGAAAATGCCTGATCCTTCGAAGGTTTTACTGATATCGCTTAATGAAGAATATTTACCTTTAGAGATCAATGTCCATGATATTCAGGAGATCTGGCAGGTAAATTCCAAACTTACCTTTAACCTGGACAATCCTACAAATAATGGACTTTTTCAGGAGTTACAACAGTCTATGAACGAGTTGAAAAGAGAATTGAAATCTTTTAAACATTAAAAAAGCCCTATCTAGATTAGAAAGGGCTTTTGGATACTTATTTTATTAAGGACTAGTAGTCGTCGTTTCCTTCAACTTCGTCTTCAACATCCTGAGCTGCATTTTCTACTGCGTCTCCAGCGTCGTTAGCTGCATTTTCTACTGCATCACCAGCATCATTAGCTGCATTTTCGACGTCATTTTCTGTATCGTCCATGTCATCCATATCATCCATGTCGTCCATATCATCAGACTCCATTTGCTCCATATCATCAGTCTCATTCTCGTTAGTTTCTCTACAAGAAGTAAAGAATAAACTTGTTGACAGTGCTAAAGCAAGCATTAAAATTGGTTTTTTCATAATTTGATTATTTAGTTATTAGTAGTTTTTAGTAATTCAATGTATTAAAATTTGAGATTTATTACTAATTGTCGTCTCCAATTTTTTCTATTTCTTCGTCGATTTCCTTATTTACTTCATTATCGACTTTTTTAGCTGTTCTTTCGAGAATTCCTTCTCGTTCATCAGCCTCTTCAGGTGATTTGACCTGCTTTTCAACTTCTACTTCCTTGACGATGGTTTCCTTCTCTGCTTCCTGTCTACAGGATGTGAATAAAACAGAACTAGTCATTAATACAATCGCAAGGATTGATAAACGTCTCATTTGTATTTATTTAGTTGTTAATACGGGTCGAAATTACAACTATAAACAATTGTACGAATTATTTTTACTTTTTTTTAGCAATGTTTGTTAATCCTTAGTTTTTCAATGCTCTTAAATGAGATTCTAGAAGTCTGGTAGCGCCCGTATTACTGTTAATAAAGTGCCCGGCGATCATTCCGCTCTTTTTTCTGAAGTTAGGATTGCTTATAAATTTGTCCATAATCTCATCAAATTCTTCAGAATTTTTAACAGAAAACAGTCCTGCTAATTGTCTTAATCGTGCTGCTTCCGGAAATTTATCGTAGTTCGATCCTATAATTATAGGAATTCCGAAGGTAGCCGGCTCAAGAATGTTGTGCAAGCCGGTCGAACCAGCTGCACCGCCAACATAAGCAATATCAGCATAGCTATAGGCTCTTCCCAGATAACCAATCGTGTCCAGAATAAAAACATTGAAATCTTCAATGTTAGCCTTATCCATTTCTGTAAACTTTAGTACCGGTTGTTTTATGTTATCGCAGAAGCTTTGGATTTTTTCAGCCTTGATCTCATGTGGTGCGATCAGAAACTTCTGTTCTGGATGTTCATTAATATAGTTAATAAAAATATTCTCATCTTCTGGCCAGCTACTTCCAAATACCGTCAATACCTTACTAGCCTTAAAATCTTCAATAAATTCTATATGATTGTCCTGGGTGATTTGTGCTGCAACTCTGTCGAACCTCGTATCTCCTGCAACCGTTGTATTCTTGAAGCCTACTTTGTTTAATAATTCTGCAGATTCCTCATTCTGAACAAAAAAGTGTTCGAAAGCCTGCAAGGATTTGATCATCCATTTTCCGTAGAATTTAAAAAAACTCTGATTTTCACGAAAGACGCCCGAAACCAGGTATGTGGGAATTTTACGATCTTTTAAACCTAGTAAAAAATTTGGCCAGAAATCATATTTGATGAAGAATGCCATTTTCGGCTTTATGAGTTCAATGAACTTTTGCGCATTATTCTTCGTATCCAGTGGGAGATAGGTGAAGATATCCACCAGTTCATGCTTTCTCTTATTATTGAAACCTGAAGGAGAAAAGAAGCTAACAATGATCTTTTCTGAAGGATATTCATCTTTTAGCATTTTTAGAACTGGCACTGCCATTTCAAACTCTCCAAGCGAAGCTGCATGTATCCATATATACTGGGATTCTGGCTGTAGCAATTTTTCAAGCCGTGGAAACAGATCTTTTCTTCCTTCTGAAAATTCCTTCAGTTTTGGACTGAATTTTCCAGCTATCGAAATTACCGGCTGGCTGAAATTTATAAGTGAGTTATAGAGAGATTGCATGAATGTAAATCTGATTTCAAAAATAGCCGTTTGTGATTAAAGTGATTGCCAGTAGATGCTATATTTTGTATTTTCGTGAACCTGAAAAAAAATGCAGATGAAAAAGATTCAAATGGTTGATCTTAAAGGTCAGTTCGAAGGTATAAAAAATGAAGTAAATGCTTCTTTCCAGGAAATTATGGAAGAAACATCTTTTATCAATGGCCCTCATGTGCATGCATTTCAGAAGGATCTTGAAGAATATCTGGGTGTAAAGCACGTTATTCCTTGCGCTAACGGAACCGATGCTTTACAAATAGCTATGATGGGACTGGGACTAAAACCAGGCGATGAGGTCATAACTGCTGATTTTACATTTGCCGCTACCGTTGAAGTTATTGCCTTACTTCAACTAACTCCGGTGCTAGTGGATGTAGATCCCGAAACTTATAATATTGATCCTGACAAAATTCGAAAGGCGATCACACCAAAAACCCGCGCTATCGTACCTGTGCATTTATTCGGACAGGTGGCAAATATGGATGCGGTGATGGAGATTGCTAAAGAAAATGATCTTTTCGTTATTGAAGATAACGCACAGGCTATCGGTGCTAATTATCATACCCGGGAAGCCAAAACATTCAAAGCTGGAACCATGGGTGATGTGGGAGCTACCTCATTTTTCCCAAGCAAGAATTTAGGTTGTTATGGTGATGGTGGAGCTATTTTTACGAATAATGATGAACTGGCACATACTATTAGAGGTATTGTAAATCATGGTATGTATGAACGCTACCATCACGATGTAGTTGGAGTGAACTCGAGATTAGATAGTTTACAGGCAGCAGTATTAAAAGCCAAATTACCAAAGCTGGATATCTACAACGAAGCGAGGAAGGCAGCTGCATTTAAATACACAGAGGCATTTAGAGCTCATGAGCAAATTGTCACACCTTACCGCGAAGATGACTGCGACACTCATGTTTTTCATCAATATACTTTAAGAATTCTTGATGGCAAGAGAGATGCACTGGCAAAACACCTTCAGGAGAAAGGTCTGCCCTTCGGAATTTACTATCCTATTCCATTACATAAGCAAAAAGCTTATGCTGACGAGCGTTATAATGAGGCAGATTTCCCTGTAACCAACAGGCTTGTGCAGGAAGTGATCTCCCTACCTATGCACACGGAGCTTGATGATGAGCAAATTGATTATCTTACGAGTACAGTAATCGATTTTCTAAAATAATCTCATGAAAAATATACTTATAATAGCAGTCGCTGTTTTGTTCAGTTTGAACTCAATGGCCCAGCAAACTTATATCCACGCTGGAAAATTGATCGACACTAAAAATTCAAAAGTACTAGAAGAGCGTACCATCATTATTGAAGGTAATAAGATATCTTCCGTAGAAAAAGGTTTTAAAAAGCCTTCTAATGATAGCATACAAGTCATCGATCTTAGAAATAAAACGGTTCTTCCCGGGCTTACCGATATGCATGTACATATGGAAGGAGAATCCAGTCCTGGTGAGTATATAGAAAGCTTTACAAATAACCCGGCTGATAATGCCTTCAACTCTGTAGGTTTTGCTGAAAAAACACTGATGGCTGGTTTTACTACCGTTCGCGATCTTGGAGGTTCTGGTATAAATATCTCTCTTCGGAATGCCATAAATAAGGGGAAAATCGCTGGTCCAAGAATTTTCACGGCCGGCAAAAGTCTAGCAACAACTGGAGGTCATGCAGATCCTACTAATGGAGTTAATGCTGAATTAATGGGAAATCCTGGACCAAAGGATGGCGTAGTGAATAGTCTGGAGGATGCAAGAAAGGCGGTTCGCCAACGCTATAAGAATGGAGCTGATCTTATCAAGATCACTGCTACTGGAGGAGTTCTTAGTGTTGCGAAGAGTAGTTCGAATCCGCAGTTTTTTACTGAAGAGATTGAAGAAATAGTTAAGACAGCTAAAGATTACGGTTTTCATGTGGCCGCTCACGCACATGGTGATGAGGGAATGCAGCGGGCTGTTAGAACAGGAGTGAAAACCATCGAACATGGTACTTTAATGAGTGAAGAAACCATGGACCTTATGAAGCAGATGAATGCATACCTCGTTCCCACCATCACCGCCGGAAAGGAAGTAACTGAAAATGCGCAAATCGAAGGCTATTACCCGGAACTTGTAGTTCCAAAAGCTCAGGAGATTGGACCTAAAATTCAGAATACTTTTGCTAAAGCCTACAAGAGGGGAGTACCAATTTTGTTCGGTACAGACGCAGGTGTTTTTAAACATGGAGAAAATGCTCGCGAATTTGAATATATGACCGAAGCCGGAATGCCAGTTATGGAAGCAATCATTTCAGCTACCATCACTCCTGCGAAAGTTTTGAATATGGAAAACGAAAGCGGACAGATCGCTAGTGGTTTTTATGCAGATATCATTGCGGTAAACGAGGATCCCACTCAAAATGTTTCTACCCTAAAAGAAGTGGTATTTGTCATGAAAGAAGGAAAGGTGTACAAGCAGGAATAAAGGTAATATTAGAACTAATATTTTAATTTAGATACTATGCGGTTTTAAATCTTAACTAGCTTAGTTAGATAACATAAAAAGCCCGATCACTTGAGATCGCGCTTTTTTTAATTAACGTTTAAGGTGTGCTTCTCTGAGATCAGCTTGCCATCCAGAGTCATACCTTCGATATAAAGAATTACTTTTCTTGTAAGGTATTTAGAATCTTAAAACTGGCTTTTCCATTTCGATTTATTTCTAAATCTACTAGCCAATCTATAGCGCCATAGAGATCAAAAGACTCTGAGTTATAGGAATTATATTTTGGAGCATAGAACGCTCTATTCTTGGAAAACCCATTATTCGTTATAATATCAGAAAAAGTTTCTTTACTTGAGACCTTTCTACCACTTCCTTTTTTTGTGGTAATCTCAATCACACCATTAAAGCCATTCATGCCATAACCAGCTCCAGAAGTACTAACTATTATGGATTGTACTTCAGATGTGAGTAAAGTTTTTAACGGACCTATATCTGAACCTAGATTTGCCCCATTGAAATAAATTTGTGGATAGGCACCGAGTCCTTGGCTACTTTGTATAAAATTTTTTGGACTTTTGTTCTCTATGATCAAAGAGCCATATCCACCTTTCAGTACTCGAAATCCTTGAGTTGCTATATAATCTATGATTAATCTATATTTTTGTTCAAGTTCTTCAGTAATTACTACATCAGGATTTATGATTTCCAGATCTTTTTTATACTTATCCCCGTCTTTATTTAGGCCAGTTAATTGCACGGTATCCAGTGCAAACGCCATTGGATCTTCAGTAAAGTTAGTTGGAATTGATTTATACTTTTTCAGTAAGGGACTCTTGGTTGTTGGAAGAAAATCAGAATGTTTATCATCATTTTTCAAGGGATATACATTAGCTAAAATTGCAGGTTTGGAGATCGAACCATTTTTTTCATTGATTAATCCAAAAGAAATGGCAGTGCTATCTAAAATGTAGGTATTTTTTAGTGAAAATTGATCACTTTCATCAATTGGTATGATTTCAGATAAACATGTTTCATTAGATATTACATAGAGGGACTTCTCTTTGTTTCTATTTCTATTAGGTACAGTTCCTTTAAGCTCAAAACCTACCTCTCTTTCAAAAGATTTCTTTATATCATAACTATAAATATGTTCCCATTCGTATTTGCTCCATCCCTGAGTAAGCATTAATAAATCAATATCCTCAATAATATTTTGTTGATTGCCTTTAGAGAAGTAGTAAGATGCATTCTCAATTGTTCCTTTTAAATAAGGCTTTAAATAGAATGCCGAAAGTATATTGTGAATGGATTCGTAAGAAATAGACTTTACAGGTAATACTGAAATACTTATAGAACTATTTTTTACTTTTTGATCTGCTATGAGCTCCAGTTGAATTGAATCACCTATTTTTTTCAAAAAATTTGATTTCAAGTTAACTCGTTTAATGCCCTCCTGATTAAAAACCTGACGTTCTACTATTGGATGAAAAGAATCGTCAAACACAGTAAATGTGTTCACTCCAGTATATAATGAGTCTTTCTTCCATTTTATGTCGACACTTTGTATTCCTCTGGGAAATTGGAAAGCAAAGTGTTTAACTTTTCCAGCCTGGTGAATAGCCGTATAGTATGTCTTATCCTGTACTTGAATGGTATCATTCGTAGAAACAGAGAAAAGAAAGGAATCATCCTCGTTAGTAGTTATCAGGTTTAATCCTTGAGGAGCTACTTTAGTAATTTTCTTGGTTTCAATATTTCCATTGGCGGTCATTACACTTATTTGATAGTCCTCCTTAGGTCTAGGTGTAAAACTGAATTTAGCTAATCCAAATTGGTTAGACTCAAAACGGGCTATCACTTCATCTTCAGAATTAAGCAATTTTCCATTGATAAAATTTAGTCCATTCCCATATTGATCTAATAATTTTACTCCCAGAGAATTTTTTATATTTTGAATTAAATGTCCTCCCTCTGGTAATACCTGGAGGTCATTCTGTTTTTCTTTACTGCTGATTTCATGGTTCTCACCAACAATATGGAAAGCTTGAAGAAAACTAAGGTCTTCTTTAAAGTTTTTCATGTAATTGGTACGAGCTCTCAGATAAAATTTCCCGGGAATAAATTTTTTAGCTCCCATTTCAATAAACCCAAAGCCTTTTCCTGCAGTGACTAGTATCGTTTGGGTATTTAAGACCTTACCATCAGCATTTAGAACATCTATAATTAAATTCGCTGTTTCTAAACTTGGCAATCCGTATTAAGATTTTTAGCATAGACTGAGAACCAGAGATTTTCATAAGGAAGAATATTTGTCTTATTTAAATGAACAAATAGGAGTTCCCTGTCCATTTTGAAATAGTTCACATAACTATCTCCAAAATCTTGTAGATTTGATACGTTCTTTTGGGCTGTTAAATTTAAATTCATGCTTAAAATGATAAACAGTAAGACAGTTTTACGCATCAAAGGGTGAGTTATGTTATACAGTGAGTTTTGCCCGATACCTTATCAGTTTGGATAAGGTTTAATACAAAAACTTTAATTAGTGTCTATTTCTATTATTTCAGAAATTAATGTTCCCTGGTTTGTAAATCCTTCAATATAAAGATTGATCTTTTTTTGTAATGTATTGAGAATTTTAATATCGGTAAAATCTTCACCAATTTGAACTACAGGTTCCCAGTTTATAATTCCATACTCAATAAATGTACTGGCTGTATAAGAATTGTATTTTGGGTTATAATATTGTTTCTGAGGTGCGAATCCATTATTGGCAATGATATTATCTATGGTTTCTGTATTATTTCCTCTTCTTGAACCCTTCTTTAGGTTAATCTCAATACTACCACCACCAGCGTTTAGTCCTCTTCCTGCAGATGCACTGCTATTAATATATATGGATTCCACCTGGTCTGTAGTTAGAGTGTATAGAATGCTTAGATCGCCAATAAGACGAGCGCCATTTAAAGTGATGTTTGGTTCTGGAGGCAAGGCATTGAAGCTAAAAGGAACCTTAGACCTAATTTCTACATTCGCAGGGGTTCGCCGAACATTAAAACCGTTTTTAGCAATGAGATCTGTAATATAGAAATTGGATCGTATATCTCCTTCATCAATAATAATATACTCTGCCATAGCACTAAGCTTATTACCATATGTGCTTTCAGTTTCTATTTTTTTAGTCCCTTCTAAATTTATGGTGTCCAGAATTTGTCCAGAACTCACAAAACTTTCCGGAATTTCTGTAAGGCTTACATTTGGACTTTTTGCCAGGTTTTCAAGCTCGAATCTAGGGATGCTAGAGTGATATGCCTCAGGTAAGACCTTTAATCTAACTGAAGGTTTTGATAGTTTACTATTTCGATCGTTCAACATACCTACAGAGAATTCTGTACCATCTTCGATGTAGAGGTTTTGGACCTTAAAACTGTTGTCATCCTCAATGTTAATAATTCCGAATTCGCCAGAGACCTCGTTCCTTAAGAACATGTCATTTTCCTTCTTTAAATTTCTTTTGAACACTTTACCCTCTATTCTGAAGCCTTGTGTTCTGGAAATTTTCTCTGCTGGTTTATTCGAAAACACTTCCTGCCATGAATATTTACTCCATCCTTGGGTGATTAGAAGTAAATCGAGATCATACATTCTTCTACGTAAACTGTGGTTGTCTGAGAAATAATAGCCAGCGCTTTGAATAGCACCTTTTACATAAGGGGCCAGATGGAAGGTTGAAACAATATTAAAATCTAGATCATAGGCTTTCGTGGCAGATGGTAATGCGGCAACGCTTATGTTAATTATTTCGTTATTCTTAGACGCATTAGAAAGTCTAATTTTAAGAGAGTCTCCCAGATTTTTAATTCCTGAAAATTTAATAGTAGCTTCTTCCTTGGAATTTTTGTACACTAAACGTTCCAATAGCGGTTGAAATGATTCATCAAAGATCGTAATTGTATTGACGCCTGTAAAAAGCGAATCCTTTGGAAATTTGATGTTAGCTTCCTTACTACTATCCGGGAACTGGAAGGAGAAATCTTTTATTTTCCCATCTTGATGAATTGCTGCATGGAATTTCTTATTAAAAATCGTTGCTGCAGTTGGAGCATTTGTTTTTAGTGAAATGAGTAATTCTTCACTGAAATCCTTTACGGTCAAAGCAATTCCTTCAATCTCAGCCTTGGGTAGTTCTTTTTGTTGTTGGCTGCCGTTTTCTATAACAATAGATACCCTGTAGTCTTCATTAGGTTGAACCAGGATTGGAAAACTAGCCATCCCAAATCTATTCGTGGTGAACCTACTAATAGTATCATTTTCACGTATAACATACCCAGGTAGCTCCTCAAGTCCTTTGCCATCGCGATTGCTTAATTTTACTCCCACAGTATTTCTTACGCCCGAGATCAAATGGCCTCCCTCTGGGAAAAGCTGTAGATCGAATGCGGTTTCACTTTCTTGTTTTCGATTTTTTGCAAACTCTCCAAGAACTTGAAATGGTCTTGTCTGAGATAGAGTTTCATCCTTAGACCGGATATAGTCTGAGGAAGCTTTAATATAATAATTACCAGGATTTAATTTTAAAGAATCTATAGGTATAGAACCTTGGGATTTTCCGTTAAAACTGTAGTAAGTTTTAGTAGCCAGTTCATTCCCAGCATCATCAAAAAGCTGGACGTTTAGATTAGTAGATGTAATGGCGGGTGTTTGTTTATTTAAATCATAGATATATGCGGCAAACCATAGGTCTTCACCCGGTAAAAGTTTTGATTTATATAAATGCAGAAAGGTTGATTCTCTGGAATCTGAGAAAAAATCTTGATATTCTGTCTTTAACTCGTTTGCATTTTGGGGTAGTTTTTGAGCCGTGAGTGTAAATGAAAACAGGGTTACGAGTAACCCTGTTGAAAGTAATTTGAAATTCAATGGTTTCGATTTAGGTTGCGATAAAAGGTTTGTTAAACTTTTTGTAGGGTAGAAATTTAAAACTATCACAAAATACTACAACTTATAGCAACCGTAAAAATTTAATCGATTTATATTTTTATAATTTTACGTAGCCGAAGAAGTTTTCATACTTCTATTGATCTTTTTTACTAATCCCTGAAGTACTTTTCCAGGACCAACTTCAATAAATTCACTGGCTCCATCATTGACCATATTCTGAACAGATTGTGTCCATTTAACTGGAGCAGTTAATTGAAAAACGAGGTTTTTCTTGATCTCTGAAGGATCGTTAACTGCAAATGTGCTTACATTCTGGTAGATAGGGCAAATAGGCTTGGAGAACTCCGTGTTTTCAATAGCCTCAGCAAGATCTTTGCGCGCAGGTTCCATGAGTGGGGAATGAAACGCTCCACCAACCGGAAGTATTAATGCGCGTTTAGCGCCTCTCTCTTTCAAATTTTCACAGGCTTTTTCAACTGCAGGATAAGCTCCGGAAATTACTAACTGACCCGGGCAATTATAATTTGCAGCAACTACCACGCCTTCAGTTTCAGCACAAATAGATTCTACCATCTCATCTTCCATACCCAGCACAGCAGCCATAGTGGATGGTTCCAGTTCACAGGCCTTTTGCATGGCTTTCGCTCTTTTAGCAACCAGCTCAAGACCATCTTCAAAACTCAAGGTTTTATTCGCAACCAAGGCTGAAAATTCCCCGAGTGAATGTCCTGCTACCATATCTGGTTTAAAATTCTCACCTAAGATTTGACTTAATATTACCGAATGTATAAAAACTGCGGGTTGCGTAACTTTAGTCTGTTTTAAATCTTCCGCAGAACCCTCAAACATGATATCTGTAATAGAGAAGCCAAGGATGTCATTTGCTTTTTCAAATAAAGCCTGTGCTTCTGGAGATTTTTCGTAAAGATCAAGACCCATTCCGGAGAATTGTGCTCCCTGACCTGGAAATACGTATGCTTTCATAAAGATTATTTAGGGAAACAAAAATAGGGATAAATAAAAAGACCTCATAACGAAGTTTCGCTATGAGGTCTTATCTAAAAATCTTATGCTAATCAACTATACATTTAGCTTTCCTTTTTCGCCAATATCCTGTTTATCGCCAGTAACTGCTGCCATTCCTAGCTTGAATAAGGTCACCATTTTGCTATCCTTATTATCCCAATAATAAGCTTCCTTTGGGTTTACTTTGATTGCAGTGATACTTGGGTCATCTTCGCCATCAAACCATGCGTTATCTGCTTTAGAATATAATTCCTTGATCACATCTCTATTGGTCTCGATAAATGCTTCACCGTATACACTTAGAAACTCCATATCTGAAGTTCCGCTATATAGTAATTGCACATCTTTATCTTTTTCAATATCACGATTGTGATCGCTATCATTCTTGCTTAGAAACCATACCGCTCCATGATCATCTACTTCTTTAGTAGACATAGGAATTGCGCTAAATGGTTTTTCATCCATGTTCGTAACCAGCATGCAGAAATCTACATTTTCTGCCAGTTCCTTAATTTTTTCTCTTGCCTTATCGTCGTATAAATTCTTAGTACTCATAGTAATTTTATTTTGAGTTGAAGATACTTTAGATACTAATGAAGCTGAGCTAAGGAACTGCTAAAAAAGAGGATAGTCTTGTTAAGAAATGTAAAATCAAGAGTATTTATGGATGATTTCTGTAACCTGCGACCTATAGCTAGTTCCAAAAACATTCAAATGCATAAGCAAATAATATAATTGCCAGAGCTCTATTCTTTGTTCCCAATCATTTTTCAGAGGAAAATAATCTTGGTACGATGAAATCATTTGATCGTCAAAACCACCAAATAGTCTGGTCATGGCAATATCCATCTCTCTGGGTGCATAAGCTACTGCAGGGTCAATGATGCAAGGAGCACCATTCGTATCAACCAGGTAATTGCCACCCCAGAGATCCCCATGAATCAATGATGCTTTTTCCTTCGGAATAATGGATTCACAATTTTTGAAAAGACTGGAAGCATCAGGCAGGTCGTAACCTTTCTCTCTTGCCAACTTCAGTTGAGGTTCAAGACGCATTTCAGTATAAAAACTAATAGCGTCAGTACGATAGGAGTTTTGCTGCGGAAGACTGCCCAGGTAATTATCATGATCCAGACCATATTGATCATGTTGCACAGAATGTAATTGTGCTAGTTGGCTTCCGAAGACTTTCCAGAAATCACGATTTTTAGTGCCTGTCGGGATATATTCTAATAGCAGGTATGAATGATCATCAAGAATAGCGGTTTCAAAGACTTTTGGAATTAGAAAAGCTCTAGGAGTAGCAAGTAATTCCAGGCCCTTTTTCTCTGCCTCGAACATCCCGGGAAATTTTAAAGCAGAATTAAGTTTAAGAACCAGGGATTGATCCTTACATTCTAATTTATAGACCTCATTAATATCTCCACCAGTAAGTGGCTTAAAACTCTGGATATTGAGGCTGTGTTTTTCAGCAATCCTCTCAATGAGATTTTTCCTGCTTTCTTTCATAGGTTAGATAGGTAAACGAGTAGTCGTGTTTTTCATCTTTATCATGAAACTGATCTTTGACTATTTCCCATTCACTTGTATCAATTTCCGGAAAATGGGTGTCGGCTTCAAACTCACCATGAACTCGGGTCAGTTCAATTCTATCCGCATGTTCCATCCCCATTTTATAAATTTCGCCGCCTCCGATTATAAAAGCCTCATCATCCAGTTTGGAAACTTTTAATGCCTCTTCCATTGAATGTACTACAATAGTGTTTTCAGGAGAGTAATCTTCCTTTCGGGTAATGATCACGTGTGTTCTGTCTGGAAGTAATTTCGGGAAAGACTCAAAAGTTTTACGACCCATAATAATATGATGCCCGGAGGTAAGTCGTTTAAATCTTTTGAAATCGTCTGGAAGATGCCATACAAGATCGTTGTCCTTGCCTAGTGCATTGTTTTCCGCTGCCGCAGCAATCATTGTGATCATATTTAACTGTTTATTGGTCTATCCGGATTTCCAGGGGTAATTCTGTTCTGAAAATCTGTATCTGTATTTTTTGCGTGAGTGCTACGATCGGGTAGTGGATGGTCTTTCTCTACTTTGGTTTGAAGTTGAGCGATTTTCTCTTGCTGTTTTTTAACCAGTCTGTCCACCTGTTTTGCTTCCCAGTCTTTTCCCATAAAACTATTAATGATAAAGACATTGAAGAAATGGATCAGGAATAACAGCGTCCATAGTAGAACGGCCCAAACAAACCAGTTATATCCAAGGGGTTTAAAATCTTCCTGGTAACCCACCACGACATTCAATACAATAAGAAAAGCGGCACCAATTAAAAATATTACAAAATGCCGGAACAGTCTTTTTTTCTGTCTTGCTCTCTGCCTGGCATTCTCATAGAGCTCCCTTTGTTCATAATCTATTTTGGATTCGTTTTTCTTTTTGGAAAACATAATAAAAAGTACCTTAGTGTAGTTTCAAATTTACATTTTTATCAAAAGAACTTCCAATAGCTTATGGATAATTTAAGAAAAGGCTTTCCTGTACTTCAGCAATATACATACTTCAACACGGCTGCTTGCGGCTTACTTCCCGAAAAAGTTTGGGAATTCAGGCAGGATCATGACATGGATTTTTTCTTAAAAGCAAGTGTTTTGAAAGAGAAAATGGGAGAGATGCTTACAGGGGTACGGGAAAGTATAGGTTCTTTATATCACTGTGCACCAAACCGGGTGGCTTTGATTCCAAATTTCTCCTATGGCTTCAATAGTATCCTGGAAGGAATCGATTCGGGTGCCAAAATTCTACTGCTTAAGGATGATTATCCTTCGATCAACTGGCCGGTGGAATCAAGAGATTTTCAAGTCTGTTATGCAAACCTGGATAAAGATCTGGAAAATAATATTCTCGAAGCCATCAAAAAAAACAAACCCGACATATTTGCTTTTAGTATTGTGCAGTACATAAATGGGGTGCAACTGAGTTCAAATTTTATAAATGATATAAAACAGCAATTCCCGGATCTTCTACTTATTGGCGACGGGACTCAATACTTTGGAACTGAAGCATTTGATTTTGAAAATAGCGGATTGGATATCGCGATCTCCAGTTGCTACAAATGGATGAATGCTGGTTACGGTAACGGTTTTATGTTATTAAGCGATCGTGTAGAAGGAAGACTGAATCCTAAACATCTTGGTTTCGGTTCGCTGCAAGGGAAGTACAAAGAAAATGAAGGAAATTTTCTTGGGAAGTTCGAACCGGGTCATTATGATACGCTTAACTTCGGAAGCTTAAAAACTGCGATTGAAATTATTCAGAAGATTGGCTGGGATCCTATTGAAGGTCAGATTTCCAAGCTGAGGCATATAGCCCGGGAAAGGTTTAAATCGGCTGGTTTACTAGAAGAATGGGTTGCAGAAAGAGAGATCTATTCATCTCTATTTAATATCAAGGGCGATGAACAACTATTTCAGAAATTGAGATCAGAAGATATTATCACTTCCATGAGAGGAAACGGAATTCGAATTAGTTTACACTACTTTAATTCTGAAAAAGACCTGAATAAGCTGTTTAACGTGCTCGGAATTTAATCTTAAAATTCTGCAGATATTTAATGTTTTCAACTCCAAAACCGTTTTCGGATTAAAGAATTATCTCTATAAATAACTAAAATTAGTAATTCTATAAAAATGATGTAGAACGCTGATATGCATTGGTTTACAAGTATATTTTAATTTAATTTGAAGAGTCAATCATTAAATTAAAACTATGCCAATTAGCAAGCAATACCTGAAGTCCAAACCGGAATGTAAGATCACTTTTAACCTTCCTGCGAAAGAAGCAGATCAGGTAGAATTAGTGGGTGAGTTCAATGACTGGAAACCAGCAAAATTGAAGAAGTATAAAAATGGTAATTTCAAGACTCAGCTTAATTTACCAGTAGATAAAGCATACGAATTCAGATATCTTGTAGACGGACAGTGGCAAAACGATCCAGCTGCAGATGCCTACAAGTGGAATGATTTCGCGGGAGATGATAATAGTGTGGTAAGTGTTTAGATCCTATTCAGTTACCTGAACACCCTTCCAGAAGGCTACATAATTCTCAATTGGTTTAGCCGCGTGACTTGCCTCCGGGTAGAACCATGCTGCATCCTCATTTTTTTCACCATCTACCTCTATGTCATAATAGGAAGCTTTGCCTTTCCATGGGCAACGGGTAGTGAATTCACTTGGCTTAAAGAACTTATCCTTAATATCTTCAGGAGGAAAGTAATGATTGTTCTCAACGATCCTCGTTTCAGAACTTTCTGCGATGACGGTGCCTTTCCAGATAGCTTTCATAGTTCAATAAATTTATTTCCTTCTAAAGATATAATTTTTAAAGGAGTTATCTGAATCTGCAAAATTACGCTCAACTACTAATCCGGCTTCATCTGCTAACCAGCTTACTATTGCATCATCATATTTTTGAGAAATCTCGGTATGTATGCTCTCCCATGCATCGAACTTTACTTCCAGTTCAAGTTTATTGATCTTAACTCTTTGCTCTTCCTTGCTCACCAAGAAACTGCGGGCAGTACCAGTTTCTGGATCATAAGTTTCCCAATGCTTGAATTTTTCTACTTCAAATTCACCGTCCAGTTCATGGTTGATTCTTACCAGTAAGTTTTTATTAAATCTTTCAGTAATACCAGCTGGATCATTATAAGCATTCATGATGATCTGTGGGTCCTTCTTTTGGTCAAAACCCATAAATAACATATCGTCATCGCTCATCGCAACAGCAATATTCCGAAGAAAATCTACGGCTTCACTATGAGAAAGATTACCAATATTACTACCCAGAACAAGGATGACTTTTTTCCTGGAATTATACTCTGCAAGTTTCTCCAGTGTCTCAAAATAAGTCCCTTGTTGAGTTTTGACAGATACTTGCGGAATTTCATCCTTTAACGCATTTTCAAGCTCATCCAGCACATTCTGACTAATATCTACAGGCAAATAGTTGAACTTATAATTCTTGTCGACCAGTTCCTTTAGAAGAAGCTTGGTCTTTTTACCGTCTCCTGCGCCAAGTTCAATAAGATCAAAATCGTTCTCACTGCTGAAAATCTTAGCGATATCAGTCTTGTTCTGTTTTAAAATATCGAATTCACAGCTGGTAAGGTAATATTCAGGCATCGCCATGATCTCCTGAAATAATTTGTCTCCTTTTTTATCGTAGATATATTTGGAATGCAAAAATTTTGGATAGCTGGTAAGTCCTTTATGCGTGTCTTCAGCAAAGACAGATTCGAACATGGTTGCAGATTGATTTTTCATATAATATTATTTAACGAGTCTGAAGCCCGTAAACTGCCATCTTAATTGTGGATGGAAGAAATTTCTATAAGTATAACGGCTATGCTTGCTGGAAGTAGCGACTGAAGCTCCACGAAGAACCTTCTGGTTTACCATAAACTTCCCATTGTACTCACCAAGGGCGCCGTCTGCTTTCTGATAATTTGGATAAGGTGAATAGGCGCTTTCTGTCCATTCCCATCTGCTTCCCCAATCAAAATCCTTTTGAGCAATTTCCCACTCCTGCTCGGTTGGTAATCTCATACCTTTCCATTGAGCAAAAGCGAAAGCCTCATAATAACTAATGTGAGTAACTGGAGCATCAGGATTCAAAGGCTTTAATCCTCCTAAGGTATATTGATGCCATTTGTTCTCGATCTTATGCCAGTAAAATGGCGTTTTAATTTCATTGATGTTGACCCAATCCCAGGCTTCAGCGTGCCATAAAAGAACATCATCATATCCGCCAGCTTCAACAAATTCCATGTATTCTGAATTAGTTACGAGTTTATTCGAAATACTGAAATCGTGTAGATAAGTTTTGTGGATACCCAATTCATTGTCGTAGCAGAAATCTTCTGAAGTATGACCAATTTCATAAATACCTTCTGGAACATCAAGCCATTCTCGTTCAAAATCCTGAACAGGATTTTCTTCAAACTGCTGATTGTATTCAGGCATTAGGGGATTATTTCCTAAAATATACTTGATATCTGCATACAACAGTTCCTGATGCTGTTTTTCATGATGACAACCAATTTCCAGGACGCCTAAAGCTTCGCTAGAAAGCGTACTATTTTCCAGCAATCTGATAATTTCGGTTGTAACGTATTCTCTAAATTTATAGATCCAGGCAACAGTTGGTCTCGAAAGATTTCCCCTGTCTGTACGCACTACTTTTTCACCAACACTTTCGTAATAGCTATTGAAAACAAATGCAGTATTTTCATCGAACAGCGAATGATTCTCTGCGTATTTTTTTAAAATAAATTCTTCAAAGAACCAGGTGGTATGTCCTAAATGCCATTTAGGAGGTGAAACATCTACGATGGGTTGTACCACATAATCTTCAGTTTCCAGGAAGGAGCAAATATTTTCTGAATCTTTTCGGGTTTCTTTGAAAAGGTGTAGTAATTCGGATTGTGACAACATAAAAATGAGCGATACTTTTTGGTATCACTCAAATTTACAATTTTTTCAAAATGAGTTCACAAGTAACTCGTTAAGGTCGAGTTAAAGTGTTAAATGTTTGAAATTCCGACTACAACTGGCAGACTATAAGTGACCGCTACAGGTTTGTCATTAAGTATTGCCGGTTGCATGGAAGGAATAGTACCTACTACTCGAATAGCTTCCTGGTTGAATACTTCATTTTCTCCATCTGCTGTCACATCAACAATTTTACCTTGCTCGTTAATAACAAAATGCACTGTAGTTCGAAATATCGAGTTGCCTTTTTTCTTTGATCTCAGAATATCAGTATTGAAAGATCTATTGACATAACGCGAAATGTTTTCAGATAAACAGATTCTTTTATCATCATTATTCTCACAATTACGAGGTATAGGCGGGATGTCTACAGATCTAATATTAGAAATCTCATTTTGTTTCTCTAATTCAATCCTGTACGAAACCATAACATTTACCGGCTGATTATTCACCAATCCTGGGCTGTAGACGGGTAAATTGGACAAGATCCTACGTCCTTCCAATTCTATCTCATCATTATTACCTTTTACAGATGACCATCGCAATTTGCCATCTGTACCAATAATGATCCTAAAATTTAAGGTATAAGCAGACTCAGATCCTGAAATCAATTCGTGATTAAATTGATTGATCACAAAATCAATAAATGCTTTCTTAGAACACATACTAATATTTCCAGATTCTGAGCAACCCACAAAAACTGGAGTTTTTTCCACTTCATCCCATGCAACTATTTCAGAATTTTGAGATTGAATAGGGTATGAAAATAAAAACAGTATACTTAAAAAACTTATGGATTTCATTTAGAAAGTTAAGGGGATTTTGTAGCTAATCGCTCTTGGCTTTCCAGCGAGCTGTCCTGGTGTCATCGTTGGTATCGCTTCGATCATTCTTTTTGCTTCATTATTGATCTTTGGATGTTTGCCGGTGACTTCTTTAACCACCACTTTTCCTTCTTCGTTTACAACTAATGAAACTGTTGCTTTTCCTCTAATGTATTCGCCCTTATCATTTTTTGGATACTTGTAGTTTTCCTTGATATGTTTCATTAACATGGAATTGAAACAGGTTTTTGTGTCTTCACTTGCTTCGCAACCAGGCCAGACAGGCGCAGTTTCTTTCATAGAAACTGTATTTCCTTTTACCGATACATCGTCTTGAGCGAAGGCTACGAATCCTATAAATAACAATGCTACTAAAAATATATTTTTCATGTTTTCAATTTTGGTTCATTCTAAAGATTGCAATTATCCCGCCACGATGGACTGAATAATATTCTGGCTATTAAACTGCTACTTTACCTTTGATCGCCGGATGTGGATCATAGTTCTCTAAACTGAAATCTTCAAACGTGAAATCAAAGATGTTTTTTATTTCAGGATTTAGTTTCATTTGAGGAAGTTCTCTTGGTTCTCTACTCAGCTGAAGTTCCACCTGCTCCATATGGTTGCTATAGATGTGTGCATCACCAAAAGTATGGATAAAGTCACCAGCTTCGTACCCGCATACCTGAGCCATCATCATAGTGAGTAGGGCATATGATGCAATATTAAATGGGACTCCAAGAAAAATATCTGCACTTCGCTGGTATAACTGGCAGGATAGTTTTCCGTCTGCTACATAAAACTGGAAGAATGCATGACAGGGAGGCAAAGCCGCCTTTCCATTTGCTACATTTTCTGAAAATGAAACCGAAGTATCCGGTAGCACTGAAGGATTCCAGGCAGAAACCAGCATTCTTCTACTATTAGGATTTGTTTTTAAAGTCTCTACGATCTCTTTGATCTGGTCGATCTCCTCGCTATTCCAGTTTCTCCATTGATGTCCATAGACAGGGCCCAGATCACCATTTTCATCTGCCCATTCGTTCCATATTCTTACGCCATTTTCTTTTAGATATTCAATGTTCGTGTCTCCTTTTAAAAACCACAGTAATTCGTAAATGATTGATTTTAAATGAAGCTTTTTGGTGGTAACCATAGGGAAGCCTTCACTAAGTCCGAAGCGCATCTGATAACCGAAAACGCTTTGTGTTCCAGTGCCGGTTCTGTCACCTTTTTGAGCACCCGTTTCAAGTACATGTTTGAGAAGATCGTGGTATTGTTTCATGAAAAGTAGCTTGATTATTGAGCGAAATGTCGAGCAATAAAAATAAGAAAATCGGTCAAACTTTACACTGAATTCTAATCCAATCTAAATTAATTTAGCATTCTTCCTCACCATCTTCAACTACCGCACATCTGTCCGCATGGTAAGCATTTCGTTTTCCCATAGGTCTTTCAGCACCAATCGTAGAATCGATTTTAGTCTGGTGTTCCATTTCAGAATTAATTTCAGCACCCATTAAAACAATAAAAGCGGTAAGAAATAGCCATAACATTAGAATTGCAACTGCGGCGAAGCTTCCGTAGAGATCATCATAACTACCAAAATTTCCGACATACCAGGAAAATGCAATAGAGCCTCCCAACCAGAAGATAGTTCCCAGGATCGCTCCCCAGCTCACCCAGCGCATTTTTGGATTTGTTCGGTTTGGAGCCAGTTTATACACCATACTTAGCATCACAATTAGAATGATTCCCAGGAAAACCCAGCGTAACCAGGTTAGCATATGTTCCAGACCAGGTGTAAGACCAAAGTTTTTAATGAGTAGCGGGAAGAATATAACGATAAGCAAACTTAATAGACCTACCACAACACCTGCTAATGTAAAAAGCAAAGTGAGTAAATTCTTTTTGATGATCCCACGAGTATCAACTTCATCGTAAGCGATATTGACACCCTGAAACAATGCGCTGGTTCCCTTGTTCGCACTCCAGATACTCACCAGGATGCTAATGATCAAGCCCCAACCAATTTCTTCACGATCCTGTTCTATGACCGGATTGAGAATATCGGTGATCATACCATACGCCTGTTCCGGTAGTATCAAAGTAAGTCTGGATAATTGTTCCTGAATCTGTGCGGGGTCTAAAACAAGGCTGTAGATAGAAATAGCTACTACAATGGTTGGGAAAATGGATAGGAAAAAATAAAAGGCAACACCGGCAGCAACAATCTGAACGTGGTCTACCGACATCTCTTTATAAACCCGCTTTCCAATATCTACCCATCCTTTGAATGGTATCTGGTGCGGCCATTCCGCATTCTCTCCTCTATATCCCTTTTTCTTAGCTGCTTTTTCCATATTCAGTTTTACTGAGCACGGCAAATTAGCACATTTTCAGGCTGCTGAAGAATATGAGATTACAAAGTTTTCTAAAAATTAGGCTGTTAACCAATGATCATTCCGGCGATCGTCGCAGATAAAAGTGAAGCAAGAGTTCCACCAATTAATGCTTTCATCCCGAATTCGGAAAGAACTTTACGTTGTCCTGGAGCTAATGATCCAATTCCTCCAATTTGAATCCCAATGGATGCAAAATTGGCGAATCCGCAGAGCATATAGGTAGCCATGATGACCGACTTTTCGTAATTAAGACTTAATGCATTTGCAGGGTTTTTAAGATCTGCCAGTTGAACATATCCAACAAATTCACTTGCTGCCAGTTTAATTCCAAGCAACTGTCCCATTAGCATCATATCTTCTTTTGCCACACCTATGATCCACATCAAAGGAGAAAAGATGATTCCTAAAATCGATTCCAGTGAGAATTTAGAATATGGAGTATATTCTGCCATTACGCTGTTTAAAGTAGTAAGCGCGCCTAAATAACCAAGGATAAAATTAATCATTGCGATAAATGCGATGAATACAAGTAGCATCGCTGCAACATTCGCCGCCAGTTTTAAACCTTCCGTAGTACCATTTGCGATGGCATCCAGAATGTTACTTCCAATTTTATCTGAAGAAACCTCAACATCTGTATTTACGGCCTCCTGCTGAGGATATAAAATTTTAGAAATTACGATAGCACCAGGAGCAGCCATTACGGAAGCAGCAAGCAGGTGTTTAGCAAATTGAAGTCTTAATTCCGGATCGTCACCACCTAGAAATCCAATATATGCTGCGAGTACACCGCCGGCTACAGTAGCCATCCCACCAATCATTACCAGTAGAATTTCAGACCTGGTCATACGTTCCAGGTATGCTTTGATCATTAGAGGAGCTTCGGTCTGACCAAGAAAAATATTCCCGGCGACACTGAGACTTTCTGGTCCGGAGATTCCCATTAATTTGGTAAGTACCCAGGCCATTCCTTTTACAACGATCTGGATCACTCCAAGATAGAATAATACAGATGTTAATGCTGAGAAGAAGATAATGGTAGGTAGTACCTGGAATAGAAATATAAATCCAAAACTGTCCACATCCATCATTCCGCCTAACAGGAATTCACTTCCTGCCGCGGTAAAATCGAGGATCAAAACAAATACTTTTCCTACGAATTCGAATACTTTCTGAACTACGGTGATCTTTAAAACACCAATAGCCAGTATTAGTTGTGCTCCTAATCCTATACCAACAGTTTTCCAGCTAATTGCTTTTCGGTTATTACTGAAAAGGAATGCGATGAGCAGTAGAACGAACATACCAAGTACACCTCTAATTAAACTTGAAGTGGACATTCCCTGACTAGGTATCATTTGCTTCGCAGCTTTAACCGGGATTACATCTTCAGCAAGTTTTGGTTTTGCCGAAAGTTCGAAGGTGTTATCTCTGCCTTTAATACTTAGTTTTTGATCACTAATCCCAGTCACCCTAAGATTCTGAATAGTATCTTTTGGTGAGTTATAAAACAGTACCAGTAATTTCTTCTGATAAAGATAATCTCCGGAAGCAATAGTATCCTGTTCAGAATTTGCCAGAAAAAGGAAGCTACCTTCGTTAAAATGAACTTCTTCAACATCCTGAAAAACTGAATTCTCTTGAAATTCAGTTGAATTTTCCAGAGTCCAGGATTTAGAAATGGTTTGTGAAGAAGCTGATGCAATAGAAATCAAGACCAGAAACAGGCAACACCAGAGTTTATTCATTATAGATTATTTTCTTTTGGAGATCTCGTCCCTTAGACGAGCGGCTTTTTCGTAATCTTCCTGATTCACAGCCTGGGCAAGTAGCTCATTAAGTTCTTCCAGCGACATTTTACTGAAACCTGAATCGCTGTCCATTTTCACTTCAATGTCTTCGCGAAGAAGTTCTTCTTCGATTATTTCCTCTTCGTCTTTCATTTCCTTAGCACGCTGACTCTCGTCTGCTTTCAGGAAAATTCCAGCTTTATCAAGAATGTTTTTGTAAGTGAAAATTGGGGCGTCAAACCTTAGTGCAAGTGCAATTGCATCGCTGGTTCGGGCATCTACAACTTCTTCAACACCTTCACGTTCACAAATAAGACTGGAGTAAAATACACCGTCTACCAGTTTGTGAATGATAACCTGCTTTACCGTGATCGAGAATCGATCTGAAAAGTTCTTGAAAAGATCGTGGGTAAGTGGTCTGGGAGGTTTGATCTCTTTTTCCAATGCTATCGCAATAGATTGTGCTTCAAATGCTCCAATAACAATTGGTAACTTACGTTCACCATCTTCCTCATTAAGGATCAGGGCGTAAGCTCCATTTTGTGTTTGACTGTAAGATATTCCTTTTATGTTCAGACGAACTAAACTCATGCTTCGTGAAAATTAAAAAGGCTGTCTAAATAAGGACAAAATTACCAGATCTAGACAGCCCTTTTATGGGTCGCAATTTAGAAAAATTATGCGTTTTTCTCTTTAAATTCCCTCAATTTTTCATTTAGCTTCGGTACGATCTCAAAAGCATCTCCAACTACCCCGTAATCTGCAGCTTTGAAGAAAGGCGCTTCAGGATCATTGTTGATTACCACTTTGGTTTTGGCAGCATTAATACCGGCAAGATGCTGGATTGCTCCAGATACACCAATTGCAATGTATAAATTAGATGCTACAGGCTTACCTGTTTGACCCACGTGTTCACTATGAGGTCTCCATCCCATATCACTAACTGGTTTGGAACATGCAGTTGCAGCTCCTAGTATTTCTGCCATCTCTTCGATCATTCCCCAGTTTTCAGGACCTTTAAGTCCTCTACCTCCTGAAACCACAGTTTCAGCATCAGCGATCGTTACTTTATTGGTAGCCTTATCTACAGATTCCACATTTACTGCGAAATCTTCATCTGAAAGATTTGGGCTGAAGTTTTCATCTGCTGCAGCTCCCTGAGCTTCTTTAAGACCGAATGCATTCTTGGATATTCCAAGCACTTTTACATCAGTATCAATCTTGGTGAAGTTGAATGCCTTATTCGTGAAAGCAGTTCTTTTAACTGTAAATGGATCTGCACTCTCTGGCAATGCAACAACATTTGATGCGTAACCAGCTTCCAGATGCACTGCAAGTAATGGTGCAAGATATTTGCTGTTCGCACTCTGGCTAAGAACTACAACCTTGCTAGCTTCCTGAGTTGCTGCTTGTTTGATGGCATCAGAATATGCTTCAGCATTAAAATTCTTCAACTTATCATTATTTACTTTCAAAACTTTGTCAACCCCGTAGGTTCCCAGTTCTGATACGTCATCTATATTAAAGGTAATCGCAGTAACACTGGTATCCAGCATACCTGCAACTTCCTTTGCGTAAGACGCAACCTCGAATGAGGCTTTCTTAAATTTTCCTTCTTCTGATTCTATATATACTAAAACTGACATTTTCTAAATTTTTTAATTCCTGAATCTATTTTATTCTGAATTTTGATTAGATCGCCTTTGCCTCGTTGTGAAGCAAGTTGATCAATTCATCCAGATTGTCAGGATCAATTAATTTTACATCTCCTTTAGGTGCAGGCTTCTCAAATTTTACTACTTCGGTTTTTACTGAAGTTTCCGCAGGTTCCACAACATTCAGGGGTTTTTTACGCGCTTGCATAATACCTCTCATGTTCGGGATACGAAGATCAGATTCTTCAACTAATCCTTTCTGACCTCCAATAACAAGAGGAAGAGAAGCAGTTAAAGTTTCTTTACCGCCATCGATCTCACGAAGTGCTTTCGCTTTGTCTCCATCGATCTCAAGGCTAATACAGTTATTAATGAAATTAGCATCCAGAATTCCGGCTAACATTCCCGGAACCATTCCACCGTTATAGTCAATAGACTCTCTACCGGCAATAACAAGATCATAACCACCGTCCTTAACGACTTTGGCTAATTCCTTTGCTACCTGATATCCATCAGTTGCAGGAGTATTTACTCGAATTGCTGTATCTGCTCCAATTGCAAGTGCTTTTCTAAGTGTAGGCTCGGTTTCAGCTCCACCAACATTTACAACATCAACACTAGCACCTTGTTTTTCTTTGAACCACATCGCTCTGGTAAGACCAAATTCGTCATTCGGGTTTATTACAAATTGAACACCATTCGTATCAAACTTCGTGTCTCCTTCCGTGAAATTGATTTTGGATGTAGTGTCAGGTACATGACTAATACAAACTAAGATTTTCATATATAAGGTTCTTTTTTTTAATAAAACGTTTTCGCAGACGAAGGTAAGTATTTTATATCAAAAAAAGCTATGCATGCATAATAAATTTAACCAAAAGAATCAGTCAATTTTTAGTTGATTTTTGGTTTTGTAGATGTTTTAATGCGCAATATGTATAAAACTAAGTAAAATAATGAGATTCTCATTATTCACGATATTAGCATTTCCGAAGAACTCTGCGACCCCTAAATTTTTGCTTACAATTATGGTATTTACCTTAATGAATTACTATTTTTGCTCTGCAGGAATTAAAATTAAGATTTTACATAATGAGGACAATTCAATTTAGAGAAGCTATTGCTGAGGCGATGAGCGAAGAAATGCGTCGCGACGACAGTATCTATTTAATGGGTGAAGAAGTTGCTGAATACAATGGTGCTTATAAAGCTTCCAAAGGTATGCTTGACGAATTTGGTCCGGATAGAGTTATAGATACTCCAATCGCTGAACTTGGATTTTCTGGAATAGGAGTTGGTTCTGCCATGAATGGTAACCGTCCTATTATTGAATTCATGACCTTTAACTTCTCACTTGTAGGGATTGATCAAATTATCAATAACGCTGCAAAAATGCGCCAGATGAGTGGTGGGCAATTTAATATTCCAATTGTATTTCGTGGACCAACAGGATCTGCAGGTCAATTGGGAGCGACTCACTCACAGGCTTTCGAAAGCTGGTTCGCAAACACGCCAGGTCTTAAAGTGATCGTTCCATCCAACCCGTACGACGCTAAGGGATTATTGAAAGCTGCGATTCGTGATGATGATCCGGTGATCTTTATGGAGAGTGAACAAATGTATGGAGATAAAGGTGAAGTTCCTGAAGATGAGTATGTTATTGAAATTGGTAAAGCCGATATCAAACGTGAAGGTTCTGATGTAACTATTGTTTCATTCGGAAAAATAATTAAAGAAGCTTATAAAGCAGCTGAAACTTTAGCTGAAGATGATATTTCTTGTGAGATCATTGATCTTAGAACGATTCGTCCTTTGGATATTGATATCATCATTGAATCAGTTAAGAAAACGAACCGACTAGTGATCCTTGAAGAATCATGGCCTTTTGGAAATATTTCTACAGAAATTTCATATCAGGTACAATCTAAAGCATTCGATTACCTGGATGCGCCAATCATAAAGATCAATACAGCAGATACACCTGCACCTTATTCACCTGTTCTTCTGAAAGAATGGTTGCCAAATAGTGAGGATGTTGTTAAAGCTGTGAAAAAGGTTATGTACAAGTAAACCTTTTCAACCTATCTTTGAAACTTCATCTAAACGATGAAGTTTTTTTTTATCCTATAATGAACAAATACACCTACCTTTTAATACTTTTTCTCCTTCCAGTTTTCAGTTTAATCGCTCAAACAAAAGCAGGAGGAATTGTGACCGATGACACCGGCGCTACTGTACCTTTTGCGAACGTAGTTTTCGCTAATTCTACTTCAGGAACGACTACCAATGAAGTTGGTGAGTTTTACCTTCAGTCAGATGATAATTATGATACCCTTGTGTTTTCTTTTATTGGCTACAAAACCAAAAAGATTGCTTTAAAATCCAGGGTCAATTTAAACATGGATGTGAAGCTGGAGCAGGAAGCTTCCAGCCTTGATGAGGTGGTTATCTATCGAGGGAAAACCTCGAAGAAGAACAACCCGGCAATTGATATCTTAAAGAAAGTATGGGCAAATCGCCGAAGTAACGGTGTAAATGCTTTCGACCAGTATAGTTATAAGGAATACGAAAAACTGGAATTTGATCTTAATACCATAGATAGTGCGGTTGTAGAAAGCAGGATCTTTAATGGAATGGAGTTTATTTTCGATTATGCCGATACTAATGCAGTGACCGGGAAGACTTATCTGCCTATGTTCATTAATGAATCGGTAAGCCAGGTTTATGGGGATAACAAGATCAATGAGGAGAAAAAAGTTTTACTTGGAAACAAGAATTCCGGATTCAACCAGAACAGGAACCTGATCGATTTTGTGAAGGATATTTATGATGATTATGATATTTATAAAAACTATATCAAGTTCTTCGATAAATCATTTGTAAGTCCCATCTCGACTACAGGGATCGATACCTACAATTATGTGTTGTCTGATAGTGCTTATATCGACAATAAGTGGTGCTATAATATTGTCTATTATCCACGCCGCGAGAATGAACTAACCTTTAAAGGGGATTTCTGGGTGAATGATACGACCTGGGCAGTTAAGAACATTAATCTCGAAACTACCAAGGATGTAAACATTAACTGGATCAAGCAGGTCTATATCGAACAGGATTTTGAAGTTCTGAATGATTCTGTTTTTCTTATTGAGAAAGATTTCTTTATGGCCGACTTCGGAATAAACAAAAAGAAAACTTCCCAGGGAGTCTATGCGAAACGAACCATGCTTTACGATGAGTATGAGTTTAATAAAGAACGAGGATCAAGTTTTTATAATCAACCAGTCTACAATCCACAATCTCAGGCTTATAATAGAAGTGACGAGTTCTGGAGTGAAAACAGGCTGGAACAGTTAAACGATGATGAAGAAGGAATCTATGTAATGCTGGACAGTCTTACCAAGACAAAGGCTTTCAACCGGTTATATGATATCGCTACGATTGCGCAGTCTGGTTACGTAGAGTTTGATGGATGGGATTATGGTCCTGTTTATTCCACTTTCGGGTTTAATGATGTGGAAGGAATACGAACCCGCTTTGGAGGAAGAACATATTTTGGACAGAATGACCCATGGAGAATTGAAGCTTACGGAGCTTATGGATTTAAAGACCATAAATTCAAGTATGGAGTATCAGCAAAAGTGCTGCTGGATTACAAAATGCGACTTATCTTAAGTGGTGGAAACCGGAGGGATGTAGAGCAGTTGGGAACCAGTCTTACGAATTCCACAGATGTACTGGGAAGGAGTCTTGCTTCTTCATCGCTTCTGAATGTTGGAGATACAGATAAATTGAGTTCTATTAATCTGAGCGTTTTTTCCGTACAACTGGAACCGGTAAAGAATCTTACCCTAAGATTTGGAGCTAATTATAGAATATTACAACCGGCATCTGAAGGTTTTAGTCTTGATTATTATGTAGACGACACGCGTACGATCACCGATAGTGAGATCAACCAAACCGAACTTTCTACGATCATAACCTGGACACCGGGTAGAAAAACTTCGGGCTTTGGAGTGGAGCGTAATGTGGTGAACGAAGAAGATTTTCCAACCTTGTTCCTGAACTACAGTCTGGGAGTTAAAGAGGTTTTTAATAGTGATTTTGATTATAAGAAACTTCAGTTCTTTTACAATCAGCCGTTGTTAATTGGTGGTTTTGGCAGATCCAATATCAGCCTGGAAGCCGGAAAGACATTTGACGCTGTGCCTTTAGGATTGCTAAGTGTAGTTCCTGGAAACCAGACATATTTTAGTATGTATAATTCATTTCCAACACTGGATTTCTATGAATTCGTGACAGATAGTTATTCAGCTATTCATATAGATCACAACTTTAATGGGAGACTCTTTTCAAGGATTCCGTTGCTAAGAGAGCTAAACCTGCGGGAATTAGTAGGATTTCGAGCAGTCTATGGAGATATTTCACAAGCAAGTAAAGATTTAGACGCTTCCGGTTTACCATTGGTAGCTCCAGATAATGATCCGTTTTATGAGTATAGTCTGGGTATTGGAAATATTTTAAAAGTAATGCGATTTGATGTGCATTTCCGCGGAAATTACTTCGATAATCCTGATGCAAGGAGTCTTGCGTTTACAATAGATTTCGGATTTCACTTTTAGATAATAGTTTAAATATCAGAAATAACTATATTTGCTGCCCTGAATTTTAATTTAGATAAAAATATAAAAATGTCGAATACTTTTGATGTATTGATCGAGATCCCAAAGGGAAGCCGAAATAAATACGAATACGATTTCAAACTTAAAAAAGTACGTTACGACAGGATGATCTTCTCTTCGATGATGTATCCTGCAGATTATGGTTTTATTCCTAACACCCTTGCATTGGATGAAGATCCACTTGATGTATTGGTATTGGTTTCAGAACCTACCTTTCCAGGGATCGTGATGGAAGTGAAGCCTATCGGTGTGTTCCATATGGCAGATGAAAAAGGACCGGATGAGAAGATCATCTGTGTGCCGGTATCTGATCCTATCTGGAATAGATTGAACGATCTTAAAGAATTGAATGGTCATATGCTTAAAGAGATCGAACATTTCTTCAAGGTGTACAAGGATCTTGAGAAGAAGAAGGTAGATACAGGAGATTTTGGAGATGCAGACGAAGCTCGTGAGATCATTAGACAGTGTATCGAACGATATGAGAGCTATGACGGTGATAAATCCAGATTCGGAATATAATCGTAAAATATCACTCAAATTATTAAGAATATGAAAGCAATAACCTTAAAAAGTTGTTGCTTTTTTAATTGTTGCCAATTTTACTACATTAGCTAGCATTAATATTTAATTAACAATTAACTAGCTAATATGGAATCAATAATGATCTACCTGCCAGCGGTGCTGGCAATCATCGGACTCATCTTTATGTGGGTCAAAAGATCCTGGGTGATGAAACAGGACTCCGGAGACGGAAAAATGAAAGAAATTTCAGCACACATCTATGAAGGAGCCCTTGCCTTCTTAAAAGCAGAATACAAATTATTGACTCTCTTTGTGATTGGAGCCAGCATTGCGTTAGCAGCAATTGCATATTTTGTTCCAACCACTCATTACCTTATCATAGTTGCCTTTATTTTCGGTGCGATATTCTCAGCATTTGCAGGAAATATAGGGATGAAGATCGCTACTCAAACTAACGTAAGAACGACACAGGCGGCAAGAACCAGCCTGCCGGAAGCATTAAATATCTCTTTTGGAGGTGGAACAGTGATGGGACTTGGAGTTGCTGGTCTTGCAGTTCTTGGTCTTACAGGCTTCTTTATATTCTTTTTTCATTATTTCATGGGAGGAGAGTGGACCAATACTCAGCAAATGACCGTGGTTCTGGAAACTCTTGCTGGCTTTTCTCTGGGTGCCGAATCGATAGCACTCTTCGCCAGAGTAGGAGGAGGTATTTATACCAAAGCTGCAGATGTTGGAGCTGATCTTGTTGGTAAAGTTGAAGCTGGTATCCCTGAAGATGACCCTAGAAATCCCGCGACCATAGCAGATAATGTTGGAGATAATGTAGGAGACGTTGCCGGGATGGGAGCCGATCTATTTGGAAGTTATGTAGCCACAGTACTGGCAGCAATGGTGCTTGGAAATTATATAATCGAGGATATGGGAGGTGATATCACCAGCGAAGGTTTTGGTGGTATTGGTCCAATTTTACTACCAATGGCAATCGCCGGAGTAGGAATTATCATTTCCATCATCGGGACATTATTGGTAAGAATTTCTTCAAATTCGGCTAAAGAATCGGAGGTTCAGAAAGCTTTAAATATCGGGAACTGGGTTTCGATCTTACTGGTCGCGGTTTCCTGTTATTTTCTGGTAAACTGGATGCTCCCTGCGAATACCATGACGATGGGATTCTTCATAGGTGGAGAGGAAGGATTTGAAATGATAAACATAAGTTCCATGCGTGTATTTTACGCAACGCTGGTTGGTCTGGTTGTAGGTGGAGCGATTTCTTCTGTAACCGAATATTATACAGGACTGGGGAAAAAGCCAATTCTCAAGATCGTTCAGCAATCAAGTACCGGTGCAGGAACAAATATAATTGCAGGTTTGGCGACCGGTATGATTTCTACATTTCCTTCAATTTTATTATTCGCCGGAGCTATCTGGGCGTCTTATGCTTTTGCAGGATTTTACGGAGTTGCATTGGCAGCTTCAGCAATGATGGCCACGACAGCTATGCAGCTGGCAATCGACGCCTTCGGGCCTATAGCAGATAATGCTGGAGGTATTGCCGAAATGAGTGAGCAGGAACCCATAGTAAGAGAAAGAACAGATATTCTGGATTCCGTAGGGAATACGACCGCAGCCACAGGGAAAGGTTTTGCAATTGCATCTGCCGCTTTAACTTCTTTAGCACTCTTCGCAGCTTATGTAACATTTACAGGGATTGAAGGAATCAATATTTTCAAAGCTCCTGTACTGGCGATGCTTTTTGTGGGCGGGATGATTCCGGTGGTATTTTCTGCCTTGGCAATGAATGCAGTAGGTAAAGCTGCAATGGAAATGGTGCAGGAAGTACGAAGACAATTCAAGGATATTCCGGGTATTATGGAGGGAACAGCCAAGCCCGAGTATGATAAATGCGTGGCGATCTCTACGGAAGCTTCCTTAAGGGAAATGATGCTGCCAGGTTTGTTAACTATCGGTTTTCCATTAGTCATCGCATTTCTGCCAATGATTTTTGGAATGGATAATCTTGCGATTGCTGAAATGCTTGGGGGCTATATGGCTGGTGTTACTGTGAGTGGTGTGCTATGGGCAATCTTTCAGAATAACGCCGGAGGTGCCTGGGATAACGCCAAGAAATCTTTTGAAGCTGGAGTTATGATCAACGGTGAAATGACCTATAAAGGCTCCGATGCTCACAAGGCAGCAGTAACCGGTGATACGGTAGGAGATCCTTTCAAGGATACTTCAGGTCCTTCAATGAACATATTAATTAAACTGACTTGCCTTATCGGTCTGGTTATCGCGCCGATTTTAGGAGGACATACAGATGCTGATATTCCAAACCAGGAGGAAACTGTAGAGGTTATCTCTTCGGAAGGTTCTGTGATCTCAAAAGAAATTAGTTTGGAGAAAAATGATCTGGACGATCTGGTAACCGCGAGGGTAGTGGTAACAAGTTCCTTGAATGGAGATGAAACCAGTAATACCTATGAATTTGAAGGTTCAAGTCTGCAAGTGCAGAAAAAGATCGACGCGTTATAGGATGCGCTTCAGAAAAACATAATTAGAAAAACCTCCGCAATCGTGGAGGTTTTTCTATTAATGACTATAACTTTCATTCTCCTATTTCTCTGAAAATTGATTGTATAAACTGATATTTCAGTTAAACTATGGTTAATCAATCCCTCAAAATTTCAACACTGCCTGAAGGTTGATTAAATTTAAGTTCAAATCAAAAGATTCAGAAGATGTCAAAAGATCATGGACCCAGTATTAAGAATGACGAGCAATACGAGAAATTGCGCAAGGAAGGAATGAGCAAGGAAAAAGCGGCAAGGATCGCCAATACGTCCAATTCCGGAGAGAAAGGTGGCGAAGCTGAGAAATACGAAGAGAGAACAAAGGAAGAACTCTACGAGCAGGCGAAAAAAGTAGGCATCGATGGACGAAGTGATATGTCTAAAGATGAATTGATTAATGCACTAAGAAACCACTAATATGCGCTCAATCTGGAATGGTTCAATAAGTTTTGGTTTGGTTTCAATTCCTGTGAAACTTTATTCGGGTTCTGAAGACAGACGTATAGACCTGGATATGCTTGATAAAAATGATCACGCCCGTATTCGCTATAAACGTGTTAATGAGGATACCGGTAAAGAGGTGGAATGGAAGGATATTGTCAAAGGTTACAAAAAAGATGATGGTTATGTAATTCTGGAAAAAGACGATTTTGACCAGGCGAACATGAAAAAGACGAAAACCATCGATATTGAAGAATTTATCGATGAGGATGAGGTAGCCGATGTATTGTTTAAAAAGCCCTACTTCCTGGAACCACAAAAAGAAGGTGGTAAATCCTATAATTTATTGCTACAGGCATTAAAAAAGACAGGAAAACTAGGTGTGGCCACATTCGTGATGCGACAAAAGGAGCATTTATCTCTTGTAGGTATTTACAGGGATGCACTGGTTTTGCACGTAATTAGGTTTGAAGATGAGATAAGAAATCCCGGAGAACTGAAGCTTACCAAAACCAAGGTAAAAGCCAAGGAGGTAGATATGGCAGTTTCACTGATCGAGCAATATACTTCTGACTTTGATTTTAAAAAATACAAGGATATCTATAATGACCAGTTGATGAAAATCATTGAATCCAAAGCAACCGGTAAAAAGCCAAAAGTCGAGGAATACGATTCTGAACCCACACAGGCAGACGATTTAATGGCCAAACTGAAGGCCAGCCTTGAAAAGAAAAAGTCAAAGGCCAGCTAATACATGTCTTTAGAGGAATACAATAAAAAACGTGATTTTACTCAAACCTCTGAGCCTAAAGGTGATCTTGAAAATGAGAATCTCCATAGGTTTGTAATTCAGCGTCATCGTGCTTCCAGATTACATTATGATTTGAGGCTTGAGGTTGATGGTGTTCTTAAAAGCTGGGCCGTTCCTAAAGGTCCTTCCATGAATCCCGACGATAAGAGGCTTGCCATTGAAACTGAAGATCACCCGGTAAAGTATCTAAACTTTGAAGGATCGATCCCAAAGGGTAATTATGGAGCTGGGAAAATGAGGATCTGGGATACCGGTACATTTGAATCGGTAGGAGATTTTGGGGCTGAGGAGGCTTTAAAAAAGGGTGATCTAAAAGTGAAATTTCATGGTAAGAAGATAAAAGGAACATTTGCCCTGGTTCGAACGAGAAGGCAGGATGGACAGAAGCACTGGCTACTCATAAAGAAAAAAGACGATCATTCTGTAACATCAAATTACGACGCAGAAGACTATGCTCCACAAGGAATCGTAAAAAGCCTAAACGATTCTGATATCATAAAGCCAATGCTGGCGACTGCGGCAGATGGAATTTTTAGCAAACCCGGTTGGATCTACGAGTTGAAATGGGATGGTTACAGAGTACTTGCAAGTATCAGCGATGGTAATGTGAATCTGTACTCCAGGAATGGGATCAATTATAATGATAAGTTTTCAAAGCTTGCTCAGGACCTGGAAAGCATCCCTCATGATGTAATACTCGATGGCGAAGTGGTAATTCTGGATGAGCAGGGAAAACCTCGGTTTCAAAAACTTCAAAATTACGATAGTACTTCACCGGCAGATCTTCGATTCTATGTTTTTGACATACTCTTTCTAAATGGACACAGTACACTGGAGCTAAGCCTGCTTGAACGTAAAAGTTTACTTCCTGATGTTCTGGAAGGATTAGAGATGACCTATTACTGCGAGCATGTTGAAAGTATGGCAGATGCTTTTTACAAGAAAGCTTTAAAAGAGGGTATGGAAGGAGTGATCGCAAAAAAAGCGGACTCTGTTTATACTCCAGGTTATCGTAGTGAGAAGTGGTTAAAAATTAAAGGTACAAGCTCTGAAGAAGTTTTGATCTGTGGTTATACAAATTCAAAAGGATCCGTTTTCGGTTCACTAATACTCGGGATCTACAGAGAAGGTGAATTACAATACGTAGGTAATTGCGGAACAGGATTTTCATCTTCGGTACAACAGCAATTACTTCAGAAGATGCAGGATCTTGAAATTCAAAAGTCACCTTTCCGTCAGAAAATAAATCTTAAAGGCAGAACACCAAATTGGGTGAAACCAGAACTTGTGTGCGAGATCAAATTTTCAGAATGGACAGAGAGCGGTAGAATGCGTCATCCTGTTTACAAAGGTTTGAGAGAAGACAAATCTATAAGTAATCTGAAATCTACTAATGAAGCCTCTCGGAAATCTTCAAAGGCTAGTTCTAATGCCTTAGAAATAAATGGCAGAACAGTTAATGTCACTAATCTGGACAAGATCTACTGGCCGGGAGAAGGTTTCAGGAAGTACGATCTCATCGATTACTACATACAAATTTCAGAATATATGATCCCTTTTTTAAAAGATCGTCCACAAAATCTTCACAGGCACCCAAATGGTATCGAGAAAGAAGGTTTTTACCAGAAGGATAATGAAGGTTTGCTGGATTCATGGATCGAAACTTTAAAGATTTGGTCTACTTCTGCGAAAAGAGATATTCAGTACCTTCTCTGCCAGGATGAGGCGAGTTTGATCTATATGGCAAACCTGGGTTGTATCGAGATCAATCCATGGAATAGCAGGAAAAACACTTTGGATCAACCAGATTACGTTATTATTGATCTGGATCCTTCAGAAAAAAATACATTTGAGGAAGTAATCGAAGTTGCGCAGGTAACACAGGGAATTTTAGAGTCGGCAAAAATTGAAGCTTATTGTAAGACTTCAGGATCTTCGGGAATTCATATTTATATCCCACTTGGTGCGAAATATTCTTACGAAGAAGGTCGTGAATTTACAAAGCTCATCTGTTATTATGTTCTCGAGAGAACCAAAGGACTTACCAGTATGGATCGTGCTGTAAAGAATAGGAAAAATAAGATCTACCTGGATTACCTGCAGAATAGACGCGGACAAACCCTGGCTGCTCCTTATTGTGCGCGACCTAAACCCGGTGCTCCTATTTCAGCTCCTCTACACTGGAACGAATTGAAGTCTGGTCTAAAGATCAGAGATTTTAATATAAAGAATATGCCTGCCAGAATTATCGAAAATCCTGATCTATTTAAAGGAGTGTTAGCTGAAGGTATAGATATGGGAAAAGCGTTGGAAGCTCTAAACCGACTTTAATACTAAAATAATTATAAAACTAGGCCATCTGGCAGACTCGGTTCAGAATTAAATATAACTTGAACCAAAACCTTAATTTTAATGATCAAACGTTTTAAAAAACTACTAGGCAGGTATAGAAATCTCGATCAAATTCATATCGTGCCCTATAGAAGCTATGGTACTTATTCACATTTATATGTCTTTGGACGGGTTTTAGATAATGAACCACTGAATATCGTCAAGGAACAGTCCGTTTTTCGGACTATAAAAAATACGTATAAGCAATTCGATAGCTTTGAAATTCCTGATGCTGAAATGGAGCTAGTGGTTCCTGGAAAAGTAAATTTAAGAACGACTACCAGCGATGAAGGCTATTTTCTGTTTGATGAGACTTTTAATGAAAATTTATCGGAATATGCGTCTAATGAAGGCTGGATAGATTACGAGGTTAGGTACTGCGAAAAGGTAGAACCTAGAACAGATGAATTGGAGAATCCAAAACGTGGGGAATTTCTCATTCCGCAGCATGATGCTGAATTCGGGGTCATAAGTGATATTGATGATACGATATTGCATACAGGAGTTACTTCCTTTCTGAAATGGCGACTCTTGAAGAATTCATTGCTAACGAATGCATATAAACGAATTCCATTAAAAGGAGCTCCAAGCCTTTATCAGAAATTACATGAGGGAACTAGCGGTAAGTTTAGAAATCCCATGTTTTACCTAAGTAACAGTCCCTGGAACATGTATGAGTATCTCAAATTGTTTTTGGATCATAACAACTTTCCAAAAGGTCCTATGTTGTTACGTGATCTTCGAACTCCTTTTGAAAGCACTATAAAGCCTGAAAAACCGCATAAGCAAAAAGAGATCACCAATATATTGAAAACCTATCCAGATCTAAAATTTATCCTGATTGGAGATAGTGGTGAACATGATGCGAGTATCTATACAGATATTGCGGCTCAGTACTCAGATCGTATTTTGGCGATCTATCTAAGAAGTGTAAAACACAAAAAGCAGATGCAACGAGTGCAAAGTATCATCGATAATTTTGATACAGTACCGGTGCTTATGGTGATGAGTAGTGAGGAAGCTGAAGAACACGCCCTTTATAATGGTTTTATAAAATAGTCTGGTTTTAAAATTTAAAATATAAAAAAAGTCCCTTGAAAAAGGGACTTTTTAATTTTTGTATATGCTGTTTTAGCTTGGATCGATACTGGTTCCAACCGCGGCTCTTTCCTGAACCGGAGACTTTCTTGGCATAGTTCCAAAGATCTGGTCCCAAAGTGGAGAGGAGACTCCGAAAGCACGATCTGGTTCACGATAATGGTGAATACTGTGATGATGCCATAGGATCTTCAGAAAATTATCTGGAACCTTAAAAGCGTGTACAGAATAATGAACAGCCAGGTAAGCAGCATAACCAATCAGGAAACCTGCAAGAAAACCGAATACATAATCGCCTAGTACTGCACGATAAATGATGAATAGCACAGTCGCAATTACAAGGCTAAGAACAGGAGGCATAGCCAGCCTGGATTTATCCTTTGGGTAATCATGATGTACACCGTGCATAGTATAGCTCAATTTTTGCTTTTTAGGTGTAGTTGCTGGAATGTGATACAAGTACCTGTGCATTACATATTCAATTAATGTAAAGAAGAACAGGCCTGCAAGGAATAATCCAATCATCGCCGGTGCTTCAAAACCTTTATCAATAATTCCGTAGTAAATCAATGCGACAGAGATCAATCCGAAGATGATCAATGGCAGTGATATATGCGTATGCGTTAACTTTTCCAGGATCGGGTTATCGAAAAGTTTTGGAGAACCCTTGTGTTTTGGTCTTTTTAGCTTAGTAGATTCCATAGTCAATTATCATTTAAAAAAGTCCGTGTAACTGTCCATCGATGCGGTTAATGATATCACCGAGGTCTTCCGGATTGTCCACAAAATTAATATTATCTACATCAATTATAAGCAAATTTCCTTTGTTATAACCGTGGACCCATGCTTCGTAGCGTTCATTCAGCCTGCTTAAATAGTCAATAGAGATAGAATTCTCATAATCACGCCCTCTGCTATGGATCTGTTTTACGAGATTAGGGATACTGCTTCTTAAATAAATGAGCAGATCTGGTCCCTGTACCACACTTTCCATAAGATCAAAAAGTGATTTATAGTTTTCAAAGTCCCTATTGGTCATAAGACCCATTGCATGCAAGTTCGGGGCGAAAATATAAGCATCCTCATAGATCGTACGATCCTGAATGATCTTCTGGCCACTCTCACGAATTTGAAGGATCTGCCTGAACCTGCTATTCAAAAAATAGATCTGCAGGTTAAACGACCAGCGCTCCATTTTGTTGTAAAAATCTTCGAGGTAAGGGTTTTCCAGAACATCTTCGAACTGAGGTTCCCAGTTGTAATGCTTTGCTAGTAATCGAGTTAATGTTGTTTTTCCTGCACCAATATTTCCTGCTATGGCTACATGCATAATTTATTTCTTAGGCTGAATTAAGGAGTGTAAAGATAAAAGAATTGAGTTAAAATGGTCTATTTCAATAACGATCGGGAAATTATTTTTCATCGTACTTAACATGTCCGCGTTAAAGATTATTAATTTATTGAATAACAGCACATTAAAAAATAAATTACTAAGAAAATCAACTATATGAAAAAGATGATATTAGTGATGGGACTTCTAGCTGGATTTAGCTCATGTTCCCAGAGTGATCAGGATGAAATTTTAACTACAGATGCCCGAGCTAACACTTCCACAATAGAGGTGACAGATTTGCCAATTGGTGTAAAATATGCTGAAAGTCAAACTGGAATTGCAGGATCTTATAATAGATTAAAGCAGTCTCTACAAAAGAATGAAGCTATCAGTATTGTTGCTGAAGTAGACCATTCTGCCAACGCAAAATCGATTGGTGAAGAACTGGATTATACCAGTATTATTTTCTTCGGAAATCCAGTTTTAGGAACTCCGTTAATGCAAAGAAATCAGCTAGCCGGACTTGATCTTCCGCAAAAAGTGTTATTCTTTAAGGATGCTGAAAAAAATGAATTGGCGTTATATAATTCTGTAGAATATTTGAGTTCAAGACATGGATTGGAAGGCGTATCGACACTGCCTAAAATTTCGGGAGCCCTCGAGAACCTTGTCTCAGCTGCTACTAAGTCTGAAGTTGAAGTTTCACCAGTTCAACCGGTTGATGAGGGTGAAGGAGTTGTAACGAAAACCAGTAATCAAAATTTTGAGGATACCTATAGCGATCTCAAAGTTTTTCTTCAGAATAATCCAGACATCAAAATTGTAGCAGAGCTGGATCACCAGGCTAATGCTGCTAGTGTCGGTCTTGATTTGAGATCTACTAAAATTATTATTTTCGGTAATCCAAATCTTGGGACACCCCTAATGCAGAAGGATCAATCTATTGGACTGGACCTTCCGCAGAAAATGCTGGTTTGGGAGGATGCAGATGGTAAAGTTTCTATCTCCTATAATGATCCCTTCTTTATTGCTGAAAGACATGGGATTACGAATTCTGATGATGTTTTAAATAAAATCAAAACGGCATTGGAAACTATTGCTGAAAATGCTGCTACTTCAGATTAAAAATTTGAAAAAATACAGGAGTTACAATTATAGTTTGTCCACAAGCAATCCAGAAAATCTGTGATCATATGAAAAAATAATCCGATACATATCAATCGGATTATTTTTTGTTTTATAAAAATCATTCCGAAGAAATATGCAGCGATGGCAATTTCAGAATGCAAGGGATGAAATCCAATTCCGCAGCGATTGGGATCAAATATCGGGGTGGCTAATAAATGATCGATGTCCACGATCATGGTAGCAGCAAGAATAGTCCAGTATTTTAACCAGTTTTCACGGTCATAGAACCAGGCGATCACGGCGATCACCAAAAAGTGCATGGAGTAATGCACCAGACTCTGTAGCATCAGCCTTTGTTATTTTCTTCCGGTTGTTCTCGAAGGAGTCCGTTAAGTTTGCGTTCCAGGGCAACATACCTTGAAAATCCAACAACTATAAATAGAATACAGAGGAAAAGGGACAAATAACCTACCCACATCAGGCTGATTCCTTGATAATCCTTGATCTGCAATAATGCAAGTCCGCTAATAAGCAAATATATAGATGCCCGAATATAGCTGAGTAAGGTTCTTTCGTTGGCAAGTTTAGTTCGTTCTAAAGCAAGATGTTCACGAAGCAGTTTTTCGTCAATGATTCTGGCTTTAAAAGGGTTATGTAATTTTACTTTTCTCATAGTTCAAAAGGGAAAAACATCGGGATAATAAATGAGGCCGCGATCCAGATGATAAAGTTAAGCGGAGTTCCGAACTTTAGAAAATCTCTGAACCTATAATTTCCCGGCGCGTACACCATTGTATTCACGGGATAGCTTACCGGGGTCATAAATGTAAGGGAGCATGCGAACATGACACCAATCAAAAAAGGTTTTTCGCTCACCTGCATCGCCCCGGCCAGACTTATGACTATGGGCGTCATAAGAGCTGCCGCCGCTTTACTGGATAAGACATTAGTAGATAGAAAAGTGAATAGAAATATCATGCTTAACGTCCACCGGGGATCCATATCGCCCAAAGTTTCAAAAACGTATTGGGAAACAATATCGGAACCACCGGTTTTTTCCAAAGCTTTTCCCATGGATAGTACACCGGCGATCATAAATATCACTTTCCATTCAATAGCTTCGTAAGCTTCCTGAGGTTTTAAAATGGTAAGGGTGACGATCAATAAACTTCCAACCATCGCACTTATGAGGATAGAAGTAATGTTAAATGCTGCAGCGGCAACTACACCAATTACGATCAGCAACGCAGGAATGGCCTTTTTATAGTTCACATTTCTTCCCTGGTATTCTGAAAGTGTTACGATCATTTTTTCTGAAGCAAGGACTGAAATTGCTTTTTCTGAAGCGAATAACAACATCATATCGCCTTCTCTAAGAACTACTCGCGAAACATCTTCGGTGATCGTTTCCTTACGATGTCGAATAGCCAGAACAGAGGCATAATAAGTGCTTCTGAAGTTCATATCCCTAATGGAATTACCCGCAAGTTCAGATCCATATGGAATCATGACTTCGAAGATCTTTTTTTCTTCTGAAACTTCTGAGGCATCCTGATTGGCCTCCATTTCCTTGATGCTTTCTTTGTCACCTCTAACAGAAATACCTTTTTTTGATTTTAATTTTGCCAGGTTTACTGGATCCACCAGAATTCTAATCCTATCGTTTTCTCTTAAGACCGTTTCACCATTGATTTCATAAACCCGGTAGTGTTTTCTTTTTATTCTAAGTATCTGGATTTTATAGTCTTTGACCAGTCTGGATTCTGAAACAGGTAGGTCGATATCAACATGATCATGATGTAGTTCGATCTCCGCCATATACTTTTCAGTTTGCTTTATCAGTCCTGTGTTTTCAGGCAGTCCGCGTTTTGGCAATAGAACTGGTCCAAGCAGGAAGATATAAGCGAGGCCAATAGCAAGTAAGCACAGAGCAGCCATTGAAAATTCGAACATGCCGAAGGGCTCAGAACCTAGTTTTTCAGCATAACTGCTTACCAGGATATTAGTTGAGGTTCCAATAAGGGTGCAAGTGCCACCAAACAACGCTGAAAAAGAGATAGGAATTAGAAGTCTGGCGGGGCTAATTTCAGCTTCCCGGCAAACCAATAGTGCCACAGGAATAAGAATTGCAACTACCGCAGAATCATTAATAAAGGCAGAAAGCACAGCTGAAGTGAGACACAATGAAACGAGTGCAGAAAAATAATTTATACGCGCAATTTTGATGAGCCTGGCACTAAGACCGTCAATAATACCCGATTTGAAAACGGCAGCACTAACCACGAACATACAACCAAGCGTAATAGTTGCAGGGTGGTTAAATCCCGAAAAACCTTCTTCGGGACTTAGAACTCCCGAAATAATAAAAAGCGCCATGATAATGATAGAAGTGGTGTCTATCGAAAAATAATCGCGCACGAACAGGATGATACCAATGATGATGATCGCAACGGTGAGATACAATTCCATCTGAATTTATTTAATATAACAACCTGATGTTCTTCTTAAAGATAAGACTTCTTTTTATTACCTGATTTAATTTCTATTTTACAGTAAAATATGAAAATGGATAAAGCTAAACCAGAGAATTGGCTACGAGGTAAAGTAGAGAATGTTCCCGACCTGTTGCAGCCGGCAGCGCATGCACTACTTCAGTCAAAAGAAGAACTACGGAAATATCTGGATGATTTCCCTGCAGGTGAATTATGGACAAAACCTGCGGGAAGAGCGTCTCTAGGGTTTCATCTTCAGCATATAGCTGGTGTGACAAACCGTTTGATCACTTACGCAAAAGGCGAACAATTAAGTGAAGCTCAGTTGCAATATTTAAAACTGGAAGGAAAAGCTGATGCCTCTATAAGTGTTGAAGAACTTATAATTCAGGCTGAAAATGAATTGAGCGAAGCGGTAGAATTTCTGAAATTACAGAAGCCTGAAGATCTTACCAATACGGTGGAAGTAGGGAGGAAGCGAATTAAGTCAAGTTTAATTGGCGTACTTTTTCATGCTGCGGAACATTCTCAAAGGCATATAGGACAAATGCTGGTGACAATATCTGTAGTAAAAGACTCCTAAAATGGCAATTTAGTAAGATCAACATTTCCTCCAGAAATGATCAAACCCACTTTCTTGTTCCTGAACTTATCTTTCTGCTGAAGAATGGCGGCCAGGGCCACGGCACTGGAGGCTTCTACAACGATCTTCATGCGTTCCCAAATCAAGCGCATAGCCGCAATGATCTCTTCTTCAGAAACCCTGATGATCTCTGAGACATGATCCCTGATTATAGGGAAGTTAACATCTCCAAGCATTGTTTTGAGTCCGTCGGCAATGGTTAGTACAGAAGCGTTACTTTCAATCTTTCCACTTTTTAAAGATCTCCATGCGTCATCAGCTTCCATAGGTTCTGCACCAATACAAAGACAATTTTGAAGCAAAACATGTGTGGAGATAGCAGTTCCGGCAATCAGGCCACCGCCGCCAACCGGGCAAACGACCATATCCAGTTCAGGATGATCCAGCAATAATTCGGTTGCCGCAGTTCCCTGTCCCAGGATAACATTCATATCGTTAGAAGGATGAATAAAACTTGCTCCTTTTTCTACCATTATCCTGTTAGCTGTAGCTTCCCGATCCTGAAGAGTAGAGGGACATTCTGTAATCTCACCTCCATAAGTTCTAACCGCAGCTTTTTTAACTTCTGGAGCCGAATCGGGCATTACAATGTAAGCAGGAACATTCAGACTTTTAGCAGCCAGAGATAATGCCTGTGCAAAATTTCCTGAAGAATGTGTGACCACACCGGCGCTCTTTTGGGTATCAGACAGCTTTGAAATTGCATACATCGCACCGCGCATCTTGAATGCACCCATCTTTTGAAAGTTTTCGCACTTAAAATGAATTTCACAGCCGGCCATTTCGTCAATCAACTTAGAAGTTAGAACCGGAGTTCTGTGGATAAATGTCGCTATAGTTTCCAGAACTTTTAGAAGTTCTTCTTTGCTGCTATTCAAATCTTTCAGTTTTATATTAAAATAAAAAATCCCCGTAATTACGGGGATTTTTTTTATTCATTAATTGGTATCGTTAACATGGGAATTTCAGCTTTTTTAACCAGTTCCATCGAGACGCTTTCATTCAGCAGATTGTAGAGGAAACTATGTTTATGAGTTCCAACTATCAGTAAATCTACATTTAGTTTTTTAGCTTCCTCAAGAACGGTGCTTACCGTTGATCCTTGAATAAGTAAAGCGTCGCTTTCAACCTCTTTACTTATAAAGCTATCGCACACCTGTTGAAGACTACGATGTTCTTCGCGATATTCTTCAGCTTGAAGATCTCTTATATATTGAGGTCCTGGTTCATAACCAACAAAATCCGGTTCTGGATCTGCCACATGCAAAACCCATAATTTCGCTCCATATTTTTCAGCAAGACTATCAGCAAAGATCATTAATTCACCAATGCTGTCATTGAAGTCTACCGCTACCATGATATTTTTGAATGTATCCATAGTAAATTAATTAGTAACCTCTGTCTAATTCAACCTTGTTCTTCAGATCCTGATTTTCCTTCATACGATCGTAATTTTCAGCGATCTGCGGAACCACAGATTCCGGCTTGGTTACACTGGCAATATGCGGAGTGATATTGATACGATCATGTTCCCAGAAAGGATGTTCTTCAGGCAATGGCTCTTCTCTGAATACATCCAGGGATGCTCCTGAAAGATGACCATTGTCGATCATTTTCATTAAATCATGCTCCACGAGATGTTCACCACGAGCAACATTGATCACGTACGCACCTTCTGGTAGCATATCAAAAAGATCTTCATTCAGAATATTTTCTGTGTCTTCAGTCAAAGGAAGAAGACAAACTAAAATTTCAGAATTATTTAAAAATTCTTCCAGTTGATCTTTCCCGTAATAGCTAGTAACATTATCACAATCTTTTTCTGTTTTTGACCATCCGGACACATTGAAAAAGTTCTTGTGTAATTTATCTGCAACAGCATTACCAAGGACACCAAGTCCCATAATTCCGACATTGGTATTTTGTGGTCGTTTATATTGAGACCTGTCCCATTGTTTTTTATACTGCGATTTTACATAACCATGAAGATTACGAATATGATTCATTACCTGGCTAAGTACGAAATCTCCCATATCTTCGGTAAGTGTTTCGTCTACTACTCTCGTAATTGCAACGTTTTCAGGGAGAGAATTATCACTTAATATATGATCTACACCGGCACCCATACTGGCGATTACTTTTAAATTCGGATAATTCTTGAATAATCCTCTTGGGTGGTTCCAGGTTAGCGCAAATTTTACCTCTTCCGGGTCATGTTCTTCCGGATAGGTATAAATATTCATTCCCGGATGTTGATTTTTTAATGCTTCTACCCATGCCTCCGAATCTCTTCCCGGAGCAACGATTAATACTGACATAAATTTTTCTTTTTCATTTAACTCACAAAAGCGCTGTAACCGGTAATTGCACGGCCAACGATCAATGAATTGATTTCTTTAGTTCCTTCATAACTGTAGATCGCTTCAGCATCTGCTACAAAACGAGCTACATCGTATTCTAATAATATTCCATTTCCACCAAGAACCTCTCTTGCTCTGCTTACCACATCCCGCATTCTCATACTACAGTAAACCTTCGCAAGACTTGCATGTTCATCTGTAAGAAGATCCTGATCCTGCATTTCTGATAATCTAAAGCAAAGCGTCTGCATCGCTGTAAGATTTGAAAGCATTTCCACAAGATGATTTTGAATAAGCTGAAAAGAGGCAATAGGTCTCCCAAACTGCTCTCTTTTTTTGGTGTATTTCAAAGCGCTTTCATAAGCACCTCTGGCACATCCAACGGCTTGCCATGCTACTCCGGCTCTGGTCATTCTAAGAACATTGGCAGTGTCTTTAAAAGAATTCGCGTTCTGCAATCGGTCACCTTCAGGGATCTTGCAATCCTTAAGCGTTATGATCGCATTCTGCACGATTCTCAATGCCATTTTATCCTGTATCTTTTCTGCTGAAAAACCTGGGTTTTCCTTACGTACCAGGAAACCTTTTACTCTGTCAGAGTCAAGATCCCGAGCCCAAATAACAATTACATCAGCGAAAGTGGCGTTTCCTATCCATTTTTTCTGACCATTCAATACCCAGTTCTCTCCATCAAATTTGCAGGTAGTTTCGAGTCCGCCAGCAACTCCAGAACCAACATTAGGTTCGGTAAGGCCAAAGGCACCGATCTTTTCCATTTTTGCCATTTGTGGTAACCATTCCTGTTTCTGTTCTTCACTTCCGCATAGATAAATGGAACCCATGGCGAGACCGCTGTGGACTCCAAAGAAGGTAGAGATTGAAACGTCTACACGTGCAATTTCCTGAGCTATGATACCTTCCATCAAAAATGGCATGTTTGGACATCCATATCCTTCATAAGGAACGCCAACAATATTCAGTTTGCTGAATTTTTTGATCACCTCAAATGGAAACTGATCTTTCTTCCAGTATTCATTTACTATAGGGCGAATCTCGTCTTCCATGAAATTTCTAACCTTAAGCTGAATTTCCCGTTGTTCCGGCGTAAGCTTGAGATCCAGATTATAAAAATCACCATCGATAGGAGGCAGGTCGTGCTGACCTTTCTTCTTCTTGGTTTTTAACATTTTCATTAATCCGGCGAGTTGACGGTCGTCAAGTTTGCCCAAAGTTTTCATCGCTTCAGCTAGATCAATCTTTTGATTGATCTTAGCGAGCTGATCCAGATCAACCGATTTTAGAAGGTTAACCGTATCACGAACTTTTTTAAATAAAGACATAGAAATTCCTCTTGGTGGAATTTCAATTTAGGAATTAAAACAGCGTTCGCTTGTTAAGGTTTTCCGAAGAATTGATAAAAAATATCGAGCTTCTCAATAATTATTTAGGGAAAGTTTACAATATCTGCTTTCCTGATATATCGAAGCATTCTATAATTTTAGAGAAACCTATAAAATCAATAATTATGGAACATCCACAGGAAAAATATCCAAAACCACCATTTGAAAATCTCAACCAGAGTGAACCGGGAACAGAAAGTAGTATAGAACCGGATACAGATCATGGTGAAAAATCCTATAAAGGTTCAGGTAAACTCAAAGGCAGAAACGCGATCATTACCGGGGCAGATAGCGGAATTGGAAGAGCAGTCGCAATTGCTTTTGCCAGGGAAGGGGCAAACATATTGATCTCCTATCTTGAAGAACACGAGGATGCTAAAGAAACAGCCCGACTCGTAGAAGAGGCAGGGAAAAAAGCAGTTTTAGTTCCGGGAGATATTGGTGATCAGGCACATTGTAAAAGTATAGTAGAAAAGGCTATTGCTGAATTTGGCCAGATCGATATCCTGGTAAATAATGCTGCTTACCAGATGGCGAGAGATTCTTTGCAGGAAATTTCAACAGAAGAATGGGACTACACCTTTAAAACGAATATTTACTCCCTGTTCTATTTATGTAAAGCGGCCGAACCTCATATGAAACCGGGCAGTACAATTGTAAATACCACATCAGTAAATGCATACAATCCACGTCCAGATCTTCTGGCCTATGCTGCTACTAAAGGTGCGATACAGAATATTACAGCGAGTATGGGACAATTGCTAGCAGACAAAGGGATTCGGGTGAATTGTGTTGCTCCGGGACCAATCTGGACGCCACTTATCCCGGCAACCATGTCAAACGATGTGGTGAAGAATTTTGGAGGTAATACCCCTATGAAACGACCGGGACAACCAGCAGAATTGGCGGCAGCTTTTGTTTTGCTAGCTTCCGAAGATTCTAGTTATATGACTGGCTCAACGGTACAGGTCACTGGTGGCCAGTATACGATTTGATCTATTAAAAAAGCCTCTAAACTTTTAGAGGCTTTTTACATATTTTAGTGTGATTTTATTTCAAATCGAAACTCTCTTTGATCTTATCCACATAATCGAGTTTCTCCCAGGTAAATAGTTCCACTTCCTTGGTAATCTTACCATTATACGGACTTTCAAAAACTTTAGTTTCTGTACGCGGAGTTTTTCCCATATGTCCATATGCAGCAGTTTCCCGGTAAATAGGATTTCTTAACTTCAGTCGTTCTTCGATCGCAGCTGGTCTCATATCAAAGATATTACGAACCTTTTCAGCAATCTGACCATCAGAAAGATCTGTATTGTTTTTTCCATAGGTATAAACCGAAATAGAAGTTGGTTCGACCACTCCAATTGCATAAGATACCTGTACTAAAATTTCAGGAGCTACACCCGCAGCTACCAGGTTCTTGGCAATATGTCTGGAAGCATACGCGGCAGATCTATCTACTTTAGAAGGATCTTTTCCTGAGAATGCACCACCACCGTGAGCACCTTTTCCACCATAGGTATCTACGATAATTTTTCTTCCGGTAAGCCCTGCGTCACCATGCGGACCTCCAATTACGAACTTACCTGTAGGATTAATATGGTAAATAATATCATCATTAAACAATTCCTGGACATAATCTGGCAGTTGTTTCTTAACTCTTGGGATAAGAATCTCAACCATATCCTTTTTGATCTTCGCCAGCATTTTCTCATCATCCTGATCAAAATCATCATGCTGAGTAGAAACCACGATCGCAACAATTCTTTCTGGCACGTTGTCATCGCTATATTCAATAGTCACCTGGCTCTTGGAATCAGGTCGTAGATATTCGATATCCTTTCCTTCTCTTCTAAGTTTAGCCAGTTCAATAAGGATACGATGTGAAATATCCAATGCCAGCGGCATATAGTTTTCAGTTTCATTGGTCGCATAACCAAACATCATTCCCTGGTCACCAGCACCCTGTTCCTCCTTCTTTCCACGATCCACACCCTGGTAAATATCCTGGGACTGTTCGTGAATAAGGGAGATCACACCGCAACTATCACCACTAAATTTATAAGCACCTTTTGTATAACCAATATCATTGATCACATCACGTGCGATATTTTGAACATCCAGGTATGTATTACTACGTACTTCACCAGCAAGTACTACCTGCCCGGTTGTAACCAGAGTTTCGCAAGCTACTTTCGATTCGCCATCGAAGGCAAGAAAATTATCCAGTAACGTATCACTAATTTGATCTGCAATTTTATCCGGGTGTCCTTCAGATACACTTTCTGAAGTAAATAAATAAGCCATTCAATTACTTTTTAAGTTTATAAGAATGGAAAAATTTGACGTGTGAAGCTAAAAAGGAGTGTAATTACCATTCTGCTTTAGCATTTTAAAACATCGATGTGATGTAGAGGGTTGCAATCAGTCAAATCTATCCCTTTCAATAAGTTGATACAAATGTATAAAATTTAAAAGGATAGCAAATCGATTTAACGCCATTTTAAAGGACGTGGAATTACAGTTGGATTTTTCGGAATAATCAGGGCGTTTCGCTTCGCCCGTTCCGGTCTCGCGCCGGGCTTTCGCGACTCGCTTTTTGGTTCTAAAAAGAACCAAAAGAGCTCAAACAAGTCGCTCAATCCCTAACGCAACCAAAAAAAATATACTTCGTAACTATCAGTATTTACGCGGGTTACACTTTGTAAATTCTAGAAGGCTAAAAAAATAAGTTCGTAAAAGCTTGGATAATAAAAAACTCTGCCGTTATCTTTGTGAAACAATTTTTGAACAATGTACAGAACAGTTTGCAATATGATGATGTGTATGATGTGGAGAACTTCCGCAGCGCATCTTATTGCATAATTCTGAAAGAATATATATTGCAAAAAGCCGCTGCCAACCGCAGCGGCTTTTTTTATTGCCAAAATTGAAATTAGAACACAAAACTTTACAATTATGAAATTACAGGTAACAGTTAAAAATATGATGAACATGCGCATGATGATGTGTATGTGCAGCATGTATAGCTATTACCTGAACTCGAGAATATAGATTTTAAAAAGGAATCAATTCAAAAGTCCCCCTGGTAATAGCATATCAGGGGGACTTTTTTATTTCAATCAATTCCAATTTTTTTAAATTTTATATTATGAGTACTCAAAAATTTTCAACACAGGCATTACATTCAGGACACGATACAACTCAAAATGGAGGAACCAGAGCAGTACCAATTTACCAGACCAGTTCCTATGTTTTTAATGATAGTCAGCATGCAGCAGATCTATTTTCTCTAGCAAAGCCAGGTTTTATTTATACCCGTTTAAATAATCCCACCAATGATGTGCTGGAACAAAGGCTGGCAGCACTTGAAGGTGGAATTGGAGCGGTGGTTACAGCATCTGGAACTGCTGCGATAAATACCGCATTACTAACCTTACTAAAGGCTGGCGATCATATTGTAGCCAGTAGCAGTTTGTATGGTGGGACTTTTAACCTTCTTCAAAATACACTGCCAAGATTTGGTATAACAACCACTTTTGTAGATCCACGTGATCCGGGAAATTTCAAAAAAGCAGCACAGGAAAATACCCGGGTATTTTTTGTTGAATCGCTGGGGAATCCAAAACTGGATGTTCTGGATCTGGAAGCAATTTCCAAAGAGGCAAAAGAATTCAAAGTACCATTTATCGTGGACAATACCGTAGCCACACCATACCTTCTGAATCCAATAGAATATGGAGCAGATATCGTTATACACTCTTTAACCAAATATATTGGAGGGAATGGAACCAGTCTTGGTGGAGTGATCATTGACGCTGGTAAGTTCGACTGGTCTAGTGGTAAATTTCCTGAGTTTACCGAGCCATCTCCAGGATATCATGGATTAGTTTATCACGAAGCATTACAGGAAGCAGCATTCATAGCTAAAGTCAGGATCGAAGGATTGCGTGATCATGGTGCAGCTTTGAGTCCGTTCAATGCGTTCCAGATCATCCAGGGACTAGAAACGCTGAAAGTTAGAATAAACGAACATAGTAAAAATGCGCTGGAACTCGCCACCTGGCTAGAGCAGCAGGAGGAAGTGGAATGGGTGAATTATCCAGGCCTCGAATCCAGCGAGTACTACGATATCGCTCAGCAGTATTTACCAAAAGGACAAAGCGGACTAGTGACTTTCGGGATCAAAGGAGGTTATGAAGTAGCTAAAAAAGTAGTGGACGCTTCAAAGGTGTTTTCACTGCTTGCCAATATTGGAGATACTAAATCCCTCATTATTCATCCTGCCAGTACCACTCACCAGCAGTTGAAAGACGAAGAACAATTATCTGCCGGGGTTAAACCGGATCTAATAAGGCTTTCAGTAGGACTGGAAGATACAGAAGATCTTAAAGCAGATTTGAAGCAGGCTTTTGCTCAGGTTACTCAACAATCACTTGTTTAATTTTAGTTTGGTTTAATCGCCGGAGCCTGTATGCAATGTATGCGGCTCCGGTTTAACCTCAATTTTATGCAACAAATAAGAATAACAGGTTTTAGGAATAGTGCCGGCAGCGTTCAGAACATTGATGTTTGTTTCCAGCTATTTGGCAGAAAACTGGGCACCGCTCCGGTAATTTTGGTGAATCATGCGCTTACCGGAAATGCCCAGGTTTGCGGTTCAGGAGGCTGGTGGAGTGATATTGTGGGGCCCGGAGCTAGCATAGATACAGATCAATTTTCCATTATTTGCATCAATATTCCCGGAAATGGTATTCTGAAGAATGATGAAGATAGCTTTCATAACTATAAAGAATTTAGCTTGAATGATATTGCGAAAATCCAGGTTAAAGTTCTGGAACATTTAAATATTACTGAGCTATTTGCCATCATTGGAGCCTCAATTGGTGGAGCATTAGCCTGGCAGCTGGCAGCTTTAAAACCAGACCTTGCTTTACACGTGATACCAATCGCTACAGATCTGAAATCGACAGACTGGCTTCTGGCAAATTGTAAAATTCAGGACAGGATTTTAAATAATAGTGAGAATCCATTGGAAGATGCACGTATGCATGCGATGACCTTTTACCGCACGCCACAATCGCTTAGTTACAAATTCAGAAATGAAAAAGACGAAACTACGAATAGTTTTAAGGTAGAAAACTGGCTGGAGCATCACGGGAGTAAACTTAGATCGCGCTTTAGTTTAAGTTCCTATAAGCTGATGAACCATTTATTGACTACGATCAATATCTCAAATGACTCACAAAGCGCTATTGAAGTGGCCGCGCGGGTTAAAGGCCATATACATATGATCACGATAGATACCGATCTTTTTTTCCTGGCAGAAGAGAATTGGAATACTTACGTGGAGCTGTCTTTGTTTAAAAACAATGTCAGCATTCACGAGATCAAGTCTATTCATGGACATGATGCATTTTTGATCGAAACCGACCAGGTAGCAAGATTTTTAGAACCCATATTTCAACAAAAGAATTACACAAATGAAAATAATAAATCTCGCTCTGTTTGGGCCGGGTAAGGTTGGAAGTAAATTAATTCAGCAGATTATCGCTGCGAAAGATCAACTTCTAAGAAATTCAGACCTGGAGATCAGGATCATCCTGATTGCCGATTCCAGTAATTTGATCACTGATAAACTAGGTCTTAATGAGCACTGGAAAGAAAGGTTTAGCAAGGAAAAGCGCTCTTACCAATTCCACGATATTCTGGAATATTTAGAAAATAATGCATTTACTAATCTAATTTCCATAGACACTACGGCAAGTGATAGTTTACCGGAGAATTATATTGATTTGATCGAACATGGGAGTCATATTGTAGCCGCAAATAAAGTTGCCAATACACTAAGTCTGGATTTTTACGAGCAGTTAAGAACAGCGTTAAAACGAAATCATAAAATATTCCAGTACGAAACCAATGTGGGCGCTGGCTTGCCAGTGGTGGAAACCATTAAGAACCTGTACGATTCTGGAGAGCAGGTAACCAGAATTCGGGGAGTTTTCTCAGGTTCACTCAGCTATATATTTAATACGTATTCTAAGCAAAATGTTCAATTTTCAGAAGTGCTTCGGAAGGCTGGTGAATTTGGTTATACAGAGCCAGATGCACGGGTGGATCTTAGTGGGAAGGATGTGGCCAGAAAATTATTAATTCTTGCACGTGAACTTCAGCTAAAGAAAGAGCTGGAAGAGGTAAGTATTCAATCTTTACTTCCTACATCCTTAAATGGTGGAACCAGTTTACAGCATTTTCAGAAGCAAGTTTCTATTCTGGACGATATTTTTCAGAAGCATAAAGAGGAGAATAAGAGCGGAGAAGTATTGCGTTATGTGGGGGAACTCAATGTAGAAATTGGAAGTTTGCAAACCAGGTTGATCTCAGCGAATGCTGCAACTCCGCTTGGCCAAATTGATGGAACCGATAATATTTTTGAGATCTATTCTGAATCCTATAAAGAGTTTCCACTGGTTATACAAGGAGCGGGCGCAGGAATTGATGTTACCGCACGTGGTGTTTTTAGCGATATTCTGAAGATAAACAAGCAATTAAACTAAGGTAATGACAGAATTTGAAACCATCGCGGTACGAACTCAACTGGAACGAACTCAATTTCAGGAGCACTCCACACCTATGTATCTAACTTCCAGCTATGTCTTTGAAGATTCAGAAGACATGCGTGCAAGTTTTGCTGAAGAGAAGAAGCGGAATATTTATAGTCGCTATTCAAATCCCAATACTTCAGAATTTATTGACAAGGTAGTGCAGATGGAAGGAGCTGAGGATGGGTTTGCTTTTGCGACAGGAATGGCTGCGGTATTTTCTACTTTGGCAGCCTTACTGGAAAGCGGTGATCATGTAGTTTCATCCCGTTCTGTATTTGGTTCAACTCATGGATTATTCACTAAATATTTTCCAAAATGGAATATTTCCCATGATTATTTTGATGTGAATGCGCCTGAAGATATTGAAGGTTTGATCAGACCTGAGACAAAAATCCTGTTTGCTGAATCACCAACTAATCCTGGTGTTGATATTCTGGATCTGGAATTACTTGGAAATATTGCCCATAAAAATGATCTCATTTTGATCATAGATAATTGCTTTGCGACTCCGTATTTGCAGAATCCTATAAAATTTGGGGCAGACCTCGTAATACACTCTGCTACAAAATTGATGGATGGACAGGGCAGAGTCCTTGGTGGAATTACAGTAGGAAATCAAAAACTAATTCGTGAGATCTATCTTTTTAGTAGAAATACAGGTCCGGCATTGTCACCATTTAATGCCTGGGTTTTATCAAAAAGTTTGGAAACACTGTCCATTAGACTAGAAAAGCATTGTGAAAATGCGCTAAAGGTTGCAGAGTTTCTTGAGTCATTACCTCAGGCGGAAACTGTTAAATATCCGTTCTTAAGATCTCATCCACAATATGAAGTGGCAAAAAAACAAATGAAACTGGGCGGGAATGTAGTGGCGTTCCAGATCAAAGGCGGACTGGATGCAGGTAGAAGGTTTATAGATAGACTGCAAATGTGTTCAAGATCTGCAAATTTAGGAGATACAAGGACGATTGTGACTCATCCTGCTTCCACTACACATAGTAAACTAAGTGACGAAGAGTTGAAAGCGGTAGGAATTTCAGAAAGCCTGGTCAGAATTTCTGTGGGTCTGGAACATGTGGAAGATATTATTAATGATCTCAAAAAGGCCTTGCAGGAATAGCAATAGCAGTCGGAAATTTTTTATTTTCGTTTCATGCTTTCCAAAAAGACCAAGTATGGCATCAAAGCGCTAACATACATAGCGCGAAAAGATGAAAAATTCCCTGTTCAGGCTTCTGAAATTTCAGAAAGTGAGAATATTTCGCAGAAGTTCCTGGAGAGTATTATGCTGGAACTCAGAAAATCTGGCTTTCTAGGATCTAAGAAGGGAAAAGGTGGAGGTTATTATTTAATAAAAAAACCTTCAGAAATTAAGATGACCGCAGTGATCAGGGTGCTGGAAGGACCCATAGCCATGGTTCCCTGTGTTAGCCTTAATTATTATGAAAAATGCGATGACTGTCCAGATGAGGACGCCTGTTCTGTTCACAAATTGATGATACAGGTTAGGGATGCATCGCTGAATGTACTTGGAGAGAATACCCTTGCAGACATTGCTTTTAAGCAATAATAAGGGTGTTAAAATAAAATTTTACTAAGAAATAAATTGGTGTTTAAATAAACGAAGTCTAGTTTTGCTTAAAACCTAGTAAACCGATAGGATTAAAGTTTTTAATGAAGAGAGTATGTTGATGTTACTGAATCAAACTAAAGAAAAAAGTACCTATAAAAAAGACAGGACTACAGAACGACCGCTTCGAAGTATTCTAAAAACGATTAGTTGGAGAATAGTTGGAACCCTGGATACGGTCATGATCGCATGGTTTCTTACTGGAAAAATAGAAACTGCTCTCGCGATTGGATCTGTAGAACTGGTAACAAAAATGATCCTGTACTTTGGTCACGAACGGCTTTGGAATTTAATACCCTATGGCAAAGATTAGCTTTAATAGTAGCGAACCGGAAATTATACAAATGTGAAATAGTAACTGGTTATTCGCAATTGACCAGAATTAAATCATAAAGACAGATGAAAAAGTTTAGCGATACAGAAATAGAAAAACTTAACAGTCAGTTACGCGGTGTAGCACCTTCAGAAATAATTCAATGGGTCTTGGCATCTAGTAATAATCCAGTAGTTACTACCAATTTCAGACCTTATGAAGCAGCAATCTTACATGCCTGTACTCAGGTAGATAGTTCTATGAAGATAATTTGGTGCGACACAGGTTACAATACTCTGCCTACCTATAAACATGCTCAGTTTCTCATGGACCATTTAGATCTTAAAGTGAAACTTTATACACCAAAAGAAACTGCTGCTTATAGAGACGCATTTTTTAAGGGTATTCCAGGAGTAGATTCTCCAGATCATGATGAATTTACCAGGCAGGTAAAACTGGAACCTTTTCAAAGAGCTATGACTGAACAAAATCCAGATGTGTGGTTTACGAATCTCAGAAAAGGACAGACAAATTTTAGAGATAGCATAGATATTCTAAGTTATAGTAAAGACGGTCTTCTTAAGGTTAGTCCCTTCTACCACTGGTCAGACGAAAAATTAGATGGGTATTTGAGAGAGCATAAACTACCGAATGAATTCAAATATTTCGACCCTACAAAAGTATTAGATAACAGAGAGTGTGGTTTACACGCCTAAAAGTTTTAAAATGAGTTCGATCTTAAACCAAAATACGTTAGAAAGCGAAGCTATTTACATCTTCCGGGAAGTTGTGGCTCAGTTCGAAAATCCCGTGCTATTATTTTCGGGTGGTAAGGATTCTATCACTTTGGTACGCTTAGCGCAAAAAGCCTTCTATCCCGCCAGGATTCCTTTTCCATTAATGCACATAGATACTGGTCACAACTTTCCTGAAACTATCGAGTTCAGAGATCGATTAGTTGAAGAACTTGGACTGAACCTGATTGTAAGAAAAGTTCAGGATGATATTGATAGCGGAGTTTCTATTGAAGAAAAAGGCAGGTACTCCAGCAGGAATTCATTGCAAACCAATACTCTTCTAAATGCCATTGAAGAATATAAGTTCGATGCATGTATAGGCGGAGCAAGAAGGGATGAAGAAAAAGCTCGTGCAAAAGAGAGAATTTTTTCAGTAAGAAATGACTTTGGAGAGTGGGATGAAAAGAACCAGCGACCGGAGGTTTTTGATATGCTGAATGGACGTATCGATATTGGCCAGAATGTTAGAGTATTTCCTATTTCTAACTGGACAGAGCTGGATGTTTGGAGTTATATAGATGCTGAAAAGATTGAAATTCCTTCCATTTATTTCGCGCACGAGAGAGAGATTTTTGAAAGAGATGGTTTAATCTGGACAGCTTCAGAGCATGTTTACAAAGACGATCATGAACTTACAGAAATGAAAACCGTTCGATTTAGAACTGTGGGAGATATAACCTGTACGGCTGCAGTGGAATCTGGAGCAGATACCGTTGAAAAGATTATCAAGGAAATAAGGGAATCAGCTATTTCAGAAAGAGGTGCAAGGATCGATGATAAAAGATCTGAGGCTGCCATGGAAACAAGAAAGCAACAAGGTTATTTTTAAAAAAATAAGAGAATGGAAGTATTAAAAATAGCAACAGCAGGAAGCGTTGATGATGGTAAAAGCACACTCATAGGCAGACTGCTTTACGATACCAAATCTTTAACTTCAGATAAATTGGAAGCCATTGATAGGGTGAGTAAGAAAAATGGTCTGGACTATTTGGATTTCTCACTAGCTACAGACGGTCTGGTAGCAGAAAGAGAACAAGGGATCACAATAGACGTGGCTCATATCTACTTTTCAACACCAAAGAAAAGTTATATCATCGCCGATACTCCGGGGCATATAGAATATACACGGAATATGGTCACCGGGGCTTCAACTTCACAAGCTTCAATTATTCTTATAGATGCCAGAAAGGGAGTGATCGAACAAACGTACCGGCACTTTTTCATAAATAATTTGCTGAGAGTCAAAGAAGTTATAGTCGCTATAAATAAAATGGATCTTGTCAATTACTCTGAAGATGTATTCACCAATATCGTTAAGGAATTTGATGAGTTAAGAAGTAAAAGTGATTTCCAGGATCAGAAACTCACCTTTATTCCGGTGAGCGCTTTATGGGGAGAGAATATTGCTGAAAAATCTACTGCAATGTCCTGGTATCAAGGGCAAACCATACTGGAACATCTCGAAGATCTTAAAGCTGAAGATTTTGCGGAAGAAAGTCAGGCTAGGTTTTCTGTTCAAACAGTAATAAGACCTAAAACCGAACAATTTCATGATTACCGCGGTTATGCAGGGAAAATTAATGGTAATAGCTTGAGAGTAGGTGATGAGGTAACCGTGTTACCATCCTTGACGACCTCCAAAATCAAAGACATTCATTTTTTCGAAGAAACTTTTGATGAAGCTCCAGCAGGAAGTTCTGTAACTATTAGCCTGGCAGATGATATAAATGTCGCCAGAGGAGATATGCTGGTGAAGACCAAAGAGGTTCCTGAAGAAACAAAAGTTGTGGATGCCATGGTTTGCTGGATGGATAATCGCCCTTTGGTTCCGGGCAAAAAATATGTTTTACAACATAATACCAACGGTGTTCTGGCAAAAATAGATAAAGTAGAAAGCCATATTGATTCGAATTTTGGAGCCGAAGAGAATGTAACTTCTTTGAGTCTGAATGACATTGGTAGCGTAAAGATCAAACTAAGTAAATCTATTTATGCCGACAGTTACAATGAAAATCGAACAAATGGCCGATTTATTCTGGTAGATACTCAAACAAATACCACGGCCGGAGTAGGATTTATAAAATAATATCACCAAAAAATGAACTACTTCATTATGAATATTTTATCAAACATGTGTATGTGCTATTCGCCTCATACTTAGAAGTCCATTTTATAAACTGAATTATAAAAAGTCCTTTTAAGTGTCATTCTTAAAAGGACTTTTTTCATTTAAATAATCAAGATCATGCAAAGTTTTAGAACCGAAATTGAAAATCCCGTTGTCGAGAAAGATATCCTGGATTTAGAAAAAAAGATCAGGCTTTTTCGCGAAGGAAAGGCTGATGAAGAAAAGTTTCGTAGCCTGCGCCTGGCACGCGGAGTTTATGGACAGCGACAGTCGGGAGTTCAAATGGTTCGCATAAAACTACCGTTTGGAAAGGTAACTTCAGAACAATTACACCGGATCGCCAATGTTTCAGATGAGTATTCAAAGGGGCGATTGCATATCACAACCAGGCAGGATATCCAGATCCATTACGTGAGTCTGGACAGGACTCCCGAGCTTTGGGCGCAACTGGAAAAAGATGATGTCACTCTTAGAGAAGCCTGCGGGAATACGGTAAGAAATATTACTGCTTCGCCAACCGCAGGGATAGATCCCAACGAGCCTTTCGATGTCTCACCGTATGCACACGCTGCCTTTCAATTTTTTCTTCGGAATCCCATCTGCCAGGAAATGGGTAGAAAATTTAAGATGTCCTTTTCTTCTTCAGATGAAGATACTGCGCTTAGTTATATACATGATCTTGGTTTTATCGCCAAACTGAAGGATGGAAAACGCGGATTCAAAGTAATGCTTGGTGGCGGTCTGGGCTCACAACCCCGGCATGCAGATGAGTTATATGACTTTTTACCTGCGGAAGAGATCATACCTCTAATTGAAGGTGTACTCCGGGTTTTTGATCGACATGGTGAACGTGCGAAACGTCTAAAAGCCAGGATTAAATTTCTTCTGAAGGATATAGGAAAAGAAGCATTTATGAAACTGGTAGCCGAACAAAAGACGGCACTTTCGCAAGAACAACCTGAATTTGAGATTGAAAGATTCGAAGCAACTCCAGCTTTGCAACAAGTTGAGGTTCCTTCCGTAGAAATCGAAGATGGAAATGATTTTGAAAGCTGGAGGCAAACCAATGTTTTTGCGCAAAAGCAGGAAGGATTATTCGCTATTGGAATTCGCGTGCCGCTTGGTGATTTTTATACTCGTGGAGCGAGGCAGCTTGCAGATTTGGTTAAAAAATACGCAGGTAACGAGTTAAGATTAACCTTAAGACAGGATATTTTGATTCGTCATGTTCGCCAGGATTTTCTGCCTTTTTTCTATACTGAACTTAAAAAACTAGGTTATGCAGAAGTTGGATACAATAAGACTGTAGACATTACCGCCTGCCCGGGCACCGATACCTGTAATCTCGGTATTGCCAGCAGCACCGGAATTGCCGACGTGCTGGAAGATGTTCTCAAAGAAGAATATCCGCAATTCACTAATGGAAAGGATATAACTATTAAGATAAGTGGTTGTATGAACGCCTGTGGACAGCATAATATGGCTGAAATAGGATTCCAAGGAATGTCTATAAAAGTCGGAAAAACGGTTGCACCGGCACTGCAGGTTTTACTTGGTGGAGGAACCCTGGGAAATGGCAAGGGTAGATTTGCAGATAAACTTGTAAAAGTCCCCAGTAAACGTGGTCCTGAAGCATTAAGGATCATACTAAACGATTTTGAAGCAAATTCAGAAGCGCAGGAAAAATTTGTAGAGTATTATGATCGTAAAGAGAAGACCTATTTCTATGACTTGCTGAAAGATCTGGCAGATACTTCAAATATTTCTGAGAACGAGTTTGTGGATTGGGGACATGAAACCCCATATATAAAGGCAGTAGGAGTAGGGGAATGCGCCGGGGTGGTCATCGACCTAATTGCCACATTGTTGTTTGAAAGTGAAGAGAAGATCGATAATGCGAAATCTGCGTTGGAAAGAAAAGATTGGGCAGACAGTATTTATCATGCGTACACTTCGATCGTGAATTCAGCGAAAGCCTTGCTGCTGGCTGAAGATGTGAAGACGAATACCCAGGCTGGAATCATTGCTCAATTTGATGAACTATTTGTCGAAACTGGCAGGATCGATCTGGCGACCACTTTTAAAGAATTTGCTTACCAGTTAAACCAGCATGAACCCAGCGAGGACTTTGCCAGAAAGTATTTAGAGGATGCGCAGTTATTTCTGAATAGAGTGGATGCTTATAGAACGAAGGAGGTACAGAATGTTTAATTCAGCAAAACTAACGGTAGTAGGCGCAGGTCCGGGTGATCCGGAATTGATTACAGTAAAAGCTTTGAATACTCTAAAGTCGGCTAATGTGATTCTGTACGATGCACTTATTAATAGAGACCTATTGGAATATGCACCTCAGGCGAGACATATTTTCGTGGGGAAACGAAAGGATAAGCACCGATTCTCTCAGGATGAGATTAATGAATTAATTGTAAAATATGCTACAGAACAAGGACATGTGGTAAGACTTAAAGGAGGAGATCCATTCATCTTCGGAAGAGGGTCTGAAGAAATCAACTATGCCCGAAAGCATGGGCTGGAAACTGCGGTTGTTTCTGGAATTACTTCTTCTATTGCCGTGCCCGCGAATGTTGGAATTCCGTTGACACAAAGAGGCACTTCTGAAAGTTTCTGGGTAATTACAGGAACTACTACGCAGCGAAAACTTTCAGAAGATGTTAAGCTTGCCGCGCAATCTACCGCAACTGTGGTGATTTTAATGGGGATGGGAAAACTTGATGAAATTGTTGAAATTTTCAGCAATTATGGTAAAAAAGATATTCCTGTGGGCATCATTCAGAATGGTACAACTGTGAACGAAAAATCAGGTTTTGGAACTATAAAAACTATTGAGAAAATAGTTTCAGAAAAAAATCTGGGAGCGCCTGCGATTATAGTGATTGGTGAGGTCGTGAAGGAGGCGAATACTTTACAAACAGTTTTTCAGAACGTGAAAAGTCTTCCGAAACAACAGGGATATGTAAAAATTGGAGCTGCTTAGAATGGAAGAGAGAAACGAATTATATCCGGTTTTTTTAAAAGTGCATCAACTTAACATTCTGGTAGTTGGTGGTGGAAATGTAGGCCACGAAAAACTTCATTTTCTTTTTAAATCCAGTCCTAATGCGAAGGTCGAGGTGGTAGCAAAATGGTTCCTGAAAGAAACCGAAGAGCTTGCCAGAAAACATGGAGCTAAATTGACTAAGGGAAGGTATAAACGAAAATATCTTAAGAAGCGGCATTTTGTAATCGCTGCAACAAACGATGCAAAACTCAATAAAAGAGTGTATAAAGACGCTAAAAAGAGATTTTTGCTGGCGAATATCGCAGATACACCAGAACTATGCGATTTCTATATGGGCGGGATTGTAAATAAAGGGCATGTGAAAATCGCCATTTCCACTAATGGAAAATCACCAACAACCGCAAAGCGTTTACGACAGTTTTTTGAAGAAGTGATTCCCGAAAATGTAAATGAAATGGTGGAGAATTTGAATGAGTATCGAAAATCCATCAAAGGTGATTTCGAAGCCAAAGTGGAACAAATGAATAGTATTACTGAATCTTTAATATATAAAAAGGAGAAATATGATTAAAACAGATATCCTGATCATTGGAGCAGGACCTACAGGATTGTTTACCGTATTCGAAGCGGGACTTCTAAAACTAAAAACACATCTTATCGATGCCTTGCCTCAACCAGGCGGACAGTGTTCTGAGATCTATCCCAAAAAACCTATTTACGATATTCCGGCATTTCCAGAGATCCTTGCTGGTGATCTTGTTAAGAATTTAATGGAGCAAATAAAACCTTTTGAACCTGGATTTACCCTGGGAGAACGTGCAGAAACCCTGGAAAAACTGGATGACGGAACTTTTATAGTGACCACCAATAAAGGAACGCAACATCACGCGCCTGTAGTGGCGATTGCTGGCGGACTTGGTTCTTTTGAGCCACGCAAACCTCCAATTTCTAATATCGCAGATTTTGAAGATAAGGGAGTATCTTATTTTATTAAGGATCCTGAAGTGTATCGTAATAAAAGTGTGGTGATCGCTGGTGGCGGGGATTCTGCTTTAGACTGGGCGATTTATTTAGCCGATGTTGCTGCTGAAGTTGCTTTAGTACACAGAAGGGAAGAATTCCGTGGAGCATTAGATTCCGTAGAAAGAGTTTCGGAATTAGCTAAACTTGGAAAAATTGAAATGATCACCAATGCAGAAGTTGTTGGTCTGCAAGGGAAGGACCAGCTGGAAAAAGTGGTTATTCGACATAAGGATAAAGCACGTGGTGAAGAGTTCAGGGAAGTGGATGAATTCATCCCACTATTCGGGTTATCGCCAAAACTTGGACCTATTGGAAGCTGGGGGTTGAAAATTGAAAAGAATGCGATCAAAGTAGATAATTCTTATGATTACCAGACAAATATTCCCGGGGTTTATGCGATTGGCGATGTGAATACCTATAAAGGTAAACTGAAGCTAATATTGTCTGGCTTTCATGAAGCTGCGATTATGTGCCAGAGTGCTTATGCGCGAATTAATCCTGATAAGAAGTATGTTCTGAAGTACACGACTGTGGGCGGGGTTGAAGGTTTCGACGGAACTAAGAAAGAAGCAAAACGGGAAGTGGTTAAAAGTATTAGTGTTTAGAAGATCCTGGTAACTAAGGTTACTCTTCAGAAGTGTAAGAATTCCTATCTTTATTGAAAATTTGAAGAAATGAAGATCAGCTTAAAGAGAATCAATGAGAACTACCTGTTCGAGACTGTAAATGAGCGCGGGAATATAGTATTGCTGGATAATAAATCTGACGAGGAGCCAAAGGGTGCGAGTCCCATGGATCTTCTGCTTAGGGGAATTGCGGGTTGTAGCAGTATAGATATTGTGATGATCCTGAGAAAGCAAAATCACGAGCTGGAAGATCTTCAGGTTGAGGTGGATGGTTATCGTGAAGATGGCGCTATTCCTAATGTTTTCAAAAAGATTCATCTTGATTTTATTCTGAAGGGTGAAGTTCCAGCAGCAAAAGTGGAGAGAGCAGTAAAACTATCGATGGATAAATATTGCTCTGTTTCTAAAATGCTGGAAAAAGCTGCGGAGATCTCATATAGTGTAAGCCTTAATTCTATAAAAGTTATATAGTGAATTCGTTTGAAACGAAAATTGTAAAAACCTGGGAGCCATCCTGGACAGTCCGTATTCTGGTAGCAGTATTATTGCTGGGTAGCGGTGTGATCGCGTATGTCTGGAAACCGGAAAATCCATGGCTGTTACATTCCGCACATGCGGTTTATGTTATCTGTATGTTTATCGCACTAGGGCAAAGTTTTCTAAAACCAAGGACTTTAGGCTTTTTAAAAATCACTCGCGATGAGATCATCATTGAGAAAGAGAACGAATTAAAAATATATAAGATCACAGAATTACAGGATCTTGGTTTTGACTATGTAGGATATGCCAGTTTCTGGAAACACACGATCTACGGAAATAAGAACCATTTATATTTTACTCATAGATCTGGAGAAAAGAGAGATCTTGAAATTACTCTTTCCAATAAGGAAATGAAAGAAGAATTTAAATCATTTCTGAAGGAATTAAGTGAAAATAATTTTCTAAAGGTTCAGCAAAGCGGAAATTTCTCATTTTAATTATCAGATTAATTTTTTGCCAAAACACTTGGTTTTTAGAGGCTGAACCCTATATTTGTCTCGTAAGTTCATTGTTTACTAACAATCGTTATCAAGAAAGGTTGAGGGATTAGACCCTGTGAAACCTTAGCAACCCTCCTTAGGAGAAGGTGCTACATTCTACTGAGTTCAGTCTCGGATAGATAACAATCAGAATTCTTTCCAGTCTTCTTTTTTTGATATCGTATTATTTAAATAATCATGTCGAAATTAGAAGAGTTACTCTCTCAAAAAATATTAATACTAGATGGTGCCATGGGTACCATGCTTCAGGAATATAAATTTTCTGAAGAGGATTTCCGTGGAGAACGTTTTGCCGACTGGCCCGTTTCCTTAAAAGGAAATAATGATCTGCTTTCCCTTACCCAACCTGAAGCTATTGCCACCATCCATCGAAAATACTTTGATGCTGGAGCCGATATTGTAGAAACCAATACTTTCTCCGGAACCACCATTGCGATGGCCGATTATCAAATGGAAGAATTCGTATACGAGCTTAATTTTGAATCGGCAAGAATTGCCAAAGCAGTTGCGGAGCAAGTCACTGCTGAAGATCCATCGAAACCAAGATTCGTAGCTGGAGCGATTGGTCCAACCAACAAAACGGCGAGTATGAGTCCCGATGTGAACGATCCCGGCTATCGCGCTATTTCTTTTGATGAACTTCGGAAAGCGTATAAGCAACAAGCAAAAGCACTTGTTGAAGGTGGAGCAGATGTTCTTCTGGTAGAAACTGTATTTGATACATTAAATGCGAAAGCAGCTCTTTTTGCAATTGAAGAATTAAAAGAGCAACTGAATCTTGATATTCCGATTATGGTAAGTGGAACGATTACCGATGCCTCCGGAAGAACCCTTTCCGGCCAGACTGCAGAAGCTTTTCTAATATCCGTTTCTCATATTCCTTTGTTAAGCGTTGGTTTTAACTGCGCTCTGGGAGCAAAACAATTGACTCCGCATCTTGAGGTTCTAAACCGGTATGCGAATTCGGGAGTTTCGGCCTATCCTAATGCGGGCTTACCTAATGCATTTGGCGAATATGATCAGGATGCCCGGGAAATGGCTGCTCAAATAGAAGAATATCTCGAAAAAGGCCTTGTGAATATCCTCGGCGGTTGCTGCGGAACCACTCCAGAACATATTAAAGCAATTGCTGAAATCGCCAGAAAATACAAACCGCGTACTATTAATATGCATAGTCATACTGAACATGCTTCAGCATCTCAATAATCAGATAAATAACAATGGTGAGACCCTGAAAATAGTTCAGGATGACGAAAACGGATAATATGGATACAGGAACTATCAAATCAAGTAATATAGACTCCTCCCTTGTGGGGAGGCAGGGAGGGGCACGACCCTTAAAACTTTCCGGATTGGAACCTTTGGTGATCACACCGGATAGTAATTTTATAAATGTAGGAGAACGAACCAATGTTGCCGGATCTAAAAAATTCCTGCGTCTCATCAAAGAAGAGAAGTTTGATGAAGCACTGGAAGTTGCCCGGGAACAGGTAGAAAATGGTGCACAGATCATCGATGTGAACATGGATGACGGACTCATTGAAGGTAAAGAAGCTATGGTAAAGTTCCTGAACCTTGTGGTTGCCGAACCGGATATTGCGCGGGTTCCTATTATGATAGACAGCTCCAAATGGGAGATTATTGAGGCCGGACTTCAGGTAGCTCAGGGGAAATGCGTGGTAAATTCTATTAGTTTAAAAGAAGGTGAAGAAGAATTCATCGCTCATGCGAAAAAGATCAAACGTTATGGTGCGGCTGTGATCGTGATGGCCTTTGATGAAGTAGGCCAGGCTGATAATTATGATCGCCGAATTGAGATAGCGAAACGTTCCTATGACATTCTCGTCAATCAAGTAAAACTTCCTCCTGAAGATATCATTTTCGACTTAAATATATTTCCTGTGGGAACAGGAATGGATGAACACAAAAGAAACGCGATCGACTTTATTGAAGGTACTCGCTGGGTTAAAGCAAATTTGCCGCACTGTAGTGTGAGTGGTGGAGTGAGCAATGTTTCGTTTTCCTTCCGTGGAAATAATCCGGTACGGGAGGCGATGCATTCAGTTTTTCTATATCATGCAATCAAAGCCGGGATGAACATTGGGATCGTAAATCCTTCGATGCTGGAGGTATATGACGAAATTCCGAAAGAGCTGTTAGAACACGTGGAAGATGTGATCCTGGATCGTAGAGAAGATGCTACCGAACGTCTTCTGGACCTGGCTGAAAATGTGGTGGGTCGAAAAAGAGAGAATAAAATAGACCTTTCCTGGCGAGAGAAAGCATTACAGGATAGAATTACGCATGCCCTGGTTAAAGGAATAGATGCCTATATTCTTGAAGATATTGAGCAGGCGCGAATTGAAGCTAATAGGCCATTGGACGTGATCGAAGGTCACTTAATGACCGGAATGAACGTAGTTGGTGATCTCTTTGGAAGCGGAAAAATGTTTTTACCGCAGGTTGTAAAATCTGCCCGGGTGATGAAAAAAGCTGTAGCGCATTTGCTTCCTCATATTGAAGCTGATAAAACCAATAAGAGAAAATCGGCAGGAAAAATATTGATGGCTACCGTAAAAGGCGACGTGCATGATATTGGTAAAAATATTGTGGCTGTGGTGCTGGGATGCAATAACTACGAGATCATCGATCTAGGAGTGATGGTGCCACCGGAGAAGATCATAGAAACTGCCAAAAACGAGAATGTAGATGTGATTGGTCTTAGCGGACTCATTACTCCGTCCCTGGATGAGATGGTATTTCTGGCGAAGGAAATGGAACGTCAGGATTTTTCTGTCCCTTTACTGATAGGTGGTGCAACAACTTCTAAAGCTCATACTGCAGTTAAAATAGATACGCAATATAAAAACGCTGTGGCACACGTAAATGACGCTTCCCGGGCAGTTACAGTTGTTGGACAATTACTGAAGGATAGTACGAAAGAAAAATACAAGCGCGATCTTAAAACCGACTATGATACTTTCCGCCTTAATTTCAAGAAGCGAAGTAAGGTCAAATCATTTCTAAGTATTGAGGAAGCCCGAAAAAATAGATTTCAGATTGACTGGAAGAAAACTCAAATCAAGAAACCGAATAAGCTTGGTTCACAGGTGATAGAGGACTTTGATCTTTCAAAATTACTGGATTATATCGACTGGTCTCCATTTTTTAGAAGCTGGGATTTGCATGGCCGCTATCCAGATATTCTGAAAGATGAAAAAGTTGGCGAGCAGGCACAGAGTCTATTTGAAGATGCGCAGGTTTTACTGCAACGAATTCTGAAGGAAAAGCTACTGAAGGCAAAAGCAACATTTGGATTATTTGAAGCTAATTCTGTTGAAAACGATGATATTGAAGTAAAATATTCTGAAGATTCAGAACAAAAAACTGTCATTTTCAGAACACTTCGTCAGCAATTGAAAAAACATGGAGATCAGCCTAATTATGCGTTATCAGACTTTATAGCTCCAAAAGACAATGGTGTTCAGGATTATATAGGTTGTTTTTGTGTGACTACAGGTTTTGGAACCCAGGAATTAGCGCAGGAATTCGAAAAGAATCTGGACGATTACAACTCGATCATGATTAAAGCACTGGCTGATAGGCTGGCTGAAGCTTTTGCCGAATACCTGCATAAAAAAGTGAGGACGGAGGATTGGGGTTATGCCGCTGCTGAAAATCTTACCAACGAGGCTTTGATCAAAGAAGAATATAAAGGTATCCGGCCAGCACCTGGTTATCCTGCGTGCCCCGATCATCTGGAAAAACTAACGATCTGGGAGATTCTTAAAATAAAGGAAAATATCGGGGTAGAGCTTACTGAAAGCCTCGCAATGTGGCCTGCGGCAAGTGTAAGTGGTTATTATTTTGCCAATCCTGAAGCTAAATATTTTGGACTGGGAAAAATTAAAGAAGACCAGGTTAGGGATTATGCTGAAAGAAAAGGAATTGCTTATCGCAAAGCTGAAAAATGGTTGAATCCTAACATAGCGGACTAGTATTAAGAAGTTAGTATTTAGACCAATAGAATATTAGAGAAGTCAGAAACGATATCAGTGAAGCTGAATTTTTTCAACTCCGTAAATCATCGATTTCAGCTTCTTTAAAGATTCTGACACAGGTTCAGAACGAAAATAAATGTGAAGTGAAAAATATGCGTTAGGGATTGCAGCGGCATCCTTTTAGTACGAAGCTGAGCCTGTCGAAGCATCGTGCTAAAAGATAAAGCGAAAAGCCCGGCCCGAAGGGCAACGCCCAAATTGAAATTATTACCAAATCATGAAGATTACCGAACATCTGGAGAAAACAACGGGAGAAACAGTATTCTCTTTTGAGATCCTGCCGCCCTTAAAAGGATTTAATATCAATTCGATTTACGAAAATATCGATCCTTTGATGGAATTTAATCCGCCATTTATAGACGTGACTTACCATCGTGAAGAATATGTGTATTCTGAACGTGAAAACGGACTTCTGGAAAAAAAGATCGTTAGAAAACGTCCCGGAACTGTTGGGATCTGTGCTGCGATCCAAAGCAAATATGGAGTGGATGCGGTGCCTCATATTCTTTGTGGAGGTTTTTCAAAGGAAGACACCGAAAACTTTTTGATAGATCTGGATTTTCTAGGGATCAAGAACGTGGTGGCACTTCGGGGAGATGCAGTTAAAAGCGAAACTTATTTTAAGCCTGAAGCAAACGGACACCAATTTGCCAGTGAACTGGTGGAACAGATCAGGGATATGAATGAAGGTAAATATCTGGATGAGGTCATCGAAAAAGGGCATAACACAGATTTTTGCATTGGCGTTGCTGGTTATCCGGAAAAGCATATGGAGGCTCCAAGTATAGATTCTGATGTTCGGCGCTTGAAACAAAAAGTAGATGCCGGAGCAGAATATGTGGTGACCCAGATGTTTTTTAATAATCAGTGTTATTTCGAATTCGTCGAAAAGTGCCGCGATCAGGGGATCAATGTGCCTATTATTCCGGGATTGAAGCCTTTGGCGACTAAAAAGCAATTGAGTTTACTGCCGCATAGATTTCATGTGGATCTTCCGGAAGCCCTGATTCACGAAGTTGAAAAATGTGAAAATAATCAAGAGGTACGGCAGGTTGGTGTAGAATGGTGTACCCAGCAAAGCAAAGAATTGATCAAGGGTGGGGCGCCTGTTTTGCATTATTATTCCATGGGAAAAAGTACCAATATCAGGCAGATTGCTGAAGCAGTTTTCTAAGTTCAAACTCTAGCGGAATAATATTCGTAAATATGTTAGATTTGTCTCCGTATGAAAAGAATTCTCCCCGCTTTCCTCATGTTTTTCAGCTTGTTCATACAGGCACAGGTAGAAAAACCTGAAAAATATTATTCCTTCGATGCCAGCTATTTTTATGGAAGTATCCTTGAACACAACCCGGATATTGCACATTTGATCGATGAGCACCAAGAAGGTTTTTTACTGAGCGTGAACCGGAAAACCTACGGACTCGAAAAATGGGAGAGCAGGTATAATTATCCTGATTTTGGATATTCTTTTATTTATCAGAATATGAAAAATCAGTATCTCGGTGAGAATTATTCTGTCTATGGCCATTTTAGCTTCTATTTCCTGCAGCGATTGTTGATGTTTCGAATTGGCCAGGGAGTAGCTTATACCACAGATCCTTACAATCCTGATACCAATTATCAGAATAATGCCTACGGAACCCGCTTTTTGAGTTCTACCTATTTAATGGGAAATATTCATAAGGAAAATATCGTGGGCGGATTGGGACTGAATGCCGGAGTCACCATTATACATTATTCCAATGCAGATATGGGTTCTCCAAATCATAGTACAAATACCTTCACTTTTAACGTAGGAGTTAATTACCTGCTGGATCATAAGGAGCATCCCGACTATATCCCAAGAGGAGAGGAAGAAAAATATACCGAACCTTTTCATTATAATTTCGCTGTTCGAAGTGGTGTGAACACTTCAGGAGTGATTGGTTCTCCAAGATTGCCATTTTTGACGGTTTCAGCGTATGCAGATAAAGTTCTAAATCATAGAAGTACGTTGCATGGAGGCGCAGAACTTTTCTTTTCAAGGTCTCTGGAAGAATTTATCAGGTATCAGTCGATTGCATTTCCGCAGAAGGGAACTTCAGGGGACGAGGATGCCAAGCGAGTGGGATTATTTCTAGGTCACAAACTTACCTTCAATAAAATGTCCCTGATCACGCATCTTGGGTATTATGCTTACTATCCATATGATGATTATGTGGATCGGGTTTATAACAGAATGGGTTTACAACGTGATTTTTCCAAAGACTGGTGGGCTTCGGTCACAGTTAGATCCCATGGAGCAAATGCGGAAGCAGTAGAATTTTCAATAGGTTACAGATTATGAAAAAACTTATATTTTTATTCTTCGGAATAGTTCTCTGGAGTTGTGATTCTGAAGATGCCAATGACTGTTTTCAGAAAGCTGGAGCGATCACTTCCGAAGAAATAGTACTTGAAAGTTTCGACGAGATCCTGGTTTATGATAAGATCAAATTGTTTATCGAACAGGGAGAATCGCAAAAAGTTCTCGTTGAAACCGGTGAAAATCTTCGCAATGAGGTCTCGGCTAAAGTGATCGACGGTCAGTTGGTTTTACGAAACGAGAACGATTGTAATTTTGTGCGTGATTTTAATATCACCAAAGTTTACGTCACCGTTCCTGATCTTACTTACTTAAGACACGCAGGAAATTTGATGATAGAAAGTGTTGGAACTTTACGCTTGGATGAGCTTTGGCTGGTTTCTGAAAATCAGGATAAAGATATTGAAGTATATACCAACGGTGATTTCAAACTGGAGCTGGAAGTAAAGAATTTCCGGATTACCAGCGATAATTATTCGCATTTCTTTCTTTCTGGAAGCGTGGAAAATTTTGACGGCTTCTTTGCAGCAGGAGATTCCAGGCTGGAAGCGAGAGATCTTGTCGTGCAGCATTACGACCTTTTACATCGCGGAACGAATAAATTGATCATTAATCCGCAGCAATCATTAAAAGCCGATCTTTTTAGTTATGGAGATATCATTTCGGTAAACAGGCCGGCAGATGTTGATGTTACGGAACATTTTGAAGGTAGATTGATTTTTGAATAGTTTAATGATTTTTCAGTTTTGGGCGTTTCCCTTCGGGCCGGGCTTTCCGCTTTATCTTTGAACACAATGCTTCGACAAGCTCAGCCTCGTGTTCAAAGGATGCCGCTGCAATGCCTAACGCAAACTAAACTGGACTAGAGGTGGAACTAATGACCTTTAACCTTGAACTTGTAGTTTCTCGATAATATTTCTGGGTAAGTTGAGCGAACAGAGTTTCCAGGTAACTATTACAGAGATCCTTAAAAATATGGGCGTTGCCCTTCGGGCCGGGCTTTCCGCTTTATCTTTCAACACAATGCTTCGACAAGCTCCGCCTTGTGTTAAAAGGATGCCGCTACAATCCCTAACGCAAAATCGTTCAAAACAGGTTAGAGTTAGAACTACTGTACTTTAGCATTGAACTTGTATTTGATCGATCCTATTTTTGGGTAAGTTCAGCGAACAGAGTTTCCAGGTTCTTCGTCTTTTGATTTAGCTGTAGTGTTTTCAGTCCGTTATCATGAGCGAAATCAAAAACAGCCGGACGCATGTCTTTATTGGAATCAAAAATTAACTCATAGGTAAAGCCGCCGGTATTTTTGGCAGAGATCATTCCAGGGATCTTTTGAAGCGCAACTTCTTCAATTCTATAATCGAATTCGACAAAAATCACCTGTTCCTTTTCATTTCTAAGATCTTTTAGATACTTATCAGCAACTATCTTTCCATTACTTATAATGATGACCCGGTCACAGATCGCTTCTACCTCACGCATAATATGTGTAGAAAGAAATACGGTTTTTCCCCGCTTTCCATCCTTGCCATCTTTTCCAATAGAACTAATTAAAGATCTTATTTCTACCAGCTGATTTGGATCAAGACCTGTAGTGGGTTCATCCAGGATCAATACCTCGGGATCATGCAATAGCGCAGCCGCAAGACCGACACGTTGCCGGTAACCTTTGGATAGCTGTTCTATTTTTTTGTTTGCTTCAGGCGAAAGCCCGGTAAGTTTAATAACTTCTTCGATCCTGTCTTTCGGAGCTGAAAATATAGATGCATGAAACTGCAGGTACTCGCGAACATACATTTCGGTATACAGAGGATTGTGCTCTGGCAGATATCCGATACTTCGCTGAAGATCTGCCAAATGAGTATCCAATGAAAAATCATTAATCCTGGCCTCCCCGGAATCTGCAGAAAGATAGCCAGTAAGAATCTTCATCAAAGTAGATTTTCCTGCACCATTAGGCCCAAGAAATCCAACGATCTCTCCGCGGCCAATTTCAAAGCTTATATTTTCCAGCGCCTGCTGATCTCCGAAGCTTTTTGATATGTTATTTACTTGTATAGACATAGATTGAGATCAAAATTAGGAATAAATCTTCAGAGAACTGACTGATTATCTTTCAATGTTAGCAGCCAATTTTGAGGTATTAAATCGTAATCTGTAAATAATTCACATCAATCTTCCGAATATGGGAAAAGTTCCAATTTGGATCCCGTTTAATTTTGAGTCTTGAATATTAGTACTACTTTAGTATTTCATAATTATTGAAATGACAAGCTTAATTAACTGGAACGCATTCTATTATTTTTATTTCTATACCAGGAATAGAATCGGGAATGCTATATGATTAAGTAAGCTAAAATTATATAAAAGTCTCGATCTTAGATCGGGACTTTTTTTTTGGAAAAAAATGAGAAAAGTCGGAATTCAGGGTATTAAAGGGTCTTTTCATCACCTCGTGGTGATGGATTATTTTGGAGAGCAAACTGCAGTGGCTGAACATATGTCATTTCAGGAACTCACTACAGCGCTTGCCTCAGGTGGGACGACAGAAGCTGTGATGGCTATCGAAAACAGTATTGCCGGCTCTATTCTTCCTAATTATGCCTTGATTGATGAATACAAGTTAAAGGTCATTGGAGAGCATTACACTCCGGTGAATATGAATTTGATGGCGGTAAAAGGTCAGAATATAGAGGACATCAAAAAGGTATATTCTCATCCTATGGCCCTGTTGCAGTGCAAGGATTTTTTTAAAAAACATCCGCATATTAAGTTGATCGAAGATGCAGATACTGCAGAGGCCGCCCGAAGAATTTCTTCAGAAAAAAAACTGAAAGTTGCGGCGGTAGCAAGTCCTGCGGCGGCAAGTATGTACGGACTCGAAATTCTAGCTTCAGGCATTCATACGATCAAATCCAATACCACCAGATTTTTAGTTCTGGGAACAGAAGAACAAAAGCCGAATGGTGAAATTCTTGATAAAGCATCTTTAAAATTTGATTTAAAGAGTGATCGTGGAAGCCTGGTTTCAGTACTCAATATTCTACGTGATTCCTATTTGAATCTAACCAAGATACAGTCATTGCCAATCATAGACGAGCCCTGGAAATATTCATTTTTCGTAGATGTGATCTTTGATAAAAGAGAAGATTTTGATCGTGCGATGGATGTTTTGAAATTAATGACCGAGGACCTTAATATATTAGGAATTTACAAAAGCAGATTGTCATGAAGACAGCAGAAAGACTGGAAAGCGTACAGGAATACTACTTTTCCAAAAAATTAAGGGAAGTGGCAGCTTTGCGAGAACAGGGCAAACCGGTAATCAATCTTGGAATAGGAAGTCCGGATCTTGCACCACCGCAGCAAGTAATTGATGCGATGCAAACTGGTCTAAAGCATTCCAAAGCGCATCAATACCAGCCATATAAAGGAATACCGGAACTAAGAAATGCTATGACAGCCTTCTATTCTCGGTACTATCATGTAAATCTGGATGCTGAAAATGAAATCCTTCCGCTCATGGGAAGCAAGGAAGGGATTATGCATATTTCCATGGCGTTCCTTAATAAAGGAGACAAAGTATTGGTTCCAGATCCAGGTTATCCTACCTATACTTCAGTTTCCGGATTATTACAGGCAGAAGTTCAGAAATACACTTTGGACGAATCGCAGAACTGGTTGCCAGATCTGGAAAAATTAGAACAGCAGGGACTAGAAAATGTAAAGATCATGTGGGTGAATTATCCGCATATGCCTACTGGAACCAAAGCGACTGCTGGCTTCTTAGAGAAACTGACTGCTTTTGCTGAAAAGAATGAAATTCTGGTAGTCAACGATAATCCATATAGTTTTATTCAGAATACAGAACCTTTGAGTATTCTAGATTCCCATAAAAGGAGCGATTACGTGATGGAACTTAATTCGCTAAGTAAAAGTTTTAATATGGCTGGCTGGAGAGTTGGAATGCTCGCCGGGAGCGTGAAAAATATTGAAGCTGTTCTAAAAGTAAAATCCAATATGGACAGTGGAATGTTCTATCCTTTGCAGGCTGGTGCCGTAAAAGCACTTCAACTTTCAGATGAATGGTTTGTAAATTTAAACGAGTTGTACAGTTCAAGAAAGAAGAAAGTTCTGGAACTGGTAAAAACATTGAATTGTGAAGCAGCACCGGGGCAGTCTGGACTTTTTGTTTGGGCGAAGGCTCCTGCAGGTAAAAGTGCAGAAAGCCTGGTTGATGAATTATTGTACGATAAAGATCTGTTCGTAACACCGGGTTTTATATTTGGTGAGCAGGGAAGAGATTATGTTCGTTTCTCCCTTTGTGCTACGGAAGAAATGATTGATGAAGCTTTAAAAAGAATTAGATCATGAAGGTATTTATAGTAGGAATTGGATTAATAGGCGGAAGTTTCGCGCTGGATCTAAAAGCCGGTATTCCAGGGATAAGTATTGCCGGAATAGATGGAAATGAGGATCACCTGAAGCAGGCGCTTGATTTGGGCCTCATAGATAAGATGTCTACAATCGAGGATATACATGAAGCTGACCTGGTATATCTTGCAATTCCAGTAGATGCTAGTATTAAAGTTCTTCCTGAAATCCTGGATAGAGTAAAAGATGATTGCGTGGTGATAGATGCGGGATCAACTAAAGAAAATATTTGTCAGATTGTTGAGGATCACGTGAAAAGAAGAAACTTTCTGGCAGCACATCCAATTGCGGGAACCGAATTTTCTGGTCCGCAGGCTGCAATTCATGGATTGTTCAGAAATAAAACCAATATTATCTGCGAAGTAGAAAAGACTGCTTTTAAACTTCAGGAAAAAGCTTTAGAGGTATTTCAGAAGATAGGAATGAGAATACGATATATGGATGCCCGTTCACATGATCGTCATATAGCATATGTTTCTCATCTATCACACATTAGTTCCTTTATGCTGGGAAAAACAGTGCTGGAAAAGGAAAAGAACGAGCGTGATATTTTCGACCTTGCAGGAAGTGGTTTTGCCTCGACTGTGAGACTAGCTAAAAGTTCCCCGGCAATGTGGGCACCAATTTTTAGTCAGAATAAAAAAAATGTACTGGAAACTCTCGATGAATATATTCTGAATCTTCAGAATTTCAGAAAATTGATGCAGGAAGACAATTTCGATCAGCTTTACCAGGAAATGGATCGAACCAATCATATAAAAGAAGTATTAAACGGAATAAATAAGAACGAAGAATTAAAATTACAGGAGAATGGAAAATAAAAAAGAACTCAGAGGCTGGTTAGAGAACTTTAACCTGTCTCACCCGTTGGTGATCGCAGGGCCATGTAGTGCCGAAACCGAAGAGCAAGTATTAACGATCGCTCACCAGTTAAAAGATAGTGATGCAACTGTTTTACGTGCAGGAATCTGGAAACCAAGAACTCGCCCTGGAAATTTCGAAGGAGTTGGTGCATTGGGTCTAAAATGGCTTCAGAAGGCGAAAGAGGAAACCGGAATGCTTACTACCACTGAAGTTGCCAACCCGAACCATGTTGATCTTGCTTTAAAACATGATGTGGATATTCTCTGGATTGGAGCGCGAACAACGGTTTCTCCATTTATCGTACAGGAGATCGCAGATGCTTTGAAAGGAACAGATAAGATCGTACTGGTTAAAAACCCTGTAAATCCAGATCTTGCTTTGTGGCTGGGAGCGGTTGAACGTTTACACACAGCAGATATCAATAACCTTGGTGTGATACATCGTGGATTCTCTGCTTACGAGAAAACGAAGTACCGTAACAACCCGGAATGGCAGATTCCTATCGAACTACAAAATAAATTCCCAGACCTTCCTTTAATCCTGGATCCATCCCATATCGCAGGAAGAAGAGATATCATCTTTGATCTTTGCCAAACAGGACTTGATCTTAATTTCGACGGAATCATGGTGGAAACTCACCATACTCCGGATAAAGCATGGAGTGATGCGGCTCAACAAATTACACCGGCTGCTTTGATCCAAATGATGGAAGATCTGAAAGTTAGAAAGGAGATCTCTGCCAGTCAGGATTTTCAGAATAAGCTAACAGCTTTACGTTCCAAGATTGATATTACCGATAGTCAGATTCTGGAGATTTTGTCTAAACGTATGAAAATTTCCGAAGAAATAGGACAGGTTAAAAAAGATCAGAACGTAGCAATTCTGCAAACTAAAAGATGGAACGAGATCCTTGGGAAAATGGTACTGGAAGGTGAAGATAAAGGCCTGAGCGAAGAATTTGTTCTAAGATTATTCAAAGCTATTCACCAGGAATCTATTAATCACCAACAGAAAATCCTGGATGTATAAGGGATGATTTCACGCTTCCCGGTAGCTTCATAAATTAATGCCTAAATTTGCGGAAAGAAATTATTAGATATGAATAGTTTAGCTTAATGCAGGGAGTTGTTTATAAGTCTACCGGGAGCTGGTATCATGTAAAAGCCGAGAATGGCCAGTTTTACCAATGCCGGATCAAAGGAAAGTTCAGGATACAGGGAATTAAAAGTACAAATCCTGTGGCTGTAGGAGATGTCGTAAGATTTGATGTGGAAGACGGCGAGGAGGAAACCGGGGTGATCAAAAAGATCATCGAAAGGGAAAACTATATTATCCGGAAGTCGGTTAATCTTTCAAAGCAAACTCATATTATTGCTTCAAATGTTGACCAGGTTTTTTTACTTATTACTCTTAATAATCCGCCTACTTTAACCACTTTTATAGACCGCTTTCTGGTTACTGCGGAGGCCTATGCTATCACAGCAGTGCTGCTTTTCAATAAAGTTGATACTTATAGCATCGAGGAACTTGCTGAGGTGAAATACCTTGCAGAACTTTACCGCGGTGCAGGCTATGAATGTATTGGAATTTCAGCTAAAGAGGGTAAAAACGTAGATAAAGTAAAAGATAAGATGATTGGAAAGACCAGTATGATCTCTGGTCATAGTGGTACAGGAAAATCTACTCTTATCAATGCTATAGAGCCTACTCTTGATCTTAAAACTTCGGAAATTAGCAGGCAACACAGCCAGGGGCAACATACCACGACTTTTGCTGAAATGTTTGACCTTCAATTTGATGCGAGAATAATTGATACTCCCGGAATCAAAGGTTTTGGAGTAGTTGATATGGACAAGGAAGAAATTGGCGATTATTTCCCGGAATTTTTCCAGCTAAAACAGCACTGTAAATTTCATAATTGTCTGCATCTTAATGAACCAAAATGTGCGGTCAAAGATGCTCTGGAAGAAGGTGAGATCGCCTGGTCCAGGTACAAAAGTTATTTGCAGATCATGGAAGGTGAAGATGAAAACTACAGAGTAGATCAATACCAGAAATAATGCGAGCAGTAATACAACGAGTCACAGAAGCATCGGTCACCGTAGATCATAAAGTGTGCGCGGTAATGCGAGATGGCTTATTGATCCTACTTGGAATAGAGGAGGGCGATACCCAGGAAGATATTGACTGGCTCTGCCGTAAGATCATTAACATGAGAATTTTTGGGGATGATGAGGGCAAAATGAATGAGTCTCTCAGAACCGTTGATGGAGATGCCATTGTAGTAAGTCAGTTTACCCTACATGCCAGTACTAAAAAAGGGAACAGGCCCAGTTTTATAAATGCTGCTAAACCTGATATTGCAGAACCATTATATCAGGATTTTGTAACGTCCTTCGAAAAAGAATTTGGTAAAAGCGTTGGGGTAGGAGTCTTTGGAGGAGATATGAAAGTATCTTTGCTCAATGATGGTCCAGTAACAATTATCATCGATTCGAAAGAAAAGCGTTAAAAAGAGTTAATTTTTTATATATTGCGGGCTGAACTAACCTATTTTCAGCTTAATGCGCAAAAGAATCATCACTTTTTTGCTGCTGGTCTGCATGTCTTCCATGTATTCCCAGCAAGAATATTCTATTTTAAAAATTTCCCCGGAACTATTGGAAAATGCAGATGCGGTCGTTCGCAAGATGCACACAAAACTTGTTGTTGAAGACATAGATAAAGTGGTCGTACACACTACCCGTATTGTCACTGTTTTCAATGAGAATGGAGAATACTTCATTGATGCTTACCAGCATTATGATGAGGGTGATGGGATAGCAAAACAGCAGGCCATCATAATTGATGCTATGGGAAATGAAGTTGAAAAGTTCAGGAAAAAGGACTTTTCAGACGTTAGTGCTTTTGGCTCAGGGACCTTATTTGCAGACAATAGGGTTAGTTATATGGATTATAACGCCAGAAACTATCCATATACTGTTATTTATACCAGTGAATTTGAGAACGAAGACACTGTATTTCTCGATCAATGGTTTCCTCTGGAAGGTTATAATGTAAGTATTGAAGAATCTATTTTCGAACTTGAAAATCCTGATGCGCATGCACTAAGATTTCAGGAAAACAATTTCGATAAGGTTGCCATAGAAGATCATTCGGTTGAGAATCATTTCCTTTATAAACTGCGAAATGTCAAAGCGAGAAAACACGAAGATTTCGAACCTTCTTTACGCAGTACAACTCCAAACCTTTTGTTTAGCCTGGAAAAATTTGAGCTGAAGGGTGTTGCCGGAGAAACCAGGGACTGGAAACATTTTGGTAAATGGATGTATGATAATCTGGTTGCAGAACATGATCACCTTCCGGAGAGCACTATTAAGAAAATAGTGGATTTGACCAGCTCTGCCAGTAGTATTGAAGATAAAGCCAGGCTTATTTACCAGTACGTTCAGGAAAATACCCGTTATATTTCTGTGCAATATGGCATTGGAGGCTGGGAACCTGAAACTGCCATGAACGTGGACAGGCTGGGATATGGCGACTGTAAAGGATTAACGAATTATACCAAAGCCTTGCTTAAAAGTCAGGGTATCGAATCTTATTATACCGTAATCTATGGTGGAGATTCAAAGCGTCATATTAATCCGGATTTTACCATCATGCAGGGAAACCATGTGATCCTGAATATTCCTTCGGAAGATAGTACAGATCTGTGGCTGGAATGTACAAGCCAGACCACTCCATTCAATTATATGGGAGACTTCACAGATGATCGTTACGCGCTAAGGGTTACAGAAGAAGGTGGAGAGATCATACGTACCAGAAAATATGAAGTATCAGATAATGTGCAGGCGATAGAATGCGAGATTCAGCTGGATGAAAAAGGTAATTTTGATGCGGAATTCACCAGAATTTCAGAAGGCATTCCTTATGGTGATCGCTACGGATTAAAGAGAGAAACCGAAGATGATCTCAAAAAATATTATAGAAATGAATGGGGCAGACTTCAGAATCTGCATTTTGAGGACATTGCTTTTGAAGATGACCGGGTCGATATTCAATTTCAGGAGAAGCTGAAGTTCAGTGGTAGCAGGCTGGCGAGTCCTGCTGGAGAAAGATTACTGGTTCCGCTTAATTTTATTCAGCAGGGGAACATCATGAAGAAAACTTCACAGGAGCGAACCATGCCTTTTGTGTTCGAACGTGGGAAAACCTACAAAGATCATTTCAGCTTTAAGATTCCGCAAGGTTATGAGATCGAAGCATTACCTGGAAGTGACGAGATCGCTTCAGAATTTGGAGAATTCAGTATAAACATTAGCGCTTCCGAAGAAAATAAAAGTATAGAAGTAGAAAGAGTTCTCATTATTCACGAAGGGGAGTGGCCTAGTGAGCAATTCCAGAATTTTACCCAGTTTATCGACAAGGTAAACACCTTAAATAATTTAAAAGCAGTAATCGCAAAATCTGAAAAATCCTAACCATGACCAAATACCTTTTTATCCTCAGTTTCCTAATTCTGAGCAGCACGACCTATGCGCAAAATTATAAATTCGGAAAAGTATCCAAAAGTGAAGTTGCCCAAAAACAACACGATAAAGATCCTGATGCGAATGCTGCCGTTTTATATAAATATCAGCGTACTTACTACGATTATAAGCCAAATACCGGCTTTTTTGTGGTAACCGAATATCACGAGCGTATCAAGATCTACAACAAAGATGGTTTTGACTGGGCAACCCATAAGATCAGTGCCTATAAAGGAGGTTACGAGGAAAATGTTTCTGGAGTAAGAGGAGTAAGTTATAACCTGGAAAACGGAAAAGTTGAGGAAACCAAGCTTGATCGTAAGGATATTTATGAGAATGAGGCAAGCAAATATCGCGAGCTTACTACGTTCACCATGCCGGCAGTAAAAGAGGGAACGGTTATCGAATATGAGTATAAGAAAATCAGCGACCGAATCACGACCTCCATGGATCGTATCAATTTACAGTATACAATTCCTATTGACAAACTGAATATAAGCGTGACGATCCCCGAATATTTGAATTTTGGAGTTTATAACAATCCAAAAGCAGCTTTTTATGCTAAAATCAATCAGGGAACCAAGCCGTTTAAAAGATCCTTTTCTAATAATCAAAGAAATAGTTCGTACGGTGGAAAAGTTGTTAGCCATTCCACTAGTAACAGTGTGTTAGATTATATGCAGAACACTTATGAGATCGATCAGGAGGATATTCCTGCTCTGAAAGCTGAAAGTCATGTAGATTATATGGAGAATTACGCTGCATTTTTAGATTGGGAATTAAAGTTCACTAAGTTTCCAAATTCTCCTATTGATAATTATTCGCAAACCTGGGAAGGCGTTTCAAAGTCGATTTATAATGATAGCGGTTTCAACACAGAACTACGGAACCAGCGATTTTTTGATGATGAAATCGACGCTTTGCTTGGCACATTGACCAACCAGGAGCAAAAAATGAATAAGATCTTCAATTTTGTAAAGCAAAAGATGACCTGGAATGATTACGTGGGTTATATAGCTGAAAATGGGCTACGTGATGCTTACGAGGAGGGCATTGGAAATACCGGTGATATTAATCTTTTACTGGTTTCCATGCTGAAGTATGCTAATATCGATGCCAATCCAGTCCTGGTAAGTACGGTTAGTAATGGCACTCCTCTGTTTCCAACTAAAAATGGATTTAATTACTTGATTGCTGCCGCAAAAATTGGTGATAAAGTGATCCTGATGGATGCAAGTGATCCACTGGCGATTCCTGGGGAACTGCCCAAAAGAGCAAGAAACTGGCAAGGTAGATTGATTCGTGAAGATGGTACTTCAGAATGGGTGAATCTGCAACCTTTGTATTTTTCACAAAATAAAACCAGGCTGAATGTTCAGCTGGCAGAAGATGGAATTTCAGGTAAATACTTCAATAATCTCGATGCTCTTTATGCTAGAAACTTCAGGTTAAATCATGGGAATTTAAGCGATGCTACGGCAAACCTGGAATCGGCATTGAGCAACTATTCCATTTCCGAAGTAAAGATTGAAAACTTTGAAAAACTTGGAGAAGGAATTCACAATACCTATGAGTTCAATACCCAAAGCGGACAGGATGTAATTGGAGACAAGATCTATGTAAAGCCTATGTTGTTTGATGTAACTTCTGAAAATCCTTTTAAATCTGAAACCAGAACACTTCCAATCTATTTTGATTTTCCAATGAAGAAGCATCACCAGGTGAATATGTTGATCCCTGAAGGTTATGAGGTCGAATCGCTTCCGCAGAGTGCTATGGTGCAATTAAAGGATGCTGCCGGAGAGTTTAAATACCTGGTAAAGCACAGCAATAATGTGATAAGAATAGATTCTGAAGTGAACCTGGCGCAAACAATTTTTGCTGCGACAGACTATGAATACATTCAAAAGTTTTACGACAACATCATCAAAAAACAAAATGAAAGCATAGTTTTGAAGAAAATTTCAGCAGATGGACTTGAAGAACGCGCAGACAGCGGTAGATAACTGGATACAGGAACACGGAGTGCGATATTTCAACGAGCTTACTAATATGGCTCAATTAACAGAAGAAGTTGGAGAAGTTGCCCGTATCATTGCCCGTCGATATGGTGAGCAAAGCGAGAAAGAAAGCGATAAGGACAAAGATATTGGTGAGGAGCTGGCAGATGTAGTATTTGTAGTGCTTTGCCTGGCAAACCAAACTGGAATTAATTTGCAGGATGCATTTGATAAAAAGCTTGACCTTAAGACAAAACGAGATAGGGACAGGCATAAGAACAATGAAAAACTGCAATAATGAAGTTCAAAGAAATGGTTTCTGAACGTCCATTCTGGAAGTCGGTTTTCTGGTTAGGTCTTTCTTTTCTCGTATTGTATAATGTGATCACGATGCTATTCGAGTATGGCGGTTTCGAATTTACGAGGTTCTTTGAAGAGCGTACGGCAAATGGGAAATTAGCTCGTTTTATTATAGGACAGTTGATCGCTTCGTTCCTGTATGGGTTTATTTTGTCGTTTGGACAGTTTCGCAGTAAAGAAAAGAAAGAGTAATTTCGTAATTCATCTTTACGAACTCTCATGAATCTATCCCTACATTCCGAAAAAAAGAACCTGAAAGCAGCGCTTCAAATCACCGGTTCTAAAAGTGAATCGAATCGATTGCTCATTTTACAGGCATTGTACCCGGAAATTTCGATCGAAAATCTTTCGAATAGTGATGATTCTGAAGTTTTGAAGAAAGCTCTTGAAAAAGGGAACGGAATCATAGATATACATCACGCGGGAACGGCAATGCGTTTTCTAACAGCCTATTTTGCGGTGAAGGAAGGTTGTGAAGTTGAGCTTACCGGAAGCAAAAGAATGAAGGAGCGACCAGTCAGATTACTGGTGGATGCCTTACAACGTATGGGCGCCGACATCACTTACAAAAATGAGGTAGGTTACCCGCCTTTACTTATCAAGGGAAAAAAATTACACGCATCTTCAGTTAAGCTGGAAGCCAATGTGAGTAGCCAGTATATTTCGGCATTGATGCTTATAGGTGCGACATTACCGAAAGGGCTCGAGATCATTCTGGAAGGTCCCGTAACTTCCACGCCTTATATTCTTATGACGCTGGAAATTATCGAACAGGCTGGGATCAATGGTAAATTTGTAAAGGACAGGATATTTATTGAACCTCAGGAATCTGTTAAACCAGTAACTATTCCTGTGGAATCAGACTGGAGTTCTGCTTCCTACTTCTATAGTCTTGCGGCTATTTCTGAAACTGCGGAAATTAAACTTAATAATTACCGAAAGGAAAGCAGGCAGGGTGATTCTTCCCTTGCTGAAATTTATAAGCATTTTGGTGTGGAAACCATTTATACTGAAAATAGTATCACGCTGAAGAAGACAGGAAAGGCTCGTGCTCGAAGTCTTCGGGAAGATCTTCGTAATTCTCCGGATATCGCTCAAACTATCGCCGTTACCTGTCTTGCGACTAAAACCGAGTGTATGCTAACAGGTTTACATACTCTGAAGATCAAAGAAACTGATCGGCTGCAGGCTCTCAAGAATGAAATTGAGAAATTTGGTACAGAAGTCAGAATTACAGGGGATAGTCTTCAGCTAATTCCGAATCCTGATTTGAAGCAGGGCGTTGAGATCGAAACTTATAATGATCATCGAATGGCTATGGCCTTTGCTCCACTTGCGTTAAAGACCGATCTGCGCATTCTGGACGCTGAAGTTGTGTCCAAATCCTATCCAGATTTCTGGGAAGATCTTAAAGAACTTGGCTACACCTGTAAAGAATAGAATTATTCTATAAATAAACGGTCATTTACTTGACAACGCCTATGTTGAGATTGTATATTTGCAGCTTTTAAAACAGGAACTATGGGAATGAAACTTTCTAATTTCAATTTTGAACTGCCTCAGGAACTTTTGGCTGAATATCCTTCTGAAAACAGGGATGAAGCAAGGCTAATGGTTCTAAACCGTAAGGAGCAGACGATTGAACATAAAAAATTTAAAGATTTAATTGATTATTTCGAGCCGGAAGATGTGATGGTTCTTAATAATACGAAAGTTTTTCCTGCGAGACTCTTCGGAAATAAAGAGAAAACCGGAGCCAGAATTGAAGTTTTCCTACTTAGAGAGCTGAATCCTGAAACAAAATTGTGGGACGTACTTGTTGATCCTGCAAGAAAAATAAGAATTGGTAATAAATTATACTTCGGTGAAGACGAAAGTCTTGTTGCTGAAGTAATCGATAATACAACTTCAAGAGGTAGAACACTTCGTTTTCTTTATGATGGATCTTACAGTGATTTCAGACAAAAACTTAAAGAACTAGGGCAAACTCCTCTTCCGAAGTATATCAAGAGAGAAGTAGAGCCTGAAGACGAAGAAAGATACCAGACAATTTACGCTAAAAATGAAGGTGCTGTTGCAGCTCCTACTGCAGGACTTCACTTTTCCAAGCACTTACTAAAACGTTTGGAAATCAAAGGTGTTGATTTTGCTGAGGTTACACTTCACGTTGGACTGGGAACATTTAGCCCGGTGGAAGTAGAAGATCTTTCCAAGCATAAAATGGATAGTGAAGAAGCTTTTATTGAAAAGAATGCTACAGATGTTATCAACCAGGCGAAACGCGATAAGCGCAGAGTTTGTGCGGTTGGAACAACTGTAATGAGGGTTCTTGAGAGTGCTGTATCTTCAGACCAGACTTTAAACGAATTTGGTGGATGGACTAACAAGTTCATCTTTCCTCCATACGATTTCAATATTGCAAACTGTATGATTACTAATTTCCATACGCCAAAATCTACGTTATTGATGATGGTTTCTGCATTTGCCGGTCATGACTTTATGAAAAAGGCTTACGAAGAAGCAGTAAAGGAAAAATACAGATTCTATACCTATGGTGATGCAATGCTGATCATCTAATAAGTCGAAAATAAAATTTAAAGGCCATAATCCGATTTCGGTTTATGGCCTTTTTTGTAAGCTATTGTCTGGTAAAAGACTGAAGCTTCGGTAATAACTTTGTAATTTAGCAGCGTGAAAGACAGGAAAAAAGATATACGGGCATTAACCAAGCAGCAATTGCAGGAGTTCTTTGTGTCACAGGGAGATAAATCCTTTCGTGGAACTCAGGTCTATGAATGGCTTTGGAGTAAAGCAGCGCATTCTTTTGAGGATATGACGAACCTCTCGAAGTCTACCAGGCAAATGCTGGATGAGAACTTTGTGATCAATCATATTCGGGTGGATCGTATGCAGCGCAGCAGCGATGGTACGATAAAAAATGCGGTGAAATTACATGATTCACTTACAGTAGAGTCTGTATTAATCCCTACGAAAACAAGGACCACAGCATGTGTTTCTTCACAGGTTGGTTGTAGTCTTGATTGCCAGTTTTGTGCTACTGCAAAGTTAAAACGTATGCGTAACCTTAATCCTGATGAAATTTACGATCAGGTGGTTGCGATCGATAACGAAAGCAGGTTATATTTTGACCGACCTTTATCCAACATCGTATTCATGGGAATGGGTGAGCCTTTGATGAATTACAATAACGTAATGAAGTCTATTGAAAAGATCACTTCTCCTGAAGGTCTGGGTATGTCACCTAAAAGAATTACAATTTCAACTTCTGGCGTTCCTAAAATGATCAAAAAGCTGGCAGATGATGAAGCTAAGATAAAACTGGCAGTATCACTGCATTCGGCCAGAAACGAAGTGCGGACACAGATTATGCCTTTCAATGAAACTTTTCCGCTGGAAGATCTTAGAGAATCTCTGGAATACTGGTATTCTAAAACCGGAAGCCGAATTACTTACGAGTATATTGTCTGGAAAGATATTAACGACACCCGGGAAGATGCTCAGGCGCTGGTACGTTTCTGTAAATATGTTCCATGTAAGGTGAACCTTATTGAGTACAATCCAATTGATGATGGTAATTTCCAGCAGGCAGCTGGAGAAGCAACGAGAATGTACGAGCAAATGCTGGAAAGAAACAATATAACAGTAACGGTAAGACGTTCAAGAGGTAAGGATATTGATGCAGCCTGTGGGCAACTGGCGAATAAATCGGCTTAATAATAAAGGATAAAACCTCTTTAAAACTCTTATATTTACAGCCTTAATGAAGGTCATCTCTCAAATAAAGCTACCGGTAGAAAAAGAGATGGAACTTTTTGAAAAAAAGTTCTTCGAATCCATGTCTTCCAAAGTAGCCCTTCTAAACAGGATCACTCACTATATCGTAAACCGAAAAGGGAAGCAAATGCGTCCCATGTTCGTATTCCTGGTTGCCAAAATGGTTTCTGAAGGTAATGTGAACGAGAGAACTTATCGTGGCGCATCTGTCATTGAGCTAATACATACTGCCACCCTGGTACACGATGATGTTGTAGATGATTCCAATAGAAGGAGAGGTTTCTTCAGTATAAACGCTTTATGGAAGAATAAGATCGCCGTTCTTGTGGGTGATTATTTGTTAAGTAAAGGTTTACTACTTTCCATTGATAATAATGATTTTGATCTGCTGAAGATTATTTCTGTAGCTGTTCGCGAAATGAGCGAAGGTGAGCTGCTGCAAATCGAGAAAGCTCGAAGACTTGATATTACCGAAGCGATTTATTATGATATTATAAGACAGAAAACTGCAACGCTGATTGCTGCATGTTGTAGTCTTGGTGCGGCTTCTGTAAACCCCGAAAGTCCTGATGTTGCAAAAATGCGGAGATTTGGAGAACTTATAGGTATGGCCTTTCAGATCAAAGATGACCTCTTTGACTATGGAACTGAAAAGATCGGAAAACCTACGGGAATCGATATCAAGGAGCAAAAAATGACTTTACCCTTAATTTATACCTTAAATACTGTTTCTGAAAAAGATCAGAAGTGGTTGATCAATTCTGTCAAGAATCATAATAAGGATCGTAAAAGGGTAAGAGAAGTTATTGATTTCGTGAAAGACAATGGTGGACTGGACTACGCAGTTAAACGTATGAAAGAGTTTCAGAAAGAAGCACTCCTATTATTACAGGATTATCCAGAATCTGAATATCGGGACAGTTTAGAGTTAATGGTAAATTACGTTATAGAACGAAAGAAATAAAGCGACACATAGTGCCGCTTTTAGTACTACTGGACAGTATCATCTGTCGCTTCCTCATTATTTACATCGTCTGTATCGTGAATTTCTTCGTCGATTTCTTCACCAACTTTTTTAGCTCCGCGCTCGATCTTTTCTCCAGCTTCTCTCGCTCCATCTTCAATGTCATTTCCAATCGCTTCTGCTGCTTCTTCAGTCTTTTCCTGGGTTGTTTCTCGGCAGGAATACATAGAAATACTCATTGCAGCTAAGGCCAGGATCATTACAGTCTTTTTCATCATTTATAAATTTAGGGTTAAACTAAAAAAAGCCATTCAAATGAATGGCTTTAATCATATTAAGAAAGAAAATGATTACATATCATCATCACCGTTCATATCGTCAGTTCCTTCTACTTCTTCTTCCATTTCGGTTTCAGCGTTCTCAGCAGCATCTTCTACTTCCTGACCAGCTTCTTCCATTTCGTTTTCTACGTCTTCACCTGCTTGCTCCATGTCTGCTTCCACGTTCTCTTCAGTAGTTTCTCTACAAGAATAGATAGAAAGGCTCATTGATGCAACTGCAAATAATAATAAAAATTTTTTCATTGTAAAATGTTTAATTAGTTGAAGACACAAATTTAAACAAAATTTTATTATGCAAAAGGACTCTTTTCACTTAAATATTTCCAATATCTTTTAGGAACGTGTTGAATGTGAAGCCGCATATTTACTCGACTTTTGATGTTTGTGGAGTCAAAATATTCTTTCCATAAATGCTGAAAGTAGATTTCTCCTTCAGCAAAATAGTCTGGATTTCCGCCTGAGATGCCTATATCTTCAGGTAATTCCATCGAAACATATTCCGCCTTCTGAAGATCATAATGTACACCCAGTTTTCGTTTGAGATCATAGATCAACCATCGCTGGTCTGCATACCTGCTTTTGAAATGCTTCGTGATCACAGGCAACACATTAAAATCTGGTTCGATCACTGCGAAATAAAGGTCGTCTTTAGTAAGTCTGAATCTTATGAATGCCTCCATTCTATGCTTTTCCCGGCCAACCTGTTTTGCTGCTTTGGATATATCCAGCACTGACGGATGCGAATAATCCAGTTCTGCTTTCTCCTTAGAACTATAGACATACCGTATCATATCATACATCTTCAGTTCGATCCCGGGAATTTCACTCAGGAAAGAATAGTATAACCTGGTAAAACCGTTCGATGACAACTTTTTTTTCAACGATTTTAATACTCTCTGTACCTTGAAATCTTCAGTAATTACTTCCAGAGTATCACTAAAGAGTTGTTTTTGATCTTCTCCTTCAGGAATGATCTCTGCAATTTCCAGCTTCTGCTCATAGGCATTGAAAACACAGGTTAAAAATCCAGGAAAACTACCATCATATTTCAGTACAACGCTTTTCATTAAAATAAACTAAGTTGCTGATTAAATTCCTTTCGATATTTACTGAAGGAATTCTGAATAATTAATTGCTTTAAGTTTTCACTGCTTACATCTTTCAGTTCCTTTTCTCTGGCATCACAGGTAATAAAATATTTAGCGCGATTCATAGAGATGCCTATCTTTTGCAAATGCTCCCAATTCAATTTTCTAAATTTTCGTGCCTGAAGGATCTTATTAACCGACTTTAATCCAATTCCCGGAACGCGTAATAGTAACTGTTTATCCACTTTATTAATATCTACAGGGAACAAATGTCGGTTGCGAAGTGCATAACTCAGTTTAGGGTCTATATCCATTTCCAGATGTTGAAAATCATTATTCAAAAGTTCCCGGACATCATACCCATAGAAGCGCATCAACCAATCTGTTTGATAGAGCCGGTTTTCGCGCATCATAGGAACCTGGGTTCCTAATGCAGGTAACCGCGGATCATTACTAATTGGGACATAACCAGAGTAATAAACCCGCTTCATATTATAATTCTTATAAAAGAATGCCGATGAGTACATGATATCCCGATCGCTTTCACCGGTAGCTCCCACGATCATCTGAGTGCTTTGACCAGCAGGAGCGTATTTAGGTGTGCTTTTGATAAGTTTCGATTCAGATTTGTACTGAATGATCTCATTCTTCACCTTCTCCATTGGCTTCATGAAGTCCTCGTGTTTTTTCTCGGGAGCAAGTAGTTTAAGACCTGATTTTGTTGGGATCTCAATATTTACGCTTAGCCTGTCGGCATAGAGTCCAGCCTCTCTCATTAATTCATCACTGGCTCCAGGAATGCTCTTGAGATGTATATAGCCATTAAAGTTCTCTTCTTCCCTCAACTTTTTAGCTACCCGAATCAGTCTTTCCATCGTATGATCTGGACTCTTAAAGATTCCGGAACTAAGAAAAAGACCTTCGATGTAATTCCTACGATAAAAGCTTATGGTAAGATCTACAACTTCCTGTACTTTAAAAGCAGCTCTCTTAATATCATTAGACTTTCGAGTAACGCAATAAGCGCAATCGAATATGCAATGATTCGTAAGAAGGATCTTCAATAAGGAGACACACCGGCCATCCTGCGTATAGGAATGGCAAATCCCCATTCCTGAAGAATCGCCCAAACCTTTCTTAGTATTGGTTCGCTTGGATCCACTGCTTGAACATGAAACATCATATTTAGCAGCATCGGCAAGGATATTTAATTTTTCTTTTATTCGATCGAAATCCATAATTAGGAATTTATCCAAAAATAGGAAATATTCCATAACCATACTGACTCCTAAACGATAAACTATTAGCTCAAAAGATTAATTCTTTTTTAAATATTGATACCCTTCATAAGAATCTGGCTCCTCATCAGCTAGACGGGCAAAATTTTCATAGGCTTTTTTCACCTGAGCTTTTGGCGTAGTGGCGAATTCCACTTCGGTCACCTCGTAATTCTTCTGAAGTTCTTCTAACTCTAAATGTAGTTTCTTCTGAATATCAGCATACTTTTGATCACCATATAGATTGTTCAACTCTTTCGGATCTGTCTCAAGATCGTAAAGTTCCCATTCGTCAATATCATCGTAAAAATGGATAAGTTTATACCGATCTGTTCTTATTCCGTAGTGCCTTTTAACCATATGAAAAGCTGGAAAATCATAATAATGATAATAAATGGCATTTCTGAAGATCTTTTTTTCTTCAGAATTGGAAAGTAGAGGCTTAAGAGATTTACCCTGCATATTTTCAGGAATTTCAGCGCCGGCGTAATCCAGAAAGGTTGGAGCGAAATCGAGATTTTGAGTCAGTGCGTCGATGATAGTTCCTTTTGAAATCGCCTTAGGGTATTGTATAAGCAAAGGCATGGCTAATGACTCTTCATACATAAAACGCTTATCAAAAAAACCTTTCTCTCCCAAATAGAATCCCTGGTCTGTAGTATAAACGATAATGGTGTTCTCGGTAAGTCCTTCTGCATCCAGGTAATCCAGAATTTTTCCAACGCCTTCATCTACTGCCTGAACAGTTCCCATATAATCCCTCATATATCTTTGCCCTTTCCATTCCGCAAGATCTTTTCCTTTAAGATTAGCTTCATGAAATGCGTCATTTTTAGGTCGGTAGGCTTTATTCCAGTCGGCACGCTGAGCTTTAGTCATTCTATCAAAATCTGTCTTCCACGGATTATGTCTCAAAGAATCACTGCCTTTCTCAATGGTCATTTTGAGATCATGTCCTTCATACATGTCATTATAAATAGTTTGCAACTGATGCTTTGCAGCAAGTTGATTTTCATGTTTACTGTAAAAACTTTCTGGAAGTGGAAATTGAATAGAATCGTAGGTATTGATGTGCCTTATTGGCGGCATCCAGTTTCTATGTGGAGCCTTATGATGAACCATCAGGAAGAAAGGTTTTTTCTTTTCTTCGGAATCACGGTTCTGTAACCACTCTATACTCATATTAGTAATGAGGTCTGTTGCATACCCTTCTACTACGCTGGTGTCGTTTTTGGTAATAAACTCGGGGTTGTAATAATTCCCCTGGTCATTAAGAATCTGCCAGTGATCGAAACCCTCTGGCTTACCATGCAAATGCCATTTTCCAACTATAGAGGTATTATATCCTGCATTTCGAAGATATTTTGGCAGTGTAGGCTGTGAACCATCGAAGGTGTCTCCATTCATTCTGAAGCCATTGATGTGACTGAATTTTCCAGTTAAGATCACAGCCCTGCTGGGTCCACAAATAGAATTCGTGCAGAAATTATTTAAAAAGCGGGCTCCGTTGTTTGCAATCCGGTCAATATTTGGAGTGGGCGCCAGCTGACTTACCGGATGTCCATAGGCACTTATAGCCTGAGCGGCATGATCATCTGTCATTATAAAGATGATATTAGGCTTTATATCTGCAATTGGATCTTCAGAAGTTTTTTTCTGGCAGGATTGCAAGAGGATCAAGGATAGAAGAGTCAGAAAGTGAATAGGCGATATTCGATGTAGCATTGAGGTAGATTTTGTACTGAGGAAAAATACGAAAGTTTTATAGGAATTGTTTAATTTTCACCTGCTCATAGCATGCACAATTACCTGTACGAAATGATTCATAAAATTTTTAAAATACTGATAATCATATGTGTAACCCTAAATGGTGCTTATTCTCAGGAACTACTTCCACCTATACAAAACTATAAACCAGCTTTATATGACGCTGCCAGCCAGAATTGGGATATTGCTGTAGACGACCGTGGGGTGATTTTCGCTGCGAATAATCAGGGTCTTCTTGAATATGATGGATTAAGTTGGGAATTACATAAGCTTAAAAGTGGTTCTATCATTCGATCGGTATTTCCAAAAGGAGAGAGAATATATACAGGATCTTTCAGAGAATTTGGTTACTGGCAAACCGATGAAAAAGGTAAAATGGTTTATCACTCCTTGAGTGAATTAATGGACGGACTGGAATTGCAGAGTGATGAATTCTGGAGCATCCAATCCCTGGGTGAAACTATTTACTTCAGATCTTTTGGAGGTGTTTTCAAATATGAGAATAATGAGATCTTAAAAGTTCAGAACCATGTTTCCACCGCGATGGAGGTTTTTAAAGATCGGTTGGTAATTGCCGAAAGAGGTAAGGGAATATATTATTTAACGAATGATAATACCAGGCAGGAACTGGAAGGAGATCTTTCAGCTCTGGAAGGTTTAAACATTGTAGAATTATTCGCTCTAAACGATACCTTATATATAGGGAGTAAAAATTCTTTTTTTATTTATTCCGCAGGGGAATTAACAAAGATCGAGGACTTAGAACTGAATGAATTTCTTTCAGAGTCTGAGCTTAACCATATTCTGAGCGTTTCAGATGAAAAAGTTCTTATTGGGACGATCAAAAATGGGGTAGCGGAATACGATCTTAAAACTAAAGAACTCCGGTTTTATAATCGTATTGAAGGTTTACAAAACAATACAGTTTTAGGAATGAGCTATCATCAGGGTAATTTATGGCTGGCATTGGACAAAGGAATAGATAAACTTGATCTTGATTCACCTTTAAAGTTCTTTACAGATCATTCTGGTGAACTAGGCGCTGTTTATGATATTGAAGAGTTTGGAGGTAAAACATATCTGGCTAGTAATACCGGTGTACATACTTTTCAAGATGGGAAGATGAGATTACTGGAAGGAAGCCAGGATCATGTCTGGAATCTTGAAGTTCTGGATGATCAACTTTTCGTGAATCATAATACAGGCATCTATCAGGTACAAAATGATCAGTTCATTCCAGTTAAGAAAAGAACGGGTAGTTTCTGTATAGAGCAAGTGCCCGGTAGTGAAAGTCTTTATTTGCTGGGAGAGTATACGGGAATTAGTATCTACGATCAAAAAACTGGAGCAGTAAGCGAAATGGATGGAGTGAACTTTCCAGTGAAGCAAATTGTATTTGAGAATGATCAGGTACTATGGGCAGCCCACCCTTACGAAGGTTTATACCGAATTACACATAATAATTTTCAAAATGTAGAAGTCCAGAAACTTCCTGCACTAGGAGAAACTGAAAACTACAGAGTAAGCTTATATAAGCTGAACGGCCAGATCATTTGCTTTGTCAATGCGAACTGGTACAGGTATAATCCATTTAAGGAGACTTTTGAAGATTTTACAGAATTTAAAGATCATCAAGGTTTGAGATTGCTTCAGGATACAAGCGATTCCTTTGTTTTTAATGATGAAGAAGATGGGAGTGTAATATTCACAGATTTCGATAAACACAAACTTAGACTTTCTGCTGGTGTCCTTGATAACAGGCTGGTGAAGGCTAACGAAAACCTAACCAGACCGAATGACTCCACATTTTATATAACCTTAAACGATGGATTTGCTAAACTGAATTTTTCAGCCTTTAAAAAGCTTGAACCTGAAGATTGGGAATCGCTGGCTTTCATAAAAAAGTTCAGTGATGATGATGGGTACTATGATCTTAGTTCTTCTCCAACCTTAAAATACAGAACATCCGGAAATATTAACGTACAGGTTGGAGCTCCAAATCTTAATCTGAATGAACTCTCCTATAAACTAAAAGGCGATGAAGAATATACCGGCGAAATAGGTAGTGATGGCTGGTTAAATCTTAGAAACCTCTCTTATGGTGATTATGCATTGGAGATCATTCATGAAAGTGAGCAGGATAGAGAGAAAGTTCTGGCGAAGTACTCCTTTGCAATAGCGCCTCCATGGTATTTGTCTGCGTGGATGAAAGCCTTATATGTATTGCTGGTTATAGCTCTTATCGCTGTTGTCTTTCTAATTAACAAAAGAAAGCTGAGAAAACATCAAAAGCAACTGGAAGAAAAATTTGAGGATGAGCACCAGGAAAGATTGGCAAGAATAGAACATGATCGCCTGGTTGATGAAATTGACCTGAAAAGAAAAGAACTGGCAAACACTACTATGATGGCTGCAAAGAAGAATGAAATACTTATGGAAATACAGAGTGAGCTTTCCAAAGATAAAAATTCATTCTCCAACCAGTACAGGATGAAACATATCATGAACAAAATCAATGCCGCTGTTAAAAGTAAAGATGAATGGAAAGTCTTTGAAACTAACTTTAATGAAGTTCATGAAGATTTCTTTAAGGATATTCTCGCCGAGTATCCAAAACTGTCTGGTAAAGATCTCAAACTTTGTTCTTACTTGAAAATGAATTTAAGCTCGAAAGAAATTGCTCCATTAATGGGAATTTCTGTTCGGGGAGTTGAGGTTCACAGGTATCGATTACGAAAGAAAATGGCACTCGAAAGCGATGTGAATTTGACAAAATTCCTGATAAAGAATTTCTAAATTATCAGTAAATAGTCATAAATATTACAAAATTTTAGTACTACAACACTACATCAACTAGAAAAACTTTTGATTTCAAATTACTTCAAAACTATTGTAAACCTTTATTGACGAGGTAGTTAAACTGATATTATACTTGAAGTAGTAGATGTGTACTATAACGTTTGCGTAAAATTTGAGCTTGGATGTATATTGTGACTTCAAATAAGCATAAACACCCAACAAGTATGAAGGTAAAATTACTATTAGCCTGTGTGATTTTTGGAGTATGTTCTGTACTCGCTCACGCACAGCAAACAAAAACCATTTCTGGTATTATTACAGACACAGGTGGTGTTCCATTACCAGGTGCAGAAATTAAAGTAACAGATAAGGATATTTTTGATGTTACAGACTTCGATGGTAACTTCAGCCTCGAAGGTGTCGAAGAAGGTGATACATTCAGAGTTACATTCTTAGGATTTAAACAACAAACCATTCAGGTTACTTCTAATAATGAGTATAGTATTTCTCTGGAAGAAGATGCTGGGCAATTAGACGAAGTTGTGGTCGTTGGATATGGTACTCAGAAAAAAAGAGACCTTACCGGAGCGATCGTTTCAGTAGATTCCGAAGAAATTGAAAAGACTCCTACTTCGAATGTGATGCAGTCATTACAAGGTAAAGTTTCTGGTGTGCAGATAGTAAGTGCTGGTTCTCCGGGGGATTCACCTACAGTAAGAATTAGAGGTCTTGGTACTTACCAGGATGCAACGAATGTACTTTATGTAGTAGACGGTACATTATATGACAATATCGATTTCCTGAATACAAAGGACATCAAGTCAATAAACATTCTAAAAGATGCTTCTTCTTCTGCTATATATGGAGTAAGAGCGGCTAACGGGGTAGTGATTATCGAAACCAAATCTGGTAAGAAGAATCAAGCACCTCAAATTGAGTATGACGGTTATACAGGGATACAAAGAGCTCAAAATGTTCTGAAAATGGCAAATGCCGAGCAGTTTACTACGATGGCGTACGAATCTGGTTCTGCTCCAGATGTACAATTTGTATTAAACGCTATGGAACGTTATGGTCGTAGTAGGATCAATCCTAATGTACCTGCGGTAAATACAGATTGGTACGAAGAAGTACTCCGTGATGGGATTATTCAAAATCATAGTATTGGAATCACCGGAGGAGCAGATAAAGTAACTTACTCCTTAGGAGCCAACTATTTCGGACAGGAAGGGATTCTTGATATGAAAAATGAATATGAGAGATTCAACCTTAGATCTAAAATTGATGTAGACGTTACAGATCGTTTTAAAGCCGGGGTGAATACGGTTTTCAGTAATGCTACAAAATATGCTCCGGAAAATGCAGCGTGGTTTAAATCATATTTCGCGGTACCAATTATGCCGGTACTTGATCCTACGAATACAGATGCGCAGCCAATTCCTTATTCAAATGCTCAAAACCTTGGTTACCGTGGAACTCAGAATCCATTTACAGATCTTACTTTTAATGAGAACAGGCTTAAAATTAGAAAGATTTTAGCCAGTGTATATTTTCAATATGAGGTGATTCCTGAATTACTTGATTTCAAAACGACCTATAGTCACAACTATTCAGCATTGGAAGAGCGTTATGTAGATCTTCCATATACTTTAGGAAATAATGTAGAAAGAAGATCAAGTATTACAAGAGTAAACAATACTTTTTCAAATCAATACTGGGATAATATCCTAACTTATCAAAATGAGTTTGGCGATCATGATCTTACCGTGATGGCTGGTGCTTCTTATCGTGATGAGGCTAGCAATGGTTTTTCTGCAACAGGAACCGATATCGCAGGTATTAAACTTGAATCAAGCTGGTATCTGGATTTTGCAGATAATGAGTCTTTTAATAATAACGTAAGTGAAATTGGAAGAAGATATTACGGGATCTCTTACTTCGGAAGGATTGCCTACAATTTTGATGATAAGTATCTTCTCTACGGAACTTTTAGAGCAGATGGTTCTTCCAAATTCACCAAAGATCCATGGGGTTATTTCCCTTCAGTTGGAGCTGGTTGGGTAATTTCTGAAGAAGAATTTATGGAGGATAACGGAATTGTCGATTTTCTGAAGCTTAGAGCGAGCTGGGGAAAACTGGGTAATGATAATGTTGCTGCCAGTGATGGATCAAATACCATTGCAGTAATTACTGCTGCCCTTGGTGAACAACCGGTTTCAGGAATAACTTCTACCAGTGTGTTCTCTAACAATACCTGGGAAATCATCGAAGAAAAGAACTTCGGTCTTAATATAGAAGCTTTAGATAACAGGTTGTCTATAGATGCAGATTACTACATAAGAGATACTAAGGATGCCATACTGCCGGTTTTTATTCCTATCATTAATCGAAGTGTAAATCAGAATTCAGGAACTATCAGGAATGAAGGTCTGGAACTGGCCGTAAACTGGAACCAGTCTGTGAACGATGATTTTAGTTATAGAATTGGTGCAAACTTTACCACTATCAATAATGAGGCTTTAGAAATTGCCAATGAAAGTGGTTATATTGATTCAGGTTCAGCAGAATTTCGTCAAAGAACACAGGAAGGTGGTCCTCTTTTCGCCTTTTACGGTTATGAAAGAACAGGAGTTTACCAGAATCAGGCCCAGGTTGATGCAGATCCAATTGCAGTGAATAATGGTCTTGTTCCCGGAGATCTTATCTTTAAAGATCAGAACGGTGATGGTGTCATTGACGACGCAGATAGAGTTATTCTTGGATCGTTTCTTCCAGATTTTACATTTGGTGGAAATATAGGATTCAACTATAAGAACTGGGATTTCTCTACAAGTTTTTATGGACAGGTTGGAAACGAGATCCTAAACCGTAAGCGTGGGGAGATTATATTTACAAATGATACGAACATGGATGCAGATCTTGCAATTAACAGATGGCATGGTGAAGGAACAAGTAATACGTATCCATCTTCAGCAGGATTGCGTAAGGTGTGGAACCAGAAATTAAGTGACTTCTGGGTAGAAGAAGGAGATTTCTTCAGAATACAGAATATTCAGTTTGGATATACTATCAACAGTCCATCATTGCCTGAAACCAGGTTATATTTTACAGCAGAAAGACCTTTCACTTTCTTTGATTACAATGGTTTTGATCCTGAAGTATCAAATGGAGTAGACAGACAAACCTATCCAATACCTTCAGTATATACTATTGGACTAAACATTAAAATTTAAAAAAAACACGATATGAAAAGAATTGAAACAACAGTAATTCTTGGCGTATTTTCTATGCTTTTCCTTGCTACTGCAATTTCGTGTAGCGATAAGCTGGATACGCGGGAAGGTCAGCTAAATACTGGCGACCTCGATTATACAAATACCAGTGATATGATCCAGCCTGTTATTGGAGCTTACTATGAGTTTTCGACAAGAGGATGGGAAGAACCTTTACTTCTTGGAGTGAGAGGAGATGACGTAAATGCCGGAGGAGAAGGGGATCAACAGCCATTTTCTGCGACAGATCAATTTACCTACGATAAAGATTACTGGATGTACAATTCTCTTTGGAATGTACATTATAACGATATCGTCAATATGAACACTGCGATCCTTCAGGTAGAATCTTTTAAAGAATTTGCTGAAGGAAATGATATAGCAAAAGCAGATCAGTATATCTCAGAGATCAGTGTCCTAAGAGCCTGGTTTCATTTAAACCTGGCGAGAACCTGGGAAAATGTATTTATCATTACTTCAAATCAACCGGGCAGCGAAGTAGAAGCTGGACCAGCTTCGAAAGCTGAAGTTATGCAGTGGATTGTTGATCAAATGAACGAAGCAATTCCGAATCTGCCTGATATGAGACCTAACCAGAGAACAGATATTCCTGGTGGAGTGACGAAATATACCGCCTTGGCCATACAGGCATTGGCATACCAGGAACTGGAAGATTATCAGGGTGTCGCAACTTCAACAGGAGAGATCATCAATAACGGTGGATTCTCTCTGTATAATGATTTCTATCAGCTATTCAAAAAACCTGGAGAGCTGAGTGATGAAAGTCTTTTAGAGATGCAATATTCGGATTTTGGACAGGAGAGCGGAGGAGAAGTTTATCATCTATACGCACCATTTGGACCTTCCAACTGGACGCCTGCAAGAGAAAATGCCAGTAGTGGTTGGGGATTCTACGAGCCAAGCATGAAGTGGATCGAGTTTATGATAGACAGAGGAGAAGAAAGACGTTTAGAAACTTCAGTTCTATTTACAGACAGAGGTATCGCTGTCTTAGAAGCAAATGGAGTGAGCGTACCAGGTTTTATAGATAATACTACAGAATCTGGTGATGTGATCAATGATTATGCACGTGCGCTTTTTGCCAGCGGAAAACACTATTTACCTTCAGTACAACTTACCGATGGTAGAAATGATTATGGTGCCGGAAAGAACAGTCTTGTAATTAGATATGCTGAAATCTTATTAATGTATGCAGAAGCCGTAACTCAGGGTGCTTCAGCTTCAGCCATATCAGCAGATGAAGCGGTGAACCTGGTAAGAGAACGAGCAGGAATATCATCAATTTCCGGAGTAACGACTCAGGATGTGATTGATGAAAAATTTGCTGAACTGGCAATGGAATGGGGTAAACGTTATTATGACCTTATTAGATTAGATCAGTATGATGAGTTGAGCTATGATGGCAGAAACTTTTCAGCAGCCAATGAATATTTGCCTTATCCACAGGCACAGGTGGACGCTTTACCTCTAAATGCCACGGCAGTTGATAGGAATACAGTGATGAATGAGATTTTGAACCAACTAAACTAATCTAAAAATGAAAAAATTCAGCATATATTTTCTTGGGTTGCTATCGCTTTTCTTCACGATCACATCCTGTGAGTATGAAGGAATAGATCCAATCACAGAAGTAGATCCAGGTCCAGATCAGGGCGCTCCGGAAGTAACTATATCCTCTCCGGCAGATGGTAATGTAATCAAGGTACTGGATGAAGTTTCCAGTATCGTTATCAAATTTGGAGTTGAGGATGATATTGAAGTAGCCATGGTAGAAGTCCTGGTGAATGACAATGTGATCGCAAGCATGAGCGAATTCATGGATTACAGGATCGTTAACAAGGAAGTTGTTTTTGATAATGTAACCAACGGAGAACATACTGTTACGGTTAGAGCAACAGATCTTGAAGGGAATGTAACATCCAAGACAGTGAACTTTAGTAAGGAACCACCTTATACACCAAAATTCGAAAATGAACATTTATATATGCCCTTTGATGGTGATTATGTAGACCTTATTACGCTAAGAAGTTCAGATGTTACTGGTAATCTTAGCTTTGCAGGGGAGTCTTTTGGAGGTTCCAATGCCTTTGCAGGATCACCAGATTCATGGTTGGAATTCCCATTTAATGGATCTGTGGGAACAGAATTTACTGCAGCTTTTTATTATAAGGTTAGTGGTGATCCATCCAGAGCAGGGATTCTTGTAGCTGGAGCAGATGAAAACCGTACTCAGGGCTTCAGATTATTTAGAGAAGGAAGTGCTGATGAGCAAAGAATTAAACTGAATATAGGAACCGGAGCAGCTGAAAGCTGGAATGACGGTGGAGTTATTGATGTTAATGCCGGAGAATGGGTGCATGTTGCCTTTACGGTGACCGAGTCCCAATCGACCATTTATCTTAATGGTGTCGCTATGAATACCGGGAATCTTGCTGCGCCTATCGACTGGACGGGAGTTGAGCAACTTACCATTGGTGCTGGTGGCGAAACCTTTAGTTACTGGGATCATAAGTATGACAGCAGTGCACTTGATGAATTGAGAATTTTTGACAAGGCGCTCAGCCAGGATGAAATTTCAAATCTTATCAATGCTTCTTCTGAAACTCTAAAAATATCATTTGATGGTTCTTACCAGGATGCTGCGAGTAATCGTGAGATCGCAACTGTTGGGAGTCCAGGTTATGCTGGTGAAGCTGCTTCAGGATCGAATGCCTATGCTGGTGCCGCAGATTCTTATTTAACTGCTTCTACGGAAGGGCTTACGTCTTCGCAATTTAGTGCCACTTTCTGGTACAAGGCAGACGCAACGAACGATCGCGCTGGAATTTTAACGATGGCTGCTGCAGACTCAGAGAATCCTGATGCTCAGAATAATCGTACCAAAGGTTTCAGACTATTTAGAGAAGGAAATGCTGAAGAACAACGTATAAAACTAAACGTTGGAACCGGCGATGGCGAAAGCTGGAATGATGGTGGAGTAGTAGACGTAACCGCTGGAGAGTGGGTGCATGTAGCTTTTACTATTTCAGAAACTGAAACCGTGATCTATCTTAACGGCGAAGCCGTAAATACAGGTACTCTTGCTTCACCAATAGACTGGACAGGAGCAGATCTTCTTTCTATCATGTCTGGAGCTCCAAGATTTACCGGCTGGGGTCACCTTGCCGATACCAGCTATATGGATGAGCTAACATTCTTCAATAAAGTACTTACCGAAGATGAGATCGAATCCATGATGGCTCAGGAATAATTTGTTTACAGGCTTCGGAGTATCACTCCGAAGCTTTTTTCAAATCCATATAATTATTAATTTCTGATTTAAAATTTCAAAATTTTGAACCAGATCAAAGCTTTATTATGCTCAAAATCAAAATTCCGTCGGTTTTTCTTCTTCTGAATATCCTGCTTTTTTCAGCTTGTTCAGATGATTCCGGTCCAGGTTATCAGGAACCCTATAACCCAGACCCAACAGATGATGATGTGGCTGAGGTTCCCTCGATCACAGATGAAGAACTTCTTGATAAAGTTCAGGAACAAACCTTTACATATTTCTGGGATTTTGCTGAACCTAATAGCGGGATGGCCAGAGAGCGTTCTCAGGATGAAGCTTATGGTGGTGATTCACCTAATATCGTAACAACCGGTGGTACAGGATTTGGATTAGCCTCTTTTCCTGCAGCAGTTGAACGTGGCTGGATTAGTAAAACTGAAGCTCAGGATCGTATAATAAAAATTCTTGATTTTCTGGAAACGGTGCCAACGTATCATGGGGCATTTTCTCACTGGTATATGGGAAACACCGCTCAAACTAGAACATTTGGTGAATTTGATGATGGTGGAGATCTTGTTGAAACAGCATTTTTAATACAGGGATTGCTTATCTGTCGTGAATATTTTGAGAACGATGAAATCGATTCTAGAATTACTGGTTTATGGGAAGCAGTTGAATGGGATTGGTATACTAAAGAAGAAAATACACTGTACTGGCACTGGTCTCCAAATTTCGCATTTCAGAAGGACCTGCAAATTAATGGCTGGAATGAATCCTTAATTGTTTATGTGCTTGCAGCCTCATCACCTACACATTCTATAGATAAAGAAGTTTATACCAATGGTTGGGCTTCTAATGGTAATATGGTGAATAACCGTGAGCATTATTCAATTGGCCTGCCACTGGGACCTTCCTATGGCGGACCTCTATTTTTCAGTCATTATTCCTTCATTGGTCTGGATCCAAGAAACCTGGAAGATCAATACGCCAATTACTGGAATCAGAACACCGCACATACATTAATAAATTACGAGTACGCCGTTACGAATCCGAAGGATTTTGAAGGCTACGGACAGAATTCGTGGGGCCTTACAGCCTCAGATTCTAAAGATGGATATGCCGCTCATAGCCCTACGAATGATTTGGGAGTGATCACTCCCACCGCGGCATTATCCTCTTTTCCTTATACTCCGGAAAAGTCAATGGCAGCATTACGTTACTTATACGAAGAACTAGGAGATGATCTTTGGGGAAATATGGGCTTTTATGATGCTTTTTCTGAAGAATATGACTGGTATGCCGATGGTTACCTGGCCATCGATCAGGGGCCGATCATTGCGATGATAGAAAACCACAGAACACAACTATTATGGGATCTCTTTATGTCTAATCCTGAAATATCTGCAGGACTGGATAAACTGGGTTTTAGTTACTAGATCCTGAATCATTTTTAAAGTAATTGAATGTTAAATAGATCTATATATATACTAAGTCTAAGCCTGTTTCTAGTAACAGGTTGTAAAAACGCAACGAATAAGACTGAAACTTCAGAAGAAGCAAGCAATAATTCGCCGAAACTCACTGAAGCCGAGTTATTAGACACTGTTCAAAAGCAAACCCTGAAGTATTTCTGGGATTTCGCAGAACCAAATAGTGGAATGGCACGTGAGCGTTTTCATCCTGATGGGAATTATCCAAAAGATGATAAACATGTGGTTACAACCGGTGGATCTGGTTTCGGACTCATGGCGCTAGTTGCCGGAGTAGAAAGAGGCTTTATTCCGAAGGATTCAGCATTGATAAGATTTAATAAGATCGCAGATTTTCTGGATAGTACTCCCCGATTTCATGGTGCCTGGTCTCACTGGCTAAACGGTGAAACTGGAGAAATTCAGGCGTTTGGGCAAAAAGACAATGGTGGAGATATCGTAGAAACTTCTTTTTTAGCACAGGGCTTTATCGTGGTACGCGAGTATTATAAAAATGGAACTACAGAAGAGAAAGCAGTAGCAGCAAAATTTGATAAACTCTGGAAAGGTATCGAATGGAACTGGTATACAAATGATAAGGATGGTATTTACTGGCATTGGTCACCAGAATACGAATGGGAGATGGATTTTATGATCGAAGGTTATAATGAATGTCTAATCACCTACGTTCTGGCCGCATCCAGTCCGGATCATGCGATTAAAGCCAATGCATATCATGATGGCTGGGCAAGAAGTGGAAAGATCACTACAGGCGCAGAAGCCTTCTCTTATCCTCTAATTTTAAAACATAATACCCGTGGTAATATGGGAGGTCCATTATTCTGGGCACATTATTCGTATTTGGGGCTCAATCCGAAAGGTCTAAGTGACAGGTATGCGAATTACTGGGATCTTAATGTAAATCATACGCTCATCAACTATGAGTATGCTCTTTCAAAAGCTGATAGCTCAAAAACTTATGCTGAAAATTCCTGGGGCTTAACCGCGAGTTATACCCGTAATCAGGATAATTCTACTGGTTACACAGCACATTCACCAGATAATGATCGTGGTGTGGTTTCACCTACGGCAGCAATTAGTTCCATTCCATACACTCCTGAAAAATCTCTGGCAGTGATGAGGTTTTTCTTCGAGGATCAAAACGACCTGCTTTGGGGACCTGCTGGTTTTTATGATGCTTACAGCCTGGAAGGAGAACCATGGGTAAGCCAAAGATACCTTGCCATAGATCAGGGGCCTATGGTAGTGATGATCGAAAATTATCGAAGCGGACTTATCTGGGATCTTTTTATGCAGGCTACGGAAGTTCAAGAAGGATTAAAAAAGCTGGATTTTCAATTTACGAAATAGAAGATATGAGATTTAGAATAACACTTTTAGGATGCTTTTTCAGTTTGATAACCTTTGCTCAGGATAATTCAGAATATCAGAAAGAGCATTTTACTTCAGGAACTGATACTTTGAATTACAGAATCCTTTTTCCGAAGGACTTCAGTGAAAATGAAAAATATCCAGTGGTATTAGTGCTTCACGGCGCAGGAGAACGTGGAGAAGATAATGAATCTCAATTGGTTCATGGCGGTGGTCTTTTTCTGAAGGATTCGATCAGAGAGCAATTTCCCGCTATCGTCATCTTTCCGCAGGCACCAAAAGATGATTACTGGGCAAAAGTTGAAGTGAATAGAGATATTAAACCTTTTGAATTCGATTTTAAAAATAAAGCTGAAAGCACTTCGTCCTTGAAACTCGTCATGGAATTAATGGAAGAAATGAAGCAAAAATCATTCGTGGATGATGATCGCTTATACGTGGGTGGATTGAGTATGGGTGGAATGGGAACTTTTGAGATCATTTTCAAAAAACCTGAATTGTTCGCCGCTGCATTTGCCATATGTGGCGGTGCGAATACCGAGATCGCAGCTGAGTATCCTGAAAACTTTGATATCTGGATCTTCCATGGAGAACAGGATGATGTAGTGTTGCCAAAATATTCCAAAGCGATGGCGCGTGCTATCAATCATCATGGGGGAAATGCTAAACTTTCCCTGTATCCAGAGGATAATCACAATAGCTGGGATTCAGCTTTTGCAGAACCATTTTTACTAAAATGGCTATTCTCACATAGTCAGATTCAAACAAAATAAACATCCTGATTTAATGATCAAAATGAGTGGAATTAGACAGTATTTCTTAGGTGCAATCCTCACGTTTTCAGGTATTCTGACAGCGCAGGAGAGCTTGCCTGAAACCTACTGTAATCCATTAGATATCGATTATACCTATATGGTATATAATTCCAGTAAAAATATTTCCTATCGTTCCGGGGCAGATCCCGCGGTGATCGAATACCGTGGTGAATATTATATGTTCGTAACCCGTTCTTTTGGCTACTGGCATTCTACAGACCTGGTAAACTGGGAATTTATAAAACCTAAGCAATGGTATTTTGAAGGGTCAAATGCTCCTACGGCTTTCAACTATAAAGATTCGCTGGTCTATTTTGCTGGTGATCCTGCAGGCTACGGAAGCATTATTTATACAGATGATCCTCAGAAAGGTGAGTGGGAACCGGTAGCTTCAATTTCTAATAATATTCAGGATTCAGAATTATTTATTGATGATGATGGTAAAACCTACCTGTATTGGGGATCATCAAACGTTCATCCTTTAAAGGTTAAAATGCTGAATAAAAACGATCGGTTTCTAGAGACCGGCGATCAGAAGGAGCTTTTCAATCTGGTAGAAGAGGAACATGGATGGGAACGATTTGGAGAAAATAACTTTCATCCTACTTTGAAAGAGGGTTATATGGAAGGAGCTTCCATGACCAAACATAATGATAAATATTACCTGCAATATGCTGCACCCGGCACGCAGTTCAATGTATATGCAGATGGAGCTTATGTAGGTGAAACACCATTAGGACCCTTCAAATACATGAAAAATAATCCTATGAGTTTCAAACCGGGAGGTTTTACCAACGGCGCAGGACATGGGATCACAGTGATGCAAACAAATGGACAATACTGGCATTTTTCTACCATGGCGCTGGCGTCCAATTCTCACTGGGAAAGAAGACTGGCGATGTTTCCTACCTATTTTGATGAGGATGGACTCATGCATTCCAATACCAGTTATGGTGATTATCCACTATTTGCGCCAGACCATCCATCAAAACCAGGCGAACATACAGGATGGATGCTAGTTTCTTACCAGGCCAAAACCACGGTTTCAACTTCGAAGGTACAGGTGCGAAAAAGTACATCTACAGACGGGCAATTTGATATTGAAGAAATCGCAGCAGGCAGGGATGCCAATAATAATATTACTACAGAATTACTTACAGATGAAAGTCCCAAATCTTACTGGGTTGCTGAAAGTAATAATGCGGAACAATGGGTAGAATTAGAAATGAAATCTTCCGGTGATATCTATGCACTTCAGCTAAATTTTCATGATCACGAGGCCGGTATTTATACCAGAACTGAAGGATTGAAACATCAGTTTACCATAGAAACTTCCGAAGATGGAAAGAATTGGGGGATGATCGTTGATCGCAGTAATAGTGCGAAAGATGCTCCTAATGCATACCTGCGTTTAGATAAACCCGTGAATGCGAAGTATGTAAGATATCGAAATGTCAAAGTACCCGGAAAAAACCTGGCACTTTCAGAAATAAGAGTATTTGGAAAAGGCTATGGAGCTGCACCAAAAAAAGTAAAGGATTTTAAAGTTGACAGAGAGGATGATAGACGGGACGCCAGTTTAAGCTGGAAGAAAGTAGATGGTGCCCAAGGATACAATATCCGTTGGGGTATAGCTCCAGATAAATTGTACCAATCCTGGCTGGTGTATGGTAAAACAGAACATTTTATGAGAAATCTGGATAGGGATACCAAATACTTTTTCTCTATTGAATCCTTTAATGAAAATGGAATTTCAGAAAAGACCCAAATTATAACTGTAGAATAACCGAATTCAAATTAGAAAATCAGAAGCAATGAAGAGAACTTATTTATCCATATTATGTGTTGCAATTTTTGGAATATCCATGCAGGCACAGAATAGAATTCCGGAAGTGGAAGAAATTCTGGCGAAAATGACACTGGAGGAAAAAATTGGTCAGTTGAACCTGGTAACACCTGGTGGTGGAGTAGCTACGGGAGCCGTGGTTAGTAAGAATGTTGAGGATAACATAAAGCAAGGGAAAGTAGGAGGACTCTTTGGAGTTTCTGGTCCAGATAAGATTAGAATGGCGCAGGAATATGCTGTAAACGATACACGGTTGGGCATCCCGCTGCTAATTGGTTCAGATGTTATCCATGGATATAAGACGACCTTTCCAATTCCCCTGGGAACTGCTTCCAGCTGGGATATGGAATTAATTAAAAAGACAGCTGAGGTTGCGGCCAAAGAAGCTACGGCAGATGGGATCAACTGGAATTTTTCGCCAATGGTGGATATAGCCCGTGATCCAAGATGGGGTAGAATTGCTGAAGGCGCAGGAGAAGATCCTTATCTGGGTAGTCAGATCGCAAAAGCGATGGTAGAAGGTTACCAGGGAGAAGATCTTGCTCTGCCAAATACCATGATTTCTACCGTTAAGCATTTTGCACTATATGGTGCTGCGGAAGCTGGAAGAGATTATAATACGGTGGACATGAGCAGACTTAGAATGTTCAACGAATACCTGCCTCCATATAAAGCAGCTTTAGATGCAGGTGCTGCCAGTGTGATGAGTTCGTTTAATGATGTGGACGGAATCCCGGCATCAGGGAACAAGTGGTTGCTTACCGAGCTACTCAGAGAAAAATGGGGATTTGAAGGATTTGTGGTTTCAGATTATACTTCAGTGAACGAAATGATCGCTCATGGATTAGGTGATCTTCAGGCAGTTTCAGCCTTATCTTTAAAAGCAGGACTTGATATGGATATGGTTGGAGAAGGGTTTCTGACTACTCTTGGTAAATCTGTTGCAGAAGGAAAAGTTTCCGAAGAAGAGATTACCATCGCAACGAGAAGGATCCTGGAGGCAAAGCATAAACTGGGACTTTTTGAAGACCCTTACAAATACCTGGACAGCAACAGACCGGCTACCGATATTCTGACTAAAGAGCACAGGACGCTGGCGAGAGAAGCTGCTAAAGGTTCTTTCATACTACTTAAGAAGCATGAGGATGTTTTACCAATTTCGAAATCGGCAAAGATCGCTTTGGTGGGACCACTCGCAGACAATAAGAATAATATGCTGGGAACCTGGGCTCCAACGGGAGATCCATCACTTTCAGTTTCGATATTAGAAGGCTTCAAAAATGTAGCTCCAGAGGCTACAATTTCGTATGCAAAAGCGGCTAATATTTCAAATGATACCAGTTTTGCCAAAAAAGTAAATGTCTTTGGACCACGAATCATGATTTCAGATAAGTCTTCGGAAGCTATGCTGAAGGAAGCGCTGGATGCTGCTAAAAATGCAGATGTGATCGTGGCTGCAGTTGGGGAAGCTTCAGAAATGAGTGGAGAAGCTGCCAGCAGAACCGATATTAAGATTCCTGAAAGTCAGAAAAAAATGATCCGTGAATTGGCTAAAACTGGTAAGCCGATGGTTTTAGTATTAATGAGCGGTAGACCTCTGGATATTTCAGAAGAAATGGAATTGCCAGTGAGTATTTTGCAGGTATGGCATCCAGGAGTGGAAGCCGGAAATGCTATTGCCGATGTTGTCTTCGGTGATTATAATCCTTCCGGAAAGATCACAGCATCCTGGCCTAGAAATGTTGGTCAGATCCCTGTATACTATTCAGTAAAAACCACAGGTAGACCAGCACCTTCTGAAGATTTTGCCAAATTTAAGACCAACTACCTGGATACGAAAAATTCAGCATTGATCCCATTTGGTCATGGGCTTAGTTATACAAGTTTTAAATATGAGGATATCAAAGCCAATAACAGCGAACTTGCTTCTAATGGTTCCGTAGAAATAAGTGCTAAACTCACTAATAACGGAGATTTTGATGGAGAAGAAGTGGTACAACTTTATTTGCATGACAAAGTTCGAAGCGTAACTCCACCGGTTAAAGAATTGAAAGGTTTTCAGAAGATAGCTTTGAAAAAGGGTGAGTCAAAAACGGTCACTTTCAAGATCACCGAAGAGGATCTTAAATTTTATAATGCCGAATTGGAATTTGTTGCTGAACCAGGAGAATTTGAATTCTTTATTGGAGGTTCATCAGCCATAGAAGCAGCGGGCAGTTTTACTTTGAAAAAATAATTGATAATTGAAAAATTAGAATGAACACTTAACCAATTAGTATCAACCATTAAAAACATTTATTATGAGAGTTTCCAGGCAATTTTACCGGTTTAGTTATGTCTTCCTCATCTTTGCAGCGATGCTTCTGGCGTTTACTGCCTGTGAGGATGATGATATTGAAGAACCACGAAGTGCGGTCGCATTAGATCTTGACTACGCACATATGGTTGTAGGGAACGAGTTGACTCTAACTCCGCTCATAAGAAATTTTAAAACTGCTTCCAAAGAGTATAAGTGGGCAGTTTCAGATTCAACAGTGATAGAAATTGTTTCAGTAGCCAGCAATTACGCGGCAACTGTAAGAGCTATTGGTGAAGGCACCGCGACCGCATCTATAAGTACTATGGACGGGACAGAGGAAGCAAGCACCACCATAGAGACCAATTTGATCATGGAATCTGAAGTGCGATTGCCGGCGACTATTACCGCATATACTCAGTCCACGGTAAGTATCATTCCAGATTTTAACCTGGTGGAGCGTCCAGTGAGAAATTATACCTGGTCGGCCAATCCTGAAGGAATCATTTCTTTTGAAACAGATCCTGAAACTTACGAAGTAGAAATCCAGGGTTTACAAGAAGGTACTACAGAACTTAGTATTCGTTCTGATGATGGTCAGGTTGTAGGTACTACAAGAGTGACTGTAGAAAATGAGAACGACGGAATTTTAAAGGTTCTGGCCATTGGAAACAGTTTTTCTGAAGATGCTTTGGAATCTTACCTGTATGGGCTGGCAGATGCAGCTGGTGAGGAAATTGTGATTGGTAATCTATATATTGGAGGAGCAGAATTAGATCTACATGCTCAGAATGCTACAGAAAACAATGGAAGTTATAGTTATCGGAAGATCGATCTGCAGGGAAATAAAAATACTACGGCAGATGTAGCGATCTCTACCGCTCTGGATGATGAGAACTGGGATTATATTAGTTTCCAGCAGGTTAGTCAAAAATCTGGTCAGTATGAAACCTTTATTACACCATTAACCGAACTATACAAATATGTAGTTCAAAATGTGGACAACGCTGATACTAAATATTTGCTTCACCAAACCTGGGCATATTCTGAAAACTCTACTCATTCCGGATTTGTAAATTATGATAATGACCAGATTCAAATGTATGAAGCTATCGTTGATGCTTATGATCAGGCTGGTGAACTTATCGACGCGCATAGCGTTGTTCCTGCCGGTACTGCCATTCAGAATGCAAGAACCAGTTATTTAGGAGATAATTTTAATAGAGATGGTTATCATTTAAATGAAATAGGAAAATATACTGCCGCAAGTACATGGTTCGAGATCCTTTTTGATCAAAGTGTAGTGGGTAATAGCTATGTTCCGGAAGGCTTTGTTCCACTGGATGCTGAAATCGCTCAGCATGCTGCTCACGAAGCTGTTCAGAATCCAATGATGATCACCGAGCTTACCGACTATCAAACTGCAGGAGGATCTGGTGTTATAACCAAGAATGTACTGATCGATTTTGCAACATCTTCAAATTCTGCAGGATGGAATGGTTTAACCAGTTTTCTTGAGGATGCTACGATACCAAATCTAAAGTATGAAGACAATGAGTTTACTGGAATTGAGCTGACAGTTACAAGCAGATTTAACGGCCAGAATACAGCAGGAGAGACTGTCACCACAACAGATTTAAATATGCCAGCAGAAGTTTCTGGAAATTCTTTCTACGGAAACTCAAAAGGAGAATGGGCTGGAATACTTGTTGAGAAAGGTATTTTGAAGCTAAGTGGTTTTGAAAGTAATAGCACTTATGAGTTCTGTTTCTTTGGCTCTAGAACAGCTACAGATAACAGGGAGACCTTATACACCGTAATTGGTCAAAACTCTGATTCTGCAACATTGAATGCAGCGAGTAATACGGATGAGATTGCATGTGTTCAGAGCATACAAGCAGATGAGAATGGGGAGATCTATATTGAAGTGACATCGGGAGCAAATAATGATAATGCTAACGGATTCTTTTATATCAATGCCATGCGTATTGCTCCGGAAGAATAGGAAATTGGATTGATTTCCAGATAATTTAAATAGTAAGTTTTAGTTTGTTGGCCCCGGGTTTTGGTTTTTACTCCCGGGGCTTTTTTATTGAAATAGATTGATTTCTAGCAGAGTGGGTAAGCTGATAATTTGTATTATAAGTATTCCTTAATTTACTCAATTTTCATTCCCTGATTCTGTAGTGTTTTCTTGCAGAAAATTTTATCTTCGCTGCATAATTTTTCAGTCATGAGTTTACAGGAAAAAGTAATGGTCGAAATGAAAGCGGCCATGAGAGCAAAGGATAGTGTGAAGTTAGAAGCTTTGCGTGCTGTTAAAAGTGAAATACTTTTAGCGAACACGGGAGCATCTTCTAAAGATGGACTTACCGAAGACGAAGAAATGAAGTTGTTGCAGAAACTTGTGAAGCAGCGTAAGGATAGTGCTGAAATTTATAAGGAACAGGGTAGAGAAGATCTTGCTGAACCTGAATTGGCTCAGGCTGCTGTTATTGAAGAATTTCTTCCGGAGCAATTAAGTGAAGCTGATATTGAGAAAGAAGTAGACCAGGTGATCGCAGAAACCGGTGCAACCGGAATGCAGGATATGGGAAAAGTAATGGGTGCTTCTACGGCTAAACTGGCTGGTAGAGCAGATGGAAAAACTATCTCGGCAATCGTTAGAGAAAGACTGAATAAATAAATTATTACCGGCCCCGTGGCGCAACTGAATAGCGCATCAGATTTCGGCTCTGAGGGTTGCAGGTTTGAATCCTGCCGGGGTCACAGAGAGAATCCGTAGAGTATTTGTTCTACGGATTTTTTATTTCCGCTACTTTTCCAGTAAAGTACTTTAAGTGGATACATCGATTGGACCTCACAACTGCTCAAATCTTTCCGAAGTAAAACTTACGGGTATAAATAAAAAAGCCAGATCGGATATTGCAAACCGACCCTACTCAGTTTACAAATCCATATGATCTGGCATTTTATAATGAACTGAAGAATTATAAATCCTTCAAATCAATTTGACCGCAATGTATAAAAGTTTCAACATTCAGATTATGGATAACCGTAATGGAATAACGATGCATGAATAGATAGCTGCGTACTATCTATTCATGCATACGAAAATATACAATATTGTGAATTCTCAATCTGAATCATCTGACTAATTACGTTATTCATACTCATCAGCTCCAATGATCACTTCTTCTTTCTTACTTCAGTATTTAAAAACACTTCAACACAGACTTAAAATATTATGCTAAGTTCCGTGAGTACTTTCAATAAAATTTTGATTTATTTAGACACTGGCGTTAAACATTCCATAAATACTTTCCGAAGCCTTAGGTATCCGATACTTTAGCCAAGAGATAAAAAAGCAAGTATTATGGCAGCATATTTTAATACCAACCAGTTGAGATTGACAATGAAGGAACTGGTGAAGATTTATATGAGTGATTGTGAGGAATGTGATGAACTTTCTCAAGATTGTATGGATCTTTTAAGACACAATTTTCAGGCTGAGTATGCAGTTTATAACAAACAAACGAAAGCTGTAGAAATTGGAATTAATAAAACCGAGGATGATTTTCATACTTATCCACAAATAGAAGTTTATTCCTTTCCAATTAAAGAAATAGGTAAAAAAATTGATCACTCCTTTAAGCACAACCAGGAAGACCTTGAGTTTTATGGTAAGCTGATTGGTAGAAAAAAAGGTCTTGGTTCCAATTCTGTAGTTCTTATGGACTAAGATTTTGGACCAGAATTAATAAAAAAAGTCGATTCATTTGAATCGACTTTTTTTATTTACCTATATCGTTCATGATCATTTTCGCATGAACTCTTGAGTTTTCAATAAACCATTTGTGCGTTTCAGTTCCACCGCAAATTACACCGGCTAGATAAATGCCAGGGATGTTTGTTTCCATAGTTTCTGGATCATACTCCGGAATTTTCCTACCATCGTCAGAAAGATCAATTCCAATATTCTGCAGAAATCCAAAGTTAGGCCTGTAACCAGTGAGCAATAAAGCAAAGTCATTCGGTATCGAAACTTCACCTTCATCAGTATCAATAATAACCTCTTTAGTTCTAATCTCTTTAATACCGGCATTAAAATATGCCTTAATGCTTCCTTCCTCAATCCTGTTTACAATATCTGGTCGTACCCAGTATTTCACTCTTTCTCCAATTTCTGGTTTTCGAACGATCATAGTGACATCACCACCTTTCCGGTAGATTTCCAGTGCAGCATCCACGGCAGAGTTACTCGCCCCTACAACAATCGTTTTCTGAGTTGCATAGTAGTGTGGGTCATTGTAATAATGTGAAACCTTAGGCAGGTCTTCACCGGGAACCCCAAGGTAATTAGGAATATCGTAGAAACCTGTTGCGATGATTACTTTTGAAGTATGATACTCAGACTTCGTAGTTTTTACAATATGACCTGAACCTTCATTAGACTCCACTGCCGTAACTTTCTCGAAAAGGTGAATATTGATCTTGTTGGCGACCGTTATTCTTCGGTAGTATTCAAGAGCTTCGCGCTTTCCCGGCTTAGGATTGTTACTGATAAACGGAATATTATCCAGTTCCAGTTTTTCAGAAGTGGAAAAAAATGTCATATTCGTAGGGTAGTGGTACAGCGAATTCACCAGGCAGCCTTTTTCAAGGATTACATAAGAAATACCTTTCTTTTCTGCTTCCAGCGCACAGGCGATTCCAATAGGACCACCACCAATTATTACCAGTTCGTAATTCTCGTTAGGAGTTTGCAATAGATCTTAAGTTTTTAATGGTTCCAGGCTGATCATCAGACTTAAATACGAAACTACCTGCTACCAATACATCTGCTCCAGCCTTACTTAATTCTGCTGCATTTTTATCGGTAACACCACCATCAATTTCTATAAGTGTTGGTGCGTTGTTCGTCATGATGATCTCCTTCAATTTCTGTACTTTCTGAAAAGTATTCTCAATAAAACTCTGTCCACCAAATCCAGGATTTACGCTCATTATACAAACCAGATCAATATCCTTGATCACATCTTTTAGCAGATCTACGTTCGTATGCGGGTTAATTGCAACACCAGCTTTCATACCTTCGGCTTTTATGGCTTGTAGGGTACGATGCAAATGGGTGCATGCTTCGTAATGAACTGTAAGTATATTAGCGCCTAAAGCGGCAAATTCCTTAATATACCTATCTGGGTCCACGATCATAAGGTGAACATCGATAGTTTTAGTCGCGTGTTGAGAAATAGCTTTCAAAACCGGCATACCAAATGAGATGTTTGGTACAAAAACACCGTCCATTATGTCAATATGAAACCAGTCTGCTTCACTTTGATTGATCATTTCAATATCTCTCTGTAGATTTCCGAAATCTGAAGCCAGAACTGAAGGGGCAATAAGTGTTGTGCTCATTAAAAATTTGTTGTGTGAGCTGCAAAAATAAGAAGAATTACAGGCTTTTAGAGTATTAGACGATAAATGCTTTTAGAATATTAGCAACGGCATTTTTCGTTGGTTTGTCCAGAACTTCTAAATAGTGCTCATAATTTTGAAGTCGGGCACTGCTATAGCGAGCGTCTTCTGAAATAAAATCGCTTTTGTAGCCATCGAAGGATTCTTTGTTAATCTCTTTTCCGAATAATTTAATGACATTAAAATGGCGAGAGTCATCCTCTATAGTGTCGTAGAGCTGAACAATCTGTTTTTGATCTCCTTCAATGATCTGGAAAAAGTTTCCTTCTGAATAGAGGAGTAGACCGGTAATATTCTGCTTATTATTATTGATTTCAGAATCATTTAGAATTTGTCTAATTTCTGTTTCTGAAAGACTTCTTTCAGCAGTACTAACGTAACTTATGGCATATCGCATGATGAAAATGATGATTTAATGTATTTAAAAATATAAGTTTTTTACTAAATCCCGCCAAAACTCTAAGGATGTTATTTTTTCTGCAGGAATTTTTCTGCCGATCTCGCTGCGTAATATCCACCCATTCCATGAACGCCACCACCAGGAGGTGTAGAAGAGGAACCTATAAAAATTCTAGGATTTGAAGTTGCATATGGATTAGTGCTCGCTATTGGTCTGGTAAATAACTGACTAATATCCTGTTTGCCTCCATTGATATCACCTCCTATTAAATTAGAATTTAAAGCCTGCAGTTCGTCTGTCCTCATGGTTTTTTTTGCGATTATACTTTCTTTAAAACCTGGAGCTGCTCTCTCGATCTGGTTCTCAATATTTTGAGACACATCCTCAGTATTGCCATTCGGGACATGGCAGTAGGCCCAGGCAGTATGTTTTCCTGCCGGAGCTCTACTATAGTCGAATACTGAAGGTTGTGCAAGTAAAACGTAAGGCTCGCGGGCTAATCTATTTTCATGTGCCGATGCTTCTGAATCTTCCAAAGATTCTTTACTGTATCCAAAATGCACGGTTCCGGCTTTTTTGCAAATTTCGTTCGTGAAGGGGATAGGTTTGTCAAGTGCCCAATCCATCTTGAAGATCCCGGCTCCATAATTATATTTTTCCAATCTGCTTCTGTAAGTCTTGCTAAGATCGGTATTCTTGATTCTTAGGATTTGTTTTGGAGTGAGGTCCAGAATGAAAGTCTTGCTTGGAGGTAATTGTTCAAGATCGGTTACAGGTTGATTTAGAAATATCTTACCACCCTGATCTTTGTAGTAAGCAAGAAGCGAATCCACGATCTTAACTGCCCCGCCTTCAGGAAATGGCCAGCCGTGCCTATGCGCCAATATATTCAATACCAAACCGAAAGAGGAGGAGACCAGTTTAGAGAGAGGTAATGTGGAATGAGCAGCGGCACCATAAAAGAAGATTTTACTCTTTTCCTCCTTAAAGTAACGATCTACGGTAAATTTAGCTGATGGTAATGCCTTCAGACCAAATCTGAACATCATTTCCAGGTTCTGTGGTAGTCGTAATGGAGTAAGTAAATCTTCTTCCAGTTCTGACCATTTCTCAACAAAGTTTAAAAGTAGATCAAGATAGTTCTGTTCATCCTCTCCTAACTGCGCGGCAGTTTTACGAATATCCTTATAACAGCCAAAAGCGGTACCGTCTTCAAAAGGATGTGCAAAAGGAATTTCCGGATGTATCCATTTGAGTCCGTAATCTTCCAGAGGCAAAGTTTTAAAATAAGGAGATGCAAAGGCTAACGGATGCACAGCAGATCCAAGATCGTGCTTAAAACCGGGTAAGGTAATTTCCTCTGTTCTGGCCGCTCCGCCAGGTTTCTCTGCCTGTTCGAATATTGCCGTTCTGTAACCTTGCTTTTGAAGATAAGTGGCTGCAGCCAGCCCATTTGGACCACTTCCAACTATAATGACATCATATTCTTCGTTCATCAGGGTAGTTCGTTTTCATCTATATTTTCTAAATATTCTTTAAAAGTCTTTGTTCCGTAGGACTTCCCAATCATATCATGAGTGGTGATATACTTAAAATTTTCAAGTTTATGTTTAATATCTTCAGAAAACGATGATAATATAACACCTGCTTCAGCAATACTTTCGGGAACCTTTAGTGTCTTGGCATCAAATCTTTCAGCAATCATTTCAGCCATTTCCAACCGAGTATGAATTTCAGGACCGCCTACTTCAATTAGTTGATCACCATTTTTCAGTACTTCAGTAATGAATAGCGCAAGATCAGCCTGGTGCATGGAATTGGTTATTGCTTTTCCGTCGCCAATTACCGGAACCAGCTTTCTTTTCGCCATGATCCCCAAATCGTGCAGACCACTAAATAAACCTACTGGCCGAATGATCGTATATTCAAGACCTGAGCTATCTAAAGATTTCTCAAAAAGTCTGTTAGAGCCGGGAAGGCTCATTTTCTCATTTTCGTCTGCACCCAGAATCGAAACATATACAAATCTTTTGACTTGATTCTTTTCTGCATCTTCAAGAATCTTTTTATTGGTATACAGATCTGTTTGATAGAATGAGGAATCATTTTTAGTAAATAGACTCACACTATTCCCAAGTGCAGAAATTACAATATCAACATCTGCAGCAATACCGGTAAAGTCATCCTCGTTTCCCGCGATAAAAATGTCTGGACTATATTTTTTTAACTTTTCAGCTCCCTCACTGGAACTCGTTTGTAGCCTCAGCTCTATACCGTCGTCCTGACTCAATAACTTGCAAAGTTCCATGCCTAATACTCCAGAGGCTCCTGCAATTAATACCTTCTTCATGATTAGAATTCTTTTTGAAGAGAATTTAAGAACAAAATCACGGATTAAAGTAAACCGGAATTGGATTAACAGAAATTTAGTCTAATATAGAAAAGAAAAAACCCCGGTCATCACTCCGGGGTCATTCATCAATCAAAAAACGAACAGTTATTCTCATAACGGGTCATCACTCCCGTCACTAAACTGTTGTCATCTTAAATATTTTTAACCAAGATAGGTTTTTAAAATTTTACTTCTGGAAGTATGCTTTAATCTTCTAATAGCTTTTTCCTTGATCTGGCGTACTCTTTCTCTAGTAAGATCAAAAGTCTCGCCAATTTCTTCCAGAGTCATTGGATGTTGATCACCAAGTCCAAAATAAAGTCTGATCACATCAGCTTCACGCGGAGTAAGAGTTTCCAATGCACGCTCGATCTCAGTTCTAAGGGACTCATGTAGAAGTTCCTTGTCTGGATTTGGAGATTCACCTGAACGTAGTACGTCATACAGGTTGGAATCCTCACCCTCTACAAGCGGAGCATCCATGGATACGTGACGACCAGAATTCTTCATGGATTCCTTAACATCATTAATCGTCATATCCAATTCTTTCGCAATCTCTTCAGCACTTGGCGGACGCTCATGTGACTGTTCAAGGAAAGCAAAAGTTTTATTGATCTTGTTAATAGATCCAATTTTGTTCAAAGGAAGACGAACAATACGAGATTGCTCAGCTAATGCCTGCAGGATAGATTGACGAATCCACCAAACGGCGTAAGATATAAATTTGAAACCACGAGTTTCATCGAAACGTTTCGCAGCTTTTATAAGTCCTAAATTCCCTTCGTTAATAAGGTCAGGTAAGGTTAATCCCTGGTTTTGATATTGTTTGGCTACAGAAACAACAAAACGAAGGTTTGCTTTAGTTAATTTCTCCAGCGCGCGGTCATCTCCCGCTTTAATTCTTTGTGCCAGTTCCACTTCTTCATCAGCCGTGATCAGGTCCACTTTTCCAATTTCTTGCAAATACTTGTCTAACGAAGCGGTTTCACGATTGGTAACCTGCTTCGTAATCTTCAGTTGTCTCATCTATCTCTCTTGGATTTTAATTGTGCATAGGGTCTCTGTGTAGTTATACGTAAGAATTCCAAAAAATGTTACAAAAAGTTTTAAAATATTTTTCCGGGCGTTGCACTTCGTGCCGGGCTTTACGCTACTAGTCCTCGCTCCTTGCAGTCGCTGTGGGCTATTCGCTGCAATCCCTAACGCAAATTCTTACATAAAATAATTTTAGAAAAACCTTCGGGTAGGTCTGCAGGAAGTTGAAAGCCTTACAGTTTAGAAACAAAAAAGCCCGGAAAATCCGGGCTTTTTTTTTGATTAGAGAAAAACTATTCTTTGTCTTCTCTTGGTTTTCTATCGTCACGACGATCGTCTCTGCGATTATCACGGCCTCGGTTATCACGAGAACCACGATTATCTCTATCTCTGGATCCACGATTATCACGTTTGTCATCTCTTGGTGGTCTTGCCACATAACCTTCAGGTTTTTCAAGCAATGCCTTACGAGAAACTTTGTCTTTTCTAGTTTTAGGATCAAGACCGAAGTACTTCACATCGATCACATCACCCATTTTAAGAACATCGTTCACATCATTGGTGCGTTCCCATGCAAGCTCAGAGATATGAAGTAATACTTCATTTCCTGGCGCATCCATATATTCCACAACAGCTCCAAAATCGAGGATCTTGATCACTTTTACTTCATATACGCTACCTTTTTCAGGCTTGAAGGTAATAGATTCGATCTTAGCAAGAACCTTGTCAATTCCTTCCTGCTGAGTTCCTAGGATTTCAACAACACCTTCTTCTGTAACCGGATCTTCGTTAATAACGATCGTAGTTCCAGTTTCCTTCTGAAGTTCCTGTATCACTTTTCCACCTGGTCCAATCAATGCACCAATGTATTCGTTAGGAATTCTTCTGGTGATGATCTTAGGAGAGTGCGCTTTAACTTCAGTATTTGCAGTTGGAATAGTCTCAGAAAGTTTCTCCAGAATATGAAGTCTACCATCTCTAGCCTGTTTCAATGCAGCTACCAGGATTTCATAAGAAAGTCCTTTCACTTTGATATCCATCTGGCAAGCCGTAATACCGTCTACAGTACCTGTAACTTTAAAGTCCATATCACCAAGGTGATCTTCGTCTCCAAGAATATCAGAAAGTACTGCGTAGTCGTCACCTTCAGAAATTAATCCCATGGCGATTCCTGAAACTGGTTTCTTCAATTGAACACCAGCATCCATTAATGCCATTGTACCAGCACAAACTGTAGCCATAGAAGAAGAACCGTTAGATTCTAAAACTTCAGATACTACACGTACGGTATAAGGACAATCTGCTGGGATCATTCCCTTTAACGCTCTTTGAGCAAGATTCCCGTGACCAACCTCACGTCTGGAAGTACCTCTAATTGGGTATGCTTCTCCGGTTGAGAATGGAGGGAAGTTATAATGTAAATAGAAAGTCTCTTCTCCCTGTTGTGTTGGAAGATCTACCTGGTTAGCTTCTCTGGAAGTACCTAATGTTACTGTTGCCAGTGCCTGAGTTTCTCCACGAGTAAAGATCGCTGAACCGTGTGTAGATGGAAGGTAATCTACCTCACACCATATTGGTCTAATCTCGTCAGTTTTTCTACCGTCTAATCTGGTTCCTTCTTTTAAAGTAACGTCACGAACAGCTTTCTTCTGAGCATCGTTGAAGTAACCGGAGATCATTTTACCTTTTTCTTCTAACTCTTCTTCAGAGAACATCGCTTTTACTTCATCTTTTATTGCAGAAAAAGCTTCACTTCTCTCTTTTTTGCTGGTACCGCTTTTAGCGATATCATATGATTTTTGGTACGTAGCATCAAGAATTTTCTTCTCAATATCTGCATCTGTTGCAGCTACTTCGTATTCTCTTGGTTCTTTCTTTCCAAATGCTTCAGCAAGTTTTACCTGAGCCTCACACTGAATTTTGATCGCTTCATGTGCAAATTTAATCGCTTCAGCCATCTCTTCTTCAGAGCATTCGTCAAATTGTCCTTCTACCATCATTACAGAATCTGCAGAAGCTCCAACCATGATATCCATGTCTGCTTCAGAAAGTTTCTCCCTGCTTGGATTAAGAACGAACTCTCCATTAATTCTTGCTACTCGAGCTTCAGAAATAGGAGTTTCAAAAGGAATATCAGATAATTGGATAGCTGCAGAAGCTGCCAATCCTGCTAGTGCGTCTGGCATAACATCATCGTCATGAGACATTAGCTGGATCATTACCTGAGTTTCAAATTTGTAGTCTTTTGGGAATAGTGGACGTAATACACGGTCTACTAAACGCATTACTAAAATCTCTTCACTGCTTGGTCTAGCTTCTCTCTTGAAGTAGCCTCCAGGAAAAAGACCTGCAGCTGCAAATTTTTCACGGTAATCCAGTGTTAGTGGAAAGAAGTCCATGGTAGTAGGCTTGTAAGAAGATACTACAGTACATAGTAACATAGCTTTACCCATTTGAACGACAACAGAGCCGTGAGCCTGTTTTGCTAATTTTCCGGTTTCGAGGGAAATAGTTCTACCATCTCCTAAATCGATAACCTCCTTAAATGTTTGTGGAATCATAATAATTTCAAATTCGATCTGAATAACTTCAACCAGATCATTTTAGTTAAACAAAGGTCTCCGCCATCCGGACGGCCGGGTTGTGTGTTGTGTGTAGTTGTTGTGACCAATGAAAAACTACCCCCTGGGCGACAATTTTAAGCAACCTATAACAGGTTGTATCAAGATATAAAAAAAGGGGGCATAAAGCCCCCTGAAAATTATTTTCTTAGTCCAAGTTCCTTAATGATTGCACGATATCTCATGATATCCTTTTTCATTAAGTAATCAAGTAAGCTTCTTCTTTTACCAACAAGCTTTACTAGCGAACGCTCTGAATTAAAATCCTTACGGTTTTTCTTCAGGTGCTCAGATAGGTGAGCAATTCTGTAAGTAAATAATGCGATTTGTCCTTCTGCTGAACCGGTATCATTTTTTGATTTACCGTGTTTTTCGAAGATCTCTTCTTTTCTTTCTTTTGCTAGATACATTCCAATATTATTTAAATGATTTTTATGTATTGACAGCATTTCTGTCAGACGGCAAAGATATCATTTATTTTTTATTCCGTATGTATTAGGTTTTAAATTTATAGACTCAATCAAAATTCATATTTTTGCAAAGTGAAAATTGCATTTCCTCATAAAATTCTAATATCCCTGCTAGCTCTATTAGTGCTGGTAACTACTAATTCATTCGCTATTGAAAAGCATTTCTGTGGTGAGCGACTGGTTGATACTTCCGTTTTTGCTGAATTGGAGAAATGCCCAGGTTGTTTAGATGCTAAGGATAACATTCCTTCTGAATCTGGCTGTTGTAAGGATGTTGTTGATGTACTGGAAGGGCAGGACATTACAACAGTTAAAAAAATCGACGATCTGGATGTAAATCAACAGGTCTTTCTTGTTGCATTTGGCAACGCTTTCTTTTCACTCTTTCAACCGGAATCTATAAGCCCGGAAAATGCACTTCATTACGATCCACCTACTATTAGCTTTGACCTTCAGTCATGCTATCAGGTATATTTAATCTGAATTTAGATTTTTAATAGAATTATCACTTTCCGCAGAAAGACTGGCGGAGGGTACTTTAATTATTATCAAAAATCAAAATTCAATTGATGAAAATCATACAATCTCTCATATTATTACTACTCCCTGCGGTAATCTTTTCACAGGAAACTTTCAGTGGTAAAGTACAGGAACTGGGAACAGAAATGCCTGTTCCCGGAGCCAATGTGTACTGGCTAAATTCCGAAGTTGGAACCATAACCGACTTTAACGGTGAATTTTCAATTCCATATAAGAAAGAATACAATAAGCTGATCATTAGTTTTATGGGCTATAAATCAGATACTCTTAGTATAAAGAACAAACGGGATAATTTTATTCATGAACTAAGTCCTTCAGCAAACCTTGATGAAGTAGACCTGGTTTCTCGTAAAAAAGCGACATCTAGATCCTATCTGGAGTCTACGAATGTCATGAATATTAGCAGTGATGAACTTTTAAAAGCAGCTTGTTGTAACCTGTCTGAAAGTTTTGAAACCAATCCTTCTATAGACGTAAACTTTGCCGATGCCATTTCGGGAACCCGGCAAATAAAGATGCTGGGATTAACCAGTCCTTATATATTGATTGCTACCGAAAATATTCCGTCAGTAAGAGGAGCGGCTCAGGCTTACGGACTTTCCTTCACACCGGGAACTTGGGTGGAGAGTATTCAGATTACGAAAGGAGCGGGTAGTGTGATTAATGGTTATGAAAGTATTGCCGGCCAGATCAACGCAGAACTTCAGAAACCTGCAAATTCAGATAAACTATTTGTAAACCTTTATGGTGCCAGCAGTAAGCGCCTTGAACTTAACACTCATTATAATACTCAGCTGAATAAGAAGTGGAGTACCGGTATCTTTGTACACGGAAACTCGCAACAGGAAGAGCATGATGTCAATAACGACAACTTCCTGGACATGCCTATGTATAATCAGATCAATTTAATGAATCGCTGGCAATATATCGATAATGAGAACGGGATCGTAGCTTTTATGAATTTCCGCTATCTTAATGATGAGAAGCAAACCGGAGAGCTCGATTTTGATCCTGAAACAGATAAACTTACCACAAATGCCTGGGGAAGTGAGATCAATACACAGCGCTATGAGTTTTCAGGAAAACTAGGATATGTAAATCCAGATCTTCCATGGCAGAGTATTGGAATGCAATTAGCGGTGAGTAATCATAAGCAGGATTCCTATTTTGGTCTAAGAGTTTATGATATTGAGCAGAATAGCATTTATTCCAACATTATCTATAATAGTATTATTAGTGACTCCAGACATAAGATCAAAACTGGTCTTGATTTTACTCAGGATTCTTATAATGAGCTGGTAGAAGATACAGATTACGTTCGTAAAGATAATTCTGTAGGTGGTTTTTTCGAGTATAACTTTGACGATATGGACAAGCTTAATCTTACCGCAGGAGTGCGTGCAGATTATCATAACCGGCTTGGCTTCTTTCTTACTCCTAGAGTTCATGCGAGGTATCGACCATGGGCTAAATCGGCGTTGAGAGCATCATTTGGTCGTGGTAAACGTGCTGCTAATATATTTGCTGAAAATCAAAACCTATTCGCATCTTCCCGGGAGATCAATATTCAAAGAAGTTCCAGCGGAGATATTTATGGTTTGGATCCTGAGATCGCCTGGAATTACGGAATTTCATATATGCAGGGTTTCAATATTTTCAGTAGAAAAGCAGAGCTGATCTTTGATTATTATCGTACAGACTTTCAGAACCAGGTGGTCGTCGATTGGGAAAACCCACAGGAAATAAGTTTTTATAATCTGAAAGGAGATAGCTATGCTAACAGTTTTCAGGCTGAATTGAGCTACAATCCTGCAGAGCGCCTCGATCTAAGAATGGCTTATAAATTTTACGATGTAAAAACTAAGTACCAGACTGGAACTAAAATCAAACCTCTTATCCCAGAACATAGAGTCTTTGCGAATCTTTCTTATGAGACCGAAATAAAAAATAATAGTCAGTGGAAATTTGACGCTACCTATAATTGGCTGGGGGAACAACGATTTCCGTCTACAGCCACAAATCCGGAGGAGTTCCAGGTAGGAGAATATTCACCATCATTAAGTACAGTAAACGCACAAATAACCAGGGTTTTTTCAGGTAGATTCGAGGTTTATATCGGAGGAGAAAATATTACAAATGTTAGACAGGATCGACCAATTCTTGCTGCGGAAGATCCTTTTGGAGATTATTTTGACTCAACCCTTGTTTATGGTCCCGTTTTTGGTAATTTATACTATGCAGGTTTTAGATTTAAATTGAATTAAACAGAAGAATATGAAATATTTACTATTATTAATTTTTATGATAGGTTCTACCAGCATGTTTGCTCAGGATCGCAATGCAAAGGCATCTTTTCAAGTGGATGGTGTTTGTATGATGTGCAAGGATAGAATCGAGAAAGCAGGTATAACATCGAAGGGTGTGAAATTTGCCGATTGGAACTTAGAAACTCAGGAATTACAGTTGATCTTCAATGAAAATAAAACAGATCTTAAAACGATTCAAGGTAATATTTTAGAGGCTGGTCATGACCTTGATCACTTGAAAGCTACAGATGAAGCTTATGCTAAGCTTGATGATTGTTGCAAGTATCGTGATCCAGAAGTTAGAGAAGATCATGTTTCAGGAAAGATCGATTAATGCTGAAGTACAGAAACAAAAAAAAACGACCTGAGAAATCAGGTCGTTTTTTTGTTCTGTAAACTGAAATGTCTACCTATTTTCTCACTGGTTGATTCTGAATTAGATCAAGGTATAAATTCACCTTATTTTTTAATTCAGATCTATGTGTGATAAAGTCTAAAAACCCTTTTTCTTTAAGAAATTCTGAAGTCTGGAAATCCTTTGGAAGATCTTTACCGGTCGTATCCTTTACAACTCTTGGTCCTGCAAATCCTATTAGAGCTCCTGGTTCAGAAATATTAATATCTCCTAACATAGCGAAACTCGCCGTAGTTCCTCCAGTAGTAGGATCTGTAGCAAGGGATATATAAGGAATCTGTGCATTGGCAAGTTGCGCTAACTTCACTGAAGTCTTTGCAAGTTGCATCAAAGAAAGTGCAGCTTCCTGCATTCTGGCACCTCCAGACTTGGAAATGATCATAAACGGAATTTTATTCTGTAGTGCATAATCTGCTGCTCGAGCAATTTTTTCTCCTACAACAGAACCCATAGATCCACCAATGAATTTAAAATCCATACAAGCGATCACAAGGTCTTTTCCTTTTGATTTTCCAACAGCAGTTCGTACTGCATCTGTTAAACCAGTCTTTTCCTGCGCAGCTTTAAGTCTGTCTGTATATTTCTTAGTATCCTCAAAATTTAAAGGATCCTTGGAAGTAACATTCTTATCAAGTTCCTTGAAATTGTTGTCATCAAAGAGAATTTTGAAATACTCATTGCTACCAATTCTTACGTGGTATCCATCCTCCGGACTTACATAAAAATTGCTTTCCAATTGTTCAGCATCTACGATCTTCCCGGTTGGTGACTTGTACCACAAGCCTTTAGGGACATCTTTCTTATCTTCAGTAGGAGTTTGAATCCCTTTTTGTGTTCTTTTAAACCAAGCCATTTCTTTCAAATTTTAATCGTCAGGTTTGTCAAATTTATGGCAATAAAAAACAGTCTGATTCCGAAGAAAAAGACTGTTTTGAAAAATTATTTATAATGTATTTACGTTATTAAGGTCTTCAAAAGCTTTCTTTAAACGAGTCTTGAAAGTTAATTCACCCTCTCTAACCCATTTACGTGGATCGTAATATTTCTTGTTAGGTACATCGTCCCCATCAGGATTTCCAATTTGTGTAGCCAGGTAATCTTTTTTAGATCCCATGTAATCACGAATTCCTTCCAGGTATGCATATTGAAGATCGGTATCAATATTCATTTTGATCACACCATAACCAATAGCTTCACGAATTTCTTCTACTGTAGAACCACTTCCACCATGGAAAACGAAATCAATATGATTTTCTTCTACGTTATATTTTTTGGTGATATATGCCTGAGAATTCTTCAGGATCTTCGGAGTCAACTTCACATTTCCTGGTTTGTAAACACCGTGAACATTTCCAAAAGCTGCAGCAATAGTGAATTGATCACTCACTTTACTTAATTCTTCATAAGCATAAGCAACTTCTTCTGGCTGAGTATAAAGTTTGGAAGCATCAACATCAGAGTTGTCTACTCCATCTTCCTCACCACCTGTAATTCCAAGTTCGATCTCCAGAGTCATTCCCATTTTGGACATTCTCTCAAGATATTTTTTACAGATCTCCATGTTCTCTTCCAAAGGTTCTTCGGAAAGATCTATCATATGAGAACTGTATAGAGGTTTGCCAAATTGTTCGTAGTGTTTTTCACTGGCATCTAAAAGTCCGTCGATCCACGGAAGCAATTTTTTAGCACAGTGATCTGTATGCATGATCACTGGTACTCCGTAAAGCTTTGCCATTTCGTGCACATGCTTGGCACCAGCAACTCCACCGGCAATTGCAGCCTGTTCTCCTTCATTCGACAATCCTTTACCAGCGTTAAATTGCGCACCACCATTAGAAAATTGGATAATAACAGGGGAATTTAATTCAGCAGCCGTTTCCAGAACAGCATTCACACTACTTGATCCAATTACGTTTACAGCAGGAAGGGCAAAGCCTTTCTCTTTTGCATAATTAAAAATCTCCTGAACTTCTTTTCCAGTGGCAACGCCCGGTTTGATATTGTGACTCATAACTTTTAGTTGATTAGGTTCACAAAAATAAGAAAATAAACTGGCTTAGAAAGGATAATTGATTCCTACGTTGTAAACAGCATGGTTAAAATTATACTCCTGAAACCATCGATTTCCTTCAGGTTGTCCCGGATCGTGAGTTTTGAAGCCTATATCAAATCTTAAGACAAAAAAGTTAAAGTCATACCGAAGACCAAATCCACTACCAACAGCTAATTCTTCAAGATCTGAAAACTGCTCAAATACTACATCTTCTGAAGTTCTGGAGTCAAGAACGTTCCAGATATTTCCCACATCCACGAATAATGCACCTTTAAACTGGTCAAAAATCCTGAAGCGATATTCTCCGTTGAAGGCAAGTTTCAGGTTTGCTTCATTAAACTCTAAAATACTTCCGCTGCTACCTGGACCAAGATCGTATGCCTGCCACGCACGATTGTCATTAGGTCCACCAGCAAAGAATGTCTTGGTGATTGGAATATCATTTGCATTACCATAAGGTATGGCAATTCCTCCAAAAGCACGAACTGCAAATATCTGATCGTTCCCAAGATCCCAATGTTTGATGAAATCCAATTCAGTTTTGACATATTGGGAATATGCTACCCCTAAAACTTTCTCATTTCCCTGGTCATTTTCGGGATAATTAAAAACATTAGATAGTGCTGATAACACGTTTCCTGCAGTTTCCAGCTTAAATCGAAAACGCGAGAACTCCTTATCGTAAAGGCTTTCCCGTGTATTCCATAAATAAGTATAACTGGAAGCGAAGATCAGGTTATTTTGAGTAAGTCTCAGCTTACGTTCGTAAATGTCCAGTGTATTCAAGTAGTCTTCATTCTCCAAACCTGTATTGGGTCTGTCTTCGTTGATGACGTAATCTATAAATCCATCGGCTTCTTCAGGAATTTGCAGATCACTTCCAGGAGTGCTGAAGTTAAAATTACTTCGCTGCGCAATAGAATTTAATTCTTCAAATGAATTCCGATATACATTGAAGTAGTTTTCAGTATTTAAATTTCTAACGTATTGGATATTGAGTAAATCGAGGCTGTTAGTAAGCTGTTTGGATGGATTCCAGTTATAATTCAGAATCCCTGAAAATGTTTGCTTATCCAGACCAATATTTCTCTGGGAACTAAACCCAAGACTCATACTGGTAAAAGGTGCCATGTATTTCTTAATAAGCCTTTCCGTATCTATAGGTAAAAATATCCTCGGAAGGGTTAATTTCAAATCGGCACCAACTTCAGTAATATCGAAAAAACGGTCTTTATCTGCACTTGCTGCCGCATCTGTAGAAGAAGCTATACTACCGCGACCAGATAATTCAAGGTTCTCCAGTCCGCCAAAAATATTCCTGATCAGGAATGAACCTCCAAATCCAATTCCGAATTTCTGAATATTACTTTGAGAAACATCAAAATCGAAACCAAGCGAATACTTTGGAAGCGGACTTAGAAATATATTAGAGATCAGTTTTGTGTTAGTGCTATCTGAAGGATCTGGAGTATACTGAATATTGGGATACTTAAAAACTCGCAGTGAATTTAGTCTGTTATAGGTTCTTGTTCGGTCAAGATCACGATAGATCATACCGGGTCTTATAAAAACAGCATCGGTGACAGCTTCTGGCTTATACCGCATTTCTTCAAAACTAAACAGCTCATACCGTCGATAAGTAGCACTGTCCAAAATTGGCATATTTCGGTTAGCGAAACTATAATCCGTAAAGATCTTTACTTTACTTATCGTGTGGATTTTAAAAGGGGTTCTAGTTATACTGTCTCCTATGTTATTCCGCTCATTCTTGATGATTAGAGTAGTGTTTAGCTTATGGTTTGTATCGACAGTATCTGCGTCGAAACTAATATATTCCTGGTCAAAATTATACACTCCATTATTTCTGAAAAGGTCTGATAATCTATCTCTTTCTTCGTTGAAATCTAAAGTATTGTACTGCGTACCGGCTATGATCTCACTTTCAGATTTATTAGACTGGTAAAGACTATCCAGAGCTGGTGAAGCAATTTCTGTAGTAAGCGAGTCTAGCGTGTAAGGCTTTCCAGGTTTGACATAGTATTCTACTTTAGCCCGTTTATCTTTATTTTCTATAGGCAACACCTTGTAGTCTGCTTCCACATTGAACCATCCATTATTCCAGTACCAGGATTTCAACCTGTTAACTGATTTATCTGCCTGCTCTTTATTTAGAACTACAGGTGCTTCTCCAGTTCTTTTGATCCACTGGTTAAACTCTTTTTTGGAATATATATATTGATCAAATTGTTTTTTGGATAGTATTGCTGTAAGACGTTTTCTTCTGGATTCGTTCTCAAGAAATTTCTCTGTAAGGATGTTGTCAATTTCAGGTCGTGCTAAATTGTAGAAATGCAGTCTAAGCGGAAAACCTAATAGTTTGGTATTAGGCTCCTGGTAAAGCTGATTCTTAATTCGAGAATCCTTGACTAGTTCGTCATTGGCAAAGATTTCGTTTTTAACCAATAGATTTTCATCGGCTTCTAATCTTTTTACAGCATTACAGCTAAGGATAAGAACAGTCGTTAAAAAAAATAATAATATTTTTGCGAGAAGCCGTGTCAAGTATAATCGATTAGGGCTCAAAAATACATTTTTTGTATGGTAAGCAAAAGCCAGATTAAGTTAATAAAAAGTCTTTCTCAAAAAAAGCACAGGCTTCGTGAAAAGCTATTTATCGTTGAAGGAATTAAAGGTGTAAAGGAGTTTTTAAGATCTGATTTTGAGTTATATGCTTTGTTTGGCTCAGGTAATTTAGAAGAGGTTAACGAGCTCGATTTCTTTGAGGCGAACTCAACCGATTTGGCCAAGATAAGTTCCCTGACTACGGCTCCGGATTATCTTGCAGTTTTTAGAATGCGAGAAGACTTACCGGTAGCAGAAAATGGATTGAAGGTTGTTTTGGATGGTGTTCGAGACCCTGGAAATCTGGGGACGATCATTAGGCTTTGCGATTGGTTCGGGATCACAGATCTTATATGTTCCAGAGATACTGTAGGCTGTTTTAATTCCAAAGTAGTACAGGCCAGTATGGGTTCTTTGTCGCGTATTAATATTGTATATACAGACTTGCATGAATTCATTTCTGAAAAACAATCTATCCCCATATATGGAACGCTTTTAGAAGGGTCCGATATTTATCAAAGTGCGTTAGACTCAGAAAGTTTTGTCATCTTCGGAAATGAGGCAAATGGTATTTCTTCTGAAATTCAGAAATTAGTCAATCATAAGATAAGTATTCCGCAATATGGGGAGGAACAAAATACTGAAAGTCTTAATGTTGCAACGGCAACGGCTATTACCCTCGCTGAATTCCGAAGACAGGAGTCTATTGGAAAGTGAAGTTGATAAAAACTGCTCTTGAGGACATAGAGTCTACATTACCAGTATATATGCTATTAGGGTCTTCGTCCCTTACTAATTCGTCATTAATAGCGAAAACTCCTCTAATTGAAGGTGTTAGTTTGAAGTAATATAAATATAAATCTATACCGAATCCAATCTCATAATAATACGTATTAGTTTTCATGCGGAATTGCCCAGCAGAATTGTCATCAGGATTATTCTCATTGCTACTTAGATTTATCGAAGTAGAAAGACCACCGGTCACAAAAGGCCTGAAGTTATTAAGCCTGTTAGCGTTGAACTTTAGCAAGAGTGGTATATGAACATAAGTAGCGCTTATTTCTCTGTATGTATTTTCATCTGCTTTCAGAGCCTGAAAATCTCTGGTATTGAAATTTACACCAGGTTCTAACCTAAGATCTAAATTCTCTGTTAGCTTCAAATTTCCAACTAATCCTACGTTAAAACCAGTTCTAGTTCCAATTCTAAAATCCTGACCTGTTACGGGATTTGAATTGTAATCGATGTAGTCAAAATCAAAATCATAGCTATTAAAGCCTAGAAAATAACCCCATGACCATCGAGCGATATCAATATTAGGTTGGTTTACCACGCTCTCACCTGAAAATAACTGGGCAAAAGATGCATTTGAAATGAATAGAAAAAGGGCAATTATAAAAAATTTCTTCATGTATCTACTTTGAAGCAATGTATATGGTGGAGACTCCCAGAGTTTGAGGTAAGTCTCTCACATTAGTAAACCCGGTTTTCGACAAAATATTGTTGAACTCCTTACCATATGGAAAACTTGCAGCACTTTCGCTTAGGTAGGAGTAGGCATCCTTGTCCTTCGAAAATAACTTTCCTATAGCCGGTAGTATCATGGATGAATATATCTTATAGCCTTGTTTAAATGGAAATCTTGTTGGAACTGAGGTTTCCAGAACCACGAAAATACCACCAGGCTTTAATACACGAAATATTTCTGATAGTCCGAGTTCTAGGTTTTCAAAATTTCGAACCCCAAAGGCCACAGTAATTGCATCAAAACTATCAGCTTCAAATGGTAAATTTTCAGAATCCCCCTGAATCATTTCGATTTCAACATCCAACTCTTTAGCGGCTATCTTTTTTCGACCTACACTTAACATTCCGTCAGATAGATCAAGACCAACAATTCTGTTCGCCCCAGTATTCGCCATTTGAATAGCCAGATCGCCAGTTCCAGTAGCAATATCAAGAATACTATCAGGATTTGTGGCAGCAACTGCAGCAACAACCTTTTTTCGCCAGCTTACATCGGTTCCCATAGAAATAACCCTGTTTAGCCCATCATAGTTGTCAGATATATTGTCGAACATTTGTTCTACCTGCTTTTTTTTGGTGAGCTGCGAGTCTTTATATGGAGTCACTTTCTTACTCATAGGTGAAATTTGCTTCAAAGATAACTGATATGTGGAAAATAAAGGATATTAGCCGATTATTTATCTCTGAAAAGAGATTTTTCCTTTCTGCAAAATAACTTAACTTTGTTTTCACAATTTGAAGCTGTTATATGAAAATAATTATCGCCGGCGCAGGTGAAGTAGGATTTCATTTAGCTAAATTACTTTCCTTTGAATCTCAGGATATTACGCTAATTGACCCAAATAGAGATAATCTTGCTTATGCTGATACTCACCTGGATATTAGGACTATTAAAGGCGATGCCAGTTCCATCAGAATATTAAAAGATGCGCAGGTGAAACATACAGATATGGTAATTAGTGTGACCTCAAGTGAAGCAACTAATATTACCGTATGTGTACTGGCCAAGCAGCTTGGAGCGAAAAGAACGATCGCCAGAATTTCAAATACCGAATATCTCGAAAATCAGGGAGAACTAGGATTCACCCGTTTCGGCATAGATGAACTTATTTCTCCGGAAGCTCTAGCTTCGCGTGAAATTGAATTGCTTCTGAATCAGTCGGCGTTCAATGATAGCTACGAATTTGAGGAGGGCGCACTAACTATGATCGGTGTGAGTTTGTCCAGAACTGCGACCTTTGTAGGAAAGACAGTAAAGGAAGCAGCCAAAATATTTCCAGAATTAAATTTTGTTCCAATTGCAATTCAGAGATTTGGAACTCAATATACGTTGATACCAAGAGGAGATACACAATTTAAAGATGGCGATCAGGTTTATTTTATCACCTTAAAAAATGGTGTTGAGGAATTATACAAACTTACCGGGAAAGTCCGTCAGGATATTAAGAATATAATGGTTCTTGGGGGTAGTAAGATTGGTAGAAAAACTGCACAGGATCTTTGTCGTAACAATTTTCACGTTAAGTTGGTAGAGAAAGATCGTGAAAAGGCATATGAACTGGCAGATGAACTTCCAAATGTTTTGATTATCAACGGCGATGGTCGTAATGTTGAATTACTTGAAGAAGAAAACATTCATGATATGGATGCTTTTATTGCGGTGACCGGAAATTCAGAGACTAATATCATGTCCTGCCTTGTAGCTAAATCTAAGAGTGTTAAAAAAACCATCTCTTTGGTCGAGAATATGGATTATTTTCAGCTAAGTCACTCTATTGGAATTGATACACTAATTAATAAAAAACTACTGGCGGCAAATAATATTTTCCGTTATGTAAGAAAAGGTGAGGTTGTAGCGATGACCAAGCTGAATAATATGAATGCCGAACTTCTGGAGTTTATAGTAAAACCGAATTCCCAGGTTTCTAATAAAAAGATCAAGGATCTGGATTTCCCACGTTCAGCAATTATTGGCGGAATTATTCGCGATGGCAAAGGTTTGATCGCTTTAGGTGACTTTCTAATCAAACCCGGAGACAGAATTGTGGTTTGTTGTTTACCGAGATCTATTAACAAAGTAGAAAAACTTTTCCTCTAATGCCCAGATTGAATTATCAGATAATTCTTCATGTGATGGGATTATTGCTGCTGTGCAATGGCGGCTTTATGCTTTTAGCAACCCTTGTAAGCTACATTTATGATGACGGCGTAACTCTTGAAATTTCAACTGCTGCTCTTGTAACATTATTTACGGGGACCTTGCTCATGTTCACTACCCGTGGGCATAGTAAGGAAGTAAAGAAAAGAGAAGGTTATATTATTGTAACTTTTGGATGGATCTTTATGGCCTTAAGTGGTAGTCTCCCTTACCTCATTAGTGAGTCTATACCAACTTTTACAAATGCGTTTTTCGAAACTATGTCTGGATACACCACTACCGGTGCCTCCATTCTTAATGATATCGAAGCGATTCCAAAGGGTATTCTATTCTGGAGAAGTCTGACTCATTGGATTGGCGGAATGGGAATTATCGTTTTAGCCATTGCGATCCTGCCATTGCTTGGAATAGGAGGGATGCAGCTATTCTCTGCTGAGTCCCCTGGTCCAAGCGCAGATAAATTGAAGCCGCGTATTACAGATACCGCCAAGCGTCTATGGCTCATTTATGTTTCATATACGGTTGCGGAAACTATACTATTATGGGTAGCTGGAATGACCTTTTTTGATGCCATTAATCATGCCTTCAGCACACTATCTACAGGAGGTTTCTCAACCAAGAACGCAAGTTTAGCTTACTGGAACGATAACCCTGTAATTCAGTATATCATCATAATCTTCATGTTGCTGGCGGGTAGTAACTTTGTATTGAGTTACTTTGCTTTTAAAGGTCAGGTGCAAAAAATTCTGCATGATGATGAGTTTAAATGGTATATGTTTTTCATCTTTGGATTTACGGCAATTTCAGCACTGGTGGTTTATTTTCAGGCAGATGTTGCAATTTCAAGTATCGAGCATCCAATGGTTTGGGGTGAAGCTGAAAGTGCCTTCAGGCATTCTCTGTTCCAGGTTCTAACCGTGATCACCACAACCGGGTTTGTTTCTGCCGATTATACGATGTGGACGCCTTTTCTAACTATTCTCTATTTCGGATTGTTCTTCCTGGGTGGTTCCGCAGGGAGTACCGCTGGGGGAGTGAAAGTAATGCGTCATATTATCATGATCAAGAACGGGATCATAGAATTTAAAAGAACCTTACACCCCAATGCGATACTTCCGGTACGATTCAATGGGAAGTCGATTAGTAAGGAGATCGTTTTTAATATTCTGGGCTTTTTTATATTGTATATGCTATCCTTTATCATTGGAGCCGTAGTATTTGCAGGAATGGGACTGGATTTTCAAACGGCTATTGGAGGTGCTGCATCTTCATTAGGAAATATAGGCCCAGCTTTTGGAGGTTTAAGTCCCGTAAACAATTTTGACATATTATCAGATTTTGGAAAATGGTGGTCCGCTTTTTTAATGCTCATAGGTAGACTGGAACTATTTACTGTGCTTATCATATTAACGCCATTCTTCTGGCGTAACAGATAATCTGAATTTATAGAACAAAAAAAACCGGCCTTGGCCGGTTTTTTTTGTTTTGTTCATAACTGCAATTATGATAATACTTCTTTTATTCTTTTAATAGCTTCTTCGATCTGACTTTCACTTGCAGCGTATGAAATACGAATACAATCAGGATTTCCAAAAGCTTCACCAGTTACTGTGGCAACATTCGCTTTTTCTAATAATAACATCGAAAAGTCACTTGCATTTTCAACTTTAGTACCATCGATAGTCTTTCCGAAGAAGGCCGAAATATTTGGAAACACATAAAACGCACCCTCAGGTTCGGTAGTAACAAATCCGTCGATCTCATTCAAATGATCAATAATGAGCTTTCTTCTTGACTTAAAAGTATCGATCATATGGCTAATCTTGCTCACCGGAGCTTCCAGAGCAGTGATCACCGCACGCTGCGCAATACAGTTCGCACCACTGGTAATTTGTCCCTGCATTTTATTACAGGCTCGAGCGATGTAAGCCGGAGCTCCAATATACCCGATTCTCCATCCGGTCATGGCGAATGCTTTTGAAACACCGTTCACAGTCACAGTTCGGTCATACATATCTTCGAATTGAGCCATGGAAGCATGATCACCTACAAAATTAATATGCTCGTAGATCTCATCGCTAACCACCACTATATCCGGATATTTTTTAAGTACATCTGCAAGTGCTCTTAATTCTTCTTTGCTGTAAACCATTCCACTTGGGTTACACGGAGAGCTATACCAGATCATCTTAGTTTTAGGAGTGATGGATGCTTCAAGTTGTTCTGGAGTGATCTTAAAATTGGTTTCCACACTGGTTGGAACTTCCACTGGAACACCTTCTGCAAGTTTTACAATTTCAGCATAACTTACCCAGTAAGGGCAGGGTAGAAGTACCTCGTCTCCAGGATTAAGAACAACCATGGCTACATTGGCCAGTGATTGCTTGGCACCGGTAGAGACAACAATCTGTGAGCGATCATAGGTAAGATCATTATCTCTTTTAAATTTAGAGATAATAGCATCCTTTAATTCAACATAACCATCGACCGGCGTATAGGAATTGTAATTGTCATTAATGGCCTGAATTGCGGCATCCTTAATGAAATCTGGAGTATTAAAATCTGGTTCTCCAAGACTTAATCCAATAATATCCTTCCCTTCAGCTTTCAATTCTCTGGCTTTCGCTGCCATTGCGAGCGTTTGGGATGTTGCCATCGCATTAATTCGGTTCGATAGTTTTTCCTGCATGTCTTTAATTTTTTAATGATTCTGAAAATGCTCCTTTATTTCAATGTAGCATCAGCTTCGGAAACATTTCAAAGTTATAATATTAAAATTTTCGGCTACTATTTATTCAGAAAAAATGGACATAAAAAAATGCCTATTTTTGCTGAAAATTGAATGCTTTGGAACTAATAAAGAAATATTTCCCAAATTTAACTGAAGACCAACTTCAGAAGTTTGAAAAACTGGAAGAATTATATAAAGACTGGAACCTTAAAATTAATGTAGTGTCCAGGAAAGATATTGACGAATTATACATTCGCCACGTTTTACATTCTTTGGGAATAGCAAAGGTTCAGGCATTCCTTCCCGGATCAAAAGTTCTGGATGTTGGAACCGGCGGTGGTTTTCCAGGAATACCTTTGGCAATCTTGCATCCTGAAACCAGATTTGATCTTGTTGATTCTATAGGTAAAAAAATTAAAGTGGTCGATGAGGTTTCAGAAGGTCTGGGACTCGAGAATGTCACTACTTATAATCAGCGTGTTGAAGATCTGAAAGGTCAGTACGATTTTATCGTGAGCAGGGCGGTAGCAGTAATGCCAACTTTTGTTCGTTGGGTAAAAGGTAAGATCGCTAAAGAAAGCAAGCACGATTTCAAAAACGGAATTCTGTATCTCAAAGGCGGACATCTTTCAGAAGAATTACAGGATTACCGGACAGCCCAGATCTTTGAGCTGTCCGATTATTTTGAAGAAGACTTCTATGATACTAAGAAAGTAGTCTATTTACCAATGAAATATAAAGGCTAATTGCCAGATTATTTGGTAATGATCACCTTCTTGGAATAGATCTTTTCTCCAACATAGATCTTTACTACATACACTGCAGAACTCAATTTCTGTTGAATTCTTAGGCTTATGGATTCTTCCGTAGGGATATCACTGAAGGTCATGATCTTCTGTCCAGATACGCTATAAAGCTCTACAAAATTTATATTCTGAAGATCAGGATTATATAGCGCAATTTCGTCTGTCTGGCGAAGGTATCTCATATCCAGAAAATCTGGGTCTGAATCTTCTTCTACTTCAGGCTTTTCTTCCACCACTTCTTCGGAAACATCTTCTTCTTCCTCTTCTTCTTCGGAAACATTTTCTTCCTGAATCTTCTGAAATACAATTTGATATTTTTCATTGAAAACACCTACACTATCTGTACTTACTGTGTAATCAGATTTCATCAGGTCATGATATTCTTCGGTTTTTGTATTCAGTAGATAAATTTCGAAATCATTAGGGATATTCTCCAGTTCATCGACTTTGATCGTGTACTCACCAGCTTCTGCAATTTTGAAACCTACAGGAAGTACTCTTGCTTCACTAAAATCGGGAACTCCCTGAATTATGAATTCAGATTCATCGATCATCCAGTAGAGGTCTTCTACATTATTTTCAATGAGGGGCGCATCATACCCAAGATCAAATCCATCGGTAGTATTCACATCTGCGGTTACAAGAATTTGGCGGTGGTAACCCTTAGGTGACTCTAATTTTAATCTAATTTTATAACGGGTATCTTCCTCGTACTCATTCTCTGATGATTTCTTCGGATCCTCTTCCTGGGAATGGAATTGTGAGTCGCTATTATACTCTGGAGCATAGACTCTATGTGCATTTCTGAAAGTAACTGATGATGGACTTGATACACCTTTAGTATTAATAAAGAATCCCTGGGCTACCGGAATATATCTACCGGGTCTGCTTTTTGAACTTTTTGATCCATCATTATTTATTCTTGCATCCTTGGATGTTGCCGATGCAACACCACCCGAAAGGTTATAGATCGCGTAACCACCTACATATTCTTCCAAATAATGTGAATTGGATGGACCAAAGTGATCCCATAGGTAGATAGTTCCGTTGAAATCATTTAAGTTGTCATTAATAAATGCATTTGCATCTATAGCTGAAGGATAAGGATTCCCTGTCAATAAATTTTGGTTGCTTCCTACTCCAACCGTTATATCTCCATTGTTTGGTACACCTCTAAAGGTATAGTTCTGGAGGTTTGATACTGGTACGTATCCATTAGTACCTTTCATAGTATATCCAATACCCGCTTTAATCTTATTACCCATTGAAACCTGACTCCATTCAAAATAGTTGTCTACAGTCCCCTGGAAAGTATATAACCAGTAAGAACTAATTCTAAGATTTCCATTGTAGTTCGCGTCAGCCCACTGGAACCATGGATCAAATGCGATAGGCTTAGCCTCGGAAGTGGAACCATCCCAAAGAACATTATCGATATGAAAACCACTATTTACAGCTTCCGAAGGATTGGAAACCGGGGAAGTCCAGTAATTATAATTAAAACTGTTCTGTGTACCTTGTTGATCACGGTCTAAATATCCTGAATTTGAAACAGAGATTTTAGATCCCTCAGACTGGATGAGTTGCGATTCCCCATTCAGGTCAATTGCACCATCTAGTTCAAGATAATGAGATATGAAAAGTTCATTCCCTGATTCTTCATACTTACCTTCCATATTGAGATTACCATCTTCCAATTCCAGAGCTAGTAATTTGATTTTATTAGCGTTAGAATTTGTTCCTGGATTCTTAACCGAATTACCATTTAACTGTACAATATTCCATTCGATCGCATCGCCATTGATTCCTTTACTGCCTGGTGAATTCCAAACATCTACACGGTTTATTGATATTCCTTCATATGTTGAAGGCAGTCTCCAGGTAGATTTTTCAAACCAGTTGTTATTGTTTGTATTCAGTATATATGGCAATGGGGCGGTGTTTTCCTGCATCATTTGGATATTTTTTAATAATCCATCTGCGGAAGTTCCTTCAGAACCCAGATTGGGAGTTTTGCCTGTTGATATAAGATTTTCCCTAGCTAATAATTGATAATAACCTCTAAGATCTGAAGAGTTGGTTAACGTAGGGGCATTAGGAAGATTTAAGTCCTGTGTTAAGATCTCACCAGTTACACTTGAGCCAGAATTGTCAAGTCTCTGATTCATAAAAAATCTTATGTGTTCTTTTGATAGTGGTTTTTCCCATACTCTCACTTCCTCGATAAATCCGTTAAAATGCTGCTTGGTTTGCTTTGCTTCAGCTGGTGCATGTGTTGCACCTATTAGAAATGGTGCATCAAAATTACCAGAACCGTTTGGGATATTGTTTGTATTATTTTGAATCTCTATACCATCTACATAGAGTGTCATTTTGTTAGCTGTATAGACTCCTGCAATATGATACCAACGATCGGTATTAATTTTCTTTGTTCCGGAGACAGATCTACTTCTAACTCTAAATGTTGGTGTGCCATCGTTTATAAATAGATCATAACCTAAGTTATCGTTACCAACCTCGCGTTTTGATAGAATAGTGTTTATTCCAGTAATTGCATTTGGCTTAACCCAGGCTTCTATTGAAAAATCACTGCCGCGCATGGAATAATTATTACCAGCGTCTACATAATCATCTACGCCGTCAAAATTAAGTTTGCTACAATTTGGCGCAAAAGTGACTTCTATTTCGTCAAATACATTACAGTCCGGATTCGTTGTAGATAAAACATTCCAAACTAAGGTATATGTTTCTCCAGCTTCACCAGTAAAACTTGAATTTGGATCATTCGGATTTCCTAACATTGTAACATCTCCATTGTTATAAGACCAGGATCCAATTCCAATTTCAGGATCTACAGGAGTGGCGGCTAACCAAACAGTTTTTATTCCACAATCCGAAATTTCTGGGACTTCACCAGCATTTATTACAGGAGGAGTTAACGTTGTGAGAGTCTTGACTTCTGCTGCACAATTTTCACCAGAGCTGATTAAGAAGGTATAACCCATTCCCCCTTGCAGGCCGGAAATAATGAATCTTTGAGTATTGAAATCATAGTCAATTTGATCTTGCCCTTGACTAACCTCATTCCCGGCATTATCCAGGATTTCGACCATATAAGGAAAATTTTCATCATCTAATATTTCTTCTGCGAAAAGTCCACCTTGTACCGGTATAGCTATTACAGTACCAAACTCATCGAAACAAGAAGCCTCTTCCATATGTATAGGGTTTTCTACCAGAAGTTCTTCCGGTTGTAAAATGCTGAGGGTATCAGATATTACCGCACAGGACTTTGAATCTGTGATCTCAACATAGTAATCTCCTGCAGAAAGATTAGTGACTATTTTTCCAGTTTGTCCATTGCTCCATGTATAAGTAAATGGTCCTGTTCCTGTATTTTCCAAAATATTGACTTCAATGTTACCATCAGTTCCTCCGAAACAACTAACATTTTTTGATACTAGTTCCACTTCTGGACTGATGTTGAAGATTATATTTATAGTATCGCTAACAGTCGCGCAAATAGCACCTGCATCTTGATCTGAAGTTAACACTAATGCAATTTCTCCCGAAGAAATTTCGTTTTCACTAGGATTGTAGGTCGTATTGATATTATTTGGGTCGGTAAATCTAGAGTTGTCACCGTCTATAGTACTCCAAAACCCTGAATTTATAGTTGGATGATCAATTGTAGCTGTAGATAAATTTACAAGTGGTTCACTGGAGCAAACTTCCATATCGCTTCCTGCATTAACTATTGCTTTTTGAATCACTTCTACCGTCGTTGATTTAGATTCAAGATTACACCCGTAAAAATCAGTTATTTGCAATGTATATTGCCCTGACATTTCTGTTGTAGAGTTGCTTAGTTGGATGGTATCTGCTGCATCTCTTTCGCCTTCTTCAGTTATGGTTTTTGATTGACTAAATCCATTTGGACCAGTCCAATTAAAAGTGATAGGTAAGCGACCACCATCAAGATTTGCGGCTAATTCGATAGTTTCACTTTCACAAACAGGCCCATTGTTGTCCGGTTCGAATTCGAAGTCAAAAGATCTAAAGGCTGAAAAAGAGATATCATCTATACCAAAATCATTACCACCTGCCGTAGGATTCTCATTTATAATTCTTACTACAACTTGAGTGTTGTTTCCAGAATTCCATAGTTCGGGGTTATAAAAATTTATCCAATTACCTACTGGCTGATTGGTAAGGTCTCCTAAGTTACTTTCAACCACGACAGAGTTATTAACTAAAACTTGAATTCTCAAACGAGCGGGACTTGCAGGGTTTACATTAGATGTCCAGGCGCTGAAATAATAATCTGTTTCTGGAATGATATCTAGAGTATTAGATTGCCAAACTATATTACCTATCGATCGATCTCCATTTACAATCATAAAATTACCACGTCCGCCATGACCTAATCCGCTAAAGTTATTGTGATAATTGTATGCATTTTCTCCAATAGCATATAAACCTTCAGGATACATTTCTCTTCGAAAATTCGGAATATCTTCTACATAACCATAGACTGTATTAAAGCCTGAATTTCCATTTTCAAAATCACCATTTGTAATCAAGTTTTCATTTGGTGTTATTGATGTTGACGCTTCACAACCATCTCTAGTGACATACAAGGTATAGGTTTGTGCAAGACTCACCTGTAATGATTCTTCTGTTGATATTGTTTGTCCAGAAACAACCCATCTATAAGTATCATAATTTCCATCTACTGACAGAAGGATTTGATTGGTTTGATCTATTGAACAGTAATTAGCAATAATTTCAGGTTGTAGAGGTTCTTTTACAGTTACTTCTACAGTACCCACTCCTGGGCATTCTATTTCAGGATCGGTATAAGTAGCAGTAAATATCGTAGTTCTTGAAATAGAAATATTTGTTGGATTGGGTTCATTTGAAGTCCAGTCTGGATTTGTGGAAGAGGTCCAGGTAACATCTGGAATAGTAGAACCTTCTCCTGTAATTTTAACGTCGTCTATTGCCCACCAATAACCCCAATTGGCTCTATAATTAAAGCGAATATAAAGCTCTTCCTGCCCAATAAAACCGGATAAATCCACTGTCGTATTTTCATCTCTATGCCCAGAACCATTAATAGTTTCAACTGTTGTCCAATCTGATTTATTTGTGGAAACTTGAACTCGACCCCTATCATTGTTATCCCAATCGCGATAATCTTGCCAAAAAGAAAGTTCTAAAGAAGAATATCCTATAGTATTTAAAGGTTCATTATATAATAAAATAGTCCTAGTATTTCCATTTTGACCCTGCGCATCACTGTCTGTTATATAAAATGAACTACCATCAGATCTTACACTTCCGTAATTCATATTGTGAGTACCGTTTCTTTTTTTCCAAGCTGCGTTTTCTAGATTTCCGCCCGAAGAGTTGTTTATTGATTGCCAATTTGTTGTAGATCCATTAAAATTTTCATCCAATAAAACTGGATCTACAGATTGCTCACCTTCAAAAGTAGAAAAAAGGTCCACTGTTTCTCCAGCGCAAATATTATTTTTTGAGGATGTAGCGGATACCTTAGGGCCCGAGAGTAAGGAAAAACTTATGCTTTCTTCAACACTACAGCCTTCGGCTGAAGTTATCGTAATGAAGTAAGTAACACCAATTTCCACTCCAGTATCATTATAAAGAATTTCATCTATATTTCCTGATCCTGACGACGCTGAGTTTCCTTCAAAGGCATTTCTTCGCCAATTGATACTAGAATTAGACAATGAACTTCGAGGTGTATAGTTTATACTGCTACCATTGCAAATATCCTGAATATTTTCTTCAATCAACTGTGGGGCAGGAGCGACTTCAACTTCTACAGCTATATCATTTGTACAGCCGTTTTTCTCTAACGTAAATATGTATATAGCTGTTATAGAATTATTTGAATTATTAACTAGAGATTCATTCGGATTTATATTGTTTCTGTCTGAAGAATTAGTAGCAGGATTATCTCCAACTGCTGCTCTGGACCAGTCAATGGTGGTATCTTCCAGGTTGCTTTCAGGTAAAAAGTCAAAAGCATCACCACTACAAATTTCTGTTGGAGAATCGTTTAAATTAGTAATTACCGGTTTTACTTTATCAACAATTACTTCTTTAATTAGAGCGCAACCTGCATCGCTTTGACCTTTTATATAATAAGTTCCAAGGTAAAGCTCAGTAGGATTATTTATTTCTATTGTAGCAGCCTCATCTTCCCAGTAAGAATAATTCAGGGAAGAATTATTCTTGACGGCAGAATCGGTAAAATCTACTGAAGTAGGACAATTGGGTAAGTTTATTTCAAATTCAGGAGTTGGATTAACTGTGATTTTAACAGGAATTGTAGTTCCGCTACAACCATTTGCTTGTGGAGTAATTCTATACGTAACTATCTGTGGTGCAGAAGAATTATTAACTAACTGTTGCTGAATCAATTTATCGTCAGCAATTTCAAAACTACCATTTTCAGCCCCTACTATAGCTGATGGTGCATCAACGGTCCAGGTATAACTCGTGTTTGCTACTGGACTTGATATTGAAAGGTCAGTTTGTTCTTCAGAACAAATTTGGTTAGTATATGTGGTGTTAACCGCTGGACTGGGTTTAACAGAAACCGGAATTTCTATAACCTCTCCTATACATCCGTTTGCTTTAGGAATTATTCGGAGTGTGGAATTAATAATAGTGTTGGAATTATTTACCGGGGTGAAATCTGGAATTTCGGTAACTCCGGTTCTATTTGAAAGACCTATCGATGTACCTCCTGAAATGTCATAAGTAATTCCACTGTAATTCCCATTCAAAGGAATTGCAGAAAAACTTTGAGCATTACAGAGTTCTGGAATTTCCGGGATATCTAATCCAGGAATTGGCTTCACTTCAATTGTAAAAGTTTGGGGAACACCTGAACAACCGTTCGCTGAAGGATTTACTGTAATATTTGCGGTTAGCGGTTCGTTCGTATTATTAGTTGCAGTAAAGCTATCAACTGAACCGTTTCCGGATGCTGATAAACCAATGCTTGTATTATCATTGGTCCAGGTTACGGTACTTCCAGATACTGAAAATACTCTATTGGGGAAGTTTGTTCTGCTCACATTTTCTCCAGCACAAACTACGATGTCATCCGGTTTGGTCATGGTAGGAGTAGGTTCAATAAATAAACTAAAATTAACTGATTCGCCCTGGCATCCATTTCCGAAGGGGATTATAGTAAATACTGCTTCTATAACTTCACTACCATTGTTTTCAGCCGTAAATGATGGTATGTTGCCGGAACCACTAGTGTTCATCCCAATATCTATGCTACTGCCTGATTCAGATTTATAAGACCATTCATAGTATTTATTGTCCAGGTCATTTCCAGTGAAATTGATTGCATCTACTATTTCCTCATTGCAATAATGACTACCATCTTCAGAGGGAACATCAACAACAGGTTCCGGAATTATAATGTTCTGGTCTGCACTAACACTATTTCCCGAAGGATCGGTAAATGTCCAGGTTATAGTATAAGTACCAAAGGCATCGTACTGCAAAGGATCGGTAGTTGTTCCCTGAATGCTGTTTACACAATTATCATTGGTAGTTGGTATTTCTACAATATCTTCACCACATTTCCAGGTAATAGCTGAAAGGTTTGGTTGTTCCGGAAGGATGTTGTCTTCAATAATAACGCTGGCGCTTTCTGAAGCCGAATTACCATGTTCATCAGTTACAGTAAGTATTACAGAATTATTGCCAACATCATCGCAATCGAAAGAAGTTATATCGGTATCAAAAGAAAGACCCCCACATGCGTCTGAAGAATTATCATTTACAGCATCTTCGGCAATAGTAACATTTCCAGAGGCATCTAGCTCTACGGTAATATTCTTAGTCTGAACTATTGGCGCAACCTTATCTTCAACTATAACGCTGGCGGTTTCTGAAGCTGAATTACCATGATCATCAGTCACTGTTAATTGAACCGTATTGTTTCCAACATCGTTACAATCAAAGCTTGTCTGGTCTAATGAAATATTGGCTATTCCGCAGTTGTCGGACGAGCCATTATCGATGTCGTTAGCTGTGATACTGGCGTTTCCAGAAGCATCCAGTCGAATGGTGATATCTCGGGTCCTTGCAGTAGGATCTATATTATCCTCAACGCTTACCGTTGCATTTTTGGTAGCTGAGTTACCATGATCATCAGTCACTGTTAATTGAACCGTATTGTTTCCAACATCATTACAATCAAAGCTTGTCTGGTCTAATGAAATATTGGCAATTCCGCAGTTGTCGGACGAGCCATTGTCAATATCGTTAGCTGTAATACTGGCATTTCCGGAGGCATCTAACTGCACCGTAATGTTTTGAGTATTTACTGTAGGATTGGTGTTGTCCTGAATAGTAACCGTTGCATTTTTAGTAGCTGAGTTACCATGATCATCAGTCACTGTTAATTCAACCGTATTGTTTCCAACATCATTACAATCAAAGCTTGTCTGGTCTAATGAAATATTGGCAATTCCGCAGTTATCAGAAGAGCCATTATCGATTTGACTTGCCGTGATAGTAGCATTTCCAGAAGCATTTAACTGCACCGTAATGTTTTGAGTGTTAACAGTAGGATCTATATTATCCTGAACAGTAACCGTTGCATTTTTGGTAGCTGAATTTCCATGATCATCAGTCACTGTAAGCGTTAACGATTTAGTTCCAACATCCCCGCAGTCAAAGCTGGTCTGGTCTAATGAAATATTGGCAATTCCGCAATTGTCTGACGAGCCATTATCGATCTGATTTGCCGTGATAGTAGCATTTCCAGAAGCATTTAACTGGATTGTAATATTCTTAGTTTGAACTATTGGCGCTAAATTATCTTCAACAATGACAGTTGCTGGATCAGAATCAGATTCATTATTTTGATTGGTGACAGTTAAGGTTACAGTATTATTTCCAACATCTCCACAGTCGAATGTTGTCTTGCTCGTGCTGTAAGTAAGAGTTTGACCATCAGGGTCAGAAGAGCCATTGTCTACTGTATCATCATCGATAGTTACTGTACCAGAAGTGCCTAACTGAACAGTTATAGTTTTTGTCCTGGCTGTAGGCTGAGCGAAAGCTTTGGAATTTGGTGAAGTGTTCTCAAACAGGGAGATTGAACTAGTTCCCATTGTATTATTTTCAAGTTGATTACTTACCAGGTTCTTCGCCTCATTTCCTTTCCAGGATATTAGCGTTAAAAGTATTATGATAAGGACTATTTGGATTCGGTGTCCAAAAGTAATTTTGCCCATAAGCTAGCATTCGAGATTTTCGTCGTTAAAAATACGTAAAATTTCGATTAACAGTTTCCGTTTGTATAATAATCTCTTAAATAACAAGCTTCAGATCAGTATTCTACGGCAAATTAAAGATTTGTTACAGGATTTTGTAGGAACTTAGTTGTACTGCACAAAAAAACCGCCGGAAAGGCGGTTTTTAAACAGTATGCTTTTTAGATATTATTACTCTCCTAAAAATGGGTATCTGTAATCTGTAGCAGGGACGAATGTCTCCTTGATCAATCTTACAGAAATCCACCTCATAAGATTCATCTTTGATCCCGCTTTGTCATTTGTACCACTGGATCTTGCTCCACCAAACGGCTGCTGTCCTACAACTGCACCGGTTGGCTTATCATTAATATAAAAGTTACCAGCGGCATTCTGCAATAGATCTGTAGCCTGAGCAGCTGCGTAACGATCCCCAGAAATAATTGCTCCGGTTAATGCATATATACTCGTGTTATCTACAGTCTGACAGATATCAGCCCACTTGGATTCATCAAAATTCTTATCATCGTATACATATACTGTTACTACCGGACCAAAAAGTTCAGTTTCCATAGTAGTGTAATGAGGATCTGATGTTAGAATTACGGTAGGTTCTATAAAGTAACCTTTAGATTTATCATAGTTTCCACCAACTACGATCTCAGCATTTTTATCACTTTTAGCTTTTTCAATATAGCTTGCAAGCTTATCGAAAGAACCTTCGTGAATTACAGCATTGATGAAGTTAGACATATCTTCCGGAGATCCCATCTTGAATGATTGTACATCCTCAATCACGAAATCTTTAATTTCCGGCCACAGGCTTTTCGGAATATAAACACGGGAAGCCGCGCTACATTTCTGACCTTGATATTCAAAGGCACCTCTGGAAATTGCAGTTGCTACATGTTTAGCTTTTGCAGTCGGGTGGGCCAGGATAAAATCTTTACCTCCTGTTTCTCCAACTATTCTTGGGTATGTTTTATAGTTCTGAATATTGTTTCCAATTTTTCCCCAAATACCTTTAAATACGTTAGTACTTCCAGTAAAATGGATTCCTGCAAAATCTGGACTTGCCAATACAGTATCTGTTACCATTTCTGGATCGCCATTTACCATATTAATTACACCGGCTGGTAAACCTGCTTCTTTAAATACTTCCATAAGTATCTGAGCTGATAGCATCTGGCTATCACTTGGTTTCCAAACTGCAACATTCCCCATAAGGGCAGCACTTGAAGGAAGGTTTCCTGCAATCGCCGTAAAGTTGAACGGAGTTATAGCGTAAACGAAACCTTCTAGTGGTCTGTATTCTACGCGATTCCAAACTCCATCTGAAGAAATTGGTTGCTCATCATACAGTTCTGCCATGTACTCTACATTAAAACGTAGGAAATCACAGATCTCTGCAGCAGCATCAATTTCAGCCTGATAAATGTTTTTAGACTGCCCGATCATTGTGGCAGCATTCATCTTTTGTCTGTAGGGTCCGGAAATTAGGTCGGCAGCTTTTAAAAAGATAGCAGCTCTTTGTTCCCATTCCAGTTTAGACCATTTCTTTCTTGCCTCCAGTGCTTCAGAAATAGCTCTTTCCACATGCTTTTTCTCAGCAGTGTGATAAGTTCCTGCAACATGAGCGTGATCATGTGGAGGATTGATGGTTCTGGTATTCCCGGTTTTTACTTCTTCAGCTCCAATATAAAGAGGAACCTCAGTATTCGCATTCCAAAGGTCTTTATAAGTAAGTAATACTTCTTCTCTTTCTGGGCTTCCCGGAGCGTAACTTTTTACTTCTTCGTTAACCGCTACTGGTACGTGAAAAAATCCTTTTCCCATAAATATAAATTTTGTTTTTTCGTTTATTTCTAATTCCGATAAAGGTAAAAAAATTAAGTTGCACGCAATAACATCTGGCTTGCCTTTACTTAAGCTTAACTTTTTTTGTACATTTCCTTAAAATTTTGATTTTAAAGCATGTGCACAGTTACTTTAGTCCCCCGTCCTGAGTCTATGTCTGGCTTTGTATTAACTTCTAACCGGGATGAATCGGTTGGTCGCGAAACCCTTCCACCTGCATGGGAGCGCTTTGAAGGCGTAAGACAATATTTTCCAAAAGATAAACAGGCTGGAGGTACCTGGCTAGGAGTTAGCGAACATTCCAGGTGTATATGCCTTATGAATGGAGCTGAAAAACCTCATGAGCGCAAGCCGGAATATCGAAAAAGTCGGGGAGTGGTTGTTAAGGAATTTCTTGCTGCGTGTAGATTGCGATCATTTATAAACAAATATAACTTTGAGGGGATCGAGCCTTTTACAATGATCATTGTAGAATGGCATGACGGATTATGCTTCCAGCAATTAATTTGGGATGGTAAGAATTATAAACATGAATATCTTCCTATCACTCAACATATCTGGTCATCTTCTCCGCTCTATTCTGAAGCAATGAAGAAAAAGCGTAAGGACTGGTTTAATAATGTAAGTGCTGAAGGTTATACTGCCGGGAGTCTATTGAAATTTCACAAAAGCGCAGGTAACGGGAACAAGGAATACGGATTGATCATAGACCGCGGATTTCTCAAAACTCAGAGTATATCACAGGTCATTAATGAGCCTGGTGGAATCCAGTTTTCGTATCAGAATTTGATCAATAAAGATACTTCCGAAGAATACCTTTCTAGTTTAAAGCAAAGGTAGCGGCAAGTCTGAAGGGTGGGATTCTAACCTGAAATTCATTCGTGGTCGTGAAGTTGATCATATTATAGTAGCCAGACATGGATCCAATGGGCGCGGTAAGTAAGCAACCACTTTGGTACGTATGACTTTCACCTGGTTTCAAAACAGGTTTTTTTCCAATCACTCCTTCTCCTGAAACATATTCAATTTCACTCAAAGCATCTTTGATCTCCCAGAATCTGGACTTTAACTGAACAGAATCGTTACTCTGGTTTTCAATAGTGATTTGGTAAGCAAAAGCATACTTCAGCTGGAAGTCCTTATAGAACTTACCTTCGAATCTGGTTTCCACAGAGATCTTAATACCTTTTGTAACCTGTTGAATCATGTGTTTCAATAAATTGAAAAAGAAGCGAGCAATGATATTATTGCAGCGACTGTGGCTAATGTAAAGAATATTAGGTTCAGGAATAGAAACTTTAAAATCGTTTTAACACGTTTTTGTCCGTAGAAAAATCGCATCGCTTTGTATAAATAGAATAGGAATACAAAATTTGCCAGAGTAGTGAGGATTTCCCATTTAAAGACAATTTCCAGTATCAGCGCAAAACTGTAGAGTACGAAAAACACCGTTTGCACGTGAAATGCAAAGATGAGGTGCTCCATATAATTAAAGTCCCTTCTTAAATATAATAGCCAGATGAATAACGCGAAAACGGGTAAAAATATAAAGATGATAAAAGGTAACTTTCCTATAAAGTAGTTTATAAATAGCGCAGGGTCTTTTGAAAAGGTTCCTGCATCTACCGCCTTCTTATAAAGCCAGAGATTATAATTCGATTGTTCGTGCTTTAAACTATCCAGTGCCCGGGAAGCGGTAAAAATCCCTGTTTCATCCTGATAAGCATAGTATAGATCTGCTTTTTTGGCAAATGCATTAATAAAGTTCATACTGTCCAGTTCTGGCTGACTCACAAACTTTTCAGTATAAGTTTCAGTAAAAACATTATTCTGGATGCTGTCCAGACCAACATCATCGCTGGTCAATACTTTATTAATGGAATCCATGGAAGCCTCGCTCAATTCCTTACGGTCAAGTTTTGAAAGCAGGTTTTCGTCGCGGTCCTGTCGTCCAAAATTTTCGCTAGGATCCAGGCTAAGGCTAAAGATCAGAAAGAAGATAATGGAAACACTCAGGTAGAATCTGAAGGGATTTGCATACCTGGTCCTCTTTCCTTCCACATAATCTTTTGAAATCTTTCCTGGTCTGAAAAGCAGTATTCTTAATGTCCTCTGAAACCTGGAGTCGTAGGCAAATACTCCTGAAAAGAATTCATTAAACAGGTCTGAAAAGCTAAGTTTTTTAGTGGTATTCAGTTGTCCGCAATTGGGACAAAATCGGTCGTTTTTATCTAAAGGTAATTCACAGTTTAGACAATGCTGACCTCTATACTGGTAAATTTCAATCTTATTTTCAGTATCTGGCATATAAACAGCTTAATTACGAATGTTTCTTGAATTCGCACCACCCGCACCAATCAATCTGTCATAACGTGCTCCCGGGCTTCTGTAATAAGCGAGGATCGTGTAATTGTTCTCCGTTTCATCATAGTTTCCACTAATCGCTCCATCTTCAATCCCGTCTGGACCTGTCACCACATATTTGTAGTTATAATATCCTTGCTTAAACAATCTTGCTAACTCATAATAACCGCTCTCCTTATTGTATTCGAGCTTAGTGCTTTCGTCCAGTTGAAAATTATTGAACCCCCCATAAAGATGGATCTGTTTACCTTCAAGCGGATCATAATTTCGTAAAGTAAATCTCAGCCAAACATAATCGGCTTCCAGGTCTGAGTCTTCTGCAAGCACATTTCTTACCACAAAACCTCCATTAATATCAGGATTGTACGTGTATGGCTGCCCGTCTCTGGTGATATCCATAAAAAGATAATGGAGATATAGCTGCTGCATGTCAACCTTGGCAATATCAGCATTGGTAACTCTTATTTCTTTGTTGTCAAACTGAAGAAATTCGTTGCCACCCCAAAAAGAAGACTCAGTATTATAGCGATAGATGAGTTCGTTGGCAATGGTATATTGCGGTTTAAGATCTGTAATCGCAGTTTTTAAATTGAAATTCTGAATGAGGCTCACCTTGACATTCCTGTCAGGATTCTTCAGAAGCAGATCTGGAGAATTAATACTGAAGTTTATAATTTGCTTTTCATCGATAAACTGAAGGTTTCTTGCTCTTTTTACTTCCGCAGTAATTTGCGCTACAGGTTCATAAACCATGAATTTTCGTGAGAATACCTTTTCTCTTTGCGCATTATAGACACTAATCATATAGTTGCCCGAAACTTTGAGTCCGCGTACATTTTTATTCGGAATATCAAGCTCGTAATGTGTATAGGGTTGTAAGGTATTTAGCGAATTCCGGTAATTGATAATTCTAACATCATCAAAACCTTCAAGATACTCGTTTTTAGTGAGTTGAGAAGGTGTCCAGTCGAAATTGTAATGTTCGATCGTGTAATAGTAATCGGCTTCGTCTCCAATGATATCATCAAAGCTTAATTGAAGTTTGGCGCCCAAACGTATGATTGGATTTCCTTTATTTTCTACGGAATCTCCCTGAAAAATAATGGTTCTAATGAATGGAGGTGGCAGGGTTTCTTTAACGACCTGGCCATAAATGCACGGCTGAAGCAGGCAAAACGCAAAGAAAATTAGAAAGCCTTTCATAAAGTTTGAGTAAATAGCAAAGTTAATAGAAATAAGCATTTTGCATCTATTTAATTTAACAGTTGACCAAAGTAAAATTCTGACATTTCTTGGGATAAATGGAGTGAAAATTCTTAAATTTGCCCGACTTTAAACTAAAAATTTAACATACACTCCATCCTATGTCAAAAGACATTCGAATTAAAAGAGGATTATCTCTGCGATTAGAAGGGGCGGCGGAAAGAGAGCTTGTAAAGGCTCCGAGATCCAAAACTTACGCGATCAAACCGCCAGATTTTCACACTGTTGTGCCAAAAATGGTAGTAAAAGAAGGAGCTAAGCTTCTTGCAGGTGATGAGATTTTCTATTCGAAATATACCGAGGAAATTCGCTTTACTACACCAGTTAGTGGTGTTCTTAAAGAAATCAAAAGAGGTGACAAAAGAAGGATCCTCGAAATAATCATCGAAGCAGATCCTGAAAACACTTACCGTGAATTCAAAAAACTGGATCCTGCTAAAGCTGATGTGAAGGATGTTCGTGAACTTCTTCTTGAAAGTGGTTGCGGTGCTTTTATCAACCAAAGACCATACGACATCGTAGCAGATCCTAAGGATACTCCTAAGGCGATCTTTATTTCAGCAGTAACAACCGCGCCTTTGGCGGCAGATAAAGGTTTTATCATAAAAGATAAGATCGCTGCATTCCAGGCGGGAATTGATGCTTTAAGAAAGCTTACACCGGGTAAAGTTCATCTTTCTGTAGATGACTCTTCAGCTGAATACCTAAAAGGAATTCAGGGTGTTGAGCTTCATCATGTAAAAGGAGCTCACCCTGCAGGGAACGTAGGTGTTCAGATCCATAAGCTTGATCCTGTTAATAGAGGTGAACGTGTCTGGACTGTAGGAGTAGAGGACGTTGCTACAATTGGTAATGTTTTTCTTACCGGAGAATATCGTGCGGAGCGTACGGTTGCTGTGGTTGGAAGTGAAGCTGAAAACAGGAAATACTACCAGATGACTATTGGTGCTAATGTTGCAGATCTTATTGGTCAGGCAGCAGAAGGTACTCGTATCATCTCTGGTGATGTATTTACCGGAACTCAGTTAAGCAATAATCAGTATTTAGGCTTCTTTGAGAACGAGCTGACGCTAATTCCTGAAGGTGACAATTACCGAATCTTTGGATGGTTGCCTTTTACTTATAATAATATTCATTCACATTCCAGAACTTCACTGTCCTGGTTGTTTCCAAATAAAAAATACACTCCAACCACGAATTTGAATGGTGAAGAGCGTGCGTTGGTGGTAACAGGTGAAATGGAAGAGGTTTTACCTATGGATATCTACCCGATGCAGCTTATCAAAGCATGTATGGCTGGTGATATCGAAAAAATGGAAAATCTTGGGATCTACGAGGTTGCTCCTGAAGATTTTGCAACAGTAGAATACGTGAACACTTCCAAGATTGAGATTCAGGAAGTAATAAGATTAGGTCTTGATTTAATGATTACCGAAGTAGGTTAAAAAGCTGAAGAATATGGAATGGATTAGACAGAGATTAGATAAAATGAAACAGCCTTTTAGCAAAGGCGAGAAGTTAGAGAAATATGCTCCTGCAGTAAATGCATTAGATACTTTCTTATTTACTCCAAATCATACTACACAAAAAGGAGCGCATATTCGTGATGCAGTGGATCTTAAGAGAACAATGATTACCGTGGTGATCGCTCTTATTCCAGCTCTTTTGTTTGGATTCTGGAATGGTGGATATCAATATCTTCACCAATTGCCAGAATATGCCAACGGTGTACCTTTTATAGATGCTTTCCTTCATGGTGCTGGAAAGATCTTACCAATGATCGCAGTTTCTTATGCTGTAGGTCTTGGAATTGAATTCGCATTTGCGATCTTTAGAGGACACGAAGTGAACGAAGGTTACCTGGTAACTGGTTTGCTTATTCCTATGATCATGCCGATTGATATTCCGCTTTGGATGGTGGCACTTTCAGTAGTGTTCGCGGTTCTTATTGGAAAAGAAGCTTTTGGTGGGACTGGAATGAATATTCTGAATCCTGCGCTTACGGCACGTGCATTTGCCTTCTTCGCATACCCAACTTATATGTCTGGAAACAGCGTTTGGGTTAGTAATGCGTATGAAGTAGATGCTGTAACTGGTGAAACGATTCTTGGAAATCTTGCAGCTGGAAATGAGGCAGGATATACTCCATTGGATATGTTTTCTGGAATGATACCGGGATCTATTGCTGAAACTTCAGCGATCTGTATTCTGGCAGGTGCATTACTACTTGTACTTAGTAAAGTAGGTAGCTGGAGAATTATCTTGAGTGCTTTTATTGGAGCTGCAGTGATGGGCTTGATCTTTAATGCGCTACCTTCTTTAGGTATTGAAGGTAATAACTTAACGAATTTTCCATGGTATCTTCACCTTATTGTTGGTGGTCTTGCTTTCGGTATTGTCTTTATGGCAACAGATCCGGTTTCAGCAGCACAAACAATGAAAGGAAAATGGATCTATGGATTCCTTGTTGGATTTATTTCAGTAATGATTCGAGTATTCAACCCGGCATATCCGGAAGGTGTGATGCTAGGTATTTTGCTTATGAATGTTTTCGCACCAACGATCGATCACTACGTGGTAGAATCTAATGTGAAAAGAAGAAAGAAAAGACTTAAAAATGCTAACCCTCAAGTAGAAACAGCAGTTTAGTTATGGAAGAAAAATCAGTAAATAAAACGAATAGCAACGGCTATACTTTCATGTTCTCTGTGATCATGGTTGTAGTAGTTGCCGCTGTACTTGCCTTTGCCGCTATCTCTCTCCAGCCAACACAAATGGAGAATGTGCGTAAAGAGAAGATGCAGAATATCCTTTCTACAGTTGGTATTACTACCGACAGAGATGGAGCCAAGGAACTTTATGATAAGTATATCGTAGAAGAAGTGGCTATCACTGAAGATGGTACGGTAGATGAGTCTATAGACGCTTTTAAAGTCGATCTTGCTAAAGAGATCAAAAAAGATGTTGGAGAACAGGTTTTTCCACTATATGTAGCCGAAGTTGAAGGTTCCAGATATTATATCGTACCTCTTAGAGGAAACGGACTTTGGAATGCGATCTTTGGATACATTTCATTAAAAGATGATATCAACACCGTGAAAGGTGCAACATTTGACCACCTTGGAGAAACTCCGGGACTTGGTGCAGAAATTACAAAGCAATGGTTCAAAGAGAAATTTTCTGATGAAAAGATCTTTGATTCTAATGGTAATCTTGTAGGAGTTTCTGTAGTCAAAGGAAATATTGATGTTTCAGATAAGGACGATAATCAGGTAGATGCAATTTCAGGAGCAACGATCACAGGTGATGGTGTTTCTGATATGATCTCAGAAAGATTAAAGCGTTATTTACCTTATTTCGAACAGCAAAAAGGATTTAAAGTAGCAACTAGATAGATATGGCTGAAGAGAAAAAATTCAACTCTGCTAAAGAGGAAGAAAAGAAACGGGAAATGATCCTTTTCCTTTCAAATTCTGAAGAAAGGGAGCATTTTCTTTCCAAAGGAAATAGAAAATTACTTTCCGATCCATTAGATGACAATAACCCTATTACCGTTCAGGTACTGGGAATTTGTTCTGCACTGGCAATTACCGTGCAGCTGGAACCGGCCGTAGTAATGGCGATCGCTGTAATGGTGGTAATGGCCTTTAGTAACATGATCGTTTCTATGTTAAGAAACCTTATTCCAAGTAGAATCAGGATCATTGTTCAACTTGTGGTTGTGGCTTCCCTGGTAATTCTGGTAAGTGAGATATTAAAAGCTTATGCTTTTGATGTTAGTAAGCAGTTATCGGTTTTCGTTGGTCTTATTATTACGAACTGTATCGTAATGGGACGTCTAGAAGCCTTTGCACTTGGTAACGGGATTTACAAGTCCTTTCTAGACGGTATTGGTAATGCTGCAGGTTATGGTCTAATTCTGGTTATAGTAGCTTTCTTTAGAGAATTACTTGGATCTGGAAAACTTTTTGGATTCGAAGTATTAGGACATAAAGGCGCAACGATGGCTGAGTCTACTGGACTGTATGCTTTAGGATATGAAAATAACGGTTTGATGCTACTCTCTCCAATGGCTCTTATAGTGGTTGGATTGATCATCTGGGTACAACGTGCCAGAAATCGTAAACTAATCGAACAAAACTAATAGCTGTACAGCAAAAAAGTATATAAAGAATGGAATTAGTTAATCTATTTGTAAGAAGTATTTTCATAGAGAATATGATATTCGCCTACTTCCTGGGAATGTGTTCCTACCTGGCGGTATCTAAGACTGTAAAAACAGCTGTTGGTTTGGGTGCTGCTGTGATCTTCGTACTGGCGATCACTGTGCCTATCAACTTTCTACTGGATAATTACCTTCTAAAGCCTGGAGCACTTTCCTGGCTGGGAGCTGAATATGCAGATGTGGATCTAAGCTTCCTGAGTTTTATCATGTTCATTGCGGTAATCGCATCTATGGTCCAACTTGTGGAAATGATTGTTGAAAAATTTGCCCCTGCTCTGTATGGTGCACTTGGTATTTTCCTTCCACTTATTGCGGTAAACTGTGCGATCCTTGGTGGTTCACTTTTTATGCAGCAAAAGGATTTTGGAGGAATTTCAGAAGCGATCACTTATGGACTTGGTAGTGGGATAGGATGGTTTCTTGCTATTCTTGCCATTGCGGCCATCAGAGAGAAAATTGCATACTCAAATGTTCCTGCACCGTTAAAAGGCCTAGGTATCACGTTTATCATTACCGGACTTATGGCGCTTGGATTCATGAGTTTTATGGGAATTAAATTATAATCGTAAAAGAAGATTATGACAGTTATAATAGCTAGTGTAGTAGTATTCTTAGTCTTGATTTTGTTATTGGTATCCATGCTTTTAGGAGCTAAGGCCAAATTATCGCCATCAGGACCTGTGACAATCAACGTCAACAACGAAAAAGATATTGAAGTAGGTTCAGGTGGAACCTTGCTTTCAACTCTTGGAGATAATAAATTGTTCCTGCCTTCTGCCTGTGGTGGTGGTGGAACTTGTATCCAGTGTAAATGTATCGTTGAAGATGGTGGTGGAGCAATTCTTCCTACGGAAGAACCACACTTTACCAGAAAGGAAATTGCAAATGGATGGAGACTTGGTTGCCAGGTAAAGGTAAAGCAGGACATGAAAATAACCATTCCTGAAGAAGTTTTCGGAATTAAGAAATGGGATGCAACCGTAGTAAGAAACTATAACGTAGCATCATTCATTAAAGAATTTGTGGTAGAAATTCCTGAACCAATGGATTATAAAGCCGGAGGTTATATTCAAATTGAAATTCCTAAAACAGAAGTGAAGTTTGAAGATATGGATATCACTGCTCACCCGGAAGAACATGAAACTCCGGATAAATTTAAAGACGAGTGGGACAAGTTTAAATTATGGCCACTGGTTATGAAGAATCCAGAGTTGGTTGAAAGAGCCTACTCAATGGCTTCTTATCCAGCTGAAGGTCGTGAGATCATGCTAAATGTCCGTATTGCCACTCCACCCTTTGATCGTGCAAAAGATGGTTGGATGGATGTAAATCCTGGAGTCGCTTCTTCTTATATCTTTAGTTTGAAAAAGGGTGACAAAGTAGTTATTTCTGGGCCTTACGGTGAATTCTTCATTAATGAAAGCGATTCAGAAATGCTTTATGTTGGTGGTGGAGCCGGTATGGCGCCAATGAGATCTCACCTTTATCATTTATTCAGAACATTGAAAACTGGTAGGAAAGTAACTTACTGGTATGGTGGTAGATCTAAAAGAGAACTATTTTATACAGAACACTTTAGAGCATTAGAAAGAGATTTCCCAAATTTCAAGTTCTACTTAGCGCTTTCTGAGCCTGCAGAAGAGGATAACTGGAAAGTTAAATCGAATCTTGATGATGAAGGAGATGGTTTTGTAGGCTTTATACACCAGGTTGTAATAGATAATTATCTATCTCACCATGAAGAGCCAGAAGATATTGAACTATATTTCTGTGGTCCGCCATTAATGAACAAAGCAGTTCAGAAAATGGGTGAAGACTTCGGTATGCCCCCTGAGAACATCAGATTTGATGACTTTGGAGGATAATAATTATAATCCCGCTTCGGCGGGATTTTTTTATCTTTGTATATGCCAAAATTAGACGAACAGGAACTACATAACCTGGCGATGAATATCGTTGGTAAGGATCTCGAGGATAACGGATATGAATTTTTAGGGGTAAACAGCAAGCTAAGACGTAATCCACAGTTTGTGGCCCTGAAGGATACAAAATTGCACTTTGTCATTGTTAGAGCTATAGAATATCCAGACGACCCTAAGGCTTTTGATCCAGCTTTTATGAAAGACATAAAGGAACATGCTGAAAAGTTCAACGCTAGAACTTTCTATGCCGGTGTAGGACTGGCTAATTCTTCAGATTATGATAAACCGGTCTCGAATGAAGAAGATTATGTTGTAAATTATTCTGGCTGGAAAGAATTTTAAATGAATCGTATTTTAATATTTATCATTTCGGTTTTAACTCTGGTATCATGTGATTCTAAGAGTGGACTGGACATAACCACTTTCCAGGGTGAAGCTTTGGGAACGACCTATTCAGTTCAATACTTTTCAGAAGGCGAGCTTGACTTTACTAAATCTATGGACAGTATTGTGGATCTTGTAAATGGATCTATGAGTACATACCAGCAGGATTCTGATATTTCCATTATCAATCGGGGTGACTCCATTGTGACTGTAGATCAGCACTTCATTAAAGTGTTTGAGGCTTCACAAAGGATTTATTCTGAAAGCAACGGTTTTTTTGATCCAACGGTTGGGGTTCTGGTTAATGCCTACGGTTTTGGTCCTGGAGAACCCGTAACCGATCTTTATGCAGAGCGGCTTGATTCTTTGAACCAACTGGTAGGACTCAATAAAGTAATAATTAACGAGGACCAGACTGTCTCCAAAGAGAACCCAAACGTTTACATCGATTTTAACGCGATTGCCAAAGGTTATACTATAGATCTTATTGGACAGTACCTGGAAAATAACGGTGTATCAGATTATTTGATCGAATTGGGTGGTGAACTAAAAGCTAAGGGTAAGAATGAATCATCTGGTAAGGAATGGTTGGTAGGAATTGATCATCCATTACACCAAGGTCCGGAAAGACAGTTTAACGCTAAGGTGATGCTTAAAAATGCTTCTATGGCAACATCAGGTAACTATAGAAAGTATCGGGTTGACTCCATTACGGGAGAACGCTTTGTGCATACAGTGAACCCAATAACTGGTTTTGCTGAAAAGAGCAATTTATTAAGTGCTTCTGTAATTGCTGAAAACTGCATGATAGCAGATGGCTATGCTACAGCTCTTATGGCCATGGGCCTTGACAGATCGGCTAGTATGCTGAAGGAACTGCAATCTATAGAAGTGTATCTGATCTATTCCGATGAAAATGGAGCTGTCAAAACTTACGTGACACCAGGATTTAAATCCAACTTAGTGGACTAGTAAATTACTTACTGCAAACCGGTAATATTTCCCCTTTTGCAAGTCTATATTTATCAACCTCGTGACTGGTCATATTTTTACTTAGGTCTACTTCATTTACTTCAAAGCCTACTTCCCTTAATTTCTGAAAATAATCCCTGCCATAGATCCTAACATGGTCATACTGTCCAAATATTTTAGCTCTTTGTTTGGGATCGGTAATAGTATCATCTTGAAAGCTCTCAGCTCTGTTAAGGTCTTGCGGTATTTGTAGAATCGCAGTTCCGCCTGGTTTTAAAACTCTGTACAATTCTTTCATTGCTGTAAAATCATCTGGGATATGTTCCAGAACGTGGTTACATAAAATAAAATCATAGCTGGAATCAGCAAATGGTAGATCACAAATATCAGCTTTGACATCTGCCAAAGGTGAATTTAGATCTGTAGTGGTATACTCAAGATTTTTTAGTCTTCGGAAGCGTTTATAAAAAGCCTGTTCCGGTGCGAAGTGAAGTACTTTTCGCTTTTTAGCAAAGAAGTCTGTGTGCTGCTGAAGGTATATCCAAAGTAGGCGATGCCTTTCCAATGATAGAGTGGAAGGGGAGAGAACATTCTCTCTCTGATCTTCATATCCATATGGAAGGAATTTTCGGAAACTGCTACCATCAATTGGGTCAGTATATCGGTTGCCTTTAAGATAAATCTTTAAAAACGGCCTTATCAAGTAACTGGCTCTAATAAGTACGGGCCTGGGAATACTGTTTAAGGCCAGTTTAAAAAGATTGCTCATTGGCTATACTTCGATATCTCCCCAGTTTTCGCCCGATTTGATACGGTATAGCTGCATTTCGGATACACCAAATTGCTTAGCCAATACTCGAATACGGGTTTTCCTGTCAGGATCTAATAGCTTTTTCTTTAGAATAACAGCCTGCGCGTAAGTCAATTTGGAATAAGAGGTTACTTTACGTAATCTTCTGTTTTCCTTATTTTCCTTTACTTTAGGACTGTTATATTGATGTTGGACCCATTCATCCTTGGTGGCCCATGCCAAGTTAGAAACGCGATTGTCATTCTTCACAAAATTCTTGTGAATCACGTACTGATCACCTTCTTTTTTCTCTAAAAACATTTCAGCAATAATGCGATGAATGTAGTAAGTTTTGTGCTTACCATTCTTCAATTTTACCGCGAAGTTTAAATATCCACCTACTTTTCCGCCATTCATCAAGTCTCCTTCGGGGTTTTTCAGATAACTGATCATCCTTCCGAAATTTGAGACTTTGTAGATAAAGCGGTCTTCCCAGGAATCTTTGTGTAGGGTTTTCCAGATTTCCTGTCTGTAACTTTTAATCATAAACTTTTGCTCTAAATTCGTCTTCTTCTGTTGAATTAATTTTTAATGATTCATAAATGTATTTAAATGTTGATAGTAATTCTGGTTTGCCGTCTATCAATGCGACATCGTGCTCAAAATGAGCACTGGGTTTATTATCGGCGGTTAGTATTGTCCAGCCATCGGGCAATTGTTTAATTCTCTTAGTTCCAAGGTTGATCATAGGCTCTATAGCTACAACCATTCCTTCTACAAATTTTTTACCTCGGCCACGTTTACCGTAGTTAGGCATTTCGGGATCTTCATGCATCGTTTTTCCTAGCCCATGTCCCACAAGTTCGCGAACTACTCCATAGCCGCGGTCCTCAGTATATTTCTGAATTGCATATCCTACATCACCAACGCGATTTCCTGCTTTAAATTCTCGAATTCCTTCATATAGGGATTCTTTGGTGACTTTCAATAATTCCTCAACCTCGGGAGCGATTGTTCCTACTCCAAAAGTATAGGCATGATCTCCGTAGAAGCCGTTTTTCAAAGCTCCACAGTCAATACTTATAATGTCACCTTCCTGCAATGGAGTGTTGTTAGGTATCCCATGCACTACCTGTGCATTGGGACTCATACATAAAGAATTAGGGAAATCATACAGTCCCAGAAAACCTGGAACAGCACCATGATCACGTATAAATTCTTCTGCAAGTTTATCTAATTGTAGGGTAGTTACACCTGGTTTAATTTCAGGCGCCAGCATTCCAAGAGTTTTGCTTACAATAAGTGCACTTTCTCTTAGTAGTTCAATTTCCTCGCTGGATTTTGGTATAATCATACTTTTAAAATCTTCTAAAGAGACCTGATCTCTTCTTTTTACCGGTTCCGGTTCCTGGTTTGTTCAATGTAAGTGATTGGTAGATCTCTCCCCAACCTTTCATTCCGCCGTAATTACGATCATCTATAAAGATATCAGCCAGAATCTTTCTGCTAATACTTTGGTCAAATTCTTCTTCAGGGTAACTACTATTTATTGCGTAAAACTTTAAACCATTCTTTTCACAGAAGGTAACAGCATCGTCAAGTTTTTCTCCGCTTCTGTAGGTCCAAAGGATTAATCTGTGACCTTCTTCCTGCAATTTCCGAAGAGATTCAAAGGCAAATAGTAAAGGTTTTCCAATTTCTGGAAATCGGTTCTCTACGATCGTACCGTCGAAATCAACTGCGATGGTAAGAGAATTAGGCATAAACAAAATTAGTTATAATTTTTCAATTACAGAGTTTGCAACTTTTTCTTACTACTCTGCGTAAGAATTTTTGTACTCCTTACCACTTACGATCCTGGTAATGTCTTCTTCTATGCTTTCACCCTGGGAATATTCCACAAAACGATTTACTTCCTCTCCATCCTTGTAAAAGATAATTGTAGGTACTCTGGTTACCTCCAGGTCTTGCTCAATGCCCGATGGCGTCGTTTTGTTTCTATCTACAGCAACTAGTTGCAGATTGTCGTAATCATAGTTTGCCTCGTCAAGAATCTTCAGGAATTTAGGTAGTTCGCGTTTGCTGTCACCGCACCATGTACCCATAAGAACCTTGATTTCGTAGTCCTTTATATTTTCGTTGATCGTAGCCATTTCATCGGTATCTGGTTTGAAATTTTTATACCTCGAATCAAACCAGCTATTGAATGGTGCTTGTTGTAATTCATCTTTCGTAAAATCACCTAGCAACATATCCTTTTGGGTTTCCTGTTGTTCAATTCCTGTGTCTTCTATTTCATCCATGGCAACATCCTGATTAGAATTGTCCATTTTATTTCCACAACTCACAGCAAAAGCTGCAATGATAATAAATAGCTTTTTCATAAAAATTATATTAGGGGGTCTTCTGTCATTAGATCTGGTTGGGTAATTCCCATCAGTTTTAATATAGTCGGAGCAATGTTACCAAGCTTACCGTCCTGAATGGATTTTACATCTTTATCCATTAAGATTAGGGGAACAGGGTTCGTAGTGTGCGCAGTATTTGCACTACCATCTGGATTCTTCATTGTTTCACTATTCCCATGATCTGCAATGATGATGACAGAATAGTCATTTTCAAAAGCAGTTTCAGCTACTTTTTTTGCGCAAATATCAACAGTTTCACAAGCTTTGACTGCAGCATCAAAATCACCGGTATGACCTACCATATCTGGATTTGCAAAATTTAAACATATAAAATCTGCCGACTCGCCCTCTAATTCAGGAACTATTTTATCTGTAATATCATAAGCGCTCATTTCCGGTTGAAGGTCATATGTCGCAACTTTCGGAGAATCACACATAAGTCTTCTTTCACCGGCAAAAGGTTTCTCTCTACCTCCGGAAAAGAAAAATGTTACGTGAGGATATTTCTCAGTTTCTGCGATCCTGATCTGTTTTTTACCCTCATATTCAAGGACTTCTCCTAAGGTGGCTTTGATATTAGATTTCTGAAAGATGACATTTACATTTTCAAACCTGTCGTCATATTTAGTCATGGTGACATAATATAAGGTCAGTTTTTTCATGTCATATTCCGGGAAGTCATCTTGTGAAAGTGCCTGTGTTAGTTGTCTTCCACGATCTGTTCTGAAGTTAAAATAGATCACTACATCTTTTTCACCCAGTTTTGCAACTGGGTTTCCGTTATCATCTGTAAGCACAATTGGATCAATGAATTCATCAGAAATATCATCATCATAGCTTTTTTGAATAGCAGAGGTGATATCCTGAGTGGTTTTTCCTTCACCCTTTATGATCAGGTCGTATGCTTTTTCAACTCGTTCCCAACGGTTATCTCTATCCATAGCATAGTATCTACCAATCACAGAGGCTAGTTCAGAATTTGTAGCTTTTAAATGAGGGAGTAAATCTTCTACAAAACCTTTACCAGAATGTGGATCTACATCACGACCATCGGTAAAAGCATGTACGTACTTATTTTTTACACCAGCAGCATCAGCTGCAGATAATAATCCTTTTAAATGGTCAATATGAGAATGAACTCCACCATCACTAAGCAATCCCATAAAATGAATTGGCTTATTGTTCTTCACCGCATAGCTAAATGCCGCTTCCAATACTGGTTCATCTTTTAGTGTGTTCTTTTCCACCGCCATGTTGATCTTCACCAAATCCTGGTAAACAACTCTACCGGCTCCAAGATTCATATGTCCAACCTCACTGTTCCCCATTTGTCCCTCCGGAAGACCTACATTAAGGCCATCGGTTCTTAAGGTAGCGTGTGGGAATTTTCCAGGTAGCGAATCGATGAATGGTGTATTAGCTTTAGCTACTGCAGATATTTCATCATTAGGAGAAATACCCCAGCCATCCAGAATCATAAGGAGAACTTTCTTATTCATTGATAGTCGTAGTTTAAGCGATAAAGATAAAAACAATTAGAGGGAATGGCTGAAGGGCAGACTATAATATTTTATTAAATCTAATTCCGACGGAGCGTACCGGATGATGAAAAGCTTTGAAGATCAATATTATCTGGTTTGAATTCGTTGAAATCTGCCATCTTCAAATAAGAAACAGCGGTCAGCTAATTCTAATGTTACCAGCCTGCCTGACTCACAACTTATATCTTTAATGACTCTTCGGAAAACGAGTCTAGCATAATTTGAAGTTTTAGCTAAATGAGGCTTCTAAAAAATCTTAACAAAATTTCACTATTTGTAATTTCATTACAAATTAAAAATTTAACATTCTTCCATTACATTTTGGAACAATCTTTTCATTTCTGAAGCGTTAATCAAAAGCATGCAAGACTTTATTCTTCGGCTATTGAGGTAACTTTCAGTATCAAATCTTGTTAAAATTCAGCTTAATTCGAGATTAGTTCTGAAATTTTGTATGTTGGCAAGACTTTTGGAATTATTTAACAAATAACCTAAAATGAAAATTATATGAAGTATAGAATTATGACGGTGATTGGAGTACTAATTTTCTCATTCGCTTTCAGTAATGCATCTGAAATTGACAATTCAAAAGAGATAGTAATTGAGACAGAGCCTGTAAAGGAGGTTGAACTTACTTCCGAAGAAAAGGCGCTCGCATTATATGAAAGCTTTTCCTTGAAAAATACTACGATGCCAGAATTATCGGTATTTGAAAAAGCTATCAAAGGCTATCAAAAATTGGATGAAGCTGGAAAAGTCAGTAATTCTTTATTAACGGTTGTAGATTTCGACCTTTCTTCAACTAAGAAAAGGATGTGGATCCTTAATATGGATACAGAAGAGGTGGAATACAATACTTATGTAGCTCACGGAAAAAATACTGGTGCTGAATTCGCGACCAAATTTTCTAATACTGTAAATTCACTTCAAAGCTCCCTGGGCTTCTATGTAACAGGGGAAACATACTTCGGAAAAAATGGACTTTCACTGTTCATTGACGGAATGGAAAAGAAATTTAATTCCAATGCCAGAAAAAGATATGTTGTAATTCATGGAGCAGACTATGCTGAACCTCAATTTATCGATAGACTAGGAAGACTAGGAAGAAGCTACGGTTGTCCTGCTGTTCCAAATACGGTAGCTAAAGATCTAATCCATAAAATTAAAGGAAAGTCGGTCGTATACATTCATCGATCTAACGACAAATACCTGGAAACTTCCAGTTTTTTAAATTCTTAAGCTTTAGGCTTCAATAAATCCCAAAGCTTTTTATCAAGATCATAGATATCATCAATAAACCTGGTGGTATCTTTTTTTTGATAGGTAGTCCAGTAGAAGTGATGTACCTTGATTTCTTGCTTCATAGCGATTTGGGTTGTTTTTCCAGATTTTAGAATCTCATCGATCTTCTCATCATCAAATTCTTTCTGATCCTCAATCAGGTATTTAGCAAGGTCGAGTACATTCTCCACTCGTACACACCCAGAACTTTGTGCCCGGGCATTCTTCTCAAACAAACTTTTCGAAGGTGTGTCATGCAGGTAGATCATGTATTCATTAGGATAGATGATCTTTACAAGTCCTAGTGGATTCGATGGTCCTGCCGGCTGTCGGTAAGTATAAGATCTCGGACTGGAAGAACTCCAATTCACTGTTGAAGGATCTACTTCCTGACCACTACGGTCATACATCTTGATATTCTTCTTTCTCAAATAGCCTACATCTCTGGAAGCTCCAGGAATTACATCATTTTTCATGATAGTAGGAGGGATGGTCCAGGTTGGATTATAAATAATATAATCGATCTCATCAGAGAAAACAGGTGTTTTTCTCGCTTCGGTACCCACCATGGTTTTATGATTTCTAATGGTATCTCCATTACTGACCACGTAAAGCTCATAATCAGGGATGTTTACTATAATATAATGTTCACCAAGATCTCTGGGATACCATCTCCAGCGTTCCATATTCACCAGAATTTGATGATATCGGTCCTCTGTCGTAAGATTCAGGTTTTCGATAGTAGTGTTGCCTATCACGCCATCAGTGTTTAACCCGTGGTCTTTTTGAAAATCTTCCAGTGCAGTTTGTAATTTTTTAGTGTACCTAGTTCCAACCGAGTCCGGACTCTTTGTATAGTAACCAAGCTCGAAAAGCCGGCTCGCAACATCCGGGATTCTTTCATTATCTTCACCGGGTTTTACAAGTTTGCCACTAGCGATCACAGTGGAGGAATTTTCTTTGATTCCATCATCCCGGTAATTCTTAAGTGCTTTTTTTAAACTTTTATATACCACATGATCTGGGGCCAGTTCTGCCAGAATGGATGAAGCCTTTTCACCTTTTTCCAGTCTTTGTAATAAGCTTCCAGTATTTACGGTATTAAGCTCTGTACCCCAGATCTCATAAATTTCCTTAGGGTTTAGTTTACCTACGGCAAGATCATGAGAGAGCTCGATAAAGGCATCGGTGAGAAGAATTTCAGCTCTTAGATTCTGTTCTTCATTATCACTGTTAAGTGAGGATAGCAATTGCTGTAATTCTTCACCATGATAATCTTCAAAAAATAATCCATCATATTCGATGGTTTCAATACTGCGGAAAAGATCTTCGCGCGATTCTTTGTCATTCCATAAAGGCATGAATTCCCTTTGGGTATAAAAGGAATTCACGCTTTTAAAATTGTTTATTTTGGCAGATGTGCTATCGGTATCTTCGAAGTAATCCTCTATGTCATCCTGCGAAGTTAGTTCTTTGATCTCTTCAACTTCGTTGCGCTCTTCGATACCTTTCAGCTTTGGTTCGTCCTTGCAGGATAAACTTATCATCCCAAGGATCAAACCCACAAGGAGTAGTTTAATTTTCATTCTAAATGAAACTAAGAAACTCGAACGTCTGAATACTCCGGATTTTCATCGAATTTAACTTCAGCAAATGGACAAAGCGGATCGATCTTTAGATTGTTCTTTCGAGCAAATTCAACGCTTTCCTTCAGCAGGGTTGAACCAATTCCCTGGTTCTCCATCTCTCTCTTCACCTCGGTATGATCTATAGTAATGACATTACCTTTTTTGTGATAGGTAAGTTCAGCAACAAGACTATTCTCTTTCTCGATATAGAACATTCCGCGGCTATCGCTTTCTTTATGTTTTATCTCCATATTATTTTCTAAAAATTCCGTCTACTATTCCGTAATCCAATGATTCATCTGCATCCATCCAGTAGTCGCGATTAAAATCCTTAAGGACCTTTTCTGTAGTTGTCCCGCAATTTTCAGCAAGGATCTCTGCACTAAGATGTTTGGTTTTAAGTATTTCATTAGCCGCGATCTCAATATTTGAAGCCTGACCTCTTGCTCCGCCACTAGGTTGGTGAATCATCACTTTCGCGTGCGGTTGTATAAATCTTCTTCCTTTTGCTCCTGCGGAAAGTAATATAGACCCCATGGAGGCTGCCAGACCCGCACAAATTGTTGAGACTGGTGATTTTATGCTCATGATGGTGTCATAAATAGCAAATCCATCGGTTACATAACCACCCGGGCTATTGATGAATAATTGAATCTCTCCATCTCCCATCAGGTCAAGATATTCCAGTCTGTCTATAACATGTTTTGCCGTTTTATCATTGACCATTCCCCAAAGATAGATTTTGCGTTCTTCCAGAAATTTATTGTCAATTAGATCCTGGATCTTACCAGGCTTATTCTTAGATGTATCCATAATTCTTATTTGTAGTACTTGAAGTAATAGATAAAAATATGACTATTTTTACGGAAAAGGCAGGTATGCAACTGGCATTTAACAAGATTTTAAAAACTGATTTTTCCTTAGTTCTGCCTTACCTGGAAAAACTGCAGTCGCAGGCGTTGCCACCAGAGATTTTGAAGGAAAGATTGCTGGAAATGTTTGAGCAGAATTATGAGTGTTTTGGTATTTATAGAGCTGGAAAACTTGTAGGTGTTTTTGGATTATGGTTCATGACCCGGCATTATGCGGGAAGAACCTGTCAAGTAGATCATATTTACATAGATGATGACCTGCAGGGGCTGGGTGTTGGGACACATTTATTTGAATTTATAGAACAGTATGCGATTACAAAGCAGTGTGAAACTATCGAGCTGAACAGTTACGTGGAAAACTTCAGATCACATAAATTTTACATGAATCTTGGTTTTGTTATTCGCGGCTATCATTTTCTAAAAAAACTTTGATTTCCTTTGAACATACAAAAGAAAGCATTTATATTTGCCGCCGCATGCGGGAGTAGCTCAGTTGGTAGAGCGTCAGCCTTCCAAGCTGAATGTCGCCGGTTCGAACCCGGTCTCCCGCTCTAAGCCCTGTCAATCGACAGGGTTTTTTTATTGCAAATAATCAGAGTCTGTAGCCTTCTAGTATGACTACGGAATTTTTCAAATTTCACCTCTCAAGTTGCGAAATCTACAGTCTAAAACTATAATATCGAAGACGTTATCTGAAGTTCTATTATTGTTTTCTTCGGAAAATTAATCTATACTATTCAATATTGTAAAACTTAATTTTTAGACTTTCTGGTTCATTGATTGTACTACAATAAAAAAAGTGAATGCCTTCTAATAGATTTTAAATTGATACACTTCGAAAAAGATCTGTCGCCTGTAATTTTACACGAACTCGAAGACCTCTTTCCTAACTTAATCTTATCGCATAAAAAAAGCCTGAAACTGGAGTTTCAGGCTTTTCAGAATTTATATAAAAAGGTTTAATTATCCGTTCATGGAAATTAAAAACTCTTCATTATTTTTTGTGTTTCTAATCTTGTCATTAATGAATTCCATCGCTTCGATTGGGTTCATGTCAGCAAGATATTTACGTAGTACCCACATGCGTTTCACATTGTTTTCGTCAAGCAACAGATCATCCCTACGCGTACTTGAAGAAACAAGGTCGATTGCTGGGAATATTCTACGGTTGGAAATTCTTCTATCCAATTGCAGTTCCATGTTACCAGTACCTTTGAATTCTTCAAAGATCACCTCATCCATTTTAGATCCAGTCTCTGTTAGAGCGGTAGCAATAATAGATAGAGAACCTCCATTTTCAATGTTACGTGCAGCACCAAAGAAACGTTTTGGTTTGTGAAGTGCATTTGCATCTACACCACCACTTAAAACTTTACCGCTGGCAGGTTGTACCGTATTGTAAGCACGTGCCAGTCTGGTAATGGAATCAAGTAGAATAACAACATCATGTCCACACTCTACCAGTCTTTTAGCTTTTTCAAGTACGATATTCGCAACTCTAACATGCTCGTGAGCTTCTTTGTCGAAAGTTGAAGCGACTACTTCACCTTTCACGTTACGTTGCATATCTGTAACTTCTTCAGGACGTTCATCGATTAGTAAAACGATCTGGTATACTTCAGGATGATTTGCTGCAATTGCATTTGCGATATCCTTCAGTAACATTGTTTTACCTGTCTTAGGCTGAGATACGATCATCCCACGCTGACCTTTACCAATTGGAGCAAAAAGATCCATCACCCTTGTAGAGATCGTCGCCTGCTTTTCAGCAATGTTGAACTTCTCTTTTGGGAAAAGTGGTGTAAGATGTTCAAAAGAAACTCTGTCTCTTACAACCTGTGGATCCAGTCCATTGATCTTATTGATCTTGATAAGCGGGAAATATTTTTCTCCTTCTTTTGGAGGTCTAATCTGTCCCTGTACTGTATCTCCTGTCTTTAAACCAAATAATCTAATTTGTGACTGCGATACATAAATATCATCAGGAGAAGTAAGGTAGTTGTAATCTGAAGATCTTAGGAAACCATAGTTATCCTGCATGATGTCCAGTACACCTTCACTCTCGATGATAGCATCAAATTCGTAATCCGGCTCACGGTATCTGTTACGATTATCGCGGTTTCCGTTATTACCTTTCTTATTGTCGTTGCGGTTATCATTGCGATTGTCGTTACGATTATCATTTCTGTTATCGTTACGGTCATTCTTATTGTTTCCGCTATTACTATTATTGTTGTGATTGCGATCGTTGCGACTGTCGTTGCGATCATTACGATCGTTGCGATTATCATTACGGCTCTCATTGCGACTATCGTTTCTGTTGTCGCTTTTTTTGCGATCATCGGTTTTTGCGCTGGAAGGACTACGCTCGCGAGTACTTTTCTGTCTTGGTTCCTTTTTATCTTCCTTTGGATCAGACTCTTTTCTGGAAGGCCTCGGTGCTTTTGCAGCAGGTTTGGCAGGAGTTTTAGCAGGTTTTTTTTCACTTCCAACCTTCGAAGGTTTTGTGGTTTCCTGCTTAGCCGGTTCGGCATTTTCTTCTGTAAGTACTTCTTTTACTTTTGCTGGGTTAGCTGCCTGATAGTCCAGGATCTGGTAAACAAGATCCAGTTTTTTAAGGGTTTTATACTTAGGAACATTTAGCGATTGAGCAATTTCCTTAAGTTCAGGAAGCTTTTTAGCTTTTAATTCTGAAATTTCGAACATGTATTCAGTGAAATAATTATAAGATTGGATTGATTTAAAAACTTCTCGAAGAAGAATAAAAAGTTTTGGAGACTTAAGTAACCTGTATTGAATAGGTTACGCATTGTTACTGCAATTATACAACTTTATTTTATTCTTTTACCCAATGATTCTAAAAAGAATCTTTTATTTTTGTGCCGCAATCGCAGAAAATATGCTTCAGAGAATACAGACTATTTGGTTATTATTAGCGGTTATTGTGAGTGCCGGGCTCATCTTTGTTCTTCCGCTTTGGGAGAATTCAGCAGGTGAATTTGTCTATACTCACGAAGTATTAATCGCGCTGGGAATGTTTCTTGCTTCAGCAGCGATTTCGCTGGTGAGTATTATAATGTTTAAAAATAGAAAGCTTCAATTTGTTTTGGGGCGTCTAAATATCATATTAAATCTTTTTTTACTAGGAGTGTTTGTTTATTGGTCTCTAACTTTACCTGGAGAGATGGATGTCTCAGAGAAAGGTATTGGGATGTTTCTTCCTATTATTTCTATCGTTTTTATTGTTTTGGCCAATAAGGCCATCAAGAAGGACGAAGATCTCGTAAAATCTGTAGATCGATTACGATAAGCCTATCATCTTAGTAGTATTAGTGCGTGAAAAACCCGAAGTGAAAGCTTCGGGTTTTTTAATTATTCTAATTCAATAACTTCCAGTTCCTTGATTTCCTTTTTATCAATCTGGAAACGCAACATGGTTCTTTTCTTATGAAATCCATGTTTCCCCGCAGCACCTGGATTCATATGTAAAAGTCCGAGTGTTTTATCATTCATTACTTTCAAAATATGTGAATGACCACAAATAAAAAGTTTCGGGGGATCTTGCCTGATCTCTTCCCGGATCGCCGGAGAATATTTTCCCGGGTATCCACCTATATGAGTAATCCAGACATCTACCTCTTCACACATGAAACGCTGGTTTAATGAAAATTCTTTTCGTATTTCAGCATCATCTATATTCCCGTAAACTGCCCGCAGCGGTCCAATTTGCTTCAGCTTATCGGTTACATCTGTTCTGCCAATATCCCCTGCGTGCCATATTTCATCTGCCTCACCGGCATAATGCAAAATTCTTTCGTCCATATGACTATGTGTATCACTTAGTAATAGAATCTTCTTCAAAGTTTTCAGTTTTAAAAGTCGTTTAACAAAGGAAGCGAAATCAGCCCTTTTTCCTTGCTATAATTGCCTTATCTTTGCATTTCGCTAATATAAAAATAAAGCTGACTTGAGGTATTTCCTGAAGCTCTCATATTTCGGTAAAGCTTATCACGGCTGGCAAAATCAACCTGATTCTATTAGTGTTCAGGAGGTTCTTGAACAAAATCTAAGCAAGGTGTTACCATTTTCAGTAGCTATTGTTGGTGCTGGAAGGACAGATGCCGGTGTGCATGCAAGACAAATGTTCGCTCATTTTGATGCTTCGGAAGATCTTGATTGTGAAGATCTTGCTTATAAGCTAAATTCCATGCTTCCGAAGGATATTGCAATTTCTGAAGTATTTCAGGTAAGGAAAGATGCTCATGCCAGATTTGATGCTGTGGCGAGAAGTTACGAGTATCATTTGCTTCAGTATAAAAATGTATTTGCGTACGATCAGGCTTGGTATTTTCGCTACGAACTTGATCTGGAAAAAATGAATAAAGCTGCAGAGATCCTGAAGGAGTATTCAGATTTTCAGTGTTTTTCCAAATCACGGACAGATGTACATACGTATAACTGCCGTATCGATGAAGCGAAATGGGTGGAAAAGGACGGGAAGCTTATTTTTCATATCACTGCAGATCGATTTTTGCGTAATATGGTGCGGGCAGTGGTAGGAACTCTCCTTGAAATTGGTCAAGGCAAACAGCCGGTGGAATATATTCACGAGGTGATCAAGAGTAAAGACAGGGGAAAAGCTGGAACTTCGGTACCGGCACATGGATTATATTTAACCAGGATCAAATATCCTGAAACGATAAGAGAACTAGATGGCATCTAATACAGGAAATGCATTTGATATGGCGCTTTTCAAGCGATTGCTTGGATACACCAATCCCTATAAACGAATATTTTATTTTGTAGGTGTTGCGGCCATCCTTGTTTCTCTCTTTGGAGTTTTAAGGCCTATTTTACTGCAGGAAACTGTAGATGAAGCCCTGATTCATGCAGATTTCGACAGTCTTATATATTATGTAAGCCTAATGATTGGGGTACTGGTGCTGGAAGTGATCTTCCAGTTCTGTTTTATTTACTATGCGAACTGGCTTGGGCAGGAGGTTGTTCGTGATTTGCGGGTAAAACTCTTCAAGCATATGCTTGGCTTTAAAATGCAGTATTATGATAAATCTGCAGTTGGAAGATTAGTGACCAGGGCGGTAAGTGATATTGAGACAATAGCCAGTATTTTTAGCCAGGGATTATTCATGATTATTTCAGATCTACTGAAAATGTTGGTAGTGATTGGTGTAATGTTCTATAAAAGCTGGGAGCTAACCTTGCTCGTACTTACAGTTTTGCCTTTTATTATCTACGCAACGAGAGTCTTTCAGAAAAAAATGAAGCTAGCTTTTGAAGAAGTTAGAACTCAGGTGGCAGATTTGAACACTTTCGTTCAGGAGCGTATCACAGGGATGAAGATCGTACAGTTGTTTACCCGTGAGAAAACTGAATATGAAAACTTCAAGAAGATCAATGATAAACATAGAAAAGCATGGGTAAAAACGGTTTGGTATAACTCCATCTTTTTTCCAATTGCTGAAATGTCTACCTCCATTACCATAGGTTTGATCGTATGGTTTGGTGGGTTGAGGGTTGTTGCCGGTGATGATATGTCTTTGGGTATTATTGTGGCATTTATAGAATTGAGTCAGATGTTATTCAGGCCATTACGACAAATTGCTGATAAGTTCAATACGTTGCAGATGGGAATGGTCGCCGCGAATCGGGTATTCGGGATCCTGGATACAGAATCTACGATAGAAGATAACGGAACTATTGCAGTAGAGCATTTGGATGGAGAGATTGAATTTAAAGACGTAAGATTTAGTTACATCCCAGAAGAAGAAGTTGTAAAAGGAATCTCGTTTAGAGTAGAGCCTGGTGAAACTGTGGCAATTGTTGGAGCTACCGGAGCTGGGAAATCAACTATCATAAATTTACTGAGTAGATTTTACGAAATTGATAGTGGTGTCATTGAAATAGACGGTCAGGATATCAAGGATCTTGAGCTTAAATCTTTAAGATCTCAAATCGCTGTGGTTCTGCAGAATGTATTCTTGTTCGCAGATACGATCATGAATAATATCAATCTTGATAACCCTGATATTTCAGACGAAGATGTTATTAAAGCTGCAAAGCAAATCGGGATTCACGAATTTATAGATTCTCTTCCTGGCGGTTATTATTATAATGTAAAAGAACGTGGAGCGATGCTTTCTTCCGGACAGCGGCAGTTGATCTCATTCCTAAGAGCGTATGTAAGTAATCCAAGTATTCTTGTACTGGATGAAGCAACATCTTCCGTAGATTCCTATAGCGAACAACTCATACAGGACGCGACCGATAAGATCACCGAAGGAAGAACTTCCATCGTTATCGCCCACAGGCTTGCAACTATTAAAAAAGCCGATAAGATCATTGTAATGGATCAGGGTAAAATTGTGGAAATTGGTAATCATCAAAGTCTGCTTCAGAAAACCGATGGGTATTATCGAAAACTTTATGAAGTTCAGTTTAAAGAAGAAGAGAGTATTTAGAGAACTCCCTTTAGTTTGGCCATATAGAGACCAATTACGAGGCTAACTATTACGAATACGAGCAGAATCAAAAGCAGGAAAAGTAGACTTTTAAGTATTATCTTCCATAAGCTTAGATTATACATCTTTTTAAAAATATACCCGTAGTAAATCACGTAAAAGGGTAAGCTGGCATAATTCATAATTGCAAAAACCGACTGATTGCTGAATGAAAAGAGAATAATGATCGCAAAAACGATACTTATATGTGAGTAAGCATAAAGGTGTACGATGAAATGCTCGGCAAGATTGTATTTCTTATTTTTTAAAAAGACCAGCCTGGAGAACAAGGTGATTACCGGGATGAACAGGAAAGTGATGAGGTTCATGTGTTCCAGGATCATCGTGGTGACCTCTTTGGTTATATCACGTTCTCCGGTATTAACCTCAAGACCTCCACCATCTAAATATTCTGGAAAATATTTCAGGTTAACGTAAGTATATAGACCAGTTAGGGTTAGTGCGATGGTAAAGTATCCGTAAGGATTGATATATTTTTTACGCAAGCCTTCAATATATCCCTGAATCACATTCACAGGTCTACGGAAAAGATCAATAAAAGTTAGTACAGGTTTGTTGGAATCAATACTCCAGAAGGATTCAAAGAATTCTCTAAAAAGATAGGGAACGCTAAGCTTGTCGCGCATGATCTTCGCTCCACAATTGGAGCAATAATTCTGTTCTTCTGAAATGGCAAAATTGCAATTTTTGCAATGCGTCATCTATTCTTAGCTTATGTCTTCTTTGATCTTAACCTTCAGTTCGTCCATCGTTTCGAACATCACGAACTGCCCATCCCTTATATAAGAGGTCTGTCCAGATTCTTCACTAACCACTAGAGCCAGCGCATCAGTTTTTTCAGTAATTCCTACCGCAGCACGATGTCTTAGTCCGAATCTTAAAGGAATGGATCTGTCATTGGATACAGGTAGAATCACTCTGGTGGCGGTGATCATACTTTCTTCGATGACCATCGCACCGTCATGCAGCGGACTGTTTTTGAAAAATATCGATTCAATAATGGGCTGATTCAGCTTGATCTTCATTTTATCTCCCGTATTCTTTACGAAGTCAAGTTTATTGTTCTTTTGAATGACCATCAAAGCGCCGGTATAGGTTTTCCCCATTGCTTCGCAAGCATCAATGATGGCTTCCACATCTAATTTCGAGCGCACATCATCCCTGCTAATTTTGAAACTTCGTAAGAATCGGCCTTTTTGTGTGAAATTTGTGGAACCAATCATTAAGAGGAATTTCCTGATCTCCTGCTGAAAAACCACGATTAGAGCAAACACTCCAACCCCAACGAATTCACCCAGAACACTGCTAAGTAATTCCATTTGAAGTAGCTGTGTAAGCAGCCAAACCAGGTAAATAACCACAATCCCGATAAAAATATTAACGGCCGCAGTACCTCTAACCAGTTTGTAAACGTAGTAGAGTAGAAGGGCGACAAAAACAATATCTAGAATATCGAGGATGCGAAGATCTATGATGTCCAAATGCAGTGGTTTTTTGTAAAAATAGAAAAACTAAACGTAGTTATTGAGTTCACCGGTTAATTTGATGCATTCCACGGCCTCTTTTACATCATGAACCCTCAAAATTGAAGCTCCTTTATTAACTGCGATAGTATTTAAAATGCTGGTTCCATTCAGAGCATCATCAGGTGTGGTCTTCAGGGTCTTCCAGATGAGACTTTTCCTTGAAAGTCCTGCGAGTATGGGAAGTTCAATATTTTTAAAAAGTTCCAGTTTATTCAGTAGCTCAAAATTTTGAGCAATGTTCTTAGCAAAGCCAAATCCCGGATCAATAATTAGATCATTTATTCCGGCTTTCCTGGCCGCCGAGATCTTTTCAGAAAAGTAAAAAAGAATATCTTCAGCGAGATCCTCGTATTGGTTGAGGTCTTTCATTGTTTGCGGAGTCCCTTTCATATGCATCATGATATAAGGAACCTGAAGACTGGCTACGGTTTCGATCATTTGGGCATCGAGATTCCCGGCAGAAATATCATTGATGATTGCAGCACCATTCTCAACAGCTTCTCTTGCGACTTTGGATCTAAAGGTATCTACGGAAAAGTTCACTTCTGGAAAATGCTGTTCTAATAACTTTAGCTTCGGAATAATTCGCTCTAATTCTTCTTCTTCTGAAATATCCTGCGCACCAGGCCTGGAACTATAAGCGCCAATATCCAGAAAGCTCGCACCTTCCTTCAGCATTTTTTCAGCAGAAGAAAGGATCTCTTTATCTGTCTGTTTTCTACTACCCTCAAAAAAGGAATCTGGAGTGATATTGATGATCCCCATCACTTTTGGTTCGGAAAGGTCGATGAGATTACCACGGCAATTTATAAACATGAGATGGCTTGATTTTGGTAGCGCAAATAACTTTGACTATCTGAAATATTTGACCGAAATTTACGCAAATTACAGCTACTTCATGCAAAATACCTCCGAACAATACGATGATGTCATTGGCCGTTGTCGCAGTCTTTTTCTGAATAAAATGCAGGATTATGGATGTGCCTGGCGCATTCTACGATTACCTTCTTTAACAGATCAAATCTTTATCAAGGCACAGCGTATAAGAAAACTTCAGGAAAGCGATGTTCGAAAAGTTGATGAAGATGAGAAATCTGAATTTATCGGGATTATTAATTATTCGGTGATGGCTTTGATTCAGCTTGAAAAGGGGATTGCAGATCAGCCCGATCTTGGACCTCAGGACGCAATAGATCTATATGACAAGAATATTGCCGCAACCAAGCAGCTAATGATGGATAAAAACCACGATTATGGCGAAGCATGGCGGGATATGCGAATTAGTTCCCTTACAGATCTTATCTTACAGAAGTTATTGAGAGTGAAGCAAATTGAGGACAACCAGGGAAAAACGCTGGTTAGTGAAGGGATTGATGCAAATTACCAGGATATGATCAATTATTCTGTATTTGCCATGATCCATTTCCAGGAAGCCGAAAAATAATTCAGAATATATAGCATATGAAAGCAATTGTAGGTATTTGCAGAGTCCTGGTAGGTGTACTTTTCATCTTCAGCGGATTCATAAAACTGAATGATCCCTTAGGTTTTTCATATAAACTACAGGAATACTTCAGTGAACCGGTACTGGACATTCCGGCGCTTATACCATTTGCTCTTATTATCGCTATTTTACTGGTAATCTTTGAGCTAGTGCTTGGGATCATGCTGCTTATTGGGTTTGCAAGAAAATTTACAAGCTGGAGCCTGCTCCTCATGATCATTTTCTTTACGTTCCTAACTTTTTATTCGGCATACTTTAATAAAGTTACAGATTGTGGCTGTTTTGGTGATGCTATTCCGCTTACTCCTTGGGAGTCATTTTATAAAGATATCATTCTGCTGATACTGATTTTAGTATTGTTCTTTAATCAGAAATATATAGAGCCGCTGTTTCCGCAGAAATATCATAAATGGGCAATTTTCCTGAGCTTTATGGCGTGTTTCGCTTTTTGTTATCATGTGTTGATGCATCTCCCAATGCTGGATTTCAGACCCTATAAGATTGGCAATAACATAGCTGAAAAAATGGTAGTGCCCGAAGGTGCTCAGGAACCTGTGTACGAGTACCAATGGAAATTTAAGTTGGAAGGGGAGGAGAAGATTATTACAAATCAAGGCGCCTATCCTCAGGTTTCCGGAGAATTCATAGGCGTTGAGACGGTACAGATCGAAGAAGGTTATGTTCCGCCAATTCATGATTTTGTGATCGAAGGTCCGGAAGGTGATATTACAACAGATATTCTTACTACAGATAAGGTCCTGATGTTCGTTATGTATAACATAAGGTCTACTGAAATGGAAGGTTATGAAGCGATCCAGGACCTGGCAAAAGAAGCGCGGACTAAGAATTATCGTGTTATTGCACTCACAGCATCAGGCGAAGACCTGCAAGCTAAACTCCAAGAGAAATTTGATCTGGACTTCGATTTCTATCAGGCAGATGAAACTGCGCTTAAAACTATTGTAAGAGCAAATCCTGGTATCCTGGTGTTAAGATCCGGTACCGTGGAGCAGAAAAAACACTGGTTCGACGCGAGCGATATCAAATTATAAGTATCTACTATCTTTTATTCTGAAAATCCTAAAAATTGAAGGTTTAGCTTTGGTTTAGGATTTCGTATTTCAGTCTTTCCTTATATTTGTCTTTTATGCTGAAACCTATAGTAGGAGAGCATCCAATCACTGAAATACATTTATCATGAGAGAACAAATAGTAGCCGGAAACTGGAAAATGAACAACGACCTTGCAGAGACTGAAGAATTGCTTGGCGAAATGAAAATGCAAATGGTTAAGGAGCCTGAAGCGACTGTTATGGTAGCTCCAGCCTTCACAAATCTATATGCTACTTTCCAGGCTTTAAAGGATACTCCCGTGATCGTGGCGGCTCAAAATATGCATGAAAGTGAAAATGGCGCTTTTACAGGTGAAATTTCAGCAAAAATGTTACAAAGTATTGGTGTTACTACGGTAATTCTTGGGCATAGTGAGAGACGTGCATATTTCCACGAAACAAATGAGCAACTGGCTAAGAAAGTAGACGCAGCGATCGCAGCTGAGATGCGAGTAATCTTTTGCTTTGGAGAAGAGCTGGAAGACCGTAAAAATGACAAACATTTTAGTTTAGTAGAATCACAATTAAAGGAAGCTTTATTTCATCTTTCCGAAGATGCATGGAAAAATATCATCCTAGCCTACGAACCAGTTTGGGCAATTGGAACTGGTGAAACTGCAAGCCCAGAACAAGCTCAGGAAATGCATAAACATATACGTACATTATTAAAAGACAATGTAAGCGCTGGTGTAGCTGAAAATACTTCGATCCTTTATGGAGGTAGTGTAAAACCGGCAAATGCCAGAGAGATCTTTGCGAAAGAAGATGTAGATGGCGGCCTGATTGGTGGTGCCAGTCTGAAAGCAGTTGATTTTCTTGAGATCGTAAACTCATTTTAATGACCGGACATTATTACGAATATCATTTCACGATACAACCGGTCGCACCAGCTTCAGAAATACTGATCGCAGAACTAGGGGAACTTGGTTTTGAAAGTTTTGTTGAGAATGAAGATGGAATTACCGCTTATGTGCCGGAAGAGCAATTTGCAGATTATTTACTGGATGAGGTGCATATTCTCAAATCTGAAGAATTCAGTATTGATTATAAAGTAAAGAAAATCGAACGGGTGAACTGGAACGAGGAGTGGGAAAAGAATTTTACTCCTATACTGGTAGATGATGAGTGCAGCGTTCGGGCGCCCTTTCACGAGAAGCCGGATACCCGGTTCGACATTGTTATAGAGCCAAAAATGTCATTTGGTACTGGTCATCATTCCACAACTCATATGATGATCCAGCATATTCTAAAGAATGACTGGGAAGGTAAATCTGTATTGGATATGGGATGTGGTACTGGAGTCCTGGCTATTTTAGCAAGAATGAAAGGTGCAACTCCTGTTGAAGCGATTGATATCGATAACTGGTGCTACCTGAACACGCTGGAAAATATTGAGCGTAACAATTGTGAAGATATTAAAGTTGAAGAAGGTGGGGCAGAATTGCTATCTGGTAGAAAATACGATGTAATTCTTGCCAATATCAATAGAAATATTTTGTTGAATGATATGGCTACTTATGTAGAGTGTCTGCAAGATTCCGGAAGTATATACTTTAGTGGATTTTATACCGAAGACCTTCCGGTAATAAAGTCGGCATGTGGAAAGCATGGTTTGAAGTTTATAGAACACATAGAAAGAAATAACTGGGTAGCTGCAAAGTTTTCATTTTAAGTATGTTACATTAATTTGTATCTTTGCAGCTTTCAGAAATTGTAATAAGTTGAAGATGAGTACGAAAGAGGAAGTTTTAGAACAGGTTGACCTGAAAACGCAAAAACAGCGTGAAAATGAGATTGTCTTATTTAATGATGATTATAACACTTTTGATCATGTGATCGAAACATTGATTTATGCTTGTGAGCATACTCCCGAACAGGCAGAACAATGTAGTATTCTGGTTCATTATAAAGGAAAATGTACTGTAAAAACCGGACCCTATGATGAATTGGAGCCACGATGCTCAAAATTGCTAGATGCAGGATTGAGTGCTGAGATCATTTAGTCCTACAGAAAATTCCTACATTTAACATAAATTATTAGTAAATATTTACAGTTTTAAGTAGTTTGCCTTCATAAGTACCCCCTTAACCTAAACTTACTTATGAAAAAAATTACACTTCTTACCCTATCTCTGGGAGTATTATTCTTTGCTTCCTGTGAAAAAGAGGATGTTTCAGAAATATCTCCAGAAACAGCTCAAGTTCAAGAAGATCAGATCTCGAAAGAGGTTCTTGAGAGAATATCTGATCTTAATTTCAATACAAAACATGTTGAAAAGCAAATGATGATGCTTCCTGATGGAAGTTCTATCGAAAATTACCTTATCGAAGGTGATATTGCTATGACTAAAGATCAATTATTTAGCATGTCTTCTGCTTCTATTACTGACAAGCAGTATCGAACCAATAACCTGGTGAGTTCACCTCGTACTGTGAATGTTATCGGATATACCGGAGGAAGCCAGGCTCTATCCAGTAAACAGAGAACAGCCCTGCAATATGCTATTGGCAATTACAATGCACTGGATCTTGGAATTACCTTTACACTTACTTTTGGAACTAACTATCAGCCTTACGATATCGTAGTTTACCAGACCAACAATGGTCAGGCGGGCGGAGTTGCAGGATTTCCTAGCAATGGTAACCCATATAAATTTGTGCAGATCTTCTCAGGTATGCAGAACTACGACACGAACACGAACGAACACGTAATAACACATGAGATTGGACATGCTGTAGGTTTAAGACATACAGATTGGTATAGTCGACAAAGTTGTGGACAAAGTGGAGAATCTGCAGGAGCTGATGGCGCAGTCCATATCCCTGGTACACCAACCGGCTTCGATTCAAATTCTATCATGCTGGCCTGTTTTGGAGGCAATGAAGACGGCGAATTTGGATATTATGATACCGTTGCCCTAAACTACTTATACTAAAAACCAAACATTGGGCACTAAGAAAAGGCGGTTCACCCGCCTTTTTTTATTTTTATTCTGAAAAGGCTTTTTAGTTTTATAAAAAGAAATTATATTTGCACCCGCTTTGCAAAACAGTAGAGCACTATTTAAAAGGCCTCGTGGCGCAACTGAATAGCGCACTTGATTACGGCTCAAGAGGTTCCAGGTTTGAATCCTGGCGAGGTCACAAAAAACTGCAACTTAGGTTGCAGTTTTTTTTTACGTCTTATCTCAAATAAAAAAAGCCCGGTTTTTCAACAGAGCTTCTTACCAGGGGGTTTTTATTAGTCGCTATAGATTCGTCGGTTAATATTTTTAATAACGTCTGCTTTGAAACTCTCAGTTTTTAGGCTATCTGGAATTTCAGTTTCTGGAAGACCTAATAAAAGCATGTGCTCTATTAGGTTTTGCTTTACACATTTTTCAATCTGTCCCAGCTTAACTCGATAACTAGATTTGCGTACGAACATTTGATCATTGTGAAAGACCTTTGTAGTTATATCCAGATCAATTAATGGTCCTTTAATTCTTGAAGAAAGATAGTAATTGAATTTAGGGTTTTTAGCATCGATTAGTGCCACTGCCTTGGGTGCAGGCGCGAGAATATCATCTCCCAGTTTTTTGAAGATCATCACAATGAGTTTTACAGGTTGGTCGCATAAATATAAAATATAGTCAGCCAGATTATTAACGGTATTGAATATAGTTTGAACGCAATAGACTGTATTTCAGATAAATGAATGTAAAACTATCTTGTAGAATTATGATTACCTATTGCAATCCCGCTGTTTTCTGCGATCTTTACAACTCAAATTTAGTATATGGATTTTAGAAGAATGTTCACTTTTTTGAGAGAACTGAATAAGAATAATTCGAAAGAGTGGATGGACGAACATCGTAAAGAATACCATCATATTCGCGACTCATACATATTATGGTTAAATGAGCTTGATATAAAACTGGCTAATGTTGATGAAAATTATGCGCCAACCGAAGGTAAGAAAGCTATCAACAGGATCAATAATAACCTGATGTTTCACCCGAATAAACCAATTTACAAGGATCATTTTGGCGCCGGTCTGGATGACAAGCCTGAAAAAGGAGATTTTTATATTCATATTGGGATCAACGGTAGCTTTGTAGCTGGTGGATTTTACCGTCCAAAAAAGTCCATACTTGATAGCATACGTTCAGCTATCGACTATAATGGTGCTGAGTTTAAAGAACTCATCGCAAAGGAATCATTTGTAGAAACTTTTGACGGACTCGTAGACGATGAAAAACTTAAAACCGCACCTAAAGGCTTTAGTAAGGATCATGAACATATCGAGCTGCTGCGGAATAAGACTTTTGCTGTTCAGGTTGACCTCACTCAAAAACAAATTCTGAAGAAGGATTTTCAGGAAAAACTTGTAGAGATCTATAGGGAGATGCTACCTTTCCGAAATTATCTGAATAAAGCAATCACAGTTTGATCTATAAAATATGGAATTGAAGAATTATATACGCGAGATCGAGAACTTTCCGAAGGAAGGAATAGGATATAAAGATATTAGTCCGCTTCTGCTGGATCATAAAGCTATGAAAGAAGTTGTTGCAAAGTTTGTAGCCAAACTTCCAGATGTAAGAATAGATAAGGTGGTAGGAATGGAGTCAAGAGGATTTTTTTTTGCCAGTCTGTTGGCACAGGAACTTAATGCCGGGTTCGTTCCGGTTAGAAAGCCGGGTAAACTGCCTGCTAAAACATTCAAACAGGAATACGACCTGGAGTATGGAAGTGATAGTCTTGAAATTCATCAGGATGCGATCCAGGAAGGCGAAAATGTGCTAATTCATGATGATGTTCTGGCAACCGGAGGAACGGCTTTAGCCACCTGCAATCTTGTGGAAAAATGCAAAGGCAATATTGTGCAATGTAATTTTTTGATAGAACTGGATTTTCTTAAAGGCAGAGACCGGATTTCAAAATATGAGGTAGAGTCACTTATACATTATTAGTCCAGCGAGTTTTTAGTAACCCATAGTCGCCATCCGATAATAGCCATCTGGGCTTTTGAAGCTTTTTGTAAGTCCAATTCCTGCTTGGAGTAACTGGGTAAAAATTTCTTATTGAACTTAGCAAGCGTCTTGAAAATTGATTTTTTCATTTGTACGTGAGATATTCCTGAAAGGTACAAATTATTCAATTTCAGTGAAATAACTTATTTGCCTGAAAATTGGTCATTTAATGCAGTGTATTCTTAGACTTAAAGAAAGTAATTACAATTCTTTGAATTCCTCTATCTTCGCAAAAAATATCATCTATGAGCGTTGTATTTCTAATTGTTGGATTTGTCCTTTTGGTAATAGGGGGAGAGTTCTTAGTTCGAAGTTCTGTAGCAATTTCACTAAAACTCAGTATTTCCAGGATGGTCGTAGGTCTTACGGTGGTCTCCTTTGCCACTTCAGCTCCAGAACTTTTAGTGAGTCTGCAGGCAGCAATTGATGGTTTTTCAGATATTTCTTTAGGTAATGTAATAGGTTCCAATATCGCTAATATTGGTTTGGTTTTGGGGTTAACAGCCATGGTTTCTCCTTTAATGGTAGATCGTGATTTCTATAGGATCAACTGGCCAATCATGATGTTATTTTCCATAGTACTCTACTTTTTTCTTCAAAGTGGAGATGTTTTATCACGTATAGAAGGCGGAATTCTCTTGCTTGGACTTGTGGGATACATGTTTCTACTAATTAAGAGGTCAAGAAGAAAAGATATAGTAGTTGCAGATGAGGTGGATCTTTCACTACAGGATGTTCGAAGTATCAAATTAGGAATCTGGCTCTTAATCGGGATTCTTGCCTTATGGGGAGGATCAGAATTACTTGTAATGGGCGCAGTAGATTTAGCAACTCAGTTAGGGATTAGCGAACGAGTGGTATCTGTGACTATTATCGCTGTTGGAACCAGTGTTCCAGAGCTGGCAGCTTCTCTTATCGCAGCAATGAAAAAGGAGAAAGCAATTTCGTTAGGGAATCTAATTGGCTCCAATATTTTCAATATCGCTTCAGTTTTAGGTTTAACCGCTTTAATTAAACCTGTAGTCGTACAATCTTCAGAAATTCTGTCGAACGATATGATCTGGATGCTGGCAATCGCATTTGCCTTATTGCCACTATTATTAATTCCGAAGCCTTCAGAAATGGGAAGAAAAGAGGGATTTGGTCTTATTGCTGCTTACGCTACGTTCATTCTGATCACGATCCTATAAGTCTTAATTTCTTCTTAAATCCCTTCGGAAGTAGGGGTGCATAATATTAATGATTGGTTAAAATTCAGAAACAACCCTAAAAAAATAGGGGGTTATCTTAAAGTGGGTGCATTTTTTAGGAAATCTGCACTCTTTTTTTGTTGCATATCGCTTATATTCGCATCTTCAATTGATAATTACTGAATTATCTGATGATCTGATAATTCAATCTTTTATAAACCAACACAATTAATATTTCAGCATGTCAACTTTAAGATTTCAAGCTTTAAAAGAAACATTGAACAGGAAGCCGGTGAAGATCAAGGAACCTCGTAGAAGGTCTGAAATTTTCGGAAAAAATGTTTTCAATGAAACTGTAATGAGACAGTTCCTAACCAAAGAAGCATATACGAATGTCGTGGAAGCTATGAACACCGGGAAGAAAATAGATCGTAATGTAGCCGATCATATTTCTACTGGAATGAAGGAATGGGCGATCTCTAAAGGAGTTACTCATTATACTCACTGGTTCCAGCCTCTTACAGGAGCAACTGCAGAGAAGCATGATTCCTTCTTTGAGCCTTTAGGTGATGGGTCGGCTATCGAAAAGTTTGGTGGAGGACAGCTTGTTCAACAGGAACCAGATGCATCAAGTTTCCCGAATGGTGGAATTAGAAATACTTTTGAAGCAAGGGGTTATACTGCATGGGATCCTACTTCTCCAGCTTTTATCTGGGGAACTACTTTATGTATTCCTACGGTATTTGTAGCTTACACAGGAGAGGCACTTGATAACAAGACACCACTACTAAGAGCTTTACAAGCAGTTGATAATGCAGCAACAGATGTTGCGAAATATTTTGATAAAAACGTAAAGAAGGTAAATGCAACTTTAGGATGGGAACAGGAGTATTTCCTGATCGATTCTGCACTTACAGCTTCGAGACCTGATATTACTCTAACCGGAAGAACATTATTAGGACATTCTCCGGCGAAAGGTCAGCAATTGGATGATCATTATTTTGGTTCTATTCCTTCAAGAGCGATCGCTTATATGATGGATCTTGAGATCGAGTGTATGAAACTTGGTATTCCGGTAAAAACCCGTCATAACGAGGTAGCACCAAACCAATTTGAGCTTGCTCCAGTTTTTGAAGAAGCTAACCTTTCTGTAGATCACAATTCATTAATTATGGATGTGATGAAGAGAGTTGGTGAAAGACACAACTTTAGTGTATTAATGCACGAAAAACCATTTGCCGGAATTAATGGTAGTGGTAAACATAATAACTGGTCCTTAGCGACAGATACCGGAGTAAACTTGTTATCTCCAGGTTCTACGCCAATGAAGAACCTTCAGTTCCTTACATTCTTTGTAAACACGATTAAGGCGGTTTATGATAATGAGGAATTATTAAGAGCTGCGATCGCAAGTGCTTCCAATGATCACCGTCTTGGAGCCAACGAGGCACCTCCAGCAATTATTTCAGTATTTATTGGAAGTCAGCTGACTAAAGTTCTTGATGAACTTGAAAAAGTGACTGATGGTAAGCTTTCTCCTCAGGAGAAAACAGATCTTAAATTGAACGTGGTTGGGAAGATTCCTGAAATTCTTCTTGATAATACAGATAGAAACAGAACTTCACCATTTGCCTTTACCGGGAATAAATTTGAATTTAGAGCTGTTGGTTCGCTAGCGAACTGTGCTGGAGCGATGACCGTACTTAACAGTATTGTAGCCAAGCAGCTTAAAGAGTTTAAAGTTGAGGTTGATAAACTTATCAAGGACAAGAAAATGAAGAAAGACGATGCCGTCTTTAATGTTCTTAGAGAGTATATCAAAAAATCTAAGAAAATTAGATTTGAAGGTGATGGATATGGTGAACCATGGGAGAAAGAAGCAGAGAAACGTGGACTTAGTAACAATAGAACTACGCCACTGGCTTTAAAAGCTCAGGTAAGCAAGAAAACAATTGCCCTTTACAAGGAACTTGGGGTAATGAATGAGACTGAGATCGAAGCAAGACATGAGATTGAACTTGAAGAGTACGCGATGAGAATTCAGATTGAAGGACGTATCCTTGGGGATATCGCCAGAAATCATATCATTCCAACGTCAATCAGATATCAGAATATCCTGATCAAAAATGTACGCGGATTGAAAGATATCTATGCTGATGATTTCGCAAGACACGCGAAAGAGCAGTTGGAGATTATAGAAAGTATTTCTTCTCATATCGCCAGTATCAATTCTAATGTGAATGCGATGATTGAAGCAAGAAAAATTGCAAACAAATTAGAAGATGCTGAAGAAAAAGCATTTGCTTACTGTGATGATGTAAAGCCTTTCTTCGAAGAAATTAGATATCACTGTGATAAGCTAGAGCTATTAGTAGACGATGAGATCTGGCCATTAGCTAAATACAGAGAATTACTTTTCACAAGATAATTTCTGAAGTTTTTAGATAAAAAAACCACGCTCTAAGCGTGGTTTTTTTGTTTAAGTTATTTTACCAACTAACTTAATTGCATAGTTAAAAGTCTAGTAAATAGGAGTTTAAACAATCGAATTATCATAAAATTTTGCTTCTTAACAATTATTTATGTTCTTCATCGATTAAAAAATTTTGAATCGTTTAAGTTATCTATATTAGGGTAAGTAATTAATTATGCAATACTAACCCTACCGCTTTTTAATTACACCTATTTTACTTATACCCTCCCCAACACATTGTCTAGTAGACAATTGACCCAATTTTCAACGCCCTGAATCTTGGAAGTGTAATTTTTTATCAACCAATATTAATTTAAATCTTTTATTATGAAAAAAGTAATTATTTGTGCGGGAGCACTAATGTTTGGGGCGGTAACTTTTGGGCAGCAAACCAATCCATCGGCGTCATCTGCAACACCTCTTGCAGGCTCTCCAGCGAACGCTAACGTAGTGGAAACGAACCAATGGGGAACCGATCAAAGGGTGAAAGTTCACCAGGTAGGGGAAAGTAACTCTGCTAAAGCGACTCAGTATAACCAGTTGGGGTCGTACGACAATAACGAAGCATATATAAGACAGTCAGGCCCAACTGGGTTCTTTGGGGATTATGCTGATGACAATGTCGCAGAATCAAAGCAAAGAGGTTACCAGAACGAAACTGCAATCATTCAAAGTGGAGATCGTAATAATGCACTTAGTAAGCAAGGAATTGGTACTTCCGGAGTTGCGGAAAGAAACCGTAGTTTGATTGTACAGGGAGGTGATGATTCGGGAATCAGTGATCAAAGCGAAGATAACTTTGCAACTACAATTCAGGCAGGAGATTATAACAGTTCCATCATTAGACAAGATGATGATAACAACGAGGCAGATGTAGATCAAAATGGAGATCATAATAAGGTAGAGATTAATCAGGACTCTTATACTCCATTTTCAGAAGCAGACGGTCACTATGCAGATGTAGATCAGGATGGTGATCACAACGAAGCTCTTGTAGAACAAGATGGATATGGTGGAAGCAATGAGGCTTTTACTACCCAGGATGGAGCATATAATGATGCATACCAATCTCAGAATAATAACAATGGTTCTGGAGCAATGACAAACGTAGCTACCATCGAACAAATCAATTCTTATAATGCAGATGCATATCAATTGCAAGTTGGAGAAGGTAATAACGCTTTAATTGAGCAAACCGGTGGTGAGTTCTATCCAGATTATGACTCTAACTACGCAGAGCAAAAGCAATACGGTGATGGGAATGAGGCTTCGATAGATCAAACTTTTACTTATGCCGGTGTGTTTGAGTCAGCTTCAGATAACTACGCTAAGCAATACCAGAAGGGTGATAATAATGAAGCTTCCTTAACACAAACTGGAAACAGCAATAAATCTCGTCAAATCCAGTATGGAGATGATAATATGGTAACTTCAGTACAGGACGGTGAGGATAACAAACTAAATACTTGGCAGTTTGGTGATGATAACCATGCTATGAGCACACAATTGGGTATAGGAAACCATGCTCTTATGGTTCAGCATGATGGACAGAGTGGTGAAGTTTACCAATCTGGACATGGTAACTCTGCAGATATATTCCAGGCTGGACCATTTGGTGGTGCTGCTCAATCTTGTGGTTTCGATGATCCATTAAACATTCCGAGCCCAGATCACGCTCCTTCAATAGATGTACAAGATCCTTGTGCAGATGGAGATTGCTAGGAATTTCAAATTCTATAAATTAATAGAACAGAAGGGGTTTCCCTTCTGTTCTTATTAAATTAATTTAAATAGCTGGTTATGAAAGAAGTGATTGATTATATAATGTCGATGATGATAATAGGGATATTACTGCTGAATACGTCAGCATTTTCTCAAACATATATTGATAAAGAAAGCCCCTTGGTTGTTGAAGATCAGACCTTGACGCAATCTGTCTTAGAGGACTTTGGTATATTTAGTATTCAAAATTCGAGAAATGGAGAGCTAACGAATAACGATGTTTTTCTGAAACAGATTGGAGATATTAATGAGGCGAACATAAGAACGCAAACTCAGTTTAGCGAGATCAATCTCACTCAACTAGGTGATGGTAATAACGCTGACATCTACTATAATGTTAATACTGCAGTAGCTGATATTATACAGCAAGGACATTATAATATTGTAAGAGACTATGTAAATCAACCTTCTGCAGATATATCACTTGATTTACAGCAAGATGGTAGCTTTATGCAATTTGAACGACATGGGGTAAACGAACTTACAAAGTCTATTAGATTTGAACAGAACAGCAATGCAACTCCCTATATAATTATTAGAAGCTATAAGTAAATTATGAAATTGGGCAAAACAATTAGTGCGAATAAGTATAAACAATGTTTGTTGTTAATATTATTATTTACTGGAACTCATTGTTTTCCCCAATTCTTCAATAAAGAAATTGTAGGTGATATCAAATTTGAGGATAAAGGAGAATACCTTGAGTTTAGTGCAACCGCTGAGAATCTTACTCCTTCAGATTATAGTCTTCGTTATGAGTTTCTGCTATATAAAACTGATAAAAATGGTAATATATCTAGATCTAATCAGGAAAATCGATTTTTTTTAGAATCTTACAAGAAGGATATTCTTTCAAGTGTTACCGTTAATAAGAGTGATGAGGGAACATTAACGGTCGTTTTACTTATTTTTGATCAGGAAGATAAACCTTTAGGAAAAGATAGAATTGAGTTAAAAAATAGTATTGAAGGTATAGAAGAGATTAAACAGGATCAAGATAAACCTGCTCCTGCAAGCCAGGAAGAGGCAAAGCCACAGGATGGTTTTTCGCTAAATGGTTTAGTGGTGGAAAATACTATTACTAAAGTTGGACGGGATTTCTTTAAATATTTCTATTCAGAATTTTACAATAAGGAAATAAAAACGAGTTCTGATATCGAAATCGATGAGGTTCCTGGGCGAGGTAGAATGACTATGTTGTCTGTAAAAGTTGGAAATCAGGTAATTATGAGGTTTTTTGGCCAACCAAAAAAAGAATATTTGCAAAATATGGCAAGTGTAGCTTTACAAAGAGCAATAGCTCAATTACAAAAATTAGAACAACAGGAAAGTAACTTTAAACATTATTAGATGAAAATTAGACTACTTATATTCTTCGTATTATTGACTGGAATTGAGGCTTATAGTCAACAACTAACATATACACCAACGAATCCAGCATTCGGAGGAAGCTACTTAAATTATAGTTGGATGTTAAGTTCTGCCACAGTTCAAAATGGTTTAAAAGCTAGAACTGATCCAAGTTCTCAACAATCAGAACTAGAAACTTTAGGCCAGGATATTAATCGTCAGGTTCTTAGTCAAATTTCCAGGACTCTTTTGCAACAGCAATTAGAGGGATTCGGAAATTTTGATCAGGAAGGGACCTTTAGCTACGGTAATCTTACTCTCGAGATATACAGAACTCTTGAAGGTCTAGTTATTAATATACTGGATACCACAACCGGAGAGGAAACTCAAATTATAGTCCCATATAATTAATTATCTCATGAACAAAATCTACAAAATTGCTGCGGTATGTAGCCTGATGTATTTGTACTCCTGCGGTACTTATTTTAATCAGCCTTTTTCTGCCAGTCAATCGAGAACCGGAGAATTTACAAAATCCACTAGGGGTTTATTAGATCTCCCTCCAGCTACAGAACCAGTAGAGGTTGCTGTTTATAATTTTAGTGACCAAACGGGGCAGTATAAAGCGGTTGAAAATGGATCAACCTTTAGTACGGCGGTAACGCAAGGGGGAACTACCATGTTAATTAAAGCCTTGGAAGATTCTGGATGGTTTATTCCAATCGAAAGAGAAAACTTGAGTAACCTATCTACTGAGAGAAATATAATTAGAAATACTAAACAAGAATACATCAAGAACCTCAATCCTAACGAACCACCATTACCACCTTTGCTTTACGCCGGTTTGATCATAGAGGGAGGAATAATATCCTATGACACGAATATAGTTACCGGTGGTATAGGTGCACGATACTTTGGACTTGGGGGATCAGCTAAATATCGACAGGACAGGATTACAGTCTACCTCCGTGCCGTATCTACAAGTAATGGTGAAATATTAAAGACAGTATACGTCTCTAAAACTATTCTATCTCAGGCTCTGGATGGTAGTTTTTTTCGCTTTGTAAAATTTCAAAGATTACTTGAAGCAGAAACTGGAATTACTCAGAATGAACCGGTACAATTAGCAGTCAAAGATGCTATTGAAAAAGCTGTTCGGGATTTGATTCTTGAAGGGGTGAAAGACAGATACTGGTCTGCTCAGGGTGGAATTGAAGTAAATCAAAAGTTAGTAGATTCCTATGATGAAGAAAAAAGAATTGACGAAAATACAGGGCTCTACGAAAGATTGTTTGTAGAAAGGCCCTATAAGGAATCATTCAGCTTTTCTGGTGGTCTTGCCTTAATAGATGGAGATTACGAAATAAACAGACCTAGTTATTTGGGACGAATCGGGTACCAACGCAAGCTAACTTCCCATTTAAATTGGGGTGGTGCATTAAGTTTGTTTAAGTTGGATAATGGAGAGGCTTTTACCAGTAATTTTGCGACTTTAGACCTAAATGCTCAAATTGACTTACTTCCAAATGACAATTTTGGTCCTTATATCTTCGCTGGTCCCGGAGTTGGTTTAGAACTTGGAAATCCTAAACTATCAAATGATATGGAAAACCTATCAACTAATTTCCTGAAAATTCAATACGGTGGAGGTTTAAACTATTTCATTTCCGAAAAGCTAGGCTTAAAGGTTTTTGCTGAGCACAACATTTTATTCAACGATAAACTCGATAACTTAGTGAATGGAAAAAGAGATGATTATTATTTCAATTTTGGAATAGGACTCAACTATTTTTTTGGAACAACAGGTAACAACAACTCTCAAACCCAATCAAAATGAAAAACTTATACTTTATAGTCATATTGATTTTATTGGTAGCATTTAATGGTTGCAATGAAGATACTGTGGGTAACGATCTTACTGGTTCACTTTCGGGTAACGTTAAAGCTAAAGCTACTGGTCTAGCATTAGGAAATGTGGAGATCTCTACAAGTCCGTCCTCATCTACGGTATTTACTGATTCACTTGGTAACTTTCGTATAGATAATATTTTAGTAAATGAATATTCTGTAAAAGCTGAATCAGAAGGATATACTACAGCTTTCGAAGGAGTAACGATTACGGCAGATGCAGAGTCAACGGTATTCTTCGAATTGACAAAATCAAATGGAAATAACAGTGCGCCTTCTACACCGATGGCCGTTTTTCCTACAGATAATAGTTCTGTATCTATTTTAAATGTAGATTTTGCTTGGGACTCCAATGATCCAGATGGAGATGAGCTTTTATACGAATTAGAGATCCGTAATGATATTGATGAAGATGTATTGACTTTTAATAACATTACAGATACCACTTATACAGTTCAAGATCTTAAGTATGGTAGAAAATACTTTTGGCAGGTTAAAGTTTCTGATAGTATAAATGAAACTGTGCTTAGTCCTGTTTATTCATTTAGAACTGCTGAATTGCCTGAGGATAGCTATTATTTTGTAAGAGAACTAAATAGCAATAATGTAATATTTGTAGCAGATACTACGGGGACCGAAGTTAGTCTAACCAGTTCTAATCTCAACAGTTTTAGACCAAGAAAGAATAATTCTATTAATCGTATCGCTTTCTTAAGGAATGTAGGTTCCCAGATCCATCTATTTAGTATGCGACCGGATGGATCTAATGTACAACAAATTACATCGAGTATACCAGTAAGATCTATCAACGATGAGAGAGTTGGGTTCGCCTGGTCTAACGATGGATCTTATTTGTTATACCCTCACTTAGATAAACTCTATAAGGTAAAATCCACAGGGGAGGGCAAAGAGATAATATATGATGCTCCGGAAGGGAGGTTTGTAATGAATGTTGCAGTAAGTTTTGATAATTCTCTAACTGTTATTCATACAACCGACGTAAATGGATATAACGCAGCTATATTTACCATAAATTCTAATGGTGATAAAGATAGAGTTATAGTTGACGGAGTTCAAGGAAGCCTCGGTGGACTGGATATTTCAATTGATAATAGGCTCGTTCTATATACAAGAGATGTGTCAAATTATGAAAGCCCTAGTAACCGAGATTTGAACATGAAAATGTTTTTGTACGATCTGGAAACTAATTCTGTTTATGATTTAAGTAGTAATAAACCAAACGGAACTAATGATAAGGATCCAAGATTCTCTCCAAATGAAGCTGAAATTATCTTTGTAAACACTTCTAATACCGGAACAAGTCGGAATGATATCTATTCATTAGCTATAGACGAACTATTCCAGGCAGATGATAGAGAATTATTAATCGAAAATGCTAAAATGCCCGATTGGGAATAACTGATTAATCATATTCTAAATTAAACCACACATTCAGTGTGGTTTTTTTGTTTAAATAGGTCGTATAATTTCCCAGAAGCCTGAATCTAATTATCTTTGAGAATTCTAAGTTATATTCATGAGTAAAGAAATTAGCAAAAGGTATTTAGGTAGAGGCGTATCTGCTGGAAAAGAGGATGTTCACAATGCTATCAAGAATGTAGACAAAGGACTTTTTCCGAAGGCTTTTTGCAAGATCGTGCCAGATCATTTAACAGGAAGTGAAGAACATTGTTTGATTATGCATGCCGATGGCGCCGGGACTAAGTCTTCTCTTGCGTATATGTACTGGAAAGAAACCGGAGACCTTTCGGTTTGGAAAGGGATCGCCCAGGACGCTTTGATCATGAATATAGATGATCTTTTATGTGTAGGAGCTACCAGTAATATTCTACTTTCTTCCACTATTGGTCGGAATAAAAATCTGATTCCGGGTGAAGTAATTTCGGCTATCATAAATGGTACAGAAGAATTGATTTCAGAATTAAAGAAATTTGGAGTAGAAATCCATTCTACTGGTGGAGAGACTGCAGATGTTGGAGACCTGGTGAGAACTATCATTGTTGATTCCACTGTAACTGCCAGAATGCCGCGAAACAAAGTGATTGATAATGCGAAAATCAAACCTGGAAACCTGATCGTAGGACTTTCATCTTCAGGACAGGCAAGCTACGAAACTGAATATAATGGCGGGATGGGAAGTAATGGTCTTACTTCTGCACGCCATGATGTTTTCTATAAAGATTTAGCTGAAAAATATCCTGAAAGCTTTGATAGTTTTATTCCAGAAGAACTTATTTATTCAGGAACCAGAAAATTAACCGATGTTGTAGAGGGTAGTCCGATAGATGCAGGAAAGCTTGTGCTTTCACCAACCAGAACCTATGCGCCGATTATTCAGAAGTTACTTTCTGATATTGGAGCTGAGAATATCAAGGGAATGGTTCATTGTAGCGGAGGTGCACAAACAAAGATCCTTCATTTTATTAATGATTTACATATCATAAAAGATAATATGTTTCCTACACCACCATTGTTCAAACTAATTCAGGAGGAAAGTAAAACCGACTGGAAAGAGATGTATCAGGTTTTTAATATGGGACATCGTATGGAAATTTATATCGACGAGGCTCATGCAGAAAAGGTGATCGAAATTTCAAGATCCTTCAACGTAGACGCTCAGGTTGTGGGAAGAGTAGAGGCAGCTGATAGTAAAAAGCTTACAATTGACAGCGAGTATGGTATATTTCAGTATAACTAGAAATACCATTTAACATTGAATGACCTCGAGCAATAAGCATCCCAGGTTATTAGTTTTATTAAATTGAGATGAAATACTGGTTTGGCTTACTGGTTTTATTTATGATCGCTACGAATGTCCTGGCGATCTATTACCTGGATCCAATTACCGATAGATGGTTTAGAATACTTGCTACCGGAGTTTTTTTTCTGGTCTATTTATTGAAGTATAAAAAGGGTAGTAGATTTCTTGTTGCATTCTCACTACTAACACTATGTGACGGACTATTAATCTTTTATGAGGATTCTATCGTTCGAAATATTATTTACGTAGTACGAATATCAGCATACCTGGCTATTATTAATTTCCTGTATCCTTACCTATCACGTCTTCGGTTAAACCTGGTTACATTTATAATCGCTGCTATTATAATTGTGCTCGATCTCTATATGTTGCATGATATGGCAATATATATACCAGGCTATAGAGAGGATATTATTTTTACCATTCTGTTCTACACAATGGGATTGGTTTCTTTGGCTTTAGTTGCAACCTGCATATCTTACTTGAATAGGTACGCTGATGTTAAGGGCTTCTTGCTGGTGGTTATTTCTATATGCCTAGTCTTATCTGACCTAACTTTCTATAATGCGTACTATTTAGATTTCGATGTTTTTTATTATGCAGACAGGATCGTTAATATAATTGGATTAGCACTGCTGGTAGTATTTGCAAAAAAATGGATCAAGCATCAAAAAGTAAACGAGTCTGTTGCTGAAATTTAGTGACAAAGTTTCCAGTTCAGTTCTAGAGTTTTTTAGATTCTTGAGCAGCTTCTAGTGTAAAACTAAGATGATTTCTAAAAGTAATGGCCCGTGTTTCATTACTTGCAATTACATTCTTGATTTTATAATATGATCTCTAAATGTCAAAGTGAGCTTCGATATCCAGCGCTTTACCTATTTTTCTAGCTTTAATCTGGGAACAGAAAACTGCTTAGCTCAATACTATTACTTCTAATATCAGATGTTCTTTTACTGAATTATGAAAACATATACATCAATACTGCTACCTTTCTTCTGCGTATTGCCGCATATAGCACTATAGTACTGGTTATTTTCCCGGAGATCAAAACTTTGATAATGAGCATTATTCAGAAAGTTGTATTTGCAATCGTGTTTTCACTGAATATTGGGATGTTATATGTTCTAGTAGATATGATCCCTGAAAAATATGACTATCCCCATTTGAATTTCCTGTTTTATATCTACGGAAGTGCCATGATCACCTTGGTTCTTGCCGCAATATCTTGTAGTAATATATTCTGATGCCACTGCCTTCTTCTTTACCGCCGGAGCCCTATGTCTGGTCTTTTCAGATATAATGTCATTTATCACCTATTATCTGGAGTTCTATGAATTTTACTATCCCGATAGATTTTTCTATATTCTTGGTATCATTTCGCTAATGAAATTTACTACTTTCAGCAGAAATCATGAGCCAGTATTTGAAATGGAAAGGGTTTAAAGCTTTTATATGATTTCAACCAAATTATCGTAAATTTGTTAGCCTAAATTCAGCAGGAATATATGATTGATAGACTTAATATCGTAAAGCAGAGGTTTGATGAGGTGAATGATTTAATTATTCAGCCGGATGTAATATCAGACCAGAAGCGGTATATCGAATTGAATAAAGAATATAAAGATCTTCGTGCGTTAATGGATGAACGCGAGAAGTACGTGAGTCTTACTGAAAACATTTCGGAAGCTGAGGAGATCATTTCTGATGGTAGCGATGCTGAAATGACAGAAATGGCGAAACTTCAAATGGAGGAAGCAAAAAATCAACTTCCTGCGCTGGAGGATAAGATAAGAATGATGCTTATCCCAAAAGATCCGGAAGATTCTAAGAACGTGGTCGTGGAGATCCGCGGTGGTACCGGTGGAGATGAAGCCAGTATTTTTGCAGGAGATCTGTATCGTATGTATACTAAATATGTTGAAAGCAGGGGCTGGAAGCATAATATCGTTGATTATAGTGAAGGTACCAGTGGAGGATTTAAAGAAATGATCTTTGAAGTTTCCGGAGAAGACGTGTATGGTACCATGAAATTTGAAGCTGGAGTGCATCGTGTACAACGAGTTCCTCAAACTGAAACTCAGGGTAGAGTACATACTTCTGCCGCAACCGTTATGGTGCTGCCGGAAGCTGAAGAATTTGATGTTCAGATAGATCCAAAAGATGTAAGAATTGATTATTTCTGTTCTTCGGGACCTGGTGGACAGTCAGTAAACACCACATATTCCGCGGTACGTTTAACTCACGAACCTACTGGTTTAGTAGCCCAATGTCAGGATCAAAAATCGCAACATAAGAATAAGGAAAAAGCTTTCCGTGTTCTACGTTCCAGGTTATATGAACAGGAACTGGCTAAGAAAATGGAAGCCGATGCTGCTAAAAGAAATTCAATGGTTTCCAGTGGTGACCGTAGTGCAAAGATTCGTACCTATAACTATGCTCAGAGTAGGGTTACAGATCACCGTATCAACCTGACCCTATATGATCTTTCTAATATCATTAATGGTGATATTCAGAAGATCATTGATGAATTACAGCTGGCTGAAAATACCGAAAAGTTAAAAGAGAATTCTGATATTCTTTAAATCTGAATTAATTAAATATGACTTCACAGGAGCTTACTGAGCAAATATTTAAAAAGCAAACGTTTTTGTGCGTAGGACTGGATACCGATATCGACAAAATTCCAACCTACCTGCTTTCAGAAAAGGATCCTGTTTTTAGTTTTAATAAAGCCATAATTGACGCTACGCACGAATCTTGTGTGGCTTACAAGCCTAATATTGCATTTTATGAAGCGTTGGGTGCCAGTGGATGGAAAAGTCTTAAAAAGACGATCGAATACCTGCATACTGAATATCCAGAGCTGTATACTATCGCTGATGCTAAACGCGGAGATATAGGTAATACGTCCAGGATGTATGCCAAAGCCTTTTTTGAAGACCTTGGTTTCGATTCTATAACCGTCGCACCTTATATGGGAAAGGATAGTGTAGAACCTTTTCTCGAATTTGAAAATAAGCATACCATATTACTTGCACTTACTTCAAACGAGGGAGCTTATGACTTTCAGACTCAGAAAGTAGATGGTGAAGAACTTTATAAAAAAGTCATCAAAACATCTTTAGACTGGGATAATTCTGAAAACTTGATGTACGTGGTGGGTGCTACCAAAGCCGAATATCTCGCTGAAATAAGAAAGATTATTCCTGAAAATTTTTTACTGGTACCAGGTGTTGGTGCCCAGGGAGGTAGTCTGGAAGAAGTTTGTAAATACGGAATCACATCAAATGTAGGTTTACTTGTAAATTCTTCCCGTAAGATTATCTATGCATCAGATTCTTCAAATTTTGCTGAAATTGCTGGTGCTAAAGCTGAAGCTATACAGATCCAGATGAAGGATGAATTAGCAAAACTTTAGAAATATGCAGTTTCAGGATCAACTTCAACGATCTTTTGAATTCACCTCAATTCCGAAGAGAATAATATCTCTGGTTCCAAGTCAAACTGAATTACTAGTAGATCTCGGTTTAGAAGATTCTATAGTAGGAATCACCCATTTTTGCGTGCATCCTGAAGGGCTTAGGGATAAGAAGACTAGCTTAGGAGGAACTAAAAAAGTGAATTTAAGGAAGGTCAGAGATTTAAAACCTGATATCATACTTTGCAACAAGGAAGAGAATACCCGCGAAATGGTAACTGCTCTTACGGAGATTGCACCTGTTCATTGCTCTGATGTTGCCAATCTAGATGACAACGCCGAACTTATTAGAATGTATGGGGAGCTATTCCAAAGAAGCAAGGAAGCTGAAACCTTGATTCAGAATATTGAAAATTCCCGGCAGGAGCTTTTGCAAGTAGTTTCTAACTCGAAAACTAGAAGAGTAGCTTATTTTATCTGGAATGACCCATTGATGGTAGCAGGGCAAGGAACTTTTATCAATGAAATGCTTGCACTTAATAAGATGGTAAATGTTTTCGAAGCTGATAGATACCCTGAAACAGATCTTGATACTTTGAAGACTATGGAGATAAACGAAATTCTTCTAAGTTCTGAACCGTTTCCATTTGAAGAAAAACATAAAAAAACCTTCTCAGGAATTTCAGAGAAGGTAACACTTGTGGACGGTGAATATTTTAGTTGGTATGGAAGTCGGGTTTTAAAAGCCTTAAAGTACTTCAGGCAGTTTCACTCCTAGTTTCTACCATCGAGCAATCCATTCTTCGAAGCTCAGCCAGAATCTTTTTGGCTCTAAAATTCAGTTTGTCACTTTGTTCTTTGTCTATAAGAGCAATCTTGTAAGCACGTTGCATTAATCTACTATACTTCTCACAAAGCCGTTCTTCCTTTGATTTATTTTCGAAAATTCTAAACATATAATACTTAATTTCTTTCCACTTCATCATCATCTATCTACGGTACAAAGCTAAGATTAACAAAGCCTATACATTGATAATGTTGAGTTAAGCTTAATTTAAAATATACCGGATATCTATGGGAAAGTGTTAAAATATTGTATTATGTAAGAATTTTAAGATCTATCCTGTAGGGCAAAAACACGTTTTAAAAGGTCTGTTGTTCTGGAGTTTAAGGAATTTCGAATGTCCTTCTCTTCCTTTTCTATCATAAGATAAACGCCTTGAAGAGCCTCATTAGTTACGTAATCAGTAAGATCTGGATTTACCTTACTGGTAAGTGGAATAGAGTTGTATCTCTGTATAAGATTGGACCAAACCCTGTTTGCTCCGACTTTCTCTAATGAATTATTGATGATAGGATTGAACCTATCATAAAGTTGTGTTTGAGTTTTTGATGAAAGGTAACTTGTCGCGGCATTATCTGCTCCCAGAAGAATGTTTCTGGCATCTGCAAAACTTATTTCTTTCACTGCACTCGCAAAAACAGGAATGGCTTCTCCTACTGCATCTTCAGCGGCTCTGTTAAGAACTCTCAGGCCTTCATCTGCAAGATTATCCAAACCAACATCTCTTAAGGTCTTATCAACTTTCTGCAATTCTGGCGGCAGACTTATACGCACAAGTTCATTTTTAAAGAATCCATCTTCAGTAGCAAGACTGGTCACTTCCTTGTCTATCCCAAATTGAAGCGCCTGCTTTAGTCCGGAGTTGATCTCTGAATCTGTTACGCCATAAGTTGAAGGAATCTGAGTTGCAATTTGTTGCAATTCTGCACAGGAACTTAACGAGAATATTAGCAGTAGACCGAGGATCTTTTTCATAGTAAATAATTTGCTCAAATATACTTGCTAAAATTTTAACGCTTCATCGTATAAAGTTATAATAATATTAAAACTATCGATTTTGTTTATATCATTTGCTGAGGTATTTTAGCTGGATAACTCTGAGATTCAGATTTATAGTTCGGACGTGTTTAAGATTTCTACTTATAAATTCAGTTGTATTTCAACTATGTAAAACAGGATTTGATAGTAAAATTCTCACCACGATATCATCGTTAATGCATACTTTTTCAGATTAATATAAAACATGAGTAATGAATTAGTAGTAACCTGTTTTAAAACATCAGCTTATTACGAGTTCAAATTCCTACTTAGAAGCCACCTTCCCCAAGGTGGCTTTTTTTAAGTTTTCAATAATTTTAAAATCTCATTTTCATTGCGATTTTCGTAAATTGCAGGTCAATATTCTTGATATAATTAAACATGGAGCAACAAAGTCCTTATAAACCTAAAAATAAAATAAGAATTGTAACCGCTGCCTCGCTTTTCGATGGTCATGATGCCGCTATTAATATTATGCGGAGAATCATCCAGGCTACTGGAGTTGAGGTGATCCATCTTGGACATGATAGAAGTGTGGAAGAGGTCGTAAACTGTGCCATTCAGGAAGATGCACACGCAATTGCAATGACTTCTTACCAGGGTGGTCACACCGAATATTTCAAATATATGTATGACCTGCTTAAAGAGAAAGGTTCAGAACATATCAAGATCTTTGGCGGTGGAGGCGGAGTGATCCTTCCAGATGAGATCAAGGAATTGATGGATTACGGGATAGACAGGATCTACGCTCCAGATGATGGTCGTGAGATGGGCTTGCAGGGGATGATCAATGATATGATCCAGCGTGTTGATAATCAGGTTCCAGATCTTGAAGAAGCAGACAAGGTAAACGAGAATCTACAATCCAGAAAAGTTACTGCGATCTCCCGTCTTATTTCACTTGCTGAAAACAGGCATGAGGAATTTCTGAAATATTTTGACAAGAACAATTTTGACACTAATAAAACTCCTGTTCTGGGAATTACCGGTACAGGTGGATCTGGTAAATCAAGTTTGGTAGACGAACTGGTTCGAAGATTTTTAATGGATTTTCCTGAAAAACATATTGGGATTGTTTCTGTGGATCCTTCAAAAAAGAAAACTGGAGGCGCATTACTTGGTGACCGTATCAGGATGAACAGTATCAATCATCCTAGAGTTTTTATGCGTTCACTTGCAACCAGGCAGGCGAACCTGGCACTGTCCAAACATGTGGCAGAAGCTGTCGATGTGCTGAAAGCTGCCAGTTATGACCTTATTATTCTTGAAACTTCAGGAATTGGGCAGAGTGATACAGAGATCATGGATCATTCAGATGTGTCATTATATGTAATGACTCCGGAATTTGGTGCAGCAACACAGCTTGAAAAGATCGATATGCTTGATTTTGCAGATCTGGTCGCGATCAACAAATTCGATAAACGTGGAGCACAGGATGCTTTGCGTGACGTAAAAAAGCAATACCAGAGAAACCACCAGTTGTGGCATGAAGATGCAGAGAAACTTCCGGTGTTTGGTACCATCGCTTCTCAATTCAATGATCCTGGAATGAATACTCTTTACAGAAGTCTTATGGATGCTGTAGAGGAGAAAACAAATTCAGGGATGATCTCTACTTTTCAAATTTCAGAAGAGATGAGTGAGAAGATATTCGTGATTCCACCAAAACGTACACGATACCTTTCAGAAATTGCTGAAAATAACCGTGGTTATGATGAAACTGCTGCGACTCAAACCGAAGTTGCTCAGCGCCTCTACGGAATTTATAAAACCATCGAAACCGTTGCTAATATCAAAACCCAGTTTGGTAAAGATCAAACCAAATACCTTGATAAAAACGGAATTGATCAGGATGGGATCAAAGAAGTTTCAGAAGAAGATCAGTCAGAATTTTTAAAGCTGCTTTTTGCTGAATTTGATAAAATAAAAATGGATCTGGATCCCTACAACTGGGAGATGATTATTGCGTGGAACGATAAAGTGAATAAGTATACTGAACCTGTTTATAGCTTTAAAGTCCGCGATAAAGAGATCAAGATCGATACGCATACAGAGTCTCTTTCTCATACGCAGATCCCAAAAGTAGCACTTCCAAAATATAAAACCTGGGGCGATATTCTAGAATGGTGCCTTCAGGAAAATGTTCCTGGAGAATTCCCTTATACCGCCGGACTTTATCCGTTCAAGCGGACGGGTGAAGATCCAACAAGAATGTTTGCCGGTGAGGGTGGACCAGAAAGAACCAATAGAAGATTTCATTACGTAAGCCAGGGATTACCGGCTAAAAGGCTGTCGACAGCTTTTGATTCTGTAACGCTCTACGGAAATGATCCAGATCACCGACCAGATATTTATGGAAAGATTGGAAATTCTGGAGTGTCTATATGTTGTCTTGATGATGCGAAAAAACTCTATTCAGGATTTGATCTGGCAGATGCGATGACCTCTGTGAGTATGACTATTAATGGTCCTGCTCCAATGTTACTTGGATTTTTTATGAACGCTGCGATCGATCAGAATTGTGAAAAGTATATCAAAGAAAATGGTCTGGAAGACAAAGTAGAAGCAAAACTGAAGGAGCTATACGACGATGCTGGTATCGACAGACCTCAATATCGTGGTGAACTTCCAGAAGGAAATGACGGACTTGGTTTGATGCTTCTTGGATTAACCGGAGACCAGGTTTTACCAGAAGATGTATATGCTAAGATCAAAGCTGAAACCATCAATGTGGTTAGAGGAACCGTTCAGGCAGATATTTTAAAGGAAGATCAGGCTCAGAATACTTGTATTTTCTCTACTGAATTTGCGCTGCGTTTAATGGGTGATGTTCAGGAATATTTCATTGATGAAAAAGTTAGAAATTTCTATTCTGTCTCTATTTCCGGATATCACATTGCTGAAGCTGGCGCGAATCCAATTACCCAATTGGCATTCACCCTGGCGAATGGATTTACCTATGTGGAATACTATTTAAGCAGAGGGATGGACATTAATAAATTTGGTCCAAACCTTTCGTTCTTTTTCTCTAATGGAGTGGACCCGGAATATGCGGTGATTGGTCGGGTTGCCAGAAGAATCTGGTCCAAAGCTTTGAAACATAAGTATGGAGCCAATTCCAGAGCTCAAATGTTGAAGTATCATATACAGACTTCAGGAAGGTCACTGCATGCTCAGGAAATCGACTTTAATGATATTAGAACTACCCTTCAGGCATTATATGCGATCTACGATAACTGTAATTCATTGCACACCAATGCGTATGATGAAGCGATCACAACGCCTACCGAAGCTTCAGTAAGAAGAGCGATGGCTATACAACTAATTATTAATAAGGAGTTAGGTCTTGCTAAGAATGAGAATCCAATCCAGGGATCGTTCATTATCGAAGAATTGACCAACCTGGTAGAGGAAGCTGTACTTACTGAGTTTGATCGAATCACAGAACGTGGCGGAGTGCTTGGTGCTATGGAAACTATGTATCAGCGAGGAAAGATACAGGAAGAAAGCCTCTACTATGAAACTTTAAAGCACAACGGAGATTACCCGATTATCGGAGTTAATACTTTCCTGAGTTCTACAGGTTCGCCTACAGTAACACCGGGTGAAGTTATTCGTGCTACGGAAGAGGAAAAAGAACACCAGATCAAAACTCTGGAAACTTTACATAAAGCTAAAGAGGATTCTGCTGAAGAAATGCTGGAAAGAATCCAGAAAGCAGCAGTTACCAATCAGAACCTGTTCGAGGAATTAATGGAGGCAACGAAAGTTTGCTCGTTAGGACAGATCACTCATGCTTTATTCGAAGTTGGTGGACAGTATCGTAGAAATATGTAAATACTGAAATATTTCAGAGCATAAAAAATCCCGGGAAACCGGGATTTTTTGATTCTAACTTTATAAAGTAAGGCGCCAGATGCGCTGTAATTTTCTAAACTTCTGAATTTCTTTCCGTAGCAGCCTTACGAAATCCTTGCCGTTGCTATTTACAAGTTCAAGGTGTTCGCAATGTTTACTTAAACGTTCGGTGAGCAGACTTACGGCATGTACATAATGCTTTCTACTTTCCTGAAAAAATTCATTTTCAGCCCTCACAATATTGGGCAAAAGTGATTCCGAATATCGAATAATATCACCGGTAAAATAAACGCTCTTATCTTCCAACCCATGATCATTTAAACCAGATACATCAGGCAGAAGATAATCTGATACAGATTTGGAAATCTTCATGATCTCCCGGGCCTTTGAATATAAAGCTTCGCTGGGCTGCCGGGACTTATCGTAAGAAGATGACATCATTTTAATTTTCCTCTAAATTACTAGAGACTGATCAAAGACGCATTTAAAAGTTAATGTGAACCGTGGAATTATATTTAATATTTAAATTTATAGGTATCTAATACTTTAAAAAACATGGTGGATAAATTGAACTGGGCGATCCTGCAGGAATTACAAAAAGATGCCAGGGCTTCATTTTCTGAGATAGGAAGAAAAGTTGGCTTGAGCTCTCCGGCCGTTGCTGAAAGAATGAAAAAGATGGAAGATGCCGGGGTGATTAATTCTTATAAGGTTAATATTAGTCATCAGAAAATTGGATATCAACTAAGGGCGGTAATTACTTTACGCGCATTCACTGGAAGATTAAAAGCATTTTTAGAAACCGTTCCAACTTACAAAGAGGTGCTTAATTGTTATCGTATAACTGGTAATGAAAATATTATTATGGAAGTGATCTTAAAAGATCAGGTTCACCTGGAGAAGCTAATTGATCAGTTGATCACCTATGGGGAAACCAGAACTCATATTATTCTGTCTAAGGTTGTGGATGATGCGCCAATACTACCGCGATAAAGATTTTCAAATTTTCAGCAGGTATAAACGAGCCAGAAAGAACTGTTAAAATGATGGCTTTCAATTCTTTCTGTTAACAGTTTGATTTGAGAATTTCCTGTTCTTAGTTAAAAAGATTCCAATTGTAATTTTGTTATGACAAACTAAAGGGATTCGTACTTAAATTTGTATCAAACAAAAACAAGTAAAAAGTATCATGAGGAAGAAAGCACTATTATTTTTAGTTCTTGCAGCAGTAACAGGATTAGTAGGATTTACCGGATTATCATTTTCCGGAATTGAGGTTATAAGAATAATGTTCCTGATTTTTGCAGATCTACTGGTGATTTCTCTTATGGCGAAATTATTTTTTCCAGAGAAACAGAAAATGAAATATCAGCCAGTAAAAAGGAGATAAAAACACATTAAATAGTACCCCAACCCGTAAGTTTTTTGCTTGCGGGTTTTTTTATGGAATAATTCGTGATGCAATTATTATATTTAAAGATATTCCAACACCTATGAAAAGACTTCTACCATGCATCTTCTTCCTATTAATCCCTGTATTGATGACAGGGCAGGAGATGAGAATTGCCAAAGGCAACATTACTAAAGGCATAAATATTCCCGGATCTCAAGGTGAAACTTTCGTAATTTACACTCCTTCCCAATATTCTCAGGATAAAAAATGGCCAGTCATATTTATCTTCGATCCAAAGGGAAGGGCGACCAGTACCGCAAACCTATTTCGACCGGCTGCAGAAGATCAGGGATATATTATTGCGGCTCTGGAACTGGATTTAAAATCGAAGTCTCTGGATAGTGTTATTAATACATCTGTTTCTATGATGAACGTAGTAACCGGAACTTTAGCAATAGACCCAGAGCAAATCTATTTCGCAGGTATGGCGGAAGGAGCACAGATCGCATCAGCGCTTACGTTAATGAATAAGAATATGGCTGGGATCCTGGCCATTAATAATTCATTCGTCAATCCAAAATTTGTGAATGATCAGGAACCCTATATGTTTATTGGAATAGGAGGAAGTCAGGATTATATGGTTTATGAAATGGAAAGCTATCTTAAATTTTATGACAAGCGAGATTTCCCAACAGAGATCTATTACTTTGACGGTAAAGAGAATGACTGGCCATCCAGTGCAGTCATCTATAATGCGGTTTCCGGTTTTACGCTCCAGGCAATCAAAGATGGATCAAGACAGGCGGAAAAAGATCTCATTTCTAAATTATATCAGCAAGAACTTGATTATGTAGAAAGTTTGAGACGAACAAGGAATTACTATTCTGCGTATGAGAACCTGGAGAGAATGGAAGAAAAGTACACAGAATTTGGTTACGAGGAAGAGGTTAAGGATCGAATGAAAGAGGTAAAGCGTACCAGAGGATATTCTGCTCAGAAAAGAGATTTCAAGCAGGCAGTTTCTTATGAGCGTGAACAACAGGCGGAGTACGAATACCTGTTAACTTCAGATGTGATGACGCAAAACTTTCAAAATATTGGTTGGTGGGCGTACCAGATGGATGGCCTGGAAAAACTCCAGAATAGTTCTGAAAAGGCCAAAGTAGATATGGCTTACAGGTTGAAGGGTTATCTGGACTTGCTTTCCAAGCGACAGTTCGATGATATTATGAAATCCAATGCCGGAATCGATGCCAGAATATTTATAAGTGTTCTAAGAACAGCGATCAACAAGGAAGATCCTGAAGCCTATTTCAAAATTATTTCTCTGGCTTCTTTAGACGGGGATGCTGAAACTGCTCTTTTATATCTGGAAGATCTTCTGAAGACCGGTTACAGTGACTATGAAAAATTGTATTCCATCGATGGGACTCTGGATTTGAAATTTTCTGAAGAATACAATGCGATTATTCAGAAGTATCTCAAAAAATCGAAATACTAAGCTGCTTCCCTCACCAGTAACTTCTTCAGAAGCAAAAGTAGCAGAATGCATACAACGGCTAGTCCCATCATAGTGTACCAGGTGAAGTCGTACCCAAAATTATCGATTAATTGCATTCCTGAGTTATGTCCAAAAATATGGCTGACTGAAAAGGCCATACTGTAAAGCGCCATGTAACTGCCACGTTTTTTGCCCTGAGATCTAAGAAGAGCAAACGAGTTAGAAAATGGAAATGCGATCATTTCTCCAATAGTAACCAGAAGCATCCCAACAATTATAATTCCCACCCAGCCGGTAAGATTTATGACCAGGAAACTTAATGCGGTTAGGAAGGCGCCAAAAATGACATAATTCAGCGTTCCTAAATTTCGGTTTTCCAGGTACTTGATCAGCGGCATTTCAAAAAGGAATATAAAGAATCCATTCAGTCCTAATATAAGTCCGATTTCGAGTTCGCTCAGTTGATGCACTTCGGAATAGTAAAGTGGTACCGTAGAGAAATACTGGATAAATACAAGTCCGAACAGCATAAGTGCTACAATGAATACCCAATACAGTTTATCCTGGTATGCTGAAGTGGTATTGATGATCTCTTCTTCAGGTTCTTCTATAGCGCGCTTAGGATGAAGTAGTTTCAATAATAGAACGCCTGCGAAAAGGCAAGTGATACCGTCTACCCAGAATAGACCATCATAACCAGCAGTAGCTATAATTAAACCTCCCAGCGCTGGTCCTGCGGAAAAGCCCAGATTTATCGCCAGTCTTATCAATGTTAGGGATCTTGTTCTGTTCTGCGGTTTACTATAAGCACTTATCGCAACAAATACTGCAGGTCTGAAGATATCTGCTATAGACATGACCAGGTAAATTCCCAGGCAGAACGTCCAGAAATCCTGAGGAAACTGCAGTAGAACGAATAATACGGAACTACCAATCAAACTACCAGCCATGGTTTTATAATGGCCAAATATATCTGTGAGCTTACCACCCAGAAAAGAGCCAGTTACAGATCCAAGTCCAAAGAATGTGAGTATCCATCCTACCTGCTCCAGGCTGAATCCCTGACTCTTGGTGAGATAAAGAGAAAGAAAGGGAATAACCATAGTGCCGGCTCTATTGATCAGGGTGATCAATGCCAGTAACCAGATTTCTTTTCTCAAGCCAGAGAACGAATCGATATAGGATGCAAATAACTTTTTCATAAACTTGTCAAGCATCAAAATTACTTCAATTTTTCTGGTAGATATTGGTTATTTTGGGAATTAAATACATCACATGTCTTCATTCAGAAATTTCGTTATTATCCTTGTTCTTTCCATATCCTCGTTATTACAGGCTCAGGTGCCGGATGCTGTAAAAGCTTCAGAAGAGTATCGAGTGCAGTTAAATGAAAATTTTAGAGATCCCGAAGAATCTCCACTGGAAAAGGAAGACCTGGAAAATTTCGATGGGCTGGAATTTTTTGTCATCGATACTGCCTATATCGTTGAAGCAGAATTTGTTCGAACTCCGTCGGAATCTTCTTTTGAAATGCAGACAAGCACTTCCAGGACTTCAACCTATGTGAAATATGGAGAGCTTTATTTCAAACTGAAGGGAAAAGAATTTATGCTGAATCTATATCAAAATCAGAGTCTGAGATCAGATCCTGAATATTTCGATTATTTGTTCCTGCCCTTTACAGATGAGACTAACGGAATTTCAACTTATGATGGAGGTAGATATATAGACTTCAGAATTCCTGAAGAGAATACGGTAACTATAGATTTTAATAGAGCATACAATCCTTATTGCGCATACAGCGGCCGGTATTCCTGTCCCATTCCTCCTATGGAGAATCAGCTGGAAACAGCAATACCGGCCGGTGTGAAAAAGTTCGCTAAATACTAGAATGCATAGATAGCAGCGACCAGAAAGGAAGCCAACTCACTATTTGGTTGTAGGTCCCGATCCAGAAATGCCGGGAAATCATCTGAGACGCTATCCAGACGCACTTCAGGTTTGATGATGAGTCCGCCGGTTTGGTAACTTCCGGTCAAAGTGAAAGCAGTAATACTGGTGTCTGCTCCATAAACAACACCTCCGTCTTCCAGATCTTTAAAGTACTCGGCTCTTAAGCCAAGACCAAAATTATCTGTAAGTGAAAGTTGCGAATAGACTGCTGCGCCATAAAAGCCTGTACCATCGGTATCCTGGTAAGTAGTATTCAAACCAAGGTAAAAACTGTCGGTTAAATCCCATCCTGTAGTTAGATCAATTTGAAATAGACTGTCATCTGATAGTGATTGCTCACCGTAGAGAAGATTTAGAAAAGCACTTCCACCGTCCACACTGTAACCCAATTGCCCTCCAAAACTATATTTTCCGATAGGGTTATATTCAGTATAATCTGTAGGATTCATGATGGCTAGCATTCCGGTCCAGTTATCGTCAAAGCTAAAGTCGGCTTTGATTCCAGTGTGGGAGAAAGGGCCGTAGGAGAACATATAAGAGGTAGAATAATTAAAATTCGCTACCGGAGATATTACTTCGTAACCAAGATACGTGTTCCAGTTTCCTAAAGTAAATTTTAGTGCATCATTCACTTTATAGTAAGCGTATAACTGATTTACAATTTGGGCAGAACCCTGGGAGAGAAATACAGCATCTTCACCTCGGGGTCCAAATACCAGATCTGCCACAAAGCCGACTTTATCATTTTCATAGCCCAGTATCACATTTGCCATTCCAATGGCAAAACCGGGATCATTGGCAAAGGATGTTGCTGGAGCGGCAGGGTCCAAAGTTACGGCATCACCACCTACGATTTCTTCAGATTGGTTAAGGCCATTAAAATTTGTTCTGAAGTAAGCATCAACACTTCCGCTGATACTGAATTTTGAGGCTTCTTCAGTTTCATCTTCCTGAGCCTGTAAGCTAAATGAGAAGAATAAGAGGCATGGTACAATGAAGATTTTTATTAATTTTGAAAATGTAATTGCATGCATAATTTTAAGATTAAAACATTGTTAGTGTATTCGTTTAGCGACGGTATTACTTAATGTATTTTAAAGTTTAGCAATTATATAGCGGAGCGTTTGGAGGAACGCTCCGTTTCTATTTTTAGCTGTTATTTTTGATTCAGTCCGAAATCTGGATAGGCATCCATTCCATGTTCATGAATATCCAAGCCTTCAGTTTCTTCTTTTGCTGAAACTCTTAGTCCAAGAGTAAGCTTCAGTATATAGAATATTATAAATGAGGTCACAATACAGAAGGCGGCATAAGCCCCCACACCAATAAGCTGGGTGATGAATTGATCTATTCCCGCCATATTTCCGAAGATACCAACGGCAAGGGTTCCCCATATTCCGCAGATCAAATGAACGGCTACGGCACCTACAGGATCGTCCAGTTTCAATTTGTCAATAAGCGCAACTCCCATTACAATAATGACACCTGCGATCGCACCAATAAGAATTGCATCTGTTGGGGACATCTGATCTGCACCGGCAGTGATTCCTACCAGTCCACCCAGAATACCATTTAGAAACATAGTAATATCGTAGTTCTTATAAAGAATGCTGGAGAATATAAAAGATGCTACTCCACCTGCTGCTGCTGCAAGACAGGTTGTTACCAGGGTCAAAGAGGTTAGTTCTGGATCTGCAGAAAGCACTGAACCTCCATTAAATCCAAACCATCCTAACCATAAGATTAAAACTCCTGCAGTGGCAAAAGGCATGGAATGGCCAGGAAAAGCTCCAATCTTACCATCTTTGAATTTTCCAATTCTTGCTCCTAAAAGATAAATTGCAACCAGAGCTGCCCATCCACCAACTGAGTGAACAAGAGTTGAACCAGCGAAATCGTAGAATCCCATTTCATCAAGGAATCCGCCACCCCATTTCCAGGACCCGGCTATTGGATATACAATTCCTACATAGAAAATTACAAAGATCATAAAACTGTTTAATTTGATCCTTTCGGCTACTGCACCAGAAACAATAGTTGCTGCGGTGGCTGCAAACATTCCCTGGAATAGGAAATCTGTCCAGTATGTATAGCCTTCACTGTATGCCAGATCGAGGCTACCATTGGCAACAGGACTATCCAGTCCAAAGCCTGCAAAACCAAAATATCCATTGAATTCTCCCGGATACATCAAATTGAATCCAAGCAGGCAATATAATAAGAGGCCTACAGTGATGATAAATAGGTTCTTAAATAATATGTTGATCGTATTCTTCTGCCTGGTAAGACCTATCTCTAAAAGGGCAAAACCCATGTGCATAAAGAAAACCAGTGCCGTACAGATCATCATCCATACATTATTGATAGTTAATATTCCTTCCATAATAAATTACTGTTGAGATTGTAGTTTTTACTTGAGTGATTCTGAACCTTTTTCCTTGGTTCTTATTCGGTAGGCTTCATCTATTGTGGATACGAAGATCTTTCCATCTCCCACACTGCCGGTATATGCAGCTTCCATTAATGTTTCTATGGTTTTGTCCATGAAACTGTCTGTAACCACGATGGACAGGTATCTTCGTTGAATATCTGCGGTGCTGTATGATACACCTCGATAAACATGACCTACCTTTTCATTACCAACTCCGGTAACATCCCAGTAGCTAAAAAACGTAACTCCAATTGAGTGCAGGGCTGCTTTGGTCTTGTCAAACTCAGACTTGCGAATAATTGCTTCAATTTTTTTCATAAATGTTGATTAAGAGAGGTTTAAAGTTATTAAAAACTTTAACAGGCCCTGTTAAAATACGGGTCGTCTACCAACTTTTACGATATAAATAAAAAACACCCCTATAAATTTAGGGGTGTTTAAATAAAAAGTTTAAAATCGAAATATATGTATCTGAAAATCGCTTAAAAAAGTCTGGCAAGGATAATTCCGAGGAATATGGCGATAATTCCTAGAATGATACTACCTAGAAAGTATATAGAGAATGAAATATAATCACCAGATTTTATCATGTTGAAATTTTCAAATGAAAAGGTGCTGAAGGTGGTGAAGCCACCACAAAAACCAATTGCTATAAGAAAGTTTAATGGATGATTAAGCATATCCTGCTTAATAAGCCATCCAAGGGCAAGCCCTAGCAAAAAACTCCCTAGAACATTAACTACTAGAGTTCCCTGGGGAATAACACCGCCGTCATTTAAATACTTGCTTACTAAATATCGCAGACTGGATCCTAAACCACCTCCAAGAAAAACGAGTAGCAGGTTTTTAATCATCTAATGTTATTTCTTTTTCTCCCAGTGGAATGTACAAATGAGTGATCCATTCGGCTGGATTGGCATTGTCCTTTGGTCCGGTAACATGCACCTGGAAGAACTCTGCATCTTCCATAACTACCAGGTCATTCTCCTGAATATACTGGTAAGCCGAATCCCAGGCTTCCTGTAAATATTCATAATCACCTTTTAAGGTGGTTTTTAATGTTTTTTGATTCGGTATAAAATCGTTCAGAACCTGGCTATCCTGTGGAGTGATCACTTCACTCGGAGTAAAATAGGCTGCTGAATAGATGGCGGTCCCTCTATCTTCATTTCTTTCATTGAAGAGAATAAAAGGTTTGCCGGTCATTTCAATATTATTAGAGTTCATGAAGTTGCTTACGTCGTTTGTCATATCCTCCATTTTACCCGCAATTTGGGAAAGTCGGCTCGCAGTAGTGATATAGAGATAATAACCTCCACCGTGTTGTGTCACTCCGTCCACATTGATCGTATAACTTTCGATCTCCTTTCTTATCTGCTCTTCGAGATTATCCAATCCCTGTTTGAATACCGGCTGTAATCGCTGAGTCATACTTTCATCTTCAAACAAAAATGCTGCTTTTTCAAGAAAAGTTTGATCACCTTTTAAAGTCCAGATAGTTAAGATACTGTCATTTTGTTTTTCAAAAGACCAGGAGATATCACTGGTGCTTTCTCCAAAAGTTGTCTTGAAGGTAACTTGTTGCTCAATGCTACCATGAGGGTTAGCCTTCGTAGTCACTAGCGTACCATCACCCATTTCTTCACTACTCCATTCGTAATTCGCACCCTCGCCAATGGTCTTATCACCGTAGTTGATGATCATGTCTTCAGCACCATTCGACCATGGTTCCCATTCTTTCCAGGTAGTAAGGTCATTAACCTCATCATAAAGAACTTCCTGTGGACCTGCGATCTTGCGCTGTTCCTGTACCTGGTAACTTCCATCCTTGGTTGCGATATAAATGGACGCTCCAATAAATATGATTAATAGTAGGAAAAACAGGTATTTAAGAATTTTCATGATGACTGGGATTATTGGGGACTAATATAATTATTTTGGAGTGGTTGCAAGAATCAATGATTCAGCTGTGTCTTAATTATGAATAAAATGACAATAAAAGCGATGAAGGCTAGTAGTACCATCAGACTTCCTTTGTAGTATTTTTTATGCAGTTTCAGATCCTTTCGGTAACTAATGATCATAACGATGATAAATGCTACCACAAAAAAGGCAGCGAATATAAGTTGTCCGGTAGAAAACATTTAGTTAATTTTTCAGCAAAGTTAAACTTTTTAAACATTCTAATCATGAAGAAAGCTATTGCTGCTGTGGAAGAGTTTCATTCTGCATTTGGTCTTGGCGTCAAACAGAAGCCAGAGGCCAATCTTGGAAAGGCAAAGAACCTGTTGCGTTATCATCTAATGAAGGAAGAGAACGAGGAATATCTGGGGGCAGCCAATAGCGGAAATCTTGTTGAGGTCGCAGATGCTTTAGGAGATATGCTCTATATATTGTGTGGTACAATTCTCGAACATGGTATGCAGCATAAGATCGAAGAAGTTTTTGAAGAGATCCAGCGAAGTAATATGAGTAAACTGGATGAAAACGGTGAGCCAGTTTATAGAGAGGATGGAAAGGTCCTGAAAGGAGGTAATTACTTTAAACCTGAGATAGGTAAGATCCTAGAAAAATGAAAATCCCGAAAGAAAACTTCCGGGATCGTATATCATTACTGTTTAGAGGAATCTTATTTTACCTCGTAAGTCCAGTTGTAAAGATCTTCAGCTTCGTTATACTGAATTTTCATAAGTGTATCCTTGAAAAAACTAGCATAAGAATCATCCATTTTTGGTAGTTCAAACTTTTCTTCTTTATAGCCGAAGCCAGCAATAGGATTAATCACAGTTGCCGTTCCAGATCCAAACATTTCTTTTAATTCTCCTTTTCTGGCAGCTTCAACTATCTCCTGAACGCTAACTCTACGTACTTCTACTTCAATATTGTTTTCTTCCGCAAGTTTTAGAACACTCTTTCTGGTCACCCCATCAAGAATCCGGTCGTTTGTTGGTGCAGTTACCAGCTTATTTCCAATTCTAAAGAAAATGTTCATTGTACCGGCCTCTTCAAGATATTCATGAGAATTGGCATCGGTCCAGATGATCTGCTGGAAACCTTCTTCCTTTGCAAGATTGGTAGGGTAGAACTGTGCTCCGTAATTACCTGCAGCCTTAGCGAATCCAACTCCACCATCTGCAGCTCTACTATATTTTTCTGAAAATTTCACTCTCACTTCTCCGCTGTAATATGCCTGTGCCGGAGAACAAATGATCATAAATTTATATTCTTTTGCTGCGGAAGCTGAAACACTTGCCTCGGTAGCGATCACGAACGGTCTTAGATATAAACTATTTCCAAAACCTTTCTTGATCCAGTCTTTATCTAACTTCAATAGTTCTTCCAGCGCCTCAAAGAAATATTCCTTCGGAAACTCAGGAATTGCCATTCGCGCACTGGATTTATTGATCCTCTCAAAATTTTGCTCTGGTCTAAAAAGCCAGATACGGTCATCTTTATCCTTATAAGCCTTCATTCCCTCGAATACAGCCTGTCCATAATGAAAAACACGCGCTGAAGGCTCTAAAGACAAAGGTCCATAAGGTCTGATAATAGGTTTTTGCCACGCACCATTTTTATAATCACATTCCATCATATGATCTGAGAAAACCTGTCCGAAAGCTAGATCATCAAAATTAGTCTTGTCTATTTTAGATTCGGTAGTCTTTTGTATCTCTATCATTAGTTGGTGTTTAGTAGTTGGTGTATTATTGCGCAAATTTACCGAAATATTAGCAGAACGAAAATCTAAAGTTTTGGTAAATTTGAAGACTAACCTTTGTTTAGATATATAATCATGAAAAAATTTGCATTTATTCTTGCTCTTTTTTGTCTTTTATCCTGTGACCGAAAAAAAGATAATGATGAAGCTGAAGCTGTATTAGAAGATAATGTTGAAGCTAATTATGAATCATATGGCCAGGAAATTAGTCCTAAAGGCACTTTCTCCTCATCAGTTATGCTGGAAAAATATGAAAGTTTGCGAGAGGGAGATACTATCAATGTGAAATTTGATACCAAAATTAATAGTGTCTGTCAGAGTAAAGGCTGCTGGATGGTTCTGGAGTTACCCGGAGTGGATGATGTAATGGTGAAATTTGAAAATTATGGCTTCTTTGTTCCAAAGGATGCTATGGGTAAAGATGTGATTGTTCGAGGTAAGGCATTTATTGAAGAAACAAGTGTAGAAGAGCAACGTCATTACGCTGAGGATGCTGGCAAATCTATCCATGAGGTAATGGAGATTCGCGAACCTGTGAAAAAATTTGGTTTTACAGCTGATGGTGTTTTAATAAAAAAATAATTTGGAAAGAAAGATCATTAAAACCAGCGATGGTTCCGTGACCATACATTTACCGGAATGGGATGAACAATACCACTCCAAACATGGTGCTATTCAGGAAGCCCGGCACGTTTTTCTTAAAATGGGATTACATCACTGGTTGGAATCAAATTCAAAGAGACCACTGGAAATTCTTGAGATTGGTTTTGGAACCGGTCTTAATGCTTTTCTAACTCTTTTAGAATCCAATCGTAATGATATTGAGATAAATTATACAGGAGTAGAAGCATATCCTGTAATTACTTCAGAAATTGAAATGCTAAATTATCCAGAGGCGGCCGATGCTTCTTCAGCTGAAGACCAATTCAAAAACCTACATTCCATTCCCTGGGAAATTTCAGCTGCAATCACCGAGAAATTTTCTTTACTGAAGAATAAACTAACATTTCAGGAACTCGATATGACGAACCAGTTTGACCTCGTGTATTTTGACGCTTTTGGCGCAAGAGTTCAACCAGAGTTGTGGGGAGAGGATATTTTCAATTCTATGTACAAAGCTCTAAAATCTAATGGCGTCCTTGTAACATATGCTGCAAAAGGGAGTGTTCGTAGAGCTATGATTTCCGCTGGTTTTCAGGTAGAGAAATTACCAGGACCTCCGGGGAAGCGTGAAATGTTAAGAGCTGTTAAACTATAACTGCATTCTCGTTAAACCTGTAGAATTTTGCTACACCTGCCTTTAGTCTGTTGTATATTTCTTCAAAAAAAAAGATGAAAGTACTTATTACAGGAGCTACTGGAATGATTGGTTCCAGGTTGAGCGATTTATGCAGAGAGAGTGGCATGATGGTACATTATCTAACCACCAGTAAATCAAAGATCGAGAAAAGGGAAGATTACAAAGGTTTTTACTGGGATCCAAAGTCTGAAGAAATAGAAAAAGAATGCATTGATGGTGTTACCACTATCATTCATCTTGCAGGTGCCAGTATAGCGGAAAAATGGACTTCAGAATATAAGGAGACAATTATTAAGAGCAGGACCGAAACTGCGGCATTACTATATGATACCTTAAAGAACAACGAACATCAGGTAGAAAATTTTATTTCTGCCAGCGCTATTGGGAAATATCCAGACTCCCTGGAAAAATTATATTTTGAGGATGACGAAGTTCTTGCAGATAATTTTGTTGGTACTGTAGTGAAGAAATGGGAAGCAGCGGCAGATAGGTTTAGTAACCTAGGAATAGACGTAGCTAAGATTCGTGTTGGGCTTGTACTTTCAGAAAAAGGTGGAATGCTTGAAAAGGTTAGGAAACCTATAGAAATGAATGTTGGTGCCCCCTTAGGAAGTGGAAAACAATGGCAGAGCTGGATACATCTTGATGACCTTGCCGGTATATTTCTTCACGCGATAGAAAGAGAGCTTACAGGAGTTTATAATGCGGTTGCTCCAAATCCGGTAACCAATAAAGAAATGACCAAGCAACTGGCAGATCAGCTAAATAAACCGTTATGGCTTCCAAATGTTCCTAAATTCGTACTTAAAACCATGCTAGGCGAAATGTCGCAGATCGTACTTTCCAGTCAGCTGGTAAGTTGTAAGAAGATCGAAGAACATGGATACAAATTTAAATATTCCAATCTTTCCAAAGCTTTGGAAGATCTTGTTTAAAACAAAAAAGGCTGCCAGATGGCAGCCTTTTTTTATGATTCGATCTTTTTAATTAAGCTTTCTTAGCTTCAAGATTGATCGTTAACTGAATTTCATCGTTGATGAATTGGTCTCCAAGACCTTCGAATACAGATTTAGAGCCATAGTTCACGTTCCATTTTGTACGATCAATGCTAAAATCTTTACTGCTGATAGTGTAAGTATCATTATTCTTGCTAATTGTTACAGGAAAACTAATGTTCTTAGTAACTTCTTTCATTGTAAGATTCCCTTGTAGCATTGTAGTACCTTCTTCTTCAGTGATTCCAGTAACTTCAAAAGTAGCTTCAGGATATTCCTGAACATTAAAGAAGTCTCCTTCTTTTCCTTCTACAGTTCCCATCAGGTGAGCCTCAAGATTGGACTTTTCTTCACCTTCAAGATCTGTAACTTCGATAGATTGCATGTCAATCACGAAAGTTCCACTCTGGATCGTAGAGTCTGTAGCCATAAATGTACCTTCTTTCACAGCAATAGTTCCTGTGTGATTTCCAGTTGGTTTAGAACCCTGCCATTCGATAGTTGAAGCAGTAGTATCTACTTTGTATTCCATTGCTTCAGCTTCAGCAGTTGCCGCATCTTTAGCATCAGCAGTTTCAGCTTCGTTATTGTTATTTTTACATGCTGTAAAACCAAGTCCAAGACTAGCTACTACAAATGCATTCAGTAATAATTTTTTCATTGTTAAAGTTTTTTATATTCCGCGCAAAAGTAAATTGAAAATCAAACCGGGCTTCTTAAAGTTTTATTAAATAATTTCTGTGACATTTTGACATTTCGTCTTAATTGGCAACGAATTTGACCCAATTGCAGCAGAAAGTAAATTTTTTATAAAATGAGCCGAAAAGAAGATAACATCAAAGACGAAGATAAAAGAGTGAAAGACCAGGTTGAGGACGCGATGGATGAAGCAATAAATGAGGTAGACCAGGCCGGTGATGATACCGAAGCAGAAGAAACAGTAAGCGATAACGAACTTACTGAAGAAGAGCGCATGATAGAAGACCTTCAAAAGGAAAAGGATAAATTCCTGAGACTTTTTGCAGAATTTGAAAATTATAAGCGTAGAACTTCCAAGGAACGTCTTGAATTGTTCAAAACTGCCAATCAGGAAGTAATGACAGCTATGCTGCCGGTAATGGACGATTTTGACAGGGCGATGAACGAGATCAATAAGTCTGGTGACGAGAACCTTTTAAAAGGAGTTGAGTTGATTCATAATAAGCTTCGCGAAACTCTAAAAGCTAAAGGTCTTGAAAGAATGGACGTGGAGCAGGGGAGTGATTTTGATTCTGAAATTCACGAAGCTATTACACAAATCCCAGCGCCATCAGAAGATCTTAAAGGTAAGATCGTAGACGTGGTTGAGCCAGGTTACAAGCTTGGAGAAAGAATTATCAGGTATCCAAAAGTGGTTACAGGAAAATAAAAACGCTTTTACAGAATTGTAAAAACACAGTATGAAAGAAGATTATTACGAAATATTAGGCGTAAGTAAAGACGCTTCAGCAGCAGAGATCAAGAAAGCATATAGAAAACTGGCTTTGAAGTATCACCCGGATAAGAATCCTGGTGACTCCTCAGCTGAAGAGATGTTTAAAAAATCTGCTGAAGCCTATGAGGTATTAGGAAATCAGGAAAAACGTGCTAAATATGATCGTTTTGGTCATCAGGCCTTTGATGGCGGCGGCTTCGGCGGTGGCAGCGGAGGTATGAATATGGATGACATATTCAGCCAGTTTGGTGACATCTTTGGCGGTGGCTTTGGCGGAGGCGGAGGTTTCTCCGGTTTCGGCGGCGGCTTTGGTGGAGGACAGCGACGTGCAAAAGGGAGTAACCTTAGAATTCGTGTGAGTCTTAACCTGGAAGAGATTGCCAACGGTTGCGAAAAGAAGATCAAAGTAAAGCGTAAAATTCAGGCTTCTGGGACTACTTATAAAACCTGTACTACCTGTAATGGGTCTGGTCAGGTGACTAGAGTTACTAATACCATACTTGGTAGAATGCAAACTGCTTCTCCATGTACTACATGTGGTGGGTCAGGACAGATCATTGATAAGAAACCCGATGGCGCAGATGCACAGGGACTAATTATGAAGGAAGAAACTGTTTCTATTAAGATTCCAGCAGGAGTTGAAGATGGGATGCAGTTAAAGGTTTCTTCAAAAGGAAATGATGCTCCGGGTAACGGAATTCCTGGAGATCTGCTAGTTGCGATCGAAGAGAAGGAACACCCAAGCTTACAACGTGAAGGAGACAATCTTCATTATGACCTTTATATAAGTTATTCTGAAGCTGCTCTTGGTACTTCAAAAGAAATTGATACGGTAACTGGAAAAGTTCGTATCAAGATTGAAGAAGGAGTGCAGTCTGGAAAGATATTACGTCTTCGTGGAAAGGGTATTAGTAGCATTAATGGCTACGGAAAAGGAGATTTGCTAGTTCATGTAAATGTATGGACTCCAAAAACCTTAAATAAAGAACAGAAAGAATTTTTCGAGAGAATGGCTAATGACGATAACTTCCAGCCGAATCCAGAGAAAAGTGACAAGTCATTTTTTGAAAAAGTAAAAGATATGTTTTCATAAAATCCAATTTTAAGAAAATTTTTATATATTTGATTATCGCTAAGTCTTTTAGCGATAATTTTTCTTTTTCATAGCAATTTTTTTCCCATCCTTAATTTATTGAGGGTGGGTTTTGTTTTTAGGGACTTTTTTGAATAATAAAATCTTTATAATCGACTTTTTCTCTGTTGCTATTTCTATATCTTTAACAGAATATAAAGAACTCTATGGATAATCTTTTGGTTGCCGAGAATGTCTACAAGCGCTTCGGAAAATTTACAGCTCTCAACGATGTTTCTCTAAGTATCCCGCGTGGAAGTATTTTTGGGCTTTTAGGTCCCAATGGTGCAGGAAAAACTACATTTCTAAGGATAATCAACCAGATCACCATGCCAGATGAAGGTAAGGTATATCTTGATGGCAAACCATTACACCCAGATGATATCGCCCATATTGGCTACCTACCGGAAGAAAGGGGACTTTATAAATCCATGAAAGTTGGAGAACAGGCACTATACCTGGCAAGATTAAAAGGATTGAGTAAAGCTGAAGCTAAAGAGCGACTTAAATACTGGTTCGAGAAGCTGGAGATAGAGGAATGGTGGGATAAAAAGATCCAGGAACTGTCTAAGGGAATGGCTCAGAAAGTACAATTTGTGATCACCGTTCTACACCGGCCAAAGCTTCTGATTTTTGACGAACCCTTTAGTGGATTCGATCCGGTGAACGCGAATCTTATCAAGGACGAGATATTGCAATTAAGAGAAGAAGGAGCTACTATTTTATTCTCTACTCATCGTATGGAAAGCGTGGAAGAGCTTTGCGATTATATAGCACTAATCCATAAATCGAATAAATTACTGGATGGTCCAATCAACGAGATCAAAAAAGCATATACTTCAAACACTTTCGAAATTGGTTTGGAAACGGCAGATAAAAATGCTTTGTATGCAGACCTGCAGTCAAAATTTGAAGTTGGACCGGCTAAGTACAAGAGTATTCAGGATGATCTTAAGCTGACCATCAAAGTTGGTGATAAAGACGATTCTAATGAGTTGCTTAGATATTTACTCAGCCGGGCGAAGGTGAACCATTTTGTGGAGGTGATTCCTTCAGTAAACGATATTTTCATTAAAACTGTGACTCAGAATGCGTAATTTAAAGTTGATCATTAGTAGAGAATATCTTGCCCGGGTACGCAACAAGACCTTTATCGTGATGACATTTTTGAGTCCGCTCATCTTTGTAGGTATGATCATGTTGATCGCTTATTTGAGTATGCTCAATAGTACCGATCAAAAGATCATTGGTATTCATGATGATACAGGAATTTTTGCGGAAGAATTTAAAGATGGAGAGCAGGTTCAATATCTGGATCTATCAGAAAAAGATCTTCAGCTTGCCAGGACTCAGGTGCTGGAAAATGAATATTTCGGACTCATCCATATCTCTGCCCTCAATTCTATTAGCGGCAAACCAGATACGATTGAATTCTTCGGAAAAGAGACACCAGGTTTTGGAACTATAGAGAATATAGAGAAAACCATTTCAGATAAACTAACCCGTAAACAGCTTATTGATAAAGGGATAGATGTTTCAGAAATAGATAAAGCGAGAGCTGATGTTAGCGTGGATATCCAGAATTTCTCGGGAGAGAAAAGCTCGAAAATGTCTAATTATATCAAGATGTTCTTTGGTGGTGCAGCCGGTTACCTGCTTATGATGTTCATCATAATCTATGGTAATATGGTCATGCGAAGTGTGATCGAGGAGAAGACGAACAGGATCATAGAGATCATTGTTTCTTCAGTAAAACCCTTTCAATTATTACTGGGGAAGGTTCTGGGAACCAGTCTTGCGGGACTAACCCAATTCGTAGTATGGGTGATCTTGGGAAGTGTCCTTCTCATAGGATTGTCCACTTTCCTTGGTATTGATCCAATGGCAGCACAAACCCCAGCGACTGTGGCGATGGAAAATGCTGGGAATCCAAAGATCAATCAGCTTGTGATCGATATTCTGAAGTTGCCGTATGCCAGCTTGCTTAGTTTCTTCGTGATCTACTTTATTGGTGGATATTTTCTGTATAGTTCGGTTTATGCAGCGATTGGAGCCGCGGTAGATAGTGAAACCGATACGCAACAATTTATGTTTCCGGTTATACTTCCATTAATTTTAGGGATCTATGTAGGTTTCTTTTCCGTAGTGGAAAATCCGCACGGGACCGTATCTACCATATTTTCATTCATACCTTTCACATCACCTATTGTAATGCTCATGCGTATTCCGTTTGGGGTGCCGTGGTATGAAATCTTAATTTCCATCATTATTTTAATTGGAACCAATTTCGCAGTACTTTGGTTATCGGCAAAAATTTACCGTGTGGGAATTTTGATGTACGGGAAAAAACCAAGCTATAAAGAATTGTATAAGTGGCTTAAGTATTAGAATGCAGGAAGATCAATCTACTAAAGAAAAAGTTACAGAAGTAATTGAGGAAGATATCTGGGGTTTGATCCAGGATTTCTGGAATGCGGGATTCAGTTACCAGATTGGAGGCGATGATGTAAAGATCACCGTTGGAATGGTCATTATTGTCATCCTGTCCTTTCTATTGACCAGCGTGGCATTACGATTAATTCGATCTTTTATCACCTCAAAGTTGATGGACGAAGACAAGCTGAAGTTTATTAGCGTCTTCAAATTCATCAAATACTTCGTATATCTTACGGTGATCCTAATCACTTTAAGTTCCACGGGTGTAGATGTAACAATCTTACTAACAGCTTCTGCCGCTTTATTTGTTGGACTTGGTCTGGCATTACAGGAACTTTTTCAGGATGTAATTGGTGGAATCTTTATCATTCTTGATAAATCACTTCTGGTTGGGGATATTATAGAGATGGATGGCCGGGTGGCTCGGGTTTTTGAAATTAAGCTTAGAACTACCAGGGCGCTTACGAGAGATGATAAAGTAATGATCATCCCAAACCATAAATTTATAAGTGATACAGTATACAACTATACACAGAACCATAAAACTACCCGGGAATCGGTTAAAGTAGGCGTTGCATATGGAAGCGATGTTGAGAAGGTTAGAACGATCCTTCTGGAATGCGCAAAGGAGCAGAAAGGTATTTTGAAGAAGCCAGAGCCATTCGTGCTTTTTGAAGATTTTGGAGATTCTGCTTTAATGTTTGCGTTACATTTTTATGTGTCTGATAGTTTTGTAGACCCTAAGGTGAAGAGTGAATTAAGATTTAAGATCAACGATAAGTTCAGATTGAATAATATCACGATTCCATTCCCGCAGCGAGATGTACATATGTTTTATCCGCCAGGGAATAAGATTCCTAATAATCAACCCATTGAGAATGATGTATAAGTCCTGGATAGTCATATTATGTTTACTGGGTTTTTCATTTCTGAATGCCCAGACAGCAGATCTTGCCAGGATCGAATACACTTATTTTCCGCAGAAAAATTCAGATAACTCCTTCCGAAGGTTTAGAGCACAGGTAGCTTATCCCATTGCTTTGAAAAAAGATGGCGCTTACCTGGTGCCGAGTTTAGAATACAGGAACGTAAATTTTAAATTTGAAGATCCCACAGGATTTCAAACAACAGACCTTGACCGGTTTCAGTCTTTCACCGGTTCTTTGGGATATACTTTTAAATTTGGGAACGACTGGAGATTTGGTGCCGAAGGAGGATTGAAGATAGCTTCAAATTTTTCTGAAAATACCATTCTTCAGGATGATCTCATCTATACTGGTTCTGTATTCTTTGTGAAAATAAGAGATAAGGAAGAGGTAGAAATTCCGTGGAGACTTATTCTTGGGTTACGTTATAGTACAACTACAGGATTTCCTTTTCCATTGCCTATCGTGAGCTACTATAGAAAATGGGCTGAAAACTGGTCTTATACGGTCGGAATTCCGAAGACCAATATGAAATATCATTTTAGCGAAAACAGCGAATTACAGGCCTTTGTTACACTGGATGGATTTTTCGCGAATATTCAAAGAAATATTGACACTCAGCCTTTAGTTTTTAATGATAGACCAAAAGCAGAAAGTATCTCCATGACAATATTGCTGAGTGGTTTGGGTTATCAATATAGTATTACCGACCATCTGAAGCTTTATATTTATGGCGGACATACGTTATTGAATGATATAAGGTTGCGTGATGCAGATCGAGAGGATCTGTATACGATCAATGAAACAAATACATTTTACGCGAGAAGCGGAATAAAATTTACAATATTCTAATGGCAAAAATTTTACTGATAGAAGACGAAGCAAGCATAAGACGTGTGCTGAACAAAATACTGAGTGAAGAAAGCATGGATTATCATGTTACTGAAGCTGAAGACGGACTTGCCGGAATGGAACTGGTGAAAAATGAAGATTTTGACCTGATCCTTTGTGACATCAAAATGCCGAAAATGGATGGTGTGGAAGTACTTGAAGCGACTAAAAAGATCAAGCCAGAAATTCCAGTTGTAATGATCTCTGGACATGGTGATCTTGATACCGCTGTAAATACCATGAAGGCTGGAGCTTTTGACTATATTTCAAAACCACCGGATCTTAATAGATTACTGAATACTGTTCGAAATGCACTTGATCGCAAGGAACTGGTTGTGGAAAATACCCGCCTTAAGAAAAAGGTGGGTAAGAATTATGAAATGATCGGTGATTCTGAAGAGATCAGCAGGATCAAAGGCATGATTGAAAAGGTGGCTCATACCGATGCGAGGGTTCTTATTACCGGTCCAAATGGAACAGGAAAGGAACTTGTTGCGCACTGGTTGCACCAGAAGAGTGATCGCTCTAAAGGTCCTATGATCGAGGTAAACTGTGCGGCGATCCCTTCAGAATTGATCGAAAGTGAATTATTCGGACATGTAAAAGGAGCTTTTACATCAGCAAATAAAGATAGAGCCGGGAAATTTGAAGCGGCTAATAAAGGAACTATATTCCTGGATGAGATCGGGGATATGAGCATGTCTGCTCAGGCAAAAGTATTAAGAGCGCTGCAGGAAAGTAGAATTTCAAGGGTTGGAAGTGACAAGGATATCAAGGTAGATGTAAGGGTAGTTGCGGCAACCAACAAAGATCTTAAGAAAGAGATCGAGGAAAATAATTTCAGAGAAGATCTTTACCATCGTCTTGCCGTGATCCTCATTGAAGTTCCCGCTTTAAAGAATAGAAAAGACGATATTCCGCTTCTGGTAGAACATTTTAGTGAAAAGATCGCTACAGAACAGGGAACTAATAAGAAAGAATTCACTTCAGAAGCTATCGAAATGCTAAAGCAAAGTGAATGGCGTGGAAACGTACGAGAACTCAGAAATGTAGTTGAAAGGCTTATTATTCTTGGTGGTAAGGAAATTACCAGGGAAGATGTGGAGCTCTTCGGAAGCAGGTTCTAAGGTCTTTTATTTCTAGGCTTTTTAGGATCGTATTTAAGGAAATACATGGTGTCTCCACTTGGATGGTCCCATTCATGAAAAAGATCAAAGCCAACCCGTTGGTAAACGATAGCATTCGTTCTACCGCGGGTTTCTGCATATAATTCCAGACCTGTATCATGTGCAGTTCTAAAGAAAACGTCCTTCATTTCCTTTCCTACCTGCGTATCTGCACCTCGGTATTCTTTCAAAATTCCCCAGAACCAGCAGTATAGATATTCACCTTCCTGAGGACGTTGATTCTTAATATACTTCTGAGTCTTTAGAATGTCGAGCGCATTTTTCACTCCGGTTACATTAGCAACCAGCTTGAGTTGAGACCATAGATCCTTCCAGATATTATTGTCTTTCTTACTGGTTTTGAAAAGAATGGCGATACCCTGGCGATTTTCAGAAACGATAAGTGCATCTTTCTCAATTGCCTTTTCTACCATATGCGTAGCGAGATACCTGAATCTCTTGTCACGGTTTTCATCATTTTTAACGACATCCATAGAAGAAGGGATCTCTTTTAAAAGTGTTGTGACCTTATCGATGATATCTTTTCTCTCTAATTTGTCCAAGCCGAATGAATTTGTGGCGAAGATAAAAAAATTAACTTTTATAAAGATTGTATCTTTAGTGGTTCATTTAATAATCTTATGAAGAAAATAGACCATACCCAGCTCAAAGTAACCGGTAGTATTAAATTGAAAGAGAAGCCTACAAAGATTGAGATGGGCGCTTCAGAAGATAAAATTAAAGACGAACTTAAAGATGTACGCAAAAAGCTTGGCGACTGGCAGGATGTACTTTATGCGCACCATAAATATAGCGTGCTGGTTTGCCTGCAGGGAATGGATACTGCGGGAAAGGACAGTTTGATCAGGGAGGTTTTTAAAGATTTTAATAGTAGGGGAGTAGTGGTGCACAGTTTTAAAACACCTTCTCACAAGGAGCTAAAGCATGACTATTTGTGGCGTCATTATATCGCTTTGCCTGAGCGTGGTAAATTCGGCGTATTCAATAGAACTCATTACGAAAATGTGCTTGTCACTAGAGTGCATCCCGGGTATATCATGAATGAAAATATTCCTGGCATCAACAGCGTTGAAAATATAGATGAAAACTTCTGGGATCAGCGTTTCGAACAGATCCGAAATTTTGAGGATCATATTGCTCAAAATGGAACGATCATTTTTAAATTTTTCCTGCACCTTTCGAAGGATGAGCAACGTAACCGATTATTGAGAAGGCTTAATAAACCCAGCAAGAACTGGAAATTTTCTCCGGGTGATCTCAAGGAAAGAAAACTCTGGGACAAATATCAGGATTGTTATGAAGCAGCAATCAATAAGACTTCTACTGAAAATGCTCCGTGGTACATCATCCCGGCCGACAACAAACCAACGGCAAGATACCTGGTTGCAAAGATCCTGAAAGACGAACTTTCAAAATATAAGGAAGTGCAGGAACCGGAACTTGCCCCGGAAATACTTGAAAATTTAGATCAATACAAAGAAGAATTAAATGCTGAAAAATAGCAGCTTCAGTTTTTGAACTCTTTAAATTCTTTTAATTTGCGACCAAATCCCAATTGATGAAAAAATTACTTTGTACCCTGGCGCTGTCCTTCTTCGGAATTCATTCAGCAATGATCGCTCAATCTTCAGATTCTCTAAATATCAGGAAGATCTACGATATGTCGCTGCTAAATGGAAAAAGCTATGAGTGGCTTGATCATCTTTCGAATCAAATAGGCGGTCGTTTATCAGGTTCTTTCAATGCTGAACAGGCGGTGGAATACACCAAAAAGGAACTGGAGAATCTAGGTCTGGACAAAGTCTGGTTGCAACCGGTGATGGTTCCAAAGTGGACTCGCGGAGAACGGGAATTTGCATATGTACAAACCGGTCCGGGCGATACTCGTAATGTGAATATTACGGCTCTGGGAGGTTCCATTGCTACTGCTGAAGGTGGTACGAAAGCACAGGTGATAGAAGTACAGGGATTGGAGCAATTAAAGGAATACGGTGAGAAACAGATAAAAGGAAAGGTTGTTTTCTATAACCGACCTATGCGAGCAGATCATATACTTACGTTTGAAGCTTATGGTGGTTGTGTGGATCAACGTTATTCTGGCGCAGAAGAAGCAGCAAAATATGGAGCCGTTGGCGTTATCGTGCGATCTATGAACCTTCGAATGGACGATTTGCCACATACTGGTTCTATGAGTTATGGTGAGTTAACAGAAGACCAGAAGATACCGGCAGCGGCAATTTCTACCAACGATGCCGCATATTTAAGCAGTATGCTAAAGATTCAGAAGGACCTGCAGGTCTATTTTAAAATGAATTGCAAGAACTTTCCAGATGTGCAGTCGTATAATGTAATTGGTGAAATTACTGGTTCTGAAACTCCAAATGAGATCATGGTAGTAGGTGGTCATCTTGATTCATGGGATCTTGGAGATGGTGCTCATGATGACGGCGCAGGAGTGGTGCAATCTATGGAAGTCCTTAGATTACTGAAAGAAACCGGGTATCAACCTAAAAAAACCCTACGTGTTGTATTGTTCATGAATGAAGAAAATGGTCTTCGTGGTGGAAATAAATATGCTGAGGTTGCAAAGGAAAAAAAGGAAGATCATGTATTTGCACTTGAAAGTGATTCGGGAGGATTTACTCCAAGAGGATTTACTTTTAACGCGAGCGATTCTCAATTCAATAAAGTTCTGTCCTGGAAATCACTTTTCGAACCATACCTGATTCATTATTTTGAAAAGGGTAGTGGTGGAGCTGATATTGGTCCGCTTGAAGGTGGCGATACGGTGCTTGCTGGATTGAGACCGGATTCTCAACGCTATTTCGATTATCATCATGCAGCGAATGATACTTTTGATGCGGTGAATAAAAGAGAACTGGAATTGGGTGCGGCAACGATGGCTTCCCTGGTTTATCTTGTGGATAAATACGGACTGGAATCTATCTCCAATACACCGCAATTAAAGAAGTAGAAAGAGAATTATTTAAGGTCATTTCTTTAAAAGATATTTAAAGGCTCTACCTTTGCAAACTTAAATTCAAGCTTTGCAATTATCAGCTTATACGAAAGAATTCGGTAAAAACCTGAACATCGCCTATCCGGTGATGCTTGGGCAGTTGGGGCATGTCATGGTAGGCCTTGTTGATAATTTGATGATCGGGAGATTGGGTGCCGCTCCACTGGCCGCAGTTTCCCTGGGAAATGCCCTGGTATTCATTGCAATGTCTCTGGGTATCGGCTTTAGTTTTGCTATTACTCCGCTCATTGCTGAAACCGATGGTGCTAATGATGTAGAAGGTGGTCGAAGCTATTTCCACCACGGTCTTATTCTGTGTACTCTGAATGGTTTGTTCTTATTTATCATTCTGCTTATCGCAAAACCTCTGCTGTATTACCTTGATCAACCACCAGAGGTAGTGGATCTGGCTATTCCGTATCTTAATATTGTGGCTCTTTCCATGTTGCCATTAATGGCCTTCCAGGCGTTCAAACAATTTGCAGACGGACTCTCACAAACCAGGTATGCGATGTATGCGACCTTACTGGCGAACGTGGTGAACGTTATTTTCAACTATATACTTATTTATGGAATATGGATCTTTCCACGACTGGAGCTTGAAGGAGCTGCCTGGGGAACTCTTATTTCAAGATTTTTTATGCTCTGGTCCGTTTGGGAGATCCTCCGTAGGAAATCCAAATTTGCCGAGTACTTTAAATGGTCTAAAAAGGAAATGCTGAAATGGAGCATTTTTAAAAGATTATTATCCCTAGGATTTCCGACAGCTTTACAGATGCTTTTCGAAGTAGCTATCTTTACCGGGACGATCATTCTGGCTGGAAACCTGGGAACGAATCCACAGGCTGCAAATCAGATCGCTCTGAACCTGGCAAGCATGACCTTTATGATTGCAGTTGGTCTGGGTGTGACAGCAACTATTAGAGTCGGCAATCAGGTAGGATTAAAAAAATACAGGGAATTAAGACGAATAGGAATATCGATCTTCCTGTTGGTTTTCCTTATTGAAGCTGTATTCGCACTCTTATTTGTACTGCTGAAGGATATTTTACCAACGTTTTATATAGATAATGCTGAAGTGATCTCACTTGCCGCACAATTACTGGTGATAGCAGCCTTATTTCAATTGAGCGATGGTATACAGGTAGTGATCCTTGGCGCTTTAAGAGGACTGCAGGATGTTAAGATCCCCACCGTATTCTGTTTTATCGCTTACTGGATCATCGGCTTTCCGGTAAGTTTTTATTACGGCCAGCCAGAAAGACTTGGTAGTATGGGAATCTGGCTTGGTTTACTGGCTGGTTTAACGGCTTCAGCAATTATGTTATATTTCCGATTCAATTATCTAAGCCGAAAATTAATTAAAACTAAAGAAGCAAAATTAAACACGTAAACTATGGAATTACCAAAGTTCATATTAGGTGATAATACCGATTATCCTGAATCTATTTTTGTGGTTCATACCGAATTTCCACGCTTTGTTATCGATCTTAAAGACGACGAAGTAGAATGGCTGGAAGAATTTGATAAAGAGGATGAAAAGGAATTATCTGGTGAAATGGAAGGCATCATTAAAGATGCTTCTGAATTTTATGACCGCGAAGTAAGCAGGTACGAAGAGAACTAAATGGAGAAATTAGTAGCCCTGGACAAAGAACTTTTCCTATATCTCAATAACCTGGGTGCAGAAGAGTGGGACTGGCTCTGGATCGCGATTAGTGATAAATGGATGGCGATTCCGTTATATGCGCTATTGCTGTATTTGATATTTAGAAAATTCGGATGGAAAGCCACGCTGCTTACGATGGTAGTGGTAACACTGCTCATTACAGCTACAGATCAGCTGGCAAATTTGTTTAAACATGGATTTGAAAGACCTAGACCATGCCGGCAGGAAGGAGTCATGGAATACGCCAGGTACGTTGCAGAACGATGTGGCAGGTTCGGTTATTTCTCTGCTCATGCTGCAAATTCAACGGGTGTCGCTGTTTTCCTCGGACTTTTATTCCGAAGAGCGTATCCGAAAATGCTTTTATTATTGAGTATCTGGGCTCTTGTAGTTTCCTATAGCAGGATCTATCTGGGAGTACATTATCCGGGAGATGTAATTACCGGGATTTTGATAGGAATAAGTTTTGGATTCTTATTCCATGCACTAAGGAAATATCTTTTTCTGAAGTTTCTGAAGGATTAGGATAATTTCAGCAATGCACGGGCAGCAGTGAATGCAGTAGTTTTATTTTCTTCGATCAGTCTGAGTTGCCTTTCAAGTTCTATTTTAACCTTAGGATCGTTGTAAAACTGACTTTTCAGGTGATCGTTTATACTCTGAAATAACCAGAACTTGTTCTGTTCCTGCCTGTTGTGTTCAAAATGACCGTTTTTGTCGGTGGAACTTTTAAATTCAGTGATCATTTCCCATACTTCGGAAATTCCCTTTTCGTATAGTGCACTAATTAATTGTACCTGTGGTTTCCACTCACTCGGTTTTGGAGGGTACAGTTGAAGCGCACGCTTAAATTCAAGTCTTGCTTCACGGGCAGCTTTCAGATTCTCGCCATCAGCCTTGTTAATCACAATAGCATCTGCCATTTCTACGATGCCGCGTTTAATTCCTTGTAATTCATCACCGGCACCAGCCAGTTTCAGAAGTAGAAAGAAGTCGGTCATGCTATGAACTGTCGTTTCACTCTGTCCAACACCAACAGTTTCAATAAGAATGACATCAAAGCCTGCTGCTTCACATAGCAGAATGCTCTCCCTGGTTTTTCGAGCCACACCACCTAAAGAATCTCCACTTGGCGAAGGACGAATAAAGGCATTTTTCTGAGTGACCAGTTTCTCCATGCGGGTTTTATCTCCCAGGATACTTCCGTGAGATACGGAGCTACTGGGATCCACTGCTAGAACAGCAACCTTTTTTCCCTGATTTATAAGATAGGAACCAAAACTTTCGATGAAAGTACTTTTTCCAACTCCGGGAACTCCGGTAATTCCAACGCGAATCGATTTTTTGGCGTGAGGCAATGCTCCTTCCACGATCGCTTCAGCCATTTCCTTATGCTTCAGTTGATTGCTTTCCACCAAAGTGATACTTCTTCCTAAAGCAGTCTTATTTCCTTTCAGCAAATCTTTCAGCAAAGATTTTTCCGAAGATTTTTTGCGGCGGGAATCTCTTATTCTTCGGGCAGATTCTGCACTAACATTTCCTGAGGAATTATTGCTTTGAGATTCGCTTAGCGCAGACTTATGCTGATGTTCGTTCAAAATGAAGCGGTAATTTTTATGAGAAAATTATGACTAGCTTTTTCAGGCATCTTTAAATGCTTGGTATATTGGAGAAAACTAAATTACTTAAATTATTTTACGCAATGAAGAATTTGTATAAAACTACAGTCACTACTCAGGGAGGTCGTAACGGGCATACTCGTAGTGAAGATGGTATACTGGATATGGAATTGAGAAAACCTAAAAGCCTTGGTGGTGAAGGTGGAGACTATTCTAACCCGGAACAACTATTTGCAGCGGGATACTCCGCTTGTTATGGTAGTGCTTTGGAGCATGTTGCAAAACAGCACAAGATCGATCTTGGAGATTATAGCGTAACAGCTACAGTAAAACTGGGTCAGACAGATTCTGGAAATCTTCAGCTTTCTGCAATTCTGGATACTTACATTCCGGGAGTTGATGTGGAAACTGGTGAAAAGCTGGTAAATGAAGCTCACGAAGTTTGTCCTTATTCCAGAGCTACCAGAGATAACATTGATGTTACTTTAAACCTGATGCTGGACGAAGATTAATATCATCCAGATATAATCGTATTAGTTGAGGCGCCTGTAGGCGTCTCTTCTTTTTTTATAGGTATCTCTATTTTTACCTGATCCCAGACAAGTTCCATGGAAATAAAGTCGCCGGCTTCTTCAAAGGAAATAGTAAATTGCTCGGTAATTTCAGAAGATTTCTCAACTGGTCTCTCCAATACCAAAGCATCAAATTGCGGATCTCTATACGCCTTCTTATCCATATCTATTCCCCATGGATACATTTGATCGTTAAAGATCACTTTCCAGCTATCCTGCTTCGGAATGCTCCAGAGAGTATATTTTCCAGCTTTCAATAGACTTCCATCCACTAGAATATCTGAAGTGGTTTCAAAAGTTGTTGCTTCGTTTGCACCGGTTCGCCATACTTCATCATAAGGTACAAGTTTACCGAAGATCTCGCGATCTTTCCTGTAAGGCCGGTTATAGAAAACCTCCAGTTCTATCCCGTTCTGCTTATAGGTAGCAACATCCTCAGGGCTATGAGCTTTCGTAGTATATCTCATTATAAGCATTGTAAGCAAACCAGCGATGATCAATCCTCCGGCAATACTCAAGCCTGTTTTTAGTTTAGAGTTCATTTTCTAGCATTTATTATAACCTATCCAATAAACCTGCCATAAGGTTTACTTGCGCTAATCGCTTTAAATGTAAGAATATAGAGCGATTGTGAAATAAATTTCGGAATTTTTGCAACGCGGACTTTATTGGTTCGTCTTTAGAATGAACTAACCCATCAAAAACCAATCAAATTGATACAGCATAAGCTATTAGAAGCTTGCCAAAACAACAGCCGCAGGGCCCAGTTGAAGCTGTACAACAAATATTGTGACGGGATGTACTATGTGGCGTTGAGATTTATGAAGGATACGATGGAGGCCGAGGATGCCATGCAGGAAGCATTTATCAAAGCTTTCTCTAAGTTACATCAATTCAATGGCGAGGTCACTTTTGGTGCCTGGTTAAAGAAGATCGTGATCAATAAATGTCTGGACAAACTCAAGGCAAGAAAATTGGAACTGGTAGCCATCAACGAGCAAACGCTTGGTACCGTAGAAGAAGAGAATGACTGGCAGGTGGATGACGGGATCGGGATAGAAGAAGTGAAATTGAAAATGCAGGAGCTGCCCGAAAAATACAGGTATCCTTTGATGTTGTTTTTAGTGGAAGGCTACGATCATGAAGAAATAAGCGAAATCCTGGATATTACCCAGGTGGCATCCAGAACTCTAGTGCATAGAGGAAAAAAGAAATTGCAGGAAGAATTAAAATACTTGAGTCATGGGACAGGATATTAGGAAAATGTTTCAGGAGAAACCGGAACAGGAAGAACAGAAACTTCAGTCAGGGCACCAACAACGCTTTGAAGATCGATTGAATAAGGCTATGCCAGTGGAGAAAAAGAAGAACAATTTTTATTTCCTCCAGATAGCCGCAGGACTTATGATCGCACTTGCTGTGGGAGCATTCTTATACTTCAGTAATAACGAAGCTGAAACAGTGAACTCACCGCAAATTGTGGAAACTCCTTCCGAAGAAAAAGTAGAAAGTGAAGAAGTTCCCGGTACCGACTATAGGTTGAGCGATGTCTCCCCTGAGTTTAAAAAGATCGAAGATTATTATATGGCCAGTTTGAATATTCAATTGGCTAAACTGGACATGACACCAGGAAATAAAGAACTTATAGATGCATTTATGAGAAAACTGGAAACTCTGAATGATGAATACATCGCACTTAACGCGGAAATTCAGGAGACTGGTTTGAATGAGGAAACAGTGGAAGCTATGATCGCGAACTTGCAGCTTCGACTGGATCTTCTGAAGAAATTGAAGAACAAATTAGATGAAATCGAACAATCAAAAGACCTTAAAAATGAAAACTATCAAGCATAAATATATGTTATTGATGCTGCTCTTTATCACGGCAGGATCGTTTGCTCAAACAAGCAAACTGAGGAATTCCTATAAGACTTCAGCAAATGTGACCGTGGAACTGGATTCCAGGTATACCAATATCATTGTAGAGAACTGGGATAAGAACGAGGTTGCCGTGGAAGCCTATCTAAATGGAAATTCCGGTAACAAAAAAGCTAGGAAAGAACTACTGGAAAACTGGCAGGTAAAAACCTCGAAAAATGGTGATCGTGTAAAGATCAAATCCAGTGGAGGAGGTAACACCAATATGAACATGAATCTTGACCTGGACCTCTCAGGACTTGAAGAGCCATTGTCTATGCTGCCGGAAATGCTGCAACCTATGATGAATGAACTAGTGGGGCCTTTATTGGCTAATATTGCACAAAATCCGCTACCGGAAGGTTTTGCTGATGATATGGAGGAAATGAAATTCGATTATAGCGCTTATAAAAAAGACGGTGACAAGTACCTTGAAAAATGGGAGTCTAAAATGGACAAAAAGTTTGGCAAGGAATACGAAGCGAAGATGGAGAAGTGGGCTGCTGAGGTTGAGAAGAATTCTGAAGAATGGGAAAAAGAATATGAAGTGAAGATGGAAGCCTGGGGCAAGGATTTCGAAAAAGACATGGAAGCCTGGGGTGAGAAATTCGGAAAGAAAATGGAAGCCTGGGGAGAAAACTTCGGAAAACAGTTCGAAGCTAATATGGAGGCCAATGGCGGACATATGTTTACTGGAAATAGTGACGGAGTTTCATCGAAAAATCAGAAAACCATCAGGATCAAAATTCCGAAGGATGCAAAACTGGAACTGAACGTTCGTCATGGAGAATTAAAGCTTGGAAGTACAGTTAAAAACCTGAAAGCCGATCTGTCTCACAGTCGGCTTTCAGCCAATAGACTCACCGGAAAAGATACACGTGTAAAGGCGGCGTACACACCGGTGAAAGTCGCTTACTGGGACTATGGAGTGCTTTCAACAGAATTTGTGAAGAACTGTATAATAGACAAGGCGGTGAGTATCAAGCTGGAGTCTAACAGTAGCGATGTGGTGATCAATGAACTTCAAAAAACTGGTGTGCTTAGTGGTAGTTTTGGAAAGCTGGACATTAAAAATCTTGGTTCGGGATTTCAGGATCTGAACATTAGTCTGGAAAATAGCGATCTGGAACTCAGTGTGCCTGAAACTGCTTTTAATTTCAGTTTTAATGGAATGCAAAGCAATATTAAGCACCCAGCCGGCATGAACTTGAAATCCACAAAATCCTATGATAACGAGATGCTGAATGGTTACTTCAAGTCGAAAGATGGAAGCGGTAATATCACGATCAAGGCAAATTATAGCGATGTATTGATAAATTAAAATCAAGCCCTTACATTTGGCTTATTAAGCTGAATGCAATGATGGAATTTTCCAAATTTATTAAAGGTCTTACTTCAGAATTTACCCCGGTTATAGGTGGAGAGTATGCACAGGAAGACTATGAATATATTGATCTCTCACAAAATAACAGAGATCTGCTGAAACTGGAAGTGGCATCATCTGCCGCTTTTTCGGTTTTTATAGATGAATATTTGAGAAACCGATCGGCCAAAGCTGCGTATGGTGGTTATAATGAACTAAGAACTCTGTATAACCGTAGTGAATTGTTCAATCATTCGAGTTCGAATAGAAATATTCATATAGGGCTGGATGTTTGGGTTCCTGCTTATTCAGATATCATAACTCCGCTAGATGGCCAGATACATAGCTTTCAGGATAATTCAAATTTTGGTGATTACGGACCTACAATAATCTTAGAGCATCATTTTGATGGTCAGTCGTTTTTCACCTTGTACGGACACTTGTCCCGTGCCTCTCTGGAAGATTTGGAAACAGGAATGCAGTTCAAAAAAGGTGATAAAATTGCTGAACTAGGAGATTATGCTGAAAATGGTGATTATGCACCACATTTGCATTTTCAGGTCATCAAAGATATGCAGGGCAAGTTAGCAGATTATCCAGGGGTGGTTCGAAAAGAAGAGCTTGAAGATTATTTGCAGAATTGTCCTGATCCTAATCTATTATTAAAAATTTAGAAGCCTCTTTTCGGAATTATATACCTAGCAATTTATTTTCTTCGAACGAACAGCGCAACAATGGCTGAGGTCACCACTCCAACGACTAGCGCAAAGAAGAACGACTGAAGTATATAGGAAGTAAGATTAAAATATTCTTCCGCAGCCTCACGAGTCATACTGCCTCTTTCAACAGCATGATCTATGATATTCGGAAAGTATTCCGGTGTGATGAAAGCGTGAGTGATATACTGCGCCAGCGGAGTTAGGACGGCTACAACGATACTAACGACAATTCCAGAAATGAATCCCTGAGACCAGTTCATTTTACCTTCGAAGAAATTCTTTCTTTTATCAAGCAAAGCGAATACATAAATTGCGATCGCTACAATACCAAAGAAATTTGTGTAAATGGCATGTTTGGCAATTAGTTCATCATGCCAGCCCAGGGCCTTTTCCAGATACATCCATAATAGGGATACTACACTGAAGATTATTCCCCATTTAATTTCGATCGCGAAGCGTTTCATACTGATGATTTATTTTGTTAAAATTACTAAAAAATACATGACAAGAAATCAGAAACCTGTTTTAAAATCTCATGCTAATAAGGGTAACTGACTTGATTTTTGGAGAGTGTTCTTTCAAAAAAATCGGAACTTCTCAAACATCACATCAGATAATTCTCCAGAAACTATATTTATAAGCAGTTTGCAGCACTGAGCCTGTCGAAGTGCGGTTATGCTTGTATTGATATGGCTATCTCCAGCTTTGGATCAAGTCCGGCTAGTAATCATCAAAGTTTTATAAGTTTGGTTCCAACGTAGACGAGTCTGCTATTTGCTCATCCTTCTACATGCTCTGGATGGCAATAGCATTGCTATAATCCGGCCATCGATGTGTTCAGCATGGCAACACTCCCAAAAGCATAATTTTTTGATTAGCACTTTGCAGCACTGAGCCTGTCGAAGTGCGGTTTCAATTGTGCGGGCTCACTTTATTCCAGTCTTCGACATGCTCCCGCTAGTGATCATGAAAGTATTATATGTTTGATCCTGATGTAGATATCCTATATTTTGCTCATCCTTCGACAGGCTCAGGATGGCAATAGCGTTATTATAATCCTGCCTTCGATTGGCTCAGGGTAACGCTCTCACAAGTAAACAATCCTTTTTAGCACTTTGCAGCACTGAGCCTATCGAAGTGCGGTTTCAATTTTGCTAGTTCACTTTAATCCAGTCTTCGACAAGCTCCCGCAAGTGATCATGAAAGTATTTTATGTTTGAATCTGATGTAGACATCCCATGTTTTACTCATCCTTCGAAAGGCTCAGGAGGCAACACTATCAAAAGTAATTATTCTTAATCAGCAATTTGTAGCACTGAGCCTGTCGAAGTGTGGTTTAATTAGTTATGTTCTTGATGGATTCAACTATGGAGTAGCTCTTCATACTGGTTATTATGCAAGGGTTATATGTTTGGTTCTAATTTAGCCTATAATATTATTTGCTCATCCTTACCACAGGCTCAGGATGGCAATAGTTTTTGTAATCCAGCTTTGGTTATGCATGGTCGAGCAACTAATATAAAATAACATTTTCTGGTCAGCAGTATTTAGCACTGAGCCTGTCGAAGTGTGGTTTGATTTGTTCTGGTCTTGATATTCAAGCATTCAATAAACTCGTACGAGTAATAATGAAAGTTTTATTAGTATGATTCTAATGCAGTTCACCTTACTATTTGCTCATCCTTCGACAGGCTCAGGATGGCAATAGTTGTTGTAATCCAGCCTTTGTCATGCTCGGTCGAGCAACCAATTTAAAATAATATTTCTTGGTCAGCAGTTTGCAGCACTGAGCTTGTCGAAGTGCAGTCAAATTTGTTCTGTTCTTGAAAGTCATGTCATGGAGAAGCTCCGTAGTCTGGCATGTGTTACTAAAACATAATATCCATTAATAATTATATTTTCAAATGTATCTGAGTGACCTGTTTATATTAATTTCAATTTCTGAAGATAGTCTGTAGCATAGAACCTGTAGAAGTTTAAAATTATAAACATGAAGTTATATTATGTATATCTATTAAATTGTAAGGATGACTCCTATTATGTAGGTATGACCTCCAATCTGGAAGAAAGATTATTACAACATAATTCAGGAAAATTTCAGGATGCATATACATTCAACAGAAGACCTGTGAAATTAATGTGGGCGCAACAATTTACAGATCCAAATATTGCTTTAGACCTGGAAAAGAAATTGAAAGGATGGAGCAGGAAAAAGAAAATTGCCTTAATTCTGAAAGACTGGGAAAAGTTGCAGAAACTTTCAAAAAACTATTCGCAATTTGGGAAACCTGAATAAATCTAATTTAAATATGGTTTCTGCGATTACTCATTCTTCGACAGGCTTAGGATGGCAATAGTTTTTGTAATCCCACCATTAGCAAGCTCGGTCGAGCAACGAATTTGAAATAATATTTATTGGTCAGCGGTATGCAGCACTGAGCCTGTCGAAGTGCGGTTATTTACTCTGTTTTAGCTAATCCATCCATAGAACAATTCAATCATGCAAATGCATAAAAAAAGCCTGAAGTAAAACATCAGGCTTTTTTTATATATAAGAACAGGTACTATTCGTCTACAAGAACCCAGTCTCCTTTATCTAGGAGTGGAATTGCTTGTTTGAACTTCATGGCTTTAGTTTCACCACTTAAGACGTTCTTCAAAGTAACCTTATCGTTTCTACCAATTTTAGGTCGGTCTCTAGTGATGGTTTCAGTGATCTCTGGTTTACGCTGAGTATTACCGACCGCGCGGCTTTGAGCTGCACGTTCATCCATATTCGGGATTTCTTCCTTCTTGGTTTCAACTTTCTCTTTTTGCTGAACCTGTTTTGCTTCCTGAATATTAGGAACGCTTGCCGTTGGGATTTCTCCTTTAAATAGGAAGGACATCACATCACGGTTTACAGTTTCCAGCATGGCTTTAAAAAGTTCAAAAGCTTCGAACTTATAAATAAGCAATGGATCCTTCTGCTCATGTACAGCCAATTGAACACTTTGCTTCAACTCATCCATTTTTCTTAAGTGAGTCTTCCAGGCTTCATCAATAATGGCGAGGGTGATATTCTTTTCGAAATCTTTAATTAACTGCTTTCCTTCAGTTTCATAAGCTTTCTGAAGATTAGTAACTACGCTCAATGTTTTCGTGCCATCTGTAAAAGGAACAGAAATACGCTCGAAGTTATTTCGCTCATCTTCATGAACCTGTTTGATGACCGGGAATGCACGTTCAGCATTATGAGCCATCTTGGTGTCATAATGAATGTATGCAGCCTTGTAAACCTCTCCAGCTAGCTTCTGAGGCGTCATTTTCTTGAATTCTTCTTCAGAAACAGGAGAACTCATTGAGAAATTCCTGATCAGTTCAAATTCGAAGTTTTTGTAGTCTTCAGCTCCTTTATTTGTTTCAGCAATATTTTCAGAAATATCAAAGATCATATTGGCAAGATCCACACGTAACCTGTCTCCGAATAGAGCATGGTAACGACGCTTGTAGATCACCTCACGCTGCGCGTTCATCACATCATCATATTCCAGCAAACGCTTACGAACTCCGAAGTTATTTTCCTCTACTTTCTTCTGAGCACGCTCAATAGACTTGGAGATCATGGAATGCTGAATAACTTCACCTTCTTCCAGACCCATACGGTCCATTAGTTTGGCGATTCTTTCAGAACCAAACAATCTCATTAAATTATCTTCAAGAGACACATAGAACTGTGAACTACCCGGGTCACCCTGTCTACCGGCACGACCACGCAACTGCCTGTCCACACGTCTAGAATCATGACGCTCGGTACCAACAATCGCCAGACCACCAGCTTCCTTCACTTCCTTACTCAGTTTAATATCGGTACCACGACCAGCCATGTTAGTAGCGATGGTTACGATACCGGCATTACCAGCTTCAGCAACAATATCGGCCTCCTGCTTGTGACGTTTCGCGTTCAATACGTTGTGAGGCACATTCCGAAGCTTCAGCATACGGCTGAGTAATTCCGAAATTTCTACGGAAGTAGTACCAATAAGTACCGGTCTGCCCGCATTCGAAAGATCGGTCACATGATCGATCACCGCGTTATATTTTTCACGTTTGGTCTTATAAACCAAATCTTCTTTATCATTTCTGGCAATAGGTCGGTTGGTTGGAATTTCCACCACATCAAGTTCGTAGATCTCCCAGAATTCACCAGCCTCAGTTACCGCGGTACCAGTCATCCCCGAAAGTTTGCGGTACATTCTAAAGTAATTCTGAAGCGTTACCGTAGCAAAGGTTTGTGTCGCATCTTCGATCTTTACATTTTCCTTGGCTTCAATTGCCTGGTGGAGTCCGTCACTATAACGACGACCATCCATGATACGACCGGTTTGCTCATCTACGATCTTTACTTTGTTATCCATCACTACATACTCTGTGTCTTTTTCGAACAGGGTATAGGATTTTAGTAACTGGCGAAGCGTATGAATACGTTCACTTTTTACTGAATATTCTCTGAATAGTTCTTCTTTCTTTTCAGCTTCTTCTTCGGCAGAAAGACCTTCTTTTTCAATTTTCGCGATCTCCATTCCAATTTCAGGCATTACGAAAAAGTCAGGATCATTTTCTCCGGAAAGAAACTCAATCCCCTTATCGGTAAGATCGATCTGATTGCTTTTTTCTTCGATCGTAAAATACAGCTCGGCATCAACCTTTGGCATTTCACGATTATTATCCTGCATGTAGTGATTCTCGGTTTTCTGCAATAATTGCTTAACACCTTCTTCACTCAGGAATTTGATCAATGCTTTATTCTTCGGAAGACCACGATATACTCTCAATAGTTGGAAACCACCTTCTTTGGCGTCACCTTCCTTGATCAGTTTCTTAGCTTCTGCAAGTACTTTTACAAGATATTTACGCTGAACTTCTACGATATTAGCAATCGCAGGCTTCAATTCCATAAACTCGTGCGTATCACCTTTAGGTACAGGACCAGAAATGATCAATGGAGTACGGGCGTCATCGATTAATACTGAATCCACCTCATCCACGATCGCATAGTTATGCGGGCGTTGTACCAGATCATCGGGAGCATGAGACATGTTATCTCTCAGGTAATCAAAACCGAATTCATTGTTGGTTCCGTATGTAACATCAGCATTATAAGCTTTTCTACGAGCGGCAGAATTTGGACGGTGGTAATCGATACAGTCTACACTTAAACCGTGAAACTGAAAGATAGGAGCCATCCAGGCGCTATCACGTTTTGCCAGGTAGTCGTTTACAGTTACAAGGTGCACTCCGTTTCCGGTAAGTGCGTTCAGGTAAACTGGCAAAGTCGCCACAAGAGTTTTACCTTCCCCGGTGTGCATCTCTGCAATTTTACCCTGGTGCATAGCGACACCACCAATAAGCTGAACGTCATAGTGGATCATATCCCAGGTTACCGGTTTTCCGGCTGCATCCCAGGAGTTGTTCCAGATGGCGTGATCACCTTCAAGATTTACATAATCTTTTTCTGCAGAAAGTTCTCTATCGTAAGCAGAGGCCTGAACCTTTAATTGCGGATTATTACAGAAACGTTTAGCTGTCTCCTTAACTACTGCAAAGGCTTCCGGAAGGATATCATTGAGTACTGATTCAGAAAGCTCGTAAGATTTATCTTTAAGCGCATCAACTTCAGCATAGATATCTTCTTTACGGGTGATATCATCAATTTCATCAGCTTCCTTATTTAGCGCTACTATCTTATCTCTAACTTCTTTAGTAGCATCAGAGATCTGAGATTTAAATTCAGATGTTTTTGCACGCAATTCATCCAGGCTCATCGCTTCGAACTTAGACTCAAGAGCCTTGATCTTATCAACGATGGGTTGAATCGATTTTACGTCTTTCTTGGATTTATCTCCAACGAAAGCTTTTAATACGGTATTTAAAAAACTCATAGTGGTTTTTTTATTTAAGGGGTTCAAATTTACGCAAAAAAAAAGCCTCATGATTGAGACTTTTCCCTAATTTCTACGTGTTATATTTTAATATTCATCCTCATTCCAGAGGTAATCTTCATCTGTTGGATAATCCGGCCAGATCTCTTCAATAGAATCATATGAATCACCTTCATCTTCTATTGCCTGTAAATTTTCGACAACTTCAAGCGGTGCTCCTGTTCTAATTGCGTAGTCTATTAACTCGTCTTTGGTGGCCGGCCAGGGTGCATCACTTAAATAAGATGCTAATTCTAAAGTCCAATACATTGATTAATCGGGTTTTAAATTTTGGCAAAAATAATTTTTTTGCTCTAATAGCCAAGAAAAAAATCTATTATTTACTCAATAATGATAAGAACATAAAGATTTCGATCATTATTTGCATTATTCACAATGAATATGATGAAAATCTAATTGATTTAGGATTTTTTTGGAATCCATTGAATTTCTTCAGCTTGCAAAGAATGAGACAACATCCGTGCCAGCACAAACAGGTAGTCTGAAAGTCGGTTTAAATAAACTAAAACCTGATCCTGAAATGGTTCTATGTCATATAAGGCAGTAGAAATACGTTCAGCTCTTCTACAAACACAACGTGCTATGTGACAGAATGACACGCTTTGATGTCCGCCAGGCAATACGAAATGTGTCATTTCAGGCAACTCCGTATTCATCTCGTCGATCGCATGTTCCAGTTTTTCAATATCAGTATCCGATACTTTAGGAATGTTCAAGCGATCCTTGCCATTTTTAAGTTTTTCCTTCTCAGGATCTGTAGCCAGCACCGCTCCAATAGTAAATAATCTGTCCTGTATTTCTATTAGTAACTGCTTGGTGCTATCGTTTACGGGCTGATCTCTTAGAAGACCTATATGTGAATTTAACTCGTCTACCGTTCCGTAGCTTTCAATACGTATATGATGTTTGGGAACCCTGGTTCCTCCAAATAGAGAAGTGGAGCCCTTGTCCCCGGTCTTGGTATATATTTTCATTGCAATTTTTTATCAGGATAAAAGTACGAAGTTCGAGGAGCTAAGAAAAATAAAGCGGAGAGCTTAACATTCAGAAAAGATTAAAGAGTATCAGATTCCTGCTCTCGTTTGCGTTCGTGATAACGTTTTCTGAAATTCCTGTTCTTTCGCTCTTTTTTAATTTTTTTACTACGGTTGGAATTCCATAGAAAAAATGCGAGAATGGCTACAATAATGAGGAGGTATAGCCAGGTTTCCCTATCAAGATCGATCATAAGATTTGTTTAGAGATCTAAATTTACAAAAAACCTGAAAAATCTAATCTAAACTGTTGGAGTATGCACTTTTTTGCGTTCATCGGTCTCTATTCTACCATCTTTCAAGCGGATTACCCGGTGTGCATGCTCGGCGATCTCTTCTTCGTGAGTAACCAGGATTACAGTATTTCCTGCAGCATGAATATCATCAAAAAGATTCATGATCTCTACGGAAGTTTTTGAATCCAGGTTTCCGGTTGGCTCATCTGCAAGAATGATGGAAGGTTTATTAACCAGCGCACGTCCAACTGCCACACGTTGTCGCTGTCCACCCGAAAGCTGATTGGGTTTATGATCCATCCGGTCACCGAGTCCCACGCTGCGAAGTACTTCTTCAGCACGTTCCTTACGTTGAGATTTTGTCGCTCCGGCATAAACCATTGGTAAAGCCACGTTATCCAAAGCGGTAGTTCTGGGAAGTAAATTAAAAGTTTGAAAAACGAATCCAATTTCTTTATTCCGAATTTCCGCAAGTTCATCATCACTCATCTTACTGGCATCCTTTCCATTCAGAATATAAGACCCGGAAGTTGGAGTATCCAGGCAGCCCAGAAGATTCATTAAAGTAGATTTTCCGGAACCTGAAGGTCCCATGATCGCGACATATTCACCTCGTTCAATATCCAGATCGATACCTTTTAGAACTTTTACGACTTCCTGCCCTAAAGGGAAATCTCTGGTGATGCTGCGAATTTCGATTACTTTACTCATGGATTTTAATTTACGCTTGTTTGACGGCGATTCAACTAATTTGTTACACCCTTATCGTAAAATGCTCTTTTACCTGTTCACTTCGGAAGAATATAAAACCCCATTGAAAAGTATCGATCGAAACCCGAACCTTCGGATGCTCAATAATTTCTTTCCAGGCTTCCTGCATTTCAGCAGACCAGTGGATATCATCAAACATAAAGACAGAATCATTGTGAGCAAGAGGTAATAACCTGTGAAAATAGTCCAGTGTTGCCTGCTTTTGGTGATTTCCGTCGAAATAAATAAGGTCGAATTTCTCTGAAGTTTTCTGTGCGATATTTGTTGTTCGGAGTGTACCAGTTAGATCAGAAAGAACATTTTCAATTTTATCGATTCTTAAGTCAATATTTTTGAAATCAAACTTTTCAAACTGTTTTCGGGCGATTTTTGCAGTTTCTTTACAACCTTCTATAGTGGTAAGTTTTGTGGAATTGTTTGCTGCCATGGCTGCGGAAGCTAATCCTAGAGAAGTTCCAAGTTCCAGAGCATTCTCGATATTCAGATATTTAATGATCCTGGATAGTAACTTTGCCCGAAATAGGGTGATCCCGGCATTTTTGGCAATTGCGTGTACCGGTCTTTGATTGGAACTAAAAACCCTGCTTCCTGCACCAAAATCTTTTACTTCGATAATTTCTTTATTCCGAAGCAGATCATTGCGGTATTCTTTGATCAATTCATATTCCGAATGTTCCAAATTATCATAAAAACATCTGGTCACCAGCTCATAAACAAAAGGGGAGTGGAGTCCGTGTTCGTTCTGACTCTTTAAAAGGAATTTTATATAGGCTTTGAGTTGGAAGAGCATGAAATTGGTTATGGGTTCTCAGTTGTAGGTTATGCGTTTCATGTTTCTAAATAAAGAATTATGGAAAAGGAAAATATACTATTTCCATTCTCTTTCAACATATTTTATAAATGAATAGATTTTTGCACCCAGAATTTCATAATTGGCCTTGAGTTCTTTTGTCCCTTCAATTTTATAGAGGCGATCTATCATTTCTAATTGAGATAAACACTCGTGCAACGAAGCGTGAGAATAGATTAAATATTTGAGAAAATCCTGCTTATAAGTACGTCGGCCATAGCCTTCAATGATATTATCCTTAATGCTTTTAGAAGATCTCCGAATCTGGCTTCCCTGTTCATGAAGTTCAAATTTTGGAAGTTTTAAAGAGATGGCATGTACTTCTAGAGCATATTCAAATGCCAAATTGTAAATATCCAGATCTTTATAACTTTTCATTTTTCTATCTTAACAGACAACAGACAACAGACAACAAATAAACTAACTCTCTAGCTTCTCCATCAATTCAAACCAGCGCATGGTTTTAGTTTCGATCTCGTCTTCAACTTTTTTCAGGTCTTTAGATCTTTCAGCGACCTCATCAGCACTAAGTTCGTCCAGGAAGCTTTGCTGAATTTTCTCTTTCTTCTTCTCCAGTTTTGCGATTTCTTTTTCCAGGTTACTGTATTCCTTTTTCTCGTTATAGGTTAGAGAAGCTCCGGAGCTACTGGATTTATATTCTTTTTTGTCTTTTGCTTCAGAAGTCTTTACTATTTGAACGTTTTCAGCTTTAGGTTTAGAAGCCTGGTATTCTCTGAAGTCAGTGTAGTTTCCGGGGAAATCTGTGATCGCACCGCCACCTTCAAAAACAAAGAGGTGATCGGTAATTTTATCCATAAAATATCGGTCGTGAGACACCACGATGATACATCCTGGGAAATCCATCAGGAAACTTTCAAGAACATTCAGTGTAAGAACGTCCAGGTCATTGGTTGGCTCATCGAGAATCAGGAAATTTGGATTCTGAATAAGAACAGTACATAAGTAAAGACGTTTCTTTTCACCACCACTCAGTTTTTCCACAAAGTCATATTGCTTTTTTCTACTGAAAAGGAAACGTTCCAGCAATTGTTCCGCAGAGATCTGTCGGCCCTTTTTAAGCGGAATATAATCGCCAAACTCTTTGATCACCTCGATCACTTTCTGTCCGGGCTTGATCTTGATACCTTTCTGAGTATAGTATCCAAATTTTACGGTTTCACCAATAACAATCTTCCCGGTATCCGGTTCAAGACTTCCCGTAAGCATGTTTAGAAAAGTAGATTTCCCAGTACCATTTTTCCCTATGATCCCAATTCGTTCACCTTTGAGAAAATTATAACTGAAGCCTTCCATCAATTGCTTTCCACCGAGTTCCTTGGAAATATTGTGAATCTCCACGATTTTGCTTCCAAGACGTTCCATATTGAGTTCCAGTTGAACCTTATGATCCTGCCGGCGTTGTCCCGCACGATGTTTTATCTCATGGAAATCCTCTATTCGAGATTTGGACTTTGTAGTACGCGCTTTAGGCTGGCGACGCATCCATTCCAGTTCCTTTTTGTACAACTGCTGAGCCTTGTCCGTATTGGTAGCTTCCTGTTGATGTCTTTCTTCTTTTTTGTCCAGGTAATACGAATAGTTTCCTTTATAAGTATATAATTTGCCATCTTCCAGCTCCACGATTTCGTTGCAAACCCGCTCCAGGAAGTAACGGTCGTGAGTCACCATAAAAATAGTAAAGTCCTGTTTTCTGAAATATTCTTCCAGCCATTCGATCATGTCGAGATCCAGGTGGTTGGTAGGTTCATCAAGGATGATAAAGTCAGGTTTTTTAAGAAGCATTCTTGCAAGGGCGAGGCGTTTCTTCTGTCCTCCGGAAAGGTTTTTTACAACAGCCTGCAGATCTTCAAGATTTAATTTAAAAAGTATTTGTTTGAATTCGGTTTCAAAATCCCAGGCGTTATTGGCTTCCATGGCATCCATGGCTTTCTGAAGAGCATCAGAGTCTTCAGGATTTTCCATCGCTTTTTCGTACTGAGCTACAACTTTTAAGGTCGGATTCTCACTCGAAAAGATACTCTGCTCGATGGTAAGCTCGGGATCAAGATCAGGTTCCTGGGAAAGGAAAGCAACACGTATGTCATTACGATAGATAACCTGACCATCATCTGGGGAATCGGTACCCGCGAGGATGTTTAATAAACTGGTTTTTCCTGTTCCATTCTTGGCAACAAAACCAACTTTCTGATCTTTATTTATTCCGAAGCTAATTTGTTCAAAGAGAACACGTTCGCCATATGATTTCGCAACATTTTCTACTGAAAGGTAATTCATATTATTGTTATCGGTTCTATGTTGTCCGTTAGAGCCTCAAAAGTACGATAGGCAAATGACAATTGACTATTGATAGTTAAAAATGGATAATTATTTTGTCAGCTTGTTTGCCATTGCTCATCCTGCGACAAGCTCAGGATGGTAACGAATTAACTCAATCCACTTAATTAGGACTGTGTAGCACTGAGCCTGTCGAAGTGCGGGTTTTGATCGAATGCGGTTAATTCTAGCTTAGGACATACTCAGTCTGGCATTATTATCATCCACATAATTTTATTTTGTGGTTGTTGCACTGAGCCTGTCGAAGTGCGGGTTTGTATGCACGGCATTGGTTTACTGAAAATTGCTGATCCTTCAACAGGCTCAGGATGACAATGTATTTTTCACAAGTTATTTGCAGCACAGAGCCTGTCGAAGTGCGGGTTTGTATGCACTGCATTGGTTTACTAAAAATTGCTCATCCTTCGACAAGCTCAGGATGGCAATGAATTTAGCACCTGTATTTTTCACAAGTTATTTGCAGCACAGAGCCTGTCGAAGTGCGGGTGTGTATGCACTGCATAGGTTTACTGAAAATCACTCATCATTCGAAAGGCTCAGGATAGTAATGAATTTAGCACCAATATTTTTCACAAGTTATTTGCAGCACTGAGCTTGTCGAAGGGCGGTATAGTCTGATAAGATATTAATAAACATTTTGGACCACCACTCTCCACTCTCCACTCTCAACCCAAAACCCAGAACCCAGAACCCAGAACACAGAACCCCAAACAACAAACCCCCAAACCACAAACCAAGAACAACAAACCCCAAACCACAAACCAAGAACTATAGACCAGCAAACAAAAAAACCGTCATACACAATAATCGACCGACAACCTACAACTCACAACTTATAACCCAAAACCCACAACTTATAAACCAAAACATAATTCCACCCCAAAGTTTCGTTATTTGCTCGTAAAAACTATATTTGTTAAAACAATGTGAAGCCCTCTATGCGATTTAAATCTTTTTTGTTTTTATTCGCTGCAATACTAACCTTAACCTCCTGCGTATCTACAAAGCAGATGTCCTATCTTCAGCAATATGATGAAGAAGTGGACAGTATTATTCAGGTTCAGCGATTGCGCAAACCTTACCGTATCCAGACAGGTGATCTATTAAGTATTAGAGTAAAAGCTCTGGATCAGGATATTGTGGGAATGTTCAATCCAATAGGAAGTGAGAATCCAAATGCAACTACAGAGGAAGCAGTATATTTTGATGGATTCACCGTGGATGATCACGGAAACATTCGGGTTCCAACTATGGGTGAAGTAAACGTGCTCGGATATACTGAAAAGGAAGTACGGGAGATGATCGAAAAGAAATTACTTGACGAATACTTCCGGGAAGAAGCAAACATATTTGTTACCGTAAAACTTGCCGGGATACGTTATACAACTTTAGGCGAAATAGGGCAGGGAACCCAGGTAATCTACAAAGATCAGGTCACAATTATGGAAGCTATCGCCAATGCAGGAGGAATTGAAGAATACGGTGACCGCGAGAATGTACAGATCATCAGGCAGTATCCTCAAGGTGAGGAAGTACATACTATAGATGTAACTAATATCAAGGCAATGGCCAGTCCATATTATTATATTCAGCCGAATGACATGATTGTGGTCAATCCTTTGCCACAGAAAGCATTAGGTGTGGGTACCACTGGATTAGGAGTTTTTACGACAGTTTTCTCAATAGTTTCTGTGGTTACCTCTGTAATTTTATTAGCTACCAGATAATGGCGCATGAAGATGATCACATATCAGATGTAGGAACGACTTTTGATTTTAAAGGTTTTCTGTTTAAGGTAATTAGTTATTGGAAACTGATTATACTTTCCATTGGGATTAGCTTTGCAGTGGCCTATTACAATAATGTTAGAAAATTACCTGTATACCAATTAGGTAATACGATTTCTATAAAAGATGATCAAAATCCTTTTTTTACTTCCAACACCAGTTTAACATTTAATTGGGGAGGAACTTCAGATAAGGTGAATACTGCTGTTACTATTCTTAGATCCCGATCGCATAATGAAGAGGTGGTAGAGCGACTGCAATTCTTTATTAATTATCGCGCACAAGGTGAATATCAGCGGGTAGATGTGTACGGTCAGAATCCTTTCCATGTCATAGCAGATTCTGCTGCTTTTCAGGCTAACAATGTAACTTTGGAGCTATCCATGCAAAATGATAATAGTTTCAATCTGAAGTCAGATATTCCAGAAACACTTTACCGCACAAATTACAAAACTAAGGAAACTGATAATCGAACTGTAGAAGCAGGTGAATTTAATCGTAATTATAAATTTGGAGAACATATTAGTTTACCCTTCTTTTCCGGCTATATTCTGCGGAATGAAGGAAACTACGATCTAAATCGTAAAATATATATAAGCTTTTCAAATTTCAATGGCGCAGTAGGCTCTTATCGCGGAATGAACATTTCCAATGGAAATGGATCTTCTGTTCTAACTATGAGTCAGACAGGGCTTAATAAATCGAGAATCGTGGACTACCTAAATGGGTCGGTTAGAGTCTTGAGCGAAAATATGCTCAAACGAAAGAACCTTTTTGCTACTAAGACGATAAGGTTTATAGATAGTAGTCTTGCGGTACAATCGGCTGAATTGAAAAGAGTAGAGGATGAGCTTAATAGTTTCCGGAATCAAAATTCTGTTCTGGATATATCAGCAGAAAGCGGACAGCTTTCCGGTAAACTCGCGGAGCTGGATATTCAAAAAGAAGAGATACGCCGGCAATTAAGTTATTACGATAATCTTGAAGAATATTTACAAACCAGAAATGATTATTCCAATGTGCCTGCACCTTCAGTGGCTGGTATTTCAGAAGGTAGTATTGCTAGCGGAGTATCACGAATTATTCAGCTAGCTGAAGAAAGAAAGAACTACCAGTATACCTTAAAAGACAATTCCCCAGTATTCAGTGATATAGACCGTCAAATAAATTCTGTAAAATCAATAATCCTGGAGAATATTAATTCCTCAAAAGGTTTATTGAATTCAGAATTGAGTCAGGTACGCTCTAAGATTTCTCAATTAGAAAGCGAAGTACAGAAATTACCTCAGGAAGAACAGGATTTACTAAAGATTCAGCGTAAATATTCCATCAATGAAAGAACATATAATATGTTCCTGGAAAAGAGGAGCGAGGCAGGACTTATCAGGGCGGCGAATGTTAGTGATGTATTAGTGATTGATAAAGCCAAAGATACCGGAGGAGGTAGAATAGGACCTAATACACAGTTGAATTATGTCATGGCAGTTTTAGTTGGTGGAGTAATACCCCTCACATTTGTATTTCTTCTGGTATTCCTGAATACGAATATCCATAACGCTCAGGAAATCTCGCGATTATCGACGATACCAATTCTTGGGCTTATAGGTAGGAGTAAATTGAACAGTAACCTGGCCGTCTTCGAAACTCCAAAATCATCCATTGCCGAAAGTTTCCGGGGTCTTAGATCCAGTTTGCAATTTATGTATAAACGACAGGGTATAACTGGTTCTAAAACCGTAATGATCACCTCTTCTGTTTCTGGTGAAGGAAAAACTTTCTGTGCTATGAACCTTGCTACTGTTTTTGCGCTTAGTGAAAAGAAAACGGTACTAGTAGGTGTGGATCTTAGGAAACCGAAAATATTTGATGACTTTCAGTTGAATAACGATCTGGGTATAGTAAATTATTTGATCGATCAGGCTACTACAGAGGAGATCATTCAGAAAAGTAAAATTCCATTTCTGGATGTGATAACTGCCGGACCGGTTCCTCCAAACCCCTCAGAGTTACTAATGACTGAAAAGATGGACCAGCTTATAGCAGAATTAAAGGAAAATTACGATTATATCATTCTGGATACGCCTCCTATTGGGATGGTTGCTGATGCTCTGAATTTGGTAAAGCATGCCGATGCTACACTGTATCTGGTGCGTCAGGATTATACCAAAAGAGGAATGCTGGAAACCATCAACGAGAAATTTAAGAAGGGAGAGATTAAAAATATCAGTTTTGTACTGAATCATTTTGTGCACAGTGCAAAGTATGGTTACGGCTATGGCTATGGCTATGGTTATGGTTATGGCTATGGTTATAATCGTTATGCCAAAGGTTATTATGGAGCGGCACCATCGAGAATTTCTCAACTAAAACTTTCCTGGAAAAAATTTATGCGGAATTTTGAATAATGAGCGAAGCGAAAGAAAACGATTGGCTTTATGAGATCACTCCCAAGCGTAAATTAATAGATCTTAATTTTAAGGAGGTTTGGAGATACCGCGATCTTTTGATCCTGTTTGTAAAAAGGGATATAGTCACAGTTTATAAACAGACTATACTGGGACCGCTGTGGTTCTTTATTCAACCACTTTTTACTTCAATAATTTTTACCCTTGTTTTTAATAATATTGCCAGCATTCCTACAGGGAATGTTCCATCTTTTCTATTCAATTTAACGGGGATCACGGCATGGAACTATTTTAACCAATGCTTAACTGGTACTTCAAATACTTTTACGGCCAACGCGGGGATTTTTGGTAAGGTTTATTTCCCGCGGGTGATTATGCCATTAAAAACTGTGATTTCCAACTTGTTTAAATTCGGAATCCAGTTGCTGATATTGATTATTTTTTATTGCTATTTTTTATTTAATGGCGCTGATTTAAGTCCTAATTTTAATTTGATTTTGTTCCCGGTTTATGTCTTAATGATGGCTTTATTAGGACTTGGTTCCGGAATGACGATTTCTGCCTTAACTACTAAATATCGGGATCTAACCGTTTTGGTTGGGTTCGCTACAACGTTATTAATGTATATCTCGGCGGTGCCATATCCTTTAGCTGAAGTAGAAAATAAAATGCCCGATTGGGCCTGGCTGGTTAAGTATAATCCGCTTACACAGATAATAGAAGGATTTAGGTATATGATTTTAGATACGGGAACCTTTACGTTATCTGGTTTTTTGTATACGTTAGGAGTGTCAATTGTGCTTTTTCTGCTGGGTTTAATTATTTTTAATCGAACCGAAAAGAACTTTATTGATACGGTGTAAGAGTGAATGTTGAGAAGTGAATAGTAAATAGCTATTGTTGAGCTGAGAAAAGGAAGAATGAGTGTGATATTAAAAGCAGAAAATATTTCCAAACAATACCGCTTAGGTACCGTCGGTACCGGCAGTTTACAGCATGACATAAATAGGTGGTGGCATAGCCTTCGCGGCAAAGAAGATCCTTATTTAAAAGTTGGTGGGGTAAATGACAGAAGTGCTAAAGCCACCGAAGATTATGTATGGGCTTTGCAGGATATCAATTTTGAAGTAAAGCAAGGAGAGGTATTAGGAATTATAGGGAAGAATGGTGCAGGAAAATCTACCTTACTAAAAATTCTTTCAAGGGTAACCGCACCAACAACTGGAAGTATTAAAACAAAGGGGAGAATAGCTTCTTTATTAGAAGTAGGAACCGGTTTTCATGGGGAACTTACTGGCAGGGAAAATATATTTATGAATGGCGCTGTTTTAGGCATGAGTAAAGCTGAAATTAAAGCTAAGCTCGATGAGATTATCGCATTCTCTGGTTGTGAAAAATATATAGATACACCAGTTAAGCGTTATAGCAGTGGTATGACGGTAAGACTCGGTTTTGCAGTAGCCGCACATTTGGAACCTGAAATTTTGGTGGTAGATGAGGTATTGGCCGTAGGCGATGCCGAGTTTCAAAAGAAAGCCATTGGAAAGATGCAGGACCTTTCTACCGGTGAGGGAAGAACGGTACTTTTTGTAAGTCATAATTTGGCGAGTATTAAAAATTTATGCTCACGTGGAATACTCATTAAAAACGGCTCATTGAGTATTGATGGCGAAATAGACCGAGTAATAGGATCCTATTTGGAAAGCAATCAAAAATTACAGGATTTTATTGATCTGGCAGAGGTGGACAGAAAGGGAACCGGAGAGGTGAAATTAAGGAGTGTATCTGTGTATGGTGCTAAAACACAACTGCTGCCTAAAAGCGGTGGGCCATTAAATATTGAGTTGAAATTAGACAATACCTGTCAATACCTGGCGCAAGATATTGTAATTGAATTTAGAATTGACGATAATATTGGGCAGAGATTAATCTGGGGTAGTACTAATATGGCTGAAAAGATACAGAATGAAACTTTAAATAATTTAACCATTAGAATGGAGAAATGTATTTTAAATCGGGGTAATTATTTGGTTACAATTCACATTAGAGCCAAAGGTGTGGTAAGTGACTGGGTGCAAAATGCTTTCAGTTTCAATGTAGAGGCTGGTCTGTTTTACCGAACTGGAATAGAGGTACCAGTTAATCAAAGTAAGATTCTTGCAAATTTTCAATATAAATTCAATGATTAAAAAAGTAAAAAAGAAACTTAAAAAGTTTATAGATGTAAGAGTCCGACTTTTAAGGGATCAGCAACATCAAAATCAACAGGTTTTATTTAATCATAGCCAGCTTAAGCAACTTTTTAGTGAGGGTTCTTTTATACCGTTTTCAGGATGGGCAATCTCTCCAAGTACTATTCTTCACGTTCTTAATGATGTTGCCATTAACAAGCGTAAATGCATTATTGAATTCGGTTCTGGAGCTTCAACTTTTTATATCGCAAAATTACTAAAAGTCCTGGAATTAAATGCAGTTTTTTATAGTGTGGAATCCGATGAAAAATGGGCAAATGAAATGAAAAGACAGCTACAAAAACATGGTATTTCTGAGTATGTACGCGTAATATATGCTCCACTTAGAAAAGTTTCGGATAATTATTCCCTAGAAGAACAGGAAACCTGGTATGATACGCAAATTTTAGAAGAAACTTTTACTGGTCAGGAAAAATTTGATCTAATTTTAGTAGATGGCCCATTTGGTGGAAGTACTCCTTATGCTAGGTATTCAGCAATTCCTTTTCTAAGAAAAATAACTTTAGACCAAGCAAGTATTTTTCTGGATGACGTCCAAAGGGCAGATGAGGCGTTTATTTTAAAAGAGTGGGAGCAATTATTAGATAGAGAAGCTAACATTCTAGAGAGATATGGTTTTTTCAATGATCAAACATCTTTTGATGTTAAGCCCTTTCAATTATCAAGACCTACTTTATAATTTTTAAATAACTTTTTTGAAGTCACTAGTATCCATAATTATTCCCACCTATAACCGGGCTCATTTGATTGGAGAAACCTTGGACTCAATAATTGCACAACTCTATGAAAAGTGGGAATGTATTGTTGTGGATGACGGTTCTGTTGATTATACTGAAGAGTTGTTAGAATTTTACTGTAAGAAAGATCAAAGAATACAATTTCATCATCGACCGGCAAATCGGAGGAAGGGTGCTAATGCCTGTAGGAATTATGGATTTGAAGTGAGTACTGGAGAATTTTTAATTTTTCTAGATTCTGATGATTTATTAGATATTGCAGTATTGGAGAATAGAATCCGATTTTTTAAAAAGAGTTTGGACTTTTTAATATTTAGTACAGCGAAATTAATTGAAGGTGAAAAAACAAATTACATAATTAACAATGATCCATTTGAGCTTTCGAGTCAGACTTACCTAAAAATGTTTCTTGCATATAACTTACCATGGCAAACGAGTAGTGTAATTTGGAGACGCAAAGTTTTACAAAAATTTTCGTTTGATGAACATCTACAACGACTGCAAGATATTGACTTCCATATATCAATTTTAAATTTTGGCGAGTATTCTTTTGAAAGAATCAATAAAATAGATAGTTTTTATAGGATTAACAATGGTATTCGAAATGATGTTTATTTAAATCAAGTTATAACTAGTTTTATTCATTTTTTTAAAAAAGTATATTCATCTTCTTTAATCAAATATGAAGAGAATTTTCGTGATTTTGTAGTTTTCTTTTTAAGTCGATTCCTATATCCAAATGATACTAAATATTATAAGCAGATAAGGTTCGTGGAAAAAGAACTTTTGAAAAAGGCCAATTTAAATTATAAGCAAAGAAAACTGCTAGGTGTGAAATTATGGATAGATGAAAAGGGAATTAGATTCAAAGGTTATGGAAAATTACGTAATAATATTTTGAGAAAATTGGTTTAATGTCCGCATGTATATCTATTATAATTCCTTGCTATAATGATGCAGTCTATGTAGAAGAAGCTGTACAGAGTGCTATTGGTCAAACATGGGGTAATAAAGAAATTATTGTTGTTGATGATGGTTCGAATAAGAAAACTAAAAGAGTATTAAAAGAACTTGAACCTAGGATCGATTTGCTAATTACTCAGGAAAATAAAGGCTTAAGTGCTGCAAGAAACATTGGAATTGAAAATGCCCAGGGGTCTTTTATTATTTTATTAGATTCAGATGATTTTTTTGAACCTGACTTTTGCGAGAAAGCTTTAAGAATAATCTCTGAAGATGAGGCTGTTAAAATTGTAACTTGTTATGCAAGAAGATTTAATGAAAATGGTGTGATTGATATTTTTAAACCCTCAGGAGGAGATATTACAAACTTTCTTAGATATAATGCAGCAATTGGTAATTCAATGATTAGAAAACGGGATTGGGATTTAGCTGGAAAGTATGACGAATTAATGAAAGAGGGATTTGAAGATTGGGAGTTTTATATAAGGTTACTTAGATTTGGTGGGCATGCTCATGTCTTAGAAGAACCATTATTTAATTATCGTCAGAAAAAAAGTTCCATGCGTGGGTCAGCAAATGAAATTAAATATAAACTTCAGACATACATATATCTTAAACATCAGGAATTATATAAAGAAAATTTCAAAATTTTTATAGAACATTTATTAGGCAAAATTGAAAGGGAAGAAAGAGAAAAGATTAAGCATACTCAACGAATGGAGTTCTGGCTTGGAAGGGCATTTTTAAATCCTCTGCGAAAGATTAAAAGGATGTTTAAATAATGAGTACACTTGCAAAACCTGAGGTCAGTATAATAATGGCTACCTACAACAGGGCACATTTAATTATAGAAAGCTTAATTTCTATACAGAACCAGACTTTTGAAAACTGGGAATGTATTATAATTGATGATGGTTCAACTGATGAAACAAGTGCGCAATTAGAACCCTACTTAAGTGATTCCAGATTTCGGTATTTACCTAGAAGTGCAAAACACAAAAAGGGCTTGCCCGGTTGTCGCAATTATGGTATTGAATTAGCTAAGGGGGATTACATAGTTTTTTTTGATGATGATGATATCGCACATCCAGATCATTTTAAAATTACTATTCCTATTCTTAAAGAAAATGATTTTCAATTCTGTCATTATACCAGGGAGGTGTTTTTTGGGGAATTTAATCGGGAATTTAATAGAAATCTAAATTATGGCTATAAGCACATAAATTATAAAAATTTAGATAAAATAATTACACATGAATTGCCATTTAATTCTTGCGCCGTAATTTGGAAAAAAGAATGTTTTTTCAATAACAGATTTCACGAGGATCTCTTATACGCAGAAGAGTGGGAGCTTTACTCTCGTTTATTATCAAATGGCTTCACTGGTATTAGTATTGATAAAACACTTTATTTTGGCAGAAAGCACAATGCCTCGAATACGGGGGAGTTTTACCTGGGTAATAAAATTAGAAGGGAATCTAAAATAAAAGCTATTAAACTGGTTGCTCAAAATTTGATGGAAAAGGAATTGTTAACGCCTCTTTTGACCAGGTACTTCATACAGTTGGCGTTTCTCCTAAATGATCGCGCATTAATTAATTTTTTAGGTAAATTAACTAATCTTTCAAGAATTCAAATTTATAGATACCAGATGATTAGAAAGTACTATCCTTTGATAAGTAGATATTTAAGGTTTAAAAAGCAATATTTATGAGAATATTGGTTGTAGCACAAGACCTTCGGATTTCGGGAACAAGTGAAGGCATTGTTTCCAGGTCTTTTATCTATAAACTGAAGGAGTGCTATCCAGATTTCAAGATTGATGTTTTTTACTTAAAAAATCACACGGCAGATGTGAAGCCAAAGCTACTAGGCGTGGATAATTATGATGAGAAAGTCATTTATAAAAAAATTCCTGGTAAAACAATATTTTTAAATAAACCTTATTGGAGGCTGACCGGTATTTCATTGAAGGACTTGTATATCGAAAAATTATTTGGAGAGGAATTAAAAAAGATAGACTCTTCTTTATATGATCTTGTATTTTTGAGAAGCTCAGGTACAGCATTTGAACTTATTTTAGGCGCTATACACAATCGAGAATTATTAGAAAAGTCAATAATTAATTTTCATGATCCTTTTCCTGGTTATTGGGATACTGGATCACAATCGTTCCTTACAAATTTAGAGCTGCAGAAGTTGAAAAGAATGCAATGGGTGGTAGATCGTGCACAAGGATGTATCTCTCCTTCTAAATTATTATCCCAGGATCTAGAATTTCTATATGGAACCAGAAAGAAGTTCCATACACTTCCACATCAATTTACACCAAAAGTATTTGATCTAAAAATCGAAAATAATAATGCAATCAGGAAAAAGAGAAAGTCTGTTTGTATTACCTATCATGGGGCTATTCAATTAGGACGAAGTCTTACAAATTTCCTTGATGTGTATGTAGAGCTAGTTGATAAAAATCCGGTTATTAAAAAAGAAACTGAGGTATTCTTAAGAATAAAAGGAGAAGGAGTGGATGAGTTGAAAACGAAATTTAATAATCATCCTAATATAGAAATAAGATCATTCGCAAGTTTCAATATTTCTTTTGAAGAATTAAAAAATGAAACAGATATAGGGCTAATATTAGAGAATAACTCAAGTCATAGTAATATTTTGCCGGGAAAAGTGCCGGTTTTAATCCAATTGAAAAAACACCTTTTTATATTGGGTCCTGAAAGAAGTGAATTGAAAAGATTAGCTAAGGAAAAAGGAATTTTTAGTTCTTACCGCAAGAACGTTATAGCTGAAAATTTAATGCTTACAATAAGTCAGGTTCTAAATAAGGAACCTAAAAAATATGAATTAGAAGGCTATTTTTCACAAACGGAATTTAGAAAAAAGTTGAATTATATAATTAATACTACCAATTCTGAAAAATAAAAAGGTCTTAATTTTTGGTCCAGTTGCTAATACAGGAGGAAGGGTTATTGAAATTAACCAAATCGGGCGAGCCCTAACGAACGATTATACAGTTGAAATAATATCAAGTGAATATTTTAATAATAAGTCGTTGATTTTTACAGATTTAAATAGCATTAAAATAAATTTCCTAGACCGATTAGTCTATGATGAATTTTTAATTTTTCGAATAATAAATTTTCTCACTTATTTTAAAAATGGTTTAAGGAAAAGGCGCTCCACGTTTGGAAATAATTTTTTTACAAAGAAATATTTAAAATATGATGAAAAGCGTTCTAAATTACTTAGAAATAAAATTTCTGAATCTGATTTAGTTTTACTTGTTATGCAGTTACATTCTAACTTTTCAGAAGAAATTATTGAGTTCTGCCGAAAAGAAAATATTCCTTGTGTTTTCAGAACTACTGGTAATATTAATGAAGAGGTGTTTGAGTTTAAGCATCTTAAAAAGATTAGCCGTTTTATTCATCACTCTAATAGAACTGCAAATAAATTATTTAATTTAAAAGTTCCTTATTCAATTATCGACCAGGCGAGTTTACAAGAAGAACAATTACTAAAATTGAAACTAAAAAAAGAAAGAAATTTGAGGTTCGGTTTTTTAGGACGATTTACTAAAGAAAAAGGAGCTTTAGAGTTATCAGAATTTTTCGGAAGCAGAGATGAGCAATTTTTTATTGCGGGAGATGGTCCGCTAAAAAATGAAATTTTAGAAAATATTGAATTTAATGTTAATTGTAGTTATTTGGGAGCTGTGCCACAATATAATTTAAACTTTTTTTTCGATAAAATAGATGTATTCATTGTTAGTTCTTATGAAGAAGCAGGGCCTTACACCGGATTAGAGGCAATGGCTGCGGGAAAAATTATAATTAGTACAAGAGTTGGTGCAATGGAAGACCGTTTGGAAAGTACTAATAATGATTTTTGGTTCGATATAAATGAAATTTCAACTTTAGATTCGGTTATCCGAAAATTAAAGAGCGAAGAGACAACTGATTTAGAAAATATTTCCTGCAATTTGCGGAAAAAGATTATTGAAAATTATTCAAATCAAAAAATAGGTGAATTGTATCTAAATGAGATCACTCAATTAATTCAAAAAACTGAATGATTGTCAAATACTTTTAATAATCAATCTTAAGATGAATGAGTTAATTTCAATAATAATTCCCACTTACAATAGTTCTAAATGGATTGATGAAACCTTAAATTCGATATTAAATCAAACCTATTTCAATTGGGAATGCATTCTTGTTGATGATGGTTCAGTAGATAATTCAGAAAAAATTATAATTAAATATAGCAAGAGGGATAAAAGGATTAACTTCTTGAAAAGACCAAATAATCGAATTAAAGGTGCAAATACGTGTAGAAATTTTGGGTTTGAAAAAGCTAGTGGTAATTTTATACAATGGTTTGATTCTGACGATCTGATGCACCCTAGATTTTTAGAATTGAAAGTTCAAGAGCTCAAAAAATCCTATTCAGATTTTGTTGTTTGTAAAGGAGCCATTTTTAAAGGGAAAATTGAAAATAAAATTGGAAATTGGGATAAGCTATCGGGTAAAACTCCAGTTCGTGACCAAGCACTAGGGCAGATTAATTTGCAGACTAATGCTCCAATGTTTCGCAGGGTTTTTCTAGAGGGAAAAAAACTTTGGAGTGAAACTTTGCAACGCAAACAGGATTATGAATTTTTCAATCGAATACTAGCCCAAAGCACCAATTTTAAAATTGTTGATGAATACTTGTTTTTTTATCGAAAGCATTCGCAAAGTATTAATGGCATTGATTCACCCATAACTATCCGATCAATGATTCTTGCTGATTTATTGGTTTATAAAAATACTATACAGACTATTAGTGAAGAAGACGATAGATTTAAGTTCCGACAGCATTTTTTTAGAAAAATCATTTCTCGAAGCAAAATTGCGCTAAAAAGCAAATATGTGTTCACTTATTTTAAGGGACTTCGGGGAGCCCTGTCGATTATAGACTTCAATTATATTTTTAATTATTTCCAAAGAAAATGAGGAAAGGTCTAAATCCAAATAAGGATAAAACTGGTGAGATTAATTATTTACACCAGGTAATCATTCCAATTTATATCCCTCATCAAAAAGATTATTTTGAAGAAAGTTTACAGGTCTTAAAAATTTGTATTAAATCCCTATTGTGTTCTTCCCGGCCTTATACTTTTATTAGTTTAGTGAGTAATGGAAGTTGCAGGGAAGTAGAAGAATACATCCTGGAACTCTATAAAGAAGGAAAGGTCCAGGAGATAATAGTTAGTGCTAACATAGGTAAATATAATTCGATTATAAAAGCAGTCTCAGGCCATAATATTCCATTAGTCACTATTAGCGATGCAGATGTTTTTTTTAAAGAAAATTGGCAAGAGGAGACTTATAAAATATTTCAAAATATTAAAAAAGTTGGGGTCGTAGGTCTTATCCCGCAATTTCTTAGCTATCAGAGTCATAGTGAGAATTTGCTTTTTGATTATAGTTTCTCCTCTAAATTAAAATTTGCCAACGTGAAAGAACCGCAGGCTTTAGCTGAATTTTATGAAAGTATAGGTTGGAAACCCAACTATCCAAAAGAAAGATTGAAATTTACTCTTTATTTAAATAATGGAGGTTTTGAAGCAATCGTAGGCTCAGGCCACGTAGTTGTAACATATCGGAGAGAGTTAATTCAAGATTTAGCTCAATTTAACCCCTTCAAAATGGGCGGGGATAGTGAAGAAATATTGGATGAGGCAGCCCCTAAAAAAGGATATTATCGGTTTACTACCCCAAAAAATATGGCTTTTCACTTGGGGAATAAACTCGATAATAAATTCTTTGACAAAATGAATCGGAGAAATAGCTTTACAAGTAAAGAGGAATCTTTTCCTGATATACCTGCTTTTATTTACCCAAGATTCAATTGGTCATATTTTTTAAAACGGAAGCTTATTCAAATGATATTAAAATCTCATAAATTGAGAATGCTATATTTGAAAAAGTTGGGAATGCCAGAAGCGGCCAGAAAATCATTTTAAGCATGGGGTGCAAGTTTAGTATTTTAATCACCACTTTCAATAGGCTTGAAGAACTAAAATATACCCTCAAATCTCTAGAATCATTTCTTAAAGATGGCATAAAAATTATAATATGTGATGATGCAAGTACAGATGGTACATCAGCATTTGTACAAAAAAAGTATCCTGAAATTCAATTATTGGTCAATTCCGAGAATCATGGGCTTATTTACAGCCGGAATCTTTTAATGAGCCAGGTACAAACTTCTTATGCCATCTCCCTGGATGACGACGCTAATTTTTTAACCTCAGATCCCTTAGAAAGAATAATTAATTATTTTGAGAAAAAACCAAAGTGTGGAGTTACAGCGTTTCGTATATACTGGGGGAAAGAAAAGCCTTTGAATGTATTTAACGAGGCGAATCCAGAACCTGTTAAATGTTTTGTTGGCTGTGGTCACGCCTGGAATATGCAGGCCTGGAATGAAGTTCCAAATTATCCGGATTGGTACCGGTTTTATGGAGAGGAAAATTTTGCTGCTTTACAACTCTTTAAAAAAAAATGGGAAGTACATTATTTACCTTCTGTTTTGGTGCATCATCGGGTAGATAACAAGGCAAGAAAAAAAGATGCAGATTATTATTTACGAGCCAGAAGATCCCTTAGGGCAGATTGGTATAATTATTTTATCTTCTATCCTCAAAAAAAATTGGTTAAATTATTCCTGTACTCAATAAAAACGCAGCTGCTTAAGGCAAAAAAAACAAGGGACATGAAAGTTGTAAAAAATCTTTTCTTAGCCATGGTTGATATTCTGGGAAATTCAAGTAGGTTGAAGAAGAATAGAAATAGCTTAACAAGCTCTAAATATAATGAGTGGAAACAATTACCTGATGCAAAGATTTATTGGGAACCTATCCAAATACATTAAATATCAAAATACTTACTAACTGATGAGCCTGAAAGCTGTTTTGAGTAAATATATCTCTAAAAGTTCAAGGATTGGATTTTTACGGATATCGGAAAAAGTAAGAGGATATTTTCATCGGAAAAATCTTAATACGCTAGCAAAAATCTTTAAAACGGATAAATATGGTATTCATTTTTATACTCCTCATTATCAGTTTCATCTAAACGAGTTTAGGAAAAAAAAATTGAAAATCCTTGAAATTGGTGTAGGCGGTTACGAAAATCCTGAAGCTGGCGGTCATTCTTTAAGGATGTGGAAAGCTTTCTTTAGAAGAGCTCGTATTTATGCGATTGATATTTATGATAAGTCACCATTGCAGGAATCTAGAATAAAAATTTTCAAAGGTAGTCAGGTCGATGTTGAGTTTATGCAAGGAGTATCTGAGGAAATTGGTGAAATAGATATAGTGGTTGACGACGGAAGTCATATAAATTCTCATGTCATTCAAACTTTTAATTTTATGTTTCCACTAATGAGCGAAAGCGGTATATATTTTATAGAAGATATTCAAACTTCTTACTGGGAAGAGAAAGGTGGTACGAGTAAGGATTTTAATAATAAAAATTCTATAATGGGTTATTTCAAGAGCATGGTTGATGGTTTAAATTACCAGGAATTTGAGAAGCCAGGATATGAAACAAATTACTTCGATTTAAATATTACCTCAATTCATTTTTACCATAATTTGATTGTAATATATAAAGGCATAAATAATGAACCCTCCAATTTTATGGTTAACAATCAAAAACCTAACTAACCTTGGAATCTTTAAAAAATAAAGTAGCTATATTCACTACTGTTGCTAATTTTGAACTATATGAAAAAACTTCTAATTTATTTCCGGTTGGTATTCAATCATATGTAATTGATGGTAGAAATGGAATGCATGCCTTGCATAGTATTTTCTATATGTTCAAGAAACTTAAAAAGGAAGAAATAGACTGGTTAATTATGGCAGATGAGGATGTTATCTTTAAGAATCCGCAAGCCGTTTTTGGACTTATTGAATTTATGAAGGAAAATAATTATAGCGTCTCTGGGGTTCGTGATGGTGGTGTAATTAAACATCGAAATAACAATCCTTATGTTATCAATACTTTTTTTTCAATTCTTAATTTTAAGAAAATTTCTAAGCTATTCAATAAAAGTGAAATCATACGCAATCAATATATTAATAAAGGAGAATTTGAAGAAGATCTAAGTGAATTAGTATATGGGTTTGATAAAGAAAATCTCTATGAACCGTATTATTGTTTTTATTTTTGGTTAAGACGAAAAGGAGAAAAAATACTTTTTTTGAATTCTAAAATGATAGAGGATGAAAATGAGCAAATTAGTAATGAAGTTTTTGATGCTAATGGCACTACCTTATTAATTCACACCTGGTATGCGCGTTCGTATGGAAAGAATGAGAAGCATACTGCAAGGATAGATGAAGTTTTAAAGCAAATATCTTTTGCATCAAATCCCAGGAAACCAATTATTTTTAAAGATACCTTTTTCTTCATTAAAATGCAGGTATCCAAAACAGTCAAGAAAATTAAAATGAAATTGTCTTAGAGTATGACTGTAAAAAACAATTTCAAATCGCTTAATATAGCAATTATACCGGCTCGTGCAGGTTCAAAAAGGCTTCCTGGTAAAAATAAACTCTTGCTTGGAGGAATTCCATTGGTTGTGCATAGTATAAGATATGCAAAACTATATTGTAATTTGATTGACAAAATAGTAGTATCTACTGATGATGCCGATATAAAAGCTATAGCACTTTCTGAAGGAGTTGAAGTAATTGACCGTCCTCTGGAAATTGCAGGGGATGAGGCTACTACACTTTCCGCTTTACAACACGTATTGGAGAATATCAAAGAGGAGATAGATAATGTATTTTTATTACAACCTACGAATCCATTAAGACCGGGAAATCTATTGAGAAATGCTTTTAAAGAATTCTCTAAGGGTAAATACGAAAGTCTTATGACGGTAAGCAAGAGCTATCAAAAATTCGGTAAAATTGACAATAATCAGTTTGTTCCTTTTAATTATAAAATGGGACAGAGAAGTCAGGATCTTGAACCGCTCTATTTTGAAAATGGTTTACTTTATATCATAAAAGCTTCTTTAATAGAGCAGGATAAATTATTAGGAGAAAATAACTTTCCGTTTATTGTAGATCATCTATTTTCCAAAGTTGATATAGATGAAAAAGAAGATTTTGAGTATGCAGAATTCTTACTAAAAGGAACAAAGAATTAATGAATCCATTTTTAGAAATAGCAGGCCGTAAAATAGGTCTTGATTATCCCCCTCTTGTTATTGCAGAAATTGGGATCAACCACGAAGGTTCTCTGGAAGTTGCCAAAGAAATGGTCGATGCTGCTAAGAGGGCGGGTGTAGAAATGATAAAACACCAGACTCATGTTGTCGAGGATGAAATGAGTAGCGAAGCGAAAAGTGTTATTCCAGGTAATGCTGATGTATCTATTTACGAGATCATGAGAAGATGTGCTCTGAACGAGAAAGATGAGCTGGAATTAAAAAATTATGTGGAGTCTCAAGGCATAATTTTTATTTCTACTCCGTTCTCAAGAGCGGCAGCTAACAGATTACGAAGTTTCGATGTGCCGGCATATAAGATAGGTAGCGGAGAGTGTAATAACTATCCGTTACTTGAGCATATTGCCGAGTTTGGTAAGCCTGTAATTTTAAGTACAGGAATGAACAGTATTGCTACGATAACCAAAGCAATTGAGATCTTTGAGAAAAAGAAAGTCTCAGTTGCCGTCTTGCATACAACGAACCTTTATCCCACTCCTCCCGAACTGGTTCGTCTGGGAGCAATGCAGCAATTACATCAAAGTTTCCCCGATAAAGTCTTCGGACTTTCCGACCATACCCTAAATAGTAATTCTTGCTTGGCAGCTACAGCTATGGGAGCTTCGATCTTGGAACGTCATTTTACAGACCATATGAAACGCACTGGTCCCGATATTCTTTGCAGTATGGATGAGGAAAATTGCCGAAATTTAATTCGAGACAGTGCGGAAGTAGCTATGATGAGAGGAGGAGAAAAAGTGCCAGCTGAAGAGGAGAAAGTTACGATCGACTTTGCTTTTGCTTCCGTATGCTCCATAAAATCTATTCAAAAGGGAGAGATTTTCACCGTTGAAAACATTTGGGTTAAGAGACCTGGAAAGAATGGAATTCCGGCTTCGAGATTTAAAGAGATTTTAGGAAAAAAAGCTGCTATGGAAATACCGGATGATATTCAGCTAAAACCATGGCATATTTCTAACTTGTAATATAAGATGAAGAAAATTTTATTTCTCACCGGGACTAGGGCAGATTTCGGGAAAATAAAACCCTTAATTCAAATTCTTGAATCTAATCCAGGCTTTGAAGTGTTCGTGTTTGTTACTGGAATGCACCTTCAATATGAGTATGGGCTAACGTTGCTTGAGATAGAACGTTGCAATTTTTCCAACCTGCATACTTTTCAGAATCACACTAAAGAAACAACAATGGACCTCACTTTAGCTAAAACCATAGAAGGTCTTTCTGAATATGTAAATCACATTAAGCCAGATTTAATTACGGTACATGGAGATCGAGTAGAAACCCTGGCAGGGGCCATTGTGGGTTCACTTAATAATATTCTTGTCGCCCATATAGAAGGCGGAGAAATTTCAGGAACTGTAGACGAATTGATTCGCCATAGTGTTTCCAAATTAAGTCATGTACATTTTGTAGCTAACGACGAAGCTGCAAATCGATTATTACAAATGGGAGAAGTCAAGGAATCTATCTTTAAAATAGGTTCTCCAGATGTTGACGTCATGTTTTCCCTAGATCTTCCAGATATACAGACGGTAAGAGATTATTATCAAATCCCTTTTGAGCAATTTGGTATTTTGTTATACCATCCGGTTACTACAGAAGTTGAACATTTAGATAGCGACATAAGTATTTTACTAAGTAGCCTGGAGAACATGGATGAAAACTTTGTAATTATTTATCCAAACAATGACCTTGGTAGCTCAAAAATAATAGGTGAATATAAAAAAAGACTCAAACCGCTCTCAAATTTTAGAATCATACCGTCTTTAAGGTTTGAATACTTCTTAAGCCTTCTAAAGAATAGTAAGTTCATTTTAGGAAATAGTAGCGCTGGAGTGAGGGAAGCACCTTATTACAATATCCCTGTAATAAATATAGGGAGTAGACAGCATAATAGAAGCAGGAACGCTGATATTAAAAATGTGAATTTTAATGAGAATGAGATTTGCAATGCTGTAAAATCCATACGGGAGTCTGGTGAGGGTTCCAAATTTAATATAGAGTTTGGAGATGGCAATAGTGCTGATCTTTTTTTGGAATTTTTAAAAAATGGAGAAATCTGGAACATTAATCATCAAAAGCAGTTTAAAGATCTAAATTAGCTTTCTCATATTTACCATGCTTAAAATGGGTAATTTTTCAAAAAACAAAAACATATTAGGCCTTGTAATAACCGATGGAGTAGGGTTCCGGAATTTTATCTTAAGCGAATTTCTGAGGACTTCTGCTGAAGTTTTCGATAAGGTGATCATATATTCTGCATTACCTTCTGAATGTTATGAAAACAAGATTGATCCAGCAATTGAGATTGTTGAATTATTCGACCATAGGGAGCATGGTAGTACTTGGTTTTTTAGAAAGGCAAAGGAAATTGCGCATTTGAAAAACAACGCTTCAAACAATTTTGGAATTCAGGATAATTTGAAAGTCAATTATTCCAATTCATCTTCAAGAAGGGGGAAGCTAACAAGGTTAATCTATAAGCTTACAAACAAATACCATTCGGAAAATTGGATCAATACTTATTATAATTTACAGCAAAAAAGCTTTTCAATGGGAAAAGCGGCTAAAAGATACCGCGGGTCTCTAAGGCAACATAAACCTTCCATTCTATTCTTTACGCATCAACGACCACCTTATCTGGCGCCATTGATTTACTCTGCAAATAAGGAGAATATCAATACCTGCAGTTTTATCTTCAGCTGGGATAATCTTGCATCTAAAGGCCGTATGGCAGGAAACTTTAAAAATTACCTGGTGTGGAGCAAGCTTATGAAAAGTGAATTGCTTCAATTTTACAGAAATCTTGATGATGCACAAATCAAGATAGTTGGAACCCCGCAATTTGAGCCTTATGTTATGGTCGAATATCAAAGTTCGATAAATGATTTTTATAAGCGTTTTAAATTGAATGAAAATTATAAAACCATTTGCTTTAGCTGTGGCGATGTTTCTACTAGTGCCAATGATCCATTATATATTGAAACTATAGCCGAAGCAATTTTAAGTTCTGAAATAAACGAGGTTAATTTTTTAGTTAGAACTTCTCCTGCAGAAGAACCTGACCGTTTCCAGTACCTTGAAAATAGATATCCTTTCATCAAATGGAATTATCCTAGTTGGGAACAAACCCGGAATGATCATGCTGAATTATGGTCACAAAGGGTTCCTACAGAAAAAGATCTAAAAGATTTAAGAATGATCCTTGAATTTTCAGATCTTGGTGTTAATATGTGCTCCACCATGAGCCTGGATTTCATGACCTTTGATAAACCGGTTATAAATCCGGTTTTCGGAAATTCTGAAAATGGATTATACGATGACCAGAGATTTCTCCAATACGCACACTACTCAAGAGTTGTGAAAAGTGGTGCTGTTTCCATTGCAAAAGACAGGGATGAATTAATTGAACACATTAATTTTAGCCTTGAAAATCCTAAGGCCAGACTTGACAATCAAAGAGAACTACTGAATCTGCAAATAGGAAATCCTTTAGAAGGAACTAGTAAAAGAATATCTGAAGTTTTAAATGAACTTTCATGAAGCATATTGCTGTGATTTGCAATTATAAACTTGACCCCTACCGAATAGGTGGAATGGATCGTTTTTTTGTAGCGTATAACCGGGAATGCATTGAGAAGGGGTTTACAGTAAACTGGTTTTTTTCCGGCGGTGTTATTTTTGATTTTTATATAGATCTCAATATTGAAATATGCCGAAAAGAGTCAGTTGAAGAATGTTTTCTAAATTATAAGGCTAGAAATAAAAGTAAGTTTGAGGTCGTTATCACTCATTTTGTAGAATTATGTACTCCTTTCTTTAAGATGATAAAGCAATACGATGATCCCATGATTGTTGCAGTGGATCATAATCCCAGACCCATCAATGGATTTCCTATGAAAAAAAGATTGAAGAATAAGTTGAAAGGGAAATTGTATTCCAAGTATATTGACCTGTTTATTGGAGTTTCCAATTATACAAAACAGCAGATCCTAAAGGATTACGGGCTAAAATTATCTTCTAAAACGGAAGTGATACATAATGGAATTGCCTTTGCAGAATATATAAAAAGAAAGAATTCTAATAACGGTAAATTTATTGTTGCTTCTCACTTGCGACCTTCCAAAGGAATTCAGGATCTTATTAAAGCTGTTAGCCTATTGAAACCGGAAGTAAAGCAAGAAATTGAAATTGATATTTTTGGAGAAGGTCCCATGGAAGCTGAATTAAAGTGCCTGGTAAAAAAAGAAAATCTTCAAAAACAGTTCAGGTTTTGTGGTAGTTCACCAGATTTGCCGAAACTTTTTCAGAATTATTCTTATATGCTACAACCAACTTATATGGAATGTTTCAGTCTATCCATTCTTGAAAGTCTGGCCGCCAATGTCCCGGTCATAACTACTCCCGTTGGTGGCAATCTTGAGGTGATTGAGAATGGGGGAAATGGTTTTGTCTTCGAAACTGGGAATATTCAACAATTAGCCGATACTATTCTAAAAATTATCCGTGGGGAAATCATGATAGAAAATTCTGTAAACCCCATAATAGAAAATCAATATAATCTCAAAACAATGGTTGAGAGTCATATCAATTTATTGTTATGCACATAGGATTTATAACTCCAGAATATCCTCACTATAATTCTACCCCATCTGGAGGTTTGGGAACTAGTATTAAAAACCTGGCGACTTCCTTGGTAGATAAAGAGATAAATGTGAGCGTTTTTATATATGGGCAACAGAAAGATCATAATTTCAAAGAGGATGGAATTAATTTTCATTTTATAAAACAAGGAAACTATAGCTTTTTTGGCTGGTTTCGATATAGGAAATTTCTGGAATCATATATAAATAGAAGTATAGTACGAGATAATATTGATCTTATTGAAGCTCCAGATTGGACCGGTATTACTGCTTTTATTAAATTATCCTGCCCATTACTAATTAGAATGAATGGGTCGGATGCTTATTTCTGCTATATGGATGGTCGAAAACAGAAGTTAAAAAATAGATTTTTTGAGAAAACAGCTTTAAAATCAGCGGATGCCTTAATTTCAGTTAGTGAATTTACAGCAGAAAAAACAAAGGAGTTATTTAAACTAAATAGTGAGATTGCTGTTATTCCTAATAGTATAGAAATCGATTTATTCAAACCAGCCAAAATTAAGGGTGAAGGAAAAACTATTCTTTACTTTGGAACATTTATCAGAAAAAAAGGAGTGTTGGAATTGGCAGTTATCTTCAATGAAGTGGTTATCAAACATCCGGAAACTGAGTTGTGGTCTATAGGAAAGGATGTAGTAGATATTTTTGAAAGGAGATCTACTTTGGAACTATTCCAGGAAAAACTTAGTCCGTTGGCTAAGCAACAATTTAAATTTCTTCCAGAGGTAACCTATTCTGAAATAAAGGAACATGTTGCTGAAGCCGCGGTAATCGTTCTGCCTAGCTTTGCTGAAGCTATGCCCATGACCTGGCTGGAAGCAATGGCTATGGAAAAAGCTTTAGTGACTTCTAATATTGGGTGGGCGAAAGAAGTTATGGAAGATGAGGTGACTGGCTTTACCGTTAACCCTAAAGATCATAATCAATTTGCAGAAAAAGTGCTTTTCTTGCTTAATAATCCCGAAAAAAGAAAGCAAATGGGTAAGGCCGCAAGGAAAAAGATACAAAATGAATTTGCAACAAAGGTTGTAGTGGAAAGAAATATCAACTTTTATAAAAATCAGTTACAAAGATTTCATGCAAGAACTTAAAGAATTTAAGGCTTCCAATGGAGATATTCTACTATTTCTAGGAGAGCCAGACTTACAAAAACTGGACAATCTAGCAAATGGTCCTGGAGATCTCTGGCATAGTTCGTTAAGTCAGGGATTTGAGAATATTTTTCCTGAGCTGGTTTATCAAACAGCGGTTTTCTGGTGGTACCTCAATGATTTAACGGCACTGGAACAATCTGTAAACTGGAGAATTAACCCTCGATGCTTTGTAGTAAGAAAAAGTGTTTGGGATTTTTTTGGTGGATTTAGTAATGATTATCTCTCAAGTTACACGAGCGCATTGGATTTTGGGTACAGAATGTTAAGGTTTGGTGGAGCCGTACCGCTTTTTATTGAAGGTCTATATACGGTTGATAGTACTCTTCATAGAGCGCCAATTATTCCGGATCAAGATCGATACATATTTTATTTGAAGAACTTTAAAGATAGACATAGTTGGTATATGTTTATTCGTGAATCGTTAAGTAACCCATGGAAAGAATTCCAATATTTCAAAAAATCTAAACAATTAGCTCTTGTAAAAAATTCATCTAAAACTTTTCCTGCCAGATCACTAAAGAGGATAACGGGTAAACCTACTGTGGATGTGATTGTACCTACTATGTTTCGACGGGAATTTACGCTGCAGCTTTTAGAAGATTATAAAAATCAAACGTATAATCCTACTAGAATAATTGTAATTGACGCTACTCCTGAAGATCAAAGGAATCCAGATTTATATAAAGATTCTGAATATCCATTTGAATTAGTTGTTAAATGGCAGCATTCGGCTGGAAGTTGTAGAGCGAGAAATGAAGCTATTGAATTGTGTACAAGTGATTTTATAATTTTTGCAGATGATGATACCAGAATTCTTCCCGAATTTGTTGAAAACCATTTAAGGTTTCTGGAGACTTATAATGTAGATGCTTGTACAGGATTGGATATTCACGCCAAAAACCATCTTCAGAATTTAACTGACTTAAAAGACACCTTGAAAAGCTTAGGAGTGAGTCGTTACAAGGCAGGAGCAGCTCAGACTTTTAACAATGCGAATTCTTGTGTTAAAAGAAATCGTGTAGATGAAATTATTGGAAATGATATTAATTTTGACGGGGGATATGGTGAAGATGCAGATTTTGGTTTCAGGCTTTTGAAAGAGGGCGTGATACTAATGTTTAACCCATATTCCGCAAACCTGCATCTCAAGCCACCATCTGGCGGTTATAGATTTTGGGGTTTACAATCTTCCATTCTTGGCAAAAAAAGGAGTAAGCAGCCATGGGAGTTGGATAATCCAGTGGGCAGAATTAGGCCAGTTCCGAGTCCAACAATTCTTTACGGAATTTTAAAGCATTTCAAACAAGATCAGGTTAGCGAATATAAAAAGCGTTACCTTTTTCTTTATCTATCAAGAGACATAAAGAAATTACCACTACGTTTGTTTAATTTACCTTTCAAAATTTTGCAATTTAATAAAGCTATGCTGTATTCTCGTAATCTTATCAAAAAGGGAGAGCGTTTTCAATAGATTTTCATGAAGTTTAGTCTTATAGTTTGCACTTATATGCGCCCTAAACCACTGTTTAGGTTATTGAATTCGGTAAATATTCAGACTTTATATCCAGATCAAATTTTGATTATTGATGGTTCACGAGATGATGAAACCAGTCAAATACTTCATCAGTCTAATTTCAAAAATCTGGAATACTTTAAAGTTTCAGATTACGATCGAGGCCTTACAAAGCAAAGAAATTTTGGAATTAGTAAACTATTTCCCTTATCTGAGGTTGTTTGTTTTCTAGATGACGATATTGTACTTACCTCTACATACTTTGAGAACTTGATTGATACTTATCAGGACTATCCAAATTCCATCGGGGTTGGTGGGTATATTATAAACGAAGTAGAGTGGTACAAGAAAGATCAGGCAGAGGTGGAACTTGATGAGTTTGCGTATGATGGCTACGTCAGGCATCTGGGAAGTAGACATTTACTTCGAAAAAAATTAGGTTTACAACCGGATGTTCCGCCCTGTCATATGCCAAAATTTTCAAATGGATATGCTATAGGATTCTTACCTCCATCCGGTAAAAAATATAGAGTCGAAAATTTTATGGGTGGTGTCTCTTCCTTTAGGAAGAAAATTTTTGAGAAGATCAAATTTTCCAATTATTTTCATGGTTACGGTTTGTATGAAGATATGGATTTTTGTATTAGAGCTTCTAAATTAGGACAACTTTATGTAAATACTTCAGCCAAACTTTACCACTATCATGAAGATTCCGGACGGCCAAATGATTATAAATATGGTAAAATGGTTATTAGAAATGGATGGTATGTTTGGAGGGTTAGATATCCATCACCAGATTTAATTTCAACCCTTAAATGGTACTCAATTGCTGTATTATTGACTCTTATACGGTTTAGTAACGCCCTGTTTACATCAAGCAAGAAAAAGGCTTTTACAGAGAGTATGGGAAGAGTGGTTGGGTTGTGCAGTTTATTAATCCGTAAACCAATTGAATGAAAAAATTACTAAAGATTATTCCTTATGCTCTAAGAGAGAGAATGAAATTAATTTACTATAATTTCCAGCAACCGAATTATGAATTTGGGCTTAAAAATCAATTTTATAAGACTGATGGCGGATCTTGGTCGATATATTCTACAACTCCTTTATATTTTCTAATCAAGGAAATTGAACGTTATGAAGAATTTTATAAAATCAGGCCAAATGATAATATTATTGATGCTGGTGCATTTAATGGTATTCTAAGTTTGGTTTATTCTGAAAAAGCTAAATATGGTAATATTTTCTCTTTCGAGCCAGACAGGAAGAATTTAAAAGTAATTGAGGAAAATTTTAATTTAAATAATTTTCCAAATAATATTAATCTTATTAATAAGGGACTTTGGTCTGAGACCTGTAAAGTTAATTTCTTTGAGGATGGAAGTGTAGCTTCTTCATCTTTTTACAAAGCAGAACATGCAGTAGAGGTTAAAATTCCAGTAATAACAATTGACGATTTTATTTCAGAAATGAACATAACTGATGTCAGTTTTATTAAAATGGATGTCGAAGGTGCAGAACTGAATATTTTAAAGGGAGCTAGGCAAACACTACTGAACCTAAACCCTAACTTAAGTATAGCAACCTACCACGTTGTTGATGGTGAATTAACTTATAAATCAGTAGAAAAATTCTTTAAAGAAATAGATTATCCATTCAAAACTGTTTTTTTTCCGGATGGTGAAATAATTACTTATGCCGGACCAGAAATGAACAAATAGGATGAGTAAAAAATCTTTCTTTACTTTAATGTTGTTTCTAAGCTTTACGGTAATTTTTGTGATTAACCACCAGTATCCTATTATCACAAAAAAGGTTGGGAAGTGGTCGGTTGGCTATAACTTCTCAGAAAATCCCGTAAAAAGACCTGAGATTGATTCTGAAAATATCATTTCCTATGCTCTTATGGATAGCATATTGCAAACGTCTGGGAACTATATTGCTGATCCATTTTTTATTGTCGATGATGGTCAATACTTTTTGTTTACAGAATTAAAAGGAAAGAAAGACGCAGACATTGCGTTGTTCAAGTCTGTAGACGGTAAAGATTTCATTTATGATACTATCGTACTGGACGAGCCCTTCCATCTTTCCTATCCTCAGGTTTTTAAACATGAGGAGGAGTTTTATATGCTTCCCGAGGCCAAACAATCCGGACATCTTCTGTTATATAAAAGTGATAATTTCCCATATACCTGGAAGGTGGTTGATACATTGCTTAAAGATGTAAAATTGAAGGATGCCAGCATTCTATTAAGTGAAGAATTCAACCTGATGGTTGCTGTAGATGACCATATGAATCAATTGATTTATACCGCTGATTCTTTAAGTGGAGATTGGCAGGAGGCTTCTAACTATATTTCCAGAAAAGGTAATCACACAAGACCCGGCGGTAGATTTTTTCAATATCAAAATGAATGGTATTTGCCAGTACAGGATCGTAGTAGAGGCTATGGCTCTGGTATATCGTTATATCAATTACATCATTCAACAGAACATTTGAGTTTGCAGATCGTAGAAAACCGCTATCTTCATAACATGGATAGTATTATTTGGTTTAATCGTGGAATGCATCATCTTGACTTGCAACGGGTCAACAATTCTTATTATATGGTGTACGATGGTGATCGAAACCTGAATGGTGAAAATAGCTTCCAGATTAGAAGAACCTTAAAGTTCATCTATAGTGATATTTATAATTACATCAGCAATAGTTTTTAAGTGATGCTGGACTATTACAGAAAAGATATCTCTAAGTATAAAAGATATAGTGATAAATCTGCTCTTACTTTGATCTTAACTCAACAAGGTCTCTGGGCTTTGTTCATTTACAGAGTTAATCATGCTATATATGACTCCAACCTAATGAGTGTTCTTAGAAGCATCCTGCTCGGGGTGGGAATAATTTTTCAAAAATTTATAGAGATTGTTACAGGAATTTCACTGCCGTATACCGCAAGAATTGGACACTCTTTCTACATAGGTCACTTTGGAGGAATCATTATAAATTCAAAATCGATTATTGGTAACAATTGCAATATTTCTCAGGGAGTCACAATTGGCGTTAGTGGGAGAGGGGTATCTAGAGGAGTTCCTATAATTGGAAATAATGTATATATTGGTGCGAATGCCGTGATTGCTGGAAATATAACAATTGGCGAGAATGTGGTGATTGCTGCAAACTCTCTTGTAGTCAAATCTGTTGATTCTAATACGACAATGATGGGAGTTCCGGCTATAAAAGTTAGTAATAATAACTCAGAGGATTATATTTGATGCGCATATTGGTGATCTCAAGTGCTCCAATTATTGAGAAAAACAGGCTTCTGTATGCCTATCCACCCTTCGTGAATGAAATGCAACTTTGGTTTCAAAATTTTGAATCGGTATCCATTATAGCTCCAGATTCGTATCCATCGAAGTTTGATGTTTCAAGTTTTACAAGAAAGGACATTAAGTTTATTCCCATTTCGTTTCTACAGTTCGATACCCCGAAATCAATACTAAGGAGTGTTCAGAAATTCCCGGCGATCTTCTTTAAAATATATAAAGAAATAAAGCGAACCGATCATATTCATATTCGTTGCCCTGGTAATATCTCGCTTTTAGGTTGCATCGTGCAGATTTTTTTTCCGAGGAAAAAGAAAACAGTAAAATATGCTGGGAATTGGGATCCAAAGTCGAAGCAACCCTTTAGCTACAGATTTCAGAAATGGCTTCTAAGTAATAAATATCTTAACAGAAATATAAAAGTGCTGGTCTATGGAGAGTGGCCCGATCAATCAGCTAATATTCTGCCATTTTTTACAGCTAGTTATTCGCAGAAAGAGATTCAGAAAACATCCAGGGTTTACGATCAGAAGCTAAAATTTCTATTTGCAGGAAGTCTTTCTGAAGGTAAACAACCAGATTTTGCGATCAAACTTGTAGAACGCATATTAAAGAACGGGATAAGTGCTGAACTTAGAATATATGGTTCCGGAGTTTTATATCAGGATATGCAAGATTATGTAGAAATCAGTGGTTTATCTGATTCAATTTTCATCTTGGGATTTAAGAATGTAGCTGAGCTTAAACAAAGCTATCTAAATTCTCATTTTTTATTACTACCATCGAAATCGGAAGGGTGGCCAAAGGTAGTTGCAGAAGCTATGTTTTTTGGATGTATACCGATAGTAACAGCCGTTTCTTGCGTCCCATGGATGTTAGGGCATGGAAGTAGAGGAATTCTAATTCCAGATGATGTGGATGCTGCGGCTAAGAATGTTTTAACTATACTATCAAAACCATCACAGTTAGAAGAAATGTCAGATAGAGCACAGGATTGGTCAAAAGAGTACACCCTGGAGAAATTTGAACGGGAAATAAAGGAACTTTTATGAAAGTGCTTCAGGTTATAGATACTCTGGAGGCTGGAGGTGCCGAGAAAGTTGCTGTTAGCTATGCAAATTCATTGGTTGGAAAGATAGAGGCATCCTATTTATGCTGTACCAGAAAGGAAGGCATTCTAAAAGCTCAAATTTTAGATGAAGTCAGATATACATTTTTGAATAAGCGATCTTTCTATGATACTAAAGCATATGCTCGCTTATACAGGTTTATTCGTGATAATAGTGTGGATACAGTTCATGCACATGGAACATCATATTTCATGCTGTCGATTTTGAAGATTTTCTATGGCCTTGATTTCCAGTTATACTGGCATGATCATTATGGTAACAGTGATCATTTACAGTCCCGGAATAAACAAATCTTGAAAGTATTATCACATCAGTTTAGTGGAATCATTTGTGTAAATCCAAATTTACTGCAATGGGCTTCTAAAGAATTAAATTGCAATAATATCATTTACCTGCCTAACTTTCCTGAGGTCCCCCAAACGAACACAGATACTGTAAACTTACTTGGAGATGAACATGCCATTAAAATTATTTGCGTTGCAAACCTTCGTAAACAAAAGGATCACCTTAACTTGCTAAGGGCATTTGAACAGTTGCCAGAGAATTATAGTTTACATTTATTTGGTCATCATTTTGGAGATTCTTATTCAAGTCTATTACTGGAAAGCTTTAAGTCTTCAAAAAAAAATGCTTCCATTTTTTACTACGGAAGTATTCCTGATATATCCTCCTACATTGAAAAAGCAGATATAGGAGTTTTAGCTTCCAGATCTGAAGGCTTGCCCCTCGCTTTATTGGAGTATGGGTTTGCAGGCTTAAAAGTAGTTTGCACAGATGTTGGAAATTGTAAAGAGGTTGTAGGCGCATACGGAATTATTGTCCCGGCTGAAGATTCTAAAGCTCTTGCTGATGGGATAAAAAATAGTTTATCTTTGAACTCCGGGCATACCATATCTCTGAAGAAAAGGATCGATGCAAAATATTCAGTTGACTCCATAATTCCACAATTATTGAAATTTTATAAATCCAGAGCTTAAGGAAAGCAAAGAACTCATTAGAATTGGCACTAAAGAAAATTAACTACGTATCCTACCTGCAATTCGTACTAGCCCACGTTTTGATAGGATTTTTAGTTTATTTTCAAAGATCTTCAGCCTCGATACTTTTGCTCGCAACCTGGGTGGGTTTATTCTTCTGGATAATTCTCAAAAACAACAGAAATAATGAGGCCTTGATGGCTGCAGCATATATCGCTGGAGCAGAGGTTTTCTATAGAATGAATGGAGCAATGGTTTTCTACGAAACCGGGAAGTATTCTGTTATTCTATTTCTATTAATGGGAATGTTCTACAAGGGAACCTCTGCCAAGACTGTGCCTTTCTGGATCTATTTAATAATCCTATTTCCGGGGGTTGTTGTTGCATCTTATACACTGGATTATGATGTGGTTTTTCGAAAAGCTGTAGCTTTTAATTTGAGTGGACCAGTTTGTCTTGGAGTATCTGCATTATATTGCTATTACAAAAAGATCACTTTTGACCATTTCAATTATGTCTTATTAATGCTATTACTACCATTAATAGCTAATCTGGCATATCTGTTTTTCTATACTCCTAGTATTGGTGAGGCGTTAATGTCTGGGACAAATTCAAATTATGCTACTTCCGGTGGTTATGGTCCTAACCAAATTTCAGCAGTGATGGGGTTGGGAGCGTTTTTAGTTTGCACCAGACTCTTTGTGTTTAAAGATCGTATTATAAATGTTGTGGACCTTATATTGATGCTGATGTTTAGCTATCGAGCCATCATAACTTTCTCCAGAGGAGGCGTACTGACAGCAATCGTTTGTATAGCTACATTTATATTTATTTTTTACCAGAAACAGGATTCAAAACAGAAGAGTGCTTTATTTAGAAAATTATTGTTACTATTTGGGTCAGTCATTGTAATCTGGAGTTATTCAGCTCTAAGTACTGGAGGTCTTATAACATACAGATATACCAATAGAAATGCTGCCGGTGAATTAGAACAGGATATCACAACTGGAAGAGCAGAGCTGATTCAAACTGAGCTACTTGCATTCTACGATAGTCCGGTAATTGGGGTTGGAGTAGGTAAGGCTAAAAAATTTCGAAGTGAAGAGGCTGGGACTGAGACCGCATCTCATAATGAAATTAGCAGATTGCTTTCAGAACATGGTATGCTCGGCCTTGTCGCATTAATTATTCTAGTCAGTGTCCCAATTGTTTTCTGGACGAAATTTAAAAATAATTATTATTTCCTGGCATTCATGGCTTTCTGGTTTCTAACCATTAATCACTCCGCCATGCGTATCGCCCTGCCAGGTTTTATTTATGGTTTGGCCTTATTATATATAGTAGATGAAAAAAAGAATCCTGTACATAGGAAACGACTTACGAATTAATAGTTTTACCGTCACCTATATTTCTTTTTTCAGTAAAATGTTAAGGAAGGAGGGCTACGATGTCAAAACTGCATCCACAAGATCAAATAAGGCTTTGCGACTTACCGAAATGCTTGGGTTAATTGCTCGCTATAAAAATTCAACCGATATTGTTCTTATAGACACCTATGGTGCTCTGAACTTTTATTATGCTTACCTGGTCGGCAAGGCCTGTCAGTTATCAAATCTTGAATATATTCCCATTTTACACGGTGGAAATCTTCCGGAACGACTGGAAAGATCTAAATCATTTAGCGAGAGTCTATTCGGAAACTCAAAGGTCAATATAGCACCCTCGATGTTTTTAAAGGATGCATTCGAAGTACATGGCTTTCAAAATACCAGGGTCATTCCTAACGCCATAAAAACGTCAAATTACCCATTTAAAAGACGTGAAACTTTTCAGCCTAAATTGCTATGGGTACGACGTTTTCAGGAGCGATATAATCCTATAATGGCTATCGAAGTATTGAAGATCATTTCTGAAAAATATTCGCAGGCAAGTCTTTGTATGGTAGGCCCGGAAAAAGATGGTACGATGAAAGCCTGCAAGAAACTTGTGGAGAAATATGAGCTTGATGTTCGTTTTACCGGGAAGTTAAAGAAGAAATACTGGTCTTCTCTATCCCAACATTATGACTTTTTTATAAATACCACCACCGTGGATAATACCCCAATAAGCGTCATTGAGGCTATGAGTCTTGGCCTGGTGGTAGTTAGTACGAATGTTGGCGGAATGCCACAGCTGATTGATCATTCCATGGATGGGATCCTGGTGCAGGATCGTTCTGCACAACAAATGGCTGTAGCTATTCAGGACATCGTGGAAAACCCGGAAGTAGGGGTATTACTCTGTAAAAATGCTAAAAGCAAAGTAGATGAATTTGACTGGAGTTGTGTGAGGGATGACTGGAATCAAGTTCTGGCCTGATGAAAAGAATTCTTTATATAGGAAATAAACTCGAAAAATGGGGAAGAACTCCAACGGCAGTTGATATTATACCAGATTTACTCAAAGCTGAAGGATTAGAAATTATATCGATCTCAACATTTCAAAATAAATTCCTGAGACTTCTTGAAATGTGCTTTTATTGCTTATTTGGCAACTATCAAAAGGTTTTAATTGATACGTACAGTACTCAGAATTTTATTTTTTCAAAGCTCTGTGGAAGTATAGCCAGGTTTAGAGGGAAAGACTACTATTTTATTTTGCATGGCGGTAATCTATCGAATAGGTTGAGGTCTTCAGGTAATTATGTAACAAATCTATTCCAGACCGCCACAAAATTGGTAGCTCCTTCAAAGTTCCTTTATCAGCAGTTTAAACAGCTGGGTTTTGAGAATCTTATTTGCATTCCTAATGCTATTCCTCTTAAAAATTATACTTTCCGGAATCGTATGAATGCTAATCCAAAATTGCTGTGGATTCGCTCATTTCAGCAGCTTTACAACCCTAAACTAGCGATTCAGGTACTGGAAAATTTATCAGTTCTCTATCCTGAAAGCGAACTCTGCATGGTGGGACCTGATAAGGATGGTAGCCTGGAAGAACTTAAGAAGTATGTGAAAGAAAATGAGCTGAAAGTAAGCTTTCCCGGGAAGCTTTCTAAACCCGATCTAATTTCGCTATCAGAGGATTACTGCATTTTTCTAAATACTTCAAATGTTGATAATACTCCTGTGAGTGTCATGGAGGCGATGGCCTTGGGACTTCCTGTGGTTTCAACAAATGTTGATGGAATGCCATATTTAATACAAAATGAACAAACCGGTCTCCTGGTACCTCCAGGTGATTCTAAAGCGATGACTACTGCTTGTATTAAATTGATATCTGAGCCGGAATTCAGCGCTCAACTTGCTAAAAATGCCAGAATCGAAGTAGAGAACTTCGACTGGGAACGAGTTAAACACCAATGGCTGGATTTGCTAAGCTAAAAGTTCTATATTTATCTGCACATTACCAGCCCTGCCGCAATGTCGAAAAAGCCTATTTTTCATTTTGAAATCTCTGAGCGAAAGTTTCTATTGAAACTTTTCGATATTCTCTTTGCCTTACTTTCTCTTACTATTGTCGGAATAATTTTTCAGTTTGACTACTTCAGAATTAATTCTGATACCTGGACATGGACGCTGGTATTCATAGTTTATCTCAGTTTCTTCGGAAATGTATTTGAACTTTATGACCTTCAGAAGGCAGCCCGGTTTGACAGTGTATTAAAGAACGTACTGCTTACCACCAGTCTTACGGTCCTGTTTTATATGCTAACGCCTTTGCTTACTCCAAGTTTGCCAGAAAACAGACTACAGATCATCTTTTTCTTTCTTTCAGTGGCCATTTCACTACTTATCTGGAGATCTCTTTATATCAGTCTGATTTCAAGTCCAAGATTCTATAAGCGGGTTCTCGTAGTAGGCGACTCTTTTGATATCAAGTTGATTGCTGAATCTCTGCAAAAAGCTGATCCTAATTATTTTGTTGTAGGTTATATCAATACCGATGAGACCTTAAAAACTTATATTGAACGGGAAGATCTTATAAGATTTGAAGTGGACGAGCTTGTTAATACGGTGAAAAATGAACATATTGGAGAAATCGTAGTTGCTAGCGCTTTTCAAAGAGGTTTGATGCTGCCACTTTACAATCAACTTAGTACACTTCAGAAGCAGGGTTTTTCTATTCGTGATTACTCTCAGGTTTATGAAGAAATCACCCAGAGAATCCCGGTGCAAAATGTAGACAAAGATTTTTATCGCTATTTTCCCTTCAGTAGAAATCATCAGAATAAATTTTACCTGTTAGCCTTTCGAAGCTTTGATATTTCTGTTTCCATATTCGGAATACTAGTCGGAATATTTCTAAGCCCCTTTATTCTTGCCGGAAATCTGATCGCGAATCGTGGAAAGACCTTTTACTTTCAGGAGCGGGTTGGTAAAAATGGGGAGGTTTTCAAAATTGTAAAATTGAGAACCATGAATAAGGATGCGGAAATTTCAGGGCCACAGTTTGCTCAGAAAAAAGACCTGAGAGTGACCAGATTTGGCCGATTCCTGCGTAGATCCAGACTCGATGAAATTCCGCAGTTTTACAACGTATTACTTGGAGATATGAGTTTGATCGGCCCAAGACCTGAGCGTCCTGTGTTCGTGGATGAACTTTCAGAACTTATTCCGTTTTATGATACCCGGCACATAATCAAACCCGGCTTAACCGGATGGGCCCAGGTAATGGCTAACTATGGAGATTGTTATGACGATAGTCTTGAAAAACTACAGTATGATCTTTATTATATCAAACATCGCGGAATCTTTCTCGATCTAAGTATACTCTTAAAAACTTTTAGTACCGTACTATTCTTTAGAGGACAATAAAAGTTTGAGGTTGTCTGTTGTACGTTTTGGGTTGTCGTATGTTTCTTAAGTGTAAATAGTCTGATGTTAGTTGTTTGTTGTCTGTTAAAGTGAAAAGGGAAGAAGCTGGAATCCTAGTCTCTCACTTACGCAGGTCTTTTCCTGTTATATTTTACCACGGAAAATAAGAAGATGAATAAAGCTAAAAACTGAGCGATTCTTGCCAAGTAATCTCCGTATTGCGAATAAAAAGTTAACTCATTCTGGATTCCGACTCGCCCTGAAATGCTGCCGCGCTCCTCATAAGCCAGAGTTTCCAAAATATCACCACGGGAGTTTATGATCGCTGAAATTCCGGTATTAGCGCTTCTCGCTACATATCTTCTATTTTCAATAGCACGTAGCCTGGCATAACTTAAATGCTGCTGGTGACCCTGTGTATCACCCCACCATGCGTCATTGGTAATTATACTTAGAAAATTTGCTCCATTTTCCACATACCCGGTTACATACTCTCCGTAAACCGATTCGTAGCATATGATTGGTGCAGTTCCCAGCGAGTCCTCAAAATAAAGCACTTCCCGCTCTTCCTGAGTGGTTTTCATCGCAACCGTGCCTCCAAGATCGATCATTACATCACCAAGTATTGGTTTTAAAATATCCTGGTAGGGAAAATTCTCCACGCCTACTACCAGTTTCGACTTATTATACAATTGCAGACTATCTGAATGATCACTGATCATAAATGCCGAATTATAATCATTATACCAATCCTTCGGGCCGATTCTATTTGATTGGCTGCGGACTTTCCCTGGATCATTGAACCTTTCATATAAGGTAATTCCTCCCAGGAAGGATAATTCATTGTCCAGTCGGCTAATTTGCTCTCCATAAAATACTCCTTCAGAATTGTTGAGGTTTTTCAACTGAGTGCCATCAGCAAAGACAGTTTCCGGAGCAATGATCAAATCTGTTTCTGGGGTCACAGCTTTAGCAGATAGTTCGAGTAGGAGCTCCCCGATCTTTCGATCTGTAGTATTATATTTTTCGGTATAAGGATTGATATTTGGCTGAAGGATGACCACATCTATGAATTCCTCAGGTTCCTCATAATTCCAGTATAGAACTCCAGAAATTAGCATTGGAATACCAATAAGCAACAAGACCTTTATCGCGGCCCTTGCGATGATTGCTTTGTCTTTAAATTCCAGATAGGATAAAATGGACTTGTAGATCGCGATGTTCAATACCCATACCCATAGTGTTCCTCCAAAGGTTCCTGTAAATTCATACCATTGAATCCATGCTGGAACTTCTGAAAATACGTTCCCAAGATTAAGCCACGGCCAGGAAAAGTCCCAGTTCAAGTGTATCTTCTCAAACACCATCCAGATGCTAATAAGGAATGCTGAAGCAGCTTTAAACCCAGTTCTCTTGGCTACAATATGATATAAGAGAAAGACTATAGACATCAATAGCGAATTGGCCAGTATAGCGAAAACGCCTCCAAAAGGAGTAGAGTTGTAGATCCACCAGGTAGTAATCACATTCCAGATGAAGAAAGTGAGATAGGAAAGAGCAAAAACTTTCAGTTTGACCTTGCTTTTAGAAAAGTTGCGAATTTTAAATTCAGCATAAAGTAGTGGCACGAAACCTAGAAATATGAAAATTGGAAATCCATAAGTTGGCCAGGAAATTGCCAGAATGATACCGCTAAGGAGCGCTAAAAGAAAGTTTTTCATAGATTCTGAAGTCTGCTCAAAAATAATAAACTTATACAGGAATCATTAAATTTAGCGGACTTGCTTTTCATATAACAGTATTTTTAGAGGCTTTTAAATTCAAAATGTTAGTTTAGTGGATTCTATTTAAAACAGTCAAATGGGCTTAAAAAAACACGTTCCGAATCTAATTACTTCTTTAAACCTGCTATCTGGTAGTATTGCAGTTATTTTTGCTGTACAGGGAAACCTGGTGCTGGCTGCTATATTTGTAGCTGCCGGGATCTTTTTCGACTTCTTTGATGGACTTGCCGCCCGTGCTCTTGATGTAAAAAGTGAAGTTGGGCTGCAACTGGATTCTCTGGCAGATGTCGTTACCAGTGGGGTAGTGCCGGGAATTGTAATGTACCAGTTAATTATAAAAGCTTTACCATCCAGCGGTAGCTTATCAACCGACTGGAATTCTACAGAATTTGATTTAAACCTTCAACCCTTTGCCCTTATAGGATTGTTAATCATTGTAGCTTCAGCATATAGATTGGCAAAATTCAATGTAGATGATCGCCAAACCGACTCTTTCATTGGTCTTCCAACTCCGGCGAATGCTTTATTAATCCTAAGTTTACCACTAATTCTTACCTATGAATCTGTTCCAATGATCAATCAATTGATCCTGAACGAATGGTTTTTAGTTGGCTTAACGATCTTAAGCTGTATTCTTCTGAATGCTGAACTACCGTTATTTGCACTAAAATTTTCAGTTTGGGGCTTTAAAGAGAATAAATTACGTTACTTCTTTATTATTAGTTGCCTCTTACTCATTGTATTTCTGAAGTTTATAGCAATACCAGTAATTATTCTGCTCTATGTACTACTTTCAGTAATATCGAATAGAAAAGCAACAGCTTAATTAAAGATCTTTTTCTTTCTAAGTTCAAAGTTCTGTCCAAGGTATACTTTACGTACCATTTCGTCCTCGGCAAGTTCTTCAGGCATCCCATGTTTCAAAATGCTTCCTTCGAACATTAGGTAAGTCCTGTCGGTGATAGCAAGAGTTTCCTGCACATTATGATCGGTAATGAGAATACCGATATTTTTATCTTTTAACTGAGCAACAATTCTCTGAATGTCCTCTACTGCCACTGGATCTACCCCGGCAAATGGTTCATCTAAGAGAATGAAGTTTGGATCTGTAGCCAAAGCTCTGGCGATCTCTGTTCTCCGTCTTTCACCACCACTTAAAAGGTCTCCACGGCTTTTACGTATATGACCAAGCCCAAATTCTTCAATAAGCGACTCCATCTTCAAAAGACGCTCTTTCTTGGAAAGCTTGGTAAGTTCCAGAACACTAAGAATATTGTCCTCGATACTTAGCTTCCTGAAAACCGAAGCTTCCTGGGCAAGGTATCCAATTCCATGTTGTGCACGCTTGTACATTGGGTACTTGGTAATGTTCTGCTTATCCAGAATAATGTTTCCGCTATTGGGTTTGATCAAACCTACGATCATATAAAAAGAAGTGGTTTTACCCGCACCATTCGGTCCAAGTAATCCCACGATCTCTCCCTGATTAACTTCGACAGAAATACCTTTTACAACATTTCTTCCTTTATAGGTTTTGATCAGATTTTCAGCGCGTAGTTTCATAGTCTCAATTTATTCTGAATAAGCAGAAATTGTTCCGTTTTATTCCTGGGCTTCTAATGCTTCCCAATATTCGTAAGCACGTCTTAAGTGAGGGATCACGATAGTTCCACCAATAAGAGTACCAATACTTAGAGTTTCCATTACTTCTTCCTTAGTGATTCCTTCATTATAACTCGCTTCCAGGTGATATCTTACGCAGTCGTCACAACGCAAAACTGTAGAAGCAACCAATCCAAGTAATTCTTTTGTTTTTTTATCCAGGGCACCTTCAGTAAATGCATTGGTATCCAGGTTAAATATCCTTTTTATGATCTTATTATTATCACCAAGAATCTTATCGTTCATCTTGGCACGGTACGAATTAAATTCGTCCACTTGATTTGTCATAGCTTAACTTTTTAATTTTTCTTCTTCTTTTTTATACATGAACTTTGAAATGATAATACTCACTTCATAAAGTATCAATACCGGAACCGCAACTATGATCTGACTCACAATATCTGGCGGAGTAATTACTGCCGATAAGATAAGTACGATCACCAGGGCATACTTTCTATAGGTTTTCAGGAATTGTGGTGTAACAATACCAACCTTTGTCAAGAAATAAATAAGTATAGGAAGCTCAAAAATTAATCCTGAAGCTATAACTGTAGTTCTTACCAGGCCTATATAATCACTTAAATCGAACTCATTGAGAACAATGTCACTTACCTGATATTTCCCAAGGAAGTTTATGGATAACGGAGTGATCACATAATAACCGAAAAGGACTCCAATAAAGAATAACATGGAGGTCACAAAAATAAAGCCTTTAGCATGTTTACGTTCTTTCTCATGCATTGCAGGAGCTACAAACTTCCAGAATTCATAAATGATATAAGGGAATGCTATGATAAAACCTGCGGTAATAGAAGTCCAGATATGTGCAGAAAACTGTCCACCCATCGTTCTACTTTGTATGGTAAAAGGAAGCTCCTGAAAACAGAACCCACCGTCAAAACCTAGTGCTTCAGAAACTTTGCACAACATGCTATATGACCAGAAATCACCTTTGCTAGGTCCAAATAAAACAACATCAAAAATGAAACTTTTCAGTAAAAAGGCTACAGCGGCTGCGATTACTACGGCGAGTACCGCGCGAATCAAATGCCATCTTAGTTCCTCAAGATGATCTAAAAAAGACATTTCCGGTTCTTCCTGGGGGGCGATTCTTTCCATTATAAAATTCCTTCTCTTATTAAATTGTGCAGGTGAACAACACCCGTATATTTTCCATTCTCAACAGCCAGTAGCTGTGAGATCTGGTTCTTCTCAAGAATTTCCATGGCAACAACAGCCAGGGTATCCTGTTCGATCGTTTTTGGATCGGCACTCATAATATCCCGTGCCTTGAGTCCTTTTATTTCTCCGTGATCCTTCAGCATTCTACGAATATCACCATCTGTGATGATTCCTATGATACGATCGTTTTCCAGAACTGCGGTTACACCCAGCATTTTTTCTGAAATTTCGATGATCACATTAGCAACATCAGTTTCCGCAGAAACCATAGGCACCATATTTTGAGATACGATATCGCTAACTCTCAAATATAATTTCTTACCTAATGATCCTCCCGGATGATATTTAGCGAAATCTCTACTGCTGAAGCCTTTTAAATTCAGTAAACATACAGCAATTGCATCTCCAATAACCATTTGTGCGGTAGTACTTGTCGTCGGTGCCAGATTATTAGGACAGGCTTCCATCTCTACATAACTATTTAGTACATAGTCTGCCTGTTTCCCAAGAAATGAATCCTTATTTCCGGTGAGTCCTATTAGTACATTATGAAAATTCTTGATGAGTGGTACTAAAACTTTTATTTCAGGGCTATCTCCACTTTTAGAAATACAGATCACCACATCATTATCCTGAACAATACCAAGATCGCCGTGAATCGCATCTGCCGCATGCATAAATATAGATGGAGTGCCGGTAGAATTTAGAGTGGCCACGATCTTATTGGCGATAATGGCACTTTTGCCAATACCAGTAACCACCACACGACCTTCAGACCTGTAGATAACTTCTACCGCCTTAATGAATTCTTCGTCAATGTAATTTTCGAGATTCGCAATTGCTTTGGCTTCGTTGGAAATGGTTTCTTTCGCTGAAGAAATGATTTGCTCGCTAAGTTTCAAATTAGATTAAATTAAGAATTGCAGGTACTAAAGAAAACCGTATATTTAGTTATACAAATGTATGTAAAATTGTAACACAATTGAATGGGTTTGACCGAAATTGATTTACACAAAGAACTGAAGAAGTACTTTGGTTTTAGTCAGTTTAAGGGGCTTCAGGAAGATGTAATCACCAGTATCGTAAATGGCCATGACACATTCGTTGTTATGCCTACCGGTGGAGGTAAATCATTATGTTATCAGCTCCCTGCACTAATACAGGATGGAACAGCAATCGTTGTTTCCCCACTTATAGCTTTAATGAAGAACCAGGTAGATGCTATTCGTAGTATCTCTTCGGAATATGGTATCGCCCATGTTCTGAACTCCTCTTTAAACAAAACAGAAGTAAACCAGGTAAAGACAGATATTGATAGTGGTGTTTGTAAACTGCTTTATGTTGCTCCGGAATCACTGACCAAGGAAGACTATGTAGATTTTCTGAAGCATCAGACGATCTCGTTCCTCGCAGTAGATGAAGCGCACTGTATAAGTGAATGGGGACATGACTTCAGGCCAGAATACAGAAATCTAAGACATATACTTCAGCGTATTGGCGATAATATACCGGTAATCGGACTTACCGCGACCGCTACTCCTAAAGTTCAGGAGGATATTCTGAAGAATCTAGGAATCACAGATGCTAATACTTTTAAGGCAAGTTTTAACCGACCTAACCTTTATTACGAGGTACGGCCAAAAACGAAGAATGTTGATGCCGATATCATACGTTTCGTAAAAAAGAACGATGGTAAATCGGGAATCATCTATTGCCTGAGCAGAAAGAAAGTAGAAGAGCTTGCTCAAACACTTCAGGTTAATGGTATTAAAGCCGTTCCTTATCATGCCGGTCTTGACGCTAAAACACGTTCCCGACACCAGGATATGTTTCTGATGGAAGATATTGATGTGGTGGTGGCAACCATCGCCTTTGGGATGGGAATCGATAAACCAGACGTGCGTTTTGTGATTCACCACGACATTCCTAAAAGTATAGAAAGCTATTACCAGGAAACCGGTCGTGCCGGGAGAGATGGTGGTGAAGGTCATTGCCTGGCCTTCTATAGTTATAAGGACATTGAAAAGCTTGAGAAGTTTATGAGCGGTAAACCTGTTGCAGAACAGGAAATTGGTCATGCGCTATTACAGGAAGTGGTTGCTTTTGCTGAAACTTCCATCTCAAGAAGAAAATTTATACTGCATTACTTTGGGGAGGAATTTGATTCCGAAACCGGGGAAGGAGCAGATATGGATGATAATGTTCAGAATCCAAAGAATCAGCATGAAGCCAAGGATGATCTTGAGCTATTGCTGAACACCGTTAAAGAAACAAATCAGTTATACAAGTCTAAAGAAGTGGTGCGCACGCTCATTGGAAAAAGCAATGCGGTCATTCTTTCCCATAAGACCGATGAACATCGTCTCTTCGGAAAAGGAAGTCATCAACATGCGGGTTACTGGATGGCACTTATCCGCCAGGCTTTAATTGCAGGTTTTCTGAAAAAGGATATTGAAACTTACGGAGTGGTGAAACTAACCAAGCGTGGTGAAGAGTATCTGAAGAATCCGGTGTCATTTATGATGACCGAGGATCATGTTTTCAATGATATTACCGAAGAAGTCGTTGTACCTCAAAAGTCGGCGAATACCGTTGACGATCAGCTGGTGAAAATGCTAAAAGAACTTCGGAAGAAAGTTGCCAAAAAGAAAGACCTGCCTCCTTTTGTGATCTTTCAGGATCCATCTTTAGAAGATATGGCTCTTAAATACCCGATAAGTATCGAGGAATTAGGAAATATTCATGGAGTAGGAGAAGGAAAAGCCAAAAAATACGGATCCGATTTTGTAGATCTTATCTCTAGATATGTTGAGGATAACGAAATTGTAAGGCCTGATGATTTCGTAGTGAAATCTACAGGTGCCAATAGTGCTTTGAAACTATTTATCATACAAAGTGTAGACAGGAAATTACCATTATCAGATATTGCTTCGGCAAAAGGTATGCAAATGCCCGAATTCATTAAAGAAATGGAAGCGATCGTGTATAGCGGGACGAAACTGAATATTGACTATTATCTAGATGATATTCTGGATGAAGATCAACAGGAAGAGATCCATGAATATTTTCTGGAAGCGGAAACCGATAAGATCGATGAGGCGATGGAAGAATTTGATGGAGACTATGACGATGAAGAATTGCGATTATACCGCATCAAGTTTATAAGTCAGGTAGCGAACTAAAACAAAAAAACCCGGAATCTCTTCCGGGTTTTTTATTACTATATATCTAACATTTAAGTTATAATTATAATGAATACGCTACACTCAGTATCCATTGTGATGGTCTTGAATCTATAGTGAAACCACTATCGGCAGCAAGATTTCCACCTAATGCCTGGTTATCCTGGAAAGCTCCTTCATATCGAACATCGAAACCAAGCCTGCCTAAATCAAGACCTGCTCCTAATTGATATCCCACACTAATTTCATTTTCAACATCACCAATACTCAAATTCGTGTTTTCCAGTTCATTTTTCAGAATATATTGAAATGCCGGCCCTGCTTTGATATTCAAAGGTCCTAGCACATTTACTCCTAGAAGTACAGGAGCATCTATCTTCTGAAGCTTATAATCAAATTGTGAATACTCGGTATTCATTTCTGTATAAACCAATTCCGGGCGTAGAAAGATTCCCAGTATTTCGAACTGACCAAAAAATCCTGCATGAAAACCGGTCTTGTTTTCTCCATCTTCAAACGAACTGCCAAAATCATCGGTTAGACGGCTAATAGATTCGTATTCTCCGGTTGCACCGTAATTTAATCCACCTTTGATCCCAAAACTTGCATCCTGTGCAGAAATATTCAGTGCACCAATCATTAGTGCAAACATCATTAACTTTTTCATAGATCTAATTTTATCTTATTTCAGGCTACTATAACGCCATGGGTTTATGGTTTATTTCAGTAAAAGTAGAAAAGCCTTCCGAAGATAAACTTCAGAAGGCCTTAATATGCTGACTTCTATATTATAGAAGTATTATTTTCTTTTAATAGCTTTTTCCGCAGCCTTCACAATCGCAGCAGCATTCAAACCATATTTTTCCATCAGCTGAGCAGGAGTTCCGCTTTCCCCGAAGCAATCTTCAGTCGCCACGAATTCCTGAGGTGTAGGGTGGTGAGAAGCCAGGGTTCTGGCAACACTTTCACCAAGGCCGCCAAGGAAGTTATGCTCTTCAGCAGTAACCACACATCCGGTTTTCTTAGCTGAAGCGATCACAGCCTCTTCATCAAGTGGTTTGATCGTATGAATGTTGATCACCTCTGCACTAATACCTTTTTCATTCAGCTCCACAGCCGCCTGAATAGCTTCCCAAACTAAATGACCAGTTGCAATAATACTAACATCGCTACCTTCATACAAATGCACTGCTTTCCCGATCTGGAAATCCTGATCATCTTCAGTAAAATTGGCAACCTTTGGTCGGCCAAATCTCAGGTAAACAGGACCATCATAATCTGCAATCGCTTTTGTCGCAGCTTTGGTCTGGTTATAATCACAGGTGTTGATCACTGTCATTCCAGGTAGCATCTTCATCAAGCCGATATCTTCAAGGATCTGGTGAGTGGCACCATCTTCTCCCAAAGTCACTCCGGCGTGACTTGCACAGATCTTCACATTCTTTCCAGAATAGGCAACACTTTGACGAATCTGGTCGTAAACTCTACCTGTAGAGAAGTTGGCGAAAGTTCCTGTAAATGGAATTTTTCCACCAATGGTCATCCCTGCAGCCATCCCGATCATATTCGCTTCAGCAATACCAACCTGGAAAAATCTTTCTGGGTGATTTGCTTTGAAGTCGTCCATTTTCAGGGATCCGGTAAGATCGGCACATAGCGCAACTACATTTTCGTTAGATTGGCCAAGTTCTGTTAAGCCATCTCCAAAACCAGATCTGGTATCCTTACTTCCTTTATTTATATATTCTTTCATGATATTCTTAATTTTGATTTTAATGAATTCGGCTTAGTAATCACCAAGGGTTTCCGGGTTCTGAGAAAGTCCTTTTTCCAATTGCTCGTCGTTTGGAGCCTTCCCGTGCCATGCGTGTGTATGCATCATAAAATCGACACCATTACCCATTACCGTGTTCATTAAAATACAGACTGGCTTGCCTTTTCCAGTTCTGGTTTTAGCTTCTTTAAGTCCGTCGATCACCTGTTGAAGATTGTTTCCATCTTCAATTTCCATAACGTCCCAGCCAAATGCTTCAAATTTAGCTCTAAGATTTCCTAGCGGAAGTACTTTTTCTGTACTACCATCAATTTGCTGACCGTTGAGGTCTACTGTAGAAATAAGGTTGTCTACTTTATTTCCGGCAGCGTACATGATCGCTTCCCAGTTCTGACCTTCCTGCAATTCACCATCACCATGTAGGGTGTAGATGATATGATCATCATTATTCAGTTTCTTAGCCTGCGCAGCACCAAGAGCAACGCTCATTCCCTGTCCTAAAGATCCTGAAGCAATTCTAATTCCAGGCAATCCTTCATGAGTTGTTGGATGTCCCTGTAATCTTGAATCAATTAATCTAAAAGTGCTAAGTTCTTCTACTGGGAAATAACCACTTCTGGCTAGAACGCTGTAAAAAACCGGGGAGATATGACCATTGGAAAGAAAGAACAGGTCTTCTCCTTTACCATCCATATTGAAGCTGGTGTTGTGATCCATAACTTCCTGGTAAAGAGCCGTAAAAAATTCAGCGCAGCCTAAAGAACCTCCAGGGTGACCAGAGTTTACTTTATGCACCTGTCGCAGAATATCGCGGCGAACCTGAGTGACAAAATCTTGTAATTCGTTGATGTTTGGCATTTTATAATGTGTTGTTTTGTTGCCGCAAAAATAAGCGATTTAAAGCCTTTGACAAAGCAACAATACCCCAGTTATTAACTTTTTAAGCAAAATACTAACAGGCTCTGTGAACTCTGACTTCCATTTGAGTTTTGAATGAGTATCTTTGCAGCGATTAAACTGAACTATGAAATTTGAACTTTTATCTACCGATGCCGGTAGTAAAGCACGTGCCGGAAGTATTACAACAGATCATGGCAAGATCGAAACACCAATTTTTATGCCGGTTGGTACGGTAGCTACCGTAAAAGGTGTACATCAACGTGAACTAAAGGAAGATATTAATCCAGATATTATACTGGGCAACACCTATCACTTATACCTTAGACCACAAACTGAAATTCTGAGGAAAGCCGGTGGACTTCATAAATTTATGAATTGGGATCGCAATATCCTTACCGATAGTGGTGGTTATCAGGTTTATTCACTTTCAGCAAGAAGAAAGATCAAAGAGGAAGGTGTGAAGTTCAAATCTCATATAGATGGTTCATATCATACATTTACTCCGGAAAATGTAATGGAAATTCAGCGTACCATTGGAGCCGATATTATTATGGCTTTTGATGAATGTACTCCTTATCCATGTGATTATAATTATGCAAAGAGATCTATGCATATGACGCATCGCTGGCTGGACAGGTGTATTAATCACCTCGAAAAAACGCCTGAAATTTACGATTATAAGCAAACCCTTTTCCCGATCGTACAGGGGAGCACCTATAAAGATCTTCGGAAGCAATCTGCGGAATATATCGCAAATGCCGGAGCTGAAGGAAATGCTATTGGAGGATTATCTGTAGGAGAACCGGCAGATGAAATGTATGCTATGACTGAAGTGGTTACTGCAATACTACCGGAAGACAAGCCACGTTATCTAATGGGAGTGGGAACACCAATTAATATTCTTGAAAATATTGCTCTCGGTGTAGATATGTTCGATTGCGTGATGCCAACTAGAAATGGACGTAACGGAATGTTATTTACATCCCATGGAACCATTAATATCAAGAACAAAAAATGGGCAGATGACTTTTCACCAATAGATCCAGAGGGTGTTAGCTTTGTAGATTCAGAGTATTCTAAAGCCTATGTTCGACATCTATTTACTGTAAACGAAATGCTTGGCAGGCAAATTGCAAGTATTCATAATCTTAGTTTCTACCTGTGGTTGACGAGAGAAGCCAGAAAGCATATATTAGCCGGAGATTTCACACAGTGGAAAGATAAGATGGTAAAACAAATGGATAAACGATTATAATTCCGGAATTTGAAAATTCTCGATTGGTATATACTTAAAAGATATCTGGGAACCTTCAGTATGATGCTGTTGTTGTTTATTCCAATTGGTATCACTGTAAACCTTGCTGAAAAGATCGATAAGATCCTGGATAATGAAGTGCCTTTTATTGAAGTTGCCTATTACTATCTGGACTTTACCATCTATTTTGCTAATCTCTTGTTTCCAATATTTCTATTCTTATCGGTCATCTGGTTCACCTCGAAACTGGCCATGAATACCGAGATCGTTGCTTTCTTAAGTAGCGGTGTTTCTTTTTATAGATTTCTGAGGCCTTATTTGATAGGGGCAACCATTGTCTGTATTGGTGCATTGATTCTTTCCATGTATCTCGCTCCGCAGGCCAGTAAAGGCTTCAATGAATTTAAATACAGGTATTTAAAACATGGGCAGGAAACCAGGGAAACCAATGATGTTTACCGGCAGATCAATGACAACGAGTTCATCTACGCCAACCACTTTTCACCAAGTTCAAATTCTGCACGTAACTTTACGCTGGAACACTTTGAGGACAACGAGTTGAAATTTAAGATAAGCGCTTCAAGTTTACGCTATAATCCAGAGGACAGTACGTACAGGCTTTCCATTGTCGATAAACGAATTATTGGAGCCAGAGGAGATAGCATTTTTAACTATAGAACCCTGGATACGATCCTGCCATTTGAATTCGATGAACTTACTCCTGAATCATATATTGCTGAAACATTAAATTATACCGAATTAAAGGAGTTCATCTCCAAGGAAAAAAGAAGAGGTTCGGGGAACATAAGCAGGTATGAAGTCGTGGCTTATAAGCGGTGGAGTATTCCTATCTCAGCTTTTATCCTAACAATAATTGCCGTTGCAGTATCTTCCTTTAAGAGAAGAGGAGGAATGGGAGTGAACCTGGCAGTTGGAATATGCCTGGCCTTTATTTTTATCTTTTTCGACAAGGTTTTTGGAACCATGGCAGAGCAGTCTACCTTCTCACCTTTAATCGCCGTATGGTTTCCTAATATAGTATTCGGGATACTTGCCATCGTGCTTCTTATTCGCGCGAAGCGTTAATCCATATCTGTTGAAAATTTAAACTTTATCAGCCATTTCTATCCTTTCAAAGTTGTTATATTTGTGAGCTATTTAAATTAATAACCATAAGAAATATGGAGTATTTAGAATTTGAACAACCTATCAAGGAGCTTGAGGAACAATATGCCAAAGCCTGCAATATTGGACAGGAAAGTGATGTAGATGTTACGGCAACCTGCAAGCAAATTGAGAAGAAACTTGCTGAAACCAAGAAACAGATCTATAAGAATCTTTCGCCATGGCAGAGAGTACAACTTTCCAGGCATCCTAATAGACCATATACTTTAGATTATATAAATGCTATTTGTGGAGATACTTTCCTTGAATTGCATGGTGATCGTAATGTAAAGGATGACAAAGCAATGATTGGTGGTCTTGGAAAGATCGATGATCAAAGTTTTATGTTCGTTGGTCAGCAAAAAGGTTATAATACCAAAACAAGACAATACCGTAATTTCGGGATGGCCAATCCTGAAGGTTATAGAAAAGCACTTCGTTTAATGAAGTCTGCTGAAAAATTTGGTGTTCCTGTAGTATGTTTAGTTGATACCCCTGGAGCATATCCTGGTCTGGAAGCTGAAGAGCGCGGACAGGGTGAAGCGATCGCAAGAAATATTCTTGAAATGACGAGATTAAAGGTACCAATCATCGTAGTTATTATTGGTGAAGGAGCCAGTGGTGGAGCTTTGGGAATAGGTGTTGGAGATAAAGTACTAATGTTAGAAAACACCTGGTATTCTGTAATCTCTCCTGAAAGCTGTTCTTCTATTCTATGGAGAAGCTGGGAATACAAAGAAATTGCAGCAGATGCTTTAAAACTGACTGCTACAGATATGAAAAAGCAGAAGCTTATCGATGAGATCGTAAAAGAACCTCTAGGTGGTGCTCATAGCAATCGTGAAGAGATCTTCAATACGGTAAAATCTTCAATTACCAAAGCATATTCTGAATTCAGAAACTTATCACCAGACCAACTGGTAGAAAATAGGATGGATAAATATTTAGACATGGGAGTGTTTAAAGGCTAACTGCTTTATTTATACATCATCGTTAGAAAATCCGGCAGTCAAATTCCGGATTTTTTTGTCTTATTAACACAAAATCGAAGTTATCAACAGGTGAATTGTTCATTACCTGTTGAGTACCTCAAGGCTCTCTACTTAAGATTGTCTTAACATTTTATTTACTTTCGTATCTATGGAAAAAATAAGCTCCCCCCAGAACATATCCTACAAAAAAACAAATGTGGTAAGCCTTGAAAAAGGGAAAGTTCCTCCTCAAGCTGTTGATTTAGAAGAGGTTGTGCTTGGTGCAATGATGATCGACAAAAAAGGAGTTGACGAGATCATTGATATTCTGGTACCGGATGCCTTTTACAAGAATTCCCATAAGTTGATCTATGATGCCATCAAAAAATTGTTCGATGCCTCTGAAGCGATTGACTTATTAACCGTTTCTAACCAACTTAAGAAGGATAAGGTGTTTGATAAGGTTGGAGGAGACTATTATCTCATTCAGCTTACTCAAAAGGTGTCCAGTAGTGCGCATATCGAGTTTCACGCGCGTATCATTTTACAGAAATATATTCAGAGATCATTAATTAAGATCTCCAACGAAATAATTGAAGAAGCATTTGATGAAGGTTCAGATGTGTTCGATCTTTTGGATTCAGCAGAATCTAAACTTTATGAAGTAACCCAGGGGAATATTAAGCGATCCACCGAAACTGCACAATCCTTGGTGATCCAGGCAAAGAAGAAGATCCAGGAGATTTCCAATAAAGAAGGTCTTAGTGGAGTTCCCTCAGGATTCGATAAACTTGATGATCTTACTTCAGGATGGCAACCTTCAGATTTAATTATTGTTGCCGCCCGTCCAGGTATGGGTAAAACCGCGCTTACCTTATCTATGGCTCGTAATATTGCGGTAGATCAAGGTTTTCCGGTAGCATTCTTTTCACTGGAGATGTCTTCAGTACAGTTGATCACTCGTTTGATCTCTTCTGAAACCGGACTTTCTTCAGAAAAACTTAGAACCGGTAAATTGGAGCAGCACGAATGGGAGCAATTGAATGTAAAGGTGAAAGATCTTGAAAAAGCACCTTTGTTTATTGATGATACTCCATCACTTTCTATTTTTGATCTACGTGCAAAAGCCAGACGTCTTGCCTCCCAGCATGGGATAAGACTTATTGTTATAGATTATTTGCAATTAATGACTGCAGGTGGTGGGCAGAAAGGTGGAAACCGTGAACAGGAGATCTCCATGATTTCCAGAAACCTGAAGGCTCTTGCAAAAGAACTTAATGTACCAGTAATCGCCCTTTCGCAGCTTTCTCGTGCGGTTGAAACACGTGGTGGAAGTAAACGACCACTACTATCCGACCTTAGGGAATCTGGAGCGATCGAGCAGGATGCAGATATTGTATCATTTATTTATCGTCCGGAATATTACAAGATCGAAGAATGGGATGATGAAGAAAGAACCCCTACGCAGGGTCAGGGTGAGTTCATTGTAGCGAAACACCGTAATGGTGGTCTGGAAAATATTCGCTTAAAGTTTATTGGAGAACTCGGTAAATTCGATAATTTAGAAGACTTTAGTTTCCCTTCTGAAATTCCTTCGAGTATGAATAGTGGAGATGGGGATGACTTCGGAAATTTCAATTTACCAAATCCTAGTGCAGATGAAGCATTTGGTAGCTCAATGAATAGTGACGATGATGATAGTGACGTTCCATTTTAATGATCTTAAACTGAAGAATTTCAGCAAGACAGGACATTTAAAAAATATTATAAAAAGCAAAGTACTTCAAACTACTTTGCTTTTTTTGTTTCTATTGTTCTCCTGTACTGCTGCAAAAGCCTCAAAAGTACTTATTCCGATGGATGCGAGTACACAAAGCGATCATCTAAAGGCATATGGGATGGTGTATTTTTCTCTTCAGAAAAGTTTCAAGGTGAACTGGCTGCTGAATTACAGGGGAGGTTCCTTCCTCGTTTCAGATCATCCAGATCTTCGGAAAGAATGCCAGATTCGTGGTGTGTCTTTCGAGATCATCAGTGATCAAAAAGCAGAAAGTATCCTTCATGAGATAAGCAGTCCATCTCAAAATATGGAGTCCGTTCCGCTCGAAAAAGCACCTAAAATTGCAGTTTATAGTCCGCAGGGAAATAAACCCTGGGATGATGCCGTTACTATGGCACTTAGTTATGCTGAAATACCATATACTACCATTTACGACCGGGAAGTTCTGGCAGACGGCCTGCTCTTGTACGACTGGCTTCACCTGCATCATGAAGATTTCACCGGGCAATATGGTAAGTTTTATCGCAGTTTTAAAACTACACCCTGGTATATAGAAGACAAGAAGGAAGCTGAAAGACTGGCAAGCGAGTTGGGTTATGAAAAAGTTTCAGAAGAAAAACTTGCGGTGGCCAGAAGAATAAGTGAATATGTAAAAGGTGGCGGTTTTATGTTTGCCATGTGCAGTGCCACAGATAGTTTCGATATCGCTTTGGCGGCAGATGGGGTAGATATCGCAGAAGCAATGTTTGATGGCGATCCAAGTGAACCGGCATACCAGTCTAAATTAGATTATGATCTCAGCTTTGCGTTTACCGATTTTATTCTGGAGAGAAGTCCGTTGGTTTATGAATTTTCTAATATAGATATGACCTCGAAACGACAGATGATCGAAAAGGAAAGTGATTATTTTACTTTGATGGATTATTCGGCGAAATGGGATGTGGTGCCAACAATGCTTACACAAAATCATACACGAATCGTAAAAGGTTTTATGGGACAAACAACAAGTTACGATCCGGAAACGATCAAACCTGGTGTTTTAATAATGGGGGAATCCAAACTGAATGGCGAAGCCCGATACATCCATGGTGTGAAAGGCAAGGGATTTTTCACCTTCTATGGAGGACATGATCCTGAAGATTATCAACACAGGGTAGGGGATCCCAAAACCGAACTGCAGTTGCATCCAAATTCAGCAGGATACCGGCTTATTCTTAATAATGTGCTATTTCCGGCAGCTAAGAAAAAGGAACAGAAAACTTAACAAAATTGAATGGAAATTTATCAGACTGAAATGCGCTTAAAACCACGCAAACGTGGTTTCCACTTAATTACCGATGAAATTTTAAATCATTGTTCAGAAATAGAAGACTTCAAATTCGGCTTTTTGCAGATCTTTATAAAACATACCTCTGCTGGTTTAACGATTAATGAAAATGCAGATCCAACTGTAAGAGAAGATTTCCGTAGTCATTTTGATGAGATGGTACCGGAAAATCAGGAGTATTACAAACATACTACAGAGGGTAGTGATGATATGCCAGCGCATATCAAATCTTCACTTACCGGGCCTTCTTTGCAGATACCTATTACTAATGGTAGTTTGAACATGGGTACCTGGCAGGGCATATATTTATGTGAGCATAGAAACTCTGGAGGATCAAGAAAACTCGTCCTAACGATCTATGGAGAAGAGGATATGTAAATTTCGATAAGGAATATTAGAAAACAAAAAATCCCGCAATTGCGGGATTTTTCTATAAGAGAGCATAATTGTTTATTTTACTTTTTCTACAATTGCTTTGAAAGCCTCTGGGTGGTTCATCGCCAAATCGGCAAGAACCTTACGGTTCAATCCAATTTCACTGGTTTTGATTTTCCCCATAAATTGAGAATAAGATAATCCTTCCTGTCTGGCTGCAGCGTTAATACGCATAATCCATAATGAACGGAAGTTACGTTTCTTAGCTTTACGGTCTCTGTATGCATAAAGCATAGCTTTATCAACCGCATTTTTAGCAACGGTCCAAACGTTTTTACGACGTCCGAAATAACCTTTTGCTTGCTTTAAAACTTTTTTTCTACGTGCCCTTTTGGCAACTGAGTTTACTGATCTTGGCATATTTTAAATTTTTTTGTAGTAGGCGGTCGTTCACCGACACTTTCAACTTAAACTTATTCTGTAGCACTATGCCCAGTCTAAGTGTTGCCCAACTCCATGGTTAAATAATTAATTAAACCTCAAGAGCTTCAATTTACTTTAAACGTAATTGAAGTTTGATATTTTGCTTATCTGCATCATGTACCAAAGTACTGTGAGTTAAGGCTAGCTTACGTTTCTTAGACTTCTTAGTTAAGATATGACTCTTAAACGCGTGCTTTCTTTTAATCTTACCTGTACCGGTTAGCTTGAAACGCTTCTTGGCACTGGATTTAGTTTTCATCTTAGGCATTACTGTCCTCTTTTTATAATTAACTCTCTTATTCTCTTATTTCGATTTCTTGGTAGGAGAGAGAAACATTGTCATTCTCTTTCCTTCAAGTTTTGGCATCTGTTCTACCTTTCCAAGTTCCTCAAGATCCTGTGCAAGTCTAAGAAGAAGAATTTCTCCTTTATCCTTGAACACGATAGATCGTCCTTTGAAAAATACAAAAGCCTTTAGCTTTGCACCGTCTTTCAAGAATTTCTCTGCATTACGTTTCTTAAATTCGTAATCATGATCATCTGTATTGGGACCAAATCGAATTTCTTTAACGACTACCTTACTGGCTTTAGCTTTCATGGCCTTTTCACGTTTCTTTTGTTCATAAAGAAACTTTTTATAGTCCATTACTTTAACCACTGGTGGTTTTGCATTCGGAGAGATCTCTACTAGATCAAGACCCTGTTCCTCTGCGATTGCAAGAGCTTTCTTTACAGGATATACATCCATCTCTACGTTATCACCAACCAGGCGTACTTCGTCTGCTCTGATCTTCTCGTTGATTCGGTGCTGCTCTTCTTTTTGTCGACCGAACCTGTTCGGTTTTTTTCTACGTATAGCTATGGCTTAAAATTTTAATTAAACTTATGTTTTGAAAGGCTTTAAGGTACTACTGATTTCTGTATTAATCAAATCTGCAAAATCATCGATCTTCATCGTTCCCAAATCTCCTTCACTATGCTTACGAACAGAAATCGTACCATCTTTGGCTTCCTGCTCGCCGACAATCAACATATACGGGTATTTATTTACTTCGGCTTCCCGAATCTTCTTCCCGATGGTTTCGTTTCTATTGTCTACAAGGGCGCGAATTTCGTGATTTTCAAGTAAATTTAAAACTTTTTGTGAGTAATTTTCATATTTCTCGCTGAGTGAGAGAATAATAGCCTGTTCCGGCATTAACCATAGTGGAAAATTACCACCGGTATGTTCCAGGAGAATTGCTATAAATCTTTCCATACTTCCAAAAGGAGCACGGTGGATCATGACTGGTCGATGTGACTCATTGTCACTTCCTTTATATGTCAGGTCAAAGCGCTCTGGCAGATTGTAGTCTACCTGGATGGTTCCAAGTTGCCAGCTTCTTCCCAGTGCATCCTTAACCATAAAGTCAAGTTTTGGTCCGTAGAAAGCTGCTTCTCCTTTTTCGATCACATAATTAAGACCTTTTTCTTCCGCAGCACTTAAAATCGCCGACTCGGCTTTATTCCAAATATCATCAGATCCTATATATTTATCTTTCTTTTCAGGATCCCTTAAAGACACCTGGGCAGTAAAGTCATCAAAGCCCAAGGAAGAGAATACATATAAGGTAAGGTCAATTACTTTTTTAAATTCTTCATCCAGCTGCTCCGGCATACAGAATATATGGGCGTCATCCTGAGTAAAACCTCTAACTCTGGTTAAACCATGCAATTCTCCACTTTGCTCATACCTATATACAGTACCAAACTCTGCAAATCTCTTCGGAAGGTCACGATAACTCCAGGAACTCGCATTATACATTTCACAATGATGCGGACAGTTCATAGGCTTCAGTAGAAATTCCTCTCCTTCATTAGGAGTCGTTATTGGCTGAAAGCTATCTTCCCCGTATTTAGCATAATGACCAGAAGTTACATAGAGTTCCTTATGACCAATATGCGGACTTACGACCATTTCGTACCCGGCTTTCTTCTGAGCTTTCTTTAGGAAATTCTCAAGTCTCTCTCTAAGAGCTGCACCTTTCGGAAGCCATAATGGTAATCCCTGTCCAACTTTTTGAGAAAAAGTGAATAGCTCCAGTTCCTTCCCTAATTTTCTATGATCTCTTTTCTTGGCTTCTTCCAATAGGGCCAGATATTCTTTTAATTCTTTTTGCTTCGGAAATGATATACCATAAACTCTGGTTAATTGAGGATTGGTTTCATCACCTCTCCAGTATGCGCCGGCAACACTCATTAACTTTACTGCTTTGATGATTCCTGTATTTGGAATATGACCACCGCGGCAAAGGTCTGTGAAAGTATCATGATCACAGAAGGTGATTTCACCATCAGTAAGATTTTCGATAAGCTCTACCTTAAAAGGATTATTTTCCTTCTTATAAAATTCCAGCGCATCAGCTTTAGAAACTGAACGCAGTGCAAAATCATGTTTACCGCGGGAAATTTCCAGCATACGATCTTCGATCTTCTTGAAATCATTCTCTGAGATCTTTTTCTCTCCGAAGTCTACATCGTAATAGAAGCCTCTGTCAATCGCGGGTCCTATAGTAAGCTTGGCTCCCGGGTACAGATCCTGAATAGCCTGAGCCATTACGTGAGAAGATGAATGCCAGAAAGCTTTTTTACCTTCATCATTGGACCAGGTGAAAAGAACAAGATCGCCATCGGTATTTAAAGGTGTTGTGGTTTCTACAGTTTCATTATTGAACTTTGCAGAAATAACATTCCTTGCAAGTCCTTCGCTTATACTTCTGGCTACATCCATTGGAGTAGTGCCATTTTCAAACTCTTTAATACTTCCGTCTGGCAGAGTGATCTTGATCATTATATACATGTTTTACGAAGTCGCAAAGATAAGGTGTTGAGTTTGGTTGCACAATACATACTTACCTATATACTATATATAGGTGTTGATTATCTCTTCGGAAATACATTATGAAATTATTTAGACTTTTATAAATCTGAATTTCAACCACTTATAATAAATCTTGTATTTATTTTATAATTTTCTTCGGAAAGTTATTGTGTAATTAAAATTGGGGTGTATATTTGCAGCCGCTTTGGGAGCAAGGCGTATGTTCGTTGAGAGTAGTGATGGTGGGTAATGCGGAAGGATCTGGCTTTAGAAAATTAATTTAAAATTTATTAAATTTTAGTTTGGTAGAAAGGAAAAAGTTAGTGTATATTTGCAGCCGCTTTGAGAGCAAGGCGAGAGTTCACTGAAAGGTATGTAAAGGGTAGGCTATTGTTGGTCTAAGGCAAAAAAATAAAAATTAAATTTCTTTAAATTTTATTTGGCTGGAGAGCAAAACTAGTTTTATATTTGCACCCGCTTTGAAAACGAAGCGACGTTCATAGGAAGGTTGGGAGAGTTTAAAGGTAGGAAAGCTTTAGAGAAAGAAACTAAAAATTTTATTAAAAAAGTTTTGGTTGATAAAGAAAAAGCGTTGTATATTTGCACCCGCTTTGAGAGCAAGCAAACGTTCAAAAATTACAAACTGAAATTACTAGAAACCACCGGATGGGGTGATAGAATAAGGTTCGATTCCTTAGGTTTTAACAAGACAGATTGGGAGACCAATTAAGTTCATTGATATATTGAATTGACAAAGGGTTTTATCTTTAATTAGATAGAATCAAGTGTATAAGAATTAAGACTAGAAAAGTCATACTGAGCAATTTCTTTAGTAGTTGTTGAATATATTTAAGATTTAACGATGAAGAGTTTGATCCTGGCTCAGGATGAACGCTAGCGGCAGGCCTAACACATGCAAGTCGAACGGTAACAGGGATTAGCTTGCTAATCCGCTGACGAGTGGCGCACGGGTGCGTAACGCGTATACAATCTGCCTTTAAGCGGGGAATAGCCCATGGAAACGTGGATTAATACCCCATAGTCTATAAACTTCACCTGGAGATTATAGTAAACATTTATGGCTTAAAGATGAGTATGCGTCCTATTAGTTAGTTGGTAAGGTAACGGCTTACCAAGACGGCGATAGGTAGGGGTCCTGAGAGGGAGATCCCCCACACTGGTACTGAGACACGGACCAGACTCCTACGGGAGGCAGCAGTGAGGAATATTGGACAATGGAGGCAACTCTGATCCAGCCATGCCGCGTGCAGGAAGACGGCCCTATGGGTTGTAAACTGCTTTTATACGGGAAGAACCACATCTACGTGTAGATGCTTGACGGTACCGTATGAATAAGGACCGGCTAACTCCGTGCCAGCAGCCGCGGTAATACGGAGGGTCCAAGCGTTATCCGGAATCATTGGGTTTAAAGGGTCCGTAGGCGGGATAATAAGTCAGTGGTGAAAGTCTGCAGCTCAACTGTAGAATTGCCATTGATACTGTTGTTCTTGAATTATTATGAAGTGGTTGGAATGAGTAGTGTAGCGGTGAAATGCATAGATATTACTCAGAACACCTATTGCGAAGGCAGATCACTAATAATATATTGACGCTGAGGGACGAAAGCGTAGGTAGCGAACAGGATTAGATACCCTGGTAGTCTACGCCGTAAACGATGGTTACTAGCTGTTCGGCTCGATTGAGAGCTGAGTGGTTAAGCGAAAGTGATAAGTAACCCACCTGGGGAGTACGTTCGCAAGAATGAAACTCAAAGGAATTGACGGGGGCCCGCACAAGCGGTGGAGCATGTGGTTTAATTCGATGATACGCGAGGAACCTTACCAGGGCTTAAATGCAGTTGGACAGGTCTGGAAACAGACCCTTCTTCGGACTAATTGCAAGGTGCTGCATGGTTGTCGTCAGCTCGTGCCGTGAGGTGTCAGGTTAAGTCCTATAACGAGCGCAACCCCTGTGGTTAGTTGCCAGCGAGTCATGTCGGGAACTCTAGCCAGACTGCCAGTGCAAACTGTGAGGAAGGTGGGGATGACGTCAAATCATCACGGCCCTTACGTCCTGGGCCACACACGTGCTACAATGGTAGGGACAGAGGGCAGCTACCCCGCGAGGGGATGCGAATCTTCAAACCCTATCACAGTTCGGATCGCAGTCTGCAACTCGACTGCGTGAAGCTGGAATCGCTAGTAATCGCATATCAGCCATGATGCGGTGAATACGTTCCCGGGCCTTGTACACACCGCCCGTCAAGCCATGGAAGCCGGGGGTACCTGAAGTCCGTCACCGTAAGGAGCGGCCTAGGGTAAAACTGGTAACTGGGGCTAAGTCGTAACAAGGTAGCCGTACCGGAAGGTGCGGCTGGAACACCTCCTTTCTAGAGCTTTGCATGTTTACATGCAAGCGACAATTAGTAAAGGGAAGTTCAGAGACCAATTTGGTCTTGATTCTTATGTCAATTCGATTATTATGGACAGTCTCATAGCTCAGCTGGTTAGAGCGCTACACTGATAATGTAGAGGTCGGCAGTTCGAGTCTGCCTGAGACTACTTGAAAGAGTAAGCCATCAGGTTTATAAGTTCATTTGAAACATTGAAAGGAAATTTTAGAGGTTGAGTAGCCGTTATAAGTACTGTTAACTAATAACTGGTTAGCTGGATACTAAAATAATGGGGGATTAGCTCAGCTGGCTAGAGCGCCTGCCTTGCACGCAGGAGGTCATCGGTTCGACTCCGATATTCTCCACGATTCCTAGAGATAGAGAGGGTTATAGTTTTTACAAACAACCAGGAAACATATGTTTTTAGTTTGTAGGATCATCGAGACTCTATCGTTATTACGGGAAAAAAGTTCATTGACATATTGAAGAAACAAAGAATACGAGAACACTATTAGATAGAAATATTTAATATAAGTAATACATTATAATACTTCTGTTCTAGCGTAAGTTAGAATAGATTAGAGCATTAAGCAAAGCGCATACAAGCTAGATAAGGGCGTATGGGGAATGCCTAGGCTCTCAGAGGCGAAGAAGGACGTGATAAGCTGCGAAAAGTCGTGGGGATTGGCACATACAAATTGATCCGCGAATATCCGAATGGGGCAACCCACTATATTGAAGATATAGTATCCGCAAGGAGGCGAACCCGGAGAACTGAAACATCTAAGTACCCGGAGGAAGAGAAAACAATAGTGATTGCGCTAGTAGCGGCGAGCGAACGCGCAGAAGCCCAAACCAATGAGTTTACGGACTTATTGGGGTTGTAGGACTGCAACATTGTTTGTACAATGAATTAGAACAAGTTGGAAAGCTTGGCCATAGACGGTGATAGCCCGGTATAGGAAAGTTGATATAAAGCATAGCAGTATCCTGAGTAGTGCGGGGCACGTGAAACCCTGTATGAATCCGGCGGGACCATCCGCCAAGGCTAAATACTCCTGAGAGACCGATAGTGAACCAGTACCGTGAGGGAAAGGTGAAAAGAACCCTGAATAAGGGAGTGAAATAGATCCTGAAACCATACGCTTACAAGCGGTCGGAGCCCTTTAGTGGGGTGACGGCGTGCCTTTTGCATAATGAGCCTACGAGTTACCGTTGCCAGCAAGGTTAAGCAGTTCAGCTGTGGAGCCGTAGCGAAAGCGAGTCTGAATAGGGCGCTTTAGTTGGTAGTGGTAGACGCGAAACCGTGTGATCTACCCTTGGGCAGGTTGAAGCTGTGGTAACACATAGTGGAGGACCGAACCCGTTGACGTTGAAAAGTCTTGGGATGACCTGAGGGTAGGGGTGAAAGGCCAATCAAACTCGGAAATAGCTCGTACTCCCCGAAATGCATTTAGGTGCAGCGATATAGATAGTTTTATAGAGGTAGAGCTACTGATTGGATGCGGGGGCTTCACCGCCTACCAATTCCTGACAAACTCCGAATGCTATAAAATGATTCATATCAGTGAGGGCATGGGTGCTAAGGTCCATGTCCGAGAGGGAAAGAACCCAGACCATCAGCTAAGGTCCCAAAATATATGTTAAGTTGAAGAAACGCGGTTGAACTGCCCAGACAGCTAGGATGTTGGCTTGGAAGCAGCCATTCATTTAAAGAGTGCGTAACAGCTCACTAGTCGAGCGGTTCGGCATGGATAATAATCGGGCATAAACATATTACCGAAGCTATGGACTATAGTTTACTATAGTGGTAGGGGAGCATTGTAACAGAGATGAAGGTGAGTCGCGAGGCTTGCTGGATCGGTTACAAAAGAAAATGTAGGCATAAGTAACGATAATGCGGGCGAGAAACCCGCACACCGAAAGACTAAGGTTTCCTCAGCTATGCTAATCAGCTGAGGGTTAGTCGGGACCTAAGGCGAACCCGAAAGGGGTAGTCGATGGACAAGCAGTTAATATTCTGCTACTTGCCCCACGTTAAAGCGGACGGAGGCGTAAATTTGGTGCGTACTGACGGAATAGTACGTTGAAGGGAGTGGTAACACCCCGATAGTACACAAAAGCTACGGCCGGCGTGATAATCCAGAGGAGCGACTTCCAAGAAAAGCGAGTGGAGGCAACCCGTACCCTAAACCGACACAGGTAGTTGGGATGAGAATTCTAAGGTGCTCGAGAGATTCATGGCTAAGGAACTAGGCAAAATTGGCCCGTAACTTCGGGAGAAGGGTCGCCCCCCTTATGGGGGGGCCGCAGTGAAAAGATCCAGGCGACTGTTTATCAAAAACACAGGGCTCTGCTAAATCGAAAGATGACGTATAGGGCCTGACACCTGCCCGGTGCTGGAAGGTTAAGGGGAGATGTTAGCTTCGGCGAAGCATTGAACTGAAGCCCCAGTAAACGGCGGCCGTAACTATAACGGTCCTAAGGTAGCGAAATTCCTTGTCGGGTAAGTTCCGACCTGCACGAATGGTGCAACGATCTGGATACTGTCTCAGCCATGAGCTCGGTGAAATTGTAGTATCGGTGAAGATGCCGATTACCCGCTGTGGGACGAAAAGACCCCGTGCACCTTTACTATAGCTTAGTATTGACTTTGAACAAGTGATGTGTAGGATAGGTAGGAGACTTTGAAGCTGCATCGCCAGGTGTGGTGGAGTCGTTGTTGAAATACTACCCTTTACTTGTTTAGAGCCTAACTTCCAATGGAAGGACAGTGCTTGGTGGGTAGTTTGACTGGGGTGGTCGCCTCCAAAAGAGTAACGGAGGCTTCTAAAGGTTCCCTCAGCACGCTTGGTAACCGTGCGTAGAGTGCAATGGCAAAAGGGAGCTTGACTGAGAGACATACAGGTCGATCAGGTACGAAAGTAGAGCATAGTGATCCGGTGACACCGCATGGAAGGGTCATCGCTCAAAGGATAAAAGGTACGCCGGGGATAACAGGCTGATCTCCCCCAAGAGCTCACATCGACGGGGGGGTTTGGCACCTCGATGTCGGCTCGTCACATCCTGGGGCTGGAGAAGGTCCCAAGGGTTGGGCTGTTCGCCCATTAAAGTGGCACGCGAGCTGGGTTCAGAACGTCGTGAGACAGTTCGGTCTCTATCTACAGTGGGCGTTAGAAATTTGAGTGGACCTGATCCTAGTACGAGAGGACCGGATTGGACGAACCTCTGGTGTATCTGTTGTTCCGCCAGGAGCACTGCAGAGTAGCTACGTTCGGAAGGGATAAGCGCTGAAAGCATATAAGCGCGAAACCCACCACAAGATGAGATTTCTTTAAAGGACCGTGGGAGACTACCACGTTGATAGGCTATAGGTGTAAAGGCAGTAATGTCATAGCCGAGTAGTACTAATAATCCGTAAAGCTTGATGCGCGATGGCTCTGAGGCCGCAAAACCTCAGAGCCGCCAAATGCTTATTTTATAGTTGTAGTACAGGTACTTGTAACTTTTTTGTTTCTTTAATTATGTCAACGATATTAGTTCTGAGAAATCAGAACAGTTTTAAGCTCGAAGCTTATAACTTACCTTTTAAGGTGGCTATAGCAACGGGGCTCACCTCTTCCCATCCCGAACAGAGTAGTTAAGCCCGTTAGCGCAGATGGTACTGCTGTATTGTGGGAGAGTATGTCGTCGCCTTCTTCTTAAGAACCCTTCATCATATCGATGAAGGGTTTTTTTATGCCATAAAGTTAAGGAGTGAATAGCTTTTGCCGTTAATTACTATCGAAAACCATGTTACTTGGTGTCACAAAACCTGTAATGACTTCAATCAGTAAACATAATTGGTGTCTGTTACTATCTTTACTACCTTACTTCCGAATAACCTAACCTTTGGTAACCCGCATTTTCACTTCTTCCAGCCTTCAATATCAAAACGGATCCGCATAATTATTCTGGCTAATCTTAGGTGCTACTATATAGAAACAGACTTTCATCCGGGATGAATCCGAGTATGGTATAATTCGGATTTCAACACGGACGTAAGTTATTTTAATATATGATAATCATAAGTGTAACTAAATCGTAGGGCTGTATTTGCTAATATCAGAACAGGAATTTACAGGTGATCAGAATGATCAAATGTTAACTGAAAAAACCTCGTTTTAAAACGAAGTGCTTGTAGATGGAATCTATAATTACTTTGTTTATTGAATCATCCATAAATTAGTTTACGGGATCTGGATCCGAAGCATATAGTTTAACTATACTCTTTTCCGAAGAATATCAATCAAATCTAGTTTAGTTGAGCTGACTTTTCTGACTACCAACTGAAATTAATCAGATCGTGTATTAAACTGCCAGGAATTGGAATATAATTTAGGAGCGTTTTCCGAAGAACGAATTCACCATGGTCATAATTCCCTTGAACATTAGAAAGATCGCAGCGAAGGTCGCAATGATACCAAAGATCAGGACAGGAATATACCAGGGATGATCCTGGTTATTAAAAGCATTATACAACACCGAAGGTCCAATCATAACTAGTGGTAAGGACCCTGCGAGATATTTCACTCCTTTTGATAAGGTCTTTTTATCTGTATGCTTCATTATTCGACGGTATAGGTTATTGAATCTGATTCAGAAAGCCTGAAATAACCAAATGGGAAGTTATCCTGGTTTGTTTCATTTACAATATTGCCTCTTACTACGGCTGGCATTGTTTCAAACGGTCCTCCCTGGTTCGTGCCAACTTGTGATCTCAGTACAAACATATAATCATAATATTCTCTGCTTATACCTTCCATTTGTATGGAAATTACATCACCCTGTTCAATATCTTCATTAGAAAAATATCCGAAGATCTGGTTACCATCTGTAAACTCATCTTCATATAATTCCAGAAAGACGTCATCATCTGTAAACTTAAATAAATAGTAATTCTCCTGATTAGCCGGATCTGTATAAAACGCCTTTATCTCAATTTCATCCCCAGTAAAGCCGCCACCATCTAACTGTTCTACATAATCTATTCCCGAAACCGACTCAAAACTTTCGGTTGCAGTATAAACCTGATCATTATACATTAATTCTAGTTCATATTCCAGATCAAGAATAGGTTGAAATTCTTCGTTTATATATATGCCATTTTGATCATGAGTAAATTCATATCTACTACCATTTTCAGAAGTAACCGCTATTGAAGCATTCGTCACTGGCCGTAGTTCTTCTTCATAGTACGGACTTGTTGTACTTAACCTGATTTCCTGAAGATTGCCTTCTGTTCCTTTGATCCAGATGATAGAAGCTTCCACCACTAATTTAGGTTCAGACTCTTCCAGTTCGATATCTACGACTTCTTCGCAGGAGATGAACCCCAGAAGTGCAATTACGGTCAAAAAGGATTTATAGAATCTCATTTCTAAAATTTAAAATTATAAGTTACCGATGGGATGATCCCGAAGAGCGTTAGTCTTACAGCTTCATTTCTCCCAGTATCCATATTTTCACGGAACGTAATCGAATAAGCGTTCTGGCGATTGTACACATTATAAATTCCGAAATTCCATGAGCTTTGCAATTTTCGACCCTTATTCTTTTTAGGATAATAGGTTGCCGAAAGATCCAAACGATGATAAGATGGAAGTCTATCCTCATTTCTTGCACCATAAACAGGAATATTCACATCTTCATATTCGTACTGTGCATTCGGAAATGTAGTAGCTAGCCCGGTCTGGTAAATAAAATTAGCATTGAGATCCCAGTTCTCGTTTAGATCATAGCTACCGGTAATAGTTACGTCATGTGGCTTATCAAAATTCGTCTTATACCAGTCACCATTATTTATTCCTATTTCCTGAGAGTTTCTGCCCGGCGTTCTCTGCTCAGATCTCGATAGGGTGTAAGCCAGCCATCCTGTGAATCTTCCCTCGTTCTTTCGTAATAGTAATTCGAGTCCGTAAGCTCTTGCTTCTCCGTTAAGAACTACTCGCTCAATAGCATTGTTGGCGATTAAATTCGCACCGTCTATGTAATCTATTCTGTTTTGAATATCCTTATAAAAACTTTCAATTTCCAGGCTATAATCTCCATTATTAAAATTTCTGAAATAGCCAATTGCATATTGATCTAGTAGTTGTGGCTTTACATAGGGCCCACTAGGAGTCCAAACATCTAATGGAGTGGGACTGCTGGTATTTGAAATTAAATGTAAATATTGCGCCATCCGGTTATAAGAAACTTTTACTGACTGGTCCTCTGCGAAATTATAGGCGATGGCCAGTCTTGGTTCGAAATTGGTGAAAGTTTCAAGTGATTCTCCGCGCGAAACATCTCTGGTTTCAAGAATATCAGCTTCACTATAAATTCCAGTTCTGGGATTGTAAGCAACTGGTTCATCATTGGCGTACGTATTGAATTCATTCTGACCCAATCTGAAAAAATTACTCAGCCTCATTCCATATTCTGCGGAAAGCTTTTCTGAAAATTTATGTTCTGCTGAAATATAAAAGGCATTTTCAAGAGCATATTTATCATTCAGTTTGAAGTAATTGATTCCTGAAGTTTCATCTATAGGTTCTATTTCCCCGGGATTGAACTTATAATAAGTATTGTGCATCCCGTACTTCAGCTCGAAATTCTCTGAAATATAATGGTTAAAATCATACTTGAGATTAAGATTTCTAATACCGCTATCCCAGTTAAATCCAACAAAGTTCAGATTGAGTCCGTAGTAGTAATCACTATAAATAGCAGAGAGATTGGTGAAAATATTATCTGAGAATACATGGTTCCATCTCAGGTTAAGTACAGCATTCCCGTAAGTATTCTCAAAATTCTGACTAATATTGAAAACATCCCGACCAAAATATCCACTTAAAAGGAGCTTATTGCTTTCATCCAGTTCATAACTTAATTTGGTGTTCAGATCATAGAAATAAGCAGAGTTGTCATTGTCTGTTAACTTCAGAAATAGATGAGCATAAGAACTTCTTGCTCCAACTAGAAAACTTCCTTTATCTTTAACTATAGGACCTTCAGCTAGAAGGCGACTGGAAATTGCACCAATTCCACCCTGCATTTTGAATTCCCGGCTATTCCCATCACGCTGATAAATATCCAGAACCGAAGATACACGACCTCCATATTCCGCAGGAATTCCGCCCTTGTATAACTTAAGATCCTTAATCGCATCTGGATTGAAAACTGAAAATAATCCGAATAAATGTGAGGAATTATAAATGGTAGCTTCATCCAGCAAAATTAAATTCTGATCTACTGCGCCTCCTCGCACATTGAACCCAGAAGAGCCTTCACCAGCATTGGAGACACCTGGCAAAAGTAATAGGCTTCTTACCACATCAACTTCTCCGAACACCACTGGGATCTTTTTTATAGTTCCAATGGAGAGTCGGTTAACACTCATCTCTGGTTTTTTAATGTTAAGGGCTTCAATATCGCTTGTTATGACTACTTCATCCAGACTTTCGGAGGCTTCTGAAAGTTGAAAGTTCTGTTGAGTATTATCTGAAATGTTCACTTCATCTTCAGCATTCGCATAACCAATATAGGTAAGAATGACCCTGTGGTTACCAGCTGGTAGTTTGATCGAATAATAACCATAATCATTCGTGACCACGCCGGTTGCAAGATCTGGGAAAATAAGATTAACCCCGATAAGGGTTTCGTTACTGCTTTTGTCGATCACTCTACCGCTTAAAGTATACTCTTGTGAGAACGCAATAGAAGGTAGGATGACTAATAGTAGAAAACTTAAAAGTCGCAATTTCAATTTTTCAATAAAAATAGGCTATACCGTGGAAACCCAAAAATTATACTTCACTGAACTTCAAGGCTTTTTTCTCCTGATTCGAAAATTGAAACAGAAGTGCGAAACTGATTGCGAAACAAACTAGTAGAATGATTGCCAGAGGTAGTGTACTTGAGGTGTGAAACTGACTGATAGCGAAAGATGTCAGCGCTCCCAGGATCATTTTTAAACTACCTATTAATGCGGAAGCTCTACCAGCCTTAGCCTCGAAAGGTTCTAAGGACAAGGCTGTGGTATTCGGATTTTGAAAACCCAGTAAAAATAGCATAAGGAATAGTAAAACTGCTGTGATCACCAGTCCAAATCCTGCTATTGTATTCAATAGGAATAAGACAGAGAGTACTAAAAGTATCACACTATTAAATATCGTGATCTGGAATGGAGTGTATTTTTTAAGAAAAAGTCGGTTAATCTGGCTTCCAAGGATAAGACCTGCCGCATTTATACCAAACAGAATTCCAAATTCCTTCTGAGTGAGATCAAAATTTTCCATAAACAGTTTTGGAGCTCCCGAAATATATGCGAACATCGCTCCAATAGCGAAACTCCCTGCCATTGAAAAACTCCAGAACTTGTGATGGGTAAGTATTTTAAAGTAATTAACTGCGACCTGTTTTGGTCTTAGATTAACTGCCCTGTCTGGCGTTTTACTTTCCGGTAGAAGTTTGGTTACACTGAAGATCATCAACACACTAAAAATGGCTAAAAAGAGAAAGATCATTTCCCATCCCATAGCATCTATGATAAAACTTCCTACCGTAGGGGCAATGATTGGAGCACCACCCATAATTAACATTAGCACAGAGATCGCACCTGCTACTTCGTTTACCGGAAAAACATCACGAACAATGGCTTTCGCTGCCACCATACCACCTGCGGCACCAAGTGCTAGAAAGAATCGTGATACAACGAGCCAGGTTAGATCTGGTGAATACATACAGCTTAATGCTGCGAGGAAATAAATACCGAGGCCAATAAGTAATGGCCTTTTTCTACCGTATTTGTCCATAATCGGGCCATAGGCTAATTGTCCAAGAGAGATTCCTATAAAGTAACTTGTAAGTGTTAAACCAATCTGGCTAATCGTAGTATTAAAATCCTGGGCTATACTTTCGAAACCAGGTAAGTACGCGTCGATAGAGAAAGGGCCTAAAGCGATTAGTGTTCCCAAAACAAGAAGTATAATAAACTCCTGTTTTTTGTCTCGCTCTTCTGAAATTTTCTGCATTATGCAAATTTCAGCAAAGTGAATAGCCTGTTCTAATTTCCTGATGGCTTTAACGAAAGATTAAATAGCTTGTTGAGGCAATCAAAGCTTTTTGCTTTAGTGACCGAGTATTTGAGCAAAATGTCGAACTTTGCCCTCGGCTTAGGCTGATCTTGAACTAACAAAATTTTAAGTATGTCATTTAAAAAACTGAACCCTGTTCTTAAATCCACTTTAGAGGAAATGGGATTGGAATCTGCTAACTCTTTTCAGAAGAAGGCATTACCTAAAATTAAAAGTGGAGCAGATCTCTACATGATAGCTCCTAAAGGCAGTGGTAAAACTACGGCACTTATCATAAGTGTGATTCAGCAATTAAATGCTGAAGCATTTGAAGATTCTCCAAGAGCTTTGATCTTTGTAAAAAACAAGGAGGCTGCATTGAGTCTGGAAGAGAGGTTCAAAGATTTTACTTCTGAAACTGATCTTAGAGTTTATTCTGCTTACGACGAACAGAATATCGATGATCAAAAAGATGCTATCTATTATGGTGTTGATATTGTGATTGCCACTCCTCAAAGGTTGAGCAAATTGTTTTCTATGACGGGTATACACCTGGGTCAACTTAAGATGTTCATTATCGAAGATGCCGAATTTATTTCACGTGGAGGTCATTTAAATCATATACTCCGAATTCCTTTAAGTATCTCAAAATGTCAATACCTTGTTTTCGGAGAAACTATGGAACCAAAAATGGAGCGTTTACAGGAACAATTTATGGACCGCGCCCAAATCATCAAAATGAAATAAAAAAAGCCCCGTCTATAACGAGGCTTTGATATAAATTATACTTTGATGACTTACACTTCAGTCGCCAGGATCTCATTCAATTTGTTACTAGGACGCATGGCTTTTTTAGTCATTTCCTCATTCGGTTCGTAGTAACCTCCAATGTCTACAGGTTTTCCCTGAGCATCAATAAGATCTTTAAGGATCTGATCCTTATTCTCTTTAAGCATATCTGCCACTCTTACGAAGTAAACATTCAGGTCCTTATTGCTGGTTTGCGTAGAAAGTGCCTCAGCCCAGTATAATGCCAGGTAGAAGTGACTTCCACGGTTATCCAGCTCATTCACCTTACGTGATGGAGATCTACCTTCATTAAGGAATCTCTCTGTCGCATCATCTAATGCTTCTGCAAGAGTAAGAGCCTTCGAATTATTATATTTCTCACCAAGATGTTCCAGAGAAACCGCAAGCGCAAGAAATTCTCCAAGAGAATCCCAACGCAGGTGACCTTCTTTTACAAATTGCTGAACGTGTTTTGGAGCAGATCCACCGGCACCGGTTTCAAAAAGTCCACCACCATTCATCAAAGGAACAATAGAAAGCATCTTCGCACTGGTTCCAAGTTCCAGAATAGGGAAGAGGTCAGTTAAATAATCTCTAAGTACATTTCCAGTAACCGAGATCGTATCCTTACCATCTTTTACTCTCTCAAGTGTATATTTAGTAGCTTCAGTAGGAGCCATGATTTTAATCTCTAAACCATCAGTATCGTGGTTTGGAAGATATTTATTTACTTTCTTGATAAGTTCAGCATCATGAGCTCTATTTTCATCTAACCAGAAAACTGCAGGCATTCCAGTAGCTTTCGCTCTTGAAATTGCAAGTTTGATCCAATCCTGAACCGGCGCATCTTTAACCTGACACATTCTCCAGATATCACCTTCTTCAACATCATGTTCAAGAATAGTTTCTCCAGCTGCATTGATAACTTTTACTGAACCATTACCTGGGATCTCGAAAGTTTTGTCGTGAGATCCATACTCTTCAGCTTTTTGAGCCATTAGACCAACATTAGGAACAGTTCCCATCGTTGTTGGATCGAATGCTCCATGTTCTTTACAGAAGTCTATAGTAGCCTGGTATAAACCAGCGTAAGAACTATCAGGGATCACAGCCTTAGTGTCCTGAGTCTTACCTTGCTTGTTCCACATCTGACCACTTGTTCTAATCATAGCCGGCATAGAAGCATCAATGATCACATCACTAGGAACGTGAAGATTGGTGATTCCTTCATCTGAATTTACCATTGCGATATCCGGACCATCCTTAAGATCTTTAGCAATAGCTGAGTTAATCTCATCCTGTTTGTCTTTCGGAAGATTTTCAACAGCCTGAAGAACATCTCCTAAACCACTGGTAACATCTGCACCGGCTTTTTCAAGTTCAGCTCCATATTTATTGAATACATCTTCAAAGAATACTTTTACCGCATGACCAAAAATAATAGGGTCAGATACTTTCATCATGGTAGCTTTCATGTGCAGAGAGAAAAGCACACCTTTATCCTGTGCATCTTTTACCTGCTCGCGAAGAAACTTTAAAAGTGCTTTCTTGCTCATTTTCGTGGCATCGATCACCTCACCATCCAGAGCTTTTAAACCTTCTTTTAGAGTTTTAGCAGATCCATCTTCTGAAGTAAATTCGATTTTAAGCGTATCATCCTTGGATAAGGTTACAGAACGTTCGTTCGCTCTAAAGTCACCTTCACTCATTGTAGAAACATGAGTTTTAGAGTCTGAACTCCATTCTCCCATGCGGTGCGGATTCTTTTTAGCGAAATTCTTAACGGCTTTAGGAGCTCGTCTGTCAGAATTTCCTTCTCTAAGTACCGGATTTACTGCGCTACCTTTAACTTTATCGTATCTTGATTTTACATCCTTTTCTTCATCAGTGTTAGCATCATCCGGGTAGTCTGGAATAGCGAAACCTTTTGATTGTAATTCAGAGATAGCATTTTTCAATTGCGGAACTGAAGCACTGATATTTGGAAGCTTGATAATATTTGCCTCCGGTTGTTTTGCCAGTTCACCAAGTTCTGCGAGGTCATCTGCTACTTTTTGATAATCCTTTAGATAGTCTGGAAATTGAGATAAAATTCTTCCGGCAAGTGAAATATCACGGGTTTCGAGACTTACGCCTGCTGCTTTGGTGAATGCTTCAACGATTGGCAGGAAAGAGTAAGTTGCCAACATTGGAGCTTCATCAGTTTTGGTATAAATAATTTTTTCTTTCTGAGACATTTATTTTGTTTTTGATTGCAATAAGTTCAAAGAAAACCCTGGAACATTCCAGGGCATCGTCATACGCGCAATATACAGATTTTCACTCTTTTTTCCTAAGAGTCAATACGTGATGAGCTGTTAAGAGATCTTAATTTAGAACATAAAAAAAGCCATTTCATCTTATAACTAAAATGAAATGGCTTCAGAAACTGTAATTGATCCATTTTTAAACTAAGCTAAAACTCAATCGAATCATTACTGCTTCCAGAAAATCATAAATTCTAAAAGAAAATATGACCGAATAAGAAATCTTTCAAACTGGTTTTGATGTCCAAAACACTAATGTTATATAGAAAATTTCAAACTCTAGAAGTAAAAAAAATCTTTACTTCTTCAAGATCTAAAAATCCTTTTGTCATCCTAAATCTCTTACTTAAAGATAACTAATATTATTCTATTCTGAAAAGACTTTAACTTTTTGATGGTAAATGATTTAAACAAAAAAAGCCCCGGAAGAACCGGGGCTTTTAAATATTTGTATGAGAAAGGATTATCTTCTGATAGCTTCTTTGATACGAGCTTTCTTCCCAGTAAGTTCTCTAAAGTAGAAAATTCTTGCTCTTCTAACTTTACCTTTCTTATTGATCTCAATTTTTTGAATCGCCGGAAGGTTGATTGGGAAAATTCTTTCCACTCCAACAGTTCCACTCATCTTTCTAATAGTGAAGGTTTGAGATGATCCTGTTCCTCTTAACTGGATAACAACACCTCTAAAGAACTGTGTTCTTGTTTTCTGACCCTCTGTAATTTCGTAATAAACAGTAATAGTATCTCCTGCTGAAAATTCAGGTAGATCTTTTCTTGATACGAATTCGTCCTGAACAAATTTTACTAACGATTCCATTCTTAATAGTTTAAAGTAAATTCAAAAACAACATGCACGTTTCTCGCCAGAGGTTATTTTAGAATGAGTGCAAAATTAATTAAATAATATTATTCTACAAGCCTGAATTTGAAAAAATTAATCTTCCTTCAAAAGATCAGGTCGAAGTGCTTTGGTACGTTTATAGGCCTGATCTTCACGCCATGCTTCTATCTTTGGAAAATTACCACTGGTAAGGATCTCCGGTACTTTCCAGCCCTTATATTCCGCAGGTCTGGTGTAAACCGGGGGAGCAAGCAAATCATCCTGAAAGGAATCTGTTAAGGCAGAAGTTTCATTCCCCAGAACTCCTGGAATCAATCGAATGATCGAATCACAAAGTACCGCCGCACCTAACTCACCACCAGACAATACGTAATCTCCAATACTAATCTCTTTAGTAATGAACTGATCGCGCACTCGTTGATCTACTCCTTTATAATGACCACATAAAATAATAAGGTTTTCATGCAGAGATAAACTGTTCGCAGTTCTCTGCTCAAGTCTTTCTCCATCTGGAGTCATATAGATCACTTCCTGGTATTCTCGCTCAGACTTTAGTTTTGAAATACATTTGTCTATAGGTTCGATCATCATTACCATTCCTGCACCACCACCAAATTGATAATCATCTATTTGTTTATAGTTATCACTAACGTAATCTCTTAAATTATGCAGGTGGATCTCTACGAGACCTTTTTTGATTGCCCGTTCCAGGATAGAAGCCTCAAAAGGACTCTTTAAAATATCTGGAATGACGGTAATGATATCTATACGCATTTCTGTAGAACTGAATCTTTATTAGATGTTCGGATTATTCGACTTATTTCTTTCGTCCTGTAGCATTCTTCCAAGGCGTTGTTCCTTTTCAAGAGCCTTACTTCTATAGGTGTCGAATTCTTTTTCAGTTTCATCCAGCTTTTGCTGAGCATCTTTGGTTGCCGCGTGTGAGCTTTTATATCTGAAGAATATAATAAGAAGGATCACAACAAGAGCACCAACGATTCCCCACATCATAGCCTTGTATCCACCTTTGGAAAATGGCATTCCCAAAAACATCAAAGCATCCTTTTCTTCGGTTACTCTTTGCAAGTCCTGTTGCGTAGATTCCAGATCTGCTTTCAACTGCTGAATCTCATCGTTTTGTTGATCTACTGTATTTTTCTGAACTACGATCTCTTCTTTTAGCTCGGTGATATAACTACGGGTCGTATTTCTTAGCTCTATAAGCTTATCATAATCCACAACCTTATAACCCTGATAATTGTTGGATTCCTTGATAAGGCTTGTAAACTCGTCCTGTATGGGCGTGTCTGTTTTAAGGCTGTCTGTCTGGGCATTCATCTGAAATACACTAGCAATAACAAAAGCAGCTACAATGTAAATTTTGTTACTCATCTTTTAGGTAATTGAAATTGTTTGGGTTAATACACTTCAACGGGCGAAAAATAGAGTTAGTATATTTCAGATTTTCGGACAGAAATTCGCCTATTCGTGCTTTTAAATTCTTTTGAGTCAGTTTATTATTTGAATTAAACCGCCGCAAAAATAAAAAAACCCTACCAATGGCAGGGTCTAAAAGTTTAAAAATTTTGAGATTCTAGTAATAGGTGAATCTTCTAACTTTTGCAATGTATTTTGCCAGTCTGATTACCTGGTGACTGTATCCGTATTCGTTATCATACCATATATATAAGATCACATTTTTACCATCTGCAGAAACGATGGTAGCATTGCTATCATAGATCGCCGGGGCAGAAGAGCCTATAATGTCTGAAGACACCAGTTCATTGTCTACAGAATATTGTATTTGCTCAACAAGTTCACCTTCCAGTGCGTATTTTTTAAGGATCGAGTTAACTTCCTCAAGGCTGGTTTCTTTTTCAACTTCAAGATTCAGGATCGCAAGTGAACCATTAGGCACAGGAACTCGAATCGCATTTGAAGTCAGTTTTCCTTCAAAAACAGGCAGTGCTTTGGAAACTGCTTTTCCAGCGCCAGTTTCAGTAATCACCATATTAAGCCCGGCAGCTCTTCCACGACGATATTTGCTATGCATATTATCGACCAGGTTCTGGTCATTCGTATAAGCATGAATAGTTTCAAGATGACCGTGAACTACACCAAAAGAATCCTGAACAGCTTTTAGAACTGGAGTAATAGCATTAGTAGTACAGGATGCGGCTGAGAAAATATCAACGCTATCTGGATCATGCTCCTTCTGATTTACACCATGAACAATATTTGGGATTCCTTTTCCAGGGGCAGTCAAAAGAACTTTTGCAGCTCCTTTAGAACTCAAATGTCTGGTAAGCGCTTCCTTATCTCTGAAAGCACCAGTATTATCGATCACAAGAGCATGATTGATACCATATTGTGTATAATCAATATCTTCCGGCTGGTTTGCTGAAATCATATGAACGGTAGTCCCGTTGATGATCAACGCTGAATTTTCAACGTCTACATTTACAGTTCCGCTAAAGGGTCCGTGAACAGAATCGCTCTTCAGTAATGAAGCACGTTTTTCCAGAACACTCTGGTCTACGTTTCCACGGGTTACGATTGCTCTAAGTCTAAGCTGGTTTCCTTTCCCGGTTCTGGTCATCAATTCGCGAGCAACCAGTCTTCCAATTCTTCCGAAGCCATATAGCACAACATCTTTTGGAGTAACCACTTCGTTCAGTTTAGCATCACTCAGTTTGCTACTCACAAATGCCATCGCATTATTATGAGTTTGACCGTCAAGATGATATTCGTAGGTAAGTTTTCCAATGTCCAGCTTTGCAGGTGGAAGATTCAATCCTTGAATTGCTTTAGCGATCTCTACCGAATCAAAGATCGATATAGGTTTACCTACAAATTCTCCTGCATATTCATGAAGGTCCAGAATATCGCTAACATTTTTATTTATTAACTGATTTCTAAATAAAACGAGTTCGATCGATTTGTCATACCACAGGTCGCTAACGATATTGATAAATTCAACCGTTGCTTTGCGACGATCTGCCTGGAATGAAAGTTCTTTTTCGTAAACTTTATTAAAGTCCATTTTGTGTTGTGATGTTATAATTTCCGGCAAAAGTATATATTTCAAACGTTTTCGTAAAGGTTTTTGACATAAAAAAACCCTTCAATTCTGAAGGGCTTTTTGACTGTTTGGAATATCTCTTATCTCCAGATCATCCGTTGCTTTTCACCTTTTAAATTATGATAAGTAATAACGATAGGATTTGATTTTTTTCTGTTCTCCATGATTTGTTCCACATCCCCGATAGAATTGACTTTCTTATTATTGATTTCAGAAATGATCCCGCCCATCAATTCTGAAGAAGGAAGATCATCGGAGAGCATTCTACTAATACGAACGCCGTTGGGTGCATTATACTTTTCGAGCTCTTCTTTGGTAGTATTTGCAACTTCAAAGCCAAGAGTAGGAAGTGAATAAGTTTCAAGTTTGGTAAGCTCAATATCAACGGTTTTAGATTCTCCGTTTCGTATCAATTGTACCTTTACTATATCTCCAGGTCTCTTCGAATTAATGTAACCGGTAAGATCTGAGAACTTTGCGATTTTAATATCATCGATCTTTCTGATAACGTCGAATTCCTGAATTCCAGATTTCTCTGCACCACTTCCAGGAGTAACGGCACCAACGATTACGCCCTGTGAAATGTTGAGATTACGGTCATTAGAAATTTGTTCATTAATAGTCCCTCCGCGAATTCCAAGAATTCCTTTTTGCACGTCTCCGTATTCCATAATGTCTTCAACGATCTTTCTGGCATTATTGGAAGGTACAGCAAAAGCATATCCAATGTAGCTACCACTAGGAGAGGTGATTGCTGTATTAATACCAATTAATTCACCGTTGATATTAACGAGAGCTCCACCGCTGTTACCAGGGTTAATAGCGGCGTCGGTTTGTATAAAAGACTGCGGCGAACTGTCATTAACATTCAGATCTCTAGCTTTTGCACTTACGATCCCTGCAGTAACTGTGGACTTCAAATTGAAAGGGTTTCCAACTGCAAGAACCCATTCTCCAATTTCAGCGTTATCTGAATCTCCAAACGGAATATAATCCAGTTCACCTTCCGGCTCAACTTTTATAAGTGCGATATCAAACGCAGGATCACTACCAATCACTTCAGCAGTGTACGTCTTATTATTATTCAGAGTAACCTCGATTTCACTGGCTCCTTTAATAACATGGTTATTCGTAACGATATAACCATCAGGAGTTATAATTACACCAGAACCCGCACCCTGTAAGGCGCGACCACCTTCAGTACCATAAGGATTATATTCCCAGATGCTCCTTGGTCCTCCCTTAAATACAGCTACGTTCTTTACGTGAACCACAGCATGTATGGTTTTTTCAGCAGCATCTGTAAAATCAACATTTGTCCCGTAATTTGGAGTATTGCTAACAGGAAGGAAACTCTCTGTTGTTTCACTATTGTTTTCGTAGGAAGTAATATTATCATATTCTACCAGTAACTTATAACTTCCCAGGGTCATGGCGCCACCAAGGGCAGAGGCCAGAATTAGATTTGCTATTTTTTTCATTTTCGGATGTTATTTGATTATTTAACCTTTAATTTTTCCAACTTAGTATTCATATTGCGATTTTTAACGACCATTTAACAGGCTATGATTTCTGTTCAAAATCGTATATTCGCGCCTCTTGAAAATGAAGAAATGAATCTAGAATTCTATAAATACCAGGGCACCGGGAACGATTTTGTCATGATCGATAACCGTGATCTTAAAGTATCCAAAAATAATACCAAATTGATCAAACAGCTGTGTGACAGAAGATTCGGAATTGGGGGTGACGGACTCATCCTGCTCGAGGAACCTGATGCTGCTGAAGACGATTTTAAAATGGTCTATTTCAACGCAGACGGTAATCCAAGTAGCATGTGTGGGAATGGAGGACGCTGTCTGGTCGCTTTTGCGAACTACCTGGGAATAGTTGAAAAAACCGCCCGGTTTACTGCAATAGATGGGCCGCACAAAGCTACGATCAGCGAAGGTATTGTAAGTTTGAAAATGCAGAATGTGACGGATCTCAAGCTTCAGGAGGAATATAGTTTCCTGGATACTGGTTCGCCGCATCACGTAGTTTTTGTGGAAGATGTGCAATCTGAAGACGTTCAGCAGAAGGGTTCAGAAATTCGATATTCTGAAATGTATAAAGATAATAATGGCACTAATGTAAATTTTGTGCAGCAAATCAATGATGGGGTTCTAAAGGTACGTACTTATGAACGCGGAGTAGAGGATGAGACCTTTTCCTGTGGTACTGGAGTTACAGCAGTGGCAATCGCGGCCTACCAAACTGGTAAGATCCAGAATAAAGAAGTTAAGCTTGAAACACCTGGAGGTTCTTTGGAAGTAAAGTTTGAGAAAACTGATTCAGGATTTGAAAATATCTGGCTAACAGGACCGGCTGTTCAGGTTTTTAAAGGAGAAATTGTATGTTAACATTAAATGGAAAGAAAATATTCCTAAGAGCGTTGGAGCCGGAAGATCTGGATTTTGTTCATGAAATTGAAAATAATGAGAATTTCTGGGAGATAAGTTCAACGCAAACGCCATATTCAAAATTCTTGATTCGCCAGTATATTGAGAATGCACACCGCGATATTTATGATATTAAACAGTTAAGACTTGTTATTTGCACTAAAAGGGGTAGAGCAGTAGGTCTTATCGACGTTTTCGATCTTGATATTAAGGATCAGCGTGCTGCACTGGGTATTCTGATCGCAGATCCTAAAGATCGCAAAAAAGGCTACGGAAGAGAAAGTCTTTCGTTGTTATGCGATTTCTGTTTTACTCACCTGGGATTACATCAGGTTTACGCAAATGTAACTGAAGACAACGAAGACAGTAAGAAGGTCTTTGAAAAGAATGGCTTTAGAAAAGTAGGCTTAAAGAAAGACTGGAGCATGCATAATGGGGAATATAAAGATGAATTACTTTATCAATTGATCAACGATGTACATTAAGAAAATTATTCTGGCAATTGCTATTCTGGGCTTAATTGGCGCAGGTATTTTTAGTTATTATATATACAATAGCATCTTCACCTCAAATATTAAAATGGAGGATTCAGAGAAAGTAGTGTATATTCCAACTGGCGCTACATTCCAATCGGTTCTTGATACGCTGGATCCTTATATTAAAGACAAAGAGTCCTTTAAACTGGTGGCCGAGAAGAAAGGTTATGCTTCTAAAGTCAGACCAGGAAGATATACTATCGAAAAAGGGATGAATAATAATGATCTGGTGAACAGGTTGAGAGTTGGAAACAATCCGGTAAAGGTAATTTTCAATAACCAGGAACGTCTGGAAAATCTGGCGGGTAGGATATCTCAGCAAATTGAAGCGGATAGTGTGGAGTTGCTGAAAGCCTTTAAAAACCCTGAATTTCTAGCTGAAAATGATTTAGATCAGAACACAGCTTTAGGAATGTATATACCAAACCAGTATGAATTTTACTGGAATACTTCTGCGGAAGAGTTTCGGCAGCGAATGAAAAAGGAATATGACAGGTTCTGGACTGCTGAAAAGTTAGAGAAGGCTGAACAAATTGGTTTAACTCCATCTGAAGTGATCACCATTGCTTCAATCGTTCAAAAAGAAACAGCAAAGGTTGATGAGCGTCCTAGAGTGGCCGGAGTATATATGAACCGATTCAAAAATGGATGGAAGCTGGATGCAGATCCAACAGTCATTTATGCCATTAAGAGACAAACTCAGAATTTTGATACGATCATCAAACGAGTTCTTTATAAAGATCTGGAAATAGATTCACCTTATAACACTTATAAATATTCTACGCTGCCGCCGGGACCAATCTGGATGCCCGATATTTCATCTATCAATGCGGTACTAAATTACGAGGATCACGATTATTTTTATTTCGTAGCAAATGTTGAAAATTTCGGCTACCATAAATTTGCTAAAAACTTAGCGCAACATAACCGGAATAAGCAGGAATATGTGCGCTGGATCAACAAGCAGGGAATAAGACGTTAGTAGCTAATTTCTTACGGAATGTTTAACTTATTGATCCACAATAAGTTATCTAAAAGTTAATTCCATTAATACTTTAAATAAGCTTTAACACACTGTAAGTCAGTTTATTAAAAAATGTCGTACATTTGCGCCGCGAATATGCGGAGGGTGAATTTCAAATAATTGAACCACCATTAACTTCTCAAAAACACATGTAATGAGAAAGAAAATTGCAAAATTTTCAATCTTGCCTCTTGCAGCAGGCTCTATTTTTTTTAGTTTTTCAACGAAAAAAGCTGCAAATCTTGATTTGGAAGATTACTCAACTTACGATCTGGAACTTGATTATACAGTTCCTGATGTGCGGGATGAGATCGAACCCGAATTTCAAATTTCAACGACTTCTCCGTTTCTTGGGAAATCCTATGTTGGTTTTAAGGAAGCCCTGGCTTTCAAGGAATCTCGTGGTGATTACAAATCCATAAACGAGTTTGGTTATCTGGGAAAGTATCAGTTTGGTAAAGGAACCTTAGAATTGCTTGGTGTTTACGACACTATAGGATTCTTAAATTCACCAGCTTTACAGGAAGCAGCCTTTTATGCTAATGCATCCAGAAATAAGTGGATCTTGCAACGCGATATCAAACGATTTGTAGGTAAAAATATAAACGGTGTAATAGTAACTGAATCTGGTATTCTTGCCGCAGCACATTTAGCGGGACCTGGAAGTGTCAAAAAGTATTTGCGCAGCTGGGGAGCACAGGCTTTCAGTGACGCATTTGGTACTACAATTAAAACTTACATGAAGCGTTTTGGTGGATACGATACATCATTTGTAACGACTACTAAAAATGCCAGGGTAGATTTCGACAATCTAAACGAAGCCTAAAAATTACAGATCCTTCTGGATAATAAAAATAGCCGGTCTCTTATGGAGGTCGGCTTTTATATTTTTCCAATCCGCAGCAGTTGCCGTTTTAATGAATTCAGTGTTTAGCGTAAGATCACATGCAACGCAGATCCTGGTAGTTGGATGTAGTGTTTGAACTAGATCTTCCAGAAACTTATTATTCCTGTACGGCGTTTCTATAAATATTTGAGCCTGATTTTTTTCAGCTGAAATTCTTTCCAGGTTTTTGAGTTCGTTCTTCTTTTCTTTCTTATCGATAGGAAGATATCCATGAAAAGTAAAGCTTTGACCATTCATTCCGCTAGCCATCATCGCAAGTAGAATAGAACTGGGACCTACCATGGGAACTACTTGTATGTTAGCGTCGTGAGCCAGTCTTACGATCTCGGCGCCTGGATCTGCTACCCCGGGACAACCCGCTTCGCTCATTAATCCCATGTCCTTTCCAGCTTTTGCAGCATCTAGAAAAGTTGGAATTTCTGAAGCTTCTGTAAATTTGTTTAATGCTGAAAGTTTAAGTGAAGGTTGTGATTTCTCAGGAAGGATCTCTTTGATAAATCTTCTGGCAGTCTTTTCATTCTCAACAATGAAATCATCAATGTTCGAAATGATTTCAGCATTGATACCCGGGAAAATCTTATCTGCGTCTGAAGCGCCCAGGCCGACGGGTATCAGATAGAGTTTACCTGAATTTGTAGCAAAAGAACTCATAATTCGCCAGATTCGAGTTTACTTTTAAGTTCATCTGTTGCTTCGTCCAGCATCATATAAACATTCTTAAAGCCCTGATCTCCTCCGTGATATGGATCTGGAACATCAACATTTTCTGAAGGGAATATTTCCTCAAGGATCAAATGTACTTTCTGGCGTTCCTCATCGGTTTCTGCCATGGCGATCACATCCTTAAAATTGGAATTATCCATTACGAAAATATGATCGAAGTCCTGGAAATCTTTTTTACTGAATTGTCTTCCTCTTTGCTGGGAAATATCTAGACCATTCTTATTGGCAATGGCGATCGATCTTTTGTCTGGTTCAGAATCAACATGCCAGTCTCCGGTTCCTGCAGAATCTACAAAAACCTTTTCAGGATCTACTTTAGATTTAAGAATACCCTCGGCCAGCGGCGATCTGCAGATATTCCCGAGACACACCATCAATACCCTGGTTTTCATAAACATTTAATTTTATAGAGTGAGCTTTTTGTTGAGATCTTCAACAAATTTCTTGAATTGCTTATCTGTGGAGGCAAGATTGTCTACGGTCTTACACGCATGCAGAACGGTAGCATGATCCCTGCTCCCAATTTGAGATCCAATACTTGCCAGTGATGCTTTAGTGAATTTCTTCGCAAAGAACATCGCAAGCTGTCTCGCCTGTACAATATGGCGTTTTCTAGTTTTGGATTGTAAAGTATCCACATCCATCTGGAAGTAATCACTTACAACCTTCTGAATATAATCTATAGAAACTTCGCGCTTGGTGTTTTTCACGTAGTTATCTACGATCTTTTTCGCCAGTTCCAGAGTGATGTCTTTCTTATTGAAAGAGGAATGAGCAATTAATGAAATGATTGCACCTTCCAGTTCCCGGATATTGGTTTTAATATTATTTGCCAGGAATTCTACGATATCTTCAGGCATCTCTACACCATCACGATAAAGTTTGTTCTTAATAATCGAAACTCGAGTTTCAAAATCTGGATTTTGAAGTTCAGCAGATAGTCCCCATTTAAATCTTGACAGCAGGCGTTGTTCAATATCCTGCATGTCAACCGGAGCCTTGTCACTAGTTAAGATGACTTGCTTCCCGTTTTGATGTAAATGGTTGAAAATATGAAAAAATACATCCTGTGTTCCTGCTTTCCCAGATAATAACTGGATGTCATCGACCACCAGTACATCTATGATCTGGTAGAAGTGAATAAAATCATTACGATTATTCTTCTTAACAGATTCAATGTATTGCTGGGTAAATTTTTCCGCAGAAATATAAAGAACTGTTTTCTCCGGGTATTTATCTTTGATCTCCACGCCAATAGCATGCGCCAGATGCGTTTTCCCCAATCCTACACCGCCAAATATCAATAATGGATTAAAGGAGGTTCCTCCGGGCTTATTCGCAACAGCGAGTCCAGCGGAACGGGCAAGCCTATTTGACTCACCTTCAAGGAAATTATCAAAATTGTAATTAGGATTCAGCTGAGATTCGATCTTTACATTTCGAATTCCAGGAATAATGAAAGGATTCTTAAGTTCCGGGCTTTTGTTCTTTACAGGAACATCTACTTCCTGAGAAGCCATCTGCGACCTTTGCGTGCTTGGAATCTTCTCTGTAAAAGGTAACTTATTACCGTAGGTATTCTCCATTTTGATCACGTAGACCAATTTAGCCTTATCTCCTAATTCACGTGTAAGAGAAACCTTTAATAACTTCACATAATGTTCTTCCAGCCACTCATAGAAAAATTTAGAAGGCACCTGGATACTCAGGGCACAATCCGTTAGTTTCACTGCTTGGATAGGTTCAAACCATGTTTTATAAGCTTGAGGTGTAATATTATCCTGAATAAAAGACAGACAGTTATTCCAAACCGATTGCGCAGTTTTTGACAT